>NZ_LQAQ01000123.1 GCF_001583495.1 Flammeovirga sp. SJP92 | reverse complement strand
TAGAAACTTAATTTGCATTGCTGATTTTCAACTGAATCAAATACCTTTTCATTATATCAATCACCCTGAATCGGGTTATCACATAGGATAACCCCTACGTGTTTTTTTCAGTACCTTCCTTCTGAAGACGGATGCAAAGGTAAGGCGAAGATTTAGATTTCCAAACTTTAGGTGAAAGTAATTTCTAAATGCACGTTAAGTTCATAGATTCTTCATTTTTATTCTTCATTAAATACCTAATCATCAAAGAGATACACAAAAAACACTTTATGAATCTTTTTTCAAGAAAACATAAAGTGCTTTTAAAGAACTACCAAATGGGTGTTCACTATTCGTTTTTATCTAATTCCTTTTTCAAAAAGGTTAGGCCTTCTTTAAAGGACACATCTTCTAAAGAGGACTCTTTCATAAGGTCTTCCATTTCTTGATACAATTCTTTTTTATGCTTTAATGCCACCTCTTTTTTATAGTCAGCATATTTAGATTTTACGAGACTAATAATTCTTGGAGATAGAATACCTAAAACAATAAGTATAATTAATACAATCCCTAAGACAATTTCCATTAGGTAATCCTTTAGAATTTCTGTCCAAGGCTGTTGAATTAATTCAATACTTGTAGTCGTGTTTGTTCCATATATATTTAATGAAAGGGTATCTACCTTGGTCTTATGAAAATTAATAGAATCATAAGGTGTCAAATAAATAGATACATACCCTTTCTGCCAAGGACGAACTCTTGGTGTACCATAATACATTTGTATGCCTTTTGGAACTTGAAGCTCATTAATAAAGGTTTTGGGTGAAGGATATACTGCATTTTTTCCTGTATTCAAAAACGGAACCTTTATCTCGAAGGTATCTTTGTGTGATGTAAACTGTAATTTCTCTGGTATATTATTCTGAACTTCCTTCATCAACTTTTCAAATGGCTTGTATTCAAATTTATGTGATGTGGAAGAAGAGTCCTCTTTTACTGTTACGGTGATCTCTCCTTTTAGATCTTTAGACAAATCATATGATTTTACCAAAGTCAATGGAATTTGTATGGCATCCGCAGATCGAGGTTGTATGTTTTTTGCATTCCACTGATACTTTAAACTTGGTGGTAATTGAATATCAATCAAAGAATCTATAGTGAATAAAGTATCATAATCACTATCATTATAAAAGGAGGCATTCAACCAAATTGTGTCTAATGGTGAATATAATTTTTCTTTAGCAAATGTAATATTATCTGAAAGTACTGCTGTAGTATCTTTCCAGAAGATCTCTCCTCTAATTTTAGATACTCTACTTGTGATAAAAATGTGTTGCTCAACATAATTATTTTTTAGAATCAGTTCTCCATATTTATCACCCAATATAGTGGCAATAGGAAAAAATGAAAGTACAAGGCTATCTGAAGAAGGAACGAATGTTTGTTTTACGTTTTCCTTTATAGTATCTCCTTCAATCATGAAAATAAAAGCGTCATGATCTCCAGAATACTGTACTTCTAGAGGTAATTCGCCTAAAGTTGTAAAACTAAAATCAGTAAATCCTGTTGAATCTGCTTCGACAAGTCCCAAATTCAAGTTCACATCTTCCCTATCACTTAATACAGCATTCTTTGTTTTTGACTTTAATGCCACTCGATAAAGTTGCTTATCTATTCTAAAAGCAAGGAAAGCTTTATGTTGCCCCTTTTCTAAATTCTTTGCTCTTATTTTGACTTTCAAGTCTTTTAATGGCCTTTTTATAAACTTAGTTTCATGAAACTTTTGCCAAACATTTTGTACTGTATCTATATCTATAGAGAAAAAATCCGTATTGCCTACATAAAATACCTCCACCTCAGCATCAGAAAACCCACCAGTACAGAATAAGTTCACTTCTTTTGATTTTCCATCAATAACTCCAAAATCAACCATTAATGCATCAGTAATCAAGCTATTGGATTTGGATACTTTTGATTCTTTAAAAATAACTTGCTTCCATCTTGTATTTTTATTCCCATTAGGAAGAACTTTTGTTGTTATTTTTTCTGATGGTTTAGGCTTCTCAAATTTAAAAACTTGAGCATTTACGTTTTCTAGTGAAAAAAGGAAAACTAAAATGAGACTGAGGTAAAAATATTTCATTATTTGCTTATTTCTTTTTCTAATAGTTCAGCGTATTTCAAAAGTGAAGTTAAAATGCCTTTATCTCTATTACTTTCGGAAGCATTGAGCATGTCTGATACTTTCTCAACATATTCTGACATTGGCGTTCCTCCTCCAAAACCGTCGATCACTTTTGCTCTACAGTAAGATTTAAAAACCTTCAGTTCATCTGCTTCCAAAGCATCGTAAAAATTACGACCTTTGTATCTGAAAAGTAATTCTTTCAAGCGATCGTCCCTGAATGGAAAATATTCCAAGGAAAGATTTCTTGGATCTGTTTTTCCCATTGATGTAATTCGATCGCCCAGCCTCTTATCATCCCCACCGATAAAACCTTCATAAAGTTGCCCATCAACATCCTCATTTGTTGGATAAGGTGTGTTGTAAACCTCATTGATTTTTTTGATAAACGAAGAATCCTCCTGTATTATTTTTTCTAACTCTTGCTGATGCTTTTTGATTTTTTCCAAATCAATTCCTAAAGATTGAGCTCTTTGTGGATTTAACGTTTTTGGCGTCACAAACATGGAAGATTTATTGATAACTACCTGTCTTAATCCAGGTCTGTTTATTACTTTTTCATCTCCGTTGGACTTTTCATACAGCTTGTCTCGAATTTCATCAGCAGACAGTTCTTTCAGTACTAATGGTGAAGTAGATACATCTACACCGTTGTACGCGTTATTATTTTTTAAATCCTTTGATAAAGGCACAAAAAAAGATAAATGTCCATTGACTAGAGGAACGAAAGGCGTGATGTAAAGAATTGGAGAAATAGTATCTATACTCTCCTCAACCATTTTTTGAGTCACTTTTTTATCTCTTAAGCCAAAGGCATATTTAAATAGTTTGGGATTTACTTTCTCTACCAATTTAGCCATATGTATAGTAGCCCACACATCTGCCAAAGCATCGTGTGCGTTTTCATGTTCTATACCGTTTACTTTAGATAAATTTTCAAGTTTTAGGTTGATGGAACCGTCCTCATTTTTAGGCCATTGAATTCCTTCAGGACGCAATGCATATGTCATCCTTATAATATCCAATAAATCCAATCTTGAATTCTGATCCGCCCACTCGTGTGAGTAAGGGTCAATGAAGTTTTTATAAAACCCGAAACGAGAAAACTCATCATCAAAACGAACGTTATTGTAACCAATATGACAAGTTCCCTTTAATCCCAACTCATTTTTGATTCTTGCCATGAATTCATATTCACTGACACCTTGAGCTTCAGCAATTTGAGGTGTAATACCTGTCACTAAACATGCTTCAGGGTCAGGCAAAAAATCTTTTGAAGGTTTGCAGTATAAAACAATTGGGTCCCCTATTGGGTTAAAAGATAAATCAGTTCTAATTCCAGCAAATTGAGCGATTTTGTCTTTTTTGGGATCTTTACCAAAAGTCTCATAATCATAAAAGAAAAATGAAGTTGTATTCATAAAAATTACCGTTCGATTATTGTGTGTTACGAAGCTATAAAAAGTATAGAATTATTGAAATAATTTAAGGTGAAGATATGAATATTAAACTTTTTTTTATGTATTCACAGAATTTTTTGCTGAATAGTTGGAATTGCAAAAAGAAATTATCTATTTGTATATAACGTAATACGAATATATCTCATATGGCAAAGTACATTTACTACAAAAAACCTTTTGAAGAAGTCGATAAACAGGCCAAAGAGTCTAATAAATCTATGAAAGAGTTTATGAAAGACGTGCCTGCCAGTGAAACAAAAAGCTTTGAAACTAGGAAGGCTTTCTTCCAAAGTTTCACATCAAAAAGAAAAGCTTCATGGAAAGGCTCTGAGGAAGGTTCAATGATTTACGTGGACGGGGTTAAACCTTATGCATTATCAACAAGAGATTTTCTTGAAGAATATCGCATTGCTATCCAACATCGTGGGAGAAAGCCTCGAAAAACGGGAGGTTCTAACAAGATTGTTACTTTCAGAATGTCAGAAGATGAATACGCTGCACTGGAAGAACAAGCAAAGAAAAAAAGCATGAAAGTGTCGGATTATATCCGAAATTTAATTGAATCTGATTTGATTCAATAGTCGCTTTTACAAAGACACCTAGGGAAATCTTGTTTTCGCATTAAGAAAGACTGTTTTTTTTGGAAAGCAGTCTTTTTTTTATGAAAAAAGACTGAAATTTAATTCCAGCCTTTGTGCTTTCTAGTTAAAAAAATAAGTATCAAAAACAGCTAAAAAAATCATATTACCCCTTTTATGTAATACCCTTAACAATTAAGTTTCTTTAGAGTATGTTTGAAACATCTCTTATATATTCATCTTCAATTACTCTAATAGGTTCTGCTTTTCCTTCTTTTGTCTTCTCAAAACCCATAGTGCACCGATTGTCATTACTAATGTTTTTATTGCTTCCCCTCCTACCGTAGAGACTGTATACAGATCCAATAGGTCCTCCATTTTTTTCAAATTTAGTGATTAATAATATCCTTTATATGAGATAATATCAATTGTAAGAAAATGTCACTCTTTTAAATTACAAATCATTATATATAAGCATATTACCACTGAAATGAAATAATGTAATAACAACTATGAAGAGATTTTAGTCATCGTTATACTGCTATTAATTTCGTATATTGATAGTATAATAACCTATCAACACCCTGAACTTTTAAAGTTCAAAATTTCTAAAATTAGGAATTCAAAATTTGAAACTTCTAATCCAATATTAGAGCATTTTTGAAACAATTTTTTCTCTTAGTTAGAGAAATATTCCAAACATGCTAATATCAATAAATAACACACAACCATGATTGCTAAAGTAAAATACACCGTATCGAAAAACGAAGGAATACTCTCCGTAATTTGCAGACCAACTGACACTGTGAAAACGATTTTAAAAAAAGCCAAAACAATGCTTGTCAGATCTGGGCATATTGCCTCTAGTATTCAACAATTGAGTTTTTTAGGTAAAGCTTAATTATAAACACTATGCAAACGAGAAAATTAGGCGGATTCACCATTAAATCATATCTATAACCACCAACCTTCGCTAAATTTTCTCGTTTTTATTCCATCATTTACTTAATTTTCACTTTGAACCAAACGATATAGATGATGGACTTCAAATGGCTAAATGAAACTACTCTTCAAGGAAATACAGTAACACTTATACCTCTTAGTAGTACGCATCAAGATGAATTAATTGAAGCCGCTAAAGACGGTAATTTATGGGGATTATGGTACACCAGTGTTCCTTCTGAAAGTGATATAGAAGATTATATTTCAACAGCATTCCAACAATTTAATAATGACACAAGCCTTCCTTTTGCTGTTTTTCACAATGAAACTCAAAAAGTGATTGGTTCCACACGCTTTCTTAATGCCAATTCAAAGGTAAAAAGAGTAGAAATTGGTTACACATGGTACGCAAAATCTTTTCAGAGAACCGCCGTTAATACGGAATGTAAATATTTACTGCTTCAGTACGCTTTTGAAATCTTAGGTTGTGTTGCTGTGGAGTTTAGAACTCATTTCCATAATCAGAAATCTAGAAGAGCCATTGCCAATTTAGGAGCAAAACAAGATGGTATTCTTAGAAATCATACGATTGATAAAACGGGCAACCTACGTGATACCGTTGTTTTCTCGATTTTGAATACAGAATGGAATGTTGTCAAAACATCTTTAATGTATAAATTGAATAGTCTGTAACCTAAACTGCAGACCACTAATAATTATTGTTGTAAAAAATTTTCAAAATTCTTTTCCATTCTTCTTTTTAACTGGGCTTGTAGTTTACTTATCTTTTGAGTCTAAGTTGAAAATGAGGCTTATTATTGGGCGGAAATCCTTATATTTGGCGATGTTTTTTATGTAGTGAAGCATTATGGAGGAAGAGAAGAAAAAAATAAGTCTTGAAGAGGTTGAAAAGTGTACTTCTATTTTAGAAGATATTCTTGAAAATACCAATATGTTATATGAATTACCTGAAGAAAAGCGTATTGCGCTGATGAAGGCGGCAGGACGTTTGACTCGTCCAAACCGTGAGGAATTCGATAACAGAAGAAAGGATAAAAAGCGCGCAGCAAAGCGTAAGCAACAGGAAAAAGATAAACACTCTAGAAAATTCACAGGAATTAGAAGTGCTAGAGAAAATCATATTTTCATTGCTCCAAAAATCTTGGAGGATCAGGATATCCCAACAGAGATGCCTGAATTGGAATCACCTAGAAACTGCTATGTTTGTAAGAAGGAATATACACAATTGCATCACTTCTATGATCAAATGTGTCCTGAATGTGGCGACTTCAATTACGCAAAACGTTTCCAGGAAGCTGATTTAACAGGTCAGATTGCCGTAGTCACAGGATCAAGATTGAAGATTGGTTATCATATTACATTAATCCTTCTTCGTTCAGGTGCTACCGTAGTGGCAACCACGCGTTTCCCAGTGGACTCTGCCAAACGTTTTTCTAAAGAGGAAGATTACCATATTTGGAAAGATCGTTTAAAGATCCATGGCTTAGATTTAAGACATATTCCAAGTGTTGAAATTTTCTGTAACTACATTGAGCAGAAATATGGTCGATTGGATATTCTAATTAATAATGCCGCTCAAACCGTAAGACGTCCTTCTGGGTTTTATGCTCATATGATGGAGGATGAAGAGAAGCCTTTTGCTGCTTTGGATAGCGATACGCAACATCTTTTATCAGAACATCATTACTGTTTAGAACAGTTGGGCGAACTTTCTGATGGAAGTTCTAGTGCTAAAAATAGGAGACTTCCTGTAAAGTGGAGTACAACTGAAGCTGGCATTGGTATTAGAGCATCAGCTAAGTTATCTCAGATCCCTTATAGTTTTGATAATTCTATCCAAACAAAAGAGGTGTTCCCAGAAGGGAAACTTGATGTGGATTTACAACAGGTCGATCTTCGAAAAACAAACAGCTGGCGTTTGAGAATTGGTGAAATTGAAACTCCTGAAATGGTGGAAGTACAATTGGTGAACTCTATTGCTCCTTTTGTGCTTTGTAACCGTTTATCGAAGTTGATGCAGAATGATAGTACTGGGAAAAAGCATATTATCAACGTTTCTGCGATGGAAGGTAAATTCCACCGTTTCCATAAAGAAGACAGACACCCTCATACAAATATGGCAAAGGCTGCATTAAATATGTTGACGCATACTTCTGCAGGCACACTTGCTAAGGATGGTATTTATATGAATGCTGTAGATACGGGTTGGGTGACGGATGAAGATCCTGCTCATATTTCTGCAAAGAAACAAGAAGTTCATGATTTCCAACCTCCTTTGGATATTGTGGATGGTGCCGCTAGGGTTTTAGATCCATTGATTGACGGTATTAATACAGGAAAACATTGGTCGGGTAAATTCTTGAAGGATTATTTCCCTATAGATTGGTAAATTATTTGATGTTATAAATAGAAACAGCCTTTCAGATTTTTAGTTTGAAAGGCTGTTTTTTTGTGCTTGTTCATTTAAGTACTAGCAGGCGTATCATTTGCGTAGCAGGCTACCCTACTACAGAGATCCAATAATTAAGATAACGGAAGAGACTATGATTATAATTTTCGAACTAAAACTACCCAATCTTCATTCAATGTTGGTGAAGGGCCTAATGCTACCTTACTACCTGCATTGACTGTTTTAATTTTGGTTTTGATTAAGTTCCCTCCACTTCTTGGATTATGCCAATGCACACTGAACTTACCGGATTGTCCTTCCAAATTCAATGTAGGCTGTCCTCCTTCTTTCAAATAGACACAATACGTATCACCTTCTTTCGCAAAAGTATAACTGTCTTTCACATCTGCCAATGTATTATCGGCCTTCATCTCTGTAAATGGCAGATACTTCTGGAAGAAATCTGTGGCTACGTATGTCATCTTCCAAATACGATCTCTAGTATGCCAATCTTCACAGTTAAGGTCATTGTGAGGATATTTATAACCGAAGTAGTGTTCTATTCCACCACCCCCAGCCATGAGGTTAGCCCAAATCACATCTTTTCTTACTGTATCCTGCTGTGCTGGATAATTATCTGGTAATACACCTGCTTTTGCTGGGCCAATTTCATCTAGCCAAATCACCCATTTTTTCCCTGCCTTTTCTGATTCATTTCTCCAATGCAGAGTAGTTTCATAAGTATGGTGAAGGTTGTGAATTTGGAATGAAATACCGTCCAATGATTGATTTCCTAATAATGGCTTTACGGTATTTTCATGGTCTTTCTTATTAGGTAAAGTATGAATGTCTACCATATTGCCATAAGGGTCCAATGCTTTCATGTATTCAATCATTGCAATCCTCATTTTGTTAGTCTGACCAACCGGAGACCAAGTTGTAATACCACTTTCTTCTCCCATGTTCCAAATGATACCTGGGTGATGTGCAAATCGTGCGACTAGTTCTCTGTAATACAACTTTCTCTGAATACCTGTGTGACCAATATCCAAAAGGTTTTCATTTTCAGTTTCCTGAGTGATCACATGTTTTACCAAACCCACTTGATCCATATGAGAAAATAGTAATTCCCATTGCTCTAGTTTACTTACATCGAAACGATAACGCTCATGTTCTTCTGTCCAAGGCCACACATTTTTACCGTCACCCATTACATTCATCGTAAGGAAATAAACAGTATTAATACCAGTAGAAGAAAGGTAGTTCATACCTCCTACTATTCCTTTTCCTTTACCATTTTTCCAAGTTAAATCACCTTCTTTCCATTCTGGAATGTGGCTTTCAAACTTATGTTTCTTTGGAGTTCCGTCAAATTCATGATAACCCAACAAATCCTCTGGACTATTAGCACCACCTTTGATAAAGTATTCTTTATTTCCTTCAAATTGAAGATAATGCGTATCTGATGGCTTCAATCTACCTTTCCCTCTGAGATCCAAACCGGTTTTATCAGTAGCGAGGACATCAAAGGTTCCCGATGTACCATCTGCCGATAATTTTTCTGCTTTTGAAATATCATCTGCAACGGCAACATTCTTCCCTTTGACAAAAGATGCTTTGTAAGACCACTGACCTGTTTTGTTGGGAGCAAAGCGTACTTTCCACTTATTCCCTTTGTCTGCACTTGACTCTGCAGCATTACCATCTGCCGCATAAAAACCTGGTATTACAAATTGCTCTTCGCCATTTGTAAAAGTGACATCGAGCCGGTAGTCAAGAAACGGGTTTGTAGGATCTTGTTCGTACGTTTCAGGGCCGTCAAAAATGAGTGTTACAGTATGCCACTCTTTTAATTCACCTGAGATTTCCTGTGCGTGTAGTTGATGAAAAAATAAACTACAGATTAGTAAAATTAGTTTTAGTTTCATTTGTTTAATAAGGTTGTTACTTTCCATTTGAAGCATTCCTTTTCTCCCAAACTCTGAAATATTTCACATGAAATTCCCCATCTAGTCTGTTATCATCAGGAAGGGCTCCAAACCATTTATTCGATTCGTTGTTAAAATTCACTTCAAGGGGCTGATGCCAATGTGTGTTTTTTGCTTCTCTAAATAAGATACCATCGATGTAGAATCGAATGTATTCTTCTGTCCATTCCAAGCCCCAAACATGATAATCTTTTTGTAATTCTACAGGAATGTAATATTTTTTAGTTCTTGAGAAATGCTCTTTTACATTACCCTGATCTTCAGGTGCTCTGAAAACATGGATATTTGAATTCAAATCATTTCTATTGTAAGATAGTCCTGGAGCGTTTTCACAAATATCTATTTCTGTCCACCAATCTTTGCTGACATTTGTCATCCAAAAACCAGAAACCCAAGGCGCATCCATTAATTTCATTTCTGCCTCAAAGTAACCATACAAGAATTTGTTTTTACTTTTTATGAAACCTGCTGTATGTGTATAACCTTCTGGAATTTCTTCATTGTGTTTATTCACACGGAAAACTGCCTCACCATTTTCTAATACTACATTTGATCCATGAAAATAAGTTGGCTTTCTTCCTTTCCACTTAGGATTATTGGGATACCAAATCTTCTCATTGATTTTTGGTTTATCAAACTCATCAGAATATTTCTTCAATAATTTCCATTCACCTTTGTTGTTTTGATCTGAAAGTGGAAATTTGTTATTGGCCCTTTGAACTGACAGACTTACATCAACAGTGTCAACATAATTTTTGGGTGGAATTGTTAAATTCTGTGCCTGAAGTGCTCCAATTGAGAAGTATAAAATTATTATACCTACTAAATAGAATTTTGATTTCATAATTCGTGAAGTGATTGTTAGAAGTAAGGTTGATCATTCATTTCTGAAGCAATTTAGAGGGCTTTTGTAAGATTTTAAGTAAAAAACTATTCTAACTTAAGGGGGTAATTTTTCCAAAGTGAAACTTTTCAATTAGTGTAAGATTAACAAATAAAAAATTCCCCCCACTTATTTCAAAAATTTTTTGAACCTCCTTCCATCTCTGTAAAAGTAGATTGGCATTATAAACTTTAGCAGAACTCCTTTGTTCTGCGATGATTAACTACCAATAAATACTTATGATTAAATATTATTTCAAACAACCAGTTTTTACGACAACACTACTGGCATCTCTCCTTTTAAGTCTGTTAGTCAATGATGTAACTGCACAGACTACTGCGACAATCAACCACAAAGTCCGAAGGTACATCGGTGGAGTATCTAGCCTCGACCGAAGCAAGTTTTTCAATTTACATTCCAATTGGAAAGACAGCGAATTGAATAAATTCTACAATGACTACAACGCTTATCCGAGCCGTGGTTTTTGGGGACCTTATTCCTATTCTAAAAGCAAAGGAAATGCTGTTGGCACTTACCCTGGAGACAAATCAGGAAACAACAATCTTAAAAATGTCACTCGCTTTGTGGCCACTGAACACCCATATAATCTTTTCAAAGATGGGTTGAATGCTACCGCTGCAGCCAATTGGGCGGCAGAGTACTATAAAGATTATGTAAGTGACAGCGAAAGGCCTGAGTATTTTGAGCCCATGAATGAACCTTTTGTTCATGCAAATGATTACTATTCTGGTGGATGGAACTTGGCCGAAGAGGACCGTATTAAATTACAAATGGCAAAAGTTTTTGCTGCTATCGGTAAGAAAATCCATGATACGCCTGCTTTAGCTAAAATGAAAATCATTGGATATTCTTCAGCCTGGCCTTCTATGGAACTGAATAATTTTTCACATTGGGATGAAAACCAGAAGATGTTCATGGATATTGCTGGAGCAGACATGGATGCTTTTTCAACTCACCTTTATGACGGTGTAAACGTAACGGGCCAAAACAATCAGCGTTCGGGCAGTAATTCAGAAGCTATCCTGGATTTGATTGAGACTTACTCTCATGCTAAATGGGGCACTGTAAAACCTCATGCAATTACAGAATATGGAGCTATCGCAAGCGGTTATGGTGATAACTATTCGGATATTGAAAGTATTCAAACGGTAAGAGGTATCAACCATATGCTTTTTAATCTTTTAGACCGTGAAAATAAGATTGAAATCTCTATTCCATTCATTACGGATAAATCAACTTGGCATCTTACACCCGGCAACAACTATCAGCCTTATGGTGCGGCTTTATTTATCCCAACTAATATAGGGCAACCTACCGTGGCTGGTTGGAAATATTCTCCAAAAATTCATTTCTATGAGCTATGGAAAAAGGTGAAAGGTAATAGAGTACATGTAACAACTGACAATCCTGATGTTCAAATTCAAGGTTTTGCCAGCGGAAATATGTTGTATGTAGCTTTGAATAACCTTGATGATGCCAATCAAAATGTGGCTTTAGATTTTGTCAATGGTTTAGGTGGATTGCAAAGTGTTACTAAAAAATCATTGAAGATCTACAGTAATTCAGCACCGAATATGAATATTTCCACATCTGGAGCTGCTCCTAGTGCTCTTACTTTAATTGCAGGTGAGACTGTTGTTTTAGAATACAAATTCTCAAGTGCTATCAGCTTTGATAATACTATTCGCGACCACAAATATTACACAAGCAAACATCTTCAAGCCATCAATGCAAATACTGCTATTAACTTTAGCTTCAGTGGCGTTCAAACGGGAACGGGGCTTGCATCCATTCAATTAGGTATAGGTAGAAAACATGACCGATCTAAGAAACCAATTGTAAAAATCAATGGTACTACAGTGGCTGTTCCGAATAATTGGAAAGGATACGATCAAGCTAACCGTAAAGATTTCTTCGGTGTGATCGAAATACCTTTTGATATTAGTCTTTTACAAGCTTCTAACACAGTTTCAGTTACGTTTCCTGATGGTGGAGGACATATTAGTTCTATGATTTTGGAAGTAAAGAAATATGATCAAGCTGTGGTTGAAAATGAATCTGTAAAAATTGTTACACCAACATCAAGTGTGGAAAGTGCGAATCAGGTGAAAGTTTCATTATCTTATACTGCTAATTCTAACAGAGATATTGTGGCAGAATTTTGGTCGGCTAATTCATGGTTAGGTCAAGCAGTAAAAACAGTTAGTGCTGGAAGTAAAACGGAGTCACTGACAATTAATCTTAACAATGCTCCTGCCACAGGAAGCGGTTATATTGTGAAAGCAAGTATCCGTCCTGTTGGTACAAATTGGACATCTAATATAGGTTCTGATCAAGTCAATAATATTAATGTTGTTCCACCTGTTATTCAAGATCCTTATGGAGGAACACCTCATAAGCTTCCTGGAAAAGTGGAGGCTGAAAATTATGACACAGGTGGTGAAGGTGTTGCTTATCATGATAGCAACGCTACTAATCAAGGTGGCAAATACCGTACTGATGGAGTAGATATAGAGACTTGTTCCGATACAGGAGGAGGATTTAATATTGGTTGGATGGATGCTTCTGAATGGTTGGAATATACTGTTAACGTAAGTACAACTGATAATTATGACTTTTTCCCAAGAGTTGCAAGTCCTTCTACAAATGGTAAGTTCAAGCTTAATGTTGATGGTGTGGATGTAACAGGTAATCTCAGTGTACCGAATACTGGTAGCTGGCAAACGTTCCAAACATTACATATCAGAAATATCAACCTTACTGCAGGAAAGCATATTATTAGATGGGAAACAGTAAGCGGGGGTTACAACTTTAATAATTGGGCGGCTTGGCAATCTTCTACTTCAAACAGTAGAGCATTACTAGCTGATGATGCTTCAACTACTGTTTTAGTTTATCCTAACCCAATTACAAACCATCAAGTTTTCATCAGAGTTCCTGATCATAACGGCAACACCTCAGAAGTGGAAATTATCGATCTTCAAGGAAGAATTGTTAAGGTGGATACTTTTAATGGAGGCCAACACTCTGTTGATGTGAAGGGATTGACAAATGGTATTTATATCATCAATATCACTACACAAACAGAACAATTTACCAAAAAAGTAATTATCAAATAATAAAAAATCCCGACTTCAAGCCCTAAGTTTTGGGTTTGAAGTCGGGAGTATTGTTTATTACAATTGAGTATTATAACAACTCAAAAGAAACAGGTTTTGACGCTAATGCATTTGGTGCCAGCCAAATATTAAAATCACCCTTCTCTAATACATGTTCCAAATCTCTATTATAAAATTTCAATTGATCAGTGTGGAGTTTGAAAGTCACTTTCTTTTGTTCTCCTTTTTTCAATTGAATTTTTTGATAGTCCTTCAATTCTCTTACTGGTCGTGTAATGGAACCGATAACATCTTGAACATAAAGTTGAACGGTTTCTACTGCATCATACTCACCTTTGTTTGTAACAGTTACCTCCACTGTCAATTCTTCGCCTTCCTTTAATTGAGTTGAAGATATTTTTGTCTCTGAATATTCAATTGTTGAGTAAGAAAGCCCATAACCAAATGGATATTCCGGAAGATAACCTGCGTCTAAATAATGTGATTCATTACCCAACGAACTTTGCCAAGCACCTACAGGAATATCATACATAGAAACAAACTTTTCTTCCATTGCAGGTCTTCCTGTATTCTTGTGGTTATAGTAATAAGGCAATTGTCCTGAAGTTTTTGGCCATGTCACAGGCAAACGTCCCTCTGGTTGCATCTCTGCATAAAGCACCTCTTTCAATGCTGGACCTGCCATAGTACCGCCATGCCAAGCCATCACTATACCATCTAGTTTATCTTTGATTTTCCCAATTGTAATCGGACGTCCTGCCATGATCGTCAACACAATTGGTTTTCCTAATTTGGCTAATTCAAGGATCAAATCTTCTTGTGCACCTGGAAGGTCAATCTCTGCTCTACTGTGAGCCTCTCCAGAAAGGATGGCTTCTTCACCCCCTACAAATAAAATAACATCCGCTTTTTTTGCTAATGTAATAGCTTTACTAAACGACTGTTTGTTTTTATCTCTACTATAATCAAGTGTCTTTTCAAAACCAATCACATGATCTTTCAAAGCGGAAAAAGGAGTCTGTGAATGCTCTTTTTCTCCATCAAATGACCATGTTCCCATTTGATCCAAAGGCGCGTCTGCTAATGGTCCAATCAAAGCCACTTTTTTGTTTTTAGTAAGCGGTAAAACTTGATTTTCATTTTTTAAAAGAACAATACTTTTCGCGGAAGCTATTTTAGCCTTCTCTAAATGATCTTCAGCATACAGCTTACCATCGTGTTTTTTATCTCTAAAAGGTGTCTCAAATAGCCCCATTCTGATCTTTACCCTAAGAATATTTTTCACTAGAAAATCAAGTTGATCCATTGAAAGTTTCCCTTCATCGAGCAATGCCTTAATGTGCTTTTCATAAGATTGGCTGGTCATTTCCATATCAACACCTGCATTTGTTCCCAATTCAGCAGCATGCTTTTCATCTTTAGCATAGCCATGAGGAATCATCTCCGTTACAGAATTCCAATCACTGACCACAAAGCCATTGAAATTCATTTTCCCTCTCAATAAGTCCATCATGATTTTTTTATCTCCTGAAGCCGGAACACCATTCAACTCATTGAAAGAAGACATAAAAGTTTGAACATTTTCAGCAATTGCAGCCTTAAATGGAGGAATGTAGACATTATACAATAACGGATCGTGAATAATCGCCGTATTGTAATCACGCCCTCCAATAGCCGCACCATAACCTAAAAAGTGCTTTGCACAGGCAATCATACTCGTCTTGCTCGTCAAATCATCTCCCTGAAAACCTTTTACATAAGCGGCACCCATCAAACTTCCTAATAATGGATCCTCTCCTGGTGACTCGGCAATCCTCCCCCATCGGCTATCTCTAGCAATATCCAGCATGGGAGCAAAAGTCCAATTTACCCCTGAAGATGTCCCTTCAAAAGCGGAAACCTGACCTGTGATTTCTGCTTGTTTAGGGTCCCAAGTTGCTGCAACAGCCAATGGAATAGGGAACATTGTCTTGAACCCATGAATTACATCTCTGCCAAAAATCAGCGGAATCTTATTAGGACTTTCTTCTACGGCGATCCTTTGCAGTTCATCTACATAATCAGTATTCATGATGTTTAGAAAAGCACCGATTTCGCCTTTCCTTACTGCCTCTTTCAGGGACTCTGGCAAGTCACCTTTTACCCTGCTTGAGGTTCCTCTTAAGGCCGTTTGGCCAATTTTCTCTTCTATTGTCATTTTAGACAATAGACCCTCTACTTTTTGTTCAACTGGATCGAGTTGTTGGTTGGTAGTACATCCAAAAAAAAGTGTAGCTAATAATAAAGAATAATAATACAGTTTCATTTAAAAAAAAGATTGTCTTAGTTAGTAAAATAACCTGAGGTTAATGAACTCAGGCATAAAAAATCATTTCATTTAGATTTCTTAAATATAATGATAGTAGGATATTGATTGGGGTTTTTAGGAAAATTTATTATTTGGGATGCAACTTAGAGCATGTTTAGAATATATATTTTGAAAGGGATGCTTCAAACATGCTCTTATTAAGTTGCACATCATTCTTTATGTGGTATCAAAGCAAATTTTAAAGTTGCTACTTCCAAAATTTGCATTTAGGTATGCTTCGCGATTAGAAATAATTGTGTAAAATGACCTGCATAACCATTACACTGCAACAGTCATACATCAACTGCAATACACAGTCGCACTAGTCTCTATTCGAAGGGTAAAGTAGGAGGAATTTCATACTATAGTAAAAGATAATTATGTTTACGAACTGTTTAAGCAGTCTGCTTAGAGTTTGTCACCACATTCCCCAGGTAATTCACCAAGTCTTCTCCTTTCACCAAGCCCAATCTTTTCCTTAATCGATAACGAGAAGTATTCGCACTTTCGGGAGAGATCCCTAAAAGTCTCGCCATTTCCTTTCCAGAAAAATTAAGTTTAATAAGTGCACAAATTTTCAAATCATAATTCGTAAGTGAAGGATGTTTTTCTTTTAATTGAGAGAAAAAACTAGGGTTGACAGACGTAAATCGATTTTCAAATTCGAGCCAACTATGATCCTGATTGAGTTTGATGGCATTCATTACTTTTTGAACTTCTTTTGATTTCGTTTCTTTATAAACATCTTTCAACTTTCCTTTTATGGAAGTCAATAATTCATCTTTGGCTATAATTTGAAGGGTGGTATTGGTCAGTTCACTATTTTTGACATACAGAATTTCTTGATTTTTCTCTTCATGCAATTTTTGTTTCTGCTCTATGGCTTCTTTCTCTAATGCATATTTCAGTTTTAATGTTTTCACTCTTGTTCTCACCATAAAGAATACCCCCAATATGATTAAAAATAGAAGGGCAACAGTTAACCATAGAATCTTCTGTTCCTGCTTATAATTTTCTAATTCTTGTCGTTCAATCTCTAATTGTTGGGCCTGTTCTCTCTTTTTATATTCATCTGAAATTTCAAATAACGACCTGTTTCTTTCACTTTTACTACTGTAAAGCCATTGATTTAAGCTGTTTCCCACCGTGGCAAACTTTAATGCAGACTGATAATCTCCAATCATTTTGTAGGTGTCTACCAATTTTTCATAAAGTAATGGAGTAAAATTCAAATGAGCTTTCTCTAACTTCGCCACTTTTAAAGCTTTCTTATAATAATCGATCGCCTCTTTGTAGTGCTGTATTTTATAAAAGTAATCTCCATAAGAGGAATAAAAAATCACCAAATAAGATTCATTACCTTCTAAACCTTCCAATTGAGGCATCAATGTTTTAAAGGATTTTCCCGTTTCTACAAGCTCTCCTTTCAGTAAGGATAAAAAGGTTTCTTCACTTTCTAATAAAATTCTAGAAACGTTATCCTCCATTGGAATAGAAGTACAACTGTCATAATAAAGTTGCGTATTTTCAGCATCTCCCTCATACCTATAATGCACCATCAATGAGTGATAATTAGGACGTAAATTCTCTAAAGGGATCACTTCATTCTCTACCAGTTTTCTATTCATAGACAAGGCTTGCTTATAATATTTCACTGCTAAATCGTTTCTTTCAAACAAGCTATACAAGATGCCCATACCTCTGTACACTTTAGCTTTCAGCATGGGGTAATTCTCCTTATCCAAAAGAAAAAGTGCTTCCCAATACGACTCGTATGCTTTATGATAATTGACCCTATTACAATAAAGTCCTCCTAACTTTAAATAGGCTCTTATCTCCCCTCTTACATCGCCTGCGTTTCTAAATTCAAGCAATTCTTTTTCGGCAGAAATAAGATCATCATCTTCATATATTTCCTTTAAAAAATCCGTGGTAATGATAATATCAGTATCGCTTGCAAAAACTGAAGTCGAAAAAATGACACAGAAGAGTACTATTAATATTTGTCTATACATAAAAATTGAAGTTTTGGGATTGTCTATTGGAAAAACCCTCCTAAATATGCCTGTAATAAGGTTTGTCTACAATTTTTTTGATGTAAAATTCACACTTGTCTATATAGAGTCTATGTCATTTTTTAGGGGAAGGAGGAATTGTTCATGAAATTTAGAGTCAGAATTATCTCACACACTCAAACTTTTTTAATGGAATGAAATCTCATAGCTTATTTATTTTGCTATTGCTCTACTTGCTATCCTCCTGTAAAATGGACTTACCCCAAGAAGTGGAAATAGCGTATGAAGAACTACCGGCTGAACTGGATTTTAATAAAGATATCAAACCAATATTATCGGATAAATGCTTTGCTTGTCATGGACCGGATAAAGGAAAAATTGTAGCCGGATTACAATTACATAGTTATGCAACGGCTACGCAAGAACTGACAGAATCGAAAGGTAAATATGCTATCGTTCCGGGTAGTCCAAAAAGCAGTGAAGCAGTCAGAAGAATCTTAACGGAAGATCCTGAATTGATCATGCCCACTCCCGAATCTCACCTTAGTCTTACAGCAACAGAGAAAGCGACGCTGATTAAATGGATTGAAGACGGTGCAGAATATAAACCGCATTGGTCTTTTGTGCCTATGGCGAAATCAGAAGTTGAAAAAGCAGAGGGTTGGGGACAGAATGAGATAGATGATTATGTATATAAAAGGTTAAAACAGGAAAAACTAAAACCATCAGTGGAAGCTGAAAAATCTCTTTTGCTCAGAAGAGTTTCGCTTGACCTTACCGGACTTCCTCCTACTCAACAAGACCTTGATGCATTTCTGAATGACAATGATGAGAATGCGTATGAAAAGCAAGTGGACCGATTGATCGCTTCTGAAGCTTATGGTGAAAAAATGGCGACCGATTGGATGGACCTTGCCCGTTATGCTGATACTCACGGCTATCAAGTGGACCGCTACAGAGATATGAGTCCATGGAGAGATTGGGTGATTGCCTCTTTCAATAATAATATGGCGTATGATTCTTTCTTGATTTATCAGCTGGCAGGTGATTTACTGCCAAATCCAACAAGAGATCAAGTGTTAGCAACTGGCTTTAATCGACTTCACCCTCAAAATGCTGAAGGTGGTATTGTAGATGAAGAGTTTAGAGTAGAATATGTAGCGGATAGAACTGCTGTTGTAGGTCAAGGCATGATGGGTTTGACTTTCGCTTGTGCGAGGTGTCATGATCATAAATACGACCCGATCACTCAGAAAAATTATTACGAGATCTACAGCTTCTTTAATAATGTCAATGAAACCGGTCAAATCTCTTGGGACCCTAACGATATTCCGGTTCCTACGATGACATTGCCAACGGAAGAACAAGAAGAAGTGATTGCTTACTTAGAAAAAATCTGTCAGCAAAAAGATGAAAAAGTAAAATCGGCGGAGCAAAAAGCGGAAAGTACTGCGGAACAGTGGATCAATACCTCAGCTTATCACACGGCTTCTCTTTCGGCTAGAAAACATAAAGTCGCTGATTTCTCTTTGAATGGCAATTTGAAGAACGACATCACGGGCAAGAAGGCTAAAATGATTCGTAAAACTTCTAAAAATGAAGTCGCAAATTATACGGAAGGAAAAGAAGGGAAAGGTATTTTACTGAATGGTGACACATGGATTGACATGAAGCCTGTTGGTGTATTTGACCGTAATGATCCTTTTTCGATTAGTATTTGGGTGAACATTCCTGAAGGCCTAAAAGAAGGGGTGATTTTCCATAAAAATAAAGCAGTGATGCTTCACTCTGTAAAAGGTTATACGCTGTATCTAAAGGATAATAAACTGCAAACAATGCTTGCGCATACCTACCCAGAAAATGCTATAATTCAGGAAACAAAAGACGATTTCCCAAGGGATCAATGGGTGCATTTGACATTGACCTATGATGGAAAAAGCAAAGCAGAAGGCGTGACTTTATATGTTGATGGTACAGTCGCTGAGATGAACACCACCAAAGACAACCTTACTAAAAGTATCATTTTCAATAATTATGAAGACGTGATCTATGCCACTCCAATCGAGCCAGGTTTACAGGTTGGGGCACGTTGGAGAGGGTTTGGTTTAAAAGACGCTAAAGTGGATGAAGTAGATGTGTTCAATACCTGCTTGACGCCTTTGGAAGTGCAACACCTTTTTGCCCCTCAACATACAAAAGCACTGCTTGCTAAAAATGTTTCTTCTTTATCAGCGGATGAGAAAACGCTATTGAAAGAGCATTATAAACAGAGGGTTTCTAAGGAAGTGCAATGGGCCAAAAATGATTACCTCAAGTCCAAAAAGGAATTGGATTATACTTATGACACTTTGAAAGAGGTAATGGTGATGAAGGAAATGGAAACGCCTCGTCAAGCTTATATTTTAGAGCGTGGTGTGTACAGCGAACATGGCGAAAAAGTATATCCTAATACACCCAACGCAATCCTCCCTTTTGATAAAGAGCTTCCTAAAAACAGATTAGGACTGGCAAAATGGATCGTAGACCCTCGTAACCCACTCCCTGCTAGAGTAGCCGTGAATCGCTATTGGCAAAACTATTTTGGAACTGGCATTGTGGAAACTACAGGAGATTTTGGCAATCAAGGAAAACTACCCACTCACCCTAAACTTTTGGATCATTTGGCATTGGAATTTATTGAAAGTGGATGGGATGTAAAAACACTTCAGAAGAAAATCGTGATGTCGGCCACTTATAGACAAAGTAGTCATTGTTCACCAGAATTAAGAGAAAAAGACCCTTACAACACACTTTTGGCTAGAGGACCTCAATTTAGACTGAGTAGTGAGATGATGAGAGATAATGCACTACTAGCCAGTAATTTACTAAAACCGAAAGTAGGCGGTAAAAGTGTGAAGCCTTATCAACCTGAAGGATTATGGAAAATGAACGGTGGCACTTATGTGCAAGATCACGGTGATGATTTATACCGAAGGAGTTTATATACCTTTTGGAAAAGGACGGTTCCCAATCCTACGCAATCGACTTTTGATCAGCCTGAGAGGAGTGAATGTGCTGTCAAAAGACAAAAAACCAATACGCCACTTCAAGCATTAGTACTTATGAACGACCCGACTTACTTGGAAGCCTGTAGAAAGTTAGGGGAAGAAATTACAAAGAGTGATTTTATTGATGAAGGCATTCAAACGGTCTATTACAAATTGACAGGTCGCGCTATTTCCAATCAAGAATTAGCACTATTAAAAGAAGTGCAAACAAAAGAGATACAGCGTTTTGAGACTTCACCAGAGAAAACAAAAGGTTGGCTTTCCGCCGGTGAATCAGCCTTGGATACTCGATTAAATCCATCAAAAGTGGCCGCCAATGCCATTGTAGCCAGCTTGATTCTCAACTCAGATGCTACCATTACCAGACGATAAACATTATGTGTAATAAAAAGAAATTCAGATCGAATAATAAAGACCTTCAATCTGTAGAAAAGAAAATGGACAGAAGGCACTTTCTCACCACCACTTCCATGGGAATCGGTGCATTTGCATTGGGTTCATTGATGGGTTTGGAAAAGGTTTTTGGAAGTCCAAAAAAGACTATTCAAGAAGAAATAACGCAAAGTCTCCCCCACTTTTTACCAAAGGCGAAACGTGTTGTGTATTTGTTCCAAAGCGGTGGCCCCTCACAATTTGAGACGTTTGATTATAAGCCAAAACTAACAGATATGTTTGGCAAAGAACTTCCCTCTTCCGTTCGTCAAGGGCAACGTTTGACTGCCATGAGTGCACAACAATCTTCACTTCCCATCGCTCCTTCCAAGTTCAAATTCAAGCAACATGGAGAGAGTAGAACTTGGGTAAGTGAATTGCTTCCGCACACGGCTTCAATGGTCGATGACCTCTGCATCATCAAATCCATGTACACCGAACAGATCAACCACGACCCTGCCATTACCTTCTTCCAAACCGGACACCAATTACCGGGGCGTCCGTCGATTGGATCATGGATGAGTTATGGATTGGGTTCTGATAATAAGAACTTTCCTAATTTTATTGTTTTAACTTCCGGAAATGGTGGCCAACCCCTTTACTCTAGGTTATGGGGGAATGGCTTCCTGCCTACTCAACATCAAGGAGTGCAGTTTAGAAGTGGAAAAGACCCCGTTTTGTTCCTCAATAATCCTGAAAATTATCATCATGAGGACCGTAAAGACATGCTTTCTTATTTGAAGGAATTGAATGAGGTGCAGAATTCTGCTTATGGTGATCCTGAAGTGGATGCTCGAATTTCACAATATGAAATGGCCTTCAGAATGCAAACTTCCGTTCCAGAAGTGACTGATATGTCAGACGAACCGGATGAGGTTTTTGAGATGTATGGCAAAGACAGTAGAACACCAGGCACTTACGCCGCCAACTGTTTGATGGCTAGAAGACTTTTAGAGAAAGATGTGAAGTTTATACAATTGTACCACCGAGGATGGGATCATCATGCTGGACTTCCTTGGGGAATGAAAAAGCAATGTGAGATGACAGATCAGCCTACCGCCGCTTTCTTGAAAGACCTAAAACAAAGAGGTTTACTGGAAGATACGCTTGTGATTTGGGGTGGTGAATTTGGTAGAACGGTGTATTCTCAAGGAAAATTAACGCCTCAAAGCTACGGTAGAGACCATCACCCGAAATGCTTCAGTATGTGGATGGCAGGAGCCGGAGTAAAAGCAGGAATGAGCTACGGAGAGACGGATGATTTCAGCTACAATATTGTAAAAGATCCTGTTCACGTACATGATTTCCATGCTACCCTAATGCACATTATGGGCATTGACCATGAAAAACTTACTTATAAATTCCAAGGACGAAGATTTAGACTGACTGATGTTCATGGAAATGTTGTCAACGATATTTTATCTTAATTTACCATGAACTCAAGAAGACAATTTATAAAAAACACAAGTATTGCCGTTCTTGGTGGTGCTATGGCTTCTCCGCTTTATAGTTTCAATATATTAAAGAAAAAACCAGCTCCAGAAATCATTTTAGGGCATGGTGATTATCAATATAAACTCAACAAAGATTGGGCACAAATCAGCAGTGTCCGCAACCCAATTCTTAACTGCCATGAAATGGTGATGGACAGCAAAGGAAGATTGATCATGATTGGTGATAATACCGACAACAACATCATGATTTTTGATAAATCGGGTAAGCTTTTAGATTACTGGGGCACTGCCTATCCGGGTGGTCATGGTCTGACTTTGAGCAAAGAAGGGGAAGAAGATTTCCTTTATTTGACAGATTCAGGTTGGTTCTTGGATAAAAGCGGAAAGTGGGTGCATCACAACGGTAGAGTCTCTAAAACAACATTAGATGGTAGAGTCGTTTTTGATATCGGCCACCCTCAAACAGTAGGTGCATACGAACCCGGTGATTTATTCTGCCCCACTGAAGTTGCCATCGCACCCAACGGTGATATTTATGTGGCAGATGGCTACGGTAAAGACTACATTTTACATTATGATGCCAAAGGACAATTTATCAGAAAATGGGGCGGGCATAAAAACAAGGATAAGAACTACAATTTGATGAATGCTCATGGGGTGACGCTAGATTTACGTGATCCTAATCAGCCACTTTTATGCTGTTCGTCAAGAAGTGAAAATATGTACAAGTGGTTTACTTTGGATGGAAAATTCGTCAAAAAACTTCACCTCACCAACATGTACATTTGTCGTGCAGTGTTTGATGAAAACAATTTATATGCTGGCGTTTGTTGGTCTAGACCTGAAGATGGAAGCGGTCATAACTGGAAAAAACACACTGGTTTTGTGACTATTCTGGAAGATGACAAAGTGGTTTCCAACCCAGGTGGTACGGCTCCAACTTATAAAAAAGGTGAGCTTCAAGCTTCTTATCAGCTTCCTACTCAACCCATTCTTCACGGTCATGATGTATGTGTAGATGAGGATAAAAACCTGTACATATGTCAGTGGAATGCAGGGCATACGGCGCCTTTGAAATTAGAGCGTGTATAAATTAATAGGAATGATTTAATGCGAATCAAGGTTTCACGGGAACTACCCTATTCTAACCAACATGTATTTTTTTAGAAATCAGGAGATTTCTAGTGATCTGTAGGCACGGATGACGCTATCGCTTAACATCCGCGCCAGTGGTACTGATTCCCACGACCTAGCGCAAATGTTAAGCGACAGCGTCATTTGTGCTTGAAAGATCATTAGAAGTCTCCGACTTCTAGTTGAAAAACATGTACGGTTATAGAAAACAATATTCAGTTTTATCACAAATCAATACCTCTTGATTCTCATTGTAAATTATAAATTCAACGAAATGGATTTTTCAAATTTTTCTCTCTTTATAGGTCGATTTCACCCGCTATTGGTACACCTTCCCATCGGTTTTATCTTTATGGTTTATATCATTGAAATCGCCGAGCATTTTAAAATAATAGAGCACACCAAAAAGGTAGTCAAACTGATTTTACTTTCGGGGGGTGTGAGTGGTATCATTACATGTGTTTTAGGTTATTTCCTTGGAAGTGGTGAAAGTGACTACGATTTTGAAAGTATTCAGCTACATCAATGGTTAGGAATTATCACAACATTGGTGGTTTTTGGAGCCTATTTTTTAAAAGAAAAAGACAATCAATTTTATAAACCTTCATTAGGTTTACTTTTTATATTACTCAGTGCAACAGGTCATATGGGCGGTAACCTCACACATGGCTCGACTTATTTGACACAGTACGCACCCATCAAATTCAACGAACATCCCAACGAATTTGAAAGACCT
Source organism: Flammeovirga sp. SJP92 (assembly GCF_001583495.1). Taxonomy (GTDB): domain Bacteria; phylum Bacteroidota; class Bacteroidia; order Cytophagales; family Flammeovirgaceae; genus Flammeovirga. The sequence goes on along the minus strand of NZ_LQAQ01000123.1, from coordinate 87,311 downwards.
GAAATTACTTCTATTGAAGAAGCTCAAGTATTTGGTGATTTGGTTTACCCTATTCTTGAAACCAAATGTATCAGTTGTCATAATGAAGAAAAAAAGAAAGGGAACTTATCACTGACAAATAAAGCCTCTATTTTGAAAGGTGGTAAAAATGGTACTTTTGTGGTTGCTGGCAATTCTGGTAAAAGTAGTTTTGTAGAGCGAATTTCCTTACCACATCATCATGATGATATTATGCCTCCTGAAGGGAAAAAGCCTCTTTCTGATCAAGATATTGCATTGATTACATTTTGGATCGATCAAGGAATGGGCAGTTTTGACACTACCCTAGTGGCTTTGTCACCTGATGAAAAATTAGAGGAAATTGCACTTCAACGATTAGGGTTCAAGGCGAGTAAAAGTAGCTATGCATTTGAAGCCATTGATCCGGCAATTATTACTCAATTAAAAGAGAATCATTTTGAGATTAGAGAACTAATAGTGGGAAGTAATGCTTTGGATGTTTCTATTTCAAAACAAATTGATATACATCAAGACATTCAAGCATTAGAACCGATCAAAAACAATATTCTTTGGCTAGACTTAAAGGAACAGGAAGTCAATGGAGAAGATTTGAAGAAAATTGGGCAATACACTCATCTAGTCAAACTCAATTTAAGTAAAACATCAATTCAAGATAATGATTTAATGGCCTTAAAAGGGCTTCAAAACTTAGAGGTTATCAATCTTCATTCCACTAATATCAGTGATGAAGGACTTGAGATTTTAAAGGGAATGCCTTCTATCAAAAAGATTTACTCTTGGAATACCAATGTAGGAAAGCGTTTAGCCGAAGTAAAATAGAGATTAAAAATTGGACAAAAAAAAGAGCACTTTATCGATCACCATGCTGGAAGGTAAAGAATCGCAGCGATCAATAAAGTGCTTAAATGCTTAGTGTACTTTAAATAAATTTCAACAATGAGATGAATAAAAACAAAGTCTCTATCCTTCTTTAACAATAGTAAAGATAGATAACATTACATAAAACTGTACTACCCTTAAGGGTAGTTTTTTAAACATAAGTTAATATTTAAGTAGAAAAATTACATTTTTTAGGTGCTTACCGTCATTTTTCATTAAATAATCCAAATGTATTCACTGAAAATAATATGTGATACAATTATCTTAGGATGACAACCCTCATCAAATCAGAAACTCTCTATTTTGTTCTATGTTATTTAATTAATTAGCATTTTTTAACACCTCTTTGTGGTTATAAAATTAAAAAATGAAGACTAATAAGTAGACTGACTTAAAGAAACTAATTATGAAAAACTATCTACTTCTTTTTATTCTGTTTGTACTATTAGGGTGTAACAGCAGTGCACATTATACTGATAAAAGCTCCTTTGATATGGAGGTGATTGATAAAAATAAGCAAACTCTTGTCCTATCGAGTATTATATGGACAAAAAAGGGTTCGTATTATTATAATAATCAGCTCCTTAATGTGATTGATTTGAAAAAATTGAACAGTAAGCAAATTAAGAGCATGGAGGTCATTCATGATACATTGCATATTACTACTTATTAAAAGTCTTTTCTATTGCTTCTATTCCTCTTTCGTCAATCATCTATTAATGATAAAAACGAAGTAAAGAAATTGGAGCTGTGAAGACAATATGTAATGCCCTGAAAAAACGATACAGTTTTTTAGTGAATTAATTTTGATATAAGACTCAATAATTTAAAAATTATTGGGTCTTTTTTATAGGTAGCCTTCAGTTTTTATTTCGCTACCGCGAGTTCCTCAAATTTATTGATGCAAAATTGATTCGCTTCGCTGTCAATTTCACCTCAATAAATTTCGAGGCTTATTGTGTGACTTTTACTGTCCGATAAGTCCTTCGTTTCTTACCTCTTGTTTTATGCATCTGAATAGGAGTTCTCATATAACATGACATGTGTGGTCTTATAAAGTTATATGTTTTTATACATTCTTTTAAATAGGCTTCAAATACGATTTCATAACTGACATATTTACTTAAGTTAAAGTCATGCTTTATTGTTCTGTTAATGCGTTCTGCAATAGCATTTTTATACGGATCATAAGTTTCTGTCATACTTGTTATGATTTTCGATTTCCTAAGTAACTTCTGATAGGCTTTACTACAATATTGGACTCCTCTATCAGAATGATGTATCAATGTTTCTCCTTTATATTCACGTTGTTTTATCGCCATTTTCAAGGCTCTAATTACTCCCTCTTTATCTAAAGACCTAGATAAGTCGTAACCCATTATCTTCTTTGAATAGGCATCCGTTACTAATGCCAAATACCAAGGGTTGTCTCTTGTTCCTACATAAGTAATATCTGCTACTACAACCTGTTCAGGTCTATTTATCTCAAGACCATCTACCAAATCTGGATAAGTTTTAAATCTATGGTCTGAATCAGTTGTGACATGATAAGCTCTCTTAGCTTGTATTTCTAAGTGGTTAGCTTTCATAATTTGAAGTAGCTTATCACGACCTACACCTAAAGACTTTAATTGAGGATAGAGTAGTGAATACAGCATCCTATGCCCACTATTAGGAAGTTTTATCCTCTCGTTTTGTATTAGTGCTACTACTTGCTCAGAAATTTCCAGATCTTTCTTCTTACGATGGATGGAGCGGTAGTACACTTGACGATCTTTCCCAAGTAACTGACTTGAATATTCAATACTTATAGAATATCCATTTCTGAAATCATCAACTACTTGGGTGAAGAGTTTTTTCTTATGTCAATTTTATACTCTTTTTCGGCCAGGTCAATCATCATATCGAAAATGATGGCCTTATGATCTGCTTTCTCAGCTTCTGCTTCTAATCTATTGATTTTCTTTTTGGCGGTTTCCAATTCCAGTTTGAGCTCTAACAGTTCTTGTTCAGGTGTTTTCTTCTTCATGGTACTGACTTTATGGTTCCAGTCAAAGTTACCATATTTTTGTAACCAAACCTTTACTGTTCTATCTCCCTGTATTCCATATTTACGTGTAGCTCCTTTTAAACTTAATTGACCACTTTCAACTTCTGAGACAATTTGAAGTTTTAAGGACATTGAATAATCCTTCTGAGTTCTTTTAACATATTGACTTTTATTGTCTTCCATAATAACGATTGTTTTAGTGTATCGTTATTTTAGGACTTTACAATAGCAATAAAAAAGCACCTTTCTATTAAAAAGGTGCTTCCTCTGTCAATTTTCAATATCTCTAATCTAATTATTCAGCTTTTTTGAATACATAGTGAGATGTACCAGTACCGTAAATGTTATCTGTTGTTTCCATGATCAACTGACCTTCTTCAATGAAGAATACTCTATCACTGTTACCTTCAATCACTTTTGTGTAATTTAAAAGCATATCTTCATACGATAAGTTTGTAACATCATATTGTTTTACATCAATTGTGATTTCTCCAGTATCAGGATCAGATGTATCACCAACCTCAACGTCATCTTTCGCAAAAGAACCTGCTAATACTTCTTTCACTTCTGCTACTAATTCCGTTTGAGGGAAAACTAAAATTCCCCAATCTGCAAAATCAGGATATAATGTGTTTTGGTAGTTTAGCACTAAGTCGTATAAGTCATCTCCTTCAGCAGGAATATCCACTGAGATAGCGTATACATCACCTTCTTTATTGAAAGACATTGTCATGTCAAAAGGTTCTGCAGCTGTTGCTCTTAAAATTTTTGTGTTTGCAAATGTATTTGGACCAATTTGATCTCCATCTTTAGCCGCTAACATTTCAGCTGAAGGCACGAACTCTACTAATTTCCAATCGCTTTCTACTACAGCATTGAAAATCGAATCTGAAGTTGCAGCCAAAGCAATTCTTGTTTGCTCTTGTAATTCTTCTTGTGTTGGTGGTGGTGTCACTTCGTCTTCTTCACTTGAACAAGAGAATACTGACAGTGCTAAAAAGCCTGCCATCAATAATGATAATAAATTAAGTTTTCTCATTTTTTTGATGAATTTAATTGAATTAATATTTAAACAGGTATGTTTTCAGACGAGGACGTCTGTCTTCATTTTCTTTCTTGATACCCATCATTCCTGGAATAACATTAGGTTGATCACAGCTCTCAATGTAAATGACAAGCTGAGTACGTGTAATCATACTTGGATCAATGGCATTTGCAGTGACTTTATAATAACCATAACTTGCTCCTGCGGCTATTTGCACATCCGTTTGAACTGAATAGTCTACCCCATAAGCACCCGTACTTGTTGAATCTACTTTAAGCAATACCGTCAAAGGTTTATCAATTGGGGTACTGATAGAGATGCTGTCCAAATGCTCCAGCCTGATTTCATTAGTAGTGTCTTTAGATAAAGTCAACATTACCTGATCATCACTTAAGCTTACAAATGGATTGCCTGTGTAAAATTTATCTTGAGATACCTTGTCATTACAAGAGTAAAAGAGTATGGCTATCAAGCTGATGTATAGGTATTTCATGATACTAATTGATATAAGGGTTGGCATTTGTTTCTTCAATAGGTATATCAAACGTATACCTGTCGTCTCCTGGCACAAGTTGATTTCCATTTGGTCTTGTAACCACAATTCCTAATTTCTTTGAAAGACGTTTTAGATCATAGAATCGATTTCCTTCTTGGAACAGTTCTTTTCTCCTTTCCAATAAAATGGATTCTAAGGTTAAGGTATTTAATGGATCAATGCCTCTTGCTATTCTTACTGTATTAAGGGCTTCCAATGCTTTATCAGGATTGCTTTCCAATGCTGCTTCTGCATATATAAGGTATTGCTCTGCTGTTCTGAAGTGTTTGTAGTAAAGCATCCTTGTTTCTTCAGCATTATTTTCATCTTCTAAATACAAATATTTAAGAGGACGTTTTGTTGACCTATCAATATATTGTGTTCCCTTTCTAACATCTGAATCATCCAAACTATTATAAAAATTCAACTCCAATGATACATTATTGGTCTCATATTGATTATGATAATCCAATAATGGGCCTTGATCAGTGTCTGAAAGGTTGTCGGTCATAAAAATCACTTCCGTATTTTTGAAACCGTATTGATCACCCCAAAGCATCCAATAATCATCAGCATTCAATAAATCTATATTTATAAAATAGCTTGAATAGTCTCTTGCTGTTTCCAAATCACCTTTGTATAAAGCTATTCTCGCTCTTAATGCTTTAATTGCAACAGTACGAAAAGCAAAATAGCTCATTTCAGAAGAACTGTTTTTAAGCTTTTCTTCTGCTTCATTAAGATCCTTTTCAATTTGATTGAATACTTCCGCTAATGTTGATTGAGGTAAATATTCTCTATCTAATTTCAATTTCAATGGAATGGCTAATTCATTCCCATTTGACCCATCATAATGTGGTGCATAAATTGTGGTAAGATTAAAGAAAAACCACGCTCTCAATGCCAATGCCTGAGCATAAATTTCATCTTTTAAAATCTTTTCATTTACATTTTGAACAGGAACGATATCATAATTATCAATGACCACATTGGTGGCAGCAATCAATGCATATTGTTGAACCCATAAAGAAGGTTGAGGTCTTGCCTGATAATCCCACAGGTAAATAAAATAATTCATCTGCTCATACCCTTCTATCACATTTGTGAAATCATCGGTAGCATAATCAGTAGATGAAATATTATTTAGAGGAACTGTTAAATCAAAATACACCTTATTCAAAGCCTGTTGATAATAAGTTACATTATCAAATGCTTTTTCAGAAGAAACGACATCAACTGGATCAATATTAATTAATGCACACCCTGAAAGACCCACAGAAATAAAGATGAATACTATTAATTTTTTCATGAACTTATTATTTAAAAAGTAACATCAACACCAAGAGTATAAGACTGTAATAAAGGCTGACCAATACCTGTGACCTCAGGATCAATTCCTTGGTACTTTGTGAAAGTATAAAGGTTGTTGGCTTGTGCTGTGATCATAAAGTTCTCTACATGCTTCAACCTCAGGTATCGTTTTAGATTGTATCTTACCGTAATGTTTTTAATTCTCACATAACTTGCATCTTCTAAGAATAAGGAATTGGCTGTATTGTCAGAAAAGAACTTAGGGTATGGGAAAGGTTTACGGTCTCCAGGAGCCAACCAAATCTCATCATAGAAACCTTCAAATGGCACTTCACCATTTTTTGAATTCTGAATCATGGTGCTTTTGAGGTTATTGTTGTTTACTCCTCCAAACGCGTAAGTAAGCAACATAGAAACCTCAAGGTTTTTATAATTCAATATGTTTGTGAAACCGCCGGTATATGGATGATCAAAAGTACCGAAACCAATCATTTGGGGAGCATTACCTCCTGTTACTAATTCTCCAGAACGAGAATAATAAATCGGCTGACCATTTACAGGGTTTACCCCTGCCCAGTGCCTCACAAATGCTGAGTTAATCGGTTCTCCTACTTTAAAATAACCTTCAGAACCTACTCTTATTTCATCTTGACCATACAAGTCGGTGATTCTGTTTGTGTTGTATGCTAAATTTAGTCTTGATGTCCAACGAAAATGATCGGTTCTAATGGGTACTCCACTCAATGTCAATTCAATACCCTTGTTTTGTAAGGCACCAATATTTTGAAGTAAACTTGTATAACCATTACTTGCTGGTATGCTGATTGTTGACAGTAGATCATCTGTATTTTTAATATAAGCTTCAAGTGTACCATACAATCTGTGATCCATTACACCAAAATCTATGGCTGTTGACCACTGTTTTGTTTTTTCAAATTTCAAATCAGGATTGTAGAACTCAACTAAGTTGATAACCCTTTCACCTCTGTATGTTGCAGTACCTGTAAAGTCATAAAATGGCATTCCTAAAGTTTGGCGGATACCTCCTGAATTATAATTCAGGCCATACGAAATTCTCCATTTCAACTTATCAATTTTTGATTTAGAGGCCATAAAATCCTCTGCTTTAATATCCCAAGCTACACCTGCACCATAAGCGGCTACAAATTGCCTATCTACGGGCAGAATAGATGAACCATCAAACCTTACCGAACCTGTAAAGTCATATTTTGACTTATAACTGTATGATAAACGGCTGTAGAAACCAAGTAATGCATCATTGTATTTGGAATTGCTGATCGTTGCCTGTGGATTGGCACCAATAGTAGGATCTACTTTCGGTGATATACCAATAGCTCTATAACCAAAACCCCAGTTATTATTATTGACATATTCTGTTCCTCCAACAAGAGTAACGAAATGATCGCCAAACATTTTCATAAAATCAGCACTTAGGTTCAATCGATTTGTCAATCCTTTCGACTCACCTTTCGATACCTGACCACCCGTTTGCGTTATATTCACACCATCAGGATTTGCTAAACTAACACTGATATTTTCAGCCTCAGAATAAGCTATTCCATACTCGGCACGAACGTTAATATCATTCGTTACTTTGTATGTAATTTTAGGGTTGATGTTCAACCTCCAAGTGGTGTTCTCGCTGTAGTTATTGTATAGTTCATCAAAAGGATTCTCAAAGTTGACACCACCAATATTTGTTTTTCTTGATATAAAAGACGTATCATTGACCGTTTCATAAGGCTGTAATGTATAAATCAACCTTTCTGGGCTTGTCAAAGACTTTGAACGTTGGCTTCGAGCAATTGAGGCATCAAAACCAACAGACAATCGGTTATTGATATTGTGATCTAAACTGAAACGAGTAGCAAAACGTTTCGCCCAAGAATTCTTGTAACTACCGTCTTCATCATAGTAATTGGCAGAAATAAAATACCTTGTATCTGCTACTCCTCCAGAGATACTCATTTGCAAATCCTTCACTTCACCCACTTGAGAAAGCTCTCTGTACCAATCCGTATTGATACCTTCTAACTCCGCATATTTTTCAGCTTTAAAATCCAATACTGGTTTAAGATCACCCGGCCTTGGAGAATACACATAACCCAATCCATTTGTGATTCCGAGTTCTCTTTCCAAAGCCAATTTCTCAGGAGATTTCATTAAAGAAATACCACCTAAATCACCAATAGGTCTCACTGTGTGCTGGTACCTGACATTGTAAGTTGTTTTACCAACAATACCTCTTTTGGTTTTAATTTCAATGACACCGTTAGCACCACGTGTACCGTATTCCACTGTAGACAAACCATCCTTCAAGACCTTAATATCCACAATATCGTCAGGGTTGATTGTTGCAAATACAGCAGAAGAAATAGGAATTCCATTCATGATATACAACGGCTCGTTGGCTAGATTGAAGGTGGACAATTCTTCATCTGTTGAAACTCTCTCTCTCACGCCTAACGAGTTGTTACCTCGTATTCTAATTTGAGAAGCTTCGCCTGGATTACCATTGGCTTGTACAGCTAAACCGGCCACTTGACCTTGAAGTAGTTGATCAAAAGAACCCGCAGGTGTACCTGTTGTAAATACTTTGGTGTCTACTTTACTGACAGAGCCTGTCACCGAACGCATATCTTTTTGGCTTTCGCCGAATACCGTCACAGTTTCCAAATTCTCTACTGCTACTCTGAGTTGTACGTCTATAATGGATTTATTACCTACAGTAACAGTCTGTTCACCGTACCCAACGTAGCTAAAAATCAAAGTTGTACTTTTACTCAAACCACCAAAGGTATAGTGTCCGTCATAATCGGTTACAACACCCGATGTTGTTCCATCAATAATTACTGTGACACCAATTAAAGGTTCACCATTGTCGGCATCTGTTACCATTCCTTTTACGGTAACTTGTTGCTGTGCCAGGGCAAAATGAGCAACAAAAGCCAACCCTATAGACATGATAAGTCTATAGATACTATGTTTGCCAGCTATATTCATAAGTCAGATTATTTCTGAGGGCTAAGCATGAAAGTCAGAACTTCGCCTTCTTTAAGATATTTTTTTGCAGTGGATTGAAGTTTCTTGGAATTAATCTTCTTTACATCTTCTGTATAATTCTCAAATTGCTTACTTCCCTCCCCTCTTCTATTGTAGTTTGATAGTAATTTTAACCAGTAACCATTATTTTCCAATGCTTTATCACGATGATTCAGCAACGCTTTTTTGACTTTATCGATATCCTCCGCTTTTATCTCCTTTTTCAACTCATTAACTACAGACAAAGCTACTTTTCTTAATTCCTCTGCCTGATCAGGTGAAGTGGTAAAAACGATATTAAATTGATAGTGATTGTAAGGGATATTTTCAACATAAGCAGAAGCAAAAGGAGCATAAGCACCACCCATTTCTTCACGTATTACTTTTGTAAGACGAATAGTTGTGATATCACTTAATAATTGTATTGCAATACGCTCTTTTTGAGTAGAAGGGTATTTTCCAGTGAAACGTAAAATCACTTTTGTTTTATCCGCTGTATTTTTATCTACCACAATACTTTTACCTACTGGAGGTCGGATACCATGATCTTTATACCTCTTTTCAATAGTTTTTGATGGAAGACTTCCAATATACTGATCCAAAAGTGGTTTTAAGCTGTCCACCTCAAAACTGCCCACCATCATAAATGTCATACCATTGGCTCCTCCAAATCTTGAAGTGTAAAAGTCAAAAGCTTTGTCTAAACTTAAATTGTCTAATTGTTCAGGCGTCAATAAAGTCGCAGTCCTGGGACTGTTATTCATCATTACTTTATTAATCTCATCCGCAAAATAAGTCTCTGGATCATTCATGCTGTTTTTATTGAATTCCTTCTTGTTTTCAATAAAACGCTCCACTTGATCCTTATCTTTTCTTGGTGCAATAAATGTAAGGTAGTTCAACTGCAGGAGTGTTTCCAAATCTTCAACATTAGAAAAACCGCTCACTCCTTCAGTATATCGATGGATAAATGAACTCAGTGCCACACGTTTATCACCAACAATTTTCTCTAGTTGTTGCTGGTCAAAATCTCCTAAACCGCCCAATTCCACTAAGGTATTGGCCATAGAAGCATTATTAAACTCCTCATCAGAGGCTAACGAGTAACCGCCATTTCTTCTGCCCACAAACCTTATTTCATCTTTCTTATAAGTTGTTGGCTTTAAGATTACTTTTACACCATTCTGATAATGTAAAGTTGTTGTTCCTAAAACTTCATCTGTTTCTTCTTTTTGAAGTGTACCTTTTTGTGGTAACACTGCCAGCAGAGGAGCATCAATTTCATCGCTTGCAAAAGGCTTAATTGCCTCATAATCGATATTATTAATGGCCTTTAAAACTTCATCTTCCGAAGGAATTTTTTCAACGGCAGGAGCTGTTACAAAAACTACTCTGTTCTTCTCACTGTCATTGATGTACTCATCTGTCAGTTCCTGAATATCTTCTAACGAAATTTCACCAATAACATCCAATAAGAAATCATTTTTAAATTCCGAAGAAGTATATTCCTCTCCATAAATCACATGACTCTGCAACATGTTGATATATTGGGCAGAAGTTAACGTACTTTGCTCCAGAATACTCGTTTTCACGTCTTTCTCAAAGATACTTTTCTTTCTATTGAATTCAGCCTCTGTGAAACCGTATTTTTTAATTCTGTATAATTCTCTTTGTAAAGCCTCAATGCCATTAATTACCTGTCCTGTTTTCACAGAAGCAGTAGAAACATATCTTCCCTTGTCACCAGAACCTCCTTGAGCATATGACTGAGCATACATAAATGCGGCTCCTTTTTGCTTTGAAACCTCAGAAAGACGCTCATTGACCAAATATGTATACAAAATGTTGGCAACACTTCTTTTCAGATCTTTCAGTGTCTCTTCTTTATGCTTTGGAATTTTTGTAATGATTTTGACAGAAGTGGACGTAATTTCCTCGTCTTGAATATTCTTGATTAAGGTCTGATCGTGATTCTCAATTGTATAATAAATTCTTTCTCTCTTATTTTCTGGGTTTTCAATGTTTGAAAAAGATGCTTTAATTCTATCTTCAATCTCCTTTTCATCAATATCACCAATCACTAAAAGTGTGGCTAAATCAGGGCGATACCAATCTTTGTAATAACGGCGTAATGCCTCTTCATTTCCCTTATTTAATACCACTTCATTCATCAAACCAATAGGCAATCTGTTTTTGTACCTAGAATTGTAATACAGTAAAGGGTACATATCATCTCTCAAGCGATCAGATAAGCCTGTCGTTGTTCTCCACTCTTCATGAATAATTCCTCTTTCTGCATCAATATCTTCTTTATCCAACGTCAATCCGCTTAGAATATCAGAGAAAAAGAGGAATGCATTATCCAATGTCTCTTTCTCATTATTAGGAACAGGAAGCATATAAACCGTTTCATCATATCCAGTATATGCATTAATATCACCACCAAATTCTACGCCTATACTCTGAAAATAATCAATCAACGCATCTTTAGGAAAATGTTTACTGCCATTAAAAGCCATGTGTTCAAGGAAGTGAGCAAAACCTCTTTGATCCTCGTCTTCAAGGATTGACCCAACATTCAAAATCAAGCGAAATTGTACTTCTTTTGAAGGAGTTTGATTTTTTTGAATGTAATACGTGAACCCATTCTCTAACTGTTTTTTCTTAACTGCAGGATTTAATGGAATCGTTTGTGCATTGACATATTGCAGTGTCAATAGCATGAATATTATTAAAGATTTTAGTGCTTTCATCAGATTGATTGATAGTGGCGAATAGAAGCTTCATTTAGGAGCTTCCTAAGTAAAGATCTATTGGTTTATGAAAGCAAAGTGGATGATTAAAAATTAAATGTCAATTATATAATATTATCTATTAAAAGTAATTAAATGTAAATACTACATTAAAATAATTCCGTTTTTTTTTAAAAGGGTGCTGTTCAGGTGTTTTTAATTAACCGTACCTTATACACTATATAAATCAACTGTGTTAATGAATCCTTCAAGCTCTAGTAACGTTAACTTACAATAACATTAATTTTAATAGATTTTAATGAAAAAGCAACTTTTGATGATTATTCATTCATTAATTTTAATATAAAAATTATTCAATTTAATGTCCGTTAGCAAAGCTATTTTGGTGGGTTCATCTATCTTTAATCACTTTATTGAAAAGTGAAATATAACACAATATAAACTAAATTTTCGTCAACTTTTAATAAAAATTTAAACACCTTTTTAAGGTGGATGATTTTTAACTAAAAGAGATGTTTCAAACATGTTCTAAAGCCACACTTACAATCCTACTTCTTTAGTATTGTTCAAAAATCGTCTCCAGCCAAACCTTATAATCGGAAATAATTGAAGCATGCTGTAGTTTTAATATCACTTCATTATTGTATCGCAAAGACCTTTGCCTGAAGTTGTGGGCTCCTGTCCAAACTGCACTATTTTCTCCATCTTCTATTAAGATGGTCTTATTATGGATTGACCTTTCACTGATCCATTTTACGGAGCAATTTTCATAATTCTCGTTCCACTCGTTAAGGGTGTTTTCCCAAGAAACGTCCAAATTATCTGTTCTTGAGGGAGGTGCCATAATATTTATTTTCGTCCCTTGATCCAACAATCCTTGTAGCGTTGACTTTAAGGTTGGTCGATCGTCTTCCCATTTTGAATTCATGATGGTCACGACGGCGGTACTGCTTACACCTGAAAAAATATCTACTGCAATGTCACCTCCAGTAATTTTAGGTAAGAACCCCACAGTGGCTTGTCCGTATTGCTCCCATTCAAAAGTCCAGTCTCTCAATTTCTTTTCAGCATGTGCCACTTCCATCTTTTCATAATTGCTCACAAAAGCATTGTAAAGTTCCTCATCGGCAAGCATCACCATATCTTGGTATTTTGAATTATCGTTGGAAGTGAAGTTATAGCTTGTTTGTAATACAATATTTTTCCTGATTGATTCCGAAGTTTTAATTCCTGAACTTAAGAGGTATTTGTTGTGATTGATGGCTTTTGCAGAAAGGTAGTTGACATAGCGTACAAAAGTAGTGGCACTGTCTTCCAACACTTTTGATGTATAATTATTGACAGCATCAATATCCAACATCACATGTACTTCTACTCCCCTTCTTACAGCTTCCATTAAATGATCCCTGATTGAACCATAAGAGAATTTAAATAGATTGATATGAATTGTCTCTCCAGCGGGAGTAGCATCAATGATATTATTTACATTTTCATAATAAATCGACGATGAGTTTTTTAGGTCTTCATCAGTAGGCAAAACAGTGAGTGGAAATTCCTCATCAAAAGTAAAAGTGTGTTCTGGTATTTCAACAATGGTGTTGTCAGAAACTTCACAAGAAAAAAAGAATAGGGGAAGGAAGAGGAGTAAAAGATGTTTCATTCGTTTAGAATATTAAAACAGGTATAATTTATATTCTTACTATCACGTAAACCAGATGATAAGCTTCCTTCTTCTTCATTTTTTCCATTGCTGAAATAACGAAGAAAAAATAGACTTAGAATACTAAAAATATTCGAAAGCTTAATTTAGTATAAACGAGTAGTAAGATTTTATGTAAATAGGAAAGAAGGAATAAAGTGTGTTAAGGGGAAACTTAGGTCACTTTATTCCTTCTGGAACTACTTTTAAGTACAAATTCAAAATTAATTATGATTTATTTTTGACTTAGTACTTCTCTAAAAATTACTTCGTGCCAAATGCACCGATGTAATCTGATGATGCAGGAACTGAGAATGTTTGTCCTCCAATTGAGAAACTATTCATTGGAGTGATTTGGTCACTACCTTTTCCTAATAGTTGAGAACCTGAAGATAAGTGGAAATCATATTGTTTCCAGTCGTCAAACTTCACGTTTTCGCTTGGAGTATAGAATGCCTCTTCACCCTCAATTGCTGAGATAGAGAAAGCATCTACATCAAAGTTAACGAAACCTGGCTTACCTGAAGTGATTGATGAAGTTGAAACTTCTTTTAAAACACCGTTGCTTGGTGCAAATTCATTTTTGATGATATCATTGTAACCATAGTAGAATTGGTTTCCGATAGTAGTGTTTGCTAAGTCTACGTTTGTCTCACCTGTTTCAGCATCACCTACAATACGTACACCATAACGGCAGTTTACAATCACGTTGTTATGAATTTTACCTTTCGCTCCTTCTTCTACGTTTACAGAACCACCACGGCCTGACTTGCTTCTTCTCCAACCGCTTGATACGATAGTGTTATTGTAAGCATTGATGTTTGTCTGAACTGCTTCACCGTTTTTGTTTGACCACTTTGGACCGTTTGTAGCAATGTGGTAGAAAAGGTTGTAAGCTACATCACCTGTAGTGCCTGCTTTGATGTTTAAAGCTTCACCACCTGTTGCACCGATAAATGCAAACACGTTGTTGTAGAAAGAAATTTGACCTCCCTCTGGACGGAATGCGTCATCTACCATATAAGCAATTACAGAGTTGTGAACTACTACTTTTGTTTCTGAGTTTTCAGAATAGAAACCATAAGAAGGCTCACCTACTTCAAAACCAAGATCTTTTTGGATAGAAATATGCTCATCTGTCAAAATACCGTTTGCAAATTCCATTACTACATGGTTCAATACGAAAGTCTCAGCAGTAGCCGTACAGATAAAACCACCCCAAGCTTGTAAGTTGAAGATGTTTGCTTCAGTTCTATCAGCATCCGGTACAGTGAAGTAAATAGGAGCATCTGCAGTACCTAAAGCGTGTAAGTTACCTTCAATTAAAAATTCAGGAACTGTATTTTTGTCAACAAGTACTTTTACACCTGGCTCGATTGTCAAAGTAGCACCTTTTTGGATCACTACGTGGTTACCCAAGTTTACTGTTCTACCTGCTTCCCAAGTCTCATCTTCTGAGATAGTGTAAACACTTGAAATTTCAAGATCTTCTGGAGGAGTCACTACTGTAACTTCGTCTTCAGTTGAACAAGATACTACTACAAATAGTGTTGAAAGAACTAGTAAGCCTCTCAAAAGTAAAGAGTTGAAAGTTTTCATTTTAAACTTAAAAAATTGTTTTCGAATAGATTATAATTTGTATTTAAGGCCCAACTGGAAATTACGGCCGTAACGTTCATCACGCACCTTTAAGTTGTCCCCCGGATTACCCTGAGCTGGGTATTTAGATTGCTTTTCTGTTGCAGGTTGATTGACATACACAATAAATGGTGTGTCTAAAATATTTCTTGCTTTCACAAAGAGTGTCAACCCAAAATCAAAATGTTTTTCTACTGAAAAGTCCATTTGCCACCTTGCTTCTTGCCAAAGGTCCTTTTCATAATATCTTATCACTTGATCAATTCTTTTGCCTGTAATTACATTAGCCAACTGTACATCTAAACCGTGTTTTTGGTTTTTATATAATAATGAAATATTACCGATGTGTGCTGATTGTCCTTGCAGTGGACGAGTTTGATCAATCTCTTGTGATCTGTTGTTTTGATCCTCTTCTCTTACAAATACCACTTTTGTTGTGGTAATACTTGACTGCGTAAACGTATAGTTGGCCTTGATTCCAAAGTTTCTGAAGTACTTTGTGGCATCAACTTCTAAACCGTAGTTTACCGCAGTACCATAGTTGTTGGGCTGTAAGAAAGTCTTTCCTCTTTCATCCGTTTTCACACCCATTTCTATTGGGTCTTGAATGTTCTTATAGAAAGCTCCAATAAATAAGTTGTCTCTTGTTCCAGGAAAAACTTCATAACGGAGATCGATATTATCTGTAATTGTACGTTTCAAATCTGGATTTCCTCTTTCCTCGGCACCGCTGTCAGTTGTTTCTTCACCCAACGTGTAAGGCACAATTTCAAAGAAGCCTGGTCTGATTACAGAACGGAAGTAAGAAGCTCTGATGTTTGAGTTTGCATTCAACTTATATCGGAAATGTAAACTCGGTAAAACATCCATGTATTCTTGCTTCCCCTCTGGCTCATCATCATATCTTGGAAACCTCAGCGTATAACCTTGATCGGTGTGTTCCATACGTACACCACCTACAATTTCTGTACGTTTTGAAGGCTCAATTTTATACTCAGCGTAATAAGCCAAGATATTCTCATGTGCATCATAATTCAGCGGATTCGTCTTTCCTCCCTTAGGGTTGGATAATGACCAATCTACCTGATCATACTTCCAGTCTTCTCCTGTTTTTGTTTCATTGTTCAGTGGTTTGAAATTGTAACGGATGTAATTGTTAGTTCTTTCCTTGTTTCTATACATTCCACCCAATTTCAACTCACCAAAATTGTTCAGATCAAAAGTATTATTGATATATCCCGTGTAGTCTCTATCAGAATTATCTTCCCAGATTCTGTACTGCCCGCCAAAATCCTCTACTCTTACCTGCGTTGGCACACCATTTACATAGGCGGCATTTCTTGTGAAAATAGTTTGATCAGGACGGTTTCTTGTTGCCAATGAATAAACGGCTGACCAATCCATTTTCCAAGCCGGCAAAATCTGATGCTGGCCCTGTAATGTTGAATTGTAAATCTGTTGTTCTGTCGTTCTTATTCTAGTTACAAAAGTAGCAGTTCCGCTGTTGCTTTCTGGGTCATACTCACCATCCCAAAGTCTATATCGGACGGTTTCTCTTACTTGGTCTTCTCTTTCGTAGATCCATGCATTGTACAAGCTGATGCTGTTTTTGTTGTTGAAAACATAATCAATTTTGTTGTGCACACCGCCCCTTGTCATGGCAGAAGAATACTGTCGGTGCTCGTACGTTTCAAGTTCTACTAGGTTGGTAATTTGGTTGTAGCCCACATCATATAGGTGCGTGTCTGATCCTCTATGAAGCTTTTGTAAACTACCCGCCAAAACAACGCCTAGCTTACCACCTAAAAAACGGTTGCTTACAGAGGCTCCAAGGTTATAATCCACAGGATTATACTTTGGAGTTGGTACTAAATTGTCAGTTGTGAAATCGTCGAAAGATGCTACATAACCTTCAACGTTTTGGTTATGCGGTGCAACGTAATTGGTTTTTGATTGATCATAGGTTAAGAAAGGTTGGCCTCCATTTTCAGAAAATAATGTGTTCATACCACCCGATGCATTGACCTTAAAACTAAAGTTATCTTTCGCATTTTTCATGATCAAGTTCATCGCTCCACCCACTGCATCACCTTCCATGCTAGGTGTTAATGCCTTTGTCACTTCAATACGGTCCAACAACTCAGAAGGAAACATATCCAACGGTACATATCTATTTTTATTATCAGGAGAAGGGATTTTCACTCCATTGACCAAAGTGTAAGAATACCTTTTCGGCATACCTCTCACAATGGCATAACTTCCTACACCTGAATTACTTTGCTCTAATGAAACACCTGATACTCTCTGCATCACATCCGCCACATTTAAGTCCGGAGAAAGTTCAATAGTGCTAGCAGAAACCACATTCAATACCATTGGCGAATGTTGTTCTGTTGCTCTTGCACTTGCATCAGTGTCCAGTTCTCTTGAAGCTCTGATTTCTACTTCATCCAATTCTTGATGATCGTCTTTCAACACAAAATCAACTACTGTCTCTCCACTTACAGTCACTGATTTAATTTGTGTCTTAAAACCGATAAACGAAGCCTTAAGATTGATAGCAGCACCATCACTTACGCCTTTTATAATGTAGGTGCCATTTAGCCCTACCATTGCACCATTTGTGGTGCCTTCCACTACAACAGATGCACCTATCAGTGCTTCTCCACTACTATCTGTTATAGTGCCTTTAATAGTTTGTGCTGATACAGAAAAAATCGTCAGATTGAACAGAAAGCTCAGCATTAAAGACTTATACATTTGTCTAGTTTAGATTGATTACGGGGGCAAAATTGAAGAACAGATTTTTAATTTCGGGTATAAATCAGGTTACGTTTTTTTGTAAAAAGAGTGAACGTCTTATGAACAATTATGACTTAAATGAATTGCATCTTACGGAAAAGAAAACCATTTATTAACAGTGAGTATTCATTCAAATTGATTTCTTAACTTATAACACTTGATCATTATTTATAAGTGAATAAGAATACATTAAAACAGTTAACCATTGATTATATGACACTTACAAACTCATCTAAATCAAACGTTAACCCCATGTAACAAAGCATACTGTTTTAGAATGGATTTCCAATTTTCCTTGTTCACATTACAACTTGAATTTTTAAATTAAGAAAAACTAAAAATGAATTCGGATTTACATCCTCTCTACATTGTTCATCATCCGATAACACATTTTCTCTTTTCTAGAAACAAAGCAGTGCTAGAATTCTTTGAAAAGAAAAAAATACCTACTCTCAATGTTGAAAGCAGGTATTCCACAACTGTTTTTATTCTGATGAAAATACTAAGTACTATGGCAGAATTATTTTAAACTCAATCTATTTTTTGCTTAGCACTTAGTGTAATATTATCTCACAGTCCACCTGCATCTTCTTGAGGATGTACTTGCATCAAGCAAAATCTACTTGTCAATTCAGATGCATTCAATGTGATGGACTACCTGACCTGATGTGTTCCTTCTTTGATACCTCTACTACCCCAATAAGCTGCATTGGACACAAGGTTAGAGTAAAGCTTTATTGTATAGGATTTTTCATATGATTAGATACGACATCCACCTACCATATTCCTGATATAGAGGCTTCTTTTTGTTCGCACCATAAATATATTTTCATAATTCACTTTTAGTTTTTAGCATTTAAAATTAGTCAGATAGTACAATCATAATTATTATGTATTTCGAATGAAAGTTAACAGACAAAACCCGTTACTTTTACGCTTTGTTATTGATGTTTATTTAATCATTTTGTCGCTAGAAGCCACTGCTTCCAATTTCATTTTCAAGAATTACGATACATTAATTATAATGTTTCTCTACTTCTACTGATTATTGGTGACAATCTGATTATATTGCGCTTTCAAAATTATTTTTATTGAGAAATAGATTAAAGATTTAGCTTTAATTAAAATATAGCTCCAAAAGAATTCAATGGGAAAGAATATTAATTTAACAAAATACTTAACTGAAGAATTTGAAACGAGAGAAGGTTTAGATGCCTTACTTGAATTTGTGGTATCCAACTGGAATGATGTTCAAAGTCTAGAGGTTTCTAGTAGTTTGGAAAATTCTGAAACTCCAAATGATCAGATTTTGAGTTTCCTTTCGAAAATAGATGCTCAACTTGATTATGGACAAGGTTACAGAGATTTTGAAAACAATCTGCTGCCCTCTCTTCAGAAAATCTCGGATAGAATCAACAAACAGTTTGATGTTGTATTAAATCCATATTTCAAGAAGAGATCTATCACAAGTGAACACGAGCGTAACGTTGAAATTAAAGACCTTACGAACTTAATTGTTTTGATGGAATCTTTATTGATCAACTATGACCTTGAAGAATACGATGAAGATATTGAAATCTACAAAAAAGTATTCCTAGACGGCAAGATTGATCAAAAACCTTTTGGAGTGAAAAACTTCTTGGCAAAAACAGTGGGCAAGTTTTTAGTGATGGCCAACAACAATGTCAAGGTTTATGAAGACAAGGCATTGGCAGAGAAGCTTGTGACTTACAAGAAAAGATTAACGGCAGATATTTTGTTCTTGATCTTCAATGTAAGCTGGTTGCCAAAAGAAAGAACTTACAAGAATACGCTAATACTGAACTTGCTTCAGTCTATGGAATTGGGTGACAATATTGATGATTATGGTGATATCATGACGCAAGTATTGGCTTATACTCAAAAAGTGAAGAACTTGAATCCTAGTATTGTTCGTGAGTGCACGGTATTCCATGATTACACTTTACCAAAATACTTGGAGTGGAAGCAATTGGAAATAAGAGAAAGAACTTTCAAACCTCTTGGAGAGGTAGAGGAATTCAATATTCTTTTTGCAAAGAAATTAGGTTTCTTCACTGTGGATACTATACAAAGTAATGGCAATAGTGATATTGTAAGAGCAGGTTATCCTATCGTCAATGGTCACTTTGTTTGGGAAAATATTCCTATGGGTGATAAGGCTAATAAAAAAGTGATTTATCAGTAAACAATTTTAGAGCATGTTTGAAACATCTCTTAAGTATAAATAAGAATCCCACTTTCAGGTTTTGCTTGGAAGTGGGATTTTTTTTTAATGCTATTGAAAAAGGTGATGGACTGTCACGTGGTAAGGTGATAGACCGTCACATGGTAAGGGGACAGACCGTCACACGGTAAGGTGATAGACCGTCACATGGTAAGGGGACAGACCATCACATGGTAAGGGGACAGACCGTCACACGGTAAGGTGATAGACCGTCACATGGTAAGGGGACAGACCGTCACACGGTAAGGGGACAGACCGTCACACGGTAAGGGGACAGACCGTCACATGGTAAGAGGACAGACCGTCACGTGATAAGGGGACAGACCGTCACATGGTAAGGGGACAGACCGTCACATGGTAAGGGGACAGACCGTCACATGGTAAGGGGACAGACCGTCACATGGTAAGGGGACAGACCGTCACATGGTAAGGGGACAGACCGTCACATGGTAAGGGGACAGACCGTCACATGGTAAGGGGACAGACCGTGGTAAACTCCCCTTTCTCTAGGGATATTTTGTTGAATTTTTATGTCTTGGTACACTGTAAACTAAATTATCATCTACTTTGAATCTAAGGATGAAAAAACGAAGCAAAAAATTCTAGGCTTAGAAGTCAAAAACTAAATTTCACTCCTCTCACCTAAATGACTTTCTAATTACACATCCTAAGAAGATGTTTTGTAAGCATCTACAAGTAACTTTCTAGAAATCAATGGCACTTCGGCTGTAAACTGATTTTGTATCGGTACATGAGTCCAATTGGAAATCGATAGTATGAGTGGTGGTCTCAGTGACTTTGATTGTTCTTTTTTTTCGTTTTCCTGAATAACTGTATTTATAAATTACATCATCTCCTATTTTCAAAGTGCTGACAACCTTTTCGAGATCTTTTAATGAATTGATGGGCTTTCCGTTCAACTCGTATAGAATTTCATGGATCACTGCTTTGGCTGTATTCTGGTCTTTTTTAGTGACTACATAATCCATCAGTACAATGCCCTGGTTTGGAGATACATCATTTAAGATTTTTTTGAGGTCTTCATTGTTTTCTTGAAATTGCCTTTTCCCCCATCCTAAGCCTACAGCCTCTCTTTTTACAGGTTTTAAAGCACCTGTTTCTTCTACCCAATGATCATATACTTTGGTGAGTGATTTCACTTTTTCGGGAAATTTCAACGACAGATCTTTGTATTCACCAATGTCATCAGAGCGTTTGTATAATTCTTTCTTGTTGGAAGTCAAATGGATGATTAATTTGAATTCTCCATCATTGACGGCCGCCATGGGTGAAGCTATCCACTGTCCTTCTGCTGTTTCTTCGGGGTGAGGTACATACGCTGGAAAATGAAATACCACAGGCTTCTTTCGGTTTATTGACTTCCTTTTCAACCATTGATTTTTAAAGCTCTCTCCATCTAAGATATATTCCTTCTGCTTTTGGTATTGATCACTATTGATGCCCGCTATCTCAAGAAATGTAGGATACAAATCCGTCCCCACAATCAAATCCTCTGACACCTGCCCTTTTCTGATTTTATTGGGCCAGCTGACAATCAACGGCACACGAATACCTCCTTCGTATACATTATTTTTTCCTCCTTTTAATAGATTCGAAACTCCTCCATTGGCTGACATAAATACAATCAATGTATTCTCTAAAACTCCTTTTTCTCTGAGTTTTTTGGTGATCAGCTGTACACATTTGTCCAAATTAAGCGTCATGGCTGTCATTTCAGTATCTGGATTCATTTTTGAGTTTTTTGTTGCTTCTTCCACAGAAGACCCGGGCCCTTCAATAGAGTCATTTACAAAAAACTGTGAGACCATCATAAAAAAGGGTTTGTGGTCTTTTGCATGTCTTTCAATATAAGACACAGCATTATCCGTAATAAAATCTGACAAGTAGGTTTGCTCCTTCAAATAGCGGACGCCACTCTCACTTTCAATTGCCTCTAACGATGGATAAGTTGCTAAGTTCCCATGCTCATTTTGGATAGATTTGTTGATTTGAAAACCTTCTTCAAACCCTCTTTCATTAAAGCGATATCCTCTTGCTTCTCCTACATTCCATTTCCCAAAAAACGCAGTAGAATAGCCCGCATATTGCAAGGCATTACCCAGCGTAAATTTATCTAATGGAAGTTCCTTTTTACTAGCTGGAGAAATGGTTGATCTGTATTTTGCCAGGCCCTGTGTTGCGTCAACTGCATTGTAAATTCCTGTTCTGGCATTTACCTGACCGCTGATGATTGAAGCCCTTGATGATGTACCATTAGGTGAATTGGCATAAGCGCTTGTATACTTTATTCCTGAATCGGCTAACTGATCGATATACTTTGTTTTGTAAAACGTACTTCCATAGCAACTTGTGTCTGACCAGCCTAAATCATGTGCTAAAATAAACACTATATTCGGACGGTTTTGTGCTGATAATACGTTTGAATACAATAGACTGATAAGTAATGTTGTAATTATCTTTTTCATACTATTTGGTTTTGATTCGAAGAGAAGGTTTGCTTATAATTTAATTTTGAAGAGTTCTTATTATTCCTGCTTGTTAAGCTTTTCTTAGAGCATGTTTGAAACACTTTTTAATCAAAGGACGACGATACAAGTCCTGATTCTAAGTACTAGGACAGAAGAAAACGAGTGTTTCTTGCACCATAGTTAAAACTATGGGCAGGTGATAGGACAACCTAATCAAGACTAAAGTCTTGAAGGTTGATAACGTAAGCAACACTTTAGTGTTGGTGAAGTCAGTATCACCTGCCCATGACTTCAGTCATGGTGCACGTATATTTATTATTCCATTTCTTCTGTCCTAGTACTTAACGATAGAAAAATTACCAAATCATTTCTGACTTACATAATACGTTTTTTTTATGGAAGATGCATCAATAAGCACATCATTTTCAATCTGAACCTATAATTTAGGATGATTCAATTTTAGAGCGAAAAGAAAATCCTTCCCTTTTAAATACAAAAAAAACAATAAATAGAATTAACTATGATTTATTTTTGATTTAGTACTTATATCGAAATATTTGATTCAAAAGCACCATAAAAACTGTCAGAATAAGAGTATTTATGGAAACAGACATTTTCTGTATTGACAATCGCATAGTGTTCTAATAGGTCAAATTATATTGAAGTGTGAAAACTAGAAAGTGTCGTTTGATTGAAAATAGAAGCCTTTGGAAAAGAGTAATTTTAAGTCCTATTAGGCGAGAATAACGAAAAATGTCGCTGTTTTTGATCAAAACACACCTGTTTTTACTTTGACAAAAGCATTAAATTTGTTGAGAACAAAATGAAAACAATGTCAGCATTTGTATCAATAATGTCCAAATAAGTACTAAGACAAAAGTAAACGAGTGCTTCAGAGTTAACGTTAATTTGGTTTACAATGTATTCAGTAGCACAGCAAGTTGAAGTGTTACTTTTTGAACTATTTATCAAGTATTATATTCTTTTGATGGGTAGGTTGACAGTGGATATAATCTACATAAAATAGGTCTTCTTCCTTCAAAAGAACTATTATTTTTTTACTATTTGAAATGAAAAAATACAGCTTATTTATTACTATTTTAGGTTTGCTTGCAACGATGGGGTGTCAGAAGCAAACCACGGCAAACAACGAGTCGCAGAAAGAAACTAAACCAAATATCATTTTCGTGTATTTAGATGATCTTGGCTATGGTGATTTCAGTGCCAACGGAGCCAAAGGTTTCAGAACTCCTAACATTGATTATTTAGCCAACAATGGTATTAACTTCTCCAATGGCTATGCGTCATCTGCCACTTGTACACCATCAAGATACGCTGCACTGACGGGTGCTTACCCATGGAGAAACAACTTGAAGATTTTACCAGGCACCGCTCCTTTGATCATTGATACGAAACAACCCACTGTTCCAAAAATGCTAAGAACTGCCGGGTACTCAACAGCCATTATCGGTAAATGGCACTTAGGACTTGGTACAGCCGACAAAAACTGGAACGAGCATATTTCACCAGGACCAAATGAGGTCGGATTTGATTATTCCTATATCATGGCGGCTACACAAGATCGTGTACCTACTGTTTATATTGAGGATGGTGATGTGGTGAACCTTGATAAAAATGACCCTATTGTAATTGATTATAATGTAAAGTTTGATGATGAGCCTAATGCCATTGACAACCCTGAGATGTTGAAGATGAAATGGCATCATGGGCATAATCAAGCTATCGTCAACGGTATTCCGAGAATTGGATATATGAAAGGTGGAAAAGCGGCGCTATGGAATGATGTGGATATGGCAGATCATTTCCTTAACAAGGTAAAATCATATATCACAGCAAAAGCTAAAGAGGACAAACCGTTCTTCTTGACTTATACCATGCAACAACCTCATGTTCCTAGAACACCCCACCCTCGTTTTGTAGGCAAATCAGGTAAAGGTCCTAGAGGTGATGTGATTTTGGAGGCCGATTGGTGTGTAGGTGAGCTATTGAAAACGCTTCGCGAAGCTGGTATTGAAGAAAACACAATGATCATTTTCTCTTCAGACAACGGACCTGTATTGAATGACGGTTACTATGATAAAGCAGTTGAACTATTAGGTGATCATAGCCCTAGCGGTGGATTACGAGGTGGAAAATACTCTTTATATGATGCCGGTACTCACGTTCCATTTATCACTTACTGGAAAGGTAGAATCAAAAGTGGTAAATCTGATGCTCTAGTGAGCCAATTGGATTTATTCAGTTCATTAGCATCACTAGTAGGCAGTGAAGAAAGAACGGGTGATTCTCAAGATGTTCTTCCTGCTTTATTAGGAGAAAGTAAAGAAGGTAGGTCTTCGATCATTCTTGAAGCAACAACAAGGACTTCTTACCGCAAAGGTGATTATATTTTAATTCCAGCTTACAAAGGGCCCAAGATTAACAAGAAAGTCAATATTGAGCTGGGTAATAACGAGGAAATTTCACTTTATAACCTGAAGGAAGATCCTTTCCAGCAAAATGACATTGCTTCTCAAAACCCTGAATTGGTAAAGCAGTTGATGGAGGAGTTTGTACAAAAAAGAGGAGATTACAATAAGACTCAGAAATTGATTTTGAAGTAGTCTCAGATTGTATTATTCATAAAAAAGTCATCTTCACCTTATCGTCATTGTATAAGGTAAAGATGACTTTTTATTTTAATAATATGATTACTTACTGCCTACATAATCCATTTTCGAGAGAAGTTCTTGAAGGATTATATTTATTACTCCTACAAGCAAAACTACCTCTATTTTTAATTAGAATATTAGGATCAAAATCACAATAATCAGATAAAAGCTTATTATTTTCAAAATTTATATCACCTTCAATTGTATCTAAATCATCAAAACCAGTTAAGGATGATAGAAAATAGCAGGATCTAATTTCAAAGTCTCCTCCTACATATTTCAAATTAGATAAAAAACCAAAGCTTTCTGCTTCTACTGGAAGATTTGCTATGTAAAGATCTCCTTTTACAGAGTCTAAAGCTGCAAAGTTCAAAAAGGCATCAAGTTTTGTCTGGAATTGACCATATACACGAAGGTCACCACCAATTTTTTTCAGATTTCTAAAACCATCTAAATTCACAATACTTGAAAGACCTGTTAAATATACATGGCCAGTTACCTCTCTTAAAGTTGATAACCTACTTATATCTGTAATTTCATCAGTATTGATACTCAGACTTCCTTCAATTTTAGTAATTCCTAATTCAACAAAATTATCAAAGCCTACTTGCGTAGTTAGTGCAACATGATCAGGGAAAACAACCGAAGTTGAATCGTCACCACTTCCGGGACTTACTGGTAAAATGTATCCATCTTGAACAGGAACATTAAAATCGAGGTCAATAATGTTTTCTTCCTCAATAATTAAACTGAATTTACCACCTTGATTAACTGCTGAAAAAGTAACACGGTAAAAGTCATTCTTTCTTACATTAGGAATCTGAAACGTCAACCAGTTTTCTTCTGGGTCAGTCTCATAATTTACATCTAAATATATATGTTGTGGAAGTACATATAATATTTGATCAACATCCTTATCAATAACAACTGAATGAATTGTATCTGCACGAACTGTGACATTTATATCAGGATATAAACTTTGAAGAGTATCTGAAAATACAATTTTAATCTTTGCATTCACAAGAGATACAGAGACATTTACTTGCGAAATTTGGCCTGGAAGAACCTCAAAAGTTGATTCTCCGTAATAGACAGGATTATCAAATACGAAATCATTTGGTGTTCCATAATTGACTTCTACTTTGTAAAAGCCTTCACTTAGTAAAATTCCATTACTCATATCCTTGTAAGGAACATCTTCAATCACAGCTGTTGAATCATCAGAATATATGCTGATCAGCAGGTCATCGATTGATACGCTTGAGATTCTCTCATTAGATTTTTCCACAATGGTTTCATCTAGGATAGAGAGATTGAGTTTAAAATTTCCTTCAAGCTGAGGTTCCGGTTTGTCTTCATTTGTACAAGAAGACAGCATAATACAAATGGATAGAATTGAAGTTATTAGTTTTCTCATTAGATAAAGTGTTTTAATCACCTTTAATTAGCTAAGGTAATTGGTTTTAATTAGTTATAGTACTCTTGCTAATTAGATACATTCAACTCTATTAACTAATCATTTATCATAATTAATGTTAATTTTTAGAACATTATTTACTGTAACACAGTGCAATTATGCCAACTGAAAATTAGGTCTCCTATAAAAGGAAATAGTTATCTACCACATAAACAACACGCTATAATATATATACGCTATAAAAAGATTTATTTCACTTGATGAATAACCTATTTAATGATCAAAACTGAGAATGAAGTAATATTTATAAAAACCAAAAAATTCCCTGAACAAACCATACAAATCTCTCCACTCAAAATAATTCGGACTTGCTCCTGACACTTGATCTATATCTATTTTTCGAAACGCTAATTTTGATCTGGTAATGTGATAGAATTGTGAAACTACCACTACTGATTTACAGTTGGGAAATTGTTTTTTAAAGTTTAATGCTGTCAGCCAAGAAGTATTTCCTTCATCATCTATAAAAATAGCATTGGCAGGAACACCTTTATGGATCAAGTACTCCGCCATTTTCTGCCCTTCATAATGTCCCTCTTTTCCCAATCCACCACTTACAAAAAGCTTTTCTACTGTATTTGATTTATATAATTCTAATCCTTTCTTCACTCTCTCCTCCAAACGTCTAGACAATGTCCCGTCTTCGTTTACAGTATTACCAAAAATTATGGCAAATTCACTTTTTTGAGGCTGTGAAAATATCCCGTCAAATATGGTGTATAACTCATGTATACTAAACCATGAAATACCAATGTAAATTAAAAATTTGATTGTTTTCATATTAATGTACTTCTGCTAATTCAATCATCAGCTTTTGATGACCATAATTTAAATACTCGAATTTCACAAAACCTAATTCTTCATGAAACCAATAGTTCAGTTTTGATTCTCCAAAAGAGTACGTAGCCTTACTTTCAATCTTCCAGCAATTTTGTATTTCGGCATATTTTGTTCCTATATTTTCTCTGGCAACCACCTTATATTTGAATGATCCAGATGAATTTTCCCAATCACCCCAACCTTCTTGAAGCGACAATCGCCCAGTCCAAGATTTCCCTATACTTAAAGGAAAAATAACTTCTGGAAAAGGCGCTACTTCTGTAAATGTATATTGATTGAACCTAAAAGGGTGCATCCATACTTTTTCTACATTTTCAATTACTCCTTCTGTAGCTTCATTAATCCAGTGATCAAAACCTAATTTTGTATTGAGTTGATGCTCCTTACATTTTTCATAATCCTCGGCTGTGTATTCATATTGAAGTGCAACCTCCACTTGTTTTTCAGGTTGAAACTTCCATTTTCGGCCCGTAGCCATCATTTTTATCCTACCACTCGAAATAATCTCATTGTTTTTATCACTGAACTTGGTTTGATAAATCATCTCTCTACAAGGCTGAAATACTGTTGTTTTACGTTCAATTAGGTCCAATAAAGTATCTCTTAGTGGAATTCCATGATCATCCATAATAGTCCCGACAATACTATCGTATAGCGGTAATGGTTCAGGATTACATTCTAGAGTGGTAAATTGATTTTGGTTAGCTTTCTTACAACTAAATTGAACAAAAAATAGGAATAAAATCAGGAATATATTTTTAGAGTACATATACAAAAACAGATTGCTTTAATAGTTTCAAACCATAAAATAGAAGTTTTTTATTTAATAATACAAATATCAATTAGAACATCAAATGAAAAGAAGGGCTATAATAGTTTTCAGAAAAAAATGAACAACCAGTATTCACCAGTTGTTCATTTTTTTATGATTCAAAGTTCAGGCTAGAACTATTCAGGTCGATCATCGTAAACTTCAAGACTTAAATCTCTGATGCTGTATGGACCGTTGTTGCCCAACTGCAAAATAAAGTAAGCCCCAAATTTATCAGCAGTTGTTTTTTCATAAACGAACTCATATTCCTCCCACTGATTTAATTGTCTGCCTTCAAACTCATTTGTATTGAAGACTACATTTGGATCACTCCACCATGAATCTTCCGCAAGGAATATTTTGAAACCTTTAGCATTAACTTCTGACCATAACTTAAAAGTAATCTTATACTTAACACCATTTTTAAGGTCAAATCTTAGGCCTTTACCATCCAATTGAAGAGGTCCAGAAGTTTTTACCATATACATCACTTTATGGCCATCTACTACTCTTTCTTCATATGTTGTGTTTTCAGCATTATCAACTGTTGTAGTAGCTGGAACATATTGATCCCCTTCTAATGAAGGAACGTGAGGCTCAATAAGAAGTGTTTTGTGCATCTGTACAGTTTTTGTGAATCCAGAGCTTGATCTACCATCTGTTGCTTCTAAACCTCCTTTATACGTTACAATCACTTCATCGTTGCTGTAAATTGTTTCATCCAATTTGATATTGATTTCAGCAAAGTTACTTTCATTTCTTACCACAGAAGAAATCGTTGCGTCTGTGCCATTTACAGTTACAGAGAATGCGTCTTTACCTGCCGCACTTGTAAATGATTTGAAGAAACCATTGTAAGCTAGTTTCAATGTCTGATCTTCTAACTCTTCTACTTCACCAGATAACTCAAATGGTTTTGTAGAGGCAATCACGTTGATTTTAGCAGGTAAATTGAAGAACTTAGATGTGTTAGGCAAGTTTTGATCTTCTCTTTTCGAAGTCATAGTTACACTTAGATTACCCAACTTCGTTGTTGTGTACTCCACTTCCTGATCTTTAAACTCTTCACCACCAATTTTCCATAAACGTGCATCAGGTTCACCTTTTGTTGTCACATCTTTGAAAATCAATTTCTCACCGAATTCAATATCATAAGTAGTAGTACTATCCATGATATTCTCCAATTGCTCACCATTCTCTCTATAAATCTCAATCTCAACTGTGATGGTATCATATACTTTCACATAGAAATCTCTGTCCATTACCCAAAGGTTATTTTCAAAAACAGCCTCCATGGTATCAATACCTGCAAAAGACACAGAGTCTCTAAATGTGTTGTAAAGGTTTACAATAAAAACAGAATCTTCACCAGATGCAGTCTTACCGGATGCTTCTGTAAATAACACACTGATTGTTTTTTCTTCAGAATAAGTTTCTCCTTCGTTGACAATGTATGGCGTATAATCAACAACAGTATTCTCAATTGTACCTTCTAAAAAGTTGGCACCTGTTGGAATAGTCCAACCATGATCCACTGCTCCTCTTGACAAGTCTGAAAATGCAACAAAAGAGTTTAAACCTACTTTCATTGTGTCATTGTAGCTGAAGTTAGTGTTAGACATACTCGTGTACCACATGGCATCCGAGAACTCATTAGGCTCTTCATACTCTTTATTACTACATGCATTCAAGCAAAGTAATAATGTAAGCGCACTTATTATATATTGTAATCTTTTCATTTCTTTCAAAAAATTGATAAGTAATGAGTACACAGACAGTACAAATAGGTTTGCCTTGCCTGTGTACTTATTTATTATTAATTAAGGTATGGATTTGACGCTGCCTCAACACTTGGTATTGGGAAGTAATCATGCAATGACTTAATATAATTCGTTGCAGAAGTACTGAACTCATTTCTGTTCAAGTGTTGTTTCGCTTCATCAGGATGGTCACCTTCAAAAAGTACTGAGGCCCAAATGTTTTTATTGTCTGGAGTCACAAACTTATCCACGTGGTACTTACGTTGTGCAAGATCTTCAAAACGCTCTTCCAAAACACCCCATCTTCTCAAGTCAAACCAACGGATTGAATTGCCTTCTACTGATAATTCTAATGGACGCTCAACATACATTAGGTGTTCCATTAATTCCTGTGCTGTATATGTTTTCTCATTGTGCTGAGATGTTGCATAATCACTTGTTGATGAAGGTCCAATCAATTCCAATGCTGAACGGTAACGTACTTTATTGATATATTTCAATGCCTCAGCAATTCCTGCCGCATCAGAACCTCCTTTAATCATTGCTTCAGCATACATTAAATAAACATCAGCTAAACGGATGACCGTAATATTCAGACCTGAACGAGCAATATTGTCATCTCCTAATTCAGTAGTTCTCGTCTCCCATCTAGAATACTTCTTGAAATAAGCTTGTTTCTGATTGAAAAGTCCATTTCCGTAAGTATAAGGCAAGCTTTGATAGTAAGGAACAATATCATCAATCATCACTACTGAGTTAGATGCTCTTAGAGAATAAGGCTTTAATTTTTCAACACCATCCTCATCTACGTAGTAGTTTCTTGCGTCTGTAGGATCCATTGGGTCTGTTTTGTACGCTAATGCCAACCAATAAGATGGCTGTAATGTACCCCAACCTCCAAATGTTCTTGTCACAAATGATTTTACGATATCATTGGAAGTAGATGCATCATCATTGATATTAAACTCTGTATTGAAGTTACTTGAATAATTAATCTCTAAGATTGACTCTGAATTAAACTCTGTTTCTTCTCTGAAGTTATCAAGAAAATCAGTAGTCAATGCATAACCATAATTATCAATTACATCTTTCAAATAAAGTGCGGCGTTTTCATAATCTCCTTCATAAAGGTAACTTTTACCTAAAAGTGCTGAAGCTGCACCCGCTGTTACTCTACCTAAATGCTGAGACTCCCAAGAGATAGGTAAATTTTTCATGGCAAACTCTAATTCTCCTCTGAAGAACTCTCTCATTTCTGCTGGCTCTAAAGGAGCTTGGTAGAAATCCTCTTCTGCTGTTGGAACAAAATCGTATTTCACTACTCTTCCTTCGTTAAAAGAGTTGTAAGCCCAGAAGTGGAACAGACCTCTAAAAAAACGAGCTTGAGCTAGTATATAACGGTGAGTATTTTCTTCTGTAATTACAATTTCCTCACCATTAGCATCCATCTCTTCTTCTTCTGGATAGACTTTATAATAATTCGCAATTACTTGGTTCGTTCTAAAAATACCTTTATAAATACGTGCCCATCTTTCTGCAATAATACCCGTTGAAGAGTTGTACGTCTTATGATAGAATTCATCACCTGTTAGAGGAGCAACCTGTGTTCCCACAAAACACATGTCATCTCGTCTTACCTCATTGGAAATTGCCAATAAGTTTTTCTCTTTGAAAGTACTGTAAACTGCAGTTAGACTTGAATTCAATTGTTCAGGATTACTGCCGAAGTCGTCTGAGTTTAGTGCATTAGGGTTTTTCTCTTCCAAAAAGCTTGAGCAAGACCACATTGTTGAGGCCAACAAGCCACCTAATATAACTTTATATAATTTATTTTTCATTGCTTTAATACTGATTAGAATCCAAATTGTAAACCGAAACGATACGAAGCAGTTACAGGGTAAGTACCTTTGTCAATACCTCTTGTACTCAAACCATTGTTACCTACTTCAGGATCATAACCTGTGTAATTTGTAAATGTCAATGGATTGATAGCAGTTGCATAGAATCTCAATTTATTGATTCCCATTTTCTTTGTTAGTGTATTTGGAAGCTGGTAACCTAATGTTACGTTACGTAAACGAACAAATGAACCATCCTCTAAGTAGATATCATTACGACCTCTATAGTTGGCGTGATTACCACCTCTATTTGCTGGAATGTTGGAATCAAAGTTAGCTTCAGACCATTGGTATACCATGTCTTTATGAACACCTTGCTGATATGCATAAGCCTTATTACCGTTGATTACTTCACCACCAATTGCCGCATAGAATTGTACTGAAAGGTCAAATCCTTTAAAAGAACCACCTAAGTTCAAACCTAGCTCGTAGTCAGGCATACCACTACCCATATACACTCTATCTTGGTCATCAATGATACCATCACCAGAGTCAGGAATGCCATCTCCTGTAGTATCAACTGTTGGTTGATCTACTAAACGTAAATCACCTAACTTGGCACCTACATTGAACTTCTCGTTGTACTCATCAACTTCCTGTTGTGTTCTTAAAATTCCATCTGATTGAATCAAGAAGAAAGCGCCTGCTTCATAACCTTCTTTCAAGACAGACAATTTATCAGCATGATTACTACCAAGTGTGATCGCTTCACTACCTTTCATGTAAGACTCTTTGTTCGTACCGGCCATTTTAGTGATCTTATTCTGGTTTTTAGAATAAGTTGCACCTACGTTCCAGCTGAATCCTTTCTTACTTACATGCTTATAATTGGCAGAAAATTCCATACCCTTGTTGTTCATATTACCCACGTTCAATACTACTTGAGGCGTTAAACCACCACCTGTAGATGAAGGGATCAATACTGGGAATAACATGTCTTCCTTGTCAGTATTATAAACATCTGCAGTTACTGTCAATTTGTTATCGAAGAATCCTAAATCAACACCAATGTTAGTTTGTACTGTAGTTTCCCATTGGATATTTGCGTTGGCAAAGTCCACTTGAGAAGCACCTGAACTTAAGTTTTCTGTGCCACCTGTACCAAATACTGCATCTTTGTATAATGTGATATTGGCTACATTGCTGTAATCTAAGAAGTTTTGGTTACCTGTAGTACCATAAGAACCTCTAAACTTGAAAGTGTTTACAGTTTCACCAACACTATTTTGCCAGAACTTCTCCTCCGCTACGTTCCAACCTACTGAAACGGATGGGAAAAGACCCCAACGATAATCTTCTGCAAATCTAGATGAACCATCTCTTCTCACTGATGCACTCAATAAGTAACGTCCTTTGTAGTTGTATTGGAATCTACCTAACATACCCACTAAGTTGTTCGTTCTGTTTTGCAAGTAGCCTGTTTGGTTGCCTGCCAAGTTATCAGAAGTTGCACCATCAATCACAGTTACCTCATTACTGATCAAATCTTTTCTAGATCCAAAGAAAGAGTTGTAATTATAGCTTTCTAAAGAGAACACACCTAATAATTTAAAGTTGTGGCCTTTGATCTGTTTCGTATAATTTGCCGTAGATTCCCAAGACCAGTTATCTCTACTGCCACTTGTCTGTCTTACACCTGATCTGTAGTTATTGATCGATACCAATTCACCTTGTCTGTTGTAAGCTTGAATAATTGGCTCAATTAAAGTACGAGTATCTTCCGTCACACTACCACCAAAACGAGTCGACAATTTTAAGCCTTTCATCACAGCATAATCCAACTTGAAGTTGTAGTTCGCTTGATTAGAAACACTTGAATCATCACGTTGTAACCTAGTTTGAATAAAAGCTAAATTTTGAACGTTGTTGTCATTGTCATCGTCAATATTTGTAGTTGTTTCGTTCGGGTCGATTTCTTGTTGGTAAGGTTTGTATCTATAGGCATCTGTTAATAAAGTAACTGGAACATATTTTCTCTCTTCTCTTTTCAAAGAAAAGTTTGTTGAAAAAGTAAATTTCTTCTTCTTATACACCGAGTTTGAACGTATACTCAATCGTTCAAAACCAGAGTTAATTACAGAACCATCTTGAGAAAAATAGTTACCTGTAATATTATATCTGAATCCTTTTTGACCACCTGTTGCCGTTAAGCTGTAGTTTTGAACTGGTGCATTATCAATCAAAATGACATCAGACATATTAGTATCTCTTGTAAAAGAAGATGCATTTTCTTGAAGAGGTGTCCAGAAGTTTTCCTTACTGTTATCTGGAAATAAGTTTCTCAACTTAAGATTTTCAGCGTACATGTATTCTTCAAAGTTCATAGTATGAACACCCGAAGTAATTTTTTGAATACCATAGTAGCCATCAAAGTTGATTTTCATTTGTCCTTCTTCACCTTGTTTAGTTGTGATAAGGATTACACCTGCTGCACCTCTTGTACCGTATACCGCTGCAGAAGCCGCATCTTTTAATACGTCAATTGTTTCAATTTCATTGGGTGATAATCCCGGATCGCCGTCAAACGGAACACCATCCACAACATATAAAGGTGTACTAGAACCGGTCACTGAACTCAGACCACGAATCATAATATTGGCCGCCGCACCTGGCTGACCTGATGAAGCCTGAACGTTTACACCAGCAATCTGCCCTTGCAAGGCACTTGCCATGTCAGAAGTGGCATTTTTAAGTAATTCCTCGCCGTCCATTCTTCCTACGGCTCCGGTTACTTCCTTTTTCTTTTGCTCACCATAACCAATTACAACAATTTCATCCAATGCTTTCACATCCAATTCCATGTTGACATTGATCACAATGCGATCTCCTACTTTGATTGGTTGGTCGCGATAGCCAATTGAAGAGAATCTTAAAACTGTTTGCTTGTTTGGAACAATAAGTTTATAAATTCCTTCAAAGTTGGTCACACTACCTTGTGTTGTTCCCTCAATAACGACATTTACTCCAGGCAAAGGATATCCATTTTCATCTAAAACTTTACCTGTAATAACATTTTTCTTTTTCTGGCCATAAGCCTCTACTGAAAGCATAGCACCTACCATAAGAAATAAGATCAATACCTTATGGAGACTAAACGACAGTTTAACACATTTCCACATAGTCTGCTTTTGTGTAATAAGTTGAACATTCATTTCATACATCAAAATTAGTTTGGTCTTTTAAAATTCTTTAAAACAAATTGTTCATAAATAGGGGGATAAATAAATCTGTATTTAAAGGATTTTAGAGGAATGAGGGGATTATCATAATAAATCATACCCTTTTAAAAGAACCTCACTATACAGCAACTTACGGATAGTTATACTCTTCAAAAACGTGCTTGTAGTAATCATTTTCATATAAAAGTGCGTATTTTACGTTTAAAAAATAGGGGGAGAGATCATCTAGTTAAAAAATGGTAAATTGAAAAAAGAACTACCCCTTCTATCTCTATCAAAATTAGGTGATTATTCGTAAAAAAAACATTTATTTACATTAATTTTTTTTTAAGGTTCTCTAACATTTAAATTCCCCCCTTCCAATATCCCCCACTACTTATACTTTATTTTTGGCTAAGGATCTGAATTAAGTAATCTAACTTGCTTTCATTAAATATAAAGAGTACGTGACTACGGTACTCAAGCAAATCAATACATGAACTATCTTTATTAAGGTCTTAATACTTAATGGTATAAGATGTGACTACTTCATCATCTGTTGATTTGTACAGTTCACTTTTTTAAAACTTAACAATGAAATGAAAAAGACAGCTTTTTACTCTTTCATGGTTCTCTGCTTGTGTTTTGGCAACTTAGCCATGGCACAACAAAAAAAGCCCAACGTCCTTTGGCTTTTGACTGATGACCAAAGACACGACTCTGTGCAGGCTTTCAACAAAATGCTTACAGGTAAGAAAAACAGTAAGTTAGGGTATGTTGAATCTCCAAATGTGGACCGTTTGGCTTCAATGGGAACTACTTTTATCAACACCTACTGTCAGGCAGCAGGTTGTGCTCCTTCTAGAACATCAATGCATTTAGGAAGGTATCCTTTCCGTTCGGGAGTATATGAATTTGAATATTATAATAACTCTTTAGAACATTTCAAACCTACTTTGCCAGAGCAAATGAAAGCTTTGGGGTATCAAACGGTACATATTGGTAAGCTTGGGGTTAGAATCAAAGAATTGATGAAAAATGGTAAAACAAAAGGCCATAAGATCTATGAAACTGATATTGACTTCAAACAATTACATAAAGATGGTTTTACGGATTATGGTAAAGAATGGGCCGCTAAAGTAGAAGGTGAAAAGTTAGAAAAACCTATCAAAAACTTAGAATTCTTTGTGGATGAAAATGGTGACAAAATCTACATTTCTAAAGAGCTCGAAGCAATGAAGCCAGAATATAAAGGTTCTGCTCAAAAAGCTTATGATAAATATGATCTCTTAAGACATTATAATGAGAAAAAAGGACCTCAAACTCCTTTCTCTGGCGGTATTCTTTCGGGTGTAAGTTCACAGCCTGCTGGAAAAACTCGTGACGGTTACTATGCTAGTATCTTCAAAGAATATTTAGAAAACAAGGAACCAACTTATACTATAGGTAGCAGAACATTTGATGGTATTGATGATTCAAAACCTCTTTTCTGCCATATCGGTTTTGATTTTCCTCATACACCTGTTTTACCTCCAAAAGATTATAGAGAGCGTTTCCAGAAGTATGATTATGATATTCCTGAATTAGATCCAAATGAAATGGATAAGATGCCTAAACAGCTTAAAAAACAAGTAGGAAGAGGGTATTCGGATCATTTCACAAAAGAGGAAAAACTAAAGATGGTACAGGATTATTATGCTTTCTGTGCTTATGGTGACCGATTGATTGGTGAAGCTGTTGATGCTTTTATTGAATACAGCGAAAGCAAAAATCAAGAATGGTTGATCGTTTATGTATGTGGTGATCACGGTTGGAAACTGAATGAGCATGGTTCTGTGTCTAAGTTCTCTCCATGGGACATTGATGTACACAACCCTATCATAGTTGTATCTTCTGACAAAAAGAAATTCCCTAAAGGAAAAGTGGTAAGAGATTTCACTGAGTTTGTAGACGTAGCGCCGACGATCTTGGCAGCGGGAGGTGCTGCTATTAATAGTGATGAATTCAATTATCTTGACGGGTTGGATATGGCGAAAGTTGTAGCTGAGGAAGCTCCAAAAAGAGATTATATCATTGGGGAAAGCCACGCTGTTACTGGCCCAAGAGCATTTATCAGAACTGAACGTTTTATGTTCTCTATTCAAACAAGGCCTAACAAGGTAAGAGGTAAAGATATGGAATGGGCCACTACAGCCAGCTATAAAGATTTAGACCCTTGTTTATACGATATGAAGAAGGATCCCAACGAGGTTAATAACCTTGCCTTCAATAAAAAATATCAGAAGATTGCACAGCAAATGAAAGAGAAATTAATCAATATTGTAATTGGGGATAACCGAGTGGAAGTAAACTGGAAAAAATGGGGAACAGGCACAGATGTTTACAAAAGTAACTTTGCCGAAGGTGCTCATGATTACAAGCTGAATTTGGATGACAATCTATAATCAAACTCTATAATTTTCTACTGAATTTAAATTATTTGTTTCAACAAATTCAAAACACCCCCTTTCTTAAATTATGCAGTTTAAGGAAGCGGGGTGTTTTTTAATTTACCAAAAGAGAGGGTTTTGCAACAAATAAAGTGGGGTATTTTTGCAAAAAACAGTTTAAGTAGCTTATTTGATATTCATTTTAAGGGGGAGGAACTCCTAAAGTCCCCTTATTGCACTAACAGAACGACACATCTCGGTGATAGAGATACTTTTTTAATGAAATTGAATTTATAGGATGAAATTATTACTACACCATTTACTCTTCGCATTTTTATTGCTGAGCGTAACCTGTTATGCTGACACTAAAGATTTAATCTTCAATCATTACACCACCCGACATGGATTGTCGCAAAATGATATTAATTGCCTTTATCAAGACAGTCAGGGTTTACTATGGATTGGTACTAATGATGGTTTCAGTAGTTTTGATGGGTATGAATTCAAAGATTATAGAAAAAACACCCATAATATCCCCTCCAATATCATTAATAGAATTGTTGAAGATCATTTTGGCAATTTATGGCTAGGAACGGCCGATGCAGGTATTTGCAGGTTCAACGTAGAGACAGAAGAATTTACATCTTTCATGAACTCTAAAGAAACGCCAAAGCTATTTACTAAAAATAATGCGAACAGAATGGTACTGGATGCTCAGGGTAACCTGTGGTTTGGTAATTCTAAAGGATTGAACTGCGTTCAGAAAAAATATTTAAATCAAGATCAGATTGAAGTCAATAAATATCAGGCGAATCCACACAACAAAGAGAGTCTTTTAGAGGATCATATTCGTGATATTTACATAGATGCTGAAGGTACAATGTGGATTGGAACACTGAAAGGTTTACAGAAGTTTATCCCTCCTACAGGTACTAAAGACTATGGTACTTTTAAAAGCTACCCTAATACAGCAAGTAAGAATAATGGTATTTTGTGTTTTTCTGAAAGTGATAATGCTCTGATCATTGCCTACTATAATGGCATCTATGAGGTCACAAGAGATGGTGACAACCCAGAAGATTTTCATTTCAAAAAATTATCTGAATTGCGTAGCGATGTTTTGTTATGTGATAATCACAATAATATATGGGCAGGTACAAGACAAGGTCTTTTCAGAATGAAATTCAACAAACCAAAAGAGAACCTTGTGGTTTTGGAGCATTATGACAAAGATGAATACCTAAATACCAATATCATCCACACTATTTATGAAGACAAAACGGGTATTGTTTGGATTGGTACCAACGGTGGCGGTATAAAAAAGTACAACCCGAAAAGAAAGAAGTTCCAACACATTAAAAAAGAGAGAGACCAAAGCAGTTTATCGTATAATAAAGTGAGATCTGTTTTTGAAGACTCTTATGGAAGGCTTTGGGTAGGTACTGAAGGAGATGGCTTAAATTATTTGGAACCTAATTCAACGGAATTCAAAAAAATCAATGTAGCCAATGGTGTAAGAGGGCAAAATATGGTGTATGACATTGAGGAATGGAACAATCAATTAATTTTTGGTGTAGGTTATCCGCTTCGTTCCTTGGCCATTCCCATCGATAAAGCCCACTTACTTGAAAAACGTTTATGGGACAGTTCATCTTTCCACCCTGCCAACCTTCGTAATTCTGTTTTCTCTATTGAAACAGACGGTGACTCTACCATTTGGCTGGCATCATATGGCGGAGGATTGACAAGAGGTACATTGCAGAAAGATAATTCTATTCTTTGGAATAAAATTGATATTCAGCAAACGGAAGAATATAAAGACCCTTTTGAAGTCATCAGAAGTCTATTAATAGACAGTAAAGGTAACTTGTGGGTAGGTAGTAATCAGGGGTTAATCATTATTCCTAAAGAGGAAAAAGATAATAATATTCCTGAGTTTAAACTTTTTATCAGTGACGATGACGACGATACATCACTAAGCCATAACTATGTACTTCCTATCTACGAGACCACCAGTGGAGAAATCTGGGTAGGAACTTTAGGTGGTGGATTGAATATCGTGGAGGCCAATTATGATATCAATAACATAAAATTTGAACGTATAACGGTCAATGAAGGACTTCCGAATAATGCCATCAAAGCCATTTTAGAAGATAATTATGGCAATGTTTGGGTGTCGAGCAACAAAGGAATCAGTAAGATCAATATCAAAAGTAGAATGATTAAAAACTTTGATGTAAGTGATGGTCTTCAGGATGATGAGTTTGGTGAATTGACGGCCTGCAAACGTAAAAGTGGAGAGTTGGTGTTTGGCGGTGTAAATGGCATCAATGTTTTCAATCCTCATGAAATCGTAGATGATATCACTAACGCAGATTTAGTATTTACAGAATTGAAGATTCTTAATAATGTCATCAACCCTGTTGATGAGGATAACGATATTTTACAGAAATCCATCCGATTTACAAAATCCATTACTTTGGATGCTAATCAGAATAGCTTCTCTGTAAAGTTTGCTTACCTTCATTATGCTTCACCTAACAAGAACAGCTATAAATACAAACTAGTTGGTTTGGATAAAAGCTGGATCACGGCAGACGCCATGCAAAGAGAAGCGAAATATACTAACCTCTATCCAGGAGAATATACCTTAATGGTTAAGGCTTCTAATGGTGATAACATTTGGAAATCAGATCCTATAGACTTGAAGATCACTATTCTTCCTCCATGGTGGATGACTTGGTGGGCTAAAATGATGTACTTTGTAGTTTTTGTTGGTCTTGTGTATTTCTTCTCAAGATTTACTATCATCACAGCAAGAAAAAAATCTCAGCTGGAAATGGTGAAGTTTGAAAATGAAAAACTGGAAGATTTAAGTCAATTGAAAATGCAGTTCTTTACCAACATCTCTCATGAGTTGCGTACTCCACTGACATTAATCAATACTCCAATAGAGCAATTGATCAAAAAAGGCAAAGAGCTTTCTGAGTATGAAAGAGACAAATCTTACCAATTGATCCATAAGAATATTCAGCACTTGATGCGTTTAGTCAATCAACTGTTGGATTTCAGAAAGGTGGAACAAGGAAAAATGAAACTTAACTTGACCAGAGGAAATTGGAATACGTTTATTGAACAGATTTATTTTTCTTTCAAGGAGTTTTCTGAACAAACCAACATAACATATACTTTCCATAAAACGGAAGACAATATCCATGGTCTGATTGATTCAGACAAGATGGAAAAGATACTTTATAACTTGCTTTCAAATGCTTTCAAATTCACCACTGAAGGAGAAATCAATTTGAGTATCAAACAGGAAAATGGACGTATTGTAATCACTTTACAGGATACGGGCATTGGTATTCCGAAAGAAAGGCAACAGCACTTATTTGAACGTTTCTATCAAGTGGATAACTTAAAAAGAGCACGTCATAGAGGCACAGGAATTGGTCTTGCTTTCACAAAGAGTTTGGTGGACCTACACCACGGTGATATTACACTCGAAAGTGAATTGAACAAAGGTACTACTTTCTTCTTGTCCTTCCCTATTGATGATGACGCTTATGAAGGTGAGTACATTGAAGAAACTCCTGTGGAAGAAACAAAATCATTAATTGAAGACGAAGAATATTTAGAGACTTCTACTAAAGCAAAAATTTTAGTGATTGATGATAACCTTTCGATCAGAGAGTTACTGAAAGATCTTCTAAAAGACAATTATGATGTTTTCTTAGCAGAAAATGGTTCGAAAGGATTAGAATTAGCCAAAGAAGTAATGCCGAACCTAATCCTATCAGATATAATGATGCCGGTAATGGACGGTTATGAATTCACAAAGAAAGTACGTGAAGACAATCAAATCTGTCACTTACCAATCATTCTATTAACGGCTAAAAAATCAGAAGAAAGCAAGCTGAAAGGTTATGAATATGGAGTCGATGCCTATGTCACAAAACCATTCAACTCGGATGTTTTACTGGCAAGAATCTTCACCATCATCGAAAACCGCCGTAATCAACAAAAACGCTTCAGAGTAGATGTTGACATTCAGCCAAGTGAAATTACCTTTACTACAATTGATGAGAAATTCTTGAATAGATTGGTTGAAATTGTAGAAGAAAACATCTCAGATTCTGAATTCACCGTAGAAAAACTGGCACTAGAATATGGTGCCACGCCACTTCGTTTGAATCAGAAATTAAAAGCCCTCACTGGTCAGACCGCCAAAGGCTTTATCAGAAATATTAGACTGAAACGAGCAGCACAAATGCTAAAACTTGGCAGATTTAGCGTCAGTGGTGTAACGTATGAAGTTGGGTTCAATGACTTGAAATATTTTAGAAACTGCTTTAAGAAAGAATTTGGAGTTCTTCCTTCTCAATACGCAAAAGAAATTGAGGCGGACAAGATCCCTTAATGTCGGTTCTTAATATAAAATTGGAATGGCCCATAAGTGAAAACTTGTGGGCTATTTTATTTTGTAATAAAAAAATAGATATTCGCACTAAGAATCTTTCTACACTAAATCAGATAACAAGAATTTAATAATAGATATGAGCAAACTATTTACTATAGTATTACTAATTAGTCAATTAATTTTAACAAATAATATTTACGGTCAATTTAAGAAAAGAGAAATAAAAAAATTTACAAGCAAACTATTTACTATAGTATTACTAATTAGTCAATTAATTTTAACAAATAATATTTACGGTCAATTTAAGAAAAGAGAAATAAAAAAATTTACACAAAAGTACAATTTGGTGATTTCTACTTCAGAAAAAGAAGTGGGACATTTATTAAGTTTTAAGAATTTCAGTAAAGGTGTTTTTGTACCAGCAAATGAAAAAGAAAAAAGTACCCTTATGACAACTATGTTACTTGGAAGCCTCTCTCATTTGTACGACTTTCTTGAAGATAATAAGAAAGGAGAATTTATAGTTCATTTCCCAAATAGTTATACTAGTTCTAAGTTCCTTGTAGAATATAAATTTGATTCTGGAAGTGTTTTCGTAATGAGAAAAATGATTTATGGTAATTTGTTCTTGGAACCTTTTT
This sequence comes from Flammeovirga sp. SJP92, assembly GCF_001583495.1. GTDB lineage: Bacteria > Bacteroidota > Bacteroidia > Cytophagales > Flammeovirgaceae > Flammeovirga. Next base: position 44,675 of record NZ_LQAQ01000123.1, on the reverse strand, counting down.
CAGCTGAAGACCCCAATAACTATGGTTTATTATTCGGTTTTGCAATTAATTCAGAAAACGATTTACAGCTACTTATTAATACATTAAAAGAGTATTGGATAACTAATAACATTAAAGTAATTACACATAAAAATGATCACCTAGAATTTTAGATTATTTTTAGATAGTTCAACTTCTCAACAAGTTACTAGCAACACCTTTCTTTATAAGAATAGGCTTTTGAGGAATAGTGTTTTGGAATTAAAAATCACCTCATCTTTCACTCCGATTAACTCTAATATTACTATCAAATTTGAAGACAATCATAAAGAAGAGGACCCAAAGCATCGTAAACGTTATGTTATATTCTTACTCCCAATCCAAAGTCAGCAAGCACTGAGGCGGCACCTTTTGCTTTTAAACCAGTATGAATAATTATTCTTTTCAATAAAAAATACCTTAAAGAATACCTTGTGTACACCTGTCCCTCAATTGGCTGTGGATCATAAATGTAGTGCCCTAAACTAAGACTAAACTCTACACTTTTCCCAAAATTAAATGCATAACCTAAACTTAAACCCATTTTTACTGGATCTATTGTTTCTGGTTTTATTTTAGTATGATGATCCAATACTCTTAAATCTTTCCACAAAGCATCCTGAGTATACTCAAAATAATCATAATTTAATATTACACCTCCAAGATTCCCTACTTGCTTATATACAGAAGCCTGTAATAACCTTATTTGATGGGATCTATCTATCTGAAGAACCTTACGATCCGCTTTTGAAGCCACAATAGAAAAGTGCCAAGGTCGCTTTCTAGGCAAGGCTTCCAGAGCTTTTTTCCGTTCTTCTTTGCTTATTGTTTTTCTTTCATAACCACTGCAATGCCTTACTCCCACTGTAAAAACAAAGTTATTCATTCCATTATTAGGTACAGATCGGTGTCCATTTGACAAATGCCGAATTCCAAATGAACCGACAAAGTCCCACTGTCCATAAATGGTTCTATGATAAGAAAATGTAGGATCAAGACAAAAATTCCAATGATTGCTGATCGCATAATTAAAAGGGTTTGTTTCTAAATCAAACTTCTTTTCAATGTACGATAAACCCGTTGCCGCTGAAAAAGTAAACTTATGTTTCCTTTTTTTAGATAAAGTATATTCGAGGTAGGTTGTTACTGCATAACTTTTTCCTAGTTCATCAGGAACACTATAATCTGCATAAGTAAACTTAAAGCCAATGCTGGGGTAATTATAAATGTGTTCCCAATCTCGGTTCCCGATCGTGTTTTTCTGCAAGTAAAATTCACTAATAAACATTCCTGTGTAAATCAGTTTTTGATTGTAACCATCATCAGGAAATTCTTTTTTTACAGGTTGATATTTACCACCTCTGTATCGGTATAAAATTCCGGTGCCGGCACTTGCACCCATTGACCATTGTTCTGAAAAACTTTGTGAGAAAGTGGTTTCAATGCAAAAGAAATAGAACAATAGCAATACCAGTAATCTTTTTGTAGAGTAAGCGTTAGAGAGCATATAGTTTGTTAATTATTATTCTTTGAATAATTCTTCAAAGCTAAACGAAGTATTCTATTTATGCAAAGATTGAGCATATTATCCTTTTTTATAGTTTAATAACTTGACCATTAGCATTGTTGTGATCAACAAAAAGATACTTCTTACTTCAAAAAAGTGACAAAACCTTTCCTTCCTGTATTTCAGTTTTAAGATTCTATTTTCACCTACTAATTTTGAAAAACAATAAAGGATCATTTCACCTACTGCTTTTTAAGACTCAAAGAAAAATTACCAACAATAGGTACAAATACCTTTATCAGCTCTTCTATGAATAGTTAAAGCTTATTTCTTATTAGACTTTTTATTTTAATGAAACTTTCAAATTTTGCCTTACTCTTTTTCTATGGAACTTTACTTTTGGGATCGTGCGAAAGCACTAGTGACGATAATTGTACTGCTACAGTTTGGTATCAAGATAATGACAATGACGGGCTTGGTAACCCTGATGTAACCCAATCTGCTTGTGAACAACCTGAAGGGTATGTGAACAATAATAACGATACAGATGATACCGGAGGAAGTAGCAGTTCAGATTGTGACACAGCAGGCGAAGTTGCACAATCCTCAAATGCTGAGATTGAAGCGATGCGTCAGGCCATGCTTGCTTTTAGAAATTCTCTTTCCGCTTCATTACTCTCTGAAGCTTCCACTTGTTTAGATGATGAGAGGTTCTATACTTGGCACAATACTCCGAATGCCAATGGCACTCAAAGAGATGGAATCATTTATGGTGAGCTGTCTGAAGAACAACTGACTTTATTTAAAACCTTATTACAATTGTTTTTAAGTGATGGTGGTTATCAGAAAGTAGATGAGATCACGGTGCTGGCGGAGGGACTTTTGGAAACAGAAAATGCCGAAGCTTGGAGCCCTGATTATTATTCTATTGACATGTTTGGTGATCCAGAAAACAGTGGTTCATGGGGATTTCAATTAGACGGTCATCACTTAGCCATCAACTTCCTTGTACATGGAGACAATGTCAGCATGGTTCCGGCATTTTTAGGGGGTGAACCAGCTGTTTCTTCTTTCAATGGTACAGACTTCGACATCTTCAAAGATGAGAGAGATTTAGCTCTAACACTCTACAATGGATTAACTTCAAATGAGATCGAAGATGCTGTTTCTTCTAGTAGCCATGCTATGGAAGTAGGACCAGCCGACACTCCAGGAGATGTTGACCCTTATAGAGGAGATTATGATTATTCTGGCTTTGCTGGAACAGGTGTAAAATATTCTGATATGTCTGCTGAAACACAAGCCAATTTAATTTTGGTAATGCAGGAGTATGTTTACAATATGGAAACAACTTTTGCAGATGCTTGGTGGACAGATATAATGAACAATATAGATGAAACTTATTTTGTATGGATTGATGAAGTGGATCAACCTTCTACAACATCTCCTTTTTACTATAGAATTTACAACCCCTACCTATGGGTGGAATACAATTCTGAGAATGCTCTCGGAGGGGGAGGAGCAGATTACAATCATGTGCACACCATTACAAGGATTCCCAACAATCCTGCTACCACTTATGGCGGTGATTATGGTGTATTTGCTAAGGTTATTAATCAAGGAGGTGTTAAAACCCTTTTTGAACATTATGCTATCGCCGACCATCATCAGATGAGCGATATGCTGTTTGATTACGAGGTTGAATTACCACATCATCACCATCATGGACATCAACATACGCATATTCATTAATGGTAAAACTAACTAATCAATTTTTTAACTTCCTAAAAAGTATTGGATAAACTAAACGGTGTAGCACAGGTCTCGCATTTGCGGAGGCTTGTGCTTTTTTTATGAGTTTTTCATAAATTGTAATTCAAGGTATAAGTACAAATTCAAAATTATCTAATACTAATTCTATTTATTGTTTTGCGATTACTTCCTTCAAAAAATTTTTAATTGAACCACTATTAACACGTTTTTTAGCGTTGTACTCACAAAAAATAAATTAGAATTAACTATGATTTATTTTTGACTTAGTACTGCATTGTAAACTAAGTTTTCGTTATTTTTGGTATTTAGAAATCAGGAGATTTCTGATGATCTGAAGGACACGAATGAGGCTTACGCTTAACATTCGCGCCAGTGGGCTTTCTACCATTATAGTCTGGTAGTACTCCCCCCTGGCATTGAAGGGAAAAGCGTTAAGAATTTCATGGATTGAGCCGTAAAAAATGATTTTCTTGTTTGAGCAAAGCGAGTTTAAAATCATTGAGGCGAGTGGAATGAAATTTAGCTTTTGACTTCTAAGCCTAGATTTTTTGCTTCGTTTTTCATAGGCGAGTGGAATGAAATTTAGCTTTTGACTTCTAAGCCTAGATTTTTTGCTTCGTTTTTCATCAATGGAAAAATGAAGAAGAAGGAAGGTTGAAAGTAGGACCTTCAAAGCTTGTAGAAATGTTGCGCGAATGTTGACGATAATTTAGTTTACAGAGTAGTACTTACAGCAAATCAAACTATTCGTAATTCATGAAATTCAAACAAAGACCGCATCGACTTCTTCCTGCCAACACTCAAATCCGTTTGACAGGGATAATAACACTACTAGCAATCCTTATTGGAATCCTTTTATTTCTATCGAATAGTATTCAAAGAGAACAAGTTTTAATTTCTTACTGCGGTAACTTTGGCTTTTATGGTAAAAGTCTAACTTTAATGAAACAAGGAATCTTCCATTTCAGCTATCAAGGCTGTAGTCAAAGTAATGGTACAATTAAAGGTACTTGGAAAAAAGAAAATGATGTGTTCACATTTTACCATAAACAGGAAAATATCCCTATCAATACACAATACCATCAAGTAGACAATCTTATCATTTCAGAGCAAGACACCTTCATCCTTTGTGAGGATTATGTTTCTCCATGGTTAAGGGACCTCGCTGAAGATTAATTTTCATTAATGATAAAATTTTAAAGAAAGTTACTTCCAACCTAATTAATCAAGAACTTTTCACACAACAGTAAAATAGGTCTTTATTAAGTCTATTGAGCTTCAAAAACAAAAAGCCCTTTAATTCCTCCCCTATTTCCTTATTCATACCGCTTTTGAAAGCTTATACCTCCCCCCTTCCTTTTTTATGACAAAAAGCGACTTTTCAAAATCAAAATTATTCTGTCGTATTCAAAAGTTTGATTTGATGCTACTCCCCATATTTGCTTAAAACTATTACAGCAATTCATAATGGCTTGAATAGTAACCAACACGAAGAACACTTTTGAAATTCTATGAAATGAAATTTATTATCACAACTGTATTGTTCTTTTGCTTTATAATGGCAAAAGGGCAAACGACTCACCATGTTTATTCGGATGAAATTCCTTGGGGAGATACTTCCTCCTCTCAAGAACAAGGGAAAATCTATAGTATCAATGAAGCTATTTCCGAGGCTTCTAATGGTGATATTATTGAAATCCATGAAGGAATTTATAGGGAAAAAGTGGTAGTCAACAAAAGCAATTTGACAATCAAAAACTACCAAAATGATTATGTACTTGTAACTGGAACTGAAGTGGTGAATGGATGGACAAAAGCATCTGGTATGGCTGAAGGGGTTTATCAGGCGAATGTCTCTAGTTTGAAATTTGAAACGGATTTCACACAACTTTTTGCCAACGGTTCTGAACAAATAATGGCAAGACATCCGAACAATACAAGCGGAGAAATGATGAACCCTATGGGGGAAAATAGTGGATACGCCTTATTGAGTAATGTCAGAAAAGAAGAAGGAGAAAATGCAAGCGGTTATGCCACATTGGAAGGAACTGCTGTTCCTGATGTAGATTTGACAGGAGGAATTTTTAGAGGTTTAACAGGAAAAATGAGAAACTATGTCATTGGAAATATTACAGCAAACGCTGGCAATGCAGTGACTTTCACAGCCCATAATAATGGCGTTTGGAAAGAAAGTGCTGCAATTCCCAATGATCGCCATAAATTCAGCTGGGGATATGTTCTGCATAAAAATGTGATTGATATTCCTGGTGAATGGTTCAAAGAAGGTAATCAGTTGTTTTATTTTCCGAAAGAAGAAGAAGATCTTTTTCAAACACGTATAGAAGTTCAAGTTCGGGAGAAAGTTCTGGTACTTAATAATACATCTGGTACTACTCTCAATGGGGTTCATTTCATGGCGGGAAATGCTGAGTTGGTCAATACGCAGGGAGCAACTATTGAAAATTGTAGTTTCAGGTACCTTCATCCTTTTTGGAAATCGAAAGGATATGGAGACAGTAATACAGAGAAAACTGGGATTTATCTTTCCAACAGCTCTGATAATCGTTTTAACAAAACACAAGTGGCTCATACTTGGGGAAATGCTATAGCGGTGAAAGGTGGAAATAATAATCAATTTGAAAACTGTTTGATTGAAGATTTTGGCTGGTTGGGAATTTTTACCTCAGGCATTTATGCCACTGGTGACAACATAAAAGTACAACACTGTACTTTCGGTGATGCAGCACGTTTTCATATCCGAATCCGTAAAAACGTGAAGTTCGATATTTTAGATTCGGATTTCTTTGGGGCTATGAGAATGGGAGAAGATGCCGGACCAATTGAAGCCACAAGCACAGGTACTTTATACGCTTTGAATATGAAAGGCAGTGAGATTGCATACAATAAAATACACGATGTACATGGCTTACCTGTGTCTGATGGAGGGTACAATAAACAGAAAATCACGGCTTTCTACATGGAAGATACTGAGAATTATACTGCTCATCATAACTTGATTTATAATATTAAAGCAGATAATTACACTGGGCCTCATTCTATTACAAGACATGGTGAGTTTTTGTACTTAGGACCAAGGTACAATCCAATGGATAAGCCTGTCAACTATTATAATAATACTGTTTGGAATGTAGATTTTGGAATCAGTATCTGGAATATTGAAATTGACAATTGGAAAGATCTAGGTATTGATCATACTACCGGTTACATGAAAGATGGACATTTTGCAAACAATATTTTTATGAGCGGTACAGGCTATAAAATGAGTTATGTTAGACAAATTCTTTCAGCCACAGGCGGTAATTTAGGATGGGTATCATTGGAAAACAGTCCAAGTATTGAGACGGAAGATTTTGATGAATACACGGCACATGTAGCCAAGTATCATTATCATTTCAACCCTCAAAATAATTTACACTTTGATTTTTCAGAAGGACAAAATCATTTTGTAAATGCAGAAAAGGGAGACTTCAATTTATTGAATAATTCTATGGCAAAAGCATATGGCGTTGCTTTGAACGGGATTACAAATTCGGCTACTCCAGATTGTGGAGCTTTGGAAGGAAGTGACAGAGTATTGCAGGCGGGTGCTTCTATCGTACTACCTGAACGCTTGGAGAAGACCAACAATACGACATTTGAAAATATCAGTATTGTCAACTTAGCCAATGAATTTATTGATTCTACTGTTCAATTCCCTATTCAAGTGAGTTATAATGCACAAGCTCGAAGGGACATTGTATTGATTCTCAAAGATCCTGAAGGTGAATTTATTACTTCAAAAACCATCACAGTAGAGGAAGGCAATGGAACTTTATCGGAGACCCTTGATATTGAAAGTCCTCTTGCTATTGGGAATGATTATTCTATCACTGCGGCACTTCGCTATGTGAATACCGATTGGACTCAAAACATAGTGACAGTACAGCAGAATATCAACATCATTGAAGAACCTGAAAGTGTTGGGTTTGTAAATCCTTTATCGGAATACGAATCAGAGATGTTGGTAAAAATAACTTATTACGCTCATCAACAAAGAGACTTAAATCTTGTCCTTCAAACCTCAACAGGAGACTATATTACTTCTGAAAAAGTGGTGGTAGAAAAAGGTGACGGAGTAGAAGAAATAAGCCTCACGGCTCCAAGTTCATTAATTGACGGTGATCAGTATAAACTATTGGCGGCACTCCGTGAGGTAGGAGGAAATTGGTCCACTAATAAAGCAACAGCAACACACGATTTTATATTGGATTCATCTGGAAGAATCATTAATTCAAAAGAAACTCATACCAGTAAAATAGTTATCAAACCCAACCCGGTCAGCGATATACTACAAGTTTCCGGGATTAAAAGTGAGACTACTTATAAACTATTAGATTTGAGAGGGCGCCTTCTTATGAAGGGTTCTCTCACTAATGGGAAAATAGACTTAAATCATCTAAATCATGGTGTGTATCTACTTCAATTTGACAACGGTCAACACCAAAAATTGATTAAAAGGTAAATTCTTTTTAACTACATTCATTTCTATAAGCAAACCGTCACTTTGATGGTTTGCTTTTTATTTATCGATTAGAACATAACAAACCGAATAACTAACATATACATCTATATATCAAAGCATTTAAATACCAAAATATCTACCGTTATAGTTTGGCAACGCTACTATCGTCATTATAATTTACCTGGTGAAACCCCAAACTCCTTCTTAAAAATGGTATTAAAATAAGCGTAGGAAAAACCAACGGCGTGTGCCGCTTCAGTGACATTGTATTTTTCTTCAATCAATAAACGATACGCTTCTTTCAATTTCTCTTTTCGGATATATTCTGAAGGCGTTACATTGAGCAAACTTTTTAATTTACTATTCAGTGTAGTACGACTTACTTTCATTTTCTCCGCTACAAAATCAACAGCTAATTTTTCATTTTGAATTTCTTGTAAAATGATTTTATTGAGCAATTTAATAAAACGCTGATCTTGCTGATTGAGGCCTTTTAAATCTAAGGGTTGTCCTTTCTGGAAGCTTTTCTTTAACTGCTGACGAGTATTCAATAAGTTTATTATTTTAAAATACACTATTTTATTCTCAAAAGGCTTTTCGATATAATCGTCTGCTCCAACCTCTAGGCCTCTTAATTGATCTTCCACTTCATTGAATGCAGAAAGCAACACCACTGGAATGTGAGAAGTGGCAAGATCTGATTTCAAGAGCTTACACATCTCTACACCATTCATGACCGGCATTTGATAATCTGTAATGATCAAATCTAGGGTATTGGCTTGTGCATACATCAAACCCTCCTGTCCATTTTTCTTACAAACCACATTAAATTCTTCTTTAAAAAGATCGGCGATGTAGTTTCTAATTTCTTCGTCATCCTCTACAATTAAGAGTTTTCCATCAACAGTTGAGGGGAAATTCAAGGTGTTATTTTCTTTCTCATTGACCTGGTTGTTTTCAACAGACTGTTTTGTATTAGATGCTTCTACATTCGGATGAAGTTTAGGAATTTTCACTGTAAAAGTACTTCCCTGTCCTAACTGACTATCTACTGTAATTTCACCTTGATGGGCACTTACAATGCGTTGAGAAAGTTCCAAACCAATCCCAAAACCTGCGTGTTGTGAAGGATTGGAGGCATAGAAACGATTGAAAACCCGATCTACTTCTTCTTCACTCATTCCTTTGCCATTATCCTTAATTATAATCATAGTTTCCCCATCAATCTGATCACATGAAACATTGATTTCTCCTCCTGTTTCTGTAAACTTTAAAGCATTACTTATCAAGTTGGAGAGTACTTTTTCCATCATTTCTCTATCCATCACTGAAATAATATCCTTGTTAGAACAGAGAAGATGCATTGAAATATTTTTCGTTTCAGCTTCATAACTAAACCAATCACAAGTACTTCCGACCACATCATAGAGATCTACTTCCTCCAATTTGAGATGAAGGTTATTTTGCTCCGCTTTTCTAAACAACAAAAGTTCATCAACCAAAGAGGAGAGTCGTTTGGCACTTTTCTGAATAGTCCTCAAACTTTTTTGAGTGGGCAGATCAAATTGTCTATTTTCTAAAATGGTATTGAGCGGACCTAAAATCAGTGTCAATGGCGTTCGTATTTCGTGTGTGATATCAGTAAAAAAACGAAGCTTTGTTCGGCTAATTTCTTCTGTATTCTGTTGCTCCAACCTAGCTATCACTGCTGTATTTTTGAGGTGAAGCTGCACCTTAATAATCCATATAGAAAGTACAAATAAGAATAGAAACAATAGCGTGAAACCAATAATAGCGGTAGTGGTTTTATACCATGGCAATGGAACTATCAACCAAGGGCTGTACGTTACTTCAGACCAATCTGAAAATGGTCTTGTAACCTTAACTTTAAAACGATACTTTCCAGAAGGCAAGTGATGGTAAATCGCCTTCGGTTCGGTCAGGTGAGAATATTGAAAACCTTTGTCAAAACCTTCTAGCTGATAAGCATAAGTATAGCTTTCTGCATTACTCAATTCGGGTGTGAAAAAGTGAATCTCAAAACTATGGTCTTTGATCTTAATTTCGTTTTCTTCTATTTTATTAAATAAAGCTACCTTTTGTTCGCCCATTAAAAAATCCGAAAATTGAGGGGCTGGCAGAGTATTTTTCTTATTTTTCAAATTATCTGGGTGGAAATAGGTAAAGCCCTTAACTCCTCCAAAAAAAAGTGTACCGTCCTTTGCTCTAAAACTTGATCGGTAACAGAATTGATTTCCTAAAATACCGTCTTCTGTACTGTATTTCTTAAATGTTTTAGAAGGTTTATGGTAAGCAATCAAACCACTATTAGTACTGAACCAAAGTGTTGTTTGGGTTTGATCGTCCATCATACTGTACACCACTTTCACATCCAAATATTCCGGCAACTCTACCTCTATGATTTGCTCATTTCCTTTTTGATAGTAGAATAATCCATCTCCGTAAGTTCCAATCCAAATTACACCTTGGTGATCTTGATACAAACAATTGATCCTTGCATCTTCCAATCCAGCATTTTTGATTCCATCTTGATACGCCTGCACTTTATCTTTAAATGAAGCATCAAAAACCTGAAGGCCTTGTCCACTTCCTAACCAAAAGTACCCCGTGGCCCTGTCCTTTTCAATACAATACAATTGCCTTCCATCCACTCTATCAATTTTAAATTCCTGTTTTTCTTCACTAAACTGATAAATATGCGACGCACCTACCATATAGACTTTTTGCTCCACAGAATCCACCAAGAAATCATTGACTGCCATATAATGTCTTCTTTTGGTTTGCTGAGAAAACTTCTTATTGATAGCCTCTTTTTCGGGGCCTGAAAGCACTTTAACTCCCGTTTGAAGGTGTCCAGTCCATATTCTTCCCCTCCAATCCGCCACTATCGTCAATGCTTTTTTGTCTTTGGTAGTTGCTTCTTTCAAAGTACGGTGAGGTGTTAGGATCCCTGTATTTTGATCAAAAATAAAATAACTTCTATTGTCGGTTTGTATTAATAATTCCGACGCATTAAGTGCAGCAAAACCTCTTACCAAACTGAGTGACTGATCCCCCTTTGTTTGATAAGTCACACTCTTGAATGGTTTATCGCTATTTTCTAATTGATAGAATCCCTCTTTCCAAGTTGTACCCCAAATATTATGATATTGGTCTACTGCTACTTTCACCGTTTCATGTGATGAAATACATATCGCTTTTAGCGACTTTTTACCAATATCCGTTTTATTGATTTTGTACAATTTTGAATTCATACAGATAAGATAATCACCTTGATAAGTGACTATATCTGAAACATGAATTTTTGAATCATTTTCCGTTACCAAAAAAGGAGTAAGATCGATGGCGTTTGAATACTGAGGAATTCCATTTTTGGCTGGAATGAACCAAATATTATTATTATCTCTCACCCACAGCGTTTCGTCTTCCAAGTATTTTACCAAGGTTGCATTTGTGATTTTCCCTTGCTCTATTTGACTTATTTTTTGAGTAGAAGGTGAATAAGTATACAACCCTTTCCAACCTCCCAATAGCAATTGATTATTGATTGACTCTAACTGAAATATGCTCTCAATCAAAGTCTTTTCTATTACTTTAAATTGTTGATTTTTTGTATTGATTTCAATGAGTTGATCGTTATCTCTGACTGCATAAAGCAAGGAATCATTGAGTTGGGCTAGCTTTGTATATATTCCTACCTGTAATTCTTTATTGACATCAATCCACTGATCTTTTTGATAGTCATAGCAAGCCAAACCTCTATTAGTAGCAATCCAAAATTGATGAGAAGCATCTTCTACCAAAGCATTGATAAAGTGACTTACTTTACCTTCTTTTCTCTCTATATATTTTGTTTCAAACCGATGTCCATCAAATCTATTCAAGCCATTATTGGTGCAAATCCACAAATAATGCATCTTTTGATCGATATATAAATCAGTGACTTCGTTAATCGACAGGCCTTCATTTACCGTGAATTTTTTAGATGAAAATTGACCATAGGCGAAGTTTCCGAAGAGTAAGAGTGTTGTAATTAGTATATATATATTGGTAGTCATTATAACTCAAAAAGTGCATCGTGGTATAACGAAGTTTAAAAAGTAGTTGGATTCAAGCCAAGAATACAACAATCATTTAAGGCTTATAAATATAAGATATAATAATTGAATAAATGACTTGAATCCAAGAGTATATGACCTTCACTTAAAAAATTATCTTGGCACTACATCAATAAAGGCTCTCATCACCTCTAGCCAAAATTGCTCATTTTCTACTTTTTGAGCATCAGGTTCGATATTTGACAAACCTTCCAATTCTTTAACTATTGCTCTATAACGTTTCAACCAAAAAGGGTCCTCCTCATGCTCCAGTGCAAGAGTTTCTCTTAAAAGCTGTATGTTCAACGTTTTTATACTCTGATAAATATCCTGTAGAATTTGTTGTTCGTTAATCATGCGTTTTGAATTTCTCCTTCAACATCAAAGTTAAGTACTAGGACAAAAGTAAACGGACATTTTATTTTATCTTTTTTATCCTACTCTTCGTTAGATTTTTATCGCGTAACTAAGGCTATGCTCTGCAAATCTGCCTTTCGTTAGATTTTTATCGCGTAACTAAGGCTATGCTCTGCAAATCTGCCTTGATTAGAATAAAAAATAACAAGCTAAAATTATCCCTTTTCTTCTGTCCTAGTACTTAAGTACTGTGACAAATGAAAACGAATGTTTCGTTGACCCATAATTGAAATTATGGGCTTTTGGGAAGATAACTCATTGATTAACTTTTGATTATAATATTTGACTTATCCGCTTTTTAATGGGTAAAAAACTATAAATCTTTGAGACAAATCAAGTTGGAAAATGGAATAGCTTCCCATAAGTCCAAGACTTCAAGACATGGTGTACGATATTTTGTCCTAGTACTTAACAATCGCAATCGCAATCACAACAACAACCATCACAGCCACAACAACAGTTACTACAGCAACATCCGTCACAGCAATCACAATCACCACAGTCACATCCACAACCGCTGTTTTCATTACTATTTCCTCCACTATCACCGCTATAAGTACCCTCATTGCTATCACCTCCATCACCAAAGTTGCCAGTATCTCCTGTACTTTCCCCCTCATTATGGCCATCTCCGTGATTACTTCCCTTCATTCCTTCTCCACGCTTATTGGAACCACAACTATTGCTGCCAATTGGTATATCTGGTAAACAATCCAAAAGACAACAATCACAATTATTTTCATCATATCCCTCATCATAATGCTGGTTTTGGTTGTGATGACCTTGTTTTTTGAGTTTCTTTTTCTTGATTATTTTCCCTGAATCAGAAGCATTCAAGTTTCTAATTTTTCTCAGATAACGATTTTTTAACGCTCCTGTAAGGTGAATGTTTTCTAGTACCTCACACAATTGGTTTTGTGCATTTTGAATGGCAGTATTAACAGCATCCAACGTAATTAAATCGCTTTTGAGAATTGGATTAAAATCGTTCTTCTCAGTGTCTTTCTTTAAATCCGTTTTTGCATCGATCAAATACACTAATTGTCCCAGGTAACTTCCTATTTCACCAATCTTTTGAATCATTGCTTCTGACTGATGAATCAACGAAGCTCCAAACTCAAAACATAGCCTTGTGATCTTGGCTGTAGGATCAGTGTATTGCTCCAATGTAAGGTGAGCTGTGGCTTCTAATGTGGTATTTTCATTCAAATGATCTTCTACTTTTTGCAAAGGAAAGTTCATGCCCTGCAATACATTGTAGGCTTTTTTGAAATGATTATGATAGAAAAGTTCACCACCTTGAACCAGCATTTTCTTTACTCCATTATTATCCTCCTTGCTGTCATTGAATTTCACTTTAGTAAGAAAAACATTGAGTGAAGAAGTGAAATTGAAAATGGATGATACCTCTCCGGCTTTTGGTAATTTGAAACATGATCTGTCTAGCTTTTCAATACTGCATCCTCTATTCTTATTGGATAGATCATTCAATATCGCCGATAAGAAAACAATATCGTTATTTAAAAAAAGTCTGCTTTTGTTCCCATAAAGACTGCCAATTGACTTACAAGTACCGCAATAATTGTAATGATGACTATGGACCACATTTGCTTTTTTACAAAGGTTTTGCTCTAATATTCCAAACATGTTTTTTGTTAGTTTCCTATTTTAGTTTAGTACTAAGTTATCGTCAACTTTCATTTGATATTTCTGCAGGCTTTTTAGGTCTTCTTTCAAGCCTCCTTCTTCTTCATTTTTCCTTTGATGAAAAACGAAGCAAAAATCTATGCTATGAAATCAAAAGATTACATTCCTCTCGCTTCAATGATTTTAGACTCACTAAAGCTCAAGCAAGGGGCACTCGTGTCCTACAGATCCTCAGAAATATTCGAAAATTTAGTTTACTATGTAGTACTTATATGGCATTTGTATATGTACTAGAACAAATATAATTATTAATATAAAATGTAATTCATTTTACTATATATTCTTTCCAAACAAAAAAGAACTGTTCATACCTATACACCTTACCATCAAATTTCTATGATTAAAAAAAATGAAAGCCTCCAATAAACACCATGAGCCTATTTATAAAAAGAAAAAAGGCTATCCCAATAATTTCATATCAGTATAGCCTTTAATAATAACTAAGAAATTCTATTTTAAAAGTAAGAGTTAGTTGTTCAATACAATACGAAACCTTCTCCAACAAAAATGGATGTCTTTAACTAGAGAATTAATCTTTAATTTGATAAACTTCCATATCATTTTCCCCTTCAAACCAAGGTGTAACTTTCGTAAAGAAGTCTTTCATATGATCAGTTGCCATATGTTCATCAAGCGCCTCTTGAGATTCCCACTTTTCAAAAAGAAAAAGGTGGTTCGATACAGCATCTTTTTGATAAATACTGTATTCAATACATCCTTTTTCCTGAAGAACTAAAGAAGAAACCTCATTGAAAGCATCAAGAAATGCTTTTTTATATCCCTGCTTTGGAGATGCTTTTACTGTTACGATTATCATTTTATCTCTTTATTTTTCTATACTTACTATTATTTCGCTACAAAATTAGAGACTGACAATTACAGAAAACATTCAATTTCAAAGCAATTCTATCGGATTATAAAGATTGAATGACTTCTCAATTATAAGGCGGATACAAGATTTTATAGAGTCTACTTTCAAGCCTTCATGCTACTTTTTACATATACAAATATACTTGGATAAAGAGCCTTATAATTTATTCCTATTTCGGGACAAAATCCACCTGAACCGCTACCTCCCTACGATTAAAATCATGGCCTCTTGGGTGGTCACCAAAAGCAATAGACTTTTATATTCAAAAACAATCGTTGAGAATAAGCCAAGAGAAAGGCAAAACCACCCAAAAGCCTATAATTTCAATTATCGGTTTACAGATGAAAGCAAAAAACATCATAAATGGTTTGATTCTTGATCTATTCGTATTACATTGAAAGAGCTTAACGAAATTATAAAACTGACTGTTTAACGAATCTCATGAAAAACCTTCAACTCTATCATAGAAAAGTCATCCAACGTCTTATTGAAGATAAAAGTTTTACCGTAGCAGAAATTGCAGAAGGTTTAGAGGTTTCTCCGTCTACAATCTATCGTGAGTTAAAAAGAAATACCAATCCAAAAACCAAGAAATATGAAGCCGAGTACGCTCATAAATTATTTTTAGCAAGAAAGAAATACGCCGGCTCCAAAAAGAAAAATCCATTCAGAAAAGAAATACCAATCCAAAAACCAAGAAATATGAAGCCGAGTACGCTCATAAATTATTTTTAGCAAGAAAGAAATACGCCGGCTCCAAAAAGAAAAATCCATTCAGACATCATCCAAGAAGAAACAACGATTACCAACTCTACGCCCAAAGGCGATTGATCTACTGGTATTCTGATCAATATTATAAACTAAAATTACCCAATAGGTGGAAAGACGATTTCCATGTTCCAAAAAGATATACTTACCGCCTCGGTAAAAAGTATTTCAATCACAACAACGATTGGGAATACTACGATCTTTGGATGGAACATCTCCAACTCCTCAGAAGACAGCAATCACAACCCAGCACTAAGTATTATTGGTTGCGTGAACTGATCAAAGATCAACCACAATTCAAACTCTGGAAGAACCCAACCGTTCTGAAATGGAAGACCTACGTATAATCCATTCATTTTTCATTAAAATTCATCTCAACTTACCTATTTCCACTCACTTCACTCCACAATTTTTCACAACGCTCCCTCTTCAGGGATTTTTTTATGCCCAAATTTTCCGAAGTCAAACCCAAATTCAACAATTACTCGAAGTTGAAAAGATAATTTGCATTTGCTCACGAATTGATTTGAAAAAAATATTTTTTGAACGTCGATTGGTTGATTCAAAAAAATCCATTCTTGTTTTGTAATACATAAACCTGTAAATTCAGATTATCTTTCAACAATCTAACTGCAAACTTATTTTTCATGGGAAGTTGAGAGTACTTTTTACTAATGGATATATGGCTATGTCCGTTAAATTTTGAAGGATAAACGTTATTGTGTTTATCCAATGTTAGCTACCATATGAAAACGAGACTACGGAAAATATTGATAAGAATTCACTTTGCCATGTTGTCGGTAGCAATTTTGAACGCACTTATCAATTTGTTGACAGCATACAGCCTCGAAGGGAACATAGAATTTGGAGTTAAGATTTTGGCGGTTGTCAGCGGACTAATACTTTTCTTTTTCTACTTGAAACCATTTAAGAAGATAAGCTTCTATTTCTCGATTTATCCAACGATTGGAGTTCTGTTGATACTCGGACTAATTTTTCGTGGAATATTTTGGGCATTAGTTATATCAGTAATCTTGTTCCCTTTGATTCCTGAAGACAAAGAATTTGAAAAAAGCGGAATTATCATTTCGACCCCATTTCAAGGATTTATGGCACCTTGTTGTTCTTACCAAATTAAAGAACGTCAACTACTGATATTTGAGAAAGATTACGGAGAATGGGAATTAAAAGGAGAAGGGCCTATTGACTTTGAAAAAGTAAAGATTAATTCCAACGAAAAAGAAATCGAAATAATTTATTCGACAGACTTTGACGAAGGAATTATGAAGAAAAAAATAATAAAACGGTAGCTAGTCGAGTAAGCTAGGGGAATCTCACCCCTAACTTCTCACAGAACCGTACGTGAACCTCTCAATTCATACGGCTCTTCGAGGCTGTCAAAGTAATGATTCCCATATTGACAGCATTTATTACAGTCTACTTTGGCGGAATAGGAAAAATATGGGTTAAGCCCGAATGGAAATTTAATCGATCAGATACTTCCTGGATTATTGGAATCAGTACTTTTGCAATACTATCGTTTGGCTCATGGGCACTTACTCTGGCTGGAGGAATTATCTCAACTTCTGGAACATCTGGATTTACAATTCCCGTAAACAATGTAGATGCATTAACTATGGCAAGAATATTTATGTCAATTGGTTATTGGGCTTTTATTGGAGTTCTGATAACATCGGGACTTTACTATTATCGAATCTTGATTAAGTTAAAAGAAATTAGTCGGGTAAGCTAGGGAAATATCACCCCTAACTTCTCACAGAACCGTACGTGAATCTCCCCATACACTGTTTGTAGTATCAAGCCGATAGGCGTTACTACGAACCCTATTATTGTTTAAGTTTGCAACTTATAACAATAATATTGTAATACAATGTGTCAGGTTATAAGTCAAAGACTTTAACAATTTGAAAGTTCTTAGTGGCGCCTGACGGCTTAACACCAAGAACAGAAAAGAATTTTGAAGGATAAACGCCTTTGTGTTTATCCAATGTTATCTACAAATAAGACAACATGAAAAAAATATTAGCTCTTATACTACTTTTAGGAATTTGGATAAACGTAAATGCTCAAAGCGATGAAAGTTTGATTCAATTTCTTTATAAATTGGATGAAATTGCTATTGAAGAAAATATATATTCCTTAAAATCTGTATTGAACGATACTATTTTTGAAAGTAATGATATTTGTGGATATCCTGGTTGCACTAAAGAAGAATTCTTTAATTTTCATTTCACCTCTGATACCGTAAATAATGATTGGGAAATACTGCGACAGTCAATTCAATATGGATTCGTTCATATCAGTCTAGACAGTGCAATTGTTCAATTTAGTAATGTTGTAGATGTTTACGAAGGTCCAGCTTACTTGAGAGAAATTGATATCAATTCGGAACTAGCTATTCTAGAAAAGAATACTGAAATAAAAGAAAAACCGGAACAGGAATCAAAAACAATAGTGACGGTAGATTCTGGTTTTTACTCATGTAATTGTTGTATTTATAATCAAACTGATGAAGATACAATAGAAGATGATAAGGGAAATTTTTGGATTAAGGTTCAATTAGAAAATAATCAATCAGGCTTTATTTTGAAGCAAAATACGTCACAACGAGCAATGAAAATTTTAACTCTTGGTAAAATTGGAAACGAATGGAAAATCATAGCGTTTTATTTTGGAGAAAGATGTTAATAAAATATTATCAGTAATAGAAGTACTTTTATGAATAATAAACTAAACAACATTTTTCAGAATTTAGAAGGAGTTTGGACTCTGAACAGGACAATCCTTAATGTAATTGATAACAATACTGAAACAGCGGAAGGTGTAGCAATATTCTTCAACAAAAACTTAAACGATTTGACTACTTTGAATTATGAAGAGAAAGGAAGATTATCAATTCAAAATGGTCAAAAACATATAAACTTTAACCGAAAATACATCTATAGATTAAAGGAAGAAAGTATTGATATTATTCTAGATGATGGTGTGACAAAGGGTAAATTGTTTCAAACATTATTTCCTAATGACGATATGAATGATTTTAATAGCACAGAACATATTTGTAGACTTGATAAACATAATGGAAAACATATCATACATAATGAATCTTCATTTAGTAATGAATATACGGTAAAAGGTCCCAATTCTGATTTGAAAATAAAAACGCACTATGTGAAGAATAATAACTAATAAAATACTGTATGAAACCCGCATTCGAGTGACACATCCTCTCACATAATTAAACTATCTCGTAAGCATTCATGATATGAAAAATATTCCACTGATTTTACTAATAACTATATCAACAATTTCTTGTACTGACTTTAAATGGAATGGTAAATGGGAAGATTGTGATGAGCTCTGTATTGTCTATTATTCTGCCCAAAAGAAATTAATGAAAGAAAGGGAATTGTATGATAGAGACTTTCCAAGTAAAGAGGAACGAAGGCAACACATAACTAAAACCGAAACTGGACATAAAATAAAATCGTGGTTCCAAAGTATTAAAAATACTGATACATCTACTATCCAGTTCTCTTGTGAAGTGCTTTTTGATAAGGAAAAAAAGGGTACTCGATCAATAATTTAAAAATAAAAGAGCCAAGCTTGGTTACAAATTCAACTAAAATACTTGAAAATGATACTATAGTGGTTGAATTAGAATATTATGGATGGTTATGTCCCTGTCCTCAATGGATAACAAAAAAGAACAAGATAATTTACGAATCAACGAACGCTGTTAATAAAGATAAGGATTTAAGCTTATTTTGGAATATAAAGCCAGCGAATGATAGTTTACCAAGTCCATTTGATTTGACAGATGATATGGAAAACCTAAGGTTTAAATTTACAGGACAGTTTTATGTTAATCCTCAATTTCTTGGAGATGAAGGAGAAAAAGAACCAGCAAAGACTTTATTGTATTATTCTGTAAAACACTTGAAATAAAAAATGAAATGCTAATACGTTATATAGCAATTAGGACATTCAGTAGTTTACTAAAGTGAATTACCATTTGTCAGCACTACCAAATCATTGATTTGGTTCGGGGTTAATTTGAAAGTTCAGTATTTTCTACTACTCGCTCCCATACACTGTTCGTAGTATCAAGCCGATAGGCGTTACTACGAACCCTATTATTGTTTAAGTTTGCAACTTATAACAATAATATTGTAATACAATGTATCGGGTTATAAGTCAAAGACTTTAACAATTTGAAAGTTCTTAGTGACGCCTAACGGCTTAACACCAAGAACAGAAAAGGGATAAACGCCTTTGTGTTTATCCAATGTTTGGTGCAATAACAAAGAAAATACAATTGGGCATAATCGGTAATTGATTATATTTAGACTTGTCAATTCAATCTAAAGTCTCGATATATAAGAACAAATAGAAACATACAAATAAGTGAAATTAAACTTCTAATAAATGACTTATACAGAAAAATTGATAAAAACTAAAGATCTCTACCCTTTTGAAAAATGGAGAGGTTACTTCTATCCTAACGAAGAAGAAGATTTAGATGGAATGGAACAATACACAGAAGAAAACTGTGCCACTGCTCAAAAAATATTTGAAGAATTAATAGATAAATTGATTCAGATTGGTGAGGTAGGAAATAAAAAAGATAAGGAAAAAGCTTTCGAAACAGCTATAATTTCACTTAATAATCTAAATGAGGAAACTGGAGATTGTTTGATTGAAACGGGTGAAAGAGAAGATTTATGTGAATTAATTGATGAAATATGCAATGCAACAGGATTAAATACAGATGACTATGCAGAAGGGGATGGAATTGCAGATTTATGGCGAGAATGGTAAATAAAATTAAAAATACGGCACCGAATATCAATTTAACCCCACACTGTTCCTACACTGTTTGTAGTATCAAGCCGATAGGCGTTACTACGAACCCTATTATTGTTTAAGTTTGCAACTTATAACAATAATATTGTAATACAATGTGTCAGGTTATAAGTCAAAGACTTTAACAATTTGAAAGTTCTTAGTGGCGCCTGACGGCTTAACACCAAGAACAGGTTGTCTATATTGTTGAAAATAATACGCTCTACTTCATAATAAAATTAAAAATACGGCACCGAATATCAATTTAACCCCACACTGTTCCTACACTGTTTGTAGTATCAAGCCGATAGGCGTTACTACGAACCCTATTATTGTTTAAGTTTGCAACTTATAACAATAATATTGTAATACAATGTGTCAGGTTATAAGTCAAAGACTTTAACAATTTGAAAGTTCTTAGTGGCGCCTGACGGCTTAACACCAAGAACAGGTTGTCTATATTGGGTACACACATAAAAGCTAAAACTGCATGTCTCGTACGATGTTGCCTTGCTCGTAATCCAGCAAATCTGTCATACTACAGTGGTAATTTCATTATGAAGTAGAGCGTATTATTTTCAACAATTATTATAAAAAATATACATGAGCTTTGATAAAAGATTAATATTATTTTTTCTATATGTTCCTTTACTAGGTATAATAAACCCTATCCTTCACACACAATTTTATTCTAAAGATGTAAATGGGCTTCTTGGAACTTTATCAATATTTTGGCTAACATTAATATGGAATGCTTTTATTTATTCTTTCACGTTAAATAAGAATGATATTTTGAAATATACTCCATTATGTCTTAGTATTATGTTGTTATTAGTGGGTATGTTGAAGTCTGATTTTTTCTTAGAAAGACATTTTGCAATACTAAATATTATTTATGCCTTAATATATTTAATAGTCAGAAAAATTTGGCAGAAGAAAATACAATTATAAAAATATATAATTGATAGCTGATAATAAACTAAAACAAAGCCTAAAAAGCATAGTGATATTGGTAAAATTGATGAATAGTTGTGTGTAAATATACCCGCCACAAATTGAAAAAAATAAAAGACTTCTTAGCTAGAATTAAACTTTTAGAAATTGAAAAAGAGATTATTTTTATACCCTACACTATTCGTAGTATCAAGCCGATAGGCGTTACTACGAACCCTATTATTGTTTAAGTTTCAAACTTATAACAATAATATTGTAATACAATGTGTCGGGTTATAAGTCAAAGACTTTAACAATTTAAAAGTTCTTAGTGACGCCTAACGGCTTAATACCAAGAACAGAAGAGTCAAACTGTAGAAAGTCCTCTCCTTTCAACCTTAAAAACACTAGGAGATAACTTCAAGTTTTATTGACAATAATTTAGATTGGCAATATGACACAACTTTTGTAGCATCTAAGGAGATAATTTTAGTCGAATAAGTTAGACTGAATTTTTAAAATACTATTACATTAAAATCTAAACTCGGTGTATTGGGTAACGCTCTCTTTCATGTAGTTTAGGAATTACGAATACAAAAATTATATGAACGAGCAGAAAATAAAAAACGTCTTTGCTCTCGATTCAAAAGAGAGATATGGCTACTTGTTAAGAAAAATTGCTGATTTTGAAACAATCTATCTCATCGCAGACAATGATGAAGAATATGTTATGATTGGCTCTAATGGTATTAGTGTTTTACCTGTATGGCCTGAAAAGGAGTTTGCTGAATTATTCTTGACTGACACTTGGAAAAATTGCAAAGTGATTGAATACGATATTTATGATTTTATGGATTGGTTAGATGAACTAGAAAAAGATAAAATTGAATTAGCAGGTTTCCCGAATTCTGATTTTAATACAGTTCATGTTTCTGCATTGGATATGAAAAATCATTTAATATTAGAATTAAATCAGTACGAACAATGAAAAGCTAGGCAGAGTTAAACATTGAATTTGCTCACTTTGATAACAAGATTAATTAATAGTCGAAAATAAGTTTATGGAAAATGCAATAGAAAATAGAATTCCGATTCATGTAGACTTAGAGCCAAATCGCGATGAAGTTTATTCAGGGATTTGTTTAAAAGAAAATAGCGAAGTCTTCATTTTTATATGTTTTAATGATGAGAAAAAAGAATATGATGGATACGCTATTTTGAGAAGTCAAGAAATAGAGAAGTATCGGTATTGGGATAATGAGGAACTTAGCGATATTAAGAATAATAACTACAAAGATTTCCTCAATAAATTACCTCTGGGTGAAATGAATTCATTCCAAGATTGTTTAGTTAAACTAAAAGAAAAGGAATTGATAGCTATTTTTACATCAGACGATAATGATTCGTATTATGTTGGGAAAATTAAAAATATATCTGATAAAAAGGTAACGTTAAAGTTATTAAGTGAGTCTTCAGAATGGCTGGATGACATAGAAATAGTAATCGACGATATTACATATATTGGATTTGATAGTAGCTATGAGAAAAAATTAATTAAAAATGTATTACAAAGATCATGAAAAGGTGTCTCTCATTTTTTATTTTACTAATTCATTCAACTCATACATACTCACAAGATACAGTAAAATACATTGGTACTATCAATAATTTAATTATTTACGAATCAATAGAATTGTATTCAGATAGTACTTTTAAATGGACATCTGAATATGATTTATCTTGGAGTGAATATGGACAATACCAAATCATAAATGATTCTTTAATACTATCATATGATGTTGTATCACAACCACAAAAAGTCGAAATATATGAGATCGAGAATGAATTTTTATATCGGCTAGATGAAAAAAATCGAAGAATAATAAGAAAAAAAGATAAGTCTATTCGGTCAAAGTGGAGTTGGCTAAATGGATTTAAACATAAATATGTAATTAAAAAAGTAGCTAATTGAATAGACCACACCGCCAATAAATGAAATCGGCACGAGATAGCTACCATCCAATTAAGGATACAAACAAATTTTTAAAGCAACTTCGTAACTGCACCTGCACTATTCGTAGTATCAAGCCGATAGGCGTTACTACGAACCCTATTATTGTTTAAGTTTGCAACTTATAACAATAATATTGTAATACAATGTGTCGGGTTATAAGTCAAAGACTTTAACAATTTGAAAGTTCTTAGTAACGCCTGACGGCTTAACACTAAGAACAGAAGAGTCAAATTGTAGAAAGTCCCCCCTTTCAACCTTAAAACACTAGGATGCGGATACTGAAACTAAAAGAGTTATCTCTACAGCTTGCTCACAAATTGATTTTGAAAATTATCTTTTAAAACATTGGCCTAGTCTTTTGAAGAAATCCCTTCTTGTTTTGTAATACAATAATCTATAAATTGTAGAAAAGCATTCAACAATCTAATAACAAACTAATTCTTTTATAGGGAGTTGAGAATATTTTTCACTAATGGATATATACCATATCGTGTATATCTATTCAATTTTAAAAGATAAACGTTATTGCATTTATTCAATGTTACATACAATAAACTAAATGAGAAGAAATAAATTAATAATTAAAATTGTAGCTGTTATCGTATTTTTGATAATGAGTACTATAGTTTGTAAAATCTATTTTAGCGATAATACCTCATTATCTTATATATTGGAAGAGAGTGATTTTTCTCAAACTAGTCCTCCAAATAATTTGATTGCACCGGGAACAATTGCTTTAGTTGAAGAAGGTAAAAA
Source organism: Flammeovirga sp. SJP92 (assembly GCF_001583495.1). Lineage (GTDB taxonomy): Bacteria > Bacteroidota > Bacteroidia > Cytophagales > Flammeovirgaceae > Flammeovirga. Next base: position 20,405 of record NZ_LQAQ01000123.1, on the reverse strand, counting down.
AGGAGTATTAAAAATAATTTGTCCTTGTGAAAATGCTTTAGGAGACTCAATAAGAAATTATTTTATTAAATCACCCTCAGCAGATATAAATTTATTCAGTCAACTCGAAGGTGACTTTAGCCTTGACTTGTCTTTCATGAATAAATTTACATCAGAATCAAAGTCAAGCATAGTAAAAAAAATAACACTAAAACTTTCTAATGTAAAAATATTGGAACTTCCAGATGATGCTGTATTTAAAAATATTAAATATAGGTCACCCTACTGTACACAAGCAATTAATAAGCGTCTAGCTTCAGGAAAAAGGGTTACTATGATAAAAAGAGTTATTCAAGCAGATGCTGAATATATAGTTGACTTCGAAGATAGACTTTCTCAAAGTGACACTCTTAACTTAATGAAAAATTTGGCATTAGAATTAACGGGAGGATCATCTATAAAAGAAAAAAATATAATAATAGGTAAAAACCTATTTTGGGGAGTAGATGATGATATAGCATTAGGTAATTTAAAACCTAATGAGTTGCCTTCTATTGGCTCTAAAAATAGACCAAGATTGACTCAAATAAATAAAGCCTATAAAGTTGAGTATGAAAAAGTAAGTCACTCTGTTAGTCCAATAAAACAACCCTCTGCTATGAGCTGTTGGATTGCCACATATACTATGATGTTATCATGGAAGGAACAGAAAAACTACAAGATAGAAGATGTATTGGATAATCTAGGAGAACCATGGAAATCTTATTATTATGATGATACCGGATTGCCAGCAAAAGCCGTTAAGGATTTTCTATTACAAACAAATTTAAATTTTGAACCTCCCGCTAGTTACACTCTTGAATCCTATATAAATTGGTTAAAAGAAACCGGACCTTTATGGATAATTTCGGGTGACGGTCTCAGCTCTCATGCTAAATTGTTAGTGGGAATTTATGGCGACAATAGTGGAGATATATCAATTTTTGAATTTATTGATCCTGAGACAGGAAAAATTCAAAGGATGGAAATGATGAAATTCATTTCAGAATATGAAAAAGAAGTACGCTTTCTAAATAGGGTGGATAGTGATATACCTTATAGAATTCAGATTATTCACTTCAAATAAAAAGGGATTAGTCGAGTAAGCTAGAAAAATAACCCCTAACTTCTCAAAGGATCGTACATAAATTTCTCTATTCATATGGACCTTGTTATACAAATTACTATAAAAACTGTAATCCAATGATAAAATAAATCTGGAAACTCACGAACCATTTACTCTTCTTTTCTAAAAGCGAGATACCTTTATGTAAAGAACTTATCTGGATCATCTCTATTGGCTGAGTAAGCAGTTAATAATAAAAAGCCCAATGACACAAATTCAATGTCATTGGGCTTTCAATTTTCTAAACGCTATAAATTCACACAGCGTATTTACTAAAATAAATCTGAGATTATCTCACACTCAATCTGATATTTCTTACACCATATTCCGTGTTGATTTTCACCAAATAAAGACCTGTTCCTAATGAACCTATCTGAACTGTTCTTTGGTCTGAACTGATTAGGCCCACACCTTTTAAGTCATAGATGGTCATTGATTCAAATCCTTTTGCGTCCACTGTTACTACAGATGTTGCAGGGTTTGGATAGATCGATACGTTCTCAAGTGCTGTATCTGATTCTAACGAGCTTGCTCTGGAATTTGTGCCTGATCCAACGCTTATATAATCAAAATACATGTAGCCCCAATGCTTGCTGATGGTCACGGTATTACTACCTGCTACTACTTCAACATCAATTGATTTTTCTAACCATGTGTTTGTCGGTCCATCAAATAAGATGCTTCCTAGTGAAGTTCCATTGACATCAACGTATTGGTTTTTATTGCCATGAGGTAAGAGATATGCAATCTTGATGGTTTGTGTTCCTGCTGTGAATGCATTGAAAGTCCAAGTGATGGTTCCTTCACCTTGCATATGAACGTATTCACCTGCGCTTGCTGTAGCATCAGTGACTACTGTAACTGCTGTCAACGTTGCACTTTCAGCTTCAAGAATACTTGCTTCCAATGGTGCTTCTTCTACCACTACTGTTACTTCATCAGTGGCCGTCAAGCCATCGGCATCCGTTACTATTAATGTGATCAGGTGAGTTCCTACTGACAATTCTACTGTTGGGTTACTGCCTGTTGCAATCTCGATTCCCTCTAGCATCCAACGGTAAGAAGCGATAGGACCTTCTGCGTCAGTACTTGCTGTACCATCTAAAACAACTGTTTCCCATCCGTCTTGATCACTGTCTGTTAATTGTTGGTCTATGCCAGCATTCGCTACTGGAGGTGTATTCTCGCTCACTGTGCCTGTGCAAACGGTCAAGTTCTTCAAAGCGTAAGTGACCTCTTGATTGGGTTGGGAAGCGAACGTCAGGTAGAAGGCTAAGTAGGCTTCAGTTGATGTTTGTGATGCTGTAAAGTCAAGATTGTAAGTATTGAATCCTGTTTCAAATGGACCTGTCACTTCAATGCCTGACTGTATTATATCAACTGGTCCTTCGTTATTGTGAGACGAAATCAATGCTACACTCATTGCCGTAACTGCAGGTGTACTAGCCGAGTTGAAATCAAAAGATAATCTGACTGTTTCACCTTGGGTAACCGTCAAAGGAACACCCGATTGCATCAACCATATATCCGTTTTACCCCACATTCTGTGTGTCAATACTAACGCTCCGCCTGCATTGGATAAACCTGAACCATTGTTCTGATCCGACCACTCGTTTCCTAATGACCAATTCGAGGCCAAAGGAGTTGCGTCTGATAGACATCCTGCAGGTAAGATTGTCACCTTTACATTGTCTGAACTGCTGATGCCTTGGTCGTTGGTGACCGTTAAAGTGATCAGGTGTTCCCCTACTGTCAGTGCTACATTTTCTGTAACGCCTGATGCAATGCTTACTCCGTTTTCAGTCCATTCGTAAGCGACAATGGTTTGTTCGCTGTCCGTTGATCCTGTTCCATCTAATGTTACGATCTCTACACCATCTCCGTCATTGTCATTCAAGAATTGGTCTGGGCCAGCATTTGCTGCAATTGATTTTGGAACATCACCATACACTTCGAACTCATAGATGGAATGTCCCCATTCTAAGGCTCTTTGAAGGCCGAACATTCTGATATGTCTTGCATTTACAGCAGGGAAAGTGATAATGTCTTCTCCTCCTACGCCTGCATTGTTGGTATAAACGGTATTCCATGATGCACCGTCTTGTGATACTTGAATTTCATATTGTGAACTGTATGAACCTTCCCAATACAATCTCACCTCATTGACGGAATATTCCTGATCAAATGCTACCGCAATCCAGCTTGGGTCCTCATATAAACTTGACCATCTTGTCAATTGATCCCCGTCATTTACACTTTCTGCGGTATTGGCTCCTTCTTCTACAGAAGACGCAGTTACGGGCTGATAAAGTGCTAAGTTGCCCGTTCCAGGTTCGTTGACACTGACAATAAAGTCATATGCTCTTGATGCCGATGGCGATCCCGAATCGGTAGCCGTTACTGTTACCTTCACCTCTCCTGTAGCGTCGTTTGCAAAAGCCAATGATAACATTCCGTTGCTGACCGATGGAAGCACTACATTTGCCGGCGATGTTTCTACTGTAAAATTCAAGGCCGTACCTTCTGGGTCATTAAAGACTGTATTTAGGTCTGAATACCCTGCCAATGTTGAGGCATTTTTATCTATTCTAAAGCTATTGATCTTACCCACAATAACAGGTTTGTGATTTCTATTTGGATCAATTGCGATATCAAGATAACCATCAATTGTTTTAATACCGGCCAGCATGGCATCTCTATGAATTTCATCGGTATTGTCACCATCATCATAGGTTCTGTACTGCCATCCCCAAGCTCCTGCATAGCCGTTGTTATATAGAATTTTAAATAAATCTTCCTCTGCCACTGAACCCGGCTGATCTTCTACATAAAACTCACCAATGACCAATGGTTTGTCCAGTTCCCAATGGGATGCAGGGTGCACAAACGGAGAGTAAGTGGTACCTGCCCAGCTGTAATAATGCACTTGATAGTAATCCAAAATACCCAATGCATCTCCACCCGCAGCGATTAATTCGGCATCAGAATAATAGTTTTTCTCCACTCCTGAGAAAATATCAGAATTGGCTTTGAACGACCATGCACCATTGGTCACTTTTGCATTTGGATCTTCTCTGTGAATCGCTCCCGAAAGTCTATTGATAAATCGTTGGATGGTTGACATTGAAACGTGGTCTGTAAAGTCCCATCCAAATTCATTACTCATCCCTTCTGGCTCATTGAAAATTTCCCATGACAATAAAGCTTCATGATCTTTCAAACCATTGACCATTGGAATCAGAGCATTGTTGATATAGGCATCAATATTACTTTCTTCCTCCAATAGCTTCTTCGCTCTTTGTGAAACTTCAATGGGGTAATCTCTTGTATTCAACATATCAAACGACCATAAACACAGGTTCAATACTACATTGTGATCGTAGGCGATGTCCAATACATCTCTTAAATCTTGAATCATTGAAGGTTCAAGACCTGATGTGTAACCATTGGCATCTAATTCTGGATTGTTTGCTCCATTGATATGCACCCAAAGTCTCATGGAGTTACCTCCTCTTGTTGCGAAATCAGAAATCGCTTGTTCGTAGTAGGCTAAGTTGGTGGTTTTCTCTCCAAAATCATTGGCGAAATTATACCATGCTAAGTTACCACCGGATAAAAATACAGACTGATTTCCTACTTGAACTCTGTCCATTCTACTAGCGTTGAAGGCTTCTACAACTACAACAACCGTAGTGCTACCTGTTGCTCCTTTATCATCGGTTACAGTTAACGTTACATTGTGAGTCCCTACCGGAAATTCCTTGTTGACAATGGCTCCAGTGTCAAACTCAATGCCGTCTATTGACCACACGTAAGAAACAATTGATCCGTCATCTGTACTTTCTGAGGCATCTAACGTCACCACTTCCACACCATTATTATCTGTATCTGTCACTTTTGGTGAAGTACTTACCGCTACTGGGTTTTGATTTTGTGATGATGACGATGATCTGACTTCAATGACTACCTCATCATTCGCGCTCGCACCTTCATTATCTCTCACTTGCAATTGGATTCTTGTAGTTCCCAAAGGAAGATCCACTGTGATTTGAGGTCCTTCCCCAATAATAACACCAGCGTCAATCCAAGTATAAGAATCAATGGTACCATCTGCATCGCTACTATTAGAACCATCTAATGTCACTGTCGCATAACCATTGCCATTTGTATCATATACCGTTTGATCGTTACCCGCGTTAGCAATTGGCAAGCTGTTGCCTGCTTTGTTCACCGTCACTGTCATTTGATCAGAGGCTGTCGCACCATCATTGTCTGTCACTACTAAAGTGATTTCGTGCGTTCCCTCTGCCAAAGTAACGGTATCAATTACCTGATTTGCGATTTCATTTCCGTTTTCCAACCAAACATAAGAGGCAATAGATCCATCAGCATCAAATGAAGCGCTTCCATTAAGAACAACTTCCTCGAAACCATCTTTATCATCATCTGTCACCGTTTGATCTGCACCTGCATTGGCTACAGGAACACGGTTTGCCCCTGAAGTAATCGCTCCTTTTAAGTTGTCAATTTTGATGGTTCCGCTTCCTGCATCCCCTCCAAAATAAAAGGACATTTGAGTAATTGCTCCCGCTTCTACTACTCCATTAACTTGTCCACCCCATGATGGATTTGCAAAAGCAGAGAAAGGTAAATAAAGTTCTTCACTTCCTCCTAACGTAGTGGAAGCCTCCCAATATTCACCCGAAGCTTCTTGGAATTGTAATAATAATGTTCTTCCTGAATTATCACCTTCCACTAAAAAGCTCAAGCCGTCATAACCTGCAAGGTTGGCATTCATGGTTTTACTTACCCCTGCATAACTATTAAAATCGTATTGTAATATCATACTCTGACCTCCTTCCAAGGCAGAAGACTGATCCAATGTTATCGTCACATTCCCGCCGTTTGGGTTTTGTATCCAAGTATTTTGCAAAGCTGATGAACTCGCGTAGCTTTCAAAATTGTCTACGATTGGGGATGGTAACTGTGTGATGAAGGATTGCGTACCTCCTTCAATTGTTGAGGAGTAAAGTGAATTATAGGCTTCTACAGTCCAGTAATAAGTGGAAAAATAATTTAGGTTTACAGGTGAAGTAAAGCTCGCTTGATCAAGTGCTTCTTCGCTGATAATTGGATTGGACAAATCGCTGTTTGGTGAAACAATTAGTTTGTACAATGTGGCATTATCTGCTGTTGACCAAGAGAAAACAGTATTCTCAACGCTTACTTCATCCGTACCAGGAGAAGAGGGTGTAAATACTCCTAGCGGTGGAGGTGGTGATTGCGTTGCAAATGAATATACTGTATTACTGATTTTACTTCCGATATAATTAAACGCTTCCACTTGCCAGTAATAAGTAGTGTTGTACTCTAGTTTATTAGCCGTAGGAAGAGCGTAATTTACGGATGAAATATCAGCTACGGTTACAACCGGATTGGTTAGATCTGATGATTTAGAAACCGTCAATGTATAATTACTTGCATACTGTGCACTCTCCCATTGGAATACAGGAATTACACTGACATCACTTGATGCATCTGAAGGCGACAGTTTATTAAATGAAGAAGGCGCTGCTTGAATATTCTTCTCCAACATACGCTGACCATGTGCCGTCAACACAGGTGCAGTATGCGGATCAAATCGTGAATACTGATGTCCATCGCCAGGCCATTTCACTCTGTATAACCAAATTTCATCTACAGGAACATTCGTTTCGCAGTCATTCCCAATGTTTAGCGTATACCCTGCCGTAGGTGGTTCTGATGGTGCTGTATTCAATCCAACCAGCATCCAAGAACAGTCGCCCGCCATATCCGTTTCATAAATGATGTCCGTATATGCCTTCATTACTTCCGCTCTTTCAAGGTCTTTGGTCAAATCCCAATCACCTTTATACGCCTTGTCATACTCTTCCATAATACAAGGTTTGTTTAAACCATGGGCTACTTCCACGTGGTACGCAGTCCATACTTTTCCCCATTCCAGGTCCTTGCTCCAGTTGTCCGTTGCATAGTTGTGAATTGTACCAAAGTCAATATTTGGAAGTTGGATCAAGCCTTCCCAATCACCCTGACCACCAGAATATTGCCAGTCGTTGGTAATCAAATCCTGCCCGTTGGCTTCTCTTTCAGCATTGATCTGATTGACTTCATCATAAGAGTAATTAAACAACCCTTCATCCCCCATACTGACCATATGATAAGGATCTAGAGTTTTGATATAAGTCGACATTTCATCTGCCCACTGTACATACGCACCCACAGTAGCGGACGTAGAACGCGCCTCATTGGTCAACTGCCAAGAGAAAATAGTAGGATCATCAGCATACTTTTTCCCAGTTACAGTGTTTGTTCTCGTCACCCAAGATTTCACATACTCTTTGTAAATGTCTTTCATCTGCGGATCCGTGAAAAAATTGTTCGCCGAACCGCCTGTCCATTGAGCGTACTGCTGCATTCCGCCAAAATCCGACCAATAGTTAACGAAAACAGGTATACATTTCAAATCTCTTTTCTCCAATTCCGCCATAATGGAATCGAGATGTACATACCCTGCCTCATTATAAGTGTAGGCATCCGATTGAAGGTTGTAGCCGTCGTGCAGTTTGGCTCCATCCATAAAAAACCACATTCTCACCACTTTCTGGTTCAAACACACCATACCATCCAAGATATCCTTTGCCATATCCATGGATTTGTACATCATGTAGTAGTTGTTGGTCCCCGAAAAATAGTAAGGTTCGGCGTTGCCGTTGCTAGTGTTTCTCAAGAAAACCGTGTCTTGAGCGTATACGATTCCTCTTGGAACGTTTGGATTTTGAGCATAAGAATTGCCCGTACCAATCCCGTAAAGTGAAACGATCATAATCAACCATTTCAAGATGCTTCGCACCTCATTCATTTCAAACTTCATAGTAATATGTTAGTTAATAATAACACTCAAAAGTCCGTATTTTCGACACTTATAAAGTGTAATTTTTTTAAGAAATGGGGGATATTTAAATTATTACACCTTATTGTTTTGGTTTGTTTGTGATAAATAGTTGTGGTTTTGAAGTTGGGTAATGATGGAGGTAAGAATCAAGTGAATTTTAAGTTTTTCTCATTCGTACGCTTCAATATTTTACCATTAAAAATTTGGGGAAATTAGTTCGTGTTGTGGTCCGGTGGACATTGCAATGCAACGTCCCTACAGTCTACTTTCAATTTTTTGGTAGAATATTATTTATGATGGATACCGTTGTAGGGATGTTGCATTGCAACGTCCGCAGAACCACTATAAAAACCACGAGCCGCTATATGATCAATTTTCTTCATTCAAAATGTCCTATTGCTCTAGTTCATACAGATGGAAATACCTTGATAGAATTGTCAAATGTCAGATTACCATGAATATCTTCTTTATAATCTATTTCAACATCATAAACCAACCCATACATTTTCATTAAGGAATCAATTTCATTCTTTTTCTTTTTCAAGATTTTTGTGTCACTATAAAATTTCAATAGTGGTTTCAGTGAAAATCCAAGAAATGTAAAGCCCCCTGCAATTGCTGTCACAGACAATTCAACAAACCATTCGTCGTGATCTAATCCTATCTTGAATAAATACAAAGGGATCACAATAACAAATATTGCACATACGAAATTGAAGAAAGATTTAATGTGTAGTCTTCTCTTTTTAAAACTCATTTTTTTCATTTCAATAAAGAGGTCATCGATAATACTATTAAAGCCTTGTGTATAACTAAAGTTCTCACACACATCTCTAAAAGCAGGTTTCTCTTGGGTCAATTCACATTTTATTCCGCCACTATTATACTTATTTTGACACATTTTGCAATGTTTGAATTGTGCTATTTTTCGAGTCATAATTATCGTTTGCTATTAAATAATGATTACCGTTTTAAGACTTTTATTGTTTTTTATATTCTATGACATATTTATCAGGTTCTAAATATAATAACTGGGTTTTCAATGTTGAATCAGATATGTCTTCTATCAAATAATCGTCTAACACTTTCATTTGTAATCTAATGATTGTATCAGCAATGAGTAACCAACGGCCTCTCTTGAGATTATTTGGCTTATAAAGTGATTCATAAGTACTATCCGCTTTCAATATAAGTGTATGCCCTCCTTCTTCCTTTACTTTTTTACCATTTTTATATTCACCTATTGAAACCCAAGTACCCACTAAATGAGTACTCAACTTGAAAGGTATATCTATGTTCGCTAAATGATCATTCGTTGATGTTTTTTTAGACTGTAACACTTTATTCTTTTTTTGAGAACATCCATAAATCACACTCAATAGAATAAAACCAATGAATAGGATTAAATATGAGATATTTGTCTTTTTCATCATTAATGTCAGCTCAATATTATAGTTCAACAACTGTTTATATTTTCTCACTCTGAAACTCTTTCAAATAATTAGTCTTGTGTATGGATTATCATCTATGTCATAATTATCCCAATTACTATCGTTCAAATGTTTGTCTATAATATCTTTCTTACAATCAGAATAATAAATTAATTCATTTTGGTTGCCATCATTTAAGCTTAGTTTTTTCATGTTTACTGTTGAGTTATATTTTATAATTCTTCATTTTCAAAGCGTATACTCTCCTTAACTTCTTCTATACACTCAACTATAAAATCATTTTTCAAGTGGTAATTATTCAAAAAAGCTAATAACTCATTATAATTTACATCCTCTTCTTCGATGTCATATTTTGGTAAAGCCATAATAAACTCCTTAAAAGTTTCTATTGAATCAAAAACCTTTCTGAAATTCCATTTTCCTCCTCCATGTTCACAGTAATAAATTGGGTAACCTTTGTCCTTTTCTTGAATGTTAAACACAAAAGGGTCTGAATAATAGTTTGAACAAATAACATACAAGTCCTCATCCCATATTGTTCCAACGAGAGACTCCATTGTTACACTATTATATCTATAGCCTGCCTGAAAGGTCAAAAATCCTTTTTCATTATTTTGAGGGTAACTATGAGGTAAAATTGTGATTTCGTAATTAATAATTTTCTCCTCAAGAAAACTAATTATTGTTTTATCTAAATCCATTTCTTATTGTTTTTGTTTATCAGATAGTTCACTCCCTCCAAGTTAATTATCTCTTTTAAATATTCAATCTTGAATTCTAATTAATAGTACAAAATAGTGGTTTTAGGAATTAGGGAAAGTGGTTCGTATTGTGGTGCGTGAGACGCAAAGCATTGCGTCTCTACAGAGGGTGTATTTTCAAACAAAAGGGAGTGCTAAATTGAAAATAAATCGCCTGTAGAGCCACAATGCCTTGTGGCTCACGAACCACCATAATTAGCACTATCTTCAATTATAAATTCCCCGATTCCCAATTTTTCCAACTGTTATTCGGCTCTTCTATTGGAGCCCAATTTGAAGTATCTTTTGTTATCAAAATCTTGGCAAGTAACTTGTATGTTTCTTGTTGACTTGGAGGAGTCTCTTCATAAACACTTTCAAAATGGAATTCCTCAATTGTCATTAGCTTAGGTATATCATTTGGAATATGTTTAAGAATATCATTTTCAGTTGCTTTAATTATGCTTGAATTTGTCTCATGTAAGTATCGAATTAGATCACCAAACCCTATGAGATGGTCAGGGTTGTCTTCTTTTCGGATTTCGATTCCAACTTTTTCATAGTCTTCATGGTTATTATTAAATGGAACAAATTGGTCTCGAATTTTAATCTCTTGGATATCCTTTCCAATCAACTCAAAATTTTCCATCTCCTCTCCCTCTTTATTTTCAATCCTTTGAAATTCACTTGTCTCAATTAATATAATGTCGCTTGTATTTGTAATGTCATTGCTATTGGAACCATCTGCTTTTGGATAATCAATACAATTACCAAAATAGTTCAACTCAATATTTGTATAAAAGCCTCTATTATGATACCCATTTCTTTCAAATACTAAAGCCCATCTTGCGGAGTCAGCATATAGATGAATTCTACTACCTGCAGATACACAATATCCATGCTCTAAATCAAGAAAAAAATTGTATTTGATATCTCCTATTCGGCCATGATTGTACATACTAACTTGATGAAATGCTAAATCTAATTCCTGGAGTATTTCTTTTTCTGTGAAATTTATTTCTTCCATGTTATTTCCATTTGAATGATCTGAGCATGAAAACAAAACAAGAGGTAATAGTAGTATTAAGATTGTTTTCATTCAATTTTTGCTAAAAGTTTTAATACAGTGAAAAAAAATTCACTGTTGACAATTTAGTTATCTCATCTAAATATTCAAGTTTAGTTTATAATAAATCGTATTGAATTTAATGAAACCTATGAGCTCTTTAACACTTAGTCCCAGAGGTTTTGTCTATAGTTTATTCCAAAAAAATAGAGATATGTAAAATACATACCCCTATCAACATGAAATGAAATTTTAGTAACTTAAAAATTTATGCTAATTGTCTAACTGTTTTTGTCTTCGGTATTCCGTTGGTGTCAACTCTTTATCTTGACGGAATACTTTACTGAAATATTTTGGATCTGAGAAGCCCACTTTATAGGCTATCTCAGAGATGTTGTCTGATGATGTGACCAATAGCACTTCGGCTTTTTTGAGTCTTTCTTTTTTGATGTAATTGACTAAAGTTGTGCCTTTTACTTTTTTAAAACGATTTAAAAGGACCGGTCTGCTGACACCAATTTCTTTCTCAATTTCAACGACGTTAAAATCAGAATCCGTTAGTTTTGATTGTATTATTTCATCTATTTTCAAAATCAGTTCATCTTCCTTTTTCTCTACCTTTTCAAGAATAGACGCTTTTTCTTCCTTTACTTTTTTGTAGAAATAAAGATAAGTGACCAACGAAATGAGAATCAAAAATTGTAATACAATCAAATAGATATTGTAGATGTAATCCTCTTTATCTTTTACATTAATGATATAAATTGATTCAATAACTGTGGCAGATAAAAGAAGAAGTGTGAGAGATTTAAAACCCAATGTTATTAATTCATTTTTTTTCATAGCTAGTTGATTTATCATGTTACTTTCTGGTTTTATTTGTATCATTTAATTTGTAATGGGACAGCACAATGACCGCCCCTTGAACCTTCATTTTAATTATATTTCAAAGCCTAAAATTGTAATATCATCTCGTTGTTCCATTTCACCTTGATGTATTCTTAAGACATCCAACAACAATTGATGTTGTCTTTCTAAAGGCATACGAATGGTTTGATTGAGAATCTTTTCGAACTTCACTGAACCGAATTTCTTTCTGTCTTCATCACATTGGTCTATGTAGCCGTCAGTGAGTAAAAAGAAGCGGTCATTTTTTCTCAATTGAAAGTGCTGTTCCGTAAATTTCTTTTCTTTTTTACGTCTTATTCCTCCAATGGAAATTTTATCTCCTACCACTCTTTGTAACTCTTTTTGGTCTGAATAATAGATGTACATTGAACCTTTGGCTGAAGAGAAGCATAAGTTTTTTTCCTCTCCATCCTGATCAATTCTTACTATACTCAAGTCCATTCCATCTGTGTTTTTAGAATGCTCCTGCTTTAAGGCCTTACGAATTCCTTCATCCAGCTGAATTAAAATTGAGGAAGGATCTTCGATATTGTATTCGTTGACAATTTTATTCAAAAGTGACATCCCAATCATCGACATAAATGCTCCTGGTACACCATGCCCTGTACAATCTACAGAAGCGATAAAAAGTCTGTTTTTTTCATCTTTTACACTCACCCAATAGAAATCCCCTGATACAATATCTTTGGGTTTGAATAAGATAAAATGATTTTGGAAGTAAGACGAAAACTGTTCTGTAATTGGTAAAATGGCCTCTTGCATGGTTTGGGCGTATCGGATAGAATCTGTGATATGACGATTCTTCTGAGTGATTTCACCATTGGCGGTTTGAAGCTGACCTAATAAGGTAGAAATCTTATTGTTCTTCTCATTCAACTCCAAATTTCTTTCTGAAATCAGCTTATTGGTGTTCGACAAATTATCCCTTTGCATTTCCAATTCTTCGGCTTGTTGTTGTACCTCTTCGTTGATCATTACAAGATCATTATTCCTTTCAGCCAATTCTTTTGTACGGTCTTTCACCGTTTTTTCAAGTACCTGCTGTTCTCTTTTATAGGCACGTACTTTCCATTTATAACCCAAGAAAATACTTAACAACAACACCGTAAAAACAAGTAACCTAAACCACCATGTTTGCCAATACGGCGGTTGAATAATCAGCAACAACTCTTGTCCTTCCTCATTCCAAAGTCCATCATTATTTGTTCCTTTTACCCTGAAAATATAATCGCCAGGATCTAGGTTTGTATAAATTGCTTCTCTTTTACCATCTACATAATTCCAATCTTTATCAAAGCCTTCCAATTTATAAGCGTACTGGTTTTTCTCCGGCGATATCATATTTAATGACACAAAGCTGAATGTCAACACGTTTTGATCATAATGAAGCGTAATTTCATCCGTGATACTGATATTTTTACGCAACACCGTTGATGTAGAGTCCGGCTTGATTTCTCTATTGAAGAGCGAAAAGTTGGTCAAATAAATTTGTGGTTTGTAAGGGTTGTTGATGATCTCTTTCGGAAAAAAAGCATTAGCTCCATTATTTCCACCGAAGATCAATCTTCCTTGTTTAGTTTTACAAAATGCCATTGGAATAAATTCATTCCCTTGCAAACCGTCATCTTTTGTATAATGTGTAATTTTATTGTTTTTGTGATCAAACTTTGAAAGGCCTGCATTGGAACTCAGCCATAATACTCCATATTCATCTTCCAAAATTCCATGTACACTATTACTGCTCAATCCTTGTTCTTCTCTGAAAGAAGACATCAAACCTTCGTAATAATGGGCTATAGGCATTTGTAATTTTTCTGCTTCAATTTTATTCATTCCTCCCGCAGTACCAATCCATATATTTCCAGCTTTATCTTCATGTACGGCATACACCCAATTGTGGGTCAAAGAATTGACATCCTTTGTATCATTCATAAAATTTACCCAACGTTCTGACTTTGGATAATAAATAGATAAACCACCATAGGTACCTACCCAAATCCATCCTCTTGAGTCTTCAAAAATATTCAAAGTCCAATTACTAGAAAGCGTTTGATCTTCTTTTCCCTCTTCTCTCGTAAAGACTTTGAACTCTTCATTTTCCGCATCAAAAAGAGCAACTCCACCTCCATTAGTTGCTACCCATAACTGCTTCCTACTATCTTCAAAAATATCTCTTACATCATCATGAGGAAGGCTTGTTTTATCCCACTTATTGTTCTTATAGGTTTTAAAAGTCTTTGTTTTTTGATCAAATTTCGACAACCCACCCAAATAAGAACCTACCCAAATATTATCTTTATGGTCTTCTTGAATAGCAAAAACGGCCCATGCTTGAAGTTTAGTAGGATCTCCTTTTTCAGGTACAAAATGTTCATACTTATTCTTTTTAGTATCTAAAAAAGTGAGTCCTCCTCCACTAGTTCCAAACCATAAATTACTTTTTCGGTCTTCAAAAATAGCTTGCACCGTAGTGTGATTTAAGCTGTTTTGGTTCATCACTTCCCTCTTGTAAGTTTTGAACTTTTTGAAGTTCGGCTCAATGTAATCTACCCCTTGGCCTGATACACTACACCACAAAATATTTTGTTGATCATAATGTAGAGAAAGTAAAGCATTACCAGCAATGGACTTATTATTCAGATCGTTATTTCTATAAATTCTTATAACCTGATTAGAATAACTTGAAAGTTGGTGGAGACCATCAGAAGTTGCAAACCAAATGTTTTGAAAGTCATCAATGACAATATCTTTTATACTTGGGTGTTTCAATCCCTTATTGACTTTGGGAAGATAATCTACTTTTTGAGTAGTAGGATCTATTGAAAAAACACCATTTTGAAGAGTACCAATTAATATATCTTTTGTCCTTGTTGGGACAATCTTGGTGATCTCACTTGCTGTATTATTTGAAAAATAACTTTGGTGCAGATCTATTGAAATCATCTTAAAAACACCTCTGTGATGATGGTAAACACTAAGATTTAAACCATCATGACCAATCCACAGATTACCATTCTGATCCTCGGCTAACGTATTTATGTTAGAAAGGTAAGGATTTTGTTTGTCAGCTAAATGATGACTTATTAATTCTCCAGAAGTATTGAATTGGTACAAGCCTGCTCCTTTTGTTCCTACCCAAATTGTCCCTTTTTTTCCTTGAATAATTGATGATATTTCAAAAGCAAAGGCTTCCTTTCCGAAAGGAGATTTAGGGATCAATTTTCTAAAATGTTCACCATCTGCATTCATTATGTGTAGGTTGTGTGTAGTCCCTACCCAAAGTTGTTGTTGGTCATCTTCAAAAATAACATTGATATCGTTGGTGGATAAAGATTTGTTTTCTTCTGAAGAAGATCTATAGACTTTCATCTCATAGCCATCATATCGGTGTAAACCATTTTGGGTACCGAGCCATAAGAATCCCTTCTGATCTCTGTAAATGTCTTTCACTACTTTGTTCGTCAGACCAGATGCATCGGAAATATGTTGAAAGCTTCTTTCCTGCGAAAAGGAGAACTGAACAAAAAGTAACAAGTGTATTATAACGATAAAGTTCTTCATTCCATTAATTTTTTTAAGGTGTGTCGTAGGCCGATAGTTGTTGTGTTGTTAGTTAGAAAAGCGTTAGTACTAGGACAAGTCTTCTTGTCCTAGTACTTACCCCTCAGTAAAGGATAGCTTTTCAGTATACTTATAAATCCTAGTATGAAATATTCAGTGTATACTCAGATTTAGTTTCTAAACCTGAGACTACTTGCTTGTTTTTAATGACTGTACCGTCTTGTTTTTCGATAGTAGTTGAAATAATCAAAGCAGAGCGTTCGGCATAGACCGTATTGGCTGTTGAAGCATCAATCGTGATTTCATCATGTGTGCTTTGAATCACCGCTGAATAAGACTTTGCAGTACTTGTAATCTGCTCATCAAAGTTAATCATCAATTTTACATGCTTCAGTGCACAAACGATATCTACTACCGTTTCTTCTCCACTATTTATTGTACACGTTTTTTCTCCATAATAATAAGGGGCATCAAAAGTAAAATAAGGCATTTCTTCTGCACTAAATGCTTTGACTGTATAATCGCCTACTGCCAAGCTGATTTTTTCTGGTGCTTCTGAAATTTTCTCGAAAGAAAGTACCACTTCACCAGAGGCATTTTCCACTTTTAAACCGTAGTCATTGAGGTCTTGGTTTGTTCTTGCATTTGATCCGAATTGCAATACCAACTGCCCTTCATTTAATTCTTTTTCTAACGTTTGCTTTTCGTTACAGCTTACTATTAATAAGCCTACGAAAAGTATCATTACTATATTTTTAATGTTTTTCATCCGACTAATTATTTAATAACTGAAACTTTCTTTGATGTATTTTGCAGACCATTCGCACCGTTCACAATGCCCTTACCCCAATCGGTCAAGGAAGTACCTTCCCAATCCGTTGATAAGTCCAAATACTCCACTCCTCCTGAATTACCTTTCCAAGACCAAGCTAACCAACCAATATTTAGGCGTTCACATTCTGATAAAATATGCTCATACGGAATCTGAATTGGGTTTTCGGCAGTACCTCCGTGTTGGAATCCAAATTCACCCACAATCAATGGCAACTTCATCTCTACCGCTTTTTCCAAATTGGAAGTGATCGTTGTTTCGTTTCTGTAGCTCTGATACATGTGTACTGAGAAAAGAATATTTTTCTGTGGATCATTATCGATGATCTCTTGACCGTAGTCAAAAATTGGTGTCATATCTTGTCCCCAGCCACTACCATCAATCACTAATGTGTGCTTCAAACCTGCTGTACGCATCATAGTCACGGCTTCTTTGTAAGCATCTCTGTACGTGGTGGTTTTTCCACTCCATTCGTTGGCGATATTGATCAAAAGGATACTTTCATATTCTTTCATTACCCCTAAAATGTCAGGTCTTACATAGTATTCTGCCATTTTCAAAAGGTTCTCTTTGCTTTCATCACCCGTTACATCATGTAATTCAATCATCGGGACCATGCCTTTCTCAATCGCAGTATTGATCATTTTTCTCAACTGATCCGTCTCCGATACATTGTTCCATTGACTCGGTACGTAGTTTGTTTGCCAAACCATTCTCACTGTATTGGAATGATATGCCGAAATTGGCGTTAAAGCATTGATGGCTGTATTTCTATTTCCACTGTCAAACCAGAAATGACCGTTGTTTACTCCTCTTAGAATAAACTCCATTCCGTTCGCATCGTATAGTTTTCCATTTTTTGTGAAGAAACCAATAGAAGTATTATACTCTGGGCGAACTTCTCCTTCAATCGGCGTAATCACGATATCTTTACTTCCTCCATCTAAAATCGTTTCGTCTACAGATATCACTAATTTTCCTGTTCCTTGATCGATGTCGATCGTCACCGCATAATGTGTCGTCGGTTGAATGGAATTGATTGTGATTTCGGATGTCAATTGACTTTCACCCTCACCAATTGTCGCAATCACTGAAAGGCTTCCACTTGATCTGAAATAACCTGCTCTTGTCTCTGTTTTTTCAAAAACTAATTCACCGAAAGAAGACTTCACAACTGATGAGTACGTTCCAAATTGATTTTTCACCAAGTCAGAATAGTCTACCGTCACTTTAGAATTCTGTAATTTACATTCTAAACTAGAGTTGGTCAATTGCTCTGCCTGTATAGAGAAATCTTCTGAAACGCCTCCATATTGAGGGTCTTCAAATCCAAACTGAGCGGAAGAGTTACTCTCACCTTTGGCTTTATACACACCAGAAGGTAGTTCGATTGCTTCGGGCACTGTTTCAATGGAAGCATAAGAAACTACCGTCTTTCCCTCCGCGTCCACAATGTTCACTTTCACTCCGTTTCCTTCGCTCTGTAATCTGAATGCAGTCTTTTCTTCTACATCCTCATTGATCGTTACAGCCAATGACAAATTGCCATTCTGTACGACTGGATCTGAGGGGGTGTCTTCTGAAGAACAGCCCATCAGCCCTACTAGAAGTAATAATAAGTTAGTAATCATTTTATGTTCCATAATCAAAAATTGAATTGTAATTTTTCTATTTTGTTTATCTTAAAAAGTAGCAGTTAAATGCTTAAACTGGTTCAAGTCTTAAGCTATAAGCGTGACTTGGACCTTATTATTTGTAAAAAGTCTGTTGACTTTTAGATCCATTTTCTTTTGCTATAAGTCTACAGACTTATCACAAAATTCAAGCACAAGTGACGCCTTCGGCTTAACACTTGCGCCAGATTCAAATTTGAAAAAACTTATGTTAATCATTCTACAAAGAAGCCATTCTCCTACTTACTATTTCCTTCACCTCCAATACGCCCGCTCCTTTTTTATGGATTTTAAGCGTGCAGGTTTTGATTTTGTCAGCAGGCAATGTGATTGCTCCTAAATCCAAAGTACCCCAAGTTTGTTCTTCTGCTTCTTGCTCACGCATTACTCTATCAGGAGTGGGTAATGCTGTAGGCTTGAAGTCTTTTTTGATTTTCTTTTTGATGATTTGATCTCCAAAAATCACTTCGATCACATCTCCTTTTACGGCCTGTCCTGCATATTTTAAGGAAAGTTGGAAAGTAGAAGGAGTTACAATTTCGATGGGCCATTCAATCGTGGCATCTCCACTGACTAAAAACCAATCGTGAGCCCAACCATTGACATTGGCTTTAAATTTTAAATCCCCTTTTCCAGTGCTTTCGTGTACTGCCAATACCACTCTTGGGCTTTCTTTATACCCCATCGGGATTCTCAAATCAGCAAATCCTGCCGAAGTTACATCAGTGTACCACGCCTCGAAAGCCTCCTTCATTTCCTTTGCCTTTTCTGGTAATTCAGATTGCAAATCGTGTTTTTCTGAAGGATCTTCTGTTAAGTTATATAAGCCTGTTTTTCCAAATTCAGTGGTATACCTAAAATCGCCTTCTCTTACAGCACCTCTTTCAGCAGTGATTTCAAAACCTGTCATGTGCGTATATAATTTTCTCGATTCCGGTGCTTTATTTTCCAATAAATAAGGACTTAAATCCACACCATCAAACTTCACCTCTTTTGGTTTTTCTACCCCTGCCAAACCTAATAAAGTAGGCATCAAATCAATATGAGCTGTTAGTGCTTGTTTCTGACTTGGTTTGATTTTTCCTTTCCACTGCAATGTACAAGGCACCAACGAGCCACCTTCGTGAATTGAAGTTTTCCCTCCCCTCCAAGGACCATTGTAGCGGTCTCCTTGAGGGCCATTATCGGATAAGAAAACGACAATTGTATTTTCTTCCAGAGCATTGTCTTTTAAATACTGACGGATTCTTCCTACGTTATCATCAATATTTTTACACATCCCGTAGATGGTTGCTATCTTCTTGTTTTGCTTTTCTCCGTAACCGAAATCAATGTCTTTATACAAATCATAGTACTCATCTCCTACTTGGTAGGGTGTGTGAGGAGCATTCAATGGGACGAAAGCAAAAAACGGTTTTTCTTTATTTCTATCCATAAAAGCCAAAGTAGAATCCGTCAATACATCTGTGATATAGCCTTTGGTTGAAATCATTTCTCCATTGTATTCCAAAGATGTATCGAAGTAATTACTCCAGTGACCAGAAGTGAAGCCTAAAAAAGTATCAAAACCTTGCCCTTGTGGGTTTTCAGGATAATGTGCTCCATTGTGCCATTTTCCAAAACAACCTGTCGTATATCCAGCTGACTTGAAGGCTTCCGCGATGGTCACTTCCTCTGACCTCATATTTTCTCTTCCTCTTGTCACAAAAGAAACACCTGTTCTCAAATGGTATCTACCTGTCAAAACACTCGCACGAGTAGGAGCACAAACCGGACTCACGTAGAAACGGTTGAGTACTGCACTTTCACTCGCCATTTGATCAAAATGAGGTGTTGAAAGGTACTGATTGCCAGTGTAGGAAAAGTCTCCCCAGCCTTGGTCATCTGTCAAAATCACAATGACATTAGGCGATGTTGTTGCTGTTTGCCCATACGCCTTCGGAAGGAGTATGAGCAACATGCCACACAAAACACTTATACTATTTCTAATGGATTTCATCATGGTTATTGAGCGTTATCAGCAATCACTTTTGATGTTAACCCGTTCATTTTCTTTGCATAATCATCAATCACTTGGATAGTGGATTGGTCTTTA
>NZ_LQAQ01000122.1 GCF_001583495.1 Flammeovirga sp. SJP92 | reverse complement strand
AGGGAAAGTGGTTCGTACACCATAGTTAAAAATCAAGATTACCCTGTTTCAAGTGTTAAGCGATAGCGTCACTTGGAACTTACCTTTGGCGAAGTCTCCTGACTTCAAAACACAAAAGCAATAGTCATTATTCATTTCGAAGTCGGGAGACTTCGCCAATCTTAATCACAAGTGACGCCTTTCGGCTTAACACTTGCGATATAATTTATTTCTTTAACTGCACGAAAATTAATCCTTCTACCTTTTTAGTATTTATGTTGTTTGTACCTGCTGTATTTTTTCTAATCGTTTGATGCCTTCAATACAAGCCCTGCCATTGTGGTAAGGTGCTTTCCAAGGACCCACTTTATCTTCTTCTAAATTTGGTGTGTTGTTTTCGTCGACTCTCCACCACCATTCACCAAATTCCTTATTGATTAAATGAGCTTCTGTGTATTTCCATAGTCGATGCGCCGCTTGCAAATACACTTCATTGTCTGAGTTTTCATAAGCATTGATAAAACCTACCATGGCTTCAATCTGTGGCCACCAATGTCTGTCCGTGTCTGTAATTCCTGAAGGATCACCTTCATTGACAATTGCTCCGTCTTCTGCTATGCCTTCTGCTAAAGTCACTTCTGCAATTTTGACTGCCACTTCTTTTACTTTCTCCAAAAGTGCATCATCACCCAATGCTACAGCCGCTTCCTGAATCAGCCAAGCCCCTTCAATATCATGACCATAGCTGATTTCATCTGATTTCAATGTCCATTTTTCATCAAAGAAAAGTTTGAAATGATAAGTATCGGTGTCTAAGATTTTATCCAAGAACAATTCAATCAGATTGCGAAGTTGCTGTCCTACTTTTTGATTTTTTGTAGCGATGTATAATGTCGTATAGGCTTCTAAAATATGTAAGTGTGTATTGTTTGTTTTCTTTTCGTTCTTGTCTTTCTCACTTAATCGTAGGTCTTCCATCAACACCCACTCCTCTGTATACGCTTCAAAATAACCATTCAATTCTTGATCAAAAGAGTGCTCTTCGATGTCTTGGAAAATATTTAAAGCCAATTCCAATGGCTCAACAATTCCTTTGGCCATCGCATATTCTGAAAAGGCATAGATCACAAAAGCATTCGCATAAATCTGCTTTTTTCCATCTACTTTATTTCCCAAATAATCGACCATCCAAAACACGCCTCCATTTTTCTCATCCAAGAAATTTGCCTTGATATACGTATAAGCATAATCGCAAATCTCCAAGTATTTTTGATCTCCCAACTGACGGTATGCTGACGCAAAAGTCCATAAAATTCTAGCATGCATAATGGCACCTTTGTCTGCCTTCGCATTCACTTTATTATCATAGGAAATCTGACCATAAAACCCTCCATTTTTGTGATCTATGGTTTGTTCTGACCAATATTTTAATATTCCGTCTGTCAATTCTTTCTCTAATGCTGTTTTGAACGAGTCTATCATTTTTATCAAAAATTTATGGCTTGTTTGAAGAAAGAAGGAAGAGTAAAAAAATCTCTCCCCTCTCCATACTCTCTACTAAATGTTTTTCAGAAAATGCATTCAAAATAAGAGGGGTTGTGTTGTGATTCGTGAGGACGTTTTAATAAAACGTCCCTACTTTACGCGAATCACACTACTATTTTGTACCCTTTATTTTGGTACTTCACTCTTACTTTAAACTGTTTGTCTGTTTGGAATTGTAAGTCCCAATTCTTCTATCATTTTTTCATTTTTCTCTACCATATCATGAATGGTCTGCACTGAAGTTACCGAACGATAACCATCTTCTGGTGTGTTTTTGCAGTAATCCACCAGTTGATCAATTGTTGATGTCGCTACATGCATTCTTGTATCTGATGATGCATAATAGATTTTTACTTCACCACTCTCATCTGCAATCCATCCGTTGGCAAAGGCTACGTTAGATACGTCACCTACTCTTTCTTCACCTAGTGGAGCGATGAAATGACCAGCTGGACGATGTGTTACTTTTGTCGGATCTTCTAGTGAAGTCATGAACATATACAATACATAACGAAGTCCTGCTGCTGTGTTTCTTACGCCGTGTGCTAGATGCAACCAACCTTCGGAAGTTTTGATCGGTGCGGGACCTTGGCCATTTTTCACTTCTTTGATCGTATGGTAGATTTTTGGCTCAATTACTCTTTCCTCTTTCACTTCTGCTTTCTCCATCGAGTCTGTCAATCCCCAAGCGATTCCTCCGCCTGAACCTGTGTCAATAAATCCGTCTTGAGGTCTTGTATATAAAGCATATTTTCCATCGACAAATTCCGGATGCAATACAACATTTCTTTGTTGACCTGAGTAAGAAATCAAATCTGGAAGACGCTCAAAGTTCACCAAGTCTTTTGTACGTACAATTCCTGCTGCAGCAACTGCCGAAGAAGTATCACCTGCTGGAGCATTCGGGTCTTTTCTTTCTGTACAGAAAATACCATAGATCCAACCATCTTCGTGTTGCGTTAGACGCATGTCGTACACATTTGTATCTGGTTCTTCTGTTTCCGGCATTAATACGGGCTTATCCCAAAAACGGAAGTTGTCAATACCATTATCGCTTTCTGCTACTGCAAAAAATGACTTTCTATCCACGCCTTCTACTCTTACCATCAATACATATTTTCCATTAAAACGAATGGCTCCGGCATTGAAAGTGGCATTCATACCAATACGCTCTTGAAGATGAGGGTTTGAAGTTTCATTTAAATCAAACCTCCAATATAATGGGGTATGGTCTGCTGTAAGTATAGGGTTTTCGTATTTAGTAAAAATACCATTGTAAGCATCTGCAGGTTGATTTGTTTTACTTAATAATGCTTCTTGTTTTTCAATTAATCCGGTTAATTTCTCTTTAAAGTTCATTGTATTATTCTTTATTTCTTTTTGTCTCTTTTATATGTAATTGTTAGAGCTTTTATATCGCAAGTGTTAAGCCGTTAGGCGTCACTTGTGATGGTCATTGGCGAAGTCTCCCGACTTCGAATCAGCAATCCAATATGTATTTCGAAGTCAGGAGACTTCGCCAATGTATAGTTCCAAGTGACGCTAACGCTTAACACTACTTGAAACATTTACCACAACCCATGACTGAAGTCATGAGCTTTTGACTGTTCATCTAATTCACCTCTACTAAATCCTTATCTTCAATACTTTCCGGCACTTTTTGTGGTTCTTCCGGCAATTTGTCGTACCAATTCTTCTTTAAGATTAAAGTGGTAATGATCAATATCGCTCCAGTTGAAAGAATGCCCATTTCCTCTTTGATCACAATGTAAAGTGGAAGTAATGTCAGCATTGATTGCCAAACGATACCCGTCACAACATTGAACATATCTTTCTTAAAATCTTTATTTCCTTCAAAGTTTGGATCTTTTGCCATCACTTTACGTTTGATTGGCCCCCAGAATCCCCAAGGTTTTACGGTCTTATAGAAATTGATCAATGTCTTTTCTTCTGTAGGTTTTGTCAGCAATGTACCGGCTACCGAACCAATCATTGAAACTGCAAAAAGTACAGGGAAGTAATACAGTTCTAATGTTTCTTTAAATACTATCGGGAAAATCATTGAAGCCACAATACCTGCTGCCATTCCCCAAAAGAAGCCATGACCATTGAATCTCCACCAATGCCATTTCAAGAAGTTGGCCGCGATATATCCACCGTAAAGTGCAGATACGATCCATTGTAATACAGAGTTGATATTTTCAACATACAAACCAATGATAGTACTAATGACCACTACAGAAGCTGAAATAATATAACTTGCTCTCATTTGTAGTTTACCACTTGCTTTTGGATTGATATACCTTAAGTAAATATCATTGACTAAGTAAGCAGGTGCGGCGTTAACTGTTGAGGCGAAAGTGGACATAAAGGCCGCTAATAAACCAGCCAATAATAAGCCCATTAAACCTGATGGAACGAATTCCTTGATGGCCATTGGTAAGATGTTTTCAAAATCAAAACCACTGCCCGCCTGATTGATATCTCCGCTGAAATAAACAACAGCTAAAATCGTGAAACCACCAATCATCAAGTATCTTGGCAAGAACATTACCGCTGATACGAAACCACTCATTTTAGCCGCTTCTTTTGGTGACTTTGTGGATAAGATTTTCTGCATATCAAAGTTCGGTGCTGGCCCTGCCATTGAAGCGAAGAATCCTTTGAACAACACCATCATAAAGAAGATAGAGAAAGGAGTGAATCCATCACTTGCCATTTTTTCATTTACAGAAGGAATGTAAGCCGACCAGTCCATATCCAAATCATAGTTGAATAATGGCGAATCCCATCCTTCGGGTACCATGCCCATCAATGTTTCTGCATCTACTTGGTTCATTGCAATTCCTGCAATTACCAAAGCGGAAACGGTCATGATTCCAAACTGCATTACATCCGTCCAAACAATGGACAACATACCGCCCATTACTACATAAAAAGTAGCAATTGTAGTGAATAAAATACCGTAAGCGTAAGGTACTTGCTCTGCCGTCAGTTCAAATGGCATAAACTGTCCTACATACGACCATGGAATGAAGATTTCGATGAACTTACCAATTCCAATAAAGCCGTAAGACAAGAAACCAAGGCAGCTTAAGATGGCGAAGAAGACGACTACCATATGTGATAGCTTTCCTCCGGTACCGTCACCAAAACGAGTTCTAATCCATTCAGCTCCTGTCAGTACGTTGGATCTTCTCAACCAGATTGATAAATAAATCATTAGGAAAATCTGATTGAAAGCTGGCCATAACCATGGTATCCATACGCTTTTCAATCCATACACAAAGCACAAGTACACCATCCACATTGTTCCCGAAATATCAAACATTCCGGAAGCGTTGGACAAGCCCAACATGTACCATGGTAAAGAGTTGCCCCCAAGGAAATACGATTCCATGTTTTTGGAGGCTTGTTTTTTCAGATAAATACCAATCACCACTGTTGACAGCAGATAAAGCCCAATAATGATCAGATCTAAGATTTCGAGTTGCATAATGAGTTCGTTGATTAATTCTCTTTCATTTTCATAAAGTCAGACTCTAAGAGGATACTAGGGTCTTCCGTAAATTGGATAAAGTCTTTAGCAGAAGAATGTCCTTTATAAGGTACATAGAAATGATCTCTCTGCTCTTTTTGGTAGTTGGCGTTTCTCCAAAGCATCACATAAGCGGCTTTTTTCGTCCATTTATTGTGATTTAATTTTGGAAGCAATTTCTGCGTAAAGAAAGTATCGTCTGTCACTGCCTCTAAACCTGATTCGGTGAATGCACAAATTTTACCTTTCTCATCAGCAAGCTTTGCTACAATTTCTAATTCATTGATGACCCATTGTTCCCTTGCTTCATCTGCATATGATCTGAATGCACCATAATCATCAAATCCTAAAACATCTACATACTCATCACCAGGGTATCTTTCTAAATATTCCTCTTGCGTTTGGAAAGCATCAGTAGAGTACACATAAATCAAATGGTGAATCTTCTTTTTATCTCTTAAATATTCCACCGTAAACTGCCAAAGCGATTTGTAATCTTCAATCGAAACATTTTTACCGCCCCACCAAAACCATGAACCATTGTGCTCATGCCATGGTCTGAAAAGTAATGGAATTTTCTCACCGTTTACTTCCAAATCATTGACAAAATCGGCGAATAAATCTAACTTCTTGATAAAGTCTTTATGGTATTTTCCACCTTTCAGCATTTCGTGCACCACTCTTGTTGTATCCCAAGAACTTGATTGTTCTTTTAAGTTGATCATGTGCCAACTTAGTGTAGTCA
This sequence comes from Flammeovirga sp. SJP92, assembly GCF_001583495.1. GTDB lineage: Bacteria > Bacteroidota > Bacteroidia > Cytophagales > Flammeovirgaceae > Flammeovirga. The sequence continues at coordinate 9,011 of NZ_LQAQ01000122.1, read as the reverse complement.
CACCTCCTCTAGTATAAGCTTCTTTAATGTATTTTTTGATGTCTTCGAAAAGCACACCATCCAAATTCTTTTCATTTCCAATTTCACCCATATCCCAGCCATAAAGCCCAGGATAATCACCAGTGACCTGTTTGACATCAGAGTTATTGCCCCACCAATGGTAACCATAAGCCAAGTCATCTTGATGTCCAAAGATTGTCTGCCCGTTTTGAGAAACACTATTTAATTGTTGGTAAAGCGCTATTGTCGCTTTTGTTGCTTTCTTATCATTCGGTTTTGGGTCTTCGTTTGTATTGGTTGCGTTAGTTCCAATAGAGAAGAAACCATACAGAAAAGAAATAAGTAAAATCTTTTTCATTATAGTATTATTTAAAAAATGCTTTAACTATTCTCCCTTATTGCAGGAGAATAAAGTTTGTTTAGTTTAGACAATAGGGACGAAAACATATTCTCTCGTCTGAGGATGATGTTCATTTTCCGTTCCTCCAACACTTGATCCGCCAGCTCCCAGGAGTTACAAGGTTTTCGATAATTCCATTTTTTGGTTTTTGCTCTGTCTACCCAATAATTGGGTCTCTCTACCGGAAACGGTTTGATGTAGTTTCCAGTCCAGCCACCAAATTCTGGGTGATTCACATTGATATTAGAATCAATCAAAAACATAATAGGGATAGCTTCCTCAAGGTTTATTGTTTGTATTTTGCTCTTGGTCAAGTATTTTCCCAAGGCTCCGTAGTTAATGACGTTATTAAAAAATGCGGTGGGTTCCTCCCCTTCAGACATTCCCTTAAATGCCCAATCGTTCTCGATCCACCATAAATCTGTAAATCTTTCAAAGATTTCTGTCCTTCCCCATCCATTCCAGTTGAGGTTGCCACAAACATCCTCATTAGGAGGCTTGATGCCCGTACCTACAGAAATCACCCTAATCTTTTCTACAATATCTGGAGCAAGGAATAAAGCATCTTTCACCGACTTCATACTTCCCATTACTAAAATGTAAAGTGGTGTTTCTTTACTTTGTCTTGCTAGGCGAACGATTTTTTTAGTACCAACATCTCCTCCATTTACAATAAGCTGATGGATAGATGTAGGTGCTGGAAAATTGTTTTCCTGAAATGTATAAGATGGATTATTGAAATCTTCAGCATAACATTTTAAGATGCTTTCTAATTTCTCTTGTCCATAAATGTTAAATTCCTCCAAGACTACTGATTGAAGTCTAACATTATTCAAGTGCCATAATAAGTAGATCAAGGCATGCTCATCAGTCATTGAAAATGATTCATTATTGATATCAGTAGTGATAATCACATTTGGGATGCTTTGTACACTCACTTCCTTCTTCTGCTCTACAGTAGAACACCCCTGTAAGTAGAAGTAGGATAAAATTATCAATATGTATGTGTACTTTTTTTCCATAATCAAATAAGATACTCTTTCATTTTTCAATGATCATATTTCAAATGTACTTGATACGGTTAACGATCGTTATGGAGATTTTTTATTTTGATGATGACATTGGGATTATACCACCTTTTCGATATTTATTGATTTAGGCAATTTTTCATCAAAAACATACGTAATACCCATAAAAACAAAGATTAAAGAGTATTATTTTGACACAAAAGTGTATCTTTATGATGTTATTTTAATCTCTAAAAAAGGTCTTTTTTATCACAAATAATGAAATGAATAGTGCTTACCTACTCAAAATAGCAGACCAAAATATTACCTTTTCACTTGCAGAACCTCTTCTGTAAATTGTAATCATTCTGTGTTTTGTCTCTTCTAGAATTTACAAGGGGTATTTTCATCATAAAAGTCAATTTTTTACCTATTTGAAAAGTTGCCATTGATGAAAAAATATTTTTTTCAACGCTTATTTGTCAAAAATCAACCTCTGATTAATTAGTGTCTACCCTACATTTGTAAACATAACGCCGCGGTTATTATTTATTCATGTTCAGCTAAACGTATTTAGATTGAATAACAACTAAACAATAAAAAAATAGTCATGCAGATCTTAAAAAATTTTTTTCTGCTGTTCATCGCTATTACATTTTCAATAAGTGCTTATGCACAGGAACGAACAATACAAGGTAGCATTTTAGATGAAACAGATAGTCCTCTTCCAGGAGTAAATGTCACTATTCAGGGAACAGCTATTGGAACAATTACAGATTTTGATGGTCGTTTTAAACTTAGTATTAAATCAGATGACACAGTTTTACTTTTTTCTTCAATTGGGTATAAAAAGCAAACTATTACAGTAGGTGCTCAATCGGATTTTAACATTAAAATGGAAGTTGACTTAGAAGAATTAGATGAAGTAGTAGTTATTGGTTATGGTACCGCTAAGAAAAGCGATGTGACCGGATCCGTTTCTACTGTGAAAACTGAAGAACTAACTGTTATTGCAACAGAAGATGTCAACAAAGCACTTCAAGGTCGTGTACCAGGTGTACAAGTGACCAACTCTGGTAACCCTGCTTCGGGTTCTAAAGTAAGAGTAAGAGGTATCGGTACAATCAACAACTCTGATCCTTTATATGTAGTAGATGGTTTCCCAATGCAGGACATCTCTCATATTGCACCTCAGGACATTGAGTCTATGGAAGTACTAAAAGATGCTTCTGCTACTGCAGTATACGGTTCAAGAGGTGCCAATGGTGTGATCTTGATCGCTACTAAAACAGGTAAAGCTCAAGACAAAATTACTTATACTTTTAATGCCCAAACAGGTATTAAACACGCGTCGAATAGAATTGAAATGGCCAATGCTTCTGAATATGCTCAGTTAGGATTGGAAGCCAACAGATTTGCTGAAGGCTCTGATGAATTTGAACAACTAATGTATGTAGCCAACGGTAACTATACTGGTACTGACTGGCAAGATGAATTATTACGACAAGGTTCTTTCCAAAACTATAACTTTGGTATTAACGGTGGTTCTGAGAAAAATCAGTTCAACTTCTCTACTTCTTATGTAAAGGATGAAGGAATCTTAAAAGGTACTGACTTAGAGAAATTCTTTGTAAAATTCAATAACACACACAAATTCAATGATTGGTTAAACTTTGGACAAAACATTGCCTATACGCACGCTAATTACTCTTTAACGAACTTGAATGACATTTATTCAAGTCCACTGACGCAGTCTTTATGGGCTGACCCTATCACTCCTGTCTACAATTCTGACGGTTCTTATGCTCGTTCAACTTGGGCATATAACAGCAACCCTGCTAGAATGGCGGAGCACGAACAATACAAACGTTCTTGGGACAACAGAATTGTTGGTAACTTCTCTTTAAATGCAAAAGCAACTAAAGATTTGACATTGACATCCAACTTTGGTGTGGATTACAGAAACCAACAACAAAAGCTTTACTTACCAGAGTTCTTCGTATCGAATGAAGAACAAAGAATGACTTCTCAATTGGATGAGAATAGAAACAATAAGTTTGACTGGGTTTGGTCTAACTATGCAAACTACTCGAAAACAATTGGTGATCACTCTATCGGTGGTATGGTTGGTATGGAAATGCAGGCCTTCAGCTACAACAACGTAAGAGCAACAGGTTATGATGTGCCTTTCAATGAAAACATGAGATACTTAGGTGCAGCAAAAGGTTCTGATTACTTCGCTACATCTACTCAAGGTGTGAATTCATTGATGTCCTACTTCGCTCGTGCAAATTATAGCTACCAAAACAAATACTTATTGACAGCGACATTTAGAGCTGATGGTTCTTCGAAATTTGCTGATGGAAATCGTTGGGGCTTCTTCCCTTCATTCTCAGCTGGATGGAACATCAAAGAGGAAAGCTTTTTACAAACAACAGATGCTGTAACGCAATTGAAATTAAGAGCTGGATGGGGTGAAGTAGGTAACCAATCATCTGCAGGTAACAATGATTATGTATCTACAGTCACTAACAACTTAAGATATGTAATTAATGGGAATGTTGTGGAAGGTAGAACACCAACTACATTATCTAACCCAGACTTAAGATGGGAATCTGCTCAGATGGCCAACGTAGGTATTGATGCAGGCTTCTTTAATGATCAAATCACAATTAGTGCTGAATACTTCATTAAAGATACAAAAGACATGGTAGTGCCACAGCCGGTGCCTGATTATGTAGGTGCCAACTCTCCAAATGTGAACGTAGGTACTATGCAAAACAAAGGTTTTGAATTCGCCATCAACTATAGAAATGTAGAGCACGAAGTAAAATGGAACATCGGAGCAAACATCGCTGTGATTGACAACAAAATCACTAACCTTGGTGAAACAGGATTTATTGATGGTGGTTATATCGACAAATTAGGTTTTACAACTAGAACAGAAGAAGGTCAAGAAATCGCTTACTTCTACGGTTTCAAAACTGATGGAATTTTCAGAACGCAAGCAGATTTAGATGCTCACGTAGATGCTGAAGGTAATCCATTACAACCTAATGCTGCTATTGGTGATGTGAGATTTGTAGACTTAAACGGTGACGGTGTGATTGATGACGATGATAAAACGAACTTAGGTTCTGCAATCCCAACTTTCACAGGTTCATTCAACATCGGGTTAGAATACAAAGGTTTTGATATGAACTTATTCTTCACAGGTTCTTATGGTAATGAAGCGGCTAATATTCAGAAATTCTGGATCGAAGATTCAAACGTTCAGAAAAACCAAACGAAGAACTACTACGATAACCGTTTCCACCCTGACAACAACCCTAACGGTACTATGCCAAGAGTGGTATCAGGTGATCCAAACAACAACCGTAGATTCTCAGATAGATATGTGGAAGATGCCTCTTACTTGAGATTACAAAACGTACAGTTGGGCTATAGCTTCAGCGAAGATCTTTGCAAAAAATTACATATGCAACGCTTTAGAATCTATGCTTCAGTTGACAACTTATTTACGCTAACAAACTACAGCGGTTATGATCCTGAGGTTCCAGACCATTATGGTGACCCTCTAGCACAAGGTATTGATATTGGTAACTATCCACAATCAACTACTTACTCATTAGGCTTGAACGTTACTTTTTAATTAGTTGAAACTCAAAAAGTAGAAAGGAAATGAAATTCAAAAACATTATAAATATACTAGCATGCTGTGGTATGCTAACCCTCGCAAACAGTTGTTCTAGCTTCTTGGATCGTGATCCTCAAGGACAAGCTGTAGATACTCCAGTCTATTATGATGACCCGGAAAATGCTCAATTAGCAGTCAATGCTTGTTATCAAGCTATCGCACAAGACCAAGGTGTTATTGCACATATGCAAGAGTGGATGTTTGGCGAGGTCATGACGGATAACTCTTGGAAAGGCGGTTCTGATTTTGGTGATATGCAAGACGTTCAAATGCTAAAAGAATGGACAGCAGTAAACATTAATGGTCCTTCTCACTCTGCTTGGAAGACCTATTTCCAAGCGATTCACAGAGCCAACACAGCCATCAAAGGTATCAGTCCTGCTACAAGTTTTGATGAGGAATTAAGAGATCAGATGGTGGGTGAAGCTTTATTTATCAGAGCTTATAGCTACTTCTACTTAGTTCGTTTGTTTGGTGATGTGCCATTATTCACAGAGCCTGTTTCTCCAGATCAGATTGGTGCTGTAGGCAGAACTCCAGTGAAAGATGTGATTGCTCAAATTGAGGCAGACTTAGAATTGGCTGCAGATTACTTGGGCAACAAATCTGAAATGGATTTAGGAAGAGCAACTTCAGGTGCCGCAAAAGCTTACCACGCTAGAGTAATTATGTATGATATTGGAATCTGGAAATCAAACGATCATACTTGGCAAGAAGTATATGATTTGACAAATGACGTGATCACTTCTGGTCAATATTCATTGGCGTCAAACTTAGCAACAGTATTTGAAAAAGACGGTGAAAATACTTCTGGTTCTATCTTCGAAGTACAACATACAACTTCAAATACGGGTTGGGCGAATAACAACACAGGTTCTACTTCACCGATCTTAACAGCCCCAAGAGGTACTGCCGACATCAAAGGATGGGGATGGGGATTCTTGAACCCAACACAAGATTTAGTAGATGAGTTTGAAGAAAATGACCCTCGTTTGGATTGGACAGCTGGTCAAAATGGGCAGTTTGCTCACGGTATCGCTCAAGGTGTTGCGGAGTCTCAGTTCTTATCAGGTTACTTCCCTAGAAAAATGCTGATGGATGCAGCTCTTCGTCCAAATGAGCAATCGGACAACCCTCAGAACCAAAGAAAATTCAGATATGCTGATATTCTTTTAATGAATGCTGAAGCAGCTTATCATTTAGGTAATGAAGGTATTGCTCGTCAGAGAGTCAATGAAGTTCGTGATAGAGCAAGAAGCATGACATACCCTAAAGGGTGGACTGAAGGGGCTAATGATTACCCTCCAAGAGACAATTCAGGCACTCTTCCTGAGGTAACTGCATCAGGTGCAGAATTACTAGAAGCTATCCTGCACGAACGTAGAGTAGAGCTTGCTTTAGAAGGTTTACGTTTTTGGGATCTTCTAAGAACAGGCCAATATGCTACAGCTATCCAAAAAGAAAACATTGGGTACAGAGAAGGTATTACTGGTGCTATTGTAGTTGGAAATATGAATGGAAAAATGTTGAACGGTGTTCCTGTTCTTCCAATTCCAGCGGGTGAAGTTGCTTCATTCGGTTTAACTCAAAACCCTGGTTACTAATACTATTAGTTTACTTAAAAGAGATTATTTATCATGAATATTAAAAATAAAATACAAAAGGTTTCATTAGGCATAGCATTCTTCGGAATGGTATGCGGAATGAACTCTTGTACTACTCAAAAAGAGTACAGCCAATCAAATGATATTGTCTATCCTCAACCAAAAATTGCGGATACTAATCTTCAAAATCCAACTGTTATTGGTGAATCATTTGTGATTTTAGGTGAAAACTTCAAAAATGCAAAAGTTTACTTAGGGGATATGCCATGTGCTAATGTGACAGTTAGTGCTACCGAAGATACTATCAAAGCCACTCTTCCAAGAATTTTTGATGTTGCACATCTTCGTGTAGTTAATGCCTACAAGCAAGAAGTATTTTCTGATGGGGAATATGAGCCTGTTTATCCTTTGACTGAAAATGTAGAATACCCTACTTTCATCACTAGAGGTCAGGTGTTCGCCATCAAAGGAACCAACGTAGATTTAATTTATGAAGTAGAGATTGCAGGCCAGAAAATTGAGGTAGATGGTTCAAAAGCGAATCCATCACAAATCAATGTATTAGCACCAAGCCAATTACCAGATGAAGTAACGATCAAAGTTTCTACTTACAATGCTGACTCTAATGTACCTGAATCAGGTTCTATTTCAGTAGAAGACGCAGGTGAGTTCTTCGATCCAGTAGACCCTGTAGTTTTATTTGACTTCGAAGATGGTGTGAACCCATACGAGCCAGGTGATGTTACTCCTGAAAACGGATTGGATGCTGGTAATGGTATCTCAAAAGGTAGAGGTGATCACTACTTGACAGTAAGAAAAGCTGATGGTGATGGCTGGACTTCTTGGATGGGACAATTATATTATGATACACCAATCGACTTGGTTACTTTCACAGATCCTCATTTAAGTTTCCAAATCAACTCTGAGTCTTCTCAAGGTTATTTCCAATTACAAATTGGTCAAAATGGAAACGACAACGGTGCTGATTTCAAAGCAAGCAATACTGGTAACGATGGAGACAATTATGTATTCCGTGCAACGAACAACGAATGGCAATGGGTGACTGTAAGTCTTAAAGACCTTGAGCTTTCTGACTGGGGTGGCGGATTAGATAAAGTAGATATTAAAGGTACTTTAGACTTCGTTAAACTATCATACAAACAAGGTAATGGTGCAAACCCTTACATATTAAACCTCGACAATGTGATGATTACTGACGGTCCAGTTGTTGTTGCGAAAGAATTGGAAGGTTTTGAGACAGCTACTTACATCTGGGACGATAACGGTGGAGGAGCTACGCACAGCATTGATGGAGGCAGCATGAACGCCATCACTGGTGATCACTACTTGAACGTACACTTAAACGGTGCTACTGGCTGGAACTGGACAGGTGCTTTAAAAATGGATAACTCCAATAACCTAGACCTTTCTGGAGTTACTGATCCACACCTTTCATTCTGGGTAAATACTGGTGACGCTAAGGGTAACCTTCAATTTGAAATCTTCCAAAATGATACAAAATTTGGTGGAAACATTGACACTGAAAACTACTTCGTAGAAACTAACGGTGAATGGAAACTTTACACTTTCCGTATGAGTACTTTGGCATGGAGCAACTGGGGCGGTGACGCTGAAAAACCAGACTTCACGGGTACTTTAGATTACATCGCTCTTGGTTTCTCTACAGGTAATATTGATGGTGAGCGTTACGAAGTAAACATTGACGGTATCATGATCACTGACGGACCAATGTTTTAGACGATTCGTTTCTTTAAAAAGTGTGAGGCTGATTCTCTTTGGAGGATCAGCCTTTTTTTGCTTTCAGACTTAATAACTGACCTTTCGCTCACCAAAAATTTGCGAATGGTAAAAGTATAAATATAAGGATGCTTGCTTAAGCTGTGTTTAGACAGTTTAATTCCTCTAAAGCGGCATTTAGCATCTTTAATCTCAATTTTGCCAAAAGGGCAAAATGATTTAAACGTTCTTTGATTTTAAGTCTCTCTAATTCTATGTATGCAAGCATGGAAGCAAAAATATGATTCTTTTGTGTGACCTCCATTTTTGTTGGAGACTTGCTCAAAAGTGTATTCTGTTTAAGTGATTTATGTAATTCCTCTACTTTCCATCTTTTTTGATAGATTGTAGTGATTTGGTTATAATCTGCGTCGAGTTCATTGGTTACTAGATATAATACACCTTCAGAATAATCTTTGTTTTTAAAGATTTGCTTTGTATGCCTTACTGGGAAATCTAACCCCTTTATATAGACTTCAAGCACTTCTTCTTTGTTGATATCTAGA
>NZ_LQAQ01000121.1 GCF_001583495.1 Flammeovirga sp. SJP92 | reverse complement strand
GAACACTTTAAATTATAGAGTCATCAGCAACTTGCCCCATCTTAAAGATTGAATTATATTTAAAGAAACAAACTCCCTGTATGTCACCACTTTTTTTGAAATCTGACTGCATACAGCAATGTTATGCGTAATGAAAGCCAAGAAAATCAACTAAACATGAAAGCTAACCTCTTAATCATAATTTTTTCCTTAATAGTGGGAAAAGTCTATTGCCAAGACGCAAAAGAAACTCAAATAAGTATTGGTCATATTGAAAAAATCTATTCTGATCATTTGCAACAAGAAAGAGAACTCTATGTGCATTTACCGCAAAGTTACAGCAAGAAAAAAGAGAAGAAATATCCGGTGGTGTATTTACTAGATGGTGAATCTCATTTTGATTATGTATCGAGTATGATAAAGCAATTAAGTGCGGTAAACAGAAATAACGTAGTGCCTGAAATGATTGTCATCGGCATTAAAAATATCAATAGATGGTATGATTTAACGCCAGAGAAAGATCCGTTTTTTAATATTGAAACGGGAAATTCAGTAAAATTTGCAGATTTTATTGAGTTCGAGGTCATGCCTTATATCAATAAAAAATACAGAACTAAAGGAGGTAATACTATTATTGGGCATTCCCTTGGTGGTTTGTTTGTGATTCACACCATGATCAACTCCCCTGAACTTTTTGACAATTACCTCTCTATCGATCCCACTTTGTGGTGGTTATCCAATAAATATCTCCATTTATACTTAGAAAAATTTGACAAAATAGATTACACAAACAAAAAACTCTACTTTGCAATTGCCAATGGTTTGGTACCTGGCACTGATATCCATTCAATCAGAAATGACACCACACAAGCCTCCTACCATATGCGATCGATGTTGACTTTTAAAGATGATTTTCACAAGCAAAGCATGAATAAATTGAGTATTGCAACAAAGTTTTATGAAAATGAAACACACGGATCACTACCTTTGATTGCAACGTACGACGCTTTAAGATTTTTCTTCTCCAAACAAAAGGAAGAGCAATAAAGGGTTTTGTCAAACAGGTCAGCAACTACTATAAAAAAACTATAGCGTATGGAAGCTAAAGATCTTTTTAGTATATCGAAAAGGTTATTCTATAAAGTAAAATGGGAAGGAGAGTATTTTCACATCGGTCAGTTACCTCACAAAGATATTGATACTCTAATGCACACTATTTCGAATTATTTTCAATCTGACAGTGTGCATTTGATTCTTGATCGACAACATTCAAAAACGATTTCCCTCACAGCATTACACTCATTTCTACAGACTTCTGATGAGAATTTTGTTCTGTGGGATGAACATTTTAATTCTAGTATAGACTATCATTCGATTGGTGTTTTTAGAAAAGGGAGGATAAGTTAGAAAAACGTATTACAGTGATTTTTATATTATTGAGTTTATCACTGTTCTATTTGTAATAATCTCAAAATCTTTTAATGTAAAGAGGTAATACAAATTATTTGATCATTGTTATAATGATATTAATTTAGCGTTTAGAAGCAAATTTATTTAAGAATAGAATGATACGCTTTACATAATTATCTATGTATTTCATTTTACTTTTTTAGTATTATTAAACTAAAAATACAACTTCATGAAAAAAATCATCATTAGCTTAGTCTTCCTACTTTTTAGTCAGACTCTCATTGCTCAAAATACTTTTCCAACTACGGGAGGTGTAGGTTTAGGAACCACAAATCCACAACATGGATACATTCATATTAATGCCGAGGGGCCATCATCCGGAATCAATTTGTGGACTAACACAGGTTCCATGACATCAAGAATTTGGATTAACTCTTTAGACAAATTATTTCATATTAGCAGAGGTGATAATCCTAATAAAGGTATTACTTTAGATAATGATGGTAATATTGGTATAGGAACTACAGTATTTGATTCAAAATTTGAAATTAAACACTCTGGGACAATAGGTGCTAAATGGAATTCATCTTTTAGCTATTTTAAAATTACCAATGGAACTAACTCTCTTATAGCTGATCCAAATGAAATTTACTCTAGTACTGATTTAGCCATTGGAACCTCTTACAATCACCCCATATATTTTCGTAATGTTGACAAGAATGGTAAAACAGACCTAATGACTATCAAACAAGATGGAAAAATTGGTATTGGAACAATAAATCCTGAACATGGAAAAATTCAAATCAATGGAAATGGACCAAGTGAAGGTATTACTTTATGGACTAACTCTGGAGAGTATACCTCTAGAATTTGGATAAACTCTGCATCAAAAAATTTCCATATCAGTAGAGGTGATGACCCTTTAAAGGGGATAACTATAGATAATGATGGAAATATGAGTTTGGGTACTTTAACAAACGGTAGTCATAAATTAGCAGTTGAAGGATCAATTGGAGCTAGAGAGATAAAAGTGGAAGCAAATGAATGGTCTGACTTCGTTTTTGAAAAAAATTATGATTTAAGAACATTAGAAGATGTTGAAGAACATATAAATTCAAAAGGACATCTTCCTGAAATTCCAAGTGAAAAAGAAGTACTTGAAAACGGAATTAATCTAGGAGAAATGGACTCAAAACTTCTTCAAAAAATTGAAGAACTTACATTATATCTAATCGATCAAAATAAAAAATTAAAACAACAAGGAGAACAAATCGAACAACTTATTCAAGATAATCACAATCTTAAAAAGGAGCTATCTACTTTAAAAAACAAATAATATTTTGTGAGCACATTTTCTATCTTCAATTTACTCTCTAATTATTAGATTGATAATTTTTAAATGTGCTCACTTTACCTAAAAAAAAAGAAATAATGATTTCTTATCTACCCCTTTTGAGACTTAGAATCGAAAATTAATAGACTACTTAAAATTACAAGTGAAACCTACGACTTAACACTTGTGTTTATTAAGCATTATCCGTAAAAAACACATTAGCCATAAAAATACACTTCAAGAAAATATGTTTACAGTAGAAGTAAAAAGTGACAGAAAAGAAGATATTTGTCTTCTTATAAAAGTAGATAATCATTCGTTCAATTATATCTGTGACTGTGGGGAAGCGAAGGCACTTTCGGTAAAAGAATGTCAAGATACCAACGCTGTATTTTTGAGTCATACACACATAGATCATTTTGTGAATTTTGATACTCTTCTTCGTCATCAGATTGGTACAGGCAAAAAGGTAGTAATTTGTGGGCCTAATGGGATTGCTGATCAAGTGCAAAATAGGATCAAAAGTTATTGCTGGAATTTGATCGAGGAAGGAGCTATTACTTATGAAATCCGTGAAATTCTAGACCAACAAAGTTATAAATCTGTTGTACTCAAGCCTCCGTTCTGGGAGCAAGAAGTGATGGGGAGCTTTGAGGAAGAAAACATCTTTATTGAAAAAGATTTTAATGTTGAGTTTGAAATTCTAGATCATAAGACTGATTCTATTGCCTATCTTTTTAAAGCTGTAGATAAGACTAAAATTGTATTAGAAAACGGTTTTAGAGGTGGAAAATGGGTAGCAGAACTGAAGAACGCCTTTGATGAAAATCAGGCAGAGACTACTATCCAAGTGGAAGGGAAAGAGTATAAAGCCAAAGAACTTTTTCCTATGGTGAAAAAAGAAATTGGAGAAAAAGTCGGTATCATCATGGATCATGATGCTAGTCCAGAAAATCACTCTAAGATCTTGAAAAAGTTTGGGCTTTGCGATGAGGTATATATTGAATGTTTTTACAAAGATGAAGACAAGGAACTGGCGAAGAAAAATTACCATAGCTATGCTTCTATGTCTGGAAAAATCATGAAAGAATGTGAGGTGAAAAGAGCTTACCCAATACACTTTTCTAGAAAATACAAGGAGGAGGATATTGAAAAATTAATTGCTCAATTTGAAAAAGCCTACGCCAACAATGATTAATGCATGTTGAGACAGCTCTTTAATAAAAAAAATCCAAGTGAGTACAACACTAAAAAAACGTATTAATAGTGGTTCTATAGAAAGTTTTTTGAAGGAAGTACTCGCAAAACAATAAATAGAATTAGTATGAGATAATTTTGAATTTGTACTTATGATCTAAGTAAAAGCGGTCTCTAGAATTCACATGCTCATTTTTTTATTTAACTTGAAGAAAAAGTAAATGTTATCTGATTTTCAGATATTTTTTAATAAAAGCATTTTAGTTCCATTTGATAAGAAAATGAATATCAATACTTATCAAATGATGAACCTCAAAATGCCAATTTTTAGAAATGAAAACACTTTTCGAAACAGAAAAACTTAAAATCACCTACGAATTTGAACGGGTTTTCTTAATTGAAAAACCCTCAGGTAAGATGTTGCTATCAGATGATTTTTACGGGAATCCTAATTGTGGACTCATCAGCGTCAGTAATAAATGGGCCATAATAGGAGGAGAACATTTAACGGTATGGAAGAAAATCAACATTCCTCCAACCGAAAAATTCATAGTTGAGCACTTCGAATGGATTCATGATATGAGATTGAAATCTAACAATAGTATTGAACTATTAACTGATCCATGGTCCGAATCATCGGCAGTGTGGGAATTAGACATTGAAACAATGACTTTCATGAAAATTAAAGACTTTAAAGACTACATCGGAAAAGCTTATTGTGAGCAAGTAGAGTGGTAATGTATCTTTTCATTACCCCTAGAGACGGAAAGTGATAAAGCACTAAAACATAAACCTAATTTTATATACACAGATAAGAAATGAAACGTGATTACAACATAACAACAACAGCACGCCTAAAAGGATATACTCATTATTTTGGGTTTTTGTTACTGACAAAGTTTTTGGGTGTAACTGCTGATCAATATGAGAGATTGATGGGCAACTATGAGAATTTGACTTTTGAAACTATTTTTCAAATTACCTATTTACCCCTATCCTTTTTAGAGCAACTTGTATTGATAATAGGAATGTTATCCATCTTTATTAAACACAAATTTAGTTTTTTGGTAATGAATATTCCTCCCTATCTTTTTATAGTTGGCGGAATCTATATTTTGCTAAATAGACATGATGGTTCAGGTGGAATAGATCATGGTATTTTTGGACTTTTCTGCATTATATTATCTAATACACTATCCGTTTTAAAAAGATACAACCTGAAGAAACACAGCAAGTATCAACTTTTCTTAAATATTGGTTCGCTTTTTATCTCTTGCTTAATACTCTTTTTCTGTGTCTCCTTTGATTGGATCTAAAATTCACATTATAATACAGTCCATAAAATGCCAATTGATATTGATGATAATTTATTACACTGTAAACTAAGTTTTCGTTATTTATAGTGTTTAGAAATCAGGAGATTTTTGATGATCTGAAGGACACGAAGGACACTAACGCTTAACATTCGCGCCATTGAGTTTTTTACCATTATAGTTTGGTAGTACTCCCCGGAAAAGCGTTAAGAATTTCATGAATTGAGCCGTTAAAAATGATTTTCTTGTTTGAGCAAAGCGAGTTTAAAATCATTGAGGCGAGTGGAATGAAATTTAGCTTTTG
>NZ_LQAQ01000120.1 GCF_001583495.1 Flammeovirga sp. SJP92 | reverse complement strand
ACTCTTATAAGACTTTTCCAGTACAAAGCGACTTCACTAAAACCCGCTGAAAAATGGAAAACTTTCTAGAACTCACCCCTGAAAACATTGCTTCTGAACACATCTGCTGTGCTATCTCCGACAAGAAATGTGCAGACAGCTATCAAGCAAAAAAAAATTGGCTTCAAGAGGAGTTGAATAATGGATATACCTTTAGGAGAATTGATGAAAGAGCCAAAGTTTTTATAGAATATGGGCCTGCAGAAAATGCTTGGGTTCCCATTACTGCCCATAATTACATCAACATCAATTGCTTTTGGGTTTCAGGAAAGTATAAAAAAAGTGGCTATGGAAAAGCACTTCTAAAAAGCGTAATTGATGAAGCAAAAACTCAAGGCAAAAATGGACTTGTGACGGTGGTAGGCACCAAAAAATTCCATTTTATGAGTGATACAAAATGGTTACTGAGACAAGGTTTTGTTGAAGTAGAAAAAACATCCAGCGGTTTTAGCCTCCTCGCATTGCAACTTAAGGAAAATGTGACTATTCCAACATTCAATGAATCGGTTAAAATTGGGGAGTGCCCTGATAACGAAGGCATTGTGGTATACTATTCTAATAGGTGCCCTTTTGCTGGATTTCACGCCAATACATCCCTACAGGAAACCGCTCAAAATAGAAATCTCCCATTGAAAGTCATCAAATTAAAAACCATGGAAGAAGCACAAAATGCACCAACCCCTGCCACTATTTTCAGCTTATTTTTAGATGGTAAATTTATGACCACTGATATCAGCGTTTGTATGGACAGTCGCTTTGACAAAATAATGGCAAAATTGCTCCCTCAAATAAAATAAGAGTAGGAAGATTTGATTTCAAAACTAAAAAAATAGAAAACCAAAAGGCCTCCACATTTATGATATTTAAGTTTTGTAATTGCAAAATATCGATATCCCTTAAAACAGTAAATAGTATACAACTATCTGTAAATTGTATTTAGTCTTTCCTCCCCTTCTACTTTAATTTTGTGATTGTAGAAGGGGGGCTCTTTCACAGCAGTTATACTTCACTCTTGAATTTGCAAAATGTTGTAAAGTAATCCTCAAAAAAACAACTATTTAATAGTTCAATAATAGAGTACCTTTATACAACAAGACATTTAACCATAAGACTATGAATATATTACAATCACTAGAAGCCTATACATCAGCACAAAAATGGGTCGGTATTAATTTTATTATTTTAGGTGCTATCTTATTAGTACTGGCAGGAATCATTAGTTTTTTTGTCACTAAAACGCCCTTGGCTTCTGGCATGAAATGGGGCTCATTAGTTACAGGAATTCTGATTATTATAGGTGGAATAAGTTATGGTAATTTCAACAATAAAATTCAAATAGAAGGTAAGGCTCTATATGAAAAAGATAGTACTGAATTTATACAAACTGAGCATGAAAGAATGGAGAAAGTAGACCAAGGTTTTTTGACGTATCAATTGGTCTTTGCCACTTTTGCTGTTGGAGCGTTTGCCGTCATTTTATTTTTCAATGCCCCTTTCATCAAAGGTATTGCTTTTGCTGTTGCAATATTATTCACTGGATTGCTCATCATTGAAGGTTTTTCTCACCCCTCTATACAAGCTTATACTGAAGATTTAAGATTGGAATCACAAAAGTAAAAGTGCCATGGATGAAATTATAAGAATTGAAAACATTTCAATGCTATATGATATGCTTGGAGAAGAAAAGTCAAAACACCCATTGGTTGGGACACTTGATTTTTCGAAGACCAATCATTCAAGTTATAGTGATGTAAAGTTGTCTATGGATTTCTATGTAATTTTCTTGAAAAACCTATGCCCTGGAGCATTACGTTATGGAAGAAATTACTATGATTTTCAAGAAGGTACTTTGACTTTTATGGCGCCCAATCAGATCATCACTTTAGAGAATCCCGATCATACAAAAGATATTTTTGGATGGGCCCTATTATTTCATCCTGATTTCATTCGAGGTACATCACTCAATGAAAAAATGAAAGGTTATAATTTCTTTTCTTATGCTCTTTTTGAAGCACTACATCTTTCTGAGGCTGAAACAAACAAACTCACAGGCATTGTTCAGGATATAAAACTAGAGCTTGATCATAACATTGACAGGCACAGTAAAACGGTTATTGTCTCTTCAATAGAACTATTGCTAAATTATTGTAACCGCTATTACGACCGTCAATTTATAACACGAACCGAAACCAACAAGGATGTAATAGGAAAGTTTGATGACCTACTCCACAAATACTTCAATGCTGATGATTTATCTGAAAAAGGTATCCCTTCTATCAGGTGCTTCGCTGAGCAATTACATTTCTCTCCCAACTATCTCAGTGATCTATTGAAAAAGGAAACTGGAAAAAATGGCACCGAGCATATTCAATATCATATTATTAAGGTGGCAAAAGATAAACTGTTGGGCTCAACAGTTTCGGTGAGTGAAGTAGCTTATAGTTTGGGGTTTGAGTATTCTCAGTATTTCAGTAAAATGTTTAAGAAAAGAACGGGTATGACACCTGCTCAATATCGAAAGATGAATTGATAAAATCCTGCAATTGATTGGATTTAAGAACAATAAAGTAAAATGATCCACAATACTTCTTTATCTTTAATCTACTATGACAAGAAAAGAATTTATCAAAATTTGTGGATTATTGGGCATTTCATTGCCATTTCAATCAGTTTTGGCATCATGTACAAATGATAATTCCGTGCCACCTACTGATTTTTCTGGGCCTGTGGTTATCATTGGCGCAGGTGCTGCTGGCATGTCCTCTGCCTATTTATTGGCACAAAAAGGAATTGATTTTAAAATATTAGAAGCCGCTCCTACTTATGGAGGAAGAATAAAACACAACACTACTTTTGCTGATTTTCCAATTCCCTTGGGTGCAGAATGGTTACATGTTGATACTTCAATTTTCTCAGAAATTGTCAATGATTCCTCCGTGAACATCACTACTTCAACTCAAGGTTATCAAAAAGACGATGTAGTAGGCTATTATGATGGAACATATACCACTTACACTCTATCAAGACTGTTTGGGAATTTTGAAGATAAAAAATTTATTAATAGCAGTTGGCTGGACTTTTTTGAGACCTATATTGTTCCTCATATCCAATCTCACTTTACATTCAATTCACAGATTACCAGAATCAATTATGAAGGTGGCCAAGTGATGGTCACCGATAATAACAATCAAATCTATCAAGCATCAAAAGTGATTGTAACAGTTCCTCTCAAAATTTTACAAGAAAACACCATCACTTTCACGCCACCTCTGCCTTCATCAAAACAAGATATCATTCAAGATGCTCCTGTTTGGGGAGGGATAAAAGTGTTTCTAGAATTTAAAGAAAACTTCTACCCAACTTATTTGACATTTCCTGATTCCGAAACAAAAACAGGTCAAAGGCTTTATTATGATGCTGCATATGCTCAAAGTTCATCCAAAAATATATTGGGTCTATTTGCTGTAGGTCGACAGGCAACACCTTATCAAAATTTGTCAGGAACCGCTCAGTTAGACTATATTTTAAATGAATTGGATCTTATTTTCAATGGTAAAGCCTCGCAAAACTATGTCAAGCACATTGTTCAAAACTGGAATGATGAACCATATATTAAAGCTGCTTACCTTGCCGATAATGCACCATTAAAAACTTCAAGAACACTTTCCTCATCAGTACAAAACAAACTCTATTTTGCTGGTGATGCATATACACAAGAAAATGATTGGGGTGCAGTGCATAATGCCATCCAAAGTGCCATAGATGCTGTCACAGAAATGGTCTAATAACACAACCATTATTTGTAATACAACTAAATTTGATGAAAACTATTTGAAGACAAATTAGTAGTTATTACTTTTAAATGCTTAAAGTTAAAATTGTGAATGAGTTACGAAAAAGAAATTGTTTTATTTAAGAAGAAGCAAAATTCTGTTTTTTCAGCTATTGACCTTATAAAAATTCTTGAAGATCATTCGTGGAAGCCTACCTTGCTCACTATTGATTGTGGTAGTGATTTTAATTGGGTCAATGCAGAAGATAAGGCTGATCTTGAAAGAATTTTGAAACATAAAACGGTCATGGATGAGTATATTGGTTTTACTCTCCAAAATTCCATTAATGAAAAATTTGTAACGGTAAACATCTCTAAAGATATAATTATTTATACACTTGATATTGAAAAGAACGAATGTGAAAACACACTGTTTTTATGGTTTCATACTCAACTGGTAGATAATATAGACATAATTAAAGGTCTTATAGAAAAGGTAGAGTGGAGGTCAAACTACAACAATATAGTCATAAGCTTAATTGAATATTGATACTTATAAGTTGAATTCAAAAAAATGAACTTCACTACAATTATATCAGGTATATTATTTTATTTTAAAGTTTTGAGATAAAGTAGTCTGACAAAATATCATTCACTATGACTGAAGACTAGTGATACAGACTCCACCAATACTAAAGTGTTGCCTTCCTTTTCAATCTTCAAGACTTCAATCTTTATGAGGTTGAACTACTATCTGCTCATAGTTTTAATTATTATTGCTTTCAAAATATGAAACTAGGTGAATCAGTATTAATCATTTTTGCTATTGTAATGGGAATTATTCTACTTCCATTCACCTTGGTGGCGACCCCTTTTCTTTGGTTACAGAACAAAACCTCGAAAAAAGATTATGAAGATTACTTAAAAGAAATAGATGGCAAAAATTTCTTTTGTTATAATAATAGGGAAAAAGGAAAGGATTTTATAACGAACGAAGTTTTACCTTTTTTACCAGATAATATTGAAATTCTTTTTCTGAATGGTAGAAAAGTAGAAAGTGGGGTTTATAATCGTTTATTTATCTCTGAAGCCTTCTACCAATTCAAAAATTATAATAGATTTCCACAATTACTAAAAATCAGAAATGGAAAAGCTATTGATATTTCATTAAATCATGAGTTGTTTGAATGTATCAATCAGAAAAAAGATAAACAATTGATTTTTAATAAGATTGATATTTTTTTTTAGTTAAACTATTATTCATCAAAAATTGAGAAGTCTAGCAAAAGACATATTATTTGGAGTGGCGGTTGGGGATGCACTTGGCGTTCCTTTTGAGTTCTCTTCGCGTGAGCAAATGAAAAAAAATCCAGCAAAGGATATGACAGGTTATGGAACACATCATCAACCCACAGGAACTTGGTCTGATGATGCTTCACTTACTTTTTGTTTGGCAGAGGCATTGTGTGAAGGTTACTCATTGCTGACAATTGCTAAGAAATTTATTCAATGGAAAAATAATGCTTATTGGACAGCAAGAGGGAATGTTTTTGATATTGGAATGACAACTTCCAAAGCTATTTCAAAACTTCAAACATTAATCGAAAAAGGGGCAATTGATGATCTTGAACTATTAAAATACGATGCCCTAGAATCCGATAATGGCAATGGTTCTTTGATGAGAATATTACCTTTGATTTTTGAAATCAAGGATAAAAGTATTGATGAACAATTTGATATAATTTGGAAGAACTCAGCATTAACGCATCCTCACATTAGAGCTGCAATGAGTTGTTTTATTTATTTAAAATTTGCTGAATACCTCACAAAAGGGCTAGAGAAGTTTGATGCTTACAGAAACATGCAAAATGATATTGCTGAATTTTGGCAAAAGATGAATTTCTCTATACAAGAACAACATGCATTTCAGAAGGTTATTCAAAATGATATCCATACAATTCATGAGAGCGAAATCTTATCTGGAGGTTATGTCATTGAGAGTCTAGAGGCTAGCTTATGGTGTTTCTTAACTACAGATAACTATGAGTCATCCGTTTTAAAAGCCATTAATTTTGGCCATGATACGGATACAACCGCAGCGATAACAGGAGGTTTGTCTGGCATTTATTATGGTTATGAAAAAATACCAATGTTTTGGATGGCATCATTAGCCCAAATGGAGAAGATAGATGAACTAGGGGAAGCCTTAGAGCGAAAATACTTTGACTAAGTGCATATTTGAAACATCCCTCAACCAACAAAATAAATTCTATTAATTGTAATACTAAAAGATTACATTTATAACATTAAAGCACGTTTATGACAAATACAGGTATCATGTATTTGGTAAATTGTATTCTATATATTAACAACAGACTAAAAATGAAAAGATTTATTCTTCTAACTGGATTGGTACTAATTGGAATCTCTGGTTTCTGTCAAACAAAATCTGAAAAACAAGAAGCCTACAATAAAGCAAAGCAAGCTGTTGAATTAATGGACAATGGAAATTACGACATGTCTATTCAACTCTTAGAAGAAGCTACTAAACTGGATCCAACTAACTTCATTTATCCCTACGAAATCGGGTATGCCTTGATTTTAAAAAAGAAATATAAAAAAGCCACAAAGTACTTCGAAAAGGTAGTCAAAATGGAGGGCTCAGATGATCAATCCTATCAGATGTTGGGAAATGCTTACTCTATGGGAGGAAACAAAGAAAAAGCAATTGATGCTTACAATAGAGGTTTAAAGAAATACCCAAATTCTGGAAGGCTATATTTGGAGATCGGCAATGTACATCAAGATGATTGGAACAAAGCTTTAGAATATTATGAAAAAGGGGTTCAGGTTGACCCTACTTATCCTTCCAATTACTATTGGCTTGCTAAGATTTTTTGTAATTCTACAGAAGAAATCTGGGGCATGTTTTATGGAGAAATGTTCATGAATATTGAGAGGAATTCTAAAAGAACAGAGGAGATAAGTCAACTGTTATTTGACACTTATAAAAGTGAAATCCAATTTACATCGGATACTACTAAGAGTGTAAGCTTTAGTCAGAATAATGTGATTGATATTACTGCTAAAAAGCCCACTCTCCCCTACTCTATGATCTATGAAACAGGATTGATGATTGCTGTTAGTGATGTCAACTCTATTACATTAAAAACTTTACATAAAATTCGTTCACAACACACTAATTTCTATTTTGATCAAAAATTCAATGATTCATATCCAAATGTTGTTTTTGATTGGCATAAAACATTAATCCAAAAAGAAATGTTTGAGTGTTACAATTATTGGTTGATGATGAAAGGTGCTCCTGATGAATTTGACGAATGGATTGGTACAAACCAAGAGAAATTTGAAAGCTTCATCAACTGGTTCTCTGAGAACCCAATGCCCATTGATAATGAAAAGTCTTTCCATCGTTTAAATTTCTAACGAACTTCAAAAAAGAGGAGTTCTATAAGGTTTGAGCATAGCGAGTTGAATATAAATCAGGCGAGAAAAATCGAATTTAGCTTTTGACTTCAAAGCCTTGAATTTTTTGCTTCGTTTTTGTATTAAGACTAAAATAAAGAAGAAGGAAGATTGAAAGTAGATCATAAAAAGCTTGTAGAAATGTTGGTTAAAAGTTGACGATAATTTAGTTTACGGTGCAATAAACCTATAAATAGTGAAGAATATTAGAACATTTTTGATGATCATTTCTATAACTTTCAACATCCTTTTCCTCTTACTTGGATGTTATGTCATTTACAAAAAAGGAGGAGTTCATTTTTTAAAAAGAATATTGAGTTCTCAGGAAGAATATTCCAATAATTACCTTACAAAAAAGAGCATTTTTGAAGTAATGCCTAATGGTGAAGGTGAAATAATATTTTTAGGCAACAGCATCACCGATTTTTGTGATTGGAATGAACTTCTTGGGAAATCAAATATTAAAAACCGCGGAATTTCTGGAGATACCATCAATGGTGTGATTGATAGAATTGATGAGGTGGTAGAATCAAAACCAAAAAAGATTTTCCTGATGATTGGCACTAATGATTTAGGAAATGGCAAGAGTGTCAAAAATGTACTTTCAAGATATAAAAACCTTGTAGAGCTAATTCTCCAAAAATCTCCTGAAACGAAATTATACCTTCAAAGCATTCTGCCAACATCAAATAATCTTCATCGAAAAAATAGCGATATCATAGCCATCAATAAAGGTATACAACAATTTGCATTGGAGTATTCTCTAACATATATCAACCTTTTCGATTTAATGAAAACGGATGACAATGCATTAAAGACCGAACTTTCATTCGATGGTCTTCACATTAATGGCCAAGGTTATTTGATTTGGAAAGAGGAACTCTTAAAGCATTTAGAATAAATAACATCACTTGTTTGACACCAAAAGAGTTAATAGTAATTTAGAATTTTTAAACTAGAACTGTAGTATTACCCTCAATCAAAAATGAGCAATGAAAGTAGACAATTTAAGTAAGGTTTCTTTTGGTGAAATAATTGACTGTTTCTTGAAAGCATTTGAGAATTATTATGTCAAAATGCCAACCGATCAAGAGTATTATAGACAGCGCTGGAAAGCGGCAAAAGTAGATTTCAACCTCTCTTATGGGATGTTTGATGATGAAAAATTGGTTGGTTTTATTATTCATGCCGTAGACAAAAGATTGGGTTTGCAAACCGCTTTTAATACAGCCACAGGTGTAATTCCAGCCTATAGAGGAAAGAGAATAGTGCAATCTATCTATGATTTTGCTCTTCGTGATCTTCGAAAGAATGGTATAGAAAAAAGCGTACTTGAGGTCATCACTGACAATGAAAGAGCTGTGAGGGCTTATCAAAAAGTAGGTTTTAAGATTTGTAAAGACTATAGATGCTATTCAGGAAAAATTAATTCCAACAGTGATTCAACAATTGAAATGCAGAAGATCACGATGGAGGAGTATCACTGGGATCAATTACCTAATCAACAATTCTATTCATGGGACTTTCAAAAAGAGACAATTCTTGAAGGTCATTATACGCTTTATGAAGTTATATGGGAGGGAAAGTCAGAATCTTATTTTGCTATTGATATCAAGAAAAAATATTTAGGACAGTTTGATGTCTTTAGCCAAGATCAAAAAGCATGGGAAAGGTTATTTAATGCTATCGGAAAAGTGGTTGATGAAGTTAAAATCATTAATGTAGATCATAGACTTGAAGATAAATTAAACTATATCTCCTTTTTGAAATTAAATAATATCGTCAATCAGTTTGAGATGGAATTAATGCTCATTGATTGATAAAAAAGCATAGCAGATTCTAACATGTAAAAAGGTTAGAATTTTCTCTACTTTTTTATAGGTCTTCACTGTATTTCCCTTCAAAATCATTAATGATTGCCCTTTCCTTCTCAGTTAGAGGCCTTTCGTTAAGATACCAATAAACGCGACGAGCAATTATAAAATGATCATTCCTCAAAAGTTTAAAAAGATGATTTTTTGTTGTAGAAGAAACCTGTTTTTGCTGTTCTAAGAGCTTCAAGTACAAATCTACTTCTTGATAAACAAAATCATCCAACTTTAAGGCGAGAATCAGCTGTTGTTCCTCAGTTAAAATTACATTCTTTTGGAGAAGAGATTGTAGACAAATTACTCTTTGAAAGACCGGTAACTGCTGATGTAATTGGAGCATGGCATAAGTATAAATAGAAGCAGGCCCCTTTTCAAAATACTCAATGACTTCATCTATCAGTTCTGGACTTTCAATCATCACTTCCATCATCGTATTTACCGTCAAAGCATCATACTCCTTTTTCCGAACAAGCTGTTCTAGAGCAAAAACCGAATGCTCCTCCTTTAAATAAGCCAATAATTGATCAATTGTCAGCCGTTCACCTGTTGTATTTTTGATATAGTCGACAGCCTCACCATTTACCCAATGCCATAATGTATAACAGGTCCAGACTGCCCCTTCCACATAAGCATTTTTATGAATAGAAACAGTTGCTCCAGAAGTTCCATCTACACCGTCTCCACCACTATCTTTCACAATTTCTGAAGGCAATAAATCTTCCAGAGGAGAGGGTTTCATCTTTAATATTCGATCAAGTTTTTGATAATCATGATCAGAAAACAAAACGCCTTCGTTCTTTTCCAAAGTCACCCCTTGAGGTAAAATTAATTGTTCAAAACGACCAAAGCAGTCCCATTGAATCGTAATAGTATCTATTTTACAATGCTGATCTCCACATGCTACAGATAGGACATTTATATAATAATGAAGAGGCACATGTTGATCATTTTGTACTTCCACCAAAAGTGCTTCAACTTTATCATCAACCGATATTCCCGGATGATTGACAGAGATAGGGTGTTTGATTTCAATAGGGTAACTATTCCCAAAAAGGAGATAAATGATTGAAAATAAGAACAGTTTATTGATCATCATATCATGATTAGTATAGAAGGTACTGTGGAGTTTATGGTGATCCGCAAGGACATTGTAATACAACATCCCTACGGGAAATACATTTTACAAAACATCGATTTTATGATGTGCAATCAAGCTGTTCATTAAGATGAGCTTCCATTAAGAATAAGCCCTTACTTCAAATAATTTTGCATGCTCAGCACCATACGTTTCTTTAAGATGAATACGGATTGCAGTAGCTTCAACGGTATCAAAACGCAGCTTTACTAATCGTGTTTTATTTTTGTCTATTTCAGCTACTTTTATCCATTTTCCTTTCACTCTCACTTCTGCATCCAAGGCCTTCATTAGCTCTTGTGGAATTTTGGTCGTATAGGTTTTATTCTCCAAACTATCCCTTCTCAACATTATGTTCTTTTTGACATTTGTATCACACTTAATTTCAATTTTTGAAAGAGATTGCTTTTTCTCCCATTCAATCTGAACCGTTGCGGGAAGGCCTTTCGATTGCCAATGATGGATTTTCCCTTTAAAATCTCTAGACATTCCATCCTTCAGTGATGATGCTGTTCCAGCGTTAGTACTTGAAGCAAATAAAGTGGACGATTGGAGTACAAGGTTCATTTCATCTTTGGCAGGACGGTTGGGGATAAAAGCATCATCACGAAGCAACTGTTCCTGAAGGTCATTAATATGTTCTTTGCCCAAAGTACGGGGCATTACTTCTTTCTTTGTGCAAAGTGCCGCTGCAGTGCCTACTGCTTGTCCTTCTAGTGCACAAGTTGCCATAATTCTTGAGGAAGATAAAGCAATATGGGTTTGACTGATGTTCCTACCTGCAAACATCAAATTAGGTACATTGACAGAATACAAACTTCTAAATGGAATCTGATAAACCTCTTTAAATTTCTCGTGGAAATAACTCGGAGGCTCTTCTAGGTTGAGCATTCCTCCTGGATTATGTTCATCCAACGACCATCCTCCATAAGCCACTGCATCCTCAAAATCTACATTATTGAGCAGATCGGGCTCACTCAATATATGATCTCCAATAAATCTTCTTGACTCTCTCTTCCCTGGCAATGACGAAACCCAATCCAGTGCATAGTTCTCCGTTTCGGGGAACTTTCCAGAGTTTTTCAAGTAATCCCATACACCGTAAGCATATCCCATCAGCGTGTGCTTATTGTCTTCAAACTCACCAATAATATCCTCATCGCTTCCCAGTTCCACCCACCAGAAACCTAATTCAAATGGCATCAATTTACGTCCCTTATGCGACTTATCAGCCTCATATTTTATGGTAAAATGCGGTGCTTCAAAAGGCATAGGTTTACCCATATCTTTAGAGCCTAAAAGAATCGTAGATCCCATCTGCCAGCCATCGGCTTCCTTTGGTGCATATTTCTCGTTAAACTCTGAAGATGCTTCCCTGCCTGTTCTATAAAAAGCACCCGCAGTTGCTCCTAAAAGTCCATCTCCAGAACAATCAATAAATTGTTTTCCTTTAAAAGTATATTCTGTTTCGGTGGTGAGTTGCCAGCAATAAACCGCCTCGATCACATCACCTTTCATTTCCGCTCTCAATGCAGACGTATTTAAATACAGGTCGATGTTTTCTTCCTTCGTGACAAAATCATATAACACATGATCCCAAACGGGGTAGGAATCTTGAGGGTTATGAAACCGGTTATGCAACAGCATCTCTTCAATGATGCCCGTTTCACGTTCTGGTTCTCCATTTTTTAAGTGATTGACCCCATTAAGATGCACACGTATTTCACTGGAAGAGTTTCCTCCCAACACTGGCCGGTCCTGTATTAAGGCCACCTTTACGCCATTTCTAGCCGCACTTACCGCCGCGCACATTCCTGCCGCACCACCCCCTACTACAACCACATCATATTCTATTGTTTTTCTTCGACCAGGCCTCGCTTTTTTGCCCGTTCCCATTTGGTGCCATTGCTCTTTGGGGTTAAACTTTTTCTTTAAGGTTGAAGCTTCTTTGTTAGAAGAGGAAGAGGAATCAACAGCATCAGAGTTTCCCAGTAGTGGAAGTATACTAGCCCCCAATGCACCTTTGACAGTACTCTTAAAAAATTTCCTTCTTTTCATAGGTAAGTAATAATTTGTTATTGAAGCATAGGATCAAAAGCGAGGTGAATCTTTATCCTATCACTTGTTTTAGTAATCTCATTTCAGAAATGAAGAAGTTTTAAAAAACAGGGAATAACAAGGGGGGAAATCACAAAATGAGTACCTGTTCAGTTTATTTATAGTGTTAATCTGTCTTGTTTTAAGGACTAAGTACTAGGACAGAAGAAAAGGGATAATTTCAGATTAATATTTTTTATTCTAATCGAGGCAGATTTGCAGAGCATAGCCTTAGTTACGCGGTAAAAATCTAACGAAGAGTAGGATAAATATTGATGGAAATGAGATTGTACTTCTGTACTGCCTGTACACTATACACCGTACAGTGGGTACGGTGTATAGTGTACAGGCAGTACGGTGAACAGCGTACATTGGATACGGTGGGTAGTGTACGGATAGGGTGAGCTGAATAAAATGACTTCAATCGTAATGTTCAATACTTTCTCCATTTATTTTTGCCCCTCTTTTAATAAAAATAAATCTTCATTAGAAGAGGGAGTAAAATGAAGTAAAACAATGAATATGGGTATAGAATAGAATTTCAAGAATTGTACTGCAAATTCGTTTTTGTCATTTATATTAAGACCTCAAATCGCTAAAAACACCTTCAATAAAAAGAGATTTACAATGGAAGATTTAAACAAAATCATTTCAGCCTACAAAGAACAATTGCACCAAGGAGATATTGTACTTGCATACAACACACTTATCAAATTGATGATGAAAGTTAGAACAAGTTGTATTAAAAATCTTTCTGAACAATACTCTTTTGCGGGTATTTTCCGTGACTATCTAGACTACACCTATTTTTATTATTCTAATGACTTTTTAAAGGGTAAGAGATTGAAATTAGGGTTGGTTTTGAACCATATGGAGATGCGTTTTGAGATTTGGTTTTTAGGAAATACAAAACCTATTCAAAAGGAATATTGGGAATTACTGAAAACCTCAAAATGGAATGCAGGGAAAACCGAAATGCCTCAATATGCTATTATTGAAACGGTTATTGTTCAAAATCCAGATTTCAACAATCTTCAAAAATTAGCCAAAGAAATAGAAACGCAAATGGTAAAAGTTTCTGAGGAGTTATTGAAGGACTTAAATGAGATAAATTGATATTGGACCTTAATACCACTTTTTAATATAAATCAGTAATGAAAATTGTACTAAAACTTCTCGCTACTATTGTTTTTGTTTTAACTGTAAGTTTCTTCTATTTTTTCTATAACTATCAGTTTTGGACACACTATAAAACAGATAATTTCAAAGTACTCATTGAATATGATGGAGAGAATATCCGAGGTTTGAGAGGAAGACAGGTATTAATTCATAAAGATTTCAAGAAATACATGATGCAGATTGACCAATATGCCAATACTCATAATATTGAATTGATAATCAATCAAAGTTTTCGATCTGATCATCAAATCATAAGCAGAGCTGTTGTAAAACCTGGAAGACTGTCAAATCATTTAGCTGGGTTTGCAATAGATTTTAATATCATAAGTAATGGAAAAAAGTATTTGTCCAATGAGTTGCGACAAGGTAACCTAAAAGACTTACCTTCAGACATTCAGAATTTCATCAATGATATTCGCAAAAATAAAAGCTTAAGATGGGGTGGTGATTTCCAAAAAGAAGATCCAATACATATTGATCATCCATTAAATTTTAGAAGCAAAGAAAACTGGAATAAATTCAGTAAAGACTGTGCTGCCGACTATGAAAAAAGAATCCCAAAGTGGAAAATATGGAAATCATAATTCTATTAAAACTCTTTAAAAAGAATGATTCCCCAAAAAGAAAGCCTACTTTTACAACTTGTATATGATGTTATTGACTACAATAAAAAAACATCCTCTACACCATTTATTATCGATCATCATCAATTAAAATCAAAGTGAATAGAAGTATATTAGGGAATATTTTACTAGCTGTAGTTATTGTATTATCCATCTCTGGATTATTGTTATATTTCACGCCACACCAAAAAAGCGTGGCCTCCATTCATACTGTATTTGGCCTTGTTTTTCTTTGCAGTATGGCTTTCCATATCATGAATAATAAAGTTCCCATCAAAAATTATTTAAAGGGAAAAGGGAAAGGAAAATCGAAATTCAGACCTTTTCATGCTCCTTTGATTTTTGTGGTCGCCATAAGTCTTTCTTTTGGAATTTTATATCAGGTACCTGCTTTTAATACTTTGTATGATTGGGGAAATGAGTTCAGAAATCAACAATTAGGAAAAGAAGAACAGACGTTTGATTATGAAATCATTGAACTAGACCAAACAGTTGGGAAACATCAAATTAGTGTAGAGTTAAAAAAAGGGAAAACATTCCGACATCCTCTAATTGCGATATGGATTGAAGATACTGTCGGCAATTATATTGAGACTTTGTACATCTCTCAATCGATCTCATCAAGTACATTTCAGATTGGGAAAAAAGTAGGTGATGGTTATGCACCTGCTACTGTAAGAAGACCTGAGGCACTTCCTTACTGGTCACACAAAAGAGGTATTCAAGCTTCCGATGGACTTTATATTCCTTTGGATGGTGCTCCCGATTTAGACGGTGTGACAGGTGCTACGCCATTGAATAATTTCATTATTTCCTCCAAAACGGATTTAAAACAGCAAGGTCCTTTTAAAGTATTCGTTGAATTTAATCAGTCTTTTGACTGGAATGAATATTATTCTAAAGACCGTTTTCCTGATGACAAAATTTATTCAGGTTCAGGTGCTGTGGGGCAACCTTCTATGATCTTTTCTACGGAAATTCAACCCGATGACCTGCATTCAAAAACATACAAAATCATGAATTTGATTGGTCATGGACATCACTCTGGACAAAATGGAGAACTCTATACAGATTTGTCAAATATCACAACAGCCAAAGAAATTGCTGATCGAATTATTTTAAGTATAGAGTAATTTAATCCTATCATTCATCCATCATCAACTGAAAACGTTTGTGATGGATGAATAAAATATACCCTACACCAAATTTCATTACTATTTCCATTTCCTTCTTCTTCATTTTTGCCTTTAATCAACATATTTCATTAACTTCCAACTGAAAAAATCTGTTAGGAAGTCTTCATTGCTATTGGAAACAAAAACAGAAGAAAACACCACTACTAGACTATTAAATAAAAATGACCGTTCAAGAAAAGCTATTAGCTCTCGGCTACCAACTCCCTAGTGCTTCAACACCTGGAGGGAGTTATAAATCCGTAAATATCAGAGGTAATGTTGCCTACATTGCAATACAATTCCCAATCTGGAATGAGGAATTTCAATATCAAGGCAGGTTGGGAAAAGAAATCTCTACAGCAGAAGGATACAATGCGATGGAAATGTGTGCTTTGAATGTATTAGCACAAATACATGAAAAAGTTGGTTTTGATAACATTGTAGGACTCAATCATATTGATGCTTACTTTCAATCTGATGAAAATTGGGACGACGCTCCAAAAGTAGTGAATGGTGCCTCGGATCTTTTTGTGAAAATACTGGATCAAAAAGGGGAGCATTCCAGAGCCATATTTGGAGTACATAAGCTTCCTCGAAACTTTAGTGTAGGTCTAACAGCCAGTTTTACTATTTCTCAACTCAATCAAAATTAAGAGCATGTTCCAAACATACTCTAAGAAAGTGTGAAATGGAAAATGGTTTGCATTTCTACTTTAAATAAATTACTCTTGAAATCAACATGAAAATGATTGAAAACCTACCGCTTTGGATAGAATCCCTTTTTGTAGTCACCTACTTTGCTACTATCATCCTTTTTCATTTTTCTAATGGAAAATCAAATCAACTGACATTTGTTATTATTCTCTGGTCTGTTGTACAATCTGTTTTGGCATTCAGCGGATTTTATCAAGATCCCAAATCAATTCCTCCCCGATTTGCCTTAGTACTTATTCCTGCAACCGCCTTTATCATTTATGGAATAATGCCAAAACCATTACAACGTGTAGCCGAGCATCGAAATAGAACAATAAGTACATTTTCTCACACTATTCGCTTTCCTATAGAAATAGTATTATTTGGATTATACTTAAACAAAATGATACCTGAATTAATGACTTTTGAAGGTCGTAATTTTGATATTATCATGGGGATTACGGCACCAATAATGGGTATTTTAATAATGAGAGGAAAAGTGAACAAGCCTGTATTGTTGGTTTGGAATATCATTGGTTTATTCCTTGTACTTTTCATTCTGACCAACGGTATTCTCTCTACAGAGCTTCCATTCCAACAGTTTGGTTTTGAGCAACCCAACCGAGCTATCAACTTTTTTCCCTATGTCCTTCTCCCTGCTACTATTGTTCCAATTGTGGTATGGACCCATTTAACCGATATTTTAATTTTAATCAAGAAATAATGTTTTTGGAGGTCATAAGAGGCGACAATTTGCTCACTCTACAATATTGAATTATATTTCAGTTTTAAATAGTTCGCTCAAATCAGGTACTTAATAATAAAATGTTCAGCTCGAAGCCTTATCTAGACATTAATAAACTTATTAAATGGAATATCGAATTTGACTTAGGATTAACCAACAAATCCGTCAAAAAAGGAGAACTCTTCTTGAAAGAAGGGCAGAAATGCAATCACCAGTATTATATCCTTAAGGGGTTTGTAAGAGTGTATTATCTTGATCTTGAAGGCAACCAAATTACGCATTGGTTTTGTGGTAATGATGCCATTATAACTTCCCCATTTAGCTATGTGAAAGGAGAACGAAATATACTTTACTTTGAAGCTATGGAAGACACCGAACTCGTGCTTATCAGCATGCAACAGCTGAATACTTTGATTACTCATATTCCTGAAATTGGGGAAGGTATGAGACAAATGAATGCCGAATTTGCTATGGTTTTAAGCAGGAGGATCATGAGTATTCATACTCAAACTGCTGAAGAACGTTATTTAAATCTTATGGAACAGCACCCTTTACTTTTCCAAAAAGCCAAGTTATCACAGATTGCCTCCTTTCTTGGTATTACCCAACAGAGTTTGAGCAGGATTAGAAAAAATCTTTAGCATAAAAAAGGAGATGCCCTGCATTACAGAGCATCTCATCTACTGATCTTTTTTTCTTGTATTCCTTAACATCTACAAACTTAGATCAGGTGAACGTATGAGAAGTACGTTCAAGTTTTTTTTCAAGTTATTTTATTTCCATCACAGAGATATAGTAATTATCATTTACCTCCAGCGACTTAATTTCTTCATCAGCTCTTAGGGTCTGCCAACCATTTTTGGATGTAATTCTCTGATGTTTTCCATTGATTTCAATATCCAATTCCATCTCAAACTTTGGATTACAGTTTGTAAAACGATAAAAAACATATTCGGCATTTGTTCTGAATTCAAAAGTCGGAATAATAGTGGACCTTAAATATTGATCAAAAATAGGAGAGAGATTTTTTCCTAACTTTTCAATCATATAACCCTCTATTTCTTTAGTATCCACAGTTTTATGATAAAAAGTCTTGTTCATACCCCTCAACATTTCCAACCATAAAGTATCATTATTTACAATCTGTCGGATCATATTCAACATATTAGAACCCTTGTAATACATATCTCCCGATCCTTCAGAATTCACATAATAAATACCAATCACAGGAATGTCATTTTGGATGTTAGAGCGCGTTCCTCTTACATATTCTTGTCCTGCCTCTTTTCCATAAAAATAATCTAAGAACAATGATTCAGAATAAGCCGTAAAGCTTTCATGAATCCACATATCTGCAATGTCTTTGTCAGTGATATTATTGGCAAACCACTCATGTCCTGCTTCATGCACAATGATAAAATCAAACTTCAATCCCCATCCTGTTTGACTTAAATCTCTACCTAAATAACCGTTTTGGAACTTGTTGCCATACGTCACAGAACTTTGATGCTCCATACCTAAATAAGGTACTTCTACCAATTTGAAACCATCTTCATAAAAAGGATAAGGTCCGAACCAATGCTCAAAAGCTTCTAGCATTTTCTTCGTCTGCTGAAACTGTACTTTTGCTTTTTCCACATTTGGTTTCAACACATAATAGTCTAAAGTGAGTTCCCCTTTCTCTCCATCATAACTATCATCAAAGTGAGCATAATCTCCAATATTCACATTCACTCCATAGTTGTTGATAGGGTTATCCACATACCAATGGAATGTCTTTGTTTTCTTTTTTCTGTTTTTTTCAACTTTAATCAAACGACCATTAGAAACATCCATCAAGTGCTGTGGTACTTCTACAGAAATTTTCATTGAATCCACTTCATCATACATATGATCTTTCAAAGGCCACCAGACACTTGCGCCTAAACCTTGACAAGAAGTTGCTATAAAATCATTTCCATTTTCATCTTTAGACCATGTAAATCCTCCATCCCAAGGAGCTTTCACAGCCTCTTTTGGGTGACCTTCATAAAATACTTTGATACTGTTATAGTCACCCACTTTTTGTTTTTTCTTTAGATCGATAAAAAATGCATTTCCATTTCTCTCAAACTTCAGTTCATCATTCTCTTGCGTCACCTTTGTAATCTTCAAAGGTTCTTGCAAATCCACTTGTATCACTTGATGCTCTTTTATAACTGTATACTCAATGGTGTTAGATCCCTTGATAAACTTTTCGTTCGGTACTACCTCAATATCTAAATGATAGTATTTTAAATCCCACCAAGCTCTCTCTGGTGTGATACTTCCTCTCAGCGTATCTTGCTCCGTAAAATGTTGATGATTATGATGTAATAACTGTGCATATCCGCTATTGAATGCAAAAAGAAGTAGTATAAAAAAAGGTGTTTTCAATGTGTTGTAAGTAAATACTTTTTGATCGATCATTGCTGTTTTTAATGTAATTGAATTGATTTTAAGGTCTAAAATTACAAATCAAATTCATTAAAATCGGTTTTTTGATTTTTTATAACGAAAAACCTGATGTTTCAAACAAGCTCTAAATGACTTATCTTCCAATTCACTTCTATTCAAAACAGAAAAACACAAGTCACACCAATGGCTTCAGACTTGTGCTTTTTTATGGGTAAAAAATTAAGGTAGCCTAACGAATAGTCTAGGCCTTTATCATCTATTGTTTAATTTCTTTTAAAGTAATGATCTCAGAATTGAGATTATCTGAAGCATTTCCAACGAAAATTTCGAACTTCCCTTTTTCTAATAATACATTGCCATTTTTATCATAGAAAGACAATTGATCATCTCCAATTTCAAAAGTAACGGACTTCTTCTCTCCTGGTTTTAGATATACCTTCTCAAAACCTTTTAACTCTAATTTTGGTCGCATATAAGAGGCTACTTTATCACGGATATACAATTGAACAACCTCTGCTCCTTCTTGTTTTCCTGTATTTTTCACTTCTACAGTAACCGTAATTTTATCTCCCTTAGTCAATTCCAAATTAGAAAAATCAGGTTTTGAAATAGTGAATGTAGTATAAGATAAACCATAGCCAAACGCATAAGCTGGCGTTACAGATACATCTAAATAATTATTGGTCAAGCCCACCGGATCAAGTGGTGTTCCCGTAGGAATTCCTAACATATCTGGATTGGCCGGACGTCCTGATTCGATGGATGAATAATAAATAGGCACCTGACCTAAAGTTCTTGGGAAAGTAACAGGCAGTTTTCCCGAAGGAGAAACTTTACCAGACACAACATCTAAAATAGCAGGGCCACCCATAGTTCCTGGATGCCATGCATAAAGGATTGCTTTCACTTTATTTTCAACAGCACCCAATGTCAGCGGTCTACCCGCTTGCACAACCAAAATGATATTTTTATCCGCTTCTGCTAATGCCGTGATTAATTCTTCTTGTGCTCCCGGCAAGTCGATAAATGCTCTACTGTGCCCTTCACCTGATAAAACGGCATCTTCACCTGCAAAAACAATAACGTCTTTCACCCCTTTCAAGGCCTCAATCGTAGATGAGATTTGTGCTGTATCATTCGATCTTGCACTTTTTAGTCCTTGAGCAAAAACAATTTGATCACCATACGCTTTTTGGAAGGCGTTCAATGGTGTTTCCACTTGATCAATCACCGCATCCAATGACCACGTTCCTACTTGTTCGGCTGGAGCATCTGCCAAAGGCCCTACAATGCCGATTTTCTGATGGTCTATTTTTAGAGGAAGTACATTTTCATTTTTCAATAAAACTAAACTTTCAATAGCCATTTTTTTTGCTTCTGCTTTATGGGTATCACTTAAAATTGCGGTATTCTTCGGTACCCCCTTGTAGTCTTTATCAAATAAACCTAATGCTACTTTTACCTTTAAAATATTCTTGACTGCATTGTTGACCACCTCTATATCCACTTCTCCGCTTTCTATCAATTCTTTCAAATGCTTTTGATAAGAAGTTGAAACCATTTCCATATCCAATTGAGATGAAGCTGATTGTAATGCTACATCTCGAAGGTTTTCGCTGTATCCTTGATTGATCATTTGTGACATCGATTCCCAATCACTCACCACAAATCCATCAAATTTCCATTGCTCTCTCAGCACTTCTTTTAATAAAAACTGATTAGCTGAAGCGGGTATTCCGTTGATGTCATTGAAAGCGGTCATAAAAGTACCTACTCCTGCGTCAACTGCTGCTTTGAATGGAGGTAAATAGGTGTTCCACAATTGATAATCTGGAATTGAAACAGCATTATAATCTTTACCATTTTCTGTGGCACCATAACCTATAAAATGTTTGGCACATGCCGCTATTCTTCCTTCCTCATCTGAAAGTTCATTGCCCTGGAAACCAACAACCATTGCCGCTCCCAATTCTGCTGTTAAATAAGGATCTTCCCCTAAAGATTCTGCTATTCTTCCCCATCGTGGGTCTCTACTGATATCAATCATTGGTGCAAAAGTCCAATTGATACCTTCATCGTAAGCTTCTTTGCCTGCAATGTTTGCACCTTTTTCTACTAAATCTCTATTCCATGAAGCCGCTTGTCCTAATGGAATTGGAAAGATCGTTTTGTATCCATGAATAACGTCTCTTCCAATAATCAATGGTATTTTATTAGGACTTTCCTTGGCTACAATTTTTTGAATTTTTTCAATGGCTTTAGGTGTACCTGCATTGAGGATTGATCCCACTCGGCCTTCTTTTATGGCCTCAATGACATAATCCGGTACATCATCTCCATTGGTGGAGGCAATTTGAATCATCTGTCCAATTTTCTCCTCTAATGTCAGTTGATTGAAGATTTCTTCCACTTTTTTATCTAGTTCGTTTTTATTTTGGGCAAAAAGCTGACTGCTAAGTGCAAGCACTGGCATGATAACCAGTGCTGCTACATATTTATTCACTCTATTCATACTCGTAATGTTGTTTTATTTATATAGCAATGTTTGAATGGCGTGTGCTGGAATTTCTGCATGAACTTCCTTTTCTCCCACAATAAAGTTGTATTTGATCGGCTCATCTGTTTCGTTCATCACAATTGTTGCCACAGATCCATCTTCATTTTGGAATGATGTACTGATCAAAGTACTACGGCTTGTGGTAGTGCTTACTCTTTTCGCTCCAGGAGTGATATATTTTGAGAAGTGGCCGATATAATAGTAAGAAGGAGTGTAGATCAGTTCACCTTTTGTAACATCTGCATGGATTGGAGCAAAGCATAAGTTGTTGACATGGTTAGGACCGCCAGTTTGATCCAGCAAGATATTCCAGTCTGTCCAGCCTACTGTACCTTGGTTGAAATCATTGATCATATTACGTCCATAACGCTCACCATTACTCCATCTCTGATAGTGCTTGGCATCAAACCCTTCTTGGCAACCCTCTGTGAATAAGATATTTTTATCAGGGAATGATTCTCTGATGTTCCCTAAGTTTCTTTGCATTTCTTCACCGCCAGTCCAGTTTTCATACCAGTGCATACCAATACCCCAAGCATATTTTGAAGCTTCAGGATCTTCAAAAATTACATTGGCTCTTTGAGAAATCAAATCACGGTTATGATCCCAAACTACAATATTTTTATCTGACATTCCTGCCTTTTCAAATGTAGGTCCTAAGTAATTCTTTAGAAAATCTCTTTCCTGCTCAGCAGTATAAATACACGACTCCCATTTTTGAGTAGCCATAGGCTCATTTTGGATCGTCACACCCCACATTGGAATACCTTGTTTCTCATATTCCTCAATAAATTTCACATAATAATTGGCCCATGATTGATAGAATTCTGGTTGAAGAGTTCCCCCTTTCAACATGTCTTTTTTACCTTTCATAAATGCTGGAGGCGACCATGGTGAAGCATATGTAGTCAATTGACCACCACTTGAGGCAATGGCTCTTTTCATCATTGGGATTCTGAACTCCAAATCATGCTTGATCGAAAATGTCTTTAATTCCTTATCACCTTCTTCAATATAAGTGTAAGAATAAGGAGAGAAATCACTACTGTGAATTGTTGTTCTTAAAAGAGAATATTTAATACCATCTTCAGTATAATATGCTTTGATTAATTCATCTTGCTTGTCTTTTGGCAATTTGGCCCAAACTTCAGCTGATGCATCTGTTATGGCACCGCCGATACCCATAAAAGTTTGAAATGATTTATTGGGGTTTACAAAAACTGAAACTTCATCTTCTCTTGGTTGGTCCGCTTTCTTAAAAGTTTCTTTTCCTGTTTCAGAAAGCCTATGCTTAGTATTTGAAGCAGTAGTTACAATTTTCACTTCCTTAAGAGCTAAAGGAGCTTTTACTTCCTCCACTGTTTTAGTTTCCTCATTTACCGCATTGGATTGAACACATGCTGTAAATACTACAGGAGCTATAATAGCCTTTAGAATATTGCTTATTTGCTTTTTCATATTAGACTTGATTCGTTTGATTTCTATTTTTCATTTCGTCTACAAATGTATAGAGGCCACTTCTTAATCCTCTTAAAACAAAGGCATAAATGAAGTCTACAATCAAAATTCTATAGTTTACATCAAGTCTACATAATTTTATAACCAACTGATTA
Source organism: Flammeovirga sp. SJP92 (assembly GCF_001583495.1). Lineage (GTDB taxonomy): Bacteria > Bacteroidota > Bacteroidia > Cytophagales > Flammeovirgaceae > Flammeovirga. The sequence continues at coordinate 88,857 of NZ_LQAQ01000120.1, read as the reverse complement.
TCATATTATTAAATACAATAATCAGTATAAAATTAAAAACACATTTTTCAACTCAACTCGAAAATGAATAGAAGAGCATTTTTCTTTTTTCATTTAAGAGATGAAATATTACGCATAAAAAAAAGGAGATAAACTCCTTTTTAAAATTCTTTTTCGGTTTTAGAGGAAGGGCAATACTTCAATTCCTTCTTCAGTCAATATTATTTTAATGTCATCTTTCTCTTCCTTGGCTTCAATGAGACCGTTTCTACATAAAGTATGAGTGATTCTTTTCAACTCATGTATTGAAGCTGTTAGTCCTAATGTTTTGGCTAATACTAGTATGGAATGATAAGCCCCTGGTTCAAGAGCTTTTACAATCTGTAGAGATTTATATTGTATACTCATCACCTTATTTAGTTTATTTATTACTGGTACTAAAAGGCCCAAATGCTTGTTCTGACCTAGTTCTCTAAGTACTTATCTAAATAAACGTGCATTAACAAAAAAAGGATACACTCTCACCCCAACTTTCTCTTTAAAAATGAAAATTTAATCTTAAATATGTTATACAGGATTTTCTCTGAAATACAATTCGTTCAAATTCATACCATTATAGTCCGGTTGAAATTATCTTTATTAAAACTCGTTTGAAAAACCCCAATAAATTGATAATTTTGAAGTGCAATTGTACATTCAAGCGACGAAATCAAAGATTTTTTTGGCGATTTTGTCGCTAATGTATTTCTCCTACCAGCATTTCCTCTTATAATTTCTTTACCATCTTTTTATCTTTATTGAAATAAATGGCTTCTTGTTCTAGGTGAGCGTTTTTCTTAATCAATAAATAGGAGTCATCTTCAAATAAATATCTAATCGTTAGGTGATAATCTACAGCATATATCTGCAACTCAAAAGCCTCTTCTTCTAAAGGGTGTTGCACCGTTTGAATTAGGAATCTATAAAACTCTTCTTGCTTGTTGAAATCATCTTGTGGGTTAACTTCTACCTGATAGTTCAAATAGACTTCTTCTTTGCTGATATAAGCACCATCTTTAATAAAAAGAATAGAGTCATCTTCTGCTACCTCATATGTATTATACGTCGCTACAAAGTAATCAAGATAGCCTGTTGCTTCTGCATGATCTGACTGTGCATCAGCATTGAATGTATGTATAAAAAATAAAACAGAGAGAATGCATCTAATTATCATATTTCCAAGGAATTAGCTAACCATTATAACTAATCAATTCCATTCTCACGCTTTTAGTTCCCAATCTGGGTATTTTTACTTTTCTAATATGAATTACTAGAATTTGATTCATTTTTTTCAAGTTCAACCTCTGTAGTCATCTTTGAGTTATCCGAAAAAAACCATTCTGAAAGCATCGTACTATGCTTATCAATGTTCCACCCTAAACTTTGTTTGAGGGTTTCTCCTTCAAAAAATATCAATAAAATAATACTTGACAGTATTAAAAGAAAACGGCTGTTATGTTTCATAAGATTGTCGTATTTAAAAATTGGTTTTAAAATATAAACGAGTCATTTCACGAGTACTTGTATTAACATTACAATCAGCAGGTTATAAATGTTACCTCTGAGCTAAACAATACAATCAGTTCAACTTTTAGTACAACTATTTTGATGAAATTTGCATTGCATTTGGTAAATATTTTAAAACAATACTGTTAAATCTCTTATTTATTAGCAAATTCTTTTAAAAGTGACTTAACTCATTTTCCTAATTAAATATTAATGAATATTATTGTGGACACACTATTTATTGAAATTACCAAGTAAAACATGTCAACTGAATCTAAAATTACTAAACTATTAGCAGGTATTTGCCTTAACTACGGGACATCCCTTCAGACAATTGTCCGTCAATTTGGAATCAAAGCATCAACACCGGAACTGGAACAAATGATTGATGAGTTGCATGACAGAGGTTATGTACACTCTATCGAGAAGAGCCCAAAAGGTATTTTTGCCCAGATCACTTCCCTAGGTAACGAAAAAGCAAAAGACTTATTAGAATATGCTACGGCATAGACTACTGACTGCGGAAAAGGCACTATTTATTTAGTGCCTTTTTTTGATTCTTTGCCCATACAATATTTAGTGTCACTCATAAATTGATTTGAAAATTTCTCCGATAAATCAGCAGAATCTTCCTTAAGCCAATCCCAATACTGAGATATTCAACCTAATAAAATGCTATTTCTAAGCTTTCTTCCTCTTTTCATTTTGCCTATCAAATTATTTAAAATACAAGAGGAGCATTAACAAGGTGAAGGGTACTGCAAATCACTCTTCTAATAAACCTCTCCTTCTTCCCTAGCAGGGCAAAACTCTTTATGAGCCGGCTCACTTGCACAGTCTCCTAATTCCTCTAAGCATTGAGAACATATTACTGACTCACACTGTGAACAAGACGTTAAACCTAAGGCAATCATTCCAACAACAATTAAGATCTTTTTCATATTCTATTTATAATTAGGTAGTTTATGTAACAATGTTGTGTTACTATTTTAAAAAAAAGGAGTATTTACTCCCAAGCATTTATTATTTATATATTCCTGAATAGGATATAACCATATATACAGACACTTCTATCGCTAATGTGTAACACTGTATTATATTTTTATAACAAAGTATTTATTGAGTTTATTTATAGGTAGCTAACATTCAGGTTGCTAATGCTATTTAGACCTGATTTTCTTAACTTCTTAATAACACATTTTTGGAAAATTAATTTAAATGAGAGGTTATTAGTGTTTTATGTTCTCATTTCAAGCTTCATTTTAGTTTAGGGCTGAAAAAACGAAGCTAGGCTTTGAAATCAAAAGTTAAATTTCATTCCTTTCGGCTCAAGGATTTTAAACTCGCTACGTTTGAACATTAAAATCGGTATTCATGTAATTTTACAGAAAAAAAGCACCGAGATTAATCCCGGTGCTTCTTCTATTTTTAATTCTGTGACCCTGATTGGTGTCGTCCTTATTTCAATATTTCATGGTCTGATGAAAAGAAACCTTTCCACCAAACCATGATATTTTGTTCACAGAATACTTATTTATTTTTTCAATACTTTACCTGATACTTGAGAAGTACCATTGCTTACTTTGATCAAATAGAAACCATTTGGCATAGTTGAAAGGTTTACTTCTACAACATTTCCAGTATTTTGAATCTCTGATGATGACATCATTTGTCCTGTCAAGTTGTATACTTCAACTACAGAAGCGTTGTTAGAGAAAGTTGCTGGCAATTTCACCCATACTTTCGCTTTTGTAGGGTTAGGGAAAACTACCTTATCCAACTTATCTACATTCACTGATAATGGTGCTCCAACAACAGTTACTTTAAGCAAGCTTTCCACTTTAAGACCTGATTCGTTTTCCGCCACTACAATGATTTCAGAATCACCTAAGCTTGAACCTAACACTGTCAATTCGTTGTCATTCACCCAAGCTGTAGTAAATTGATCTGTACTCTTCACGTAGAAGATCATCTCTTCATCATCCAATGTCTCAAAATACTCATCAAGTAATAATACTGTCTCAGCACTTGGGTTCAATGAAAGTGAATCAAATTCCTGTACAACAACTGGAGCTACTTTAGTATCTACCACTTCCACTGAGAAGTCAATTACTTTCTTAGCACCCAATTCATCTTCGATCTCGAATGTTGGGAAGTATTCTCCACTCATCAAGTAAGTCGGTGACATTGTTAAGTATAAAGTGTCGTTTGACATATCGTAAGTGAAATCATCTGCGTTTGTAGCTTCGCTTACTGAGATTGAATGTCCTTCTTTATCAAGCATTGGAAGTGCCCAAGTGATGCTATCTCCTTCGTTGATGCTCAAAGCTGTTGAATCTGCAAAGTAAGGAGCCGCATTGTATTTGATGGCCGTTGGTACTTTGATTGTTTCTTTCAGCTTTTGATTATGACCAATGTAAAGGTAGCCTTCGTAATCACCCGTTTCAAATCTGTTCATTGACGTTGTGATTGAGATCTCCGTTGTATCTTTTGATGCAATAGATCCTGCTTTTGGAGTAATGTCCACCCACTCTTGACCGTAAGCATCCATAGCTCTCAACTTAATCGCGTAAGTATAATAGAAGTAGTTGCTTGATGACATCACTTCCCAGTTGTTACCGCCGTCTAGAGTGACAAAGTATTTACCAATCACTGAAGGTACGTTATAATCTACCGGCAAACGGAATTCTACATCTTGAGGTGCCATTACACGGATCACGAAAGTTTCACCGTCTTCGAAGAAAATTGGTTGATCTAAAGTGATGTTTTCCATTTCACCTGTCAATGAACTTGGGTAATACATTTGTGTTGTTAGAACCTCTTCCGACGTTGGTGAATCACCTTTTAATACTTCGAATTTCCAAGCTGAATCCGACTGCTTTACAAAGTAGTTGCTGATGTGCGTCAATGTAAATCCTTGGATATTGTTTACTTCAAACTTCGCTGCATAATGAACATCAAAGTCTAATGACCCTAAGTAACTCATTGGTTCTTCCGTTGGGAAGTCATATGAAATTGAATCCGAGAATGCATGCTTTTCAACGTGAACTGTTCTCATTGAGCTTACGCTAAGATTTTGTGCATTGAAATCAAATGCATCTAGCATTGCTAAAGATTCAAGTGTATTGTTTTCCAAAACAGCAGACGGTTCAGGAGATTCCACTTCCTCTTCTGGCTCTACTTTCATTGATTTCTCAACACCCCAACCGTATTTCGCAATTCCTAAAGTAACTGCATAATCCAATTCTTGCTCTAATCCTGCATTTAATAATGAGAAATTATAGATCGTTTCAGCACCTTCATTTACTAAGATGTCCAATGTATCAGTTCTTACTGTTTCTGCTAAATCATACTCAATAATAGCAGGCAATAAAGCGTCACCTTGAAGTGGCAGCAACATTTGTTCTCCGTTATCAAAATCCAATACTAATGTATCAACTACCATATCATTTGTATTTGCACCAAAAGCTACTGGCAATGCCAACTCACTGAATGCACCTACTAAGGTATCAATATCAAAGCTGAAAGATTGATCATGCAGTAATGAAGCTGTAACATTTACTGGTAAACTTCCTTCGTTTTTCAATACAAAGTCTAAAGATTGTGTCATCACAGTATCTTCAAGATACACTAACTGATCAAACAATAACGAATCTGCTTCTAAGCTTAATGCAGCTTCTCCTGTCACTGTAAGATTTACATCAGTAATAATTCTTGAATTTGAAGCATCGTTGTTATGTACAATTACTTGTCCTTCGTGCTCACCTACTGCTGTTTTGTTACCTACATATTGTAATGAGATTTCTTTAGAAGCTAAAGCAGGAACTTTTATCAATTCCGGTGCTTTAATTCTTAATGTTTTACCAAGAATTCTCGCTCTGTAATCTGCATTTGTTTCCATGTATTGCCAAGCATAATCACCTTCAATATTCTTCATACCAATATTTTGGTAAACGAATACGTTAGGTAAAGTTTTGTAGGCCATCACAATATCACCATTCTCATGCAATACCATTTGTAATGTAGTCATTGTTTCTGCCCCTAAAGATCCAGCACCTACGGCTACGTTTTTCTCGAATTGAATAATCAATCGATCTTCCTTCTCATACATGAAAATACCGCTTCCCTCAAGACTTGATGGTGTCATATTCATCCAGAATGCTGAGATAATACCTAAGTCCAATCCATTGTAGATACTACCCTCTGCAATATTATATACTGGTGGCGGGTTGTAAGTGAAGTCGCTTGGAGTTGTTTCAGGGTTAAAGCTGATCAACGCTGCAATTGACATTTGGAAACGGTCATAGTATTGACCATAGAATGGGAACTTAAAGTTTTCAAACTCATAAGCATAAACAAACTCAGGGTAGAACATTTCATAAGAAACATCTTTACCAACTGCTGAGATATCTTCCCATACAAGGCTATCTTCAATTTTATATTCGTAACCAAAACCATCAACACCTTCAAAGTCGAAGAATTCTTCTCCTTCTTGCATCATCCATTTTGGAGTAGACAAGCTGTAATATAAATCAAGATCTTCTGACTCGTTTGTCACTGTCAATGAAGTGGTTTGTCCTTCTTCACCGTAAGCAATTTGATCTGAAGTCACAAAGTTGCCAGTGTTTACGTCAATCGTAGGCGATGGTAATGCAGTTGCTTTTAAATTGATCTCATAAGGCTCATCGTTCAATGTGAATGTCATCACACCAGACAATTCTTCTACACCAGCAAAAGTTGCTTTCATGTTTAAGTTTACTTTGCCATTAGGACTGATAGAAGTTGGTACATAACCACTTACTGTAAATCCTGCAGGAAGATCACCCATTGAGAAAGTACCTTTTACATTACCTTTGTTTTCAATCGTTACGTATTTTGAAAGTGTAGCACCGTCAGTATAAATGATACTTCCAAAATCAACATCAGCGTCATACTCTGCTACTACTTCTCCAAGAAGTTCTACTTCAAATCGAACACTTGTTTTTCCAGCATCGTGTGTAGCATAAAGTGTCGTTGACTTTGTATTAGAATAAGCAATTTCGCCTTCTGTATCAATTGACACTTCCAAAGTGATAGACTCACCTGCATCAAGAGTGGCTCTTGAAGGAACAATGTCACTTACAAAACTTGTATAACCATCGTTTTCAATGCTTTCAAAAACAAACTCAGTCGCTTGATCACCTTCATTTGTCAATGTAAATTCAGCTGTTCTTGACTCACCAATTGTTACCGCATTATCACCAGTCCAGTCGATTGTTGATATGTCTGCAACGATTCTTGGTCCTACCACATGATTTACTGATAAAGGAATAGAAACGCCATAACCTTCAATTGATAATTCACCCTCTACGTTGATTACTTCAGATTTTGCTTTTGCACTAACTACAACTTCTATCTGCTCCCCTGCCTTTAATAAAGGAATTGTAGAAGGCGACACAGAGAAATAATCCTCATTAGAAACCGTCAATTGAATGTCCTCCGCTTCTGCCTTACCTTCATTTTTTAAGATAAAAGTTTGGTTGTCAGATTTATTCTCGAACAATGTTCCGAATGCAAACTCTTCAACACTTGGTACCAATTCTGGCTTATTACCTGTAACTGTAACATAGATATCTTTTGCTAACGGATATTGATTTGGATTTTCATGCGTCGCTACAATTTGTAATTTGTAAGTACCGTTTTTCCAATCTGTATCTCTTAAAGTAACATCCGTTCTCGCTTCTTCACCGTTGTTGATATCATGATATCTTGCACTGAAAGAAACCATATCGTTTTTCTTCTGTGCTTCATATGCTCTAATTTTAAATAACGATTTATGAGCGGAAGCATAATCAGTGTAATATCCGTGAGTACCTTTTCTTGCATACGATTTACCTCTGTCGCTGTATGATGCTTCATCTGCACCAAGCGGGAAGTAAATACCTTGAGGTGCTCCAATTGCAATCCAGAAAATTTCACCTGCTTTTACCTCTTTAGGCCAGAATGAAGTTTCTACCCATCCACCTCTTTGCTGATCTGTAACATAGAAGCTACTTGTTGCAACTGGCTGACCGAAAGGTTGATCTTCACCACCAATATACATGGCTACTGTAAATGGAACAGAAGCATACATTTCGTTGGAAAGTACAGCTCTTACAACACTAATTTCCATGTCTCTTTCCGCCACAAACTTGTTGGCATATTCCATTGCCGCACCCGTATGTCCTACCATGTAAGTAGGCAGAGGTTCTTGTTCATGATAAACAGAATCCATCTTTTTTGTACCTGGCAAGATGGTAATCTCATCTTCTATATCAATGCTTCCTCCATCACCTGGGATATCAGAAAAAGGCATTCTTGAAAATTCTTCAGAAGAAACAAATGGTAAATTATTTTCTACTGAAGCCGATGTTGATGCTACTCTTTGAGAGGATTGTCCGTCTTGTGAATAATCGAAATCATTGATCGTATACACAATTCTACTTGGCATTGTACCTGAATTGGTAATGGCTAAACTTGTAGAAGGGAATTCACCTGAAGCTACATCATATTGTAAATGAGGAACATCTTCAGTCACCCAAGACAATAGTGGAGTTTCTAATGTAGTCACTGTAAATACTTCAGACAACGGTGACTTATTTCCAAATTGATCAACCGCTTTAATAGCAATTGAATAAGTATTTGCTGGTGCTAAGCCTTCAATGATGTAATTGGCAAACGAATTAGCAGTGATTGCTTGGTATGAAATTACTTCAGCATTCGCTTCAAAATCTGCATTGTTAGTGAATTCACCTGTTGCTTTTAGGATCTCATAGTTCTTGATTGTTAAACCAAAATCATCTTTCACAAACATCCAACCAATTCTTGCAGTCGTAGAGTAAACATATTGGAAACCCCAATCTGATACTACCGGAGGCAATGCTCCTTTATCTTTTACCAATGAAGCATAAGCATCTAAACGGCCTTTACCCATTTTACCAACAAAAGTTGGATTAAGGTGATCAATATTTTCTGAATGATTAATTAATCTATCTCTAACTTGATCCGCTGTAATACTATAAGCATTATTGGAAGCGATCAATGCCGCTACACCTGCTACATGAGGTGCCGCCATTGAAGTACCTGAAATGACTTCATACTGTCCGTCAGGGAAAGTAGAGTAAATATCTGTACCTGGAGCTGCAATATCTACAGTTTCATTCCAATAAGATGAGTAGGCTTTCTTATCTGTATTATCTGTATTGGCCACACAAATTACCTCATCCATTGTGGATGGGAAAGATGACGCTGGACGTGTATAAATACCATTATGAGCACCATAGTTACCTGCTGCAAAAATAGCAACACCACCATCTACTGGACCTACAACATTACCATCTGCATCTTTACCTGCGTTTTCAATAAAGTAACGGATTGTCTCTTTTTGCAATTCAGATTCCATGCCACCACCCCATGAGTTATTGGTGATAACGGAACCCATATCTGCCGCATAAATAAAAGCTTCTTCAAAACCACCTACTGTAGTTGAGTTCAAGTAATTTGAGAATACCTGTAATGACATCATTCTTACACCATCTTCTGGCTTAGAACCACCGGCTACACCTGACACACCGATACCATTATTGTTTTCTGCGGCAATAGTACCCGCAACGTGTGTACCGTGGTAATGAGGAATAATTGTAGGCATATTATCAGCATAGTTCCAGCCATAATAATCATCCACATAACCGTTGCCATCATCATCAATACCGTTACCTGGGATTTCTCCCGTGTTGATCCATAATCTGTTGATCAAATCAGGATGGTTTACATCAATACCACCATCAATTACACCAACAACCACGTCTGGAGTACCTGTTTCGATCTCCCACGCTTTCAATAAGTTGATATCAGCACCGGGCGTTCCCCATGACTGTCCAAAATTGTGATAATGCCATTGGTTGTTGAAGAATGGATCATTAGGAGCTTCGCTCATTGTATCAAAAAGACTGTATTCTCTTTTTGGTTCAGCAAATTCCACCATTTCCAAAGCTTCATAAGCAGACAATAACTCTTGAATTTCGTTTAATGAGTCCGTTTGGATTTCGTACCATTGGTGAAATCCATAAGCTTGGTGTCTTGCTTCAAATTTTCCTGCGTCACGGAAAACTCTTTTGATGTTTGTAGTATGAAACTTATCATTTAATTGGTCAAAATTTCTAAAGCCAGTAGCATTAATTGGCAATTCGTTTTTTGTAATCTTGGCTACTTGCTCTTCTAAAAAGTTAACATTGCCTTGTTTCACCTTAATTCTAATTACCCCCTTGGTAATTACATTGTTGTCCTGTGCGTGTATTGAAGTTTGAAAAAATAGGCAACACACTGCCATCAAACTCAACCACAGTTTAGTTCGAGTAACTAAGTTCATCATGTTCAAATAATAATCAGAAATGAATTGGTTGAAAAAAATTTAAAAACCTATTATAATTTTGACAATATGTCTCCACTATAAATGAGTTCATTTATATATAAAGCATAAAAAATTGCGTAAGTCAGCAAGAGAACAATATAGTTCTTTACTATGAGATGAAGATGTTGTAGTTCAACAATACTAGCACACTTTTGTATTGTTGAGTGAAATCTAAACTACGTCTGCTTTTTCCCAATAAAGATTGAATAAATCATACATAGATGTTGCGAAATCCTTGTCATCAACACTTAATGCCATATTTAATGACATTCCAGCTCCTCCATGCAGTAGAATAAGCACATATTGAAAATCCACCATCAACATTTTAAAAGGCAAGGATTCAACCATTTTCACGTCTTCTCCTTTTGATTTAAAATAATTGGCCAGCTTCTTTATCGATGCTTGATCCTCACCAGGAGGCAGTTCGTAAATCCCCTTAAACTCTACTCCACTGTTAATAGAATCCTCCTCTGATGGATTTACATTTTCAAGTTCATTGATGTCCACCGTATACGGTGCTTTTGAAAAACCAACACCCATCTTTTTAGCTAATCGAAATAAACGATAATATTCTTCGAGTATTTCAGTCTTATTGGTTATAGTTTTAAAAACAGTAGCGGTATTAGACTGAGTTTGTAAAAATTTGTCTTCTAGTTCTGTACTTAACTTTTGTAATGCTTTTTCTTTTTGTAAATATTCGTCCCTAACTCTTGCAAATGCAGAATTAGGAGAGTTTAGTGCGTAAATCTTTGGACGGTCTTTTATTAATCTACAAAATCCTTTATCGGTCAGTGCATCCATAAAGGCATAAAGTTTTGATGTAGGGATTGAAGTTGCCCTAGAAATTTCTGTAACAGACAATTCCCCTTTCTCTAATAAGAGCTTGTAAATCTTCAGTTCTTGATGAGAAAATCCTATGTTTAATAATAAGCTATCCATAACTACTACCAAAAGTAGTACCTTTTGAAAAAGTATGCAAGAATTCGTGAAATTATTTTAAAAACAAAATATACAATTGCATATTATCTTAATATCAGTTCTTTATTTTAAAGAAATCATTCATTATTGATCTAAAAAAATGTGCTTTAGTACTTCAATCTTTCTACTACTTATTTTAGTAGAAGGTCTTTTTTACTTATTAATCTTAATAAAAGTTTACGTTTTTCTTTAAATTCAAGAATAAAAAAACTCAACCTGAACTAACTGTCAGATTGAGTTTTGCTATTGCATTGATTTTATGATTCGAAAACTTTACGTTTTCTAATTATAATTCCCTTGCTTCTTTAAGGTTTTGATTTCACTCAAATCATCATAAACGGACTGAGTGATTTCATCACAGAATTTTTTCTCTTTGGCTTCCCTCTTCGCAATTGATTCAATTTTCTCTTTTCTAAACTCAGATTTAATCTTCAGAATATCTCTGATGATTTTTTTCTGTCTTAGCAACTCTTCATTCTCATCTTGCATCGCTTCATTATTCCAAACCATCATTTTGTAATCCTCACGTTTCTCTAGTGTTTGATTGTAAAATACTTCGCGGAGGGCTTCGTTGATTTTATCATACTCCTTTTTATAGGTCACATCTGCGTTAGACATAATATAAAGACCGCGATAAAGGTTCAATTTAGTATTCAATTGCTTTTTAAGTTCTGAAGTATTTTTAGAAAGTTCTGTATTATTTAATACAATCTCTTTTTCAATCGTTTTTAAAGATTTCACCAATACATCAATACTATTGTCTACTCTTGTAATCTGACTTGATTGATGCCCTAATACTTGCAATGTCACATCTACTTGCAATAACAATTTGAATTGCTGTAAGTAACTTGTCTGAGAATAATTCAATGATTTTTTGACAAGAATCTGTTCTCTCCTCTTATCCTGTAGGATTTTGTTGATAGATTCTAGATTGGCAATTTTCAATTCAATTTCCTGAATAATAGAATCTGCTTCTTCAATTTGCTGTTTTGTAACTTTAAAATAAAGAGGATCTTCAGCTACTTTTCTTCTTGGCTTTTTAAGTGAACTATAATGTTTCTTGGATACTTTTTCTTCAAAGTGATTCAGGTTGGCCTGCAGGTTTTTTAACTGCAATTCCTTTTTCGCAATGTTATTTTTATCCAAAGAAAAACGTTCTATATATTTTGCTCTTTTGGCAATCGGCACACCGATATTATGTCTTATCCACAGGCTTAATGCTTCTTTTTCAATTTTAGAATATAATGAAACATTACTGCTGTAAGACAAGGCCGAAGAAGCCGCCTCATGATAATAGATCTGTTTTTTCTGGAAGAATAAGTTCTTTTCTTTTTGAGTCGCCTTGACATCAAAAACTAAGCTTTTTCCTTTTTCTAAACTCGATACCGCCAACTGTCTGTGATTTTTGGTATTGTGTGCGAAGGCATTTTTTGAACTTTCGTACAAATAATCTGAGCAATGTAATTTTACATACTCATCCAAAATCTCATTCTGAAGCTTGGCTTTATCCACTTTTGAGAAGTCATTCTGAATGAACTCCTTCGAGGTAATGCTATTTTCCAGCAATTGCCAATTAGGATCAGCAGGAAAATGTGTTTTTATCAAATCCTGAGGTAACGGACAAAAATACGTCTCTGCTTCTTTGCCGTTTTTAATTTCATAGTTCACAGAATTGCCGTCAATATCAAAAGTCAACTTCTTCAGACGCCCATAGTTACTGCCCCACAAACAATCCACCAGATACCAATTGTTGTCAATCAATATGGCATTCCAATAATGATTAGGCTGATAGAGTACTTTAATAATAGGTTTATTCTCTGTGAAAGTATACCCTACAATCTGCTTGCTGACCACGCCAGACCTATGACATAGAGAATCAAATAAGTTAGAAAACTCCTGTGAAGTACCTCTTTTTCGCTTGAGTACCTGCTGTAAAGTATAACTTTTTGATTTATACCTTTCTTCTAGAATAAAGTTGTTCGTTATCCAATCATAAATATTTTTTGCTTTTTTATAATCAGACTTAGCGTTGGATGTTAAGAATTTACTTAACTGATTTACGGATTGTTCAGCATATTTCGGTACATAAATAGAAGTTGTTTTATTATCCTGTGCAAATACTCTAATACTGCTTGACGATAATATTAATGCTAATAGTAATAAAATTTTGATGATAGATCGAGAGTAGTTCATAAATAGACAATAGTTGCCCAAATGCTAATTGTTAAAGCATGGACATTTTTAATTTAATTAATAGTTCAAAAAGTAATTACTTGATAATTTCAGAAGAGTACACTCCGCTGTTTTTCATTTCATTAATTTAACGATAATTTATATAAAATATTTTATATAGTGTTAACTTTTATAAAAAAAGGAATGAAACTACTTCATCCCTTTCTTTGTTTATATCTGTATTTATGATTTAAGTCACGAATTAAAACACTGGTGACAAACCTGTTGTCCAATTTAATTCAGCAATTGACTTCGCATATTCTGCCTTCATTTTGAAAAGCTTTGTTTGTGCTTCCAACAGCTTGCCTTCACGAACGTTCATATAAAATACTGAACTTTCACCAGCATCAAACTTTTCAGTTTCACCTTGAAGTAAGATCTCATAATTATCAGACATTTCACTTTGCATATCAGTTAGCTCTACATAATTCTGTACTGCTAAAAATGCCTTTCTGATATTGTTTTCCACCTCTCTCCTAGTCATAATCAGTTGCAGGTCATTGTCTTGAATCTTCAATTTAGTCATCTGTAACTTTGCTCTTTCCTTTCTTAAGAAAATAGGCATAGAGAAAGAGGCTCCAAACTTATAGTTTTCATCCAAACCATACTCCCAACCTCCTACAGGTGTAGTTCCAAGGTAATTGTATTTCAAGTTTAATTCAGGCTTAACAGCTTCTTTTGCCAAACGCTGATCAACACTCAAAATTGTACCTTTAGTTTGCACCTTAACAATGTCTGGGTGCTTCAAAGACGCTTCACTGAGCAAATTTTCTAACGTTGGCAATACTTCCACTCCTAATTCCTCCGGCAAAACATCATCTAAGAGTTCTAAAGGTTTGCCCTCCTCATTCCATAAATGATTTGACAAAACAAGCTTTGCTTTTTGTAATTCCAATTTGGCTAATTTCAAGTTGATTTCTCTGTCCTGAATTGTGATTAACGCCTCGACGCCATCTACATTTGCCAAATCACCCTGACGAATTCTTTCATCCACCGCTTCCTTTCTGAATATTGCTAAATCATAACCTTCCTCTGCCAAACGGTATTGGTGATAAGAGAAATACCACGTCCAATAATCTTTGGCTATCTGCAAGATCAACTTGTTGATTTGTTTGATTTGATCGGCCTCTGTCATCTGTTGCATCGCATAACCTTTTTTCAACATGGCTCTACGTTCATCCATCAGAAGACCTTTCAACACAGGTAATTCAACACCTATATACATCAGACCTTTACCACTGTTGGTGTCATTCTCTGGGTTGAGATTGATACCATCATTTCTTTCATATCCTACATTAATGGAACCTGCCCAAACCGGAATTTTGGCATAACTATTCCATTTTGTATAATAGTCTTTTGTCTTGAATACTTTTTGGTCGTATTTAGAATACAACTTTGGGTCTGAGTATCCTTTACCCAATCGCACTTGCATTAAACCCTGTTCTGAGAGTAAAGCAATCTGCTGGGCCACGGGGTGGTTTACCATCACAATCTCATATAAATCATCTAAAGAAAGAATACTTTCTGTAGAATCATTTTCTGAAATATCTTGAGCACTCAACATATTCCAGCAACTGAGATTCAATAGTACTGCAATCACAGCTACTCTCATATTATTTTTTTGATTTAGATTTTGAAGAAGAGTCATAATTGTTCAAACTAGGAGGGAATCCATTGATCTGACGCCAAAGCTCGTACCAAATTGGCACTTCTTCAAGCATCACCCACCCAAATACTCCTGTTCCCATTCTTAATTCCATTGGCCACTCGTCATCCTTCTCTTTAAGATCTTGTGTGATGAGTACTCTAAATGTACCATCTGCTTGATTGACAAAGTCTACAACCTCTACTTTACCACCAAACGTACCAACTGAAACGCTTGGCCAGCCTGAAAACTGAATAGAAGGCCACCCGTCAAATCTCAAACGAACATGTCTCCCTTCTTCAATTAGAGGTACATCCATTGTTTTTACATAAATAGCGGCCGCTAAGTGTGGGTTTTCAGGAACAAGCGTCATCAATACCTGACCGCTCTTTACGTTTTCACCAATACCACTGCTCAAGGCTTGCACCACGATACCTTTTTGAGGAGCACGAATTACTCTCATACCTGCACGAACTTCCATACTAGAAAGCTCATTTCGAGCCTTCGCTAAAGCCCCTTCGCTATCTGCAATATCAGATAAAGTAGTACTCAACTCTGAATCCGTTTTTGCAATCTTGTCCAACATCTCATTACGAGTAACGTTCTTTCCAAGAATAGCATTCTGATATTCGTTGATGGCCATTTCAAATTTTGTTCTAGCCCCTACTTCTTTTGATACAGACTGTTGGTACTTACTTCTAACCCCTTCTAATTTTGTTAAAGAGATAAGACCTTTATTGTAAAGTTCTTGATTGGCGTTGTATTGTCTGTCGGCGTTTTTCAAATCAACCTTTGCCGCTTGCCAAGCAATACTGTCGCTTTCTACTTTCAATAAAGTTTGCTCAATTTTATTATCAAATTGTTGCAACTTAATCACAAGACCATCTTTCAAAGCTCTTAACTGACGTTCTTTGGCAGATACCTTATCTTTCTTTGCATCAATGGCTTCACCTTTTGCCATAATACCTTCTTCTAAACGAAGAATCATATCAGGATCAATATACTTATCCTTTACCTCGGCAATGGTCAACAACACCTGTCCAGAATCCACATGCTGACCTTCCGCAACATTCCACTTGGCAATGGTACCGTCAATTGGACATTGAATTTTCTGAGGTCTGTCCTGTGGCATTAAAGCCGTCATCTCTCCTCTTGCTCTGATGTTCTGTTGCCACGGTAAAAACATTACTACAAAAAATATTGCAATAATTGCCATGATCCACTTTGCTATTTTTTTAGCTTCAGAGGGAGTATTTAATGTATTTAGAGAACCATATCTTCTGTCAAATTCTTGCTGATCAGAAGAGTTTTTTGGAGTGATATTTAACATTACTTTCTGATTTAAGCGTTATTTGTTGGAGGTAAAAAACATTTCTGGAAACTAGGGTGCTGTTTTACTTCATCTAAAGTACCTACAACTTCCACTTTACCTTGTGACATGATTGCCACTCGGTCAGATAAATTCGAAAGAATTGGATCGTTTCCAACAAATACCAGTGTCCAAGGGTTTTCCTTATCGATCAAGAAAGAAAGTACTTTTAATCTCACATGACTATCCAACTCGCGGAATGTCTTATTCAAGATCAATAACTTAGGATGATCAACAATACATCTTGCTAACAAGAAACGCATTGTCACACTTTCAGGGAAAACTTTTCCTCCTGCAGTGATCAATGTATTTAATCCTTGAGGCTGTTTATTTACGAAATCAAGCAATTCTAAACTCTTCAATGCCCAGATTACATCATCATAAGAAACGTTTTCTTTCCCCATTGTGATGTTTTCCATAATTGTACCATCAAAAAGCTCTTCTTCAGAAAGGTTCTTTGAAATTTGATTTCTAATACTGTTGAGATCCACATCTTTCAATGAATAATCATCATATGTAATCGATCCTTGGTAATCGTTCAACATACTTGACAAAGCAAGCATCATCGCATCTTTTCCAGAAAAGTTATATCCTAATAGACATATTCTTTCTCCTTCTTTAATATGTAAATTAACACCATTCAGTGCTTTTCTTCCATTTGGATATGTAAAGTGTAAATCCGAGACTTTTACTTCAAAACCTTTACTTTGTTTGTATGGAACCAATACACCGCTTTTCTTCTCTAATGGCAAATCTGTAACGTGAGCAATTTTATCTACCGCCGTCAACATATCATAAGCCACTTCCATTGACAAGACTAATTTTTCAGACGCTGAAAGTACTAATACAATCACGATTTCAGAGGCTACGAATTGACCAAGGTTGATTTCTCTGTTGATAACCAACCAAGAACCAATAATCAAAAGACCACCTGTTACTAACGTCTTGAAAATATATACATAGAGGAACTGATTGATCACAACGTTGAATTGTTTCTCTCTGTAGTGTAAATAATGGTTTGTAAGATTTTCGGTTCTTTCTAAAGGTAGAGAGGTTCCACCCGCAATTTTAAATGAAAGTAATGTTCTGGCCATTTCTTCTAACCAATGCACTACTTTGTATTTGTATTTAGACTCAACCATATTGGCTTCCAAAGCCTTAGGACCTGTATAGTAAAAGAGGATTACCAATAAAGAAATCAACACTATACCAAACACAATGAAAAGTGGGTGATAGAAGGAAAGCAACACCATACCGAATAAAATCTGCAAGATAGCACCTGAAAGGTCAATCAAGAATTTCGGTAAACTTTTTTGGATGGTCAATACATCAAAGAAACGGTTCATTAACTCGGGGGCATAGCTTCCCATTAACGACTCGAGCTTGATTTTTGGTAAACGAAAAGCAAATTCAAAGGCGGCTTTGACAAAAACCCTTCGTTGCAAGGTCTCCACCAGTTTCAGCTGCATGATCTGTAATCCACCCGTAAACATGGTCACTACAATCACCAAACCGATCATCACCGTGATAGAGTCAATCACCACTCCACCTGCAATAAGTTCGATCACTGTCTGTACCCCAAGTGGAAGTACTAAACCAAAGAGTGAAATAAGTAATGCGTAAATATATATGTATCCAATATCCTTCTTCTCAACAGAAAGTAATCTGTACAAACGGGAAACGGAACTACTCTTATCTTTTGTGGTATAATCAGAAATAATAGAGTTATTGGAAACAGGTATGGCATACTCAATTTCACCTGATTCCAATCTGATTAAGTTTTCTAATGCAATGGTCAAATTAACCTCTGTTTCTTGCCCCAAAACATCTATCACAGACGCTAACGTTTTTCCACTTTCATTTACATAAAAAATAACAGGCAAAGTGGATCCTTCTAGCTTACAAAGAGCTACAAAAGGGGTGATACTTTTCTCAAGATGCTGTGCAAGAGAAGTTATTGTACCTTTATTTTTTATAATAGCCAGATTCATACCATCCGCATACCTCATCAGATTACCCCAGAAATCTTTGTCCTGATTTGGGTCTAGAATTGGCTCAATTACATCTCCTTCAATTTGATGTCGTATATGTTTAGATAGTAAATGACTAAGTTTTTTATATCCTTTATTTGTCATAAAAACAGAAGTTGTTTCGTAGTGTTAAGTCTTGAACACAAAACTACATTAATTGTTTATAGAATTGACAAGTCGAAAAGCAAATATTTCAAAATTTAAGATTTATAAAACTTTCCCCCTTCAAGTCCTAATAAATGTAAAGTTAAGTAACATTCCAAAAACAAGTAGGGTAAACTATGTTACGGGTGTAATATATAAGAGAATATAACAATAACACCGTTACAAAATGACGGTATTTATATAAAATACACATTTAATCCACCAACTATTTTAAAAACTGTTTACTTGAAAAAGACACTCTACTTGGGGTGTTAAATAGGGAATCAAATTGATTCCTTATTTTTTAAACAATGAATGAGTTGTTATTCACAATAAATAAGAATAATTTTGTAAAAAAGATATATCAATGAAACCACTCATCAAATTACTTTCAACTACAGCTCCTAATGTTGTGGTAAATATTGCCTATAAAAAGATCCTTAAACCTCAAGTTTTCAAATTACGCCCACATGAAATTGAAGTTTTAGATAAAGCAGACCAAGAAAAAGTTATTATCAATTCAATTGGCATTCAAACGTATAAATGGGGAAATGGCCCTAAAAAAGTATTGCTTGTACATGGTTGGGAAGGACAGGCAGGCAACTTCTCCGACATTATTCCAAGTTTGATTCAAAACGGGTATACAGTACACGCATTTGATGCACCTTCACATGGATATAGTGAACAAGGTAGAACTACTATGTTTGACTTTAGTGACATTGTAAAATACATGCTGGATCAATATCAAATGGACAAGATTATCTCTCATTCATTTGGCAGTGTTGGCACTACGCATTGTTTGGCTAATCATGAAAATATCCAAATTTCGAAATATGTGATGCTTACCACTCCTGACCGCTTTGAACAGCGATTAGATGATGTTGCTGAATTTGTAGGGATCACCAACAAAGTCAAAACAAGGCTTGTGAATAGATTGGAAACAGAATTCAATTTGAAAGTAAAAGATCAAAATGTATCTGATTTCATCAAAAAATCCAATGTAAAAGAAGCTTTGATTTTGCATGATATTAATGATAGAGTTGTCAATATTGAGCAGTCTGAAAGTGTAGCAAAAGCATGGGGTGATGTCTGTAAGCTTGTAAAAGTTGAAAATACAGGCCATTTCCGCATCTTAAGAACCGAATCTATTACTAATCAGATAGTTAAGTTTTTAGATTAGAATACAAAAAACCCGAATAATATACTAATAATACTATTCGGGCCACTTAATTCTTAATAGAAATTATATTCAAAATTAAGAAATTTTTATGACAATTGGGTTGTCTTTTTTAGTCTTGACAACAAGAATTTTTCAGAATCTTCGATTCAAGAACGTTAGCCAAGATTTTTATTAAGAAAAAATTAAAATTATTTTCATTTCATTGAAAATTTAGATTTAATTTCTCCGAAAAATCGATTTCTATTTTCGATTCTAACTGATTTAATGTCAAAACCTAAGAGCAAAAACAAGTGAATCAGTCAACTCTCTGTTAATCAATGATCTTAGTTAGATCTAAAAAAAAGGTTAAGTAATTTACTCAACCTTTCAATTTATTGGAATAATTATTTATTCAAGACAATTAATCACAACGACAATCGTGTTTGGATATCCTTTTTCAAACACTTCTTCCTTATAGATACCCAATCACTTTTGCCATTGTTTATATCGCATCACAATTTATTTTCTTTTTAAAAAGTGCTTTTCAGGGCCTTAAAGTGAGCTAATAACTCAGCTTCTTTCCCTTCAGCCAGCAAGTCCTTCGGAAACAAAGAACCTCCCATACCTACACCATATGCTCCAGCTTTGAAAAAG
Organism: Flammeovirga sp. SJP92; assembly: GCF_001583495.1. Taxonomy (GTDB): domain Bacteria; phylum Bacteroidota; class Bacteroidia; order Cytophagales; family Flammeovirgaceae; genus Flammeovirga. The sequence goes on along the minus strand of NZ_LQAQ01000120.1, from coordinate 68,694 downwards.
GATTGAATATTATCACTATCTACTCCTCCTGTTGGCAATACTTTGATTTCATTAAGTGGCGCTTTTATATCCTTGATATAGCCAGCACCAAACTTTGAACATGGAAAAATCTTCACTGCCGTTGCTCCTGCTTTCCAAGCGGTATAGATTTCAGTAGGCGTCAAAGCCCCTGAAAAGATTGGAATATCTAAGCTTTTGCATTTAGCAATAACTTCTTGATCTACAATTGGTGTCACAATAAACTGAGATCCAGCTTCTAATGCTTTGTCCAAATCTGACATATCACAGACCGTACCTGCCCCAACATTGAGTTCAGGATAAGCTTCTGATAATTTAGAGATAAACGCTAATGCATTAGGAGTGTTAAGCGTTACTTCAATAGTACTTAACCCAGCCTCAATATAGATGGGAATTACACGATTTATGGTCGCTTCATCAATCCCTCTAAGAATACCAACGATTGGAGCCTCATGGAATTTTGTCCATGAAAACTCCTTTATCTTACACACACTCATATTGTTTTTCTAATATTTTTTTCTGTCCGATCAACAACGCTTTTTCAAGAATATCTTCTTTAAAGAAGACCAATCTATCTTTATCTTCAATAACCTCTGCAAGTGCTAGCTGATAAAGCTGATTCAACATTCCTGAGGCTGCAATACAGACTTTGTCTTGTTTTTCTTTGAGATAGGAAAGCTCATCACCAATCAATAAGCCACTGAGGTAATAGAAACTTTCAGTACTATCTCTATTGTCTAAAAGTGCTTTTGCCCTCACTTTAAATAAGTTTTTACTTAACCCTTCAGCTACTGCTTTTCGCACTCCTTCTTTGAAGGCTGATCTGTTGTTTTCATCAAACGGCCCTTTCTTTACTGAATTTGAAAGAATGCTATGTTTGGTCAACATATCAAACATTTCCCCAGTCATGAAAGTATCAAACTGATGAAAAATATTTGCCTCAAATTGAAGATGCTTACTGTGAGTGCCAGGCAGTAATAATACTCCTTTATCAACATCTTGGAGATATTTTGCTAAACCTAACGCTTGTACCTCCTCTCCTCTCATCACATCATCTCCTTGTTTTACTCCGGAAGTGATCAGCATTTGTACATTGTTCGATATGGAGATTCTTTTGCTCAAAATGTCATTCCCTTCCGCAGAAAAAGGGGTAGAAGTATAGTCCAATTCATACATACCCATTGAAGAAGAAACCATACCGGAAGCCACTACAATATGGGGTTGATTAAGATCTACAATGGACATCAGTTTTTCTTCTAAAAATTTAGCGTAGTAACTAGATTTGTCCAGCTGGTCTTGATCAGTGTAATTTTGATATACTTCCTTCACTCCTTGACTAGAAGAGTATTCTTTGATTACACTTAATGTATCCGTATGAATTACTCTCAGTCTAAAGTTAGAGGTACCCCAGTCACAACTTATAAATGTTTCGGGTAAGCTCATGATTATATTTTTTTACTGATACGTTTTAAAACCAGGTAATCATCCAAGGCAAATTTTGAACAATCCATACTGATACCACTATTTTTTACACCTAAGTGTGGCAAATTAATATCGTATTTTACACCATTCTGCTGTACTTCACCAAATTCAAGAGCCATAGCAACTGTTTCTAAGATTTCCTCATTTTCAGAGAAAACATAAGAAGCTAATCCTGCTGTAGAGTCGTTGGCATATTCCAATACTTCTTCTAAAGTAGAGAATTTCATGATCACACATACAGGCCCAAACACCTCATGCTGAAGTATATCTGCATTGTAATCCGTCATTTCAATAACTGTTGGTTCAAAATAGCAACCTTCTCCTTTTACCTTTTTACCACCTGCCAAGATTTTACCACCTTGCTCTACACATTGGTTCACAAAACTAGAAACAGACTCGATTTGAGATGCATTGGCCAAAGGTCCCATATTGATACCTTCTTGCTTAAAGAAGCCTAATTTTGTATCTTTTGCCGCTTCTACTAACTGTTGAAGGAACTGATCATATACGTTTTCATGGATATAAAAACGATTTGGAGCCACACAAACCTGCCCTGCATTACCTCCAAATTTGATAGCTTTTGTAATGCCTAATGCATCTTCCATATTACCATCTTCAAACAGAATAAACGGTGCATTACCACCACATTCCATTGAATATCTTTTAATAGAAGTTTTTACAGATTGTTCGATTAGTTTCTGTGCTGTGAAAGTAGAACCAATCATGGTAACCAATTTTGGAATAGTACTTTCACATAGTGGAATACCTACATTTTGTCTGTTGCCACATAAAACCGTTATTACTCCTTTCGGGAAATTAATTTGATCTGCAAACTCTGCAATCATTAAAGAAGAAATACATGATGACTCTGACGCTTTAATGATAATAGAGCAACCTGCCGCTAATGCAGGACCAAGTTTGAAACCAAGGTTCAGTAATGGGAAATTCCATGCTAAAAATGCGGTCACTACTCCTAATGGCTGATAGACCATTCGGTGAGTGTGCGTTCCTTGACGATCCTCGATAGCGAACTCCGACTTCACTCTCATTTCATCAGCATAAAATGCTAATGAATCCGTAATACTTGAAAGGTCTTCCGCTGAAGCTTCCCAAGTTTTACCCATTTCGTGACAAACTGCTTCCCTTAAAAGGTCTCCGTTCTCAATTAGTTTATCACGAAGTTTTTTCATCCAGTCTAGTCTTTCTTCTAATGGCAATTTTGACCATTTCAAGAAACCTTCCTGAGCAGATTGCAAAGCAAACTCTGTATCTTCTTTTGTAGCCTGTGCTACTTCACAAATTGGCTGCTGATCATGAGGACAAGTTGCAAAAGTAGTTGCGTTAGTAGCTCCATTTACAAATTCTCCGTTGATATATAACTTTTTACTGCCAAACTTCAAGGCTTTGTTTTGAACTATTGTCTCCATATTTATTTAGATATTTTTGGTTTACTTCAATTCCAAGTCCTGGTAATTCAGGTACTTTTATTTCTCCATTTTTCACTTCAATATGATGCTCAATCACATCATCTCTCAGTGGGTTTTCTGTTCTGTCCAATTCAATCATTGGAGCATCTCTAAACATTCTCCCCGGGTTTTGATCCAAATTGGCTACAAAATGAATGGCAGCACTAATGGCAATCCATGTTCCCCAAGAGTGAGGTACTATATCTTTATGATAGCTTTGGGCTAGTGTGGCTATTCTTTTCACTTCCGTGAGACCACCTGTAGCACAAATATCTGGCTGTGCAATATCTACACTATCGTTTTCAAAAAGTCTTTTAAAACCGTGCTTCAAGTATTCACATTCACCGCCAGCAATTGGAATAGTTGTATTTTCACGAAGTGATTTATACCCATTAAAATCCTCTGGGTGAACTGGCTCTTCAAACCAACCTATATTGAGATGCTCTATTCTTTTACACAATTCCAATGCTTCTCTATAGTTGTAAGCGTGATTGGAATCAATCATCAATTTGACATCATCACCTAGAGCTTCTTTTAGTAAATTGACATAATGAACATCTTTTTCAATGCCTAAACCTACTTTCATTTTAGCGGCTTTGAATCCATGTTCTTTATAATACTTGGCTTCTTTGATAAGGTCTTCTTCCAATGTTGGTGAATCTGTAAAGTAGAAACCTGTTGCATAAGGATGGATGATTGGGTTTTTCACCCCGCCTAATAATACAGATACAGGCTGTTGCAACACTTTACCTTTACAATCCCAACACGCTACATCAATGGCACTAATGGCAGCATTAAAAATACCGCTTCTACCAAAGTCCAGCGTTCTTAAATACATGATCTGCCAGATCTTCTCGTTTTCTAAAACATTCTCTCCAATGACAAAACCTTTTAGAAAATCGATTCCTGTCTTGATCATATCTGCAGGACCATATCCTTCTCCCCATCCATAAGTACCATCCTCCAAAGTCACTTTTACCAAACAAATTTTTCTTGACGCATAATGCCATTGAGAAAAATAAAATGGTGTTTCTAATTCTTGAGATAATACGTAGGGTTCTATATCTACAATTTTCATTTTCAATTCTTTTTAAGCGTTTGCAAAACCTAATAGGCAGATTGCAAATATTAATACCACTAAGCCTCCTAATAATATTTTGAACGATGATGAAGCACCTTTCCACTCTCCTGATCTATATCCCCACACATTACTCACTATCAATGAAATGCCTAACATCATTGGCCAGCCTAATACAGGACCTAAATCGCCCATTAGTGCTGCACCTTGTCCATATATACCGAGTGCTCCAAACCAAAAAACACCTGCCAAGACAGACCATAAATACGCCTTTGAACTTCCTTGAACTGCAAAGCCTCCCCATGAATTGTTTTTCACCATTTTGAAAAGAGCAAAACCGAAGTTCATTAGATAAGCACCCATTAAAACTACTACCCATGCTACAAGACTTGCATCTGTTGGGTTAGTACCGTAATTTTTCACAGCGTTGTCTGCTACTGGCAATGCATTGGTAAAACCTACATTGAGCAATGCCGAAAGTACACCACTTGTAACGGCGATTAATACGCCTGTTTGGATTGATTTTTTAGGTTGAACAGCCACAGTTGGCGAAGCTACTAAAACATCCCCATCCTCTTCCATCTCTTGATCATTGCTCAACACATTATTTTGAGCTTTATCTCTTTTCACTCCTGCCACTGCAGTGATAGCAACACCAACTAAAAGTAAAGCAACACCACTCAGTACTAATGACATATTTTCTGGAAGGGTTTCCATCTGGAATAAAGGCACTAAAGACCCCATAGAAGCGGCCAATCCCATTACAATTCCATATGTGATACTAACTCCAGTATATTCTACACTCACGCCAAAAAGGATTCCTCCTATTCCCCACAAAAAGCCAAATAACATGGCCATAAAAAGTACTGATGAATCAATTTCTCCTATGATTGAAAATGTATTCGGTTCAACGAGCAATGCCCATCCAATTGGCAACACAATCATAGCAGTAGTGGCATGTACCAACCACCAATTCTCCCATTTTAAAGGAGCAATGTGCTTCATTCCAAGACCAAATGTCCCTTGAAAAAAACTAGCACACAGTATTAAAAAAATTGCAAAAATGTCCATTTGATTATTAGTTAATAGAAGGGTCGCCACTAAGGACGACCCGTACATTTTTATAAGTTGTTCCAGATTACTGGCATAAATACTGTCATTTCAGCCTTGCCTCTGTTGTTCCAAGTGAAATAAGGCACAAGTTGAATCGATGATTCTTCAAACTTTGGCACATCCACTGTTGAATACATGTCCTTCGTTGCTTGATCTTTTCTGATTAAGATTGGCGCTTCAACTGTTGCAACACCTCCTAATAAATCTTTGTTATAAGTTACTTTTAATGGCGCTCCACCTTTGAAATACACATCTAAGATGTTCGTATCTTTTGGAAGATCCGGAGTTTCAACACAATATACGATTGGCCCTCTCTTCACTGCCACTTGATTTCTTGCTTCCTCAACTAATGGATTTGCTTCCACTAATTGCACTTCCATTGGCATATCTAAAGTGATGATATCACCTTTCTTCCATTTTCTATTGATTGTTGCAAACTCTCCTTCTACCACTTTTACATCTACTGCTTCATTGTTAACTTTCAATGAAGAACCTACTGCCCATTTTGGAATTCTAAGCATCACATCAAACGGTTGTTTTTTTGCTTTTTCAACAGTGATATTCACGGTACCTTCCCAAGGGTAGTTTGTCACTTGGTTCAAAATAATTTGAGAACCATCTGTCAATTTTGTATCTAATCTGTTACTACCGTAAAGGTTAACAGCAACACCATCTTTTGATAAACTATACGCCCAGTTTGCTGATTTTGCAATAGTACGAACAATGTTTGGAGGACAGCAGAAGCACTCTAAGTAAGGTTCTCTTTCTGGAGTTTCTGTATTATGTTTAGAGTAATCTCTTGAACCGTGAACCATTCTTAAAGGATTTGAATAGAAATAATCTTTTCCTTCTAAAGAAATACCTGAAAGACCACTGTTGTACAATACCAATTCCATGATATCAGCGTATTTTGACTCACCATGTAATCCTAACATTCTGTAAGAGAACATTGAGTTACAAACATTCGCACAAGTTTCATTGTAAGCAGTCATGTTTGGCATCATGTAAGCATCAATAAAACCTTCTTCAATCTTATCACGGTTTGTTGATGCTCCATAATGCGCTTGTCCAACTGCTCCAGTAACATACATTTTCTTGTTCGTTACGTTATCCCAAAGTCTGTCCAATGCATCAACTAAAGCCTTTTCACCTGTTTCAGCTGCTACATCCGCTGCACCTGCATAGTAGTACAATGCCAACACTGCATGTCCAACTGCCTCATCAGACTCTCTCAATGGCACTCTTTCCTGCACCATATCACCGATAGGATAACCTTGTGTTTCTGGAGTCTCCTCTACTTCATATTTGCCTCTATTATTAATAAATCGCTCTGCGAGATCTAAATAATTCTTATTTCCTGTAGTTCTGTACATCTCTACTAATCCCATGATCTGCGTTTGGTTGAAACCAAAACGACCATATCTTGGATCATCCGTATTGAATGTTTTGTATAAGAAGTCAGCGTGCTTAACCGCAATATCCAAGAAATTAGACTGACCAGTAACTCTATGATGTATACATGCTGAAGTCAACAAGTGACCCGTGTTATACATCTCATGATACTTACGGTTTTCATAACGGTCCACATTTGATCTCAACTGTACTTGTGTCTGGATGTAACCGTCTTCCTCTTGAGCATCTCCAATGATTTTGATGTAACCATCAATTTCTTCTAAAAGTGCTTTATCTCCATTTTGAGCATACACATACATAGATGCTTCAATCCACTTATAGAAATCACCATCATGCCAGTGCATTCCTTGGTGCTTTCCTTCTTTCAATCCTGCCGCAATTTTGAAGTTATTCAAAGCATGTCCCACATCACCAGTCAACACTTCACCCATATAAGGCACCATCGATGTTTCTGCCACTTCAAATTTATCTGCCCAGAAACCTTCTGTCCACTTACAGTCACCTAAATTGATACTCTTCAATTCTACATTAGGGGTATTTGCCTGCCCTAATACGCCTCTATCCTGTGCTACACCAACCTGAGTCATCAGGGCAGCACAAGCCATTACAAATAATTTTTTCATTTAATATATAGTCTTAAACCTTTTTTTGAGTAATTAGCTTGATTGATCAGCACCTGTACTGTTCTCAAATACAAGTCTTTGATCATATTGTAAAATTAGAGACTATGGATCTGAATGAATTCTTAAAAATTATCCATTCTCGGTAAAAAATTAGCATAAGCCCTTGCTGAAGAAAGGCAGGGAGGAAAGGGTAAAGTAGAAATTCATAATCACAGTTTTATATTAAAACAGGCTATAAAACGTTATCGAAAAGTTAGCTCACAAAATCTTTATTATATCATTTTTTCTACACAAAAAAGGCTGGCCATACAGCCAGCCCCTGGGCAAGTATAAAACACCATCTCATAGTTAATTCGTTCTACACATGCCCCACTAAAGTGTGTTAATTACAAATCGTCCGTGTTGTAGTTGTGCCATCTTTTGTGACAATCTGGAAAATTAATAAACCATTGTGATTCATCAATTCATCTTGTTTAAGAACTATTTGATTTACCTCATTGAATTTCTTGTTGATGAACTCTCTTCCCCCTACATCAAAAATTCGAAGTGTACCGCTTTTCACTTCGTTAAGTTGAATGTATAAATTACCAAACTTGTAAGGGTTAGGATAGACTTTTATTTCTTTTTCAAGGTTCAATTGTTCAACTGTACTCCTTCTTGCAGAAGAAGAACCTCCCCATATAAATTTCGTTGCGTTTGAAGCATTAGATTGATTGGCTTCTAATGCATTGGAAGCATTTACGCTGATGTATTGACCATTGATTTTCCCTTTAAGAATAAGGTAATCGTCAGAAGTTAATTCAAAAGTGAATTTCTGTCTTTCAAAAATACCCGTTGCTCCACATTTCACCGTATTGTTTGAAGCCACAGTCACATATTTTCCTGTTGCCACTGACTTCAAGGCATAATACCCATTTGCATCTAATACTGTAAACTCTTCAAGACTTGAAACAGATGATTTTGTAGCTTGCAATGCTGTTCCTTGACCAGTATTGACTGTCACATAATCATCTGATAATGTCTGTAACCAGATAGTGTTTCCTGCTGAAGGTAAGTCTCCACTTCCTCCGCTACTACCTGAAGTAACTGTGATGTTGCATTCAGCCTTAAAATTGCCATCTCTTGTAGTTACAGTAATTTTTGTAGTACCAGCACCTACACCAGAAACTATTCCATTGGATACGGTAGCTACTGATGCATTGGCAGTAGACCAAGTTACCGTTTTATCTGTTGCATTAGAAGGTGAAACTGATGCAGTTAATTGAACCGTTTCTCCAATGCCAATTGATGAAGAGTTTTTATTTAAAGAAACTCCATTCACAGGTGTATCTGTTGGCGGGTTGCTTCCTGTTCCAATCGTGAAATTGTCACAAAATGCTTCTCCTGAGGAGTAATACCATACTCTATATTTTTGCTCTGAAGCACCTGTAGTTACCGTAATGCTCTTATTTTCAAACGAAGTAGATGAAAATTCCTGATTTGTAATAAAATCTCCAGTCACTGCATTCGTCAGTCCTAAAAAGGCAGTTGTACCATTTGAACCCACTTTACCATCTACAGCAATTGTATAAGTAGTATTAGCAGCCAAAGTGATCACTTGAGCTACATTACCATTGCTGATTCTTGCTCCGTATGAACCTGAAGATTTTGTATTTGTAACCACCTCATTGATTCCAATACTTGCTGTCCAGTAGGATAAATCACCTTCTTCAAAACTTGGGTTTCCGATTTCTCCTACTCCGATAGAGGGAGGCGGTGTAGTCGTTGATTTTTCCCAAACTCTCACATATTCAACATACATTGTAGTTGGCATTCCTGGCAATTTTGCTTTTGCATCAGGGTCTGTTTCTGGATTCACTGCATTATTTCTATTGTTATAGAACTCCACAAATGGCTTTCTTAATCCCAATGACAACGTTACGTTCATTGGTCTATACCAGTAGGTATTAGGTTTTCTTGCTACTTCATTACCATCAACATACCATATAATTTCTGTTTCGTTGACCTCACAACCATAGATATGATAATCCTTTGTAGGGTCCCATGGTGCTCTGAATTTGTTCAACTGCTCTTCAGGGTGTTGTTTTGGTCTTCTCCAGACACCTGTTCCATTTTGCATAACGACTGCATGAAGATTGTGGTCCATATCATAGATATCGTCTTGGTGACCTTCATACCAGTCAAATTGTTGTAGTTCTACTACATCAATTTCACTGTAAACCGTTTTACCATTTCCAACAGAATAATCAAAGTTGGAAAAAAGCCAGAAAGATGGGCAAACCCCTTCTCCAATATCAGCTCCTTTGATTTTTGCTTCATAGTAACCATAAGTAAAAGTTTGGTAGGATTTCAAAATTCCTGATTTGAAATAAGTTCCACCATCTGAAGCATTGTTTGGGTTCTGGCGCATAGTCAATGCCGCTACACCATTTTCAATTTTTACGTTGCTGTCGTTGTCCCATTTCCACGCAGTGGTATTAGGTAGATTGCCGGTTTTGATCCATTTTGACCAGTCGGGGTTGTCTCCATTAAATTCATCAGATGCACTCCATCTGATTTCCCATACATCTGAAGGGTCGGAAGTTTTGGTAGGCTGCTGTGCAAATGTTCGACCAGAAATCAGCACAAAAACCACCAATGAGAGTAGTAGTTTCATAGCTCTGGAATAGTCCAAATTTAAGTGTTTCATTATTTTAATCAAGAGTTAATAATGCATAACGATACGCTGGTACTATCTTAAGTTTGTTGGAAATACTTTTTCAGAGAAAAAATCTTCCTTCAAAATATGTGTTGTTAGAAAAGATAAAAGAGAGTAATTCCACTCTTTCAATAATTTATCAAAAAAACTTTTTCACCTTCAATAGTAATGTTCCAACCTAACTCTTATGCATCAAGTAAATAATTTATTTCGTTGACAATTTAGAAGTTAGAATGATGTTCAACTTCTTAATATTTACCACCTTATAGCAGGTTTTTAACTTATTTTTAATAGTGAAAAAGAAGCTATAATATTTATTATAAAGTGCCTTATGTCAATCTATATCCACATGTTAAGTCAAACATTAAGAGCATGTTTACAATACCTCTTTGGGTTTAAAGTACCCTTTCAGAATATGAGTTTATTAATTTCATCACAACCTAAAATGGAAAATTTTGACGCCTCATATACTAAAATTACAAATGTAATACACAAAATGAGGTTAGAAACTTAAAGAAGTACCTTAAGCTTCTAACCTCTTGACTTTTATCTTAAGAGAAGAAATCGTTTTTCTTCCCTTTTAATTTATCCCTTTACATTAACCTATGGTCTAGGATAGAATCTTTTCAATCTTAAATTATCAATGTATAAAACAGCTGGCTCGCTACCTGTGTTTACAATTTTCATAATCAAGTTGTATTCATTGATTACGTTTTTCACATCGATTACATTTGTGAATGTCAACCACTTTCCTTCATCTGAATTTGCAAAACCATGTGCAATTTCTTGCCAATCAGAACCCTTATTACTTAAGTGGAAACGGATGTTCGAATCGAATGTAGCGTTAGGATGTCTAGCACCTCCATTGTTTTCGATATAAATATCAAACTGTAATCTTAGTTTGTTATTTTCATTTTCTGTGAAAGAGAACTTGTGTAATACTCCATTCAGATAAGTCTGAATTGCTGATGGCATCACTGCTCTAGAATCAGTTGCTGCAGGAATAGATACTTTCAAACTATGGCTGCCTTCTGACATTTGCTCAGTAGATTGCTCCAATACATCAGGAACAACATTACCTAACCATGCTGGATCTGCACCTTTGTATTCCATAGAAGAGTTCTCATAACCATAATCATAGTTAGATGTTTTTAATAAATCTTCTTCTGATCCAGTCAATACCTCATCCGTAAATTCTGGAGCTAATGCCGCATCTTGAGATTCTAATGAATTACCTGTGTAAGTCACTGTCACTGCATCATCACTGTAAACTAACTCTTCACCAATTTCTAAAATTAAATTACTAGGGTTATCCGGGCTTACAAAAGCTGAAGTGATTTCTGGTGTTAATGTAGCACCTTTAGCAGTTTTGATTGTTACGCTGTAATCTGAAGCTTTTGGAGAGTTCGCATTCAAACCTCTTGAATACACCAAGTTGATTTTCTTGTCCTCATCTGCAGTTACCGCTTCTAATACTAATGGCTCATCTGATCTAACACATTTCACAAAGTCAACCACTACTAAAGTGTCTTGGCTCATTGGTTGTGTTCTTACGAATACTGGAGCAAAACTGTATACTTTATCCAAAGTCACGTACTTCACGTCAAACGTATTATTCACAGGATCCTCAGCTACTAATTCAGCACCGTGTAACTCACCGCGAATTTCATTTGGATTACCGATGGCATCATAAGTAAAACGTAATACACTGCCGAAAGGAATTTCTGTTGGTGTTGCTGGTTCCATAGAAACTGCTTCTCCAAGTGTTCCATCAGCCATTAAAATATTGGCTTTGATCTCTGTCAATTGTACTGCAGGAAGAACAGTTACTACAATTGTTGTATCAATTTTGTTTGTTTCTCTTGCTACAGTTTCAGAACCTACAAAAGCGTTGTTTTTAAAAACTTGACTTAAGGTTACATCATAAGAACCTGCTTTGTGGAAAGTACCTCTTACTTGAGCATCTTGAGGATTACCTTCTAATGTAACATCTTCATCAGGGAAAACCCATTGTCTGCTTTCAATACCTTGTGATACATCTGCAAAATCAATATGCTGATTGATGTTGATGGTATTTTCATTAGAAGCTTGTGAAATTCTAAGTACACTATGACTTGGTGTATTTACGGTCGGATTGTTCAACTCCTCACCACATGCCCCCATTAAAAGGGCAAGTGATGAAAGGATGAATAATTTTATATAATTCAAATTTGTCATGATTGATCTCTTTTTTAGATTGCGTCGTTAGCTTGAACTTCTGCAGCTGGAATTGGGAAGTAGTCGTGCTTGTCAGAACTATAGAAGTTCCAGTTGTTGACAAAGTCAGGACGGATTCTAGCTTCAATGTAAAGTGGTGCTACTGGAGGAGGAGCTTCTCCTAGTTCGTCACTTAATCTATCGAAGATTTCGATTCTTAAGTCCTCATCATTGTGGTGACTTGTGAACACGTCTTTGATAATACCCCATCTTACTAAGTCTCTCCATCTTGAATTTTCGAATGCCAACTCTGTTGGACGTTCTACCATACGAAGGTGAGTTCTAACGTTTTCTAAAGTAGCTGGTACAATTGTTCTTGCGCCATACAATACTTGAGAAACGTGCAATTGAGGAATACCACCGTCATTGTTGATGTACTCTTGCAATGTAACTACACCTGCACGAGATCTTACTTTGTCAATGTATTCGATCGCTGTATTGATGTTACTTTCACCTTCTAGCACTGCCTCAGCATACATTAAGTATACATCTGACAATCTCATGTGTTTGTAGTGAATTGATGATCTGTTTTCTGGATCTTCAACATCCAAATGATACCAGTTAGCGTATTTTTTCACATATGATGATTCACCAAATCCCCATCTTCTTGGAACATCCGCTTTCAATTCTGAAGCTGGCTTGTTGTAGTATAAACCTTCAGCATCTCTACCTGCTATAGTAGCCGTGTATCTTGATGAATGTGCATTAGAACCTGCAACTGAATCTGATACTAATAGTTCGTGTGCCCAGTAAGTAGGCAACATTGCTTGCCATCCTCCAAGTGAGTAAGGACCATACCAACGTGCTAGTTTTGAAGATTCACCACCGGCATTGTTAGGACCATCATCTACAATACTTGCATCTTGAGCACCTGAGTTGATTGAACCATCAAATGGCACTTCCATGATTGACTCTGAGTTATAAATTACATCATGTCTGAAGTTTTCAGCATAGTTAGAAGCTAACTGATACAAACCTGAGTCAATTACTTTTTTGAACTCTGTTGCTGCTTTTGTCCACTCTTTGTTGTACAAGTAAACTTTACCTAATAAAGTAGTTGCCATTCCCCAAGTTGCTTTACCTAACAACGTCTCAGGTCTTGTCAAAGGAAGCCGCTCAATTGCATATTCCAAATCTGGTAAAATTACTTGGCTTGTTACTTCAACAATCGTTGAGAAAGGAACATTATGATCTGTAATTTTTGAAGATGTTTTGATCACACCACCACCAAAAGTATGTGCTACTTCAAAGTAGAAGAATGCTCTTAAGAAACGTGCTTCTGCTAAGATTTCTTCTTTTCTTTCTTCAGAAAGCTGATCCATTGTTGGGATATTATCAATCACCTGATTGGCTCTGAAAATACCATTGTAACACTCAGCCCACTTGTTGAAAACTGGTAAACTGTTGTCTGGAATAATAAATTCAGTGTAAGGGAAATGTTTTACCCAGTCATTTGTTCCACCTAAATCACTTCTGATCATTTCATAAGTTAAATGACCACCACTGATTGATTGGTATTGTAAGGCAGCATACACAGTAGTTAGTGCCGCTTCAGCATCTGATTCTGTTTCCCAGAATGTTGCTTCTGTGATAGCATTAGGGTTTTTTCGATTTAAAAACTCATCATGATTACATGATGTTAGTCCAAACATCCCTGCTATCAATTGTACGATTAATATCTTCTTTAAAGCATTCATTGTAATACTTCTTTTTAATTAAAAACTAAGTTGAGCACCAATTAAGAATTGTCTTGATACAGGGTAGTTACCTCTGTCAACACCTCTCATTGAGATTCCTTCTCCACCAACTTCAGGATCGTAACCAGTGTACTTTGTGAAAGTGAATGGGTTCACTGCTGACACGTATACTCTTGCTTTAGCAATTCCTGATTTTTCGCTGATCAATCTACCCAAATCATATCCTAAAGTGATTGTTCTGATTCTGAAGTAAGTACCATCTTCTAACCATAGATCAGAGTAAGCTCTTACGTTTTCACTTTGATTATAAGTTACTAATGGAATATCAGAAGTAGGGTTTTGAGGGCTCCACATTCCTACTAGGTCTGAATGTCTACTTTCTGAGTAAGCATATAATTTTGATCCGTTAAGAATTTCAGCACCGTATGAGTAGTAACCTTGGATGAAGAAATCAAAGCCTTTGTAAGCTACTGTTGCTACAATACCTGATTCGAAGTCTGGCATACCTGATCCAGCATAAACTCTATCGTTGTCTGTAATTTCACCGTCACCATCTTGATCAATGTATCTTACATCACCTAAACGAGCACTTGGGTTCACATTTTCTTGGTAATGCTTCAATTCTTCTTCTGTTTTGATGATTCCATCAGTCTGAACTAAGAAGAAAGCACCAGCCTCATATCCTTCTGCCATGAAAGTAGTGTAATCCATTGAGTTGTTTGTCAATGATGGACGACCACCTGCATAACCTCTTGATACTCCATTCAAGTTATTTACAACGTTTTTGTTCTTCGTGAATGTCACACCAATATTGTATGATAAGCCATACTCTGTTTGGTTCTTGTAGTTCAATGCTAATTCAAGACCTGTGTTTGTCATGTCACCAGCATTCAATGTGTAAGTTCTGTAAGAAGAAATCTCACCGCCTTCTCTTGTCAAATTCACACCTGCAGACAATGGAAGTTGCTGACCTAAGATCATGTCACGCTTCTCGTTTTTATAAACGTCAGCAGTAAACTGGATTCTGTCATTCCACATTGTTACGTCAATACCGATGTTTTGTGCCACTGAAGTTTCCCATGAGATATTAGGGTTGGCAAATCTTCTTTGAGTAAGACCTGGTGTTAAGTCTTTGCTGTAACCGTATAAGTAGTTCACACCTTGCTCAATTACTGGAGAAGCAATGTATGGGTTAGCACCTACTCTGTTGTTACCTAGTTCAGCATAAGAAGCTCTTACTTTTAAACCGCTGATGAAATCTACATTCCAGAAGTTCTCTCTGTCCACGTTCCAACCTAATGAAACACCTGGGAATACATCAAATCTGTTATCAGGATTGAACTGTGAAGTACCGTCTCTTCTTAGTGAAACAGAAAGCAAGTATTTACTGTCATAGCTATATTGCAATCTACCCATCATACCAATCAGCGCTGTTTCATAAATATGACCTGTTGGATTTGAGATAGATACTGCCGCACCAGGTACTTTCACTTCGTTGTTACCATTTTCTGCAAATGACATTAAAAGACCAGTAGTTCTGTTAGTGTATTGCTCAAATGAGTATGAACCTGTAAAGTTTAAGTTGTGCTTACCGATCGACTTGTTATAAGTCAAAATATTTTCTAAAGTATATCTTTCATCCCATACGTAATCCTCATTTGATCTTGCTTGTGGTCTTGATGCTGTTGGGTTATAATTTCCGTTCGCATCAATAATAGTATATTTTGGTTGGAAACGATTTCTAGTTGAGTTTAAGAAGTTACTACCTGCTCTTACTTGGAAAGTTAAGTCTTCCAAGATCTCGTAAGAAGCATTGAATGCAAAGTTGAATCTTTTGGTATTTTGAAGGTCAGTATTTGACATAATACCAGATAAGTAACTATAAGTAATTTCATTTTGGTCTGGAATCTGAATCACATCACCGTTTGTTGGTAGATCCTCTAAAGGAGTGTTCCATGGCATTTGACGCATTGCTTGCTCATAGATTGCCCATGGCTCTCTTCTTCTGTTTTCATTTTGGAAACCAACCGAAGCAAACATTTTGAATTTCTTCTTGTTCATTGATCCCGTTAAACGAGTAGCCAATCGATCAAAACCTGAGTTGATGATGACACCCTCTTGGTTGAAGTAGTTCACGTTAGCATTCAACAATAAATCACCTTTACCTGAAGAAACGTTTAATTCGTAGTTCTGAATTGCAGCATTATCATTTTGAATTGCTCCAATAAAGTCTGTATTATTTTCTAAAGCTCTTGGGTTTGTTGCAAGTACAGATGAAGGAATACCTGTTGCGTCTGATCTTAATTGATCATAGTAGAACTGCTGGTGTGTATCCATTAATGGAGTACCTGAAGTAATATTTTGGAAACCACCCCAAGCTGTAAAATCTACTTTTACTTTTCCTGGATCACCCGTTTTTGTTGTGATCAAGATTACACCGTTTGATGCTCTTACACCGTAAATCGCTGCTGATGCACCATCTTTAAGGATATCAACTGATTTAATTTGAGAAGGAGCAATATTTGGGTTGTTTTGGTAAGGAATACCATCCACTACGTATAAAGGCTCTGTAGCACCTGAAAGTGAACCTACACCTCTAATTTGGATGTTAGCTGGAGCACCTGGAGCACCACTTGATGCTTGTACGTTTACACCTGCCACTTGTCCTTGTAATGCTGTTCCTAAATCTGGAGTAGGCATCTTCTCTAAAGCTTCAGATCCTACGTTGTTTACAGCACCTGTAACTTCCTTTTTCTTTTGAACACCATAACCTACAACTACGATCTCATCTAATAACTCAAGATCTTGTTTTAAATCAATATTAAAAGTTGTAGTTGTTCCTACTTCATGCTCTTGAGGCACATATCCGATGTAATTGAAAACTAAAACATCTTCTTTTAATACATTGATACTGAACTTACCATCAAAATCAGTAACTGTACCTTTCGTTGTACCTTTCACTATAACATTCACACCAGGTAATGGTTCTCCTTGATCCAATACTTGGCCTGCTACAACAACTTCTTGAGCAAGAGAAATAGTTGTATAAAAAATCATTAAGAAGAAGGTCATAAAACCCGCTTTTGGTATCACTTTCCGATTCATACTAAGTTTACTTAAGAATAACATAACTTTATGATTAATGAACAGATGATGAAAGAGTCTTCTGCAAGCACACTTTCTCTGAAAAAATATTAATGTAGACGAACGTTGCTATCTTACATTACAATATTACTCAAGACCACAGAGAGCTTATGTGTAATAATTACCCTTTACTTACACTTTTTTAACATCTTAAGGATTGAGGGTAAATTGGTGTTAGTTTTGGATAGGTTTGAGTTGATTTTTCAAAGAATTTAACGCTTCAAATGCAGTAAAAACAATAAAGCTTCCCCCTTCATTTTAATTAAATTAACTTTTGATGAAGGGCTAATTGGTTGGAGGTAAACGACAAACACAGTAATATATATTACTGATTTACAATATATAAGAACAATAAAAAACTCCCGAGTAAACATTACTCAGGAGTTAGTATCAATGAAATGAAATGAAATGTTACATCAAAATCTATCATAGGTACTTCAAAGGTTTTCGTCCGTTATTAAACCTTTGATACATTGGTTTTTATTTAGCTAGTTTTACACTATTTATTGTTGATTTTGAATTACTTAATCTTATTATCCAGATATTCTCCACGAATACTGAAACTCAATCTATATGTTTTTTTATCCATTCTATATTGAGGTTGTGTGACTGATAATGTCCCACCTAACCCCGCTTGTTCTGCTAGAATGTTTACTGTAAAATCTTCTTCTCCTGCTAATCCAAACTGATGCTTTGCCTTTTTGATCTTATCTGTTGCATAAGGCCAAATTGAGAAATCAAAAGTTGAATTCGCTTCAATCTTCAATTGATTGTCTTTTCCCTTCAATGCTACCCACCTTGTATCCGTTCTGTTGCCTGTTTCTTGAGGCTTGATATAAGGGAAGTATAACTCCTCCGTCTTCATTGCAAAAACGTCCACCACAGTAGCCCTTTTTCTATCAGCATAAGATTCAAATGGGCCATTTCCGTAATATGCTACATCATTATAGCTTTTCGGAATACCAAACTGAACACCGAAAGTGATAAAGTTAGGCACATCACCAAGCCTGTTTACTTCTGCTTCAACCTCTACTTTCTGATCTGAAATAGTATACGTCAAAAGTACCTCCACACTATCCTTCAACACTTTCTCAACTTCTACTTTAACCATAGTAGATCCTACCTTTTTAGACTTTACTTTTACGCTCGTCCATCTCTGATCAATGTTTTTCCAGAATTTCGTTGACTTACTGATCGGTCTTGCACTAATACCTCGTACATCATTATCAATTGATGGTCTCCAGAAGTTCAATTTCAAAGGTTTACTCAACAGGTCTTTTCCATTATATCTAAACACCTGTAAATCACCAGTCAAAGCATCTACTTTAATTGAACTTTTATCACCTTTCAATATCAATTCAGATGGTGTTTTCGTGAATTCAATCTTTGTTGATTTTGACACTTCAGTCACTGCCTTTGATCCTTCTCTTAGAAGCAACTGTTCATGCGCCACAACACTTCCTTTTTTACACCATAATTGATCCTCCGATTCCTTCATTTCTATGGTGATCCAATAATCCTTCTGATTATCCCATGTAATGTCTTTGATTGATAATGGGAATTGGATAGATGAATTAGGATTACAATTGACAGTTGGAATTTCACCTCGCTTGATCTCCTTTCCTTCTTCTTTAATTACATATTCAAAAGCGTAGCCTGAAAGGTTAGTAAACGAAAATCTATTCCTGATATCTAGTATTTGCTTTTCCTTGTCTGACCAAGTAATGGCAATGGGTTGAAATACATATTTTGCCTCGTAAGCATGAGGATTTGGGGATAAATCTGGAGCAAAAACACCATTAATACAGAAGTTCTGATCATTGGGAAGATCTCCAAAATCTCCACCGTAAGCGTAATATGTCTCACCTTTATCATTTTTATGCACTAAACCTTGATCTCTGAAATCCCAGATAAAACCTCCCATCACATTGGGTGTTGCTCTGATATAATCCCAGTACTCTCCGAGTCCGCCCATAGAGTTACCCATAGCATGCATATATTCACACAAAACGATAGGTCTTGTGATATTTTCATTTTTTGAAAGATGCACCACTTGTGCAAAATTCGGGTACATTCTACTCACTACATCCACATAAAAAGCATCTCTAGGGTTGGCCATTGATTCCCAATTTTGAGAAGTATAACCCACATTATCCCCTTCTTTGTAATCCGGGTGTGTAGGGTCTCCTTGAGCACCTTCATAATGAACGAAGCGTGTAGGATCAAAATCTTTTACCCAAGATGCTGCTGCCGCAAATGCTGGTCCAGTACCTGATTCATTACCCAATGACCAAGAGATCACACAAGGCTGATTCTTATCTCTCTCCACCATTCTTGTCACTCTACTCATCATCGAAGCCACCCATGATGGTTGATTAGGAATGTAGCTTCCCAAGTGATGACACTCAATGTTCGCTTCATCCATCACATATAAACCATACTTATTACATAATTCTAAAAAGTAAGGATCATTAGGGTAATGAGAAGTTCTTACAGCGTTAAAATTATATTGTTTTAAAAGTTGTACTTCTTCTTCCATATCAGCTCTGCTGATTGCTTTTCCTTTAGTGGGATGATGATCGTGTCTGTTCACTCCCATTATTTTCACAGGAGTTTTATTTACTAAAAGGGCATTGTTTTCATCAAACTCAATTGTTCTGAAACCTAGTGTATGTGATCTTGCTTCTACTACCTTTCCCGCTTTATCTTCAATCCATAAAACTAATTGATACAGGTTGGGCGTTTCTGCCGTCCAAAGTTTAGGGTTTTTGAAATTAGCTTCTAGTAAACCAAACTTCGGCATGTCTCTAGGAGGCCACCTTTGCTCATATACTTTTTGTAAAGAAACCTGCATTTCTTTGTTCAGCACTGCATTATTTTCCTCATCATACAGCATCCCTTTCAAAGTCATTTGGGGCAACTGTTTCACATCACCTTCTACCCATAAAGCAGGTCTAATTTTGAGTTTTACATTAGAAAGATCGTCATTGAAATCTGTTTTTACATAGAAATCATTTAGAGCAATTTTTGGTTGTGCAATCAGCATCACATCTCTGTGAATTCCACTCAAACGCCACATATCTTGATCTTCCAAGTAACTCCCATCACTATATCGGAATACTTGCACCGCCAGCTTATTTTTACCAGCTTGAACATAATCAGTAACATCAAACTCTGCAGCTAAACAACTTCCTTGGCTGTACCCTACTTTTTCACCATTAACCCATAAGTAAAAAGCTGATGTGACGCCTCCAAAATGAAGAATGATAGATTGTTCGGCTTTCCAATTTGATGGAATTTCGAATTCCTTGAGGTAAGAACCAACAGGATTGTCTCTATATATTTTTGGGGGAAGTGGAGGCTGAGGTCCTTTCCAATCATATACCAATGTTGTATCCGTAATATTTGGTGTAAAAGGATAAGTGATATTAGTATAAATTGGCTGACCATAACCTAGCATTTCCCAATTGGAAGGCACTTCTATTTGATCCCATTTGGAAGCATCAAAATCAGTTTTCATAAAGTCTTTTGAGCGTAATTCCTCTTTAGGAACAAACTCAAACTGCCATTTTCCATTTAATGAAATATATCTTGCTTTCTCTCTATCTCCTTCCAATGCTTTCTCAACAGTTGGATAGGAATAAGAAGCTACTCTTGGTCCTAATTTATTGATTTCAAATACATGTTCATTTTCCCAATCTTTTTGAGCAAAAGAAAAGTGGATCGACATGATAAAAACTGAAATCAGAATAATAATTTTATGCATAATGATAGGTCTTTTTTGCATCTAGAAGATCGAATTCAAGCCGTAAGCCTGAAGTATGATTTTGGCCTTCATCTGATAAAAGTCTGCAGGTTTTAAACTATTTCATTTATAGTTTCACAAAACGTTTCGTTGTTACAACATTATTGTGACTAACCTTTATGATATAAACACCATTCACCCAGTTGCTGATATCAATACTTTCCTGAGGTTTTACCTCTTTTTCAAGCATTACATTTCCTGAAACGCTGTGTATTGTGATGGAAGCTGTTTTTTGAATACCATTGATTTTGATTGACGCTAAAGCCGGATTAGGGAAGATTTCTATTTTGCTTCCTAGTCCTTGATCAATTGACGTCACCTCATCCACAATCTGAATATTTTTTATAGGCGTCAGCTCTACAACTGTTCCTTCCTCTTTTGAAGAAGTGAAGCTAGCATTGATTTCATAATAATGACCTGCTTCTAATTCTGCTGAATTGGATACACCTTGAAGATTAAAAAATGCTGAAGCCTGTCCTGCTGCTTTTCCGTTGATCAAAGCTTGTGATGAAGCGGCTACTTTTACCGTTTCTCCAGATGCATTCTTTTCTACCAATTCTACATTCATGACTGAAGTTGATTTGAATCCACTTCCTGCATCAAAATAGCTATTGAAAGTCAGTCCTTTATTTTTCCCAAACTCAACATTTTCATAATCACTTGCATTGGCTTGAATTTGTGGAACTGCTGTCCAAACTCTTACATATTGACAAGCCATTTCTGTAGGAAAACCAACAGTTGTAGTTGAATCTGCTACTGGATAACGTACACCATCTACATATTTCACAAATGGATTTCTCAATCCCATTGAAACAGTGATATGCATTGGCAAGTGCCAGTATAAATTTTCTTTACGTCCTCTTTCTATACCATCCACATACCAGAAAATTGAATCTACTCTACTCAATACACCATAGGTATGATAATCATCTCTTGGATCAAAATCTGCATACCATTTGTTTTGAGCAAGGTCTGGTTTACCGTGTGGTCTGATCTGAACTAACTGTCCATTTTCTCTTGCCACAGCATGTAAATTCATATCAATGGCTTCAGGACCTTCCCATTCATTATTTTCGAAATCCCACTCTTTCTGCGTCAATTCCACAACATCAATCTCACTGTACTTTGCCTGTCCATCTTCAGTTGGATCAGGTTGGTTGATACTGTACAACCAGAAAGCCGGAGATACACCAGGAAATCGATCAGCTCCTTTAATTTTTGCTTCAAAATAACCGTAAGTAATTGTCTGGTTATTTCTGATGATGCCTGATTTATAATATAATTCTTCATTCTGACCAAAGTGTGTATTACGTCTATGTGTCTCCTGAATCATTTTGATTTTCAACTCATTATTTTCCACATAAGCCAATGATGGATCCCATGACCATACTCCCCAATCGTTGGGATCATTTTCCCACTTATCAGTATCTAAAGCGTCAAATTCATCTGAATGTGTTTCCTCTTTTTCCCATACTAAATCCGGATGAGAAACGGGTGTTTGTGCTAAAGCGTTGTTTGTAAATACAGCTGCTAAAAATAACAGCTGTATTAGTTTAGTTATTTTGTTCATTACCTAGTTTATATTTGTCCATTCTGTCGTTATCGTACTTCTCAAACTGTCTCTTCAACTGCCATAAAGGTCTCTCCAACGTCAACTCCCAATCATACAATAGTTTAAAAAGTTCTTTTACCTTATCCGTTTCTTCGTAAGCAAGATTATTCAACTCTGATTCATCTTTTACGATATTATAAAGCTCAGCTGGACGATCAGAATAACGGATCAATTTCCAATCTCCACTTCTTACAGCAGCTCTTGTTTCTTTTTTCCAGAAAAGGTTCTCATGTGGTCTTCCTTTTTTATCTCCTTTGATATAAGGCATCAAATCCACACCATCCACATCTTTCAAATCTTTTACATCACCACCACCTGCAGCATAAAAAGTAGGCAACAAGTCAAACGTACTTACAGGGAAGTCAAATCTTGATTTTTTAGAGATGTGACCTTTCCATGTCATAGTGAATGGCACTCTGATACCACCTTCTAAGTGATTGGATTTTGTACCTGCTAACGGTAAATTGATAGATCCATTTTTATCAGAAGGACCTCCATTATCATTCGTAAATACAATCAAAGTATTATCGTCCAAACCTAGCTCTTCTAATTTCTGCAATACATTTCCTGAAGCTCTGTCCATTGCCCAAGTCATAGCCGCCAACTCTTTTCTTCTTCCTTCTAACTCAGGGAATAATGCTAAATCTTCCTCTGTAGTTTCAATTGGTGTGTGCACCGCGTTATAAGAAAGGAAAATAAAGAACGGCTCATCTTTGTGCTTTTCAATAAACTTGATTGTTTCTTCAGCAAAAACATCTGTGGCATATTTATTAGGCTCTTCAAAGTTGTTGAGATTTCTTTCCATTCTTTTATCTGGATGAGGGAATTTCTCATACGCAAAATAGCTTCTATCTCCACCTCTAAACCCATAAAATTCATCAAAACCACGTTTTGTAGGATGGAATTTATCTGCATCTCCTAAGTGCCATTTACCATAAAAGGCTGTAGCATACCCTAATTCTTTCATGTAATCACCCATTGTTTTAATATCAGTAGGCAATCCCATATCCACATCCAAAAGTTTTGAAGACTGACTCATATAACCTGGTACATTATTTTCTTCATAACCAAACTTCTGTTGGTACTGACCTGTAATTAAACCAGCTCTTGAAGGCCCACAAACTGATGCCGTAACATAGCCTTGTGAAAACACTAAACCAGAATTAGCCAACTTGTCCAATTGTGGTGTCTTGATTTCTTTGCTTCCTTGGAAACCAAAATCAGCATACCCTCCATCATCTGTAAAAAATAAAATGATATTAGGTTTTTTAGCTTTGTTCTTGCCTTTTTGAGCGAAAAGTTGAAAACATGGAATTAAAAAAATCAGAAGGTATACTATCCCTTTCATAACTATAGGTATTGCTTGTAAAAAATATTTTGTCTTTGAACTTAGTGTAAAATTATATCATATAAGCGTCGATTCTTTCGTTATATTTAGCCAAAGGTTACTCAAAATTACCCTACTAAATTATCCTCTTAAATGGCCATTCTAAATTCTCTTGGCGTCTTGCCAATGATCATTTTAAATTGCTTATTGAAGTTGGTAATTGAGTTGAATCCTACCTCATAGCAAACATCTGATATTTGATAATTCTCTTGTACCAAAAGTCTGCTGGCATTTCTGATTCTTACCTCGTTAAGATATTGTTTGAAAGATTTATTGGTTACTTTTTTGAAGAACCTGCAGAAAGAATTGGATGTCAAACATGCGATATCTGCAATCTCTTGAAGATCAATATCTTTCTCATAGTTATCTGAAATGTATTTTAATACTCTGTCAATTCTATCTGAACTTGTATCTCCTTGCTGTCTCATGTCTGATGTAGACAACTTCTTTACCTCTCCATCTTGCGCTAAACGATTCAACAAACTCAATAAATAAATAGATTGCTCCGCTGTTGATTTCTCAAGGCATTCCATAAGCTCTCCTTCAATTGACAAGCCCAGATCATTAGAGAATGAAACTCCGAATTTTGATTTTTCTAAAAGGTCATTGATTTTCGAGAAAATAGGTTTATCAAAAGTCCCTTGTCCCATAAAGTTTTTCTCAAACTTCATCACCAAAATGCTTACATCTCCTTGCCCTTCATCATTACGCCACAAGTGTGGCAAGTAAGGCCCCACAATCACAAGGTCACCAGCAGAAAAAGAAGATACATCATCTCCCACAAAGCGGAGACCACTTCCTTTTTGAATAAAAATAAGTTCGTACTGTTGATGATAGTGCCAAAGCGTGTCGTAACAAGGTGTCGTTTTTTGGGAAACTGTGATAGCCTTATTTTCTTTCGATTCAGTGTCTTTAAAAACCAATTTCATAAGTCAGATAATTAAATTCTCAATCAAGAGAGTCGTTAATAATTCATTTCAAACTGTACCAAGCGTAGTATTATAACAGGTACATATAGTGTAAAAAAATGTCCAATAGATAATTGTATTTGCGATAGATTAATTGTCCATTGTTGACATCGTAAAATTCACACTTATTCCATGAATATTGATTTGAAGGCGTATCAATTTTGTTGTTTTCAGTGTCATTTTGCGTCTCAAAACCACCCTGAAGGTATCAAACACGTAGTTTTACATCTATGACACTAAAAAAGACATTGATTTTTATGGGGAGTTGAGCAGTAACTTAGGACTGCCCCTAAGATGGAGTGTTTTTATTTATTTTCTCATTGGCTTCACTTGCATATTTACCTGGACTGACTCCAAAATGATCTTTGAATAATTTACTGAAATGTGTTCTATTTTTGAAGCCTGTCATGATTACCACATCATTAACGGTATTTTCTTTAATCAATAGCAGTTCTGCCGCTTTCTTTAATTTGAAAGTTCTTATTATATCATTAGGTGTAGAGTTGGTGATACTCTTTATTCTTCTGAAGAATTGACTTCGACTCATCAATAGCTCCTTGGAGAACTCCTGAAGGTCTATATTTTCATTGGAAAGGTTTTCATTAAGAAGGTTAGTAAAATCTTCTATAAACTTCTGATCGGCATCTGAGAGTTCTTTCTTTTTAATAGGCAAAGGCACTTCCATTTGGAACCTGTCTTGAAGCACTTTTCTACTCTTCAAAATATTCTCAATTGTGGCTACCACCTGTTTAATTTCAAAAGGCTTTGTCAAGTAGGCGTCCGCTCCCACATTCATTCCTTCTATTTTTTCATCACTTGAAGACTTGGACGTCAGCAAAACAATTGGCAAATGACTGGTCTTTACATTTCCCTTAACGATTTCACAAAGCTCTAAACCGTTCATCACTGGCATTAGAATATCACTTAAAATCAGATCAGGCCATTCACTTCCTAAGGCATCTACACAAGCTTGTCCATGGTCAAATGTTTTTACTTTATAATGTTGAGAAAGAATATTGGAAACAAAATTTCTCAAATCCACATTGTCCTCTACATAATATATCAAACTGTTTTTGGAATTACTCCCTTTGGTCAAGAAAGAAATATCTACCATCTCATTCAAAGTTCTCTGACGTTGTTCATGCGATTCCTCCTTGATGGTTTCTTCAACCTTAATATCGCTTAACTGCTCCTGCACTTTCACATTGATAGGTAATTCAATCGTAAACTTTGTCCCTTTCCCAATTTCACTATCAACCACAACAGACCCTCCGTGTAAATCAATGATCATTTTAGAAAGTTCGAGACCAATACCTGACCCTGCGGTATAAACATCTTTATTGTCTGATTGATAGAAACGCTTAAAAATGTTTTTCTGGTTTTCCGCTGAAATTCCTCTTCCGGTATCTTCCACACTTAGCATTAATGTTTCTCCTTTACAATCATAAGAAATTGTAATAGTATCTTCCGTTTCAGTAAACTTAAAAGCATTATTTAGAAGGTTATTGATCACAATCTCCAGCTTACCCTTGTCTGCATCTACCATCAACTGATGATCGGTACCAATCAGTTTTAAAGTCTTTTTCGATTTTTCTGCCAGCTGATCAAAATCCTTTTTAACATCAGTAATGAAGTGAGTAAAATCAAAATTTTTCTTTTTGAGCTTTAATAAATTCTGGTCTGCTTTTCTGATTTCATGCACCTGATCTACCAATTGAAGCATTTTCTTTGATTGCCGCTGTACTAAATCAATATGCTCGAATGCATCTTGATTATTCTCAAACATATTCTTTAGAAGAGCAATCGGACCATTAATAAGCGTCAGAGGTGTTCTGAATTCATGAGAAATATTCATGAACAACTTCAATCGGGCAGCATCTAAATCTTTCAGTCGGTTCTTTTCCAAATTTTCCAACTTCAGCCTATAGCTCAATGATTTAATTCGAATAATGACTACCATAATGATCGCAATTCCAATCAAGAAAAGGCATAAATAAACTACCTTTGCCCAAAAAGTCTTCCACCAAGCCTCACAAATATTAATTTTTATCTTTCTGCTTTCTGACCATTCATTTTTTGAATTAGAGGCCTGTACCTCAAATGTATATTCTCCAGCAGGCAGTAAGTTATAAGAAGCTATTTTATTATTAGAAGTAGTACTGCTCCAATTTTTTTCTTTCGGTAGTAATCTATACCTCAATCCATAAGTATTGGCATTTTCATAATGAAGAGAAATCAATTCAAAAGAAAAGGAGTTCTGATCATGTTCTAATGTAATCTCTTCCGTCTCATTCAATACTTTGGAAAGAACAGCCTCTTCCCCACTATTTACTGTAATTTTCTTATTATGAATTCTCAGTTCTCCAAATAAAAGTTCAGGCTCGTCAATTTTTGTAGAAATCTGATTAGGATCGAAATAGCATAAACCATTATTTCCTCCAAAAACCATTAATCCATTTTCCAATTTTGTAGAAACGACCTCAAATGAAGCCGGAACAATTCCATCGCTTGTGGTATAATTGACAAAGGTTTTTGTCGCCGGATCAAATTGATTGATGCCCTTATTAGTCGCTATCCAAAGCCTATTGAAAATATCAAACTCAAAAGTCATCACATCATTATCATCCAAACCGTCTTCTTCTGTAAAAGTCTCAAAACAATAACCTTCCCCTTCTTTGACTACTTTAGAAATTCCACCTTCCAATACACCAACCCACAATTCTTTATTAGGCAATCTTTTAATACACGTAATAATAGAACCCTCCAATGGACATGCCTCCGACATTTTCACCTTACAGCAATCTTCAACAGCAAGGGTATGACTTTTATTCAGAGCAACTTTGTATAATCCATTTCCATTTGTCCCAATCCAAATGCAATTTTCAAGCTCATCATAATACATTACATTTATGAGCAAATTGGTATCATACTCCAAATCATCCAATTGTCCCAATTTGTCCACTTTTAAAATTTTACCGTTCTTATCCAGACAAAACTTATACAAAGCTTCCAAACCTGCTAGCCAAATATCACCATTTCCATCTTCTACAAAGGTCTGAGCTCCTTCAATAATAAAATCGGGATCTCCCTTTATTTTCAACTGTTGCCATTCGGCGTTTATATTTTTCTTTCTGAAGATTCCTTTACGCTTACTTCCACCCCAAACACTGTTATGTCGATCAATCAACACTTTAGATATCAATTGGTTATTAATTTTTGGATGTTTGATATTTTTGATAGACAAATCATTCAAATCAAATAATTTATTATCGTTCACATTGAGTGTAACATAAACCTGATGACTAGAAAAAGGAACTATATTGATGACCTGACTTGATTTATATTCTTTGTATTTTTCTTTAAGTCCTGTATACTGAAAGAAAGGTTTGTCTGTTTTGAATTGAAAAATTCCCTGATTAAAACTCCCAATCCAACCGCCGTGCTTCCCAAATGTGATACTGCTTAAACGTGTAAAATCATTCATAAAGTTATAATACACGATATTCTGATAGATATTTTTATGATAGTTCGGCTCTGTAATCAATGCAATTGAATTATTGTTTTTCAACAACCATAATTCTCCATTTAATCCAATTTCAACTCTAGAAAAATATTCATCTTTTAGAATTGTGGTCACATGATTGACTCTATTAGTGACACTATCGTATTGAAAAATAAAAACATCTGTATAACTCAAGGCATAAATGGTTTTATGGCCATCAAAAGCTACATCTACACAATAGTTAAATTGCTGAAAGCTGTTATTTCTATACGTTTTCTTTTGAAGATCATAAGTGAGCAAACCTCTATTGGAAGCGATGAGAATTTGGTCTTCTACAAACTCAGAGATGTGAAATGCCTTAAAATTATTTCTATTTTCAGGCAAGGGATGAAACTCCCCAACAATGGTATAATTCTCTTTTTCAACAACAATCAACCATCCATTCGAAATATTACATACCACATATTGTTGTGTTTCTACTATGTCAGTAATAGAAGTTGATTCATTCCTTTTAATTACTTCTTCAGTCAAAAAAAGTGAATCAAACCGATCCAAGTTTTCTCTATATAAAGCCAAGCCTTTTTCAGTACCAATCAGAATATTGTTGTTCTTGTCTTTATGAAGAGCCGTAATTCTATTACTTAGAAGTGAAGGTGTATCTTGA
Organism: Flammeovirga sp. SJP92; assembly: GCF_001583495.1. Taxonomy (GTDB): domain Bacteria; phylum Bacteroidota; class Bacteroidia; order Cytophagales; family Flammeovirgaceae; genus Flammeovirga. The sequence goes on along the minus strand of NZ_LQAQ01000120.1, from coordinate 39,768 downwards.
TAATAATAACTTTTAAACTCATAGCCATCATAAACATTCAATCCTTTAAAAGTGCCCACCCAAAGCAATCCATTTTTATCCACTTCCAGTGAAGTTACACCAAAGTGAGAAAGTCCTTCTTTATAAGTCAACTGTTTTGTGATGTTGATCTCTACATTACTGCCCCATAGTGACAGTGAATTCAGAAAACAAAAAAGAAATAATAAACAGCGGTATTGAATGGTATTAAAAAAGTGGACCTGATAGTGCATTCTATAATAAAAAAGTGTTGATGTATTGTTCCTTTACTCGAAAATAAGAATCAGAACAGAAGTTTTGAGGGATAACTACTGCTTTCTTACCCTCCAAAAAAACTACGATTATAAAGATAAGCAGTCCTGATAAATTCTGCCAATAGTTTAATGAAGAAGGTAATTAAAGGTCAAAAACTAGGTAATTTAAATGAATTAAAGAATGTTACAAGCTATTAAATTAGTGTAAAATTATCTCGAATGTATTTGTATATAACATGCAACAATCTTTTAATATAGCGGTACTACTTATTTTATTCTTTTCATGCCAAAAGCAAATACCCCAGCAACCTAATGTAGAAATAAATATTGATGATGACGAAATAATTCCATTTTCAACACACTCAAAACCAAATAATTGGAGATTAATTGAAGCACTAAGTGATGAATTTAAAAATGGAAGAATTGATACTACAAAATGGTTTGTTCAAGGAAGCAACAACAGGTATCATCTTTGGAAAGGAGATGCACCGTCACAATTTTTCAGTGACAATATAAAGTTAACTAAAGATCAGTTGATTATCTCCTCTGAATGGCAACCTCATTCTAAGTTTTCAAAGGAGAGGTATAATGGTAAGATATATGAAAATGTGACAACAGGAGGCATTGTAAGTAAACAGAAAATTGACAAAGGATATGTGGAAATAAAAGCCAAAGTGGCCAATTCCAGTATTCAAAGTAGCTTTGGTATTCGTAACTCACTTTTTGAGCTTCACCTTTTTGATATTGTGGGAAAACCCCGCTTTTATCAATACATGGAGAGAACTCCATTTCTATTCAGGTATTATTCCTTAGATTCAACTACACAGTTGAACCGTAAAAAACTGCTGAGCATACCTTTACTTAATAAAGGTAACCTCACCAATGATTTTCATGTCTACGGTTTCGAGTGGGATCAGCATTATTTAAAACTATATCTTGATGGTCAAGAGATTTATTCGATCAACAATACACAGTTTGAAGTAGCATGGCCAATTTCAAAAGACTCATTTGAAGTATGGGTAAACACTAGTTTGGCAAAGGAATATGGCTTACCGAAAGAAAATGAACTTCCCTCCAGGTTTACAATCGAATACATTCGTATTTGGGGAAAAGAAATCAATAAAAAAGCCCTGTAGTGTAATAACTAAAGGGCGATTCAAAATTCTTTTTTAATAGGCTACTTCCAATAATGTGGAAGCTTCTCTGGAACCTTTAGCGGTAAGTTCTGTTGTGGTGTTTTTGTAACCTAAACTTGTGTTCTGGATGAAACCTTCGTCTTCAAGGATGTCTACGATTTCTTTGATTTCGTCTTGATTAGAGGATAAGCCTAAATGTTGTGCAACTTCTTCGATAGTTCTTCCTTCGTTTAAGCACAGACCGATTAATAGTTTTTTGACTTTCAGATTTGAATTATACATTGGAGTAAAAGTTTTATGTGTGTGTGTACTTACATTCCCATATATGCAAGCGGAATTGTTTTTAGTAGGGGTTATTAAGTTGAAAACTTGACAAAGTCTTCATTCGTAATTGGATTTTTAAAGCTTACGCAATATATCTAAACCTTAACATTTTTTTGATGATAATCGTCATTGTTTTAAGTATTTAAACCGGTTGAAATGCATTTTAACAATAAATTCATTTAGAGAACTAAAATCATGTTCACATGCATAATGCCTGTTTTTTTAGAAGGGTAAACCTCCCCAACTTGTTGAAAGTTTCTTTTCTGATAAAATGACTGAGCAGTCAACCTTGCACTCAAACGTATTTGGGTTATATTCATTGATTTGCTCTTTATTATTAATTGATCTAAAATGATTCCTCCTATTCCTTTACCTTGATGTTCTGGTGCAATAGCCATTTGAGAAATAATGCCTGTGTCCACTTCAATATTTAATCTCCCTGTCCCCAAAACTTGATTTTCTTCATTAAGATAAATCAAATGAAAACCCTCCTTCTCAAATTGATCATGAATGAGTTGTTCTGCATTTTCAAGTCCTTCAAAGAAACATTGAATGCGAATTGCTTTTGCTTCTTGATATAAAGTATGTTCAGAAGTTATGTATTTTACGTTCATAAAGTGTTGGAAAATTTTATTCAAAAAAATATAGCAAAAAAAAACCACCTCTCTAAATCAAGGTGGTTTCCAAAAGAAATAAAAACAGTAATTTATATTCTATGTTTCTTGGTCGGCATCTTATTTTTATCTTGACGCAAACCTTTTACTAACGCTCTCGTTTTTCTTAAATTATTTTGTACGATCTTCCAATCAACAATATCATTGTGCAATAATAATTGCTCTATCTCCTCTGCATCTCCAAAGATCTTACAGCCTACCCACTCTGAAGCACATTCCAATGTAAACACTTTCCCGTCGTAATCATAAACAGGCATAGTTGACGCTGTACAATCCACATAGCTTTGCCTATCAAAATCTTGAAAAGTATCTACAAGATAATCTTCAAGGTGTATGAACAAATGCTCAAACGTAATTAACATCATACTTCTATTATAGTAAGTATCAGTTCTAAGATACTGTTCTACATTATTTTGAGCATTCTTACAGAAGCTAAGCAACTCCTGGATCTCTTTTTGGTGTGAATGTTTTTGTATCATCGGGTATTGCGTTTGTTGGTGAAGTAAGCATACTGCAATTTAAAAAGTATTATGATGAAAGCAAGGCGAAATTTCGCTATTTAGTGTATTTACGACACGTTTAATCTTATTTGTATTAATTTTAAATTAGTGTTATAACGACATTTATAATTAAATAACATAAGTCATAAAAAATAGGCTAGAAGTGTCATAAATGCATTTTTTAATCGCAAAACTGACTTTCGTCATGTTTTCTATTGAGGACGATCATATCGCAACCCATCGTGTTAACCTACATTAGTGAATGAAAAGTAATTAAGGGCATTTTCAATTGATTTTGAACATGTTCCAAGGACCAATAACCACCAATGCAATGATGATCAATTTAAAGCCACATTAGCGTTTTTATAACTCTAGATGTATACAATTGATAAAAAGTGTTCCATAAAAGGGATGTCTTAGCACTAACTTTTGAGCCGTAACCAATCCAAAATCTTCATAGAAAAGCAAAGTATGAATTGAAGATCCGTTCTTACCAACTCTTATGGCAGTCCTATTTAAATAATTGAAGTAAGCCATCTTCTGCCAATTAGAGTGCATTAATTATTAAGGTTACTCTTAAAGGATAATGAGTTATACGCCAAAGCTATTTGGCCTATTACTTACGTTAAGCCTATAAAAAACAACTACTACTTGGAACATTTTTATGTGAGAGGAATACTCTCCATTTGAACAAAGGTTCATGGAGTACAAATTCAGATGATTTAATGAAAGTGAGTTAGATACCACCAACACTTTCAATCTTTTGCTTCAAAAAAAACAGACTTTTTGAGGATGGATTTGTACACCCTAAAGAAAACGAAAAAATATAATCAAGACTAAATCAACGACGATGAAGGACCACAAATCTTCTAAAGCGAAATACCCTGGAAAGCGTGTAGCAATGGATGGTAATACAGTTGCCATCATGTGTGAAAGAGAGTCTACGGATGCAGCAGGTGCGTATCCTATTACCCCTTCTACTCAGATGGGCGAATATTGGGCAGAAGAAGCTGCCAGAGGACATTTAAACATTTCTGATAAACCTTTAATTTTTATTGAACCGGAAGGTGAACATGCCGCCGCCGCCGTTACAGCTGGTTTATCCATGACAGGTCAGCGTGCCACCAACTTCTCATCTGGTCAAGGTATTGCTTACATGCATGAATCACTTTATGCCGCTGTTGGTAAGCGATTGACTTATGTATTGAACATCGGTGCTCGTGCCATGACAAAGTCTACATTGAATGTACATGCCGGACACGATGATTACCATGCAGTAGACGATACTGGGTTCTTCCAGTTGTTTGCCAAAAAGGCACAACACGTTGCTGATTTAAATATTATTTCCCACAAAATTGCCGAACTGGCACTGACTCCTGGTATCATTGCTCAGGATGGTTTCTTGACGACTCACCTTATTGAGTCTCTGAGCCTTCCAGAAAGAGAACTGATCAAAGAGTACTTAGGTAGACCGGACGATATTATAGATACTCCTACTGAGGCACAACGCCTGATTTATGGAGATAAAAGAAGAAGAATTCCTGAAATCTGGGATGTGGATAATCCATTGATGGCAGGTTTGGTACAAAACCAAGATGCTTATATGCAGAGTGTTGCAGCACAGCGTCCATTCTTCTTTGATCATATTCAAGAAATTACAGACCAAGCATTCAAAGATTTTGCTGAACTGACGGGTCGTCTGTATGAAAGAGTAATGACTTACAAAATCGAAGATGCGGATTACTTGATCTTAGGGCAAGGTAGTGTGGTTTCTTCGGCGGAAGTGGTAGTTGATTACTTAAGAGAAACAAGAGGTCTTAAGATTGGTGTAGTTGATTTAGTGATGTTTAGACCTTTCCCTGCGGATATGCTAGGTCATATCTTGAAGGGTAGAAAAGGTGTAGTTGTATTAGAACGTTTGGATCAGCCATTGGCAGAAGATCTTCCAATCATGAGAGAGATCAGATCTGTAGTGACGAAGTGTATCGAGAATGGTGCACACCGTAAGAATGTTCCTTATCCTACGTTGGCAAGCTATACGAAGCCAGAAGATTTCCCTGTATTGTACTCAGGATCATTTGGTATGGGTAGTAGAGATTTACAACCGGAAGGAATTATCGGTGCAGTAGAAAACATGTTGCCTGACGGTGCGCAGAAGAAAATGTTCTACTTATCGATTGATTTCTTAAAGGAAAATCCACTTTCACCAAAACAAAGAGCATATCAGGAAAGCATCCAAAAGGCTTATCCAAATATTCAAGACTTGGCCGTTAGAGGTTCTGAAAATCCTAACTTAATGCCTGATGGTGCGGTAACGGTTCGTTTCCACTCCGTAGGTGGTTGGGGTGCCATTACTACAGGTAAGAACTTAGCCATGACATTATTCGATCTATTGGGTTATGATATCAAAGCCAACCCTAAATATGGATCGGAGAAAAAAGGTCAACCTACTACCTATTACTTAGCAGCAGCGCCAGAGCCAATTCGTATCAATTGCGAGTATTACTTCGTGGATGTGGTGCTTTCTCCAGACCCTAACGTATTCAAGCATACAAACGCGTTAGCAGGTTTAAAAAAAGGTGGTCATTTCATTATTCAAAGTGAAAAAGAAACACCTGAAGAGGTATGGGCTGATATTCCAAAACAGTATCAAAAACTGATCATCCAAAACGATATTCATATCTGGTATATCGATGGATTTAAGATCGCAAGAGAGGAAGCTACAGATCCAGAATTACAGCTTCGTATGCAAGGTATCGCCTTCCAAGGTGCATTCTTCTCGGCTTCTCCATTAAAAGAAAAAGCAGGTCTTACAGATGAGACTTTATTGAAAGCCATCGAGGATCAATTACAATATAAATTCGGAGCCAAAGGACAACGTGTTGTAGATGACAACATGCGTGTGGTGAAGAGAGGTTTCACTGAAATTCATGAGATCACAAACAAGGAATTAACTACAACATCTCAGAAGAAAGATGCGGGTGCTGTTACAGTACCGAAGATGTTGAAAGAACGTCCTGTCAGTGAGTCGAAATTGAGTGATGTACACCGTTTCTGGGAGCAAACAGGTAACTTCTACCAAAGAGGTATGGGTAATGATAACTTGACAGATCCATTTATCGGTCTAAGTTTGATGCCTGCTACGACTTCTCTATTCAGAGACATGACTGGTATTCGTTTTGAATATCCGGAGTGGGTGCCTGAAAATTGTACAGCTTGTGGTGACTGTTATACAGTTTGTCCTGATACAGCGCTTCCTGGTTTAGTTTCTGAGCTTTCATCGGTACTAGATACTGTAGTGAAGAGAGTGAAGAAAAATCATTTTGAAGTCACTGAACTTCCAAGAGCGATCCGTAAGATGGAAAGCCAAATCAGAGGTTTATTTAACGGAGATAATGATGAGAAAATCTCAGTGAATCAGCAAATCCATCAAGTGATTGATGAGGCAATTGCTAACCCTGATACGGAAGCGAAATTAGTGGAAGAATTAGGATGGTTCAAAGAGGAATTAGGGGACTTCAAATTTGCATTGACAAGACCTTACTACCATCTGAATGAGAAAAAACAGAAAAACAGTGGTGGTCTATTCAGTATCACATTAAACCCTGCGACTTGTAAAGGTTGTATGGAATGTGTGAAAGTTTGTAATGATGATGCCCTTAAGACGGTCATTCAAACAGAAGGTGCTGTTGCCAAACTACGCAGTGAGTGGGATCTATGGGAAGATCTTCCTACTACTCCTGAGAAGTACAACAGAATTGATGATCTGGAGGAAAAAATCGGACCTCTAGAAACATTGTTATTGAACAAGGACGCTTACGGTGCATTTGCATCAGGTGACGGTGCTTGTTTAGGTTGTTCGGAGAAAACAGTAGTTCACTTATTTACAGCGACAGTGGAATCATTAATGAATCCAAGAGTTGAGAAGCATGTGAAATACTTAGACGAGTTGATCGGTAAGATGGAAAATCATCTTCAAACGAAACTTGTCGGTACTGTCAATCTGAATGATACAGATATGATGTCGAAAATTGTCACTGAAATGCAGGACAAAGATTTGACAATGGCGGATATCACCAACCGATTTGAAGAAGAAAAAGGCAGTGAGCCAATTGATCAAGAATGGCTAAGAAATACTAGTCAGCTGATTGCTCAATTGAAGCAACTGAAATGGAAATATACGCAAGGTACAACAGGTGAAGGTCGTTCGAATATGGGTATTTGTAATGCCACAGGTTGTACATCAGTTTGGGGTAGTACTTATCCTTACAACCCTTATCCATTCCCATGGGCCAACCACTTATTCCAAGATTCTACATCACTAGCAATGGGTGTATTTGAAGGACACATGGTGAAAATGGCAGAAGGATTCAAGGCAATCCGTAAAGCGGAGTTGGAATTAAGCGGAGAGTACAATCCAGCTGAACATGACGACTTCTTCACTTACTTCAACTGGGAGCAATTCTCAGACGATGAGTGGCACCTTTGCCCTCCTGTAGTGGCACTAGGTGGTGACGGTTCTATGTACGATATCGGTTTCCAAAACCTATCAAGAATGATGGCTTCGGGTAAACCAATCAAAGTAATCGTTGTAGATACGCAAGTATACTCTAACACTGGTGGTCAAGCATGTACTTCAGGCTTTATCGGTCAAGTATCTGATATGGCACAGTACGGTAAGGTTTGGAAAGGTAAATCAGAGCCTCGTAAAGAGATCGGTTTATTGGCAATGGCACACAGAAATACGTATGTATTGCAAGGTACATTGGCGAATACGACGCAGATGATCGAAGGATTTATTGACGGTCTTCAAGCGAAACGCCCTGCCTTATTCAACTTGTATACAACATGTCAGCCAGAGCACGGTGTAGCGGATGATTTAGGAGCACACCAAGCGAAATTGGCATTAGAGTCTCGTTCTTACCCAATCTTCAAGTACAACCCTGAAATGGGTAAAACAACGGAAGAGAACTTCGACTTGACAGGTAACCCTGACATGGAGAAAAACTGGCCTTCATACACATTGAAGTACCTAGAGAATGAGCAAGAGAAGGAAATGGAATTGGATATGACATTTGCGGATTTTGCCTTGACTGAAGCTCGTTTCAGAAAGCACTTCAGACAAGTTCCTCGTGATGCTTGGAATGAGGATATGGTAGTGATCAGTGAGTACCTTGAAATGGACGCAGATGAAAGAGAAGGTAAATACCCATTCATCTGGGCTGTAGATAGAAAACAACACTTGAACAGAGTGTTAGTGGCTGATCCGATTGTGGAGTCTTGTGAAGAAAGAAGAGACTTCTGGATCATGCTGAAAGGTCTTGCAGGTGTGAAAGAACAACCTGAAGAAAATATCGAAGAGAAAATCAAAGCTGAAGTGGTTGGAAACATTGCTCAGGGTTTGATGAAATTAGCCGGTGGAGGTAATTTAAATATGGACAGTTTGGTAAACTCAACTGCCTCTTCCGACACTGCATCATCCCCTGAGTCACCAGCTGCTGAACAAAACGCGGATTATATCGCACCATGGTTAGAGACAGAAGAATGTACTTCTTGCGATGAGTGTATTAAAATCAACAGCAAAATTTTCAGCTATAATTCAGATAAAAAAGCCTTTGTCAAAAACTCTGACGGCGGTACGTACCAAGACATTGTGAAAGCAGCAGAAAAATGTACTGCTGGCGTAATTCACCCTGGTACACCGGCTAATATGTCTGAGAAAGACGTGGAAAAATGGATTAAAAGAGGAGAGAAATTTAATTAAAGATTGAACCTATGAAAATGTTGAATATTCATAAGGATACGTTCAAACATGGGGTTCATCCACCGGAGTACAAAGAAGAGACCAATCACCTGCCGATTCGTCAATTTGATTTCGCTCCGGTGCTAATTATACCCATGGCACAGCACATTGGGTCTCCTTCAGAAATTGTAGTAAGAGAGGGTCAGGAAGTGGAAAGAGGTCAACTGCTTGCAAAGTCTACGGGCTATGTATCAGTACCGATTCACGCTCCTGCAGCAGGGATCATCCGTAAGATTGCGAATGTCCCTACCATCTCAGGAAAAATGTCTCCAGGAATCTTCCTGGAGGTATTCCCTTTTTCTGGTCAAGAAGTAGCCGAAGGAATGCCCCTCGATCTAGAGACGGCAAGTGCAGATGAGATTTTGAAAGGTATTCAAGATGCAGGTATTGTTGGTTTGGGTGGAGCGGCTTTCCCGACTCACGTCAAACTGAAAGTGCCTGATGATAAGAATTGTGAAGTACTCTTGATCAACGGCATCGAATGTGAGCCTTATCTCACAACCGATCATAGAGTAATGTTAGAACAGACTGAGGATGTCATTCATGGTATTAAATACTTGATGAAAGCAACGGGTGCACCGAAAGCAATCATCGGTATTGAAGCCAACAAAATGGATGCAGCGGAACACTTGGAGCGTCATATTCCAAAAGATCTTCCTATCGAAGTGAAAGTCGTTCCTGTAAAATATCCTCAAGGTGCTGAGAAAATGTTGATCACATCCATTATGGGGGTTGAAGTCCCTTCAGGTGGATTGCCTATTGATGTAGGTGCGGTAGTGGTCAATGTGGCAACAGCTGCAGAGATTGGACGTCTTCTTCCACACGGTTGGGGCATCCAAGAAAGAGTGGTCACGATCACTGGTCCAGGAGTGAAAAATAAAGGAAATTACCTTATTCCGATGGGAACTCCTTTACGTTACGTTTTGGATCAAGTGGGAATCAGTGACAACATCAGTGAGGTGTATATGGGTGGCCCGATGATGGGTATGGCCGTTTCCAACCTTGATATTTCAATTGTAAAAGGAACTTCTGGTATCCTAGTTTTCAATGATGAAGACGTGGTTTCCAGAAATGAAGAACACCCTTGTATCAAATGTGGTGCTTGTGTGGAAGCTTGTCCTTTATCGTTGAATCCATCAAGAATGGGTCTGATGGCAAAATTCAAAGCCTATGATAGAATGGCGGAAGAACAAAACTTATTGGACTGCTTCGAGTGTGGTTCATGTTCATTCGTTTGCCCTTCATATATCCCGCTGGTGCAATATTTCAGATTGTCAAAATCAATCGTTAGAAAACGAAAATCTGCGAAACAACATGCTTAATAAAACATTACATATCAGTACTTCTCCCCACATTGTGAAGGGGAATAGTACGCAAGTGATAATGAAAAATGTTGTGTATGCCTTAATTCCGGCAGCCTTATTTTCCGTTTTCACTTTTGGTTTATCCGCTTTATTGGTCTTGGGTACCGCAGTTGCTTCTTGTCTTATCACAGAGTATGCTTTGTGTAAAGTTTCGGGAAGAAAAGTGACCACTTCGGATTATTCTGCAGTGATCACAGGTTTACTGTTGGGGATGACCCTCCCTCCTGCCTTTCCGTTGTGGATGGTAGCTTGTGGAGGCTTCATTGCTATTGGCTTAGGAAAGTTTGTTTTTGGAGGATTAGGATACAATGTCTTTAATCCAGCTTTAGTAGGACGTGCAGTTTTACAAGCGGCTTTCCCTGTAGCGATTACCACTTGGACAGATGCTTTATCCGCTGATCGTTTTACAAGCATTCCATCTTCTGTTTTGGCTTTGCCATTTATGGAACCTGTATACGATATTACATCAGGAGCGACACCATTATCCGCATTTAAATTCGATCATCATATTACCCCTTCATTCGATCTTGCCTTTGGTATGATTGGAGGTTCATTAGGCGAAACAAGTAGCTTTTTGATCCTTGCAGGTGGTGTGTATTTGATGGTGAGAAAAATGGCGAACTGGAAGATTACAGCAAGTATTCTGACTTCAGTAATCGTTCTAAGTGGTGCCTTGCATTTGTTTAATGCAGAACTCTACCCTTCTCCATTGTTTATGTTATTCTCTGGAGGATTAATGTTAGGTGCTTGCTTTATGGCAACGGACATGGTAGGATCTCCATTGACCACCAAAGGAATCATAGTTTACGGTGCTTTTATAGGAATCTTAGTCGTTGTAATCCGTATTTGGGGTGGACTCCCTGAAGGGGTAATGTACGCCATCTTACTCGGCAATGCATTGTCTCCACAATTGGATCAATGGCTAAAACCTAGAGTTTACGGTACATCTAAAAAGAAAAAGTCATGAGTGCAACTATAGAACAACAGGAGCAACCAACATCTAACAGTAAGAAGATGTTGACGGCGATGGTCGGTATAGGAGCCTTGTGTGCTTTATTGATTGTACTGACTTATGAAGGAACCGCCGAAAGAATTGCTTTCCTAAAACAAGAAGCATTACAAAATGCCATCTTCAAAGTACTTCCAGGTATTGAGAAAACAAGAGCTTTTTATTTGGATAAAGAGGGGCATTTCCAGCCTCTAGCTGAAAACCAAAAAGAAGCGACGGTAGTCTATGCAGGATTTACGGGTCAAGGTGAATTGGCAGGAATAGCAATCCAAGGAGCTGGTCAAGGGTATGCTGATGTGATCAAGGTATTGTATGGTTACAATCCTCAGAAAGAAGAGATAGTGGGTTTCTATGTACTGGAAAGTAAAGAGACGCCAGGTTTGGGAGATAAAATCGAAAAAGATGAAGTTTTCCTTTCCAACTTCGAAGCGATGGATGTAAAGCTGAATGCTGACAAATCACAGTTGGTCAACCCTGTTACCACCGTAAAAAGTGGAGAAAAGAACAACTTATGGGAAGTAGACGGCATCACGGGTGCTACTATTTCATCAAGAGCCATTGGAAACATTCTGAATGAAAGTACGTCAGAAATGCTTCCAATTATACAGCGTAATATTTCGGAATTAAAAATACAATAACGATGAGTACAGTATTGGAAAAAGAACCTCCGAAAAAGAAAGACTTATCCACGGATGAGTTTATTAAAGGATTATGGAAAGAGAACCCTGTATTCGTACAGGTCTTGGGAATGTGTCCTGTTTTGGCTGTAACCAACACGGCAAGCAATGCCCTAGCAATGGGTTTAGCGACTGCCTTTGTATTACTAATGTCGAATATTTTAATCTCCGCATTACGTAATTTTATTCCAAAACAAGTAAGAATTTCCTCTTATATATTAATTATCGCCACTTTCGTAACAATCATCGATTATGTCATCCAAGCTATCAGTGTAGAGCTACACAAAAGCTTGGGAGCGTTTATCTCTCTGATTGTAGTGAATTGCTTGATTCTGAGTAGAGCGGAAGCATTTGCCTCTAAAAATACCATCGGAAAATCCATCATGGATGCCCTGGGTATGGGAGTAGGTTTCACTTTTGGTCTATTGTGCTTGGGCGTGGTGAGAGAATTACTAGGCAGTAAAAGTCTCTTTGGTTTTCAGGTATTCCCCGATCAGTTTCAGGACTGGATCGTGATGATTCTACCTGCAGGAGGATTCTTTACACTAGCATTTTGGCTTTTGGTATTTAATATTTTTAAATCTAAAAAGACATCATCATGAACAACGAACCTTTATGGGGCATTTTCTTAAATGCCTGTCTAATCAATAATTTTGTTTTAGCGTATTTTCTTGGAATTTGTCCTTTCCTTGGAGTTTCTGGAAAGGTGGATACGGCGACAAAAATGGGGGGAGCGGTGACATTCGTTATGCTGATAAGTGCAGTTTGTGGATACGGCATTCATAGTTTACTTGTATTTATCGACGCACCCTTCCTCCAATTGATCAGCTACATTGTTGTGATTGCCTCTACGGTACAATTGGTGGAAATGATCATCAAAAAGATGAGTCCTTCACTCTTCCAAGCGTTGGGTATCTTCTTACCCTTGATCACGACAAACTGTGCCATTCTAGGTCTTGTATTATTCCAAACCAACAAAGGGTATGACCTTTTTCAAAGTGTATTCTACGCTTTAGGAGCAGGTGCTGGATTTACAATCGCCTTATTACTGATGGCCGGATTACGTGAGCAAATGGAATTTGCTGAAGTACCCAATGTGGTCAAAGGAACAGTTTTAACACTGTTGATCGGTGGTATTTTATCACTCACATTTATGGGATTTTCAGGACTAAATGGGTAATACTATGCTAATTAAATATTTCACAGCACTCTTAATTCTCGTTGTCATTTTAGTGGCATGGATCGTAGTTCAATCGCTTTGGGGACAACTTTTCAAAGAAGAACTGAACGACGAAGACGTGCTGAAGCATAGATCACAATGTGGAAGCTGTTCGTGTGGAGCAGTTTGCAAAAAGCAATTCAAAAAAGCGAATGTTTAAATTAAAAAAGATATTGATATGAGTTCATTAGCAGATTATAAAACAGAAACAACATATAAGGCGAAAGTGATTCTTAGTATTAGAGTTTCACCGTCTAAATCAGAAGAAGTTAGGGAAATTATTTTAGAAGTAGAAGACCCTACTTTTGAATGTAAAGTCAACCAAAGCTTTGGTGTTTTAGTAGAAAAAGAAGGAGATTTTGGTCAAAAATACCATCACAGATTATACAGCGTTTCTGATATTCCAGTTCGTGTAAATGGTAAGACTAGAATCACGCTTTTGGTAAAAAGATGTAACTACGTTGATGCATTCAATGGTGAGCAATACAAAGGCGTAAGTTCAAACTTCCTTTGCAGTAGAAAGGTATTGGATGAAGTAATCATCACAGGTCCTTTTGATTTGGCTTTCCAATTACCGAAAGACAAATCAGCCAATATGATTTTGATTGGTATGGGTACAGGTATTGCTCCTTTCAGAGCATTTGTAAAGCATATCTACGAAAACGTCAAAGATTGGAAAGGTGCTGTAAGATTATTCTATGGTGCTAAGAGCGGTCTAGAAATGTTGTACATGAATGAGCAAAACGACGACTTAACACAATACTACGATCAAGCAACTTTCAAAGCATTCCAAGCAGTGACATCTCACGGTCAATGGTCTGATACAATCACTTTGGATGCCACAATTGAAAGTAAAGCCGAGGAGGTATTGAAGTTGTTGAATCAAAACAATACGTATATCTACGTTGCTGGTCACGAGAAAATCAAAGAGAATTTAGATAAGGCTTTTGCTAAAATTCTTGGAAGTGAAGAAGCGTGGTTAGTTCGTAAGGCAGAGTTGATTGCCGGTCAAAAGTGGGCTGAGGTGATTTACTAGGTGCTGAGTTAGAGAAAACTTACGTGCACCATGACTGAAGTCATGGGCAAGTGATACCAACTCCAACAACACTGAAGTGTTGTCTACGTTTTTCAACCTTCAAGACTTTAGTCTTGATCAGGTTGTTTATCACTTGTCCATAGTTTTAACTATGGTACACGTAACACAAGTTTTCTTTCATCTTGGTACTTGTCCTAAAGATTTACTTTTTTTCACCTCTAAGGGGTGTACTTGGTGGTCCGTAGCGTCAGAACTTTGTTTTGGCGCTACTACATCATATTTAACTTAAAAAAAGAACAAGATATGACAATAATAACTGCACTTTTGGCTTTGGGAGGACTGACACTCCTACTCGCCATCATGCTGATTGTTGCCAACAAAAAGTTCTACGTCTATGAAGACCCAAGAATTGATGTTGTCAACGATCTACTACCGCAGGCCAATTGTGGTGCTTGTGGATTTCCAGGGTGTAAACCTTTTGCAGAAGCAGTTGTCAAAGGTGAAATATTACCTGGAAAATGTTCAGTAAATACAGAAGAAGGTCAGCAGGGTATTGCTTCTTACTTGGGTGTAGACTTGGGTAAAGAAGAAAAGCAAGTGGCTCGTCTCGCTTGTGGTGGTGGTACCAACGTTGCTGTCAATAGATCAAAATACGAAGGCCTCAAAACGTGCCAAGCTTCCTCATTGATTTCAGGAGGTGACAAAGGCTGTTTCTGGGGTTGTTTGGGTTTAGGAGATTGTGCCGTTTCATGTGATTTCGATGCGATTTCACTCAATGAACATTCTCTTCCGGTAGTTGATGTAGACAAATGTACAGCTTGTGGTGATTGTGTAGAAGCGTGTCCGAAAGGATTGTTCTCTATCCACCCGATCAGCCATCGTTTGTGGGTCAACTGTAAGAACCTTGAAAATGGTGATGCAGTGTTAGAAGAATGCCAAGTGGGTTGTTCTGCATGTGGAAAATGTGCTGTGGATGGAAAAGGCAATTTAATCCAAATGATCAACAACTTACCGGCGATTGACTACGATAAAGATCACAAGTCACAAGATGCTATTCAACGCTGTCCTACAGGGGCTATCGTTTGGTTAGATGATAAGAAAGGTATTGTAAAAGGTCCTGAAAGTAAAAAGATTATTCGCAAAGGAAAAAGAAGGCTGGAAACTTCTTAATGTTTTTTTCAAAACCAGCAATACTCTATTATTAGCACGCACGTGTATCAGGCGGGCATATTTGAAAAAATAAGCCTTGCCAGTGTACATTATCATTTGCTTTTTAAAATTAGAATAAAGCGTATCAATCTCATTTTTGAGTTATTGGTACGTTTTTTTATATTTTAAAAAATAACAACGTATACATTCATTATTATGGAAATTTATAAACAAGAAATGTAGTTTTAATAAGAAATATCTTATAATTTGACCTTCCAAGCTTACACTTATATACTATTTGTTGATCGACTCTCTTTTTTGAAAAAATGCCAAGAAAAAACACGTATTATCTCTACATTTTTCTTCTTATTTTATCTTATGCAAAATGTTATGGACAATCTGACTCAGATCATTTCACAGTACGTACCACTGAACTGTCTCCAACAACTTTGCCTGAATTTATTCCTGCCATTAATGAACACCCCTTCTTTATCAAGAGCATAAAATATGCGGAGTTGACCATTGAATCAACGGTAGAAGAAGAGCGTATTCTTTATTTTTACAGTAGCAACCTTCATGATCTTAAATTGTGGGTCGTTGCCTCAGATACTATTTCCAAGTATATTCACTATGGAGATTCACTTGTGAAAAATGAAGATGAAAAAAGCAGCGGAATCAGTATACCACTTGAATTTAAGGCAGGAGAAACAAAGAAAATTTATTATAGTATTTACGATCTAGGTTTTGCCTTCAATGACAGTTATACCTTAATCACGCCTGAAGGCTTAAAACATCTCTTCCATTTTGAGAAAAAAGTGAAAATAATCTGCAGATCTCTAATTGGTATTTTACTCTGTTTTGGGATTATTTTGGGGGTTTACTTCCGCAAAAAAGTGTTTTTCTATTACCTTTTGTGTTCTCTTACAGGTATTGCTTTTATTGAATCTGAATATGGGTTTATCCTCCATCTTTTACCTGACCATTTTAATGGTAAATTCATTCAATCTGTCATCGTTCAGTATTATCATTGTTTTTACTTTTTCTTCTATTATGCACTTGTCTTCAATAGCAAAGGCCTGAAGAATTATATCCCCAAAATAATGAAAGTCTACCTTTACATTGCTCTAGTCAATAGCATATTGATTTTTGTCGTTGAGCAGGATAATTATATCTTTTCAAATTTCAATGTATTGGTTGGGTTCACAAGTTTTTGGTGTACTTATGTATTTATCACCTACCTGCTTGTGAAGGGAATTCGATTAAAAATACCCATTGCAAAGCCAGCATTGTTTATCTTTTTGGTAAATTTTGTTGTGGTGATGATTTTCTCGGTACTTACCAATTCAGGAATCATACCAAAAGACGACCTTTCACGTTCAGTGTTCTATTATCTTTTTGCCTTCGACTCATCTTATTATATTTTTGTAATACTTTATAAATATTATTTATTTATTAATGAAAAGAAAAGCTTGTTGACTAAATACAATGATTTGCAAAGAGACTACTCGTTGGCATTGATGAAAGGACAGGAAAATGAAAAAAATAGAATTGGAAGAGAGTTGCATGATCATGTAGGGGGGAACCTGGCTTTGATTGATAAAATTGACAGTCTAATGCATTTCAACTCAAGTGAAATATTAGAAGATACCATGAATAGTTTGGAAGAGATGATTAATGGCTTTGTTCCTAAGACTCAGAAAAAAAAGTTTTTTGAACAGGAACTTCACGAATTAATTCAACAATATCAAAAATCAAATCTCAAAATACACACTTCTTTTTCTATTCATTTTCTGAAAGATGGATCTATTCAAAATCATATTTATAGAATTACTCAAGAACTGTTATCCAATGCATTAAAGCATAGCAAAGCTCAAAAAATTTATTTAAACTATTCTTTAAATATCGACAAAAATGAGCTGAATCTATACTACAGCGACGATGGAATTGGATTTGACGCCCAAAAGGATTTTGAAGGAATTGGGATTAAGAATATGAAAAACAGAACAGAGGAACTACAAGGTAAAATGATTATTAAAACGGATACTAACGGTACTAAAATTAGCTTTATCAAAATACCTTTGGGTAAAACACTCACCAAAAATTGGTCTTAAATCAGTCCAAAGAACGTTACAATTTGTAAGATTTTTCAATGAAAAAATAGAATTAAAACAGAATAATTGTATCTTAACAACTGTAAACATTGCCATCACCTACAACAAAAACATGCTTTAGTAGCCATGCTTACTAAATTATTCAGTTTTATCTCTTTTCTGATTCTTGCACTCACCCTAAAAGCAGAGAGTAAAGACCATAGCAATTCAAATCAGTTTTTTATTCAAACTTCTGAATTGAACAGCACTTTCTTACCTTCTTTTATGACTCCTTTGAAAACAGAGTCCAATGTGATCGAAAATGTAAAATATGCAGAGATTAGAATCACCGCTCAAAGCAAAGGTGAAAGAACTTTACACTTCAATGGAACTGCCTTTTATGAAATAAAAATATGGGTAGTAGAAAATGATACTATTTCAAGTGTTTTACACTATGGTAGTAACATTAAAAAATACCCTGAAAAAAGAAATGAAGGAATTAAAATACCACTTTCTTTTGAAGCCTCCGAGACCAAAAGAATTTATTATACCATCTATGATTTAGGTGTCATCTTCAATGACTCTTTTAGTTTAGAAGATAATGACAAACTTGAAAGGATAATACGCTCGGAAATTGCCATAAAAACGATTTGTCGGTCAATTCTAGGCCTGTTTTTATTTATTGGATTGTGTCTTGGTTACTTCCTCCGTAAAAAAGTATTGCTTTATTATGTCATCTTTTCTTTCACTGGCCTGCTTTACACAGAGTCACAATTTGGTATCATATTACACCACTCTCCCAGCTACTTCCATATCAAATTAGTACAATTCTTAACACTACAATTGTACTTCTACTTTTATATTTTCTTTTATTATTCCCTCTTATTCAATAGCAAAGGAGTAAACCGAAAATTTATAAAATCAATAAAGGTTTATTTCAGTCTGATGCCCATCGTTTTTTTAGCGTACGCATTAATTCCAGAGTACCTCACCAATATCAGCAATACATACCTCATCTTTGGACATATCAGTTTTTTACTAACCTATCTATTTATTGGTTTTTTGTTGATCAGAGGAATTTATCTGAAGTTGCCCATTGCAAAAGCAACTCTTTTTATTTTTCTGGTAAATCTTTTTGTGGTTTTTCTTCCTGCAATATTTTCTCAGTTTAATCTCTTTCCTAATTATAAAATCTCTCATTTTATCTTTTATTGCTTATTTGCCTTTGACTCGATTTACTATATCGTAATCATGCTTTATAAATACTATAAACTCAGACAAGAACGCAAGACACTTTTAATGAAATATAATTCTTTACAAAGAGATTACTCTTTAGCATTGATGGAGGGACAAGAAACAGAGAAAAATAGAATAGGGAGAGAATTGCATGATCATATTGGTGGTAATCTAGCCATGATTGATAAAATGGATAACATCATTCAAAATGACTCCAATGCTATTTTGAGTGATACAATTGTCAGCCTAGAAGATATGATAAAGAGTTTGTCTCCAAATGCTAAAAAGAGAAATCATTTTACAGAAGAATTGGGACAACTATTTATAAAGTATTCAAAGTCTTATTTCAACTTGCATGTTACATTGAATATTTCCACACTCAACTCTCCTTTTGTGCAAAGTCAATTATTACGTATTTCGCAAGAATTACTGATCAATGCGGTGAAACACAGTCATGCAGAAAATGTCTATTTTGATTATCAATTTAATCCCTTTACGAATAGTTTAAACCTGTATTACAAAGATGATGGAATTGGGTTTATACCCGAATTGGAAAAAGATGGAGTTGGGTTGAAAAATATGAGGTATAGGGTGGAAAAGGTAAATGGAATTATGAAAGTTGAAAGTAATGAAAATGGAGTTCAAATTGATTTCATCAATATACAACTCAATAATACAACAGAAAAAACAACTACATAACCAAGAGGTTATTTCACTTATAACGTTTGAGTTAGATATTCAAAATAATTACCATCAATAGGTTTCTCTAAGATAAATGGTAAATTGTAAAAACGCCGTTTGAAAGTTGACGATAATTCAGTTTTTAATATAATAACTCTTATGCTTTTTCAAATTATTTCATCGAGTGGGTATGCTTGCTAAAACATTAGCTAATTTCTATTTTTTACTCTGCACTCTCTTTTTATTTACAGGTTGTAATGAAGAAAAAGAAACCGATCATGTTATTCAATTTTATGAATTGAATGCTGATGCCCTGCCCTCATTTGTTCCTCCTTTTCCTCCAAAAAAATACCTGATCAAAAGTATTATATATGGAAAAATTACAATTGAACTGAAAGAGAGGAAAGATAAAACTCTGCTTTTTAACGGTGGAAATTTCCATGATTTTCAACTTTGGGTTTTAGAAGATGATACGGTCTCTAGACACTTCCATTATGGAACCTCTGTGATGCATTTCCCAAAAGATAAATCTGAAGGTATATTAATTCCACTTTCTTTTGAAAAGGGAGAAAAAAAGACATTGTATTACAGTATTCATGACTTGGGTTATGCCTACAATGATAGTTTTAGTTTAAAAGACCCAAATGAAGTCAAACACCTTCTGGTTTACGAGAAAAATGTAAAAATCATTTGTCGATCCATTATTGGTATTTTTCTATTTATAGGAATGGTATTTGGGATTTACCTTCGCAAAAAAATCTTCTTTTATTATGTCTTTTGCACCACAGCAGGTTTATTTTTTATTGAAGCTGAATATGGTTTCATTCTAAACATCATCCCCTCATCCGTCAATAGTAAGAATGTACAATTAATCTTCATACAGTTTTATCATTATTACTTCTTTTTCTTTTATTACGCCCTTATTTTTAATAGTAAAGGCATTAATAAAAGAATTATTCAAGTAATGCACGCCCTGCTTGTTATTATTTTTATCAGCCTCTTTTTATTAATTGTTTTTCCTCAAGAACTATTGATTCTCAACAATAGCAATATCATAATTGGATTTACAAGCTTTAATATTGCCTATCTGTTTACCTGCTATTTAGTCTTTAAAGGGTACCAATTAAAGAAACCAATCACCAATGCAATCATTTTTATTTTTGTGGTCAATATTGCCGTAATGATGTATTTCTCAGGGCTTGCCAACATGGGCTTAGCACAAAAACTAGAAGCATCAAGGACTGCTTTTTATTACCTTTTCGCCTTTGATTCTACTTATTATATTTTCATTATCCTATACAAATACCATCAGATAATGAACGAACGGAAAATTTTATTAATGCAGTACAATAACTTTCAGAGAGACTATTCTTTGGCTTTGATGAAAGGGAAAGAAAATGAGAAAAACCGCATCGGCAGAGAATTACATGATCATATTGGTGGAAACTTGGCTCTTATGGATAAAATGGGTGAAATTGCCAATCTGGATAAAGAAGCGATCATTAATGAAACGATCCACAGTTTAGATGAAATAACGAAGCGTCTTTCTCCAAAATTCGACCAACAAAAATCATTGGAAGAAGAAATAGAATTGCTTGTATTTCAATATCAATCTTCCTCTTTTAAAATACACTGTTCTTTTGAAGAAATACCGAAAGCACTTCTTCCTGTACTTCAGAACCAATTTATCAGAATAACACAAGAACTTCTAGTGAATGCATTAAAACACAGTCAAGCTAAGAACATCCACCTCAATTACATTTATAGCCCATCCCGCAAACACCTCAATCTTTATTACATGGACGATGGAATTGGCTTTCCATCCAATCTCAATAACAAAGGGATTGGTATCGATAATATGAAACACCGCATTGAAAAACTACAGGGTCAGATGATCATTGAAAATAGTATGAAAGGCAGTAAAATCAGCTTTATCAATGCAAAAACAGATGCTTTAAACTCCCCTACTGAATTATGAAATTGTATTATTTTTTAATGTTATTTCTTCTCATTTGTTCTTGCCAAACCAAAGAAGAAAATCATTTTACCTATCAGGTTTGCAACATTAGTAACATCGATAAAGAACGATTATACAATGATGTTGCATGCCAAGATGATATTACATACAAGTATGGAGATACTCATTATTTTAAAGTGAAAGTATACAGTGCCGTTGATCAGCATTTGATTTTACGGTTGAATAATGGAGTAGTTAAAATGCTTAACTTATGGATCATTGATGAGCATGGCAAAACAAAGACGTTAGAATACGGATGGGAGCCGCAATATATTCCTCCTAATGTCAGTTACGGTTTATGTGAGTCATTTTTGATTCAAGCCGGTCAAGAAGTTACTATTTATTGTGAAATTTATGATGAATACTGGCCCATCAATCAAAGTATAAAGTTGTATTCTACAAAAAAATATGAAGAGGTATATCAGGTAGAACATAGCATAAAAATAATTTGCCGATCGCTCATATTTATCACAATGCTGTTAGGAGTAATTTGTGCAATCTATTTAAAACAAAGAGTATTTGCGGTTTATGTTTTGTGCTCCATTTTGTATGTTACTTATCCCGAAATAGAGTATGGATTATTGGCAGATTACTTTGGGCTTCAAGCGGCTGTTTATACCAAATATGTTTTACTGATTGTCTCTAGCACTTATCATTATTTAGCACTGGAACTTTACACACACATTATTTTCCAGCAAAAAAACTATTTAGGACGTTTTGGTAAAATCCTTCAACATTCACTTCTTCCAATTGCAGTTTCCCATATTCTATTAATTTTTTTCAGTGAAAATCAACACGTCATTGAAATACAAGAACTCATCATCAGTTTTGCTTTTCTATATATTGCTCTGACTGATGTGGGGATTATAATTTTACTTTATTTGGGTATCAAAGAGAAAAGAAAAATGGTTTATTATGCATTAGGTATTTTTTCTCTTACCACCATGACCATCATTCTTTTTTCGGTTTTGCCTAATGCCAACATCACAGAAAAAGGAGAAGTGCACCGATACATTTTTCACATTATCATCACCTTTGATATGATCGCTTACCTGTCTCTGTTATTCTATCAGACGTATCTTTTTTACAAAGAGAAAATGGAACTCGAAAAAGCACAATTTGAGATTACTCAAAAGTATACTTCTGCATTTATTGATGGGCAGGAAAAAGAAAGGCAACAAATCAAAGCACAATTAGATCAAGAAGTCAACAGTAAATTGGACCATATACATCAGTCTCAAAATATCAATAGCCCTTCTATTCTTTCTTCCATCAGCTCTACAATTACCAAAATTAGGGAAATTAGCCACTATTTGGTTTCTCCTGATTTTACAAATGAAAACCTACACGAAGTCATTGAAGATTTATGTTATCAGAAGAAATATGCATCAGCTGAAATCCATCTCAATATCCCTCCAATGGATACTAATATTGACCTTCTTATAAAGAATCAAATTTACAGAATTATACAAGCCTTATTAGACTTATCTATAGAATATCCTCTGCAACAAAATATTCATATTTCACTCTTACTTGAAGAAGGCACAATTGCCATCTACTTTGAAAATGATATTTGCATCGACTCCAAGAACTCAAAAGCGCTGCAACATCTAAAAAACAGGGTCTATACCATTAATGGCACTATTGAAATCAATGCTTCTGAATTGGGAACTTATATTGGAATTGAAGGTGTGAGGGTGGTTTGAATGAAAAGGGATATTCTTTATTTATTTCTATATTTGTTCGAATCAATTTCGTTTCAACTAATCAACTTGACTAAAACAAACCGATGAAATACTTACTCCTTTTATTCTTCTTACCTAGTTGTTTCGTACAAGCACAACAGAGTATTACAAAACAACTTCCAACAGATAAAACTTACGAAATCAAGGGTACAGTTGGCAACCATTTATTACTCAGTGATTTTAAAAATATCATCCTATTGGATAATGATCTTGTGGTTAGCAATCATAACACAAAAGGTAAAGACATTAAAGATATTTTTATTCATCCACATCATCCCCATTTTGCATTCAATCACTATTCGGATAATGGATATAAGTTTGGAATCTATGACAAAGAAAATGAAAAAGACATTGATATTCCTTTTTTGATCAATAAAGACACGGACTATGAATTTATAGGCTTCCTGCCATTTAAACCATGGGCTCTGATTTTTAGCCAGTCTAAAAACAAAGGCTTTATTTACGATTACACAGCCCAAAAATTTATTTCAATCTTTTCAAGAAAAAATAAAACGCTGTCTGTTTTCGACCTATGTAAAAGTATCTCAGTTCATTTAAATGATCATGAATATCTACTATTAGATATTTTAAATAATAGTAACAATTTCAACAGACATTTAGATTATGAAGTAATAGAAGAAAATAGTAATCCTAAATATATTAAAGGAAAAAACAATAAGAAATATAGTATAGACCAAGGCAATATACTTTGCGAAAGAGATACAATTCTTCAACTTCCAAATCAGAGTGGATTTACCTTAATTTCTGATGTAGAAATAGAAAATAATAGAGTTTGGGGAAAGACTCATAACAACCTGTTTTTTTCTTTTGTACTCCCTTCACTTTCAACAAATTCTAATCAAGAATATTCCTCCTTTAATTACAGTATTAAAGGCGAAAATAATGAAGACTTTGAAATTGTTGATTTAAGAAATCAGCCAATCCCTTTCTTAAATGCTGAAAAAGAGCAACTCGCTCTAATGGACACTACATTTTTTGATCCTGAAGATCCTGAATATTTTTACATAGATGTAGATGAAAAGGAAGAACAAATACTTCTGACACAAAACTCTAATTATAGTAGTATTCCTCTAAACTATATTGGACTAAGCCTATTTAACCTTTCATCATCAACACTCCAACAAGAGTATACTCTCCTAGAAAACACATACAAATTAGCCACAGGGTTTACATTTTTAGATGGACCACGGTTGTATTTTATGCGTATGTCGTATTATAATGATAAGATTCTTGGCTATTTCTATGAAGAGAATGGTGAAGTGAAAGAAATTGCAAAAAATAACTTTGAACAGGCCTACCTAAAACAAAAAAAGGGACGTTTCATTACATATCATTTTGCAGAGAGTCTACCTGGGATGGGAAAGCTAGTACTCAATAATCTTAACTACCCTTCTAGCTTTTTAGAGCCTATAGTAAAACAAGTTAATAATGATTATCTAATCGACAATAACAGCTATCAATATGTCCCTGATGAGGAACTTTTTATTTTTACAAAAAAAACAAATAACAAGACTTCAAGTATTTATCTTTATGACCTAAATACCAAAAGAAATAATAAGGCTTCGCTTATTACAAAGATTGATTATCCTAAAAATATATTTGATTTTAAATATATAAATTCAACACTTTATCTTTCATTACAGAATGGTGTTGTTCAGAAAATGAAAATAAATGAATGGATCAATAAAAATATAAATGACACAAAAAAGTTTGATGAAAGTCAGCTTGACATTTCGATCAAAAAATGGGGAGAAAAAAATATCATTGGATTTGATTACCATAAAGAGAAAAATCTTTTAGCTAGCTTTTATGAAAATGAAGGAATAAGTATCTGGGACTTATCTACAAATCAACAGGTGAGTTACGGAAAATATGTAGGCCTAGAAAATATTAACGAAAAACCTATTACTTGGTTTGAGGTTGCACCACAATATTTTAAAGCATCCGAAAATGATAAGCTGGAAATAAATAATGATATCATTAGTACCTACACACCTTATGTCATGCCACCTCAAGAAAAGGTGAATATGATTTCAAGCCTAGAATCACATCTTAAGGGAATAAATTTCTTTGAGTCATTTTATCTGCAAGGAATCAAAAAAAGTAATGTTGATGGATGCTGCTGGGGAGATCATCCTAAAATTATATTTCAAAACTCAAGATATAAAATTGGATATAGAGAAACAGATGTTCCGTTTAAAAGTCTTGACCTAATAGATTTAAAAACGAATGAAATTACTGCAAATCTTCATCATCATCAAGCAAGGCATGGGTATTGGTATAAGACTGATTTGGGATATTTTTTAAGTGATAAAGGAAATATTTCTGAGGTCACAACTTTATATCAAGTAGATAATAAACTGTTTGTGGGGCGAAATAACCTGATTGAAAATGAAATTTCTGTTTGGAATTTAGATGCAAAATTGCTTCAGAACAACTTTAAACCATCCAGCGAAACCTCAGTCACAAAATGGGTTCATGAGTTAAAATGGCATAATAACGCTTTATATGTCACTCTAGGGGGTGGTGGATACGCTAGAAGAATTGATTTTAAAAATGAAACATTCTCAATTGATACATTAACTTCTAAAGTCTTGCCTGATTATCCAATTAGAGAAAAATTTGAAGATTATTTTATTTCAAATAATGAAATTTTTCTTATTGAAAGGCCTGCACAAACTTTAAAAAGAAAAGACTTAGTAACAGGAAATACAAGAGAAATATTTCGTCTTGGAAAAAATAGAAGGTTCTCAGAAATCTTATATCATGAAGATTCACAAACTATTTATGCCGTTGGATACGATAATATGGGATCTTTTAACAAAAAAGATTATAAAGTTTTTTTATGGCAATACGATTTAAAAAATAATAAATCTGAATTTATTAAATGGTTTGAGCACCCTCTCTATAACTTTCAATTAAAAGATAGCACTTTATTTTTCACCAAAAAGAATGAAGAACATTTTTATATATATGATATCAACAGAAAGGAAATAAACTTCTTGAAGGAGAATCAATATTCTATCCTCGAAAAAGTTGTAGTAAAGTACAATGGTCTATTCTTTAAATACCAAGTTCCTGGCATCTTTGGAATCTCTCCAATCATAATAGAAGACCATTATTTATACAAAATGAGAAGAGACTATATTCAAAAAATTGACTTGACTGGAACACCTAATAGGTTTAATAAACTACCTGTTATTGAAAATTATTTCATTGGTGACCCTCCTTCCATTATTGAAAAAATTGATGAGAAAAACTTTATTTTCGGATATCCCACAGGGGAAATTGCTTTTTATACATTGGAGAACGGTTTAACTAAAAAAGGGAGTTTGTACATAGGAGAAGAAAGTGGTTTTATGATGTTCTCACCAGACAAGTATTACTTTACTTCACCCAATATGAATAAGAGTTTTTCGGTGATGGTGGACCAGATTCCTTACAGTTCTGAACAATTTGACATTCAACTCAACCGTCCTGATAAAGTGTTGGAAAAAATCCCTTTTGTTACTCAAAAAACGGTAGACTACTATAAGGAACTACATCAAATAAGAATGAAGTGGTTAGGTATTGAGGAGACAGATTTTAAAATATCTTTACCAAAAATTGAACTCTCTTCACTTCCTGACAATGTAGATAATGACAGATTGAAGCTTTCTTTACGTGCTTCCTCTGCATCTACTTTAAACCATTTGAATATCTGGGTGAACAATGTTCCTGTTTTTGGTAGAGAAGGAAAAAAATTGAACAATCAAAAGGACTGGAATGGAAGTATTGAAATTGAGCTATCCCAAGGGAAAAACTTGATTGAAGTCTCAGTAACGGATGCTTTGAATAATGAATCACTAAGAAAATCACAAACCGTTTATGCCAATAAAAACAACTATTCCCCTAAGTATTATTTTATTGCTTTAGGCGTTTCTAAGCATCAAAACCAATTATATAATCTAAAATATGCCGATAAAGATGCTCTAGATTTTACATCTACTTTGGAAAAAGTGATAAAAAAAGATGGAGTGGAAATTATTAGCAAGACGTTTACTAATCAAGAAGTGACCACAAGTGTAGTGAACGAAGTTGAAGCCATCTTAAAAACGGCAAAAGTAGATGATCATGTTTATGTCTTCTATGCAGGACACGGTGTTTTAGAAAATCAAAAACTCTATTTATCAAGCTACCCGATTGACTTCAGCAAACCTTCTGCACAGGGACTTTCTTTTGAAGCATTAGAAGAGGTTGTGAATAACTGCCCAGCTCGACAAAAGGTAATGTTTGTTGATGCTTGTCACTCTGGAGAACTGTTCGATGAACAGTATACTTTTGCTGATTCGAGTCTTCACCCTCAAAATACGAGAGGTTTAAAGGTTTTGAACAGGAAAAACACCAAAGACAATCTGTCAAAAATCAAAGCAGTTTTCCAAGAGACAAGACGTCAAAATGGTACTTTTATTTTCTCAAGTGCGAGCGGTTTGGAATTTGCTTATGAAAATAAAAATTGGCAAAATGGTGTTTTCACCTATTCTCTTTTATCTGGAATCACATCCAAAGAAATGGACATCAACAGAGATCAAACCATCAATATGTGGGAATTGAAAGAATATCTATTCCAAAAAGTAGACCAACTGACGGAAGGAAAACAGCATCCTACTTCCCGTTCAGAGAACCTCGCCAACGATTTTATTTTTGTGGAGCTTAATCCATTATAAACTAAGAGCATGTTTGTAGTTTTTAGAAATCAGGAATTTTCTGATGAGCTTCAAAGCACTAATGATGATGATGCTTAATATTAAGTCCACAAGGCACTTAAAATGAGGTAGTAGGTAAAAAAATAAATCCCATGAAATGGATCATGGGATTTAAACAAACTTTTATCAAACGTAAAATAAAATAGATTAACGACCGCCTCTATGCATTAATTTCTGTTTGAAGTAGAATATTTTTTGGTGCCAATTTTTCCTCTGGATTTATCACTTTCTGTTTGTCCAGCTTAGCATTTTGCTGGATCATTTTCATACCTACCACATAAGCCTTTGCATTATTGATAGCGTAGACAGAGCGTATTTGATCTCCTTTAAAAAACCAAATCGACCATTTATTCTCTTCTTCTTTTCTTATAATATGATTGTCAGCATCAATCGTTAAACCTGCGATCTGAAGTTTTACATCATACTGATCTGACCAGAACCAAGGTAAGCTGTTGTACTTCTCTGGGTTTCCTGTAATGGATTTGGCAACAATTTTTGCCTGATCAACCGCATTTTGTACCGATTCCAAACGGATTGCTTGACCATAGATAGCATTATAATGTGTATTGCAGTCACCTACTGCATAAACGTTAGCCTCTGACGTTTGACAGTATTCGTTGACTGCAATTCCATTATTGTATTTCAAAGCTAATTGATCACTGATGGTTTGATTGACATAAACGCCAACTCCCATTATAATCATATCGCATTCAAAAGATGTCCCTTTATCTGTGACAATGGTTTGAACACCACCTTCTGTTGTAATTGCTGACACACTAGATTTCAACTGAATCTGTACCCCATTTTTTTGGTGTAAATCCAATAAAAATGCTGATAGTTCATCGGCATTCACCTTAGGCAATAGCTTTTCTTCTCTTTCAAAAACAGTCACTTCTAACCCTAGTTTTTTTAAAGAAGAAGCCGTCTCTAACCCAATATATCCACCGCCAATAATTGCAACTTTCTGAACACCACTCTCCAATGCTGATTGTATCCCTTTCACATCTTGGATATTACGCATCACAAAAAGATGCTGAGCCGTATCAATTCCTTTGATTGGAGGGATGATTGGTGACGCACCTGTAGCAAGTACTAGAAAATCATAAGCAATCACATCACCATTCTGAAGTTCTACAGACTGCGTTTTTTTATCCACATCCACCACTTCCTGCTCTAAGAGCAACTCAATCTCTTCGTTAAGGTAGCTTTGCTCGCCTTTAAGTGGAATATACCCGCTTTCATCTTTCACCGTAAGATAGGTCTTAGAAAGTGGCGGTCTTTGATAAGGAAGGTTAGGATCTTTATCAATCACCACAATCCTTCCTTCCCATCCTTCTTTCCTCAAGGAGAAAGCCACATTCACACCTCCGTGACTTCCTCCAATGATTACACAGCATTTATTATTACCCATTTACTTCACAACATTAAGCACCACACCATCCAATGCTTCTGTCACTTGCAACTGACAGCACAAACGGCTATACTCATTTGCATCGTCATCAAGTTCCAGCATATCCTGCTCAATCTCACTTGCCTCCCCTAACTTATCTGCAGAAGCCGGATCTACTTGTACATGGCACGTTGCACACGAACACACTCCACCACAATCTCCATCGATTCCTTTCACGTTGGCCTGTACTGCCAACTCCATCACTGAACCCGAAGTTCCTTCTACTACAATGGACTCCTGATCCTTTGTTATAAATGTTATTTTAGCCATTTTTTATTAGTGTTATATTGGATGTCTCATTTCTGGCCCACGACTTAAGTCGTGGGCCAGAAATGAGGATTAATTAAAACTTACTGTAATATTTTTGAATCCTACTTTACGGTCAAACTCTCCCCACTCTTCTATATTTTCTTTCGCTTCTTTGATATCAATAGCAGTCACTTTTTCTGCTAAAGAAGTCAATAAAATCTTCAAAATCTGACGAGCATGTGTTGCTCCTAGACAATTATGCGTACTGAAACCAAAGCTGACATGAGGGTTTACTTTACGGTCTAAAACTACTTCATTCGGATTTTCAAATGCGGCAGAATCTCTATTTGCAGAAGCCCAGCATAATGAAACTCTAGAATCGTTTTTGATGGCATGCTCACACACTTGAGTATCTTCCGTCACTACTCTTCCCATGTGAGTTAACGGTGCGAAATAACGCACTAATTCTTCTACTGCTCTACCCGTAATTTCTGGTTCTTGAGCGATTCTTTTTAAAGAATTTGGATGCTCTGCAAAGTAGGCAATTGAGTTTGTCACTGCATTAATTACTGTGTCTCTACCACCTGCAAACGTTAAGATCATCACACCTTTCACCTCTTCCTTTGTCATCTTTTTACCATCTACTTCAGCAGAAAGTAATAATGAGTAAAGGTCATCACCTGGATTCTTGCTCGCTTCCTCAATTTTTTCATCCAGATAATCAAAAAGAATATTGGCCTTACTGCCATCCAAGGAAGTTTCTTCAGAACGGAAAACGTGAACGCCCCAATCAATCCAAATTTCAGATTCTTTGTAAGGGACATTCAATAAAGTAGTCAATGCTCGTGATTGAAGCTTCAATGAAAAGTCTTCTACTACCTCAAACTGTTCCTTCGTCAACGCTTCATCAATCAACTCATCAATGATCGTCTTTAATTCTTTTTGGTATTCC
The DNA here is from genome assembly GCF_001583495.1 of Flammeovirga sp. SJP92. Taxonomy (GTDB): domain Bacteria; phylum Bacteroidota; class Bacteroidia; order Cytophagales; family Flammeovirgaceae; genus Flammeovirga. Next base: position 9,419 of record NZ_LQAQ01000120.1, on the reverse strand, counting down.
TCACCTAAAGGTCTCTTGAACCAAGGCTCTACCAAATCTCTATATGATTTATGCTCTGGTGGATCCACCTCGAATGGAATCTGACGGATATCTCTAATATGAACTTCTGAAGGCACAACAATACGTCCTGGCTCAGCACCAGAAATAAACGTTTTCCAGTTATGTGCTGTCTTACGAACATCCTTCAGACGTAATAACATTGTGACAGGATCATTCTGATCATCAATTTCACCGTATCCTTTTTCGATTCTTGCTTGCTCAAATGGATCTGGGAATTCGCTTAGTTTGGTTTTCTTATCTTCTTTCAAGTGTTCCATACCTTGTGCTGTTTGAGTGTAAAAAAATCAAGCATAAGAGCACTTATCTTACCTATTTTAATTTAGAAGTTATAGGTACAAAGGCAGAAGTAAATGGGTAATTTTCGTTTACTTTTGTCTTGGTACTTTCATTGAGTTATGATTTCTAATGCTTGAGTGATACCACAAAGTAATGGAGTTGAAAAGGGCAAATCTTTCTGTTTTTTCGTTAATTAGTTATGTATTTTATCTTATTTAAATTAAAAAGTGATTTTTAGAGGTAAAAAACAGAAATAAAGGGGTTGCTTTTTGAAATTTGAGATGTATCAGCTTTATTACATTCAACTAAACAGTAGCATCATGAACTTCATATCTAAAGCAAACAAAGGGACATCGGTTTTAATCTTACTTCTAAATCTTTATTATATTCCAATGACACTGAAAATTATCATTGCAAGAGGTGGACCTTGGGGTTATGGTTTACTTGCATTACCCATTTTTTTGACTTTCAATCTATGCCTTATTTCTGCTTATCATGGGTTTCGAGGTAAGAATTCTGAAAGTTTAGGGTTATTGATGTTTAATTTGATAGCTAGTGTTGTTGGAGCTTATATTTTATATGAACTCGCATTCAAGCTTTATTTTGAATAATAAGAACTGGTGTTTTTATGGTTCCCGTGAGCCACAAAGCATTACGAACACATCCTCAGTCCACGATTTAAATCGTGGGCTGAGGATAAAGATTAATGGATATTATACCAATCCACTTCTTCATAATCACCATCAAAATTACCTTTCGTAAAAATACGATGACCTTTAAATTCCATTCCTGAAGGATCAACCGCTTTCACTTTGATAATATGACTGCCATCTTTAAAATCTTCAGGAAATTCCCCTACCCAAATATGTGAAGGTATATTCTTCGGGTAGCCAGGTCCAAGATGAGATTTTTGATTGGATATTTTTAATGAATCTCTTAAATAAATTCTTCTCGCTGTTGGATCTACTATTTTATCTCTTCGCTCCAATTTTTGCCATTCCCCACCGTCTATCTGAGCATAAGCTTCTGTATGAATCGAACCTGCCCAAATATTCGCTAAGAAGTTGTTTTCTGTCAATCCCTCTGGAATATGTATCGTTGGATCTTTCTTCGCATTTAATGGTTGATACACCCAAATCTTCATTTGCTTTTCTTTTGGTTTACCCGATGCTTTATACTCCATATTGACTTTATTACCGTTAAAATGAGCTAAGTAATACCCTTTTGGAGAGCCACATCCCATTACGCCATTCGGAATACCATCAAGATCTAACTCTCCACCCCACCATAATCCACAGACTGCACCTGTTACTACATCGTGTAGGACTTTATTATCGCCATAAGGTAAATACAAATGAGTCATAGAATGAAGATGCCCTGAAAACGATTTTACATGAGGGAAATCTTTAATCACTTCCATCAGTTCATCTCTACTTTCCTGCATCATATGTCCTAATGGAATATGCTGTAAAAAGACGATTAGTTTTTCTTTTGGCACTGTAGCTAAATCATTTTTGATCCATTCCATTCTGTTTTTAGGAATAAAATCTTTGTATTGAATGCCTTTGATTGTCGTTACATTATTGATGGCGATAAAGTGCACATCACCAATATTAAAAGAATACTGATCTGGTCCATAGTATTTTTTGAAGCCACTAAAGTCTTCTGTCAAATCTTCAATATCATAGTTTCTATCATGGTTCCCTGCCACCGGATAAACAGTGGTTGTAAATTGTTTAAAAAGCTCATTTAGAGCTGGAAAAATCATGGCATTATCATCACCCATATCCCCTAACATTACTGCACCTTTCAAATTAGGATATTGATATAATTCCTCCGCTACTTCATGAGCATAATTGACTTGATGCTGATAGCGTGCCTGAATATCACCAAGCATTGCCATTGTAAAAGCCTTAGATTCTTCAATTTTTCTTAAAGGGAAATTCAATTGCTCAGGTACTTCCGCATTTTGTGCTACGGTTGGTGCATACGATTCGGCAGTGGGTTCAGGGTAGAAATGTAAAAAATCGGCCATGGTATGATAGCTGTTCTTTCTTAATTCATAACCGCTTGGTTTACTTACAAAAATGGTTTGTTTCGGTTGAAGAGGTAATTCATAAAAACCTTTCTCGTTGGTCAACACTACTTCTAAACCATTCGATACCGCCACTCCTTTTACGAGCGGTTCGCCTTTGTCTAGTACGCCATTTTGATTGATGTCTTCGAATATATATCCGCTGACTTTGGTGGGTAGTTTTTTGGAAAATGCTTCGGTATGAAGCCAGAATAATAACGGTAGTAATACAAAAAAATGTCTCATTGTTTGTTTAAGTTAATTGTCCAAATTTATTTAGATTAAAACACAAATTCGCTTTCTGTTAGTAATTACTCCTCAAAAAATTGAGTTTTATTGAATGAGATAAAGATAGACAATTATCGGTGTTACAAGACTAAATTTTCTTATATAATTTCCTAAATTCTAAAGGGCTGTAATTGTTGTACTTTTTAAATTGCAGATAAAAATGATAGACTCTCATTACCGTCTTTAGTTCCTCGTTTTCAATAATGTAATAATATATTTTAACATGCTTGGATTAGAAAACTGTCAATAAATAAAATATTTTTGTAATACTCTGATTGAAATGAAATAAGCAACTTTAAATTTCAATTATATATCGCTCTAAAAACTCACTTATTAATTTTTTAAATATTTAAAACCTAAGAGATATATTAGAGCGTGTTTGAAATAAGAGCATGTTTGGAATAGCTCTTATTGCAAATCCACTTTTATTCAGCTCAACCTATCCATACACTACCCACCGTACACACTGTACGCTATTCACCGTACTGCTTATACACTATACACCGTACGGTCTGTACGGTGTATAGTGTATAAGCAGTACATAAATACATTGTAAACTACTATTCATGGATATTTGTGGTTTTTAGAAATCAGGAGGCTTCTAATGACCTACAAGGTTTCAATCTCTAACACTTAAATTTTCTTATACAATTTTCTAAATTCTAAAGGACTGTAATTCTTGAACTTTTTAAACTGTTGATAAAAAAACGGGAGACTTTCGTAACCGCATCTATACCCTATCTCTGCCACTTGCATATCAGTTTCCAGCAAAAGACGGCTGACTCTATTAATCCTATATTCATTGAGAAAAACAAAGAAAGGACGTTGCATTGCTTTGCTAAAAAACCGTGAGAAAGACTGTTCTGTCATATTGAGTTCTTGGGCAATTTCAGATAATCTAATTTTCCGATCATAATTTTCAGCTATAAAATTCTGCACCTTCTCTATTCTATCATTCAAAGCCGTAGACTCTTCATAAGCATAGGACGCCCCTGCCAAGTATTCTCTCTTTTCAAGGCGATTCATTTCTTTTAAAAGAGCAATTAAATTCAAATACCTTTCCAACCCATTACTCTCTATCACTACTTGCATTTTTGCTTTAATATCAAATGACGACGGGTAATGGAACAGAATGCCTCTGTTGATGTTTTTAAACAATGACTTGATTTCATCAAATTCTAAAATATTATTCACCACTTCTTTAGGCCATTGGATCACTAAAGATTCTGCATTTTCACGTTCATCAATGTCGTTTTTCCAACAGTGCGGTAAATTCGGCCCCAGCAAAACCAATTCCCCTGGTTGATAGCCAGATATATTATTCCCTACATAACGGTTTCCAACACTATTCAGAATAAAAGTCAGTTCATATTCTGGATGGACATGCCAAGGTGTATTAAACTCTTTCTGTGAGTATTTAAAAGCACGAATATTAGAAGAGTCTTGTGTAACGACCTTCTCAAAAAAAGCCTTCATAGATTAAAAAATGATGTATTTTAATCACTAAAATAACACAATAGTCATATAAAATACAAAATAGATAACTTTTCAATCAAAATAGAGAAACTCTTTCGTAAGAAAACAGAAGACATTTGCTATCAACAACACAAGTTATCTCAACTCCTCAAACATTTTTTACACTATGGGAATACAATGCAAGGCCGCTATTGGTCATGGACAAGGAACGTTTACGATCGAAAATATAGAAATAGGTGAGCCAATAGACGATGAAGTAATCATCAAAGTCATGGCGGCGTCACTGTGCCATACGGATCATGATTCACTACACTGGGGCAAAGACATTATATTAGGTCATGAAGGGGCTGGAATTGTAGTGGAAACAGGCCCAAATGTAACTAAACTAAAAAATGGAGATTCAGTCATATTAAACTGGGCTACTCCATGTATGAAATGCGATCAATGTCAAGATGGCAACCAACATATTTGTGATACCAACTCTCCGGTGGTTGCTGGCGGAAATGGTCATACTCCAGGCCACTCTCATTTAGAAGGCAACCTTTGGAACGGAAAACCTATTGAAAGATCTTTCAACTTAGGTACTTTTTCAGAATATACATTAGTAAAAGAGTCGGCTTGCGTCAAAATGGATAAGGATATTCCAATGGCTTCAGCAAGTTTGATCAGCTGTGGTGTGATGACAGGTTACGGATCTGTGGTGAATGCTACTGATATTTCTGCTGGTGATACTGCCGTGGTTTTAGGAACTGGAGGTGTAGGACTAAATGCTATTCAAGGTGCAAAAGTCTCTGGTGCTGAAAAGATTATTGCTATTGATATCAACATGGAAAGGCTTCAAATGGCCCTTCAATTTGGTGCTACTCATACTATCCTTGCTGATAAAGACGATAAAGGATTGCTGAAAGCCGCTCAAAAAGTAAAGGAAATGACAGGTGGAAGAGGTGCCGATTATGCTTTTGAATGTACGGCTATTCCGGCCTTGGGTGCCGCACCTTTGGCTATGGTCAGAAATGCAGGTACTGCTGTTCAAGTGAGTGGTATTGAGCAAGAAGTTCTGATCGACATGAGCCTTTTTGAATGGGACAAAATCTACATCAATCCATTGTACGGAAAATGCCGTCCTGAAGTAGACTTTCCGAAACTTGTAAACCTTTATAAGAAAGGTGATTTATTGCTTGACGAAATGGTTACTAGAACCTACCCTCTAGAAAAACTTGAACAAGCATTTGATGATATGTTGAAGGGTAGAAACGCTAAAGGGGTATTAATTTTCGATCATGAGTAAGTCAAAATTTAGAACAACAGAATTATCCAATCCAAAATTTGAAATGGATGGACTTCGTTTTATCACAGTAAAAACGAACAACCTCAAAGGAAGAGGTGATATATGTGTTTTTGTGCCTGAAGGTGATCATAAAGATCTGCCGATTGTCACATTGCTTCATGGTGTATACGGAAGTGCATGGATCTGGTGCATGATGGGCGGTGCTCACGTCACTGCTAACCGATTAATCAAGGAAGGAAAAATTAAACCGGTGATTTTAGCCATGCCGTCAGATGGTTTATGGGGTGATGGTTCTGCTTATAATGACCATCATGACTATAGTTTTGAGAAGTGGATTGCCGAAGATGTACCTCAAGCTGTTAGAGAAAATATTCCTCAAACCAGTGAGGCTTCTCCTTTGTTTATCTCAGGATTATCAATGGGTGGTTTTGGTGCTTTGAGAATTGGAGCAAAATATGGTCATCAATACGACGGTGTGAGCGGACATAGTTCCATTACAGAAATTCAACAGATGGAATTATTTGTGGAGGAAAAATTGGACAACTATGCTCAGGAAAACCGTGAAGATGAAGATGTATTAACTGCCGTTCTTCAACATAAAGAGAACCTACCTCCATTCCGTTTCGACTGTGGCAATACGGATGAATTAATCACTTTCAACAGAGTATTGCATCAACAACTCAATGAAAATAATATTGAGCATGTATACGAAGAGTTCGAAGGGGGACATCAATGGGAATACTGGTACGAACACTTAGAGGATACTTTATTATTTTTTGATAAAATCGAAAAAACAGTCAATAAATAGCTACTGTTTACGATTTTGATTATTTTGAATTATTACTATCGAAAAAGTCCATGAAATTTACTTCATGGACTTTTTCAAACACCCTCTATTACACTCACGACACTCAAATGGAAACCAAGAATAACAAACTCCAAACCGTTGAAGAAGCAATTGGTCCTGTTAATTTTACGGGCCTTAAGTTGACGGCACCACCCCAATATGCTGCAGGTGTGACAGCCGTAAAAGTAGCTTTGGAACATGCCATGAAAGAAATGGGTTTAGCGAAATCTATTGCTACGCTATCAAAATTAAATCAAAAAGAAGGCATTGACTGTCCAGGCTGTGCGTGGCCCGACCCTGAGCATCGATCCAACTTGGGTGAATTCTGCGAAAATGGTGTGAAAGCCATTGCAGAAGAAGCAACCAATAAAAGGGTAACTCCTGCTTTTTTTGAACAATATTCTGTCAAAGAAATGAGTCAATGGACTGATTTTAAAATTGGAAAAAGTGGAAGGATTACTCATCCCATGATTTTGAGAGAAGGTGATACACATTATTCCCCCATTGCTTGGGATGAAGCTTTCGATCTCATCGGTAAGCATCTTCACCTTTTAAAAGACCCTAATCAAGCGGTCTTTTATACGTCAGGAAGATCCAGCAATGAGGCTGCCTTTTTGTACGGGCTTTTTGCCAGAAAATTAGGCACCAACAATATGCCTGACTGTTCCAATATGTGTCATGAGTCAAGTGGAGCAGGACTTTTTCAAACGCTCGGTATTGGCAAAGGGAGTGTTACATTAGAAGATTTCCAGCATGCAGATGTAGTGATGGTAATAGGACAAAATCCTGGTACCAACCACCCACGTATGTTGACGGCATTAGAAAAATGCAGGCAGAAAGGTGGCAAAGTTGTCAGCGTTAACCCACTAAAAGAAGCGGCGCTTGTTCGCTTTAAAAACCCTCAAGAAGTAAAAGGTGTCGTCGGCAGTGGTTCGGCAATTTCAGACTATTATCTTCAAGTCAAAATCAATCAAGATGTTCCTCTTTTAAAATACATCATGAAAAGGTTATTGCAGATTGATCGAAAGAAAGGGAATGTTATTGATTGGAATTTCATTAAGAATAACACCAGTGGTTCGGAAGACCTGTTCAAAAACCTTGAAGGGTTTACCAAAAAAGATTTATTGGAGCAAACAGGTTTATCTGCTGATGAGGTAGAGCCGATTGTAGAGCTTTTAGCACAAAAGAAAAAAGTGATAATTTGCTGGGCAATGGGACTCACGCAACATAAAAATGGCGTTGATAATATTCGCGAGTGTGTCAACCTTTTATTACTTAAGGGCAGTATAGGAATTAAAGGCGGAGGTACTTGTCCTGTGAGAGGACACAGTAATGTGCAAGGAGATCGAACAGTGGGAATTACCCATCACGTTTCTGCCAAACTCAATGCTTCATTTGAAAGGACATTTAACTTCAAACCTCCAACAGAGGAAGGTCTCGATGTGGTACATTGTATTAAAGCCATGTACGAGGGAAAAGCAAAAGTGTTTATGGCACTCGGAGGCAATTTCCTTTCTGCCGCCTCTGATACCAATTACACCGCAAAAGCTCTTCAAAACTGTGACTTGACGGTTTCAGTCAGTACCAAACTCAATAGAACACACCTCATAACGGGAAAAACTTCATTGATCCTTCCAACTTTAGGACGAACTGAAAAAGATGAATCAGATGGAAAATCAAGATTTGTTACGGTTGAAAATAGTATGGGAAGGGTACACCGATCTGTAGGTAGAATCAACCCTGCCTCTGAATACTTGATGAGTGAACCGGAGATTGTCAGCAGAATTGCCAAAAGTTATTTTAAAGAAGATTTTTCTATTCCATGGAACCGCCTTGGAACAGATTATGATTTCACCAGAAGTAAAATTGCAGAAGTATTTGATGGTTTTAAAGATTATACGGAGAGAAGTAAAAAGTCGGGTTTCGATTTGCCAAACCATACACGAAGAGGTGATTTCTCGAAGTTACCCGGTGGAGTTGCCAAATTTACCGTCAATCAGCTTCCTCAACATGAACTAAATGAAAATGAGTTCTTAATGATGACTATTCGCTCTCATGATCAGTACAATACCACTATCTACGGTCTGGATGACCGCTATAGAGGTATTTTTAATGAAAGAAGGGTTGTGCTTATCAATCTTAAAGATATCAGCAATTTAGGTTTAAAAGCCAATGAAATTGTAGACTTAAAAAGTGAATACAATGGTGTGGAACGTAAAGCAGAAAACTTCATCATAGTACCTTATGATATTCCTGAAGGAAACCTTGCCTCTTACTTTCCTGAGGCAAATGTTTTGATTCCCAATGATCAGTTTGCGACAATAAGTAATACGCCTATTAGTAAATCTGTGAGGGTAAGTATTTTGAAGAAAAATTAATTGCAAAATATCGTGCACCATGACTGAAGTCACGGGCTTATGGGAAGCTATCCTTTTTTACATCTTTTGATAAAAATATTTGAACTACTCGTATTTAGATGAATTTACGATCAGGTAAACCATTGAAATATCTTAAGTTTAAAATGAAAGACGAAAAGAGGAATATCTTCCCAAAAGCCCATAATTTTAATTATGGGTCTACAAACCACCCAACTCCTTGGAACCTTGAAATTATTTACAATACACCCCATTTCACCCATCTTTAAAACACTCTTCCTTTCTGCTAAAAACTAATAACATCACACAAAAACAGTCTTTAAAATTCAAAAAACAATCCATCATACCCTTATAGGTTGTTGTATACTTTAAAATAAAGGGGGAAGATCAAAAAAGTCTATTATCATTACGGTTGAACACCCTATACTTTCCATTTCATCGGTTATGTTGTATTATGTTCAGTGCATCTAAGCAGTTGAACAGTGAACTACTTATATCCATCATTTACTCCAAATTTCAACATTCGGAAAATGATATTAACGAATCAACAGAAATGAATAAAATTAGAATTACTCTTTTGGTCTTAGTGACCTTTTTTTCGACTTCCAAAACACTCTACGCACAAAAGCAACCTAACATCCTATGGATTGTAACAGATGATCAACGCTATGATGCAATCAGTGCATTTAATAAAATAATTCATGGACAGAAAAATAGTAAGTTAGGTAGAAAGTC
>NZ_LQAQ01000119.1 GCF_001583495.1 Flammeovirga sp. SJP92 | reverse complement strand
TTAATTGCAAAATATCGTGCACCATGACTGAAGTCACGGGCTTATGGGAAGCTATCCTTTTTTACATCTTTTGATAAAAATATTTGAACTACTCGTATTTAGATGAATTTACGATCAGGTAAACCATTGAAATATCTTAAGTTTAAAATGAAAGACGAAAAGAGGAATATCTTCCCAAAAGCCCATAATTTTAATTATGGGTCTACAAACCACCCAACTCCTTGGAACCTTGAAATTATTTACAATACACCCCATTTCACCCATCTTTAAAACACTCTTCCTTTCTGCTAAAAACTAATAACATCACACAAAAACAGTCTTTAAAATTCAAAAAACAATCCATCATACCCTTATAGGTTGTTGTATACTTTAAAATAAAGGGGGAAGATCAAAAAAGTCTATTATCATTACGGTTGAACACCCTATACTTTCCATTTCATCGGTTATGTTGTATTATGTTCAGTGCATCTAAGCAGTTGAACAGTGAACTACTTATATCCATCATTTACTCCAAATTTCAACATTCGGAAAATGATATTAACGAATCAACAGAAATGAATAAAATTAGAATTACTCTTTTGGTCTTAGTGACCTTTTTTTCGACTTCCAAAACACTCTACGCACAAAAGCAACCTAACATCCTATGGATTGTAACAGATGATCAACGCTATGATGCAATCAGTGCATTTAATAAAATAATTCATGGACAGAAAAATAGTAAGTTAGGATATGTAGAAAGTCCTAATGTAGACAAACTGGCCAAAATGGGTGTTACTTATATCAACACTTACTGTCAAGCTCAAGGTTGTGCACCATCAAGAGCCTCTATGCATTTAGGACGTTACCCTTTCCGCTCGGGAATCTATCAATTTGAATATTTCAATAAGAATACTGACAACTCCTACCCTTTATTACCTGAAACAATGGAAAAGTTGGGCTATCAGACCATGCATACAGGAAAATTAGGAGTACGCGTTAGAAATCTCAAAAATGGGAAAGCTGTAAAAGAGAATATTTATAGCACAGATATTGATGCAAAATTATTCGAAAGTGAGAAGCTGGCAGAGTGGGGAAAAGTCTATAAACTGACGGCAATTGATGGTCAAAAACTAAAGAATCCTGTTAAGCAAGTTTCATTTTTAAGAGATGAGAATAATAAGATCTATTACATTTCTAAGCAACTGGAAGAAGAAAATCCACAGTTTGCAGGAATGGCCAAAAAAGCCTACGAGAAGTTTGATTTGATGTACAAACACAATAACAAGAAAGGGCAACCAGAGACGGTATTTAATCATGGCGTTTTGGCTGGAGTTAGTCCTCAACCCGCAGGCAAAACACGCGATGGTTTATATACCACGGCATTGATTGATTTTCTAAAAAATGAGGATCAAAAATTTTCAGTGGGCAGTAAAACTTTTGATGGAGCGGACACTTCAAAACCCCTTTTCTGTAATATTGGGTATGACTTCCCTCACACTCCTGTGCTCCCTCCAGCAGACTTCAGAGCTCGTTTTCAAAAGCACAATTATAAGGTACCTGAACTGACGGATGAGGAATACAATAAGCTGGCAAAAGCGTTTAAGAAAAGAGTGGATAATAGCTACTCTAATGATTTCACAGATGAGCAAAAACAAAAAATGATACAAGACTACTATGCTTTTTGTGCTTATGGTGATCAGCTGATCGGTAAAGCCACAAAAGCATTTATTGAATACAGTGAAAAGCATCAGCGTCCTTGGCTTATTTTATATGTATGCGGTGATCACGGCTGGAAGCTCAACGAACATGGCTCTATTGCAAAAAATACTCCTTGGGAAATGGATGCTCACAACCCTATCATTGTTGTTTCTTCTGACAAAAAGAAATTCCCTAAAGGAAAAGTAGTAAAGGATTTTACAGAATTTGTAGACATTGCCCCTACTTTAATCACTGCTGGCGGTGGCAATATAAAAGATAAAGAATTTGACTACCTCGATGGGTTAGACCTTCAAGAAGTAGCCTCAGGCTTAGCTCCTGTTCGTGATTATGTGATTGGTGAAAGTCATCATGCTATTGGTCCCAGAGCTTATATCCGCACAAAAGATTATATTTTCTCGATCAAAACAAGACCCCATTCAAAAAGAGGCGTTGATATGGAATGGGCAAGAAAAGCCACTTACAAACAACTTGACCCTGCCCTTTACCACACAAGCATTGATCCTGATGAAACCAACAATCTAGCATTTGACAAAAAATACCAAAACATTGCAAAGCAAATGCAAAAGAAACTCATAGATATTGTCATTGGTGATGGACGTGCTGAAATCAACTGGGGTGGTGATAATTTCGGTAAGAATCAGAAAGCTATTGGAACTGAAGTACACCGCAGTAATTATGCTCCAGGTGCTCATGATTATAAATTGGACGTGCAATAAGAGATTTTGTTTTGAATAGAAGGGTAACCTGCAGTTGATTGTGGGTTATCCTCATTTTTGCAGGCTGATTTTTTAAATTTTGAATTTATTTGTCTCTACATAAACAGAATTTGTATACTCTTTTTTGATCAAGCAGTCATCTTTGATTTCATATAAAACATGACTTAACTTATTGATTGAAGCAATCGTGCCGTCCCTATTATAAATTGTCCTAGTCATTTTACTTTTGGGTAAATCAAATTGATTGTACTTACCTACCTTAACTTCGCCTATGTTCATTTCAAGTAAGTAAGGTATCAAGACTTGTTTGACAACAATTATATGATTCCCTGGATAAGTAAAATTTGAGTTTTTACAATAATGTTCCAGTCTATGTTTTTTGAGCATTGTGGTACTTTTAGGGGTTAATCCTGATATATCAAATTTATAGGTATAGTACAATGGGTTTGTTATAAACAGAAGTAGTAATAGTGGGAATAAAATTAATGAAAGCATACCAAAGGAGTCTATCATTGACCCAATTCTTTGTTTATTCTTCTTAAGCCTTAACCCAAGAATAAATATAAAAAGACTCAAAGAAAGAATAATTATAAAGTCTAAAGTTTTCCCTACAAAACTAATGGGAGAAATTACAATAATTACAAAGACAACTAAGAGTATTATTACTATTTTAGTTATCAAAGAATTAGAAAACCCTTTGAGTATCTTTAATTTATCAATTCCCCATGCAATCGGGTAACTCAGTAAAATTAGGAGTTCTTCCATTTTGATAACTTACAATATTGAATATGAACAATAGTGATAACCTATTAATAAAAATGCCTCCCAAGTTACTTTCACATAATTAGATTTTGAAAAGCTTACTCAAAATATAAATTATTGTAATACAAAACAAGAGTACATTTTTAAAGAAAGGCTCAATAGGCCAAAAGCTCCTGATTCTTTTCGTGTGTAAATGAAAGGGGAATTTTTGAATGAAAGATAATAATTTGTTTTGTGGTCCGAATAGTGGTTTTTATGATGGTTTGTGAGCCACAAGACATTATAGCTATACAGAACGATATTATTTCAATTTAGGAATTTGGGTGTAACAGATTTCAGTAGAGACATAATGCTTTATACGATACATTTACCTATATCTTTAAGTGATATAATGATTCAGTGTTTTTTTACTTTCCATATGCTAACTTACCAAATTCAACTAGCCTACCAAGGAATAAAAAAACAGATTCATCCTTTTCTGACAAACCTGTTTCCAATCATACACTATTAGTACCTAGGTACAAAACGGTCTTTTCCTTCTGGACCTTGTAACCTGCCTTTCTCAGTTTTATACGCTCTGCCCTAATATAACCGAAAAATTCCCGCATCATCTCTAGGTTTTCTTCCTTGGTCTTTTCGAATGGGTTATCATAAATCTGATAGTCGAAAGTATGGTAAGGTTGCCCATCAATCCTTTTTTGGAGATGCCTTTTCTTGAAAGCAGGGGCATTCTCCAGTACCTCAACACTGTAATCGTCTTGAAACTCTAGTTGCCCTGTCAAATACTGCCAATAAACTGCTCCATAGGAAAGTCCTGTTTTAGGAATCTTATATTTTCTTTCAAAGCTATATATACTGCTACCATAGTTAGGATCGTCTTTTTCTTCATACATAACTGTTGCTGTAAAAGAAATAGGATAGATAAACGCTGACAATTTACCTTTGACCATATCAGCAAACTGATTAGCTTTTTTACCCATCAAATATTGTTCTTCTAACTCAAAACTTATCCCAAATTGAACATTTCTATTCCCTTGTTTGGGCTCAAGTATAGAAAAGTTAAACCTATTTTCACCTTCTCCAAATAAATCAATCCTTCTATATGATGTTAAATTGGAAAAAAAATGTTGATGTATTCGATTAAGGTCAAATTCAAGACCTTCTTCTGATAAGATCTCTTCATCTCCTTCTCTTTGGATACAAAGTTCCATTGTTTTCCAATCACTATAAAAAGAGTTATTGATCAAGGAGTCAATGATTTTTTTTAGATATGCTACATTTGTAGCTACTTTCATGATACCATCTAGCGTTGTTATTAATGTATTCATATTTTTTATAATGCTAATTCTATAATCTTACCCCCTTTGTCCATATATCAGACTCTAAACTCTCTTTTTTACAACACTTTATCAGCTCCTTTTCTCCCTAGCTCATTTCGTAAGACTCTTTTTATTTTATCCCCTGCCAAGGAATAAAAAACAGGTTCATCCCTTTCTGACAAACCTGTTCCCAATCATCCACTATTAGTACCTAGGTACAAAACGGTCTTTTCCTTCTGGTCCTTCGTAACCTGCCTTCCTCAGTTTTATACGCTCTGCCCTAATATAACCGAAAAATTCCCGCATCATCTCTAGATTTTCTTCCTTGGTCTTTTCGAAAGGATTGTCATAAATCTGATAGTCGAAAGTATGGTAAGGTTGCCCATCTATCCTTTTTTGGAGGTGCCTTTTCTTAAAAGCAGGGGCATTCTCCAAAACTTCAACACTGTAATCATCTTGAAACTCTAGTTGCCCTGTCAAATACTGCCAATAGACCGCACCATAAGAAAGTCCTGTTTGAGGAATATCATACTTTCCTTCGAAATCATACTGGTCTGTTCCATAGTCAGGGTCTTCTTTTTCTTCATACATAACTGTCGCTGTAAAAGAAATTGGATAGATAAACGCTGACAATTTACCTTTGACCATATCAGTAAACTGATTAGCTTTTTTACCTTTCAAATACTGTTCTTCTAACTCAAAACTTATCCCAAATTTATAATTTCTATTTCCTTGTTGTGGTTCAAGTATAGATACTTTAAGTCTATTTTCTCCTTCTCCATAAATTGTCATCCAACGGTATGCCATCAGATCTGTAAAAAAATGTTCATGTATCCGATGAAGGTCAAAGTCAAGCCCTTCTTCTGATAAGATATCTTCATCGTTTACTCTTTGAATACGAAGCTCCATTGTTTTCCAATCCGTATAAAAAGGATTGTCTATCAAGGTATCAATGATTTTTTTTATATGTGCCACATTACTACCTGTCTTCATGACACCATCTAGCGTTGTTAATAAGGTATGCATATTGATTTTTTATATTAATGTTAATTCTTCTATTTCTCCGACCTCATTCATATACCATACTCGAATATCTTTTCTCTTAAGAATTATTCCTATTTTTTTCTCACCTAATGGTTCTAAGGCTTTACTGATCTGTTTCTTGGCCAACTCTGCTGCTCCCAAAGCACTTTTACCACCTGCTTCAGGCAAAAAGAGATAATCCATTCCCTTGACTTTAAACTTTGAAGGATCAATCAAAGGGATATTCTGTTCTCTGATAAAGTGGATCAACTCGCCTGACTTAACTTCCCCCAATTCTTTCACAAAGTTATCAGTATCGCCTTTTTTGAGCAAGGAAAGTAATTCTCCACATTTCTGTTCTGCAAGGACTTTATCCATATTTTTACTTAATATTTCCACTACTCCAGCTTTGCTCCCATTGAAAACATCTAGCAATGCCCCATTATGTTTTTTAAGTGCCTGCACCGAAATCAACTCCAAAAGCTCATCGGAAAATATGCCTTCACGAAGTTCGTTCATCAAGGCCAGATAGTTTTTGATCTGTCCTTCTGAGATACTCACCTTAGCATACCCCACTTTTACATCAATGAACCGCCCCAAGTTGAAGTTGAACATGAATTCATCAGGGATCAACCTTTTACTATTCTTGGCGATCTTTTCAAAGATCTCTGCAAGTCCCTTGATCTTACTGAACTCAATGGTCATGTGCCCTATCAATGTCTTGTAAGCAGGATTGGCTTCGATCATGAGATTTTTAGACAAAGCAAAACTCTCGCCTACTGAGCCTTTTGTATAACGTAAATGTTCTACAAAAAGTCCGAAGTCCTCGTTTTCTTTGATCAGCTTGGCGTATTCTTCATTAAATTGCTTGATGAAGTTACCTCTTACTTCGGGAATACGTCTGCTGTTGTCTGCCAAGTATTTTGTCAATTTTTCATCCATCAACAACTCTTCTACGGCTTTGTAGATATTGGGATTGTCAAAAGGTGATAATTTACTACGGAAAGCCTTGACAAAACCTTCTTCGGTCATATTGAGCAGTTCCAAACCCTGCTCCAAGACTGTACCTGCTTTTTTAGCACGCATGAAGTCATTAAGGGTTCGATCTTCCCTGATCTTTTTGCGGATCACCGCCTCCAAGTCATCGCTATTATTGAGATTTTCGATAAAACGCTTTGCCTGTATGTGTTTGAGATCTCCCTCTTCTTTAAAAAAGGCTAGGAAAATATCTTGCAATTCATCATCACCTTTAGACAACAGTTTTTCACTTATCTTTTCGAGCTTCTGTAAATCTTCTAAGGACAACCCCATTCCTCCTTTAGTACTGAAGTTGAGCAAGAATTTTTCCAATACAACCGATAGTGCTTGGGGCCTAGAATTGATCAAATCATTTTTAAACAGAAGCTCTAGTCCCTTGCCAATGGTTTCTTTGATCTGAGGATCATTTTGTATTTTTGCTAGTATTTTGTAGACCCTTTCTTCATCCCTAAAACTTTTGAATATCCCTGTCAGCTTGTCTGCCCAAGGTGCAAAACTCTCTTCTTGGAACAGTTTCTTGACTTCAGAGATAAAGTCTTTATGGGACTGCCGAATGACTTCTGTATAAGCCTCTTCTCCTGCCTGCTGTATATACCGTAAACCAAGTTCCGGGTTGGGAATGTTTACCGTTGCATTTTGAACTCCTGAAGCACTAAGGGATAACTGTTCTGTAAAGAAGGGCTGAGGATCGTCGGCCATTTTTTGAAGCACACGGGCTTTGACGTCCTGCCCTAAGCGGAATTTGGTCAGGACCTCTTCAACAAAAAGATCCTTACTTTTGCCCAAAACTTTCGCTAAGTCACCTAATTCCTTGGCAAAGGTGGCTCTTGCACCCTTCAGTATACTTTTATTAAGTTTGGAGACAATCTTAACCGCATCGGCAACATCGAAGATGGCTCCTGCATAAGCCACCAACAACCAACCCACATTTGGGTACTCTGAATGCAGTCGCTGTTCTGGACTAAGAGAAGTGTTGGCTACAGCAGACTGCTCATTATATTCGGTTTGCTGGATGTAGATGTCTGTAGCACTGGCTCCCACACTCAAAGCACCCAAAGACGCCACTAAAAGACCTGATGCAGCCCCCGAGGTGAATACTGTTGCAATCCCTGCGCCTATCGAGACTACAGCCAAGCTGATGTCCCTTGCCATTTTCCAGTTGCTGATACTTTTGACTTTTCGATCTGCGGCTTCTCCTAAATGACCAAAGTCCCAACCCAAAAGACTCTTTTTGGTTTCTGCAACCACCAAGTCCATTTCGAACACAAATTCGGGGTCATCGTGTAACAGTTTGCGGACAGTTTCGATATTTTCAAGCTTTTCCTCCATATGTTCCTGCATATGGGTAATGAAGGCTTTGGAGTCTTGCCCCTCTTTTACATATTCTCTATATAGGGCAATCAGGTCAAGACTAGTATCCAGAAATACAGGATGCTGATTGCTCAAATTCGATCTAAGAGATTGGGAGAGGCTTTCAGTTTCCTCCTTGAGCATTGCATACTCTTCCTCCAGACGTGCTTCGCTTTCCTTAAAATTATTGTAAGACTTGTCATCTTCTGGAAGTTTTTCCAATATATGTTTTATCCCCTGTAATGAAAGTTTTGTCAATGTCTTTTGCATTGCCACTTTCTCGTATTTCTCAAATTCGGAACTGAAAGAGAGCAACAGGTCATAGAGTGTTTCACCATCCTCACTAAACAAGTTACGGTATTCATCCAACAGTGCCATTTCGCTGGCATCTAACCAATGCTGAGCAATCCGTAAGGCGTTGGGAATAAACTTATTTTCAAGATAGAGGTCTCCCTGTTCTTCCAAGTATTCTTCGTAGGCATCACGATCTTCAAATGTACCGTCCTCAGCAATAAGTTTGTCAAGCTTTTCCCAATTTGCTCGGGCTTCGTTCCACATTCCCAAGGACTTCATTTTCATAGCCAATGCCCTTGCTTTGTGGAGTTCAGTGTATTTGCCCATTTCTTTCAAGTCATCCTTTTCTGCCAGCTCGAGGTTCCCACTCTCTGCGTGATGAAGGTAGTAGCGTTTTTCTCCTTTCTTTTCTTCCCAATACTGTTTATATGAAGGATTGAGGCTTCTTTTCACCTCTTCTAGTGTAAGTTTGTCATCTGAATCGTAGTGCGGTGCTAAGTTTTTAAACATGTAATAGTAGTCGTAATCGTCCTTCTTGATTTTACAGAGGGCTGAGAACGAAATTTTCCCTTTATGCATCACAAAAGAAAGCTTTTCTTCGAAATTCCATGCACTCCATGACTGGATGCCTGTGGCTATTTCTTCTTGTGAAAGTTCTTTTTTCATGAGTTGACGCATTGCTGTACTTTCTTTGCAAGCTTCTTGTTCTTTCTTATTGAAGTAACGCAAGAGTTGGCTTATTTTCAGCTCATTTCCTCCTTCCCAAAACCACCATGCATCGGCTTCTTCCTTGAGTAATGTATATACCATGTAGAAATGCTTGAGCGAGTAAGCTTTTAC
Organism: Flammeovirga sp. SJP92; assembly: GCF_001583495.1. Lineage (GTDB taxonomy): Bacteria > Bacteroidota > Bacteroidia > Cytophagales > Flammeovirgaceae > Flammeovirga. The sequence goes on along the minus strand of NZ_LQAQ01000119.1, from coordinate 98,576 downwards.
GCTGATTTCCTCAAGTACAACGGTCTCTTCTGAAAATTGAGGCAACATCGGCAAGATGGATTCATGGCTGATCCCTATCCGTTTTTCAAATTCAAAATAACCTTCATAATCTTTGTTTTCTTTCAAGTTTCCCACTAGTTCTCCTACCAAGGGAGCCAATACACTGTGCCTTAACCCTGCTTCATCTTGATAGTTGAAAATATGAGTCGGGTCTTTTAGGTTTTCCAATGCCCATTGCGCCATTTCTTCCACCTGACGGCTACTGTTACTAGCGATTTCCCGAAGCTTGATCAGTTCCAGGCGGTTTTCATTTCCTTCGATGCTTTCACAGGCATCCACCCACATCTCATGTGCACCAATATACACTTTCAATAATAAGGCTTTGGGTTGGTATGGTATATAGTTTCTATAGCCTTCAAAAGATCCACCACGATAGTTGTGGCTCTCCTTTTCTTTTTCCTCGTATTCGTACATAAAAATCTTGTTTGCCTAGTTTGTTTCCTTTTGGGTTTGCATAAAAGTTGATTACGAAATTAAATCAATATTTTTTTAATGTGCTAATTTTTAATACACTATTTAGAGGAACTTCGAAGTCTAGGTAATACATCCCAGCTTCATGATCCATAATATTATCGGAATGGTCTTTTCATTATAATCACTGATAGAATTGACTCTATATACCTCTTTTAATTCTTCTGAGAAACCAAAATATGTATTACAATTACTTTTAAGTTGTGGGTATTACTTTTTGATAAATAAGCTTATTTATTTTACACTAAACATTATAGCTTGTTTTTTCTTTTTTATTCATTCCCCAAGCTATTACTTTCACTCCTTTTGAGTAATGAATTTTATTGGGTTTCTCGTTAATTATTTTTTTAAATCTTGGGTAGTTAACCTCTAGTTTTTTGAGGTCAATTTCATCAATAGGCCATTCCAAATGATGGATTTCAAATTCGTTAATTGAATCATTTGAATCTTGAAAAAGAGCATACCTTTCAGTTAACCATTTGTCTAATTCCGATTTCTCTTTCACGATATCTCCAACTGTGTATTCAATTTCAAGTTTGTCATTGAATTTTGAGTTCTTAGATTGATATTTTTTGTTCGTCCGTTTAATTTTTGAAAATCGATAAGGAAGTTCAGAAATTGCCTTTGCAATTTTACATGACAAACTTTTTCCACCTTCAATGCTTAAAAAGTAAACTCCTGTTTTATTATTTGATTTTACGTAAGTCCGAATATTTATCTCATCAAAATCTGAAATTGGTGAAAATGCAGGTAAATTTTTAGGCCGTATTTTCTCCATTGTAAAGGCTACAACTGAAACCCAAGGTTTACCCTCATAAAGGTCTATTTCTAATTCTTTAGGAATGATTTTTTTTAACTCCTTCAACTCAACTTGATAATGAAGAAATATTGCATTATTCCACTCCTGATAAAATTTCCACCCGCTAGTAGGTATTTTCCAAGATCTATGATTTGTAGTGTTTAATATTTCTTTAATTGTCATCTTTTATATTCTATGTATGGACAGTAGGGCAAATTCGAGGTACTTTACTTTCAATTAATTTCTAAATACCTTATTAGCTATTAACTCTATTTGTAACCTCTTTATTTCCAACATTTATAATTCAAATAAGTTCCATAATCACAACCTGATTCATAGTTCATTTCCTTATTCATAGGTTCTTGAGCGATATATAATAAAGGTTCAAAATCCATATACTTCGGCAGATTTATTGTTTTTTTTCAAAATATTCTTTGCCATTAGCAATTACACAAAACCTAACTTAAAGAAAGTAGTCCCAAAAGTCATTATCATCTAACATTCTTTTAGGGCTCATAAATTACTTTCTTAACTCTTTTCGAGCCTTACAAATTTTCATTTTCTATTTCACCTTCTTTTTAGAACTCTTCTTTATCTGTAAAAAGTAACTTTGCTCTAAAAAATAAAGGCAAATCATATCTAATATTTACGTTACACGGATGTATCTGCTTAGATTCTTTTTTTTCAGGCAAATAACCAACAACGACTTCGTTATTAGTATGTGAGAGTCAACAAAAGGGGAATCAACTATAACATGCAGAAATGCACATTTAGCGGATATTATATACACATCACTTTTACCTCAGATTATTTTTTTCTAGAATTTCTTCGATCTCCTTAATTTTTTTATTTTTCTCTTTAAGCTCTTCTATCTCTTTTTGTTGCTCTATAATATATAGAGTTAATTCCTCAATTTTTTGAAGAAGTTTAGCATCCATTTCAACTAAATTAATTCCATTTTTCTCTACATCATCTGCTTTTGGAATATCAGGTAAATGATTGTTAAGTTTAATGAATTCTTCTACTTCTTTCAATGATTTCAATTTATACCCATCATTAAAAACAAAATCACTCCATGTATTAGTTGTCACTTCTACTTTGATGGCTTTAGCTCCAATTGTTCCATTAACAGCTAATTTGTAATTATTTGGATTTGATGATAGATTAGTTCCAATACCAATATTGCCATTATGTTTAATAGTCATACTCTCTATTAAAGAGTTATCATTAGAAGTATAAAAACTTAACCCTGCATTATATCTTTCTGTAAAACCATACCAACCAGTGCCATATGGATTATAGTTCTTTAACGATATTTTAGCAATCTTTGACTCAGTGTAACGATTATCTCTATACGCAAAATCAATGCTATTAATTTCTTCACCACTAGTAAAAAAATATCCATTACTTATAGCAAGTTCAATATTCCCATTTTGTAGAGTCAATTTTTCATTTGGTGTATAAGTACCTATTCCAATTTTATTATTTTCATCTAAGGTAAATATATATTCATTATTTGAATTTCTAAAAGTAAAAGCATCTGTACCTCCAGTCCCCCAAGTAGATCTAAAATAAGCACCATCTTCATCAGCTGATAGAATGAGTCTATTATTACGAGTTGCGTTACTTTCAAATATTGTGTAACTCCCTCTAATACTGTCATTTTGTGCATACAAATTTGCTGTTATTATCGTAATTACCACAGATAAAAATATTTGTTTCATATCATTATTTATATCATTAAAAAAACACCATTGTCACATTATTCCAATAGTAAAAAACACTTTCAACTTCCATTAAAATTAAGTTTGCTAGTAGATTGTTGAAAGATGATTTAAATTTACATGTTTATGTATTACAAAACAAGAATGACTTTTTTTGACTCAATTCGTGCACAAATACAATTTGCTTTTTTGAATTTGGGTTTAACTTCTAAAAAGTTGGACATAAAAAAATTCTTGATAAGGAAGTCATAATAAAAAATATGAAGTGGAGTAAGAAGTCTTAAAACAAACTTCTTATACTGCTTTCAGGCACTATTTTATGTATCAAAACATATTTTTGAGAAGAAAGAAACATAAAGGTTCCTATAAAATAGTTCTCATCAAAAAAAGACTTTTCGAGTAACCGAAAAGTCTTTTCTAATATCCACATAACGGTATTTATATAACAACAAAACTAAGTCCTAATTATTGGGTCCTAGCTTTAGCCTATGACTTCACCACCATGTATAGCATCTTGAATAGGCCCTGAATGAAAACTGTAAGGATTAGATGGTGCTGGTTTTGAAACCTCGTTGAGTTGTTGTAATTGTGCTTCTGGTATTACAATGTCTAAAGCTTCAATACTTTGCTCTATTTGACTTACCTTGGACGCACCTGCAACTAGTCCTGAGATATAGGGCTGATGTAAAATCCATGCGGCTGCAACTTGTGCAGGGCTATGTCCCAATTCTTCGGCTACTATTTTCAAGGTTTTTATTATGGTTTGAGATTGTTCTGAAAAAGCATCAATAAATGGATCGGTGACAAAAGTTTTGGTAACACGTCCAGAACCAAGCACTTCTCTTTTTACAATATCAAAATCATAACGTCCTGTTAGCAAACCATTAGCAAGTGGACTCCAAGCAAATATTCCAATACCAGATTCTTTTGCAAAGGGTGTGAACTCCCTTTCAATAGTTCTTTCTAATAGGTTGTATTCCATTTGAATAGCCGAAACTGGTTCAAAACCATGCCATTTAGAAAGTACATCTGCTTTGCCTAAGTACCAACCAGGAAAATTACTAAAACCTATATAACGCACCTTACCTGATGCAACAATTTGATCTAAAGCTTTCATCGTTTCTTCTACTGGAGTACTGGCATCCCAATGGTGAAGGTATAACACATCAACATAATCGATTTGCATTCGTTTTAATGATGCTTCCACCTCACGAATCATTTGTAATCTTCCATTACCTCCACTTGTAGGGTTCGAAGCATCCATACTCATGGTATACTTTGTAGAAATAACTACTTTTTCTCTTCCACCACGTTCTTTTAACAAATCCCCTACCCATTTTTCACTTTCGCCTCCTTGATACACATTTGCAGTATCTATAAAGTTCATCCCCGAGTCTAAAAACGTGTTGAAAATTTTACTCGCTTCTTCCTTTGAGATACTCCAACCATCTCCCCATACATTTCCAAAAGTGCCCGCTCCAAATGCAATTTTAGATACTTTTAATCCTGTTTTTCCTAAATTTATATAATTGCTCATCTGTTTTTTTTGTTTGAAAATTATGATACAAAATTATAAACCTTGATGGGGAAGAAATAACCAAAATACAAGTATAAATGACCAAAATTACAGTCTGTTGCTGAAGGATATATCTGATTGAAGTTAAAAAGTGTTGGCAACCACTTTTGCTACCACATATTTTACTGCTCTACTTGTTTCTTTTTTAATGTGATTGAGAAAATGTGCAATGAAGTTTTAAGAATAGTCGAATTCTGAATAAATCCATTTAGTTTTGTAAATGCAACAAAGATTAGAAGCAATGTGCTCTTAAAATTTGTTTTAATTTTGTACAACGTATTATTTTAATGTATGTAATTTCCAAAGACAAAATATGCATTCAGATCGTTACTCTCTAAGAACAAATATTTCTCTAGACTTCCATCCTTGGTGTCAATAATATATACACTTAACTTCAATTGATCAGAATCGAAATAATTTAGAATGTCATTTTTGACCTTACCAATTAATTTATTCAAGTTTTCACAGTGATATTTGGAATTGAAGAGGTCTGCTGATTTGTTGAAAGTTCTTAAATGAACCAATGACCATTCAAAACAATCCGTTAATATTTCTTCTAAATCTTTATTCAACTCTTTTTTTGTTGATAATATTTGTTCCAATGAACCCTTCCCAAACCAGTGATCATTAAATATTTTTTCAGGTTTGATTCTTACTGTTCTATCAATCTTAAGCCAAATAACTGTAGGATTGTATCCATCTGAGAGAATACCTAAAAAATCACTGAGCAATTCAATAGTTTTTATTATATGTTTATCTGATTCGATCATTCAATTGAATACTACGAAAGTGCTAAACTACTTGCAAGGTCATTTAAACCCTGGATGCAGATCAGCGATTGTTTGACATCGTTTTTAATAATTTGTAGGAAGAGCCCTTTCAAAGGATAGTGGACTTAATAGTAAAATTGATATTATTGATAAGTTGAAACATAAAAGTGAAAATAATTTTAAATCTCTTAATTGATCTTCTTCACTTTGATGATTGTAATATATTTCACCACCCACTTTTAAAGTATTCACTTTTACTGAATAGAGATTAAAAGTTATATAATCAACCCATTTCTTTTCTTCTTCTTTTGTAATTTTTGATCGATAATCACTCTCAGATATATTCAGTTGAAAAAATGTATTCTTTACCCTCTCATCTAAAGGTAATTGATTATAAATCCTTTTAGATAAATCAAATTTAAGATTAGGATGCTCTTCTAAGTTGAAATAACAAGTATAACCTTTTGCCCCTTGTGAAAAATATATATCCTTTGCTAAATGTCCTTTTATCCAATATGGACTAGTAGTAACCTTGTTGGAATTAAAGTTCGAAATAATAAGAAATGTCAAAAAAATGAAAGAAAAAATTAAACATGTAAATCCAAAGAGAATAAAGCGTCTATTTGTCTTAATTGTAGAATTCCTAAAATGATTTTTTTTAGACTTCTTTTTATGCTTTGAATTCAAGACCGTTATAATCTTAGATATTATACTTGAACGAGCAAAAGAGTATTTATCAAAAAGTAAAACTGTTTCCTTAAAATATAAAATCAACGTTTGATCAAGATTATTCTCTGTTTTCACTCGTTGAAGTGAATAATAATCTAAACTTTTAAAAGGAAGCCGAATAACCTTATTTAGAAATTTCTTCTTAATGAGTATGGAATCATTATTAATTTCTAAAATCTTAATATTTAGCACCAAATAAATCAATAGTGAAAAATCTAAGATTATGCCTAATACGAGGAATGATTCAGAAAAAAGTCTTTCGCCTAAGAAAATATAAAATAAGTATTCTAGCACTAATAGTAAGAGAATTGCAATCAAGCAATTCTTGTAATTATAATGTTTATACACTGCTTTTTAAGTTAATTCAGTTTAATACCAATAATGCCTAACGAACCTACTTAACTACCACCTTCAGACTAATCAATCTGTGGATGGAGTTTAGTTGATGTTAGCAACTTATTACTAGTGATTTGTGATATTTCCCCTTACTAAATTTATGATAAAATTATTTTTGATTTAAAATATATTATTGAACCAAAAACTAAATATATTATTAAAAATGGTATTCCAAAAAATGTAAATATTAATGGAATAAATGTCCATACAATTCCAAAAATTAACAATAAACTAAATACCCAAATAGGTGACCTTAGAGACAAACTATAAATAAAAAGAGTTAAAACAGACATTATTCCTAAAAACCAAAGTATTTCAAATGAAGTTATACCTTGAACTTTTAAATCAATATTTGGATCAAAAAGGAATTGAAATGCTAAAAATAAATGGCTTGATACAAAGAAAAATAGTCCAAAATACCTTAGTAATAAATTCATTGTTATACCTTTTTTAATTAAGTTTTATTAAGTATGGTCACTAACATTTAATAAACATCATTGTCACATTATTGAATAATATGATAATGGCGTATATCCACTCGAATACGAAGCATTTGACATTTCAAATGCTTCAACCTGTCAAACCGCTATGTATTTTATTAATTGTACTCATTTCAAATTTAGCACTATCTGCCAAATGACCTATATTTATTATTAGCAAAAGTTTTTTATCATCTCAATTATCTTTGGAATAAAAATTAATCCACCGACAATCACCGAAATCACGGCAGAAATTAAAACTGCTCCCGCACAATAATCTTTAATCATTCCAATTGTTTCATCCCAGTCTGATTGAACAAAATCACCAAGTCTTTCAATGGCTGTGTTTAATAATTCCGTTAATATCACAAGTCCCGAAACAATAGTAATTGCAATCCATTCTATCAATCCAATTTTAAAAAATATTCCGAATCCAATTACACAAGTTAAGCCAACAATATGTACCCGTGCATTATGCTCATTTTTAATCAAGTTTTTTATTCCATTGAAAGCATATCGAAAGCTCACTAATCTTTTTCGAAGCGAGAAACTATTTGATTTTTCCATTTTTGTCATGGTAATAATGCGTTTGTTTTTCCATCAAACAAATCAATCCAACAGAGCATATTAAAAGAATAAATCAATACTATCATTAGTCCTAGAATGAAAATAGTTATTGTTTTTTGAACAGTTCTATTTTCGGAATTCTGTCGACCAAAATATTTTACATATGTAAGAATCAAAGTAATCAGAACTATTCCAATTATTGGTGAATTCACTACAAATCCAACTTTATAATCTAGAATCCCATCTGCTTGAATTAAAATCAGAAAGAATGCCAGCAATAAATTTACAACTAAATTTGTTGTCAAAGTCAAGATTGGATATTTGTAGAATGTTCTCATAAATTTTTGCTAACAAATATCAAAATACACTTTCAACTTCCATTAAAATTAAGTTTTCTATTAAGTTATTGAAAGATGATTTAAATTTACTTGTTTATGTATTACAAAACAAGAATTGATTTTTTCAAATCAATTCGTGAAGATAAACGAGTTGAAATGTTTTTTTTATACTCTCTTTTTTTTGATCAGTTCCCACTAATTAAGTCTTTGAAACTCCCAAAAAGCTGAATAAGTAATATAACCACCGCCAACTAATGTAGCAAAAGGTTTAGTTGACAATAATATCTAGTTGGAATATTCTGTGAAAAAACTTTTTTCGGATATCAAATTTAGTTTCAGTCATCTTTCTTTTTAAAGCCCTAGTTCATTCATTCGCTTCTTTTCATACCTACTGTCTTCTGCTGGATATCTCAGTAAACCTTCATATTTTCCAGAATCCTTGGCCAAAGCCCAAATAAGACTTTCACCTGCATGATGGGGAATTTGTTTGAAAATAGGATCTTTATATGCTTCATCTGCAGAGATAATATTCCAACCTTTGGACTTGAACATGGCAATCAAATCATCTAAAAATAAGGCTGCTGCTAAGTTATGATGCAACAATAATGTATGACTGATGTGTCTACCCGTAAGTTCAAAAGACAATTGTTCATAGTAATTTGCACGATCAAACAAATGTTCCAAATAAAAGGCCTTAAAATCATTAATATCTGCCTGTGCATTCTCTTTCAATCTTTTTCTTAGTCGACTATCTATATACCAATCCGATGCATCGATAGTTACATAACCATTTCGGTAACCATTGTCTTTAAGGATTTGTCTAATGCTATCAATTTCAGTTTGGCTATTTCCTTCTTTCAAGTAGGGAAACCTAAAGAGCTTGACATAATTTTTATAATTTTTGATTAAATCATCAGCTTTCAACAGTTCATTTGTGAAGTCTTCAGCATTAATATCATTACTATTAAAAAATGGATGTGAGTGGGTGTGATTCGCTATTTTATGCCCTCTCTTATCCCAAGATTCCAATAAGTATTTTCCTTTATCAGATGACATTCCGCGAGTTTTTACAAAAAATATAGCTTTGAGATTCGCACTATCCAAAGTACTCAAAATCATATCATTCCAGTCTTCGAACTTGAAGTTTCCTTGATTTGAAGTATTTCCATCATCAAATGTAAAACTAATAGTTGGCTGGCAAATAGAGGTTAAGGGTATTAAGAAAAAAAGAACTAAAATTATATGTTTCATGACATAGAATATGAAAATTAATGTATCGAAAAAAATGAATGCGCTTGAATAAGCCATGCCTAAGCTCACCGAATATTTAATGACCCTAGATGACTATATAGAAATAAGCGCATTCATTATTATCTCATGTTATGAATTTATTTTGTAAAATAAGTTTCAGGATCAACCTTTTTACCATTTTTTCTTACTTGGTAATTGAGGTGAGGTTTATTATTTGATTTTCCTGTACTACCAACATGCCCAATTACTTGACCTGATGAGACGGTTTGCCCCTTAAATACCATGATGTCATTCATATGAGCATACCGAGTTTGGTACCCATTGCCATGATCAATAACAACAACGTTACCCCAATTTTTATCGAAAGAAGATTTAAGCACTTCACCTGAGCCTGTAGCTAAAATATCTGTTCCAGAACTTGCTACCATATCTATACCGTGCTTATTCTTGGAGAAAGGCATTACGATTTTATCATATGATCCTTTTTTTATGGGAGATATTGATGGTGTGGATCCTTTGATCTCAGCAAAGGCGAATAAAACCATAAACATTACCGGTAAAAGGAAAAGGTACTTACCTACATTAAAAAACGAACTTTTATTTTTAGTGATCATTTCTATTCTGTTTTCAATTATTGAACTTTTAAAACTGCTTGTCAAACTGAATTGATGCTGTACCAATAGGTTGTTGAGCATGAGTTCGAGATAATCAGATTTCTTGATTGACTCGGACAAAACTTGTTCATCAGCCTGAAATTCATGTACAGAACGTAACAGCTTACGAAAGAGAAAAACAAAAGGGTTGAACCAGGTAAATACTATAAATAGCTCTGTAAACAATAGATCATATGAATGACCTGAACGTACATGTGCCAACTCATGCTTAATAATGGGATCATCAGTCTCATTATAAATGTGTTCTTGAGGAATCAAAATCCATTTAAAACATGAAAAGACAGCATTTACATCACCCCGATAAATTGAGTAGTCCGCTGAATAAACCTTGTGTGCCGAGCCTATTTTATGAAAGAGCTGAACAGTATTGGCAACAAGCAATACAAAGCTCACAACAAAGCCTATCCAGTAAACATAGTCAATAAATTCTGTGAATTCTAAGGTTGATTTATAGACTTTTGAACCAGAAGAAACTGGTTCAAAAGTATCTCCAAAACCTACCTTTTCCAAATCACTAATTAGGTATTTTACAGGTGACTGAATATCAAAATCCATCAACGGCAAAGCCAAAGAAATGGGCATAATCAAGAGTAAAATTCCTCGATTAAATGCATGAAATGTCAACTTTCGAAATAATAAATAATAGCAGACTATAAAGACACTACTCACAAAAGTTACTTTTAGCAAATAGATAGTTAAACTAGTCATTATTTTTCTTTAATTCGTTAATTTTTGTTTCAAGCAACTGCTTCATCTGTTCCAGCTCATTAATGCTGAGGTTTTGGTTTTCGGTAAAGAAAGAAGTAAACTTTTTAGTTGATCCATCGAAGAAGTTTTTAATTACTCCCCCTAAATGTTCACCAAAATATTTGTCTTTCGATACCAAAGGAAAATATTCATTCACTTTACCATAAGTCTTGTGACCAAGGAATTCTTTTTTTACCAACACCCTAACTACTGTTGACACCGTCGTGTATGCAGGCTTAGGTTCTGGAAATCCCTCTACAACATCCTTTAAGAAAGCTTTTTCAAGCTTCCAAATAATGCGCATTACTTGTTCTTCTGCCTTTGTTAACTCTTTCATACAATAAATGTATAACTATAAATATAATAATACAACTATTTTTATAGTTATAAAGAAATTTTGTCCATTTGAAGTGTTCAAGAAGCTGTTTTAGAAAACTTGAATCTAAACTGAGAAGAATACAAAAATTTTTCAGTGAATTTGAACTTGATGAAAATGCTTTTTTCCCTATTATTAAAAATAAATGTAACGGGTGATAGGGAATTTATTGGAGGAAAAGTTATAAAAGGGCATTTGATCTTAAGAACACAAAAGCTGAACACGCCTTATTTTCATCCATCTGTTGTGACGGTCAATAATGTTCATCGCTATTTTTCAGGGGTGATATATTATGAAATCAGCTTCCGCTAATTAAGTCTTTGAAACTCCCCAAAAGCTGAATAAGTAATATAACCACCGCCAACTAATGTAGTAAAGGGTTTAGTTGATTGTGAGATTGGGTAATCTTCCTGTATCCAGGACTTTCCTTCATTCTCCGTAAATATTAATTCATGCTTTACGCCTAGAATATTTTTATTTTCTTCTTCATGCACATCTAGATATATTCTTTTTGAGTTCCCACTAATTCGGTTTACTCGATATTCAGCAAAGTCTCCTAATTCAATTCTTTCGATTTTAGTATTTATTCTTAATATCACATTTCGATTTTTCTCTTCTTCCAAAACTAGTAAAAGGTTTCCTTCTGTATCTGTTCCTTTACAAACTACTCTGTGATTATTGTTTAAGGCAATTTGATTAACTTCCTTCGTTTCGTAATCAAAAATAATAATGACATTGGTATTCTCATTTTTAGCTATAAAGAAAGCCTTATTATCTAATAGTTCAAGGTTGTAATGTGATTTTGGGAAATTTATTAATGTGTCTACTACACCATTTTTAAGAGCCAGCAAGTTCAAATAAGTATTCCCTCTTACTGCTGTAACAACTCCTAAAGTATTATTATATGCAATGTCTTGAATATATTTTGAACTATCTAGACTTATAAGAGACTCCCAACTTTGTCCTAAATTTGTGGAATACAATATGTTTGATGGCATTTTAAGAAACTGGTTTGCGACAATTAAAGTATCTCCCTCAACATGTAAATGACTTACATTTCCTGTAAAATTAATATCAATTTTATTCCAATTTTTACAAATATCTAAAGAGTAGTATAAAATCGTTTTGTTAATTGAACTATCAACGGAGCTTTTATCTTCGCTTAAAAAGAGCTTTGAAGATCTCCCTCCAATGTAAAAAACACTATCGTTATCATTGAAAAGAACATTATAATCTTTAGAAGGCAATCCATTTGGTCTAAATCTATCCCATCTAAAATGAGTACAATTCTTTAGAAATAGAAGCGTCAAAGTACACAGAATTATTAAAGTAATTGTCTTTTTCATTTTGTTCCCCAATCTATAGTATGACAAATATCTAAAGGGATAATATAAAAGCCATTTTCCACTAGCTGTGGAATTTCTACACTTTGTATTTTAATCCTATTTGACTTTTCATAGGTAATTAAAGCTTCTATATGATGTCCCATATTCTTATTTTTTATCTAATCACTTAATATTTGGTTTTGAAACCCTAATTTTTACTTTAGTTCGTATAAGACATTATCAAAATCTTCAAGTAAGAAGATTTTATCAAATTTTGACTTGAAAACAACATTAAATGGATCAAACACTTCATATGAACTATGGCATGTATTTCCAATAATTAGTATTAACCACTGTTTAAGACCTGTATTTTCAATGTACTTATCAATTTTCTGTTCTTTCTTTGAAATGAATTCGCAAATTGTTGATTCTGATATTTCAGAAACCATATATGCCCCAAAATTTAATGAAATTGTTTTCTGAGAATGTTTTGTAAATGTTATTCGCTCAATGAGTTCGTTATCTAATAATTTACCTGTTAAATATTTATGCCTTATAACATTTATGAAAGTATCAATAATACTTTGTTTATCTCTTGTTCTAAATTTAAATGAGTCTGAAATTCTACAATCAGCATGAAATTTTGGAAAATCTTCATCTTCATACAGTTCACGTTCTGCCAATAATGCCGTATTTTCGAGAAAACCAATTCTCTTTTTTTTCTCTGGTTGTAATATCAATTCGTGTTCAATACAAATATCATTGATACCATCTGTAATTATAAAATCAGGTACTTCACGAATTTCTTTAAATGAATAGGCTGGGAAATATGTACATAATACTTTACCAACCTGACATAATTCTAGTATTTTTTGATTTTGATCTTTTTGATATTCATCAAGCTTATTGATGTGATGTCTAATTTTGCTTTCTAGGCATTCTCGACTACTAGTTTGATTTACTGGAGTTAACTTTACCATACCCTTTTTACGACTAAGATTAGATAAACAAAATCAATGTGTATACTTGAAACAATACCTCCCAACTCCCTCTCAAAAATTAGTTTGCTGTTAGACTGTTGAAAAGCTTCTACAACAAGGTATATCTTATTGTAATACAAAACAAGAATACAATTCCTAAAAAAAGTAGATCAACAAACCAAAAATATCTTATTCTATTCGAGTGTAAATAAAAATTGTTTTATACTCAAAAGTTTAAAACAAAGTCTGTTGCAAACAAAGGAGCCTATAATTTTATACAAAATTATATTGCTTCTTATTTTATCAACGATTTAAGTTGCCCTATCGCCCTGTGATAACCACCAATTTCAAAAAACACAGGTTGAATATTAATTGGTTCTTCATTAGTAGGGTAACCATTACTATATACAAAATTATTCCATTCAACATAAGCCCCATGATTGATTATATCAAACATAACCGCTCCACATCCTTCATCACCACAGCAACGACATACATATGCAGTTTGAAGCCCGTTGGCAAAATCAGATTTTTTAAAATTGATAAGCCTCTCAGCATAGGACAATTCAAACTTTTTATTGATTCCCCATCCATAAATTGTTAAGGGATCACTTGTATCACCAAGTAGTTCTGATAGTGATATTCCATCAATAATAAAATCAATAAATGGTTGGTCCTCATTGAAAACTTTGTCTTTTGATAAAACTGATCGTTTAAATTCTAATTGACTAAATTTCATTTTTTCTTCCCTGAATTATTATTTCTTATACAGTGCTTTAATTTTAGTTTATCATAACTTGGCATATCAAAAATTACCTCTTCAGGTTCATCTATTTTATTGTTAGAAGTTATTAAATTACATCTCTACATGAGTAGCATACTAAAGAATAACAGAGTCTATTTTACTTTAAATCAATTGACTGCAACATAATGACTAAGCCCTATATGAGGGTACGAGAACCAAACCTTTGAATTTTAGATGTTATTGTAGCTCCCTTTAATTTCAATCTCCCTTCTAATATTCTGTCCTGGTCCTAACCAAGTTCGATGATGAAAGACGGAAGTTTTGAATTCGTTTGTTATTAATTCACCTATTTTCTCAACCTCTTTTTGTTTGATATTTGGTTTTGTAATTATTATTCCAAAATTACATCCTTCAGGAACGGTATCATCCCACTCTTGAAGAGTTCCTATTTCAAAAGGTCTACTAACATTTATCTGTAAATCACCTTTTTTTGATTCTCCCCACTCAGTTTCATTTTCAGAATCAAGTACAAATTTTGGCAATACAAACAAATCAGAAATTTTATTACAAAAGTCACTCAGGTTTAATTCACTATATAATGCTAAATGTTCCATTTTATTTTACCAATTATACCCAACTCCTACATAATCAATCCCTTTCTTTAAAAAATAATCTTTATAGAAAAGAACTTCTTTCTTCAATTCTTTTATATCTAATTCTATTTTTGCTTTATCAAATGTCCATTTCCTTTCATTATCCATATCAGTCCATATTGTATTATCAGTTTGGTGCTTTACATTGATCCCTTTTATCCATCCTCCACATTCTGGAAAACCGCAATTACAAGAAAAAATAAAGAAATCACCTTCGTTTGTCAAACTCTTATAAAGAATTTCAAAGTCTACAATATCACCTTCATTATACGGTTTACTTCCATTAATTAGAATTTCAACATCACCTTGCATCCAAACTTCTTGTCCGTTTTGAACAGCGCTAACAACAAGTTCTATATAAATAGAGTCCATATTTTCTTTTTGTATACTGAGTTTTTTTTCAAATCGACTACAATTTGAATGCTAAACTACATATAAAGGGGTGTGAATGATAGATTGAGACTAGCGATTACCATGGTTTGTTTTTATTTGAATTTGTTTTTCAAGTTTAATAGAATCCTTAATCGCTTCACTTTTCATGGCTTCAATATCAGTTTCTGTTTTTTCAATAACAGCACCTAGTTTGTGTGTCATTTGTAATTTAAATACGTTATTTAATGTTTCTACAATTTCAATTTTCCAATTATTCTTTTCTATAATTGTTCTTAGACTTTACTTTAAGTTTATCTAACTTTTCCAAACTAAGAATGTCAAAGAACTCTCGCAATGATTCTATATTAGATAAAGTTATTATATAATTTATCAAATGATCTCCCCATTTGTTGCTGTAATTCTTATGTAGTTGATTTATAACACTAAACGTTGTATGTGGTTAGGTTTCTATACAATTCGTCAAAATATGTTTTAGTGTAAAAATTTCTTTATCTGAATCAACTATAATATTTCTTATACAATTTGATGAATTTACAGTATAATATATTCTGTATACACCTTTCTTAAGTTCAAAACTTATTTCTTCATTATCATAAAAGTCTCCACTAAAGACATTTTTTCCATTCAATTCATTTATACTGATACTAAATTTAGATTTATCAGAATTTCCGAGTCCATTCTCATACAAGCCTATTGCATCATCACTTTTTGTTCCAATTTCTAAAAAATCTATTGGAGTATTATTCTTAAACAGAATGTAGCATCCGTGTTCACAATCGTATTGAAAATCAAGTTCAATACGAAAATATGAACAGTTGTAATCATAAGTTGGTATCTCAATTTTTTTAATTCCGAATATTTTTGATATTTCCGAAATATCTTTGGCTATCCATTCATCTTCCAAACCAACGGCTTCATCATAAATTGGAATTATCAAGTCATTATAGTATTTCCATATACTGTTGATTATTGACTTTTGATTTTGATATATAAAATCCATGATTTCTATTTGTCTAGCACTTGGTTCCTTAGGGCAATCTTTTTCATTAATTTCCAAAACCACCTCTATATCATGCTTTTTGTTGTCACACCAGCACTGATAATCAAGTTTTTCAAACTCACTAAATGAAATTTTTTCAGCAGGGACAAAACACCAATAATCTTCCCGAATCTCAGTTTTATTAAATTCCATATTTTTAATTTTGAATTACACACAACACTGAATATAAACGATAACGTTTTTACTCTTAAAAATCTGAGACAAACACAATAACGCTCATCAAATAATAAAAACACCTCCCAACTCCCTATAAATTAAATAATTGAAAGCCCCCCACAAGTTATCTCTTATTGTAATACAAAACAAGAATCCAATTCCTGAATAAGAGGCTTAAAGTTTCAAAAAACACCTTATTCTATTCTTGAGTCAACACAAAGAATCACCTTCTTTTATTATTAGCAAAAATTCAATTATCTTCAATAGACATTGCTCAACCTAAACGCACTCTTATTCAAACAAAAACTATGTCTATTGAGAAATTAAAAGCAGTCCCAACTTTTGAAGGCGTTCCCGAAGATCAGTTACAGTGGTTGTTAAATCACGGAGAATTGAAGACGTTCAAAGATAAAGAACCTATGTTCCGGCCTGGAGATCCCGCCGAATATCTTTTTGTGGTGTTTGAGGGAGAATTCAGAACCTATATTTTTAATGATAAAGGGAAGAAATACATGGATTCTTTTGGTGTGAATACCGTTTCTGGTGTGCTTCCCTTTTCAAGAATAAAAGAATTTGGAATGCTTTGCCATTCTTGTGGTGAAAGTACCATTTTCCGACTTCATAGGGATTTGTTAGGTGATATGATCCGACACAATTACGAACTCACCGAATGCTTGGTACACACCATGACCACTAGGGTAAGGGAATTTGCTAAAGTGCAGACTCAAAATGAAAAGCTAATGGCTTTAGGGAAAATGAGTGCCGGTTTGGCTCATGAATTAAACAACCCTGCCAGTGCAATGGCCCGAAGTGGCAAAGAGCTCAAAAAGCACCTTTCTTCTGTACCTGAAAGGTTCAAAGCAGTGATGTCCATGAATGTCAATGAAGAGGAAATAGATCACGTCAATACCTTTATACATCAAAAACTTACAGCTCCCAAAACAGCCATGACATTGATAGAAAAGAGTAATCTAGAAGATGACTTAACTGATTTTTTGGAAGACAAAGGTATGGAAGATGTGGATGATATTGTTGGTGCACTTGTGGATTTTCAAATTCAAGAAGAGGATTTGGAAGAAATGTATGATGAACTAGGAGATCAAAACTTTGCCTCTACATTAGGATGGGTAGGCAGTCAGTTGATCACTGAAAAAATGGTGCAGGATATCAGCGAAGCATCCGAAAGAATTTCTTCATTGATTACTTCCATTAAATCCTTCTCCTATATGGACAGAAGTCAGGATATGCAAAAAATGAATGTCCATGAAGGGCTTCAATCTACTGTCAAACTCTTAGAGCATAAGATCCAAAAGCAAGGGCATCAGCTAGACATGAAATTAGCTCCTAATTTGCCTGAAATTGATGGGATGCCAGGCGAATTGAATCAGGTTTGGATGAATATTTTGGCGAACGGTATTGATGCACTGGAAGAAAAAGGAACAATTGGAGTTCGTACTGCTTTTGATGATGAGAATGTAAAAATCTATCTCACGGATACTGGAAAAGGTATTCCAGAAGAGATTAGAAGTAGAATTTTCGAACCCTTTTTTACCACAAAAGGCATTGGCAAAGGAACAGGTCTTGGGCTTGATATCACAAAAAAAATCATTGATAAACATGAAGGTACTATTAAGGTGACAAGTCAACCTGGTAATACAGAATTTAGAATTACACTTCCAATTAAAAGTAATATAGAATAATGGATAAAAAACCGATACTACTACTCGTAGATGATGACCCTCAGGTGCTCCAAGCAGTGAAGAGAGACATGAGAAATCAATACAAAAAAGAATATAAAATATTAGCCACAGACTCTGCCAATGAGGCATTGGACTTAGTCACAGAACTTCGCAACAAAGGAGACGAGATTGCACTGTTTTTAAGTGATCAAAGAATGCCGGAAATGCAAGGAGTAGATTTTCTAGAAAAAGTCAAAGCCGTCTACCCCAATGCTGGCAGGGTATTGCTCACCGCTTACAGTGATACAGATGCCGCTATAAAATCGATTAACGATGCTCAGATTGATTACTATTTATTGAAGCCTTGGGACCCACCGGAGGAGAAATTATATCCGGTGATTGATGATATACTTTCAGAATGGCACGCAAAATTCCAACCTACTTTCAAGGGTATTCGAGTAATGGGTTACCCTTTCTCAAAACTCTCTCATGACATCAAAGATTTCTTAGCCGCCAATCTTATTCCTTATCAATGGCTGGATGTAACCAAAGATGAGGAAGCTCAACAACTTGTGGCCAATAACAATTTAACTTCCGCAGATCTTCCCGTGGTAGTGATGGAAGACGGTAATATTATCCGTCAGCCAGCTCCTACTCAATTGGCGTCCAACCTTGGATTTCATGAGAAAGCCAAAGAAGAAGTGTACGATGTGGTGATTATTGGTGCAGGACCTGCAGGTTTGGCCGCTGCTGTGTATGGTGGTTCGGAAGGATTGAAGACTTTATTAATTGAGAAAAAAGCACCAGGTGGACAGGCAGGAACAAGTTCAAGAATAGAAAATTATCTGGGTTTTCCTAAAGGACTCAGTGGTCAAGATCTCGCTAGAAGAGCCATCACACAAGCTACTCGCTTTGGCATTGAATTCCTTAATCCTAAATCCGTGAATCACATTGACTTTGTAGATAAATACAAAGTTTTAACGCTGGATAGCGGAGAAACCGTGAAAACCAAAAGTGTGGTGTTGACAACTGGGGTGGATTATAGAAAATTGATGACAGAGGGTTTACCTGAGTTAACGGGTGCCGGTGTCTATTATGGAGCAGCAACTACGGAAGCCAATGCTTGTAAAGACAGTCATGTTTTTGTTGTAGGTGGTGGAAACTCCGCAGGACAAGGTGCTATGTACCTTTCTCAATTCTCCAAACAAGTCAGCATTTTGATCCGTCGAGAAGACCTTTCTTCTACCATGTCCCAGTATTTGATTGATCAAATTGATGCTACTCCCAACATCGACCTTAAACCTTTTACACAAATTGTAAAGGGAATTGGTGACGAAAAACTGGAGTCGCTTGTGATTGAAAATATGAAAACAAAAGAGCAAGAAACCTATGATGCTAGAGCCGTATTTATCTTTATTGGGGCCAAACCTTATACCGATTGGTTACCCGAAAATGTCAATAAAGACGAGAAAGGGTTTGTCATCACTGGAAGGGATTTGAATGGTTTAGATTTCAAAAAGTATTGGAAAGAAGACCGTGATCCATTCTTATTGGAAACTTCCGTACCTGGTATTTTTGCCGCTGGCGATGTCCGTTCTGGAGCAATGAACAGAGTGGCTTCAGCAGTAGGAGAAGGAGCCATGAGTATTTCTTTGGTGCATAAATATTTAAGTGAATATTAAACTATGATAATCTATAAGGCGAACGACAATTGGTTTGGGGACATCAAGCACCTTGCCACCAGTTGGACCATGGTGAGAGTGATGAGAGCCGTTTTATTTTTTGGCGTATATACTACCGCTATTTGGTTACTTCATTTTAAATTTTTCCCTGAGAAAGATCAAAGCGTGATTGGTTCAGCTTTCTCTTTATTGGGTATTGTACTGAGTATTTTATTGGTTTTCAGAACAAACAGTGCCTATGACCGTTGGTGGGAAGGAAGAAAACAATGGGGCGCTTTGATCAATAACACAAGAAATTTAGCTGTTTATGCTCATACCATTCTTCCTGCAGAAAATCATCAGTTGCGTTTTTACTTGGCTGTCCGAATCAGTAACTTTTGTCACGCCATGGTAGAGCATTTAAGAGAAGGAACAAACCTTGATATCTTAATTCATTTGACAGAGGAAGATAGAAAAAAATACAGTAAAAGAGGACACGTTCCTAATGCAATTACTCAGGAGATCTACAGTAAAATTGTAACAGAACACAGAAATGGAACAATTACAGATCCTGATTTGATCAATTACGGTCCGCTTCATAAATCGTTGTTGGATATAATTGGTGCATGTGAGAGGATCAAAAAAACACCTATTCCATTTTCCTATGCCGTATTTATGAAGATTTTCATTACAACTTATGGTCTATTACTTCCCATAGCTCTTACACCACAAATGGGGTATTTTGCCATTCCAGTTGTTATGTTGGTGATGTTTGCATTTATAGGCATTGAATTGATGGGAGAAGAAATAGAAGATCCTTTTGGTTTGGACTGTAATAACCTTCCCACAGGAGATATGGCCAAAAGTATACAGAATAACGTTTTTGAAATCTTTGAACTTGATGAAGAGAAAGCGCAGAATGCAAGAAGAGACTTGTATGAAAAAGTCTTTTAGAGTCAATTGAAAACATAATTGTTCTACATTACTGCGGGTAGGCTAACAAGTCTACCCGTTTTTACATCTAAAAATTTACTTGAAAAAAAGGTCTAAAATTATTTCCCCAATTTATTACCCTCTCAAACCCTAAATTTACCAATTCACTATTTCATTCCTTCCATTAATATTGTGATGTGACAAAAACATGTTTACATCCATTGAAATGATAAAATTTCACCCTTAAAAGAAAGTGTTTTTTTATCATCAGTACTAGGACAAAAGAAATGGTATACTTTGAATGAAGAAAATGGATTGTAATGTGATCTATGCAGTGGTTCTTCATTAATAAAAAATCCCATTTATTTTGTACGAGTAGTAAAGTAGGTTTAAACATGTTCGAAAAATTGTTGGTTACATGGTATCCTTTTAATCAACAAATCGAAAATAAAAGCTAAACTAATTTATATATCAACCTTATGAACAATCAAAAAAAGGAAGCTTTAATTCCTAAGGAGTTAATCTTTCCATTTCTATTAGTGACTATTTTATTCCCTATGTGGGGATTTGCCGCCGACATTACCAACCCTTTGGTCGCCGCTTTTTCAAGAATCTTTTTGATGAGTAATTTTGAAGGAGCTTTGATCCAGTTTTGTTTTTATGGAGGATATTGTGCTATGGCCATTCCTGCCGCTATTTTTATCCGAAGAACTTCCTATAAATCAGGAGTAATGATGGGACTTGGACTTTATGCCACAGGAGCACTTTTATTTATTCCCTCCGCGTGGCTTGCAGACTTCTATCCTTTCTTGATTTCTTATTTTATAATGACTTGCGGTTTGTCATTTTTAGAAACAAGTGCCGGTCCGTATGTCCTTTCAATGGGCGCTCCCTCAAGAGCTACACAGCGTTTAAACTTAGCCCAGTCATTTTATCCAGTAGGTTCTTTGATTGGCATGTTTACCGCCAAAAATTTCATTCAAGTAAAGCTTAATGATGCAGATACAGCCACCCGAGAGGCACTATTATCGGCTAACCCTGAGCAATTCAAAATGATTCAATTAGAAGATTTAGATGTGGTCAGCTCACCCTATATTTTTATTGGCCTAATCCTAATAATACTTCTCGTTATCTATAAAGTAAGTAGTATGCCAAATCATTTTGATACAAAAGACCCCTTAAATATCAAAGCAACACTAAAAAGACTGAAGGCAAACCCAAGATATAAAGAAGGCGTTATTGCACAGTTCTTTTATGTAGGAGCCGAAGTGATGTGTTGGACCTTTATTATTCATTATGGTGTGCGTGTATTTATGAACGAGGGTATGACGGAAAAAGTATCAGAGCAAGTTGCCTTAGAATACAACATCTATGCAATGATCACATTTGGCATATGCCGTTTTCTATTCACTTATTTATTGAATTACATAAAATCAGGTCAACTGCTTAAAATTGTCGCTTTGATGGCCATAGGATTTACACTTGCATTAATTCTGATTGATGGCAGATGGGGTATTTATAGTTTCATAGGCATCTCAGGATGTTTGTCGATGATGTGGCCTACTATTTTCGGATCTGCACTAACGGGAATGAAATCAGACTCAAAAATTGCTTCAGCTGGAATGATCTTAGTGATTGGAGGCGGTTCGCTTCTTCCTCCTCTTCAAGGTAAATTAATTGATATTGGAGAAGCAACCGGCAACTTGCTTGGAATTCCTCCAGTCAATGCTTCATTTGTGCTCGTCCTGATTTGCTTTATCGTCATTGGAATTTATGGATATAGGCTTCAAAAAATTCATGATCCTAAATTCGAAAAAGAAGGACAATTACCTCTTGAAGCCAGAGAATCATAAACAAGTAATGACTTACCTATCCTATTGAAAACTAAGTTTTCATTATTTATAGTGCTTAGAAATCAGGAGATTTCTGATGAACTGAAGGACACAAATGACGCTAACGCTTAACATTCGAGCCAAAGGGGTTTATACCTTTTTTAGTTTGGTAGTACTCCCCCTGGCATTGAAGGGAAAAGCGTTAAGAATTTCATGAATTGAGCCAGGAAAATGATTTTCTTGTTTGAGCAAAGCGAGTTTAAAATCATTTAGGTGAGAGGAATGGAATTTAGCTTTTGACTTCTAAGCCTAGATTTTTTGCTTCGTTTTTCATCAATGGAAAAATGAAGAAGAAGGAAGGTTGAAAGTAGGACCTTCAAAGCTTATAGAAATGTCGAGTGAAAGTTGAGGGTAATTTTGTTTACAATATACTTATTGAACACATTAAAAATTAAGACGAAATGAAAACTGAAAGAGAAAAAATGCTTAGTGGAGAATTGTATTGTTTCAATGATCCAGAATTACTAAAACAACGATATGAAGCTCGTCTTCTTTGCGAAGAATTCAATCAACTTAGCATCACACAGCAAGAAGAGAAAGTACAACTACTTCAAACACTATTTGGGAGTGTAGGCGAAGGCATCGCCATTGAACCCGGTTTCTATTGTGATTATGGTTTCAATATTCACTGTGGAAAAAACGTCTCCATGAACTTCAACTGCCTCATTTTAGATTCCTTAAAAGTGACCTTAGAAGATGGAGTAATGCTAGGACCTGGCGTTCACCTCATTGGAGATACCCATTCTACAGATCCCCGAACTCGCCCGCATTTAGGAAGGTCAGGAGAAATCACCATCAAGAAAAACTGTTGGCTTGGGGCCGGAGTAACTGTTATGCCCGGAGTCACAATTGGTGAAGGCACAACCGTTGGAGCCAATAGTGTTGTTACTAAAGACCTTCCACCAAATGTTGTAGCAGTAGGAAGCCCGGCAAGGGTGATCAAAAAGCTAGACTACTAAAAATAATAAGACCAGCCATAATTGAAGTTTATGACTGGTCTTTTATTTTCAGGATAACTATCTATTGATACAATGAAAACAAGTGAATTACTCTTTCCTTCATTCTCTCTCTAAAGGTAGAAGGGCTTAAAACATAAAGATCTTCACCGAAAGAAAGTAACTGCGTTTCTAACTCTTTGTTAGGGATTACATCAATAGAAAATAATGTCCCTTCTCCTTCTGCCCCTAATTTTTTTTGTGTACAATGAAGCGGTTTGGTCTCAACATATGGTGCTCTGCTATTATGAACCCAGAATTTTATCACAATGGTC
Source organism: Flammeovirga sp. SJP92 (assembly GCF_001583495.1). GTDB lineage: Bacteria > Bacteroidota > Bacteroidia > Cytophagales > Flammeovirgaceae > Flammeovirga. Next base: position 74,872 of record NZ_LQAQ01000119.1, on the reverse strand, counting down.
TCATCTCCTAACTTTGACACCCCGATAAAATCATCAAAATATTCCTTGAAATCTATATTCAGGTTAGGAATAAACTCCACGTTTCTGGCTTCTTTAATACATAATATTCTATCAAGGGCAATCACTGTTAAAGTGTCAAATCTTTCATCTTGTCCTAACAAAAACCAACGATTGTTATATTGTTTTAGATAGTAAGGATGAAGTTCAAATTGGTTTTCTTCCTCTGATAAGAAGCTTTTATAGCGAATATGAAGGACTTTTTCATAGAAGACAGCATCAAATAATTCACTTAAATACCCCAATCCTACCAAATCAACATTTGATTCAAAACCAATGACTTCCCTTTCGTTATCTTCCAATTGAAAAGAAGTTTCTAGCTTTTTCTTAATTTCATAAACCCATTCAAATTGGGGTAGTCCTTCAAAACGACTCATCACCTGAAACGCAGCCTTTAACTGATTAGCTTCTTTTTCATTAATAGGCTGATTATTGATCGAAAATGTAGTGTCCTTATATCTATAATAGGTCTTCCTGCCATCTTTGATTCTATCAAGTTCAATTTGAAAACCTTTATCGCTTTCCATAAACTTAATATCATCAAAAATTTGTCTACGTTGAATACCTGTAGTTTTAGAATTAAGCTCAACTAAGCTATTATTACACTCCTCCAATAAATCATCTATAAAATATTTTTTACCTGTATTCCTAAAACATCGATCAAGAGCATTATATCGGATCTGAGCATTTTTATTGATTGGCATTGTGTTAGGTGTTTTTTATCGAAATTTGAAAGAAAGTTTTCTTTTGATGGATAGCTTAAAAGCTTGCAAGAACGTTGATTGTCCTACAGCTAACCAGAAATTCCCTGATTTCTAAATGTTATAAATATTCGAAAACTTAGTCTAGAATGTACTGAGAGCATATTTAGAATATATATTTTAAAAGTAAAAATTTTCCATTTTAGGTTTTGAGGCTATTAATTTCTGAGAAAATTGTGGTTCTATAGTTGATGAAATTAATAAACTCACGTTCTGATAGGGTAATTTTTTACTAAAAGAGATTTTTCAAATATGCTCTAATAGGCAAATAATTAATGTAATTGTATCATAAAGCCATTACTATACATAAACTTAACATCACCACTATCAAATAATTGAATTTGTAATTCATTCCCGTTATCATCCAATACAGTAGCAATTTGATAAGAATTACCATCTTTTGTTTTGGCTTTTTCAAAACCGCTCATATTTTGAAGAAACTCTTTTTTCCCATTATTGAAATAAACGAAAATATCAGAAGTATTTTTATAATTAAAAACGATTGTATTATTACCTTCTTGCCATTTCCCCCATTGACCATTTTCGTATAAGCTAAACTGTGTAAATGACCTCTTAAATTGTGTACTTTCAGTAACTCCTGCCATTCTTTCTTCAAACTTCTCTTGTACTAATTCATCATCTCTTCTCGAAATATAGTAATCCACCTTTTTTGCATAAACTTGCCCGTCAAATTCAAACATAAAAGATATTTTAGTCTTTGAGATTCTAATAAATTGGCCAAAGTTATCCATAAAACAAGTTTGTTTACTTTGCCTTGTTTCTTTTTCTAATAATTCCAATTCATTCTGACGCCAGTCATTATTTCCTTTCTTAAAGTATAAAGTTCCGTCAACAAAATAAAAATAAGAGGGAATACTTTTACTTTTTGTAAGGACAAACCTTTCTTTTGATTCATGCCAATCATACTCTCTAAATTCATGGGTTACAATCCCAATATTATCTTGAGCATAAAGCATTAAAAATTGCTGAAAGAATAGAAGTAAAAAGAATAGTTTTTTCATTATTGATTGTTTTAATTTAACATTTCTCAAAAGTAGAAATGTAGTGTGCAACCAATTCGCATAGTTCAATAATAAGTGGTAATTAAAGTTCGAAATTAACGCTATCAATAGGTTACATGGGGCAGGACATAAGTACAAATTCAAAATTATCTAATACTAATTCTATTTATTGTTTTGCGATAACTTCCTTCAAAAAACTTCCAATAGAACCACTATTAATACGTTTTTTAGCGTTGTACTCACAAAAAATAAATTAGAATTAACTATGATTTATTTTTGACTTAGTACTTATTTCTTTATTTAGATTCAGGTCTCTTTGGTTTTAGTTATTATTGACGGTGTGAAACATGTCTCTCACTTTCAAGATATGCTGTCGCTGTCTTTTAAGCTGGTTGATCCTTTGAAAATCCAAGAGTTGTTTTTTTGCACTTCTCTGATCTATTATTTTCTGTTCTTTTAGAATTTCATTATCCAACTCTTCAATAATTTCCCAAAAACTTGATTCAATTTCATCTAGCATAATCTTCACTTTTTACATACAGATAGTATTGGTCCAAAATGATTGCTTCCCTTTTGGTTTTCCCTGCCTTCTGCCCAACAACCACTGATGGCTCCATCCAAGTACAAAGCGTCTTTACATCCTAATTTTTTAAACATACTTGCCAATTGATAGAATCGAACAGGTTCTTCAGAAATGATCATCACTACTGTATTTTCATCAATAACCCCAATACCATTTCTATAATGAAAATTTGGAGACTCTTTCCCTAATACACTGTTGATCACACCATTTTCAACCAACATCGGTCCCGACTGCGTTGCAAGTTTAATCTGCTGTGTAGGGTATTGATAAGCTGATGTTTTTAGTATTTTAGCTTCATGGGCCTGAGTAATGAAAAAGACACCATTGCTTGGCAAATAAAAATTACCATACCCTTCTTTTTTTCGGTCTATATTCACTTTTTCAATACCGTTTTCTATGTATAAACCTTTCGGTAAATAGGAAGAAGTAAACATACCTGCATTCATCAAAAATAGAACATCTTCTCCCATGTGATCTAACTTCTTTTTTAAATAGTCTAAGGAAGGTTGGGCTTCACTCTGTTCCTGAAGATGTAGTTGTATCTTATATTCTGAAAGTGAAATTTTTACAACTGTAAATTTTTTCCCTCCATATCCTTTCATTGTCATCACAGGCTCTATATTCTTTGTCTTTTGTGATACTTGAAACTCCAATGTAGAAATAGCTTGTTTTTGTTGCACAATGACCTGTTGTAAGGCTGAAAGTTGCACCTTCAATGTTCTCTGTGTCTCCAGCATTTTTTGTTGTTCAGCAAGTAATTGATGGTTAAGTGAGTCTGTGCTATGACTAAAACCTTGAATAGTCTCTTTTAATACCATTATTTCTTTTTGCAATTCAGAGGCTACGATCTGTGATGCTACTAACTCTTCCTGAAGTAAGAGAAGAACGCTATCTTTTTGAGTCACTAAGTGTCTATTGTTTTCAATTACATCAGAAAGAGAATCATTCTTGATGGATAAATTTTGGAGTTCTTTTGTTTTTTGAGATTGGTAATCTCTGACATATTTTTTTGTAAACAGCAGTGCATTGTCTTTATTACATCCCGTTAAAACTACTATCAGGATCATTATTTGAATAAATCTTCTCATCTTATTGGATTATTATAAATTGTTGTATTGTTTTCGATATGGTCACATTCCAATTGTATACCCTATTAGGAATACATAATTGTGCATTTTCATCATAGCTTATCAGAATACCATCCTGAAGTCCTAATGCTTTTAAATTATAAATTAATGTTGACCTAGAAAAGTAGCCTGACTTTAGGTGGCATTCAAGAATTTTGAGTTGTTGTTTCTCGTCTAACCCTAATACTATGGCTTTCTGATATAGTGGATCAGCTTTTACATTATTAATATTAAACTGTTTACTAAAAAGTAAATCCTCAAATGCTACTGCGTTTTGAATATTGACTTTTGAAAGGTACTCCCAATCTTCCGAAAACAGTAAATGATATCTTCCTGTAGCTTCCTTTGCAACAATAACCTGTCCTCTTTTTAGTAGAGCCGAATCGACAACATGACCATCTTCCATCAACACTGTTGAACGTTCTGAGGATTGATAATTTCCTACCAACTGTAGTTGCTTATTATGTTTTAAAAATACTCCCCAAAATGCTCCGATACGGTTAAATTCATTACTCTCTTCTAATTTAATTTGTGCTTCTAAAGGAAAAGTATACTGCGTAAAATTAGCAGGCTGATGCTCCTTATTTCTTACTACCGCTATCATACTTGCAAAAGCACTTTTGGAGGAATGTATGTACTGATGACCAACCTTCATATTGGAAATAGCCCCATCAAGATAAAGTGCGTTTTTACATGCAAGTTCATCTCTAAAAAAAGAGGAGAGCTCATAAAAAGTTACTGGGTTTTTAGAGCACACAAAATACGTTGTTCCATCTGCATCTACTCCCACAGCATTTCTAATAAACCTTGATTTAGATGCTGTTGAAAATTTTGGATTGATAATACCCTTATAGAGTAACAATGGACCTGATTGGACTGCATAACTTACATTGCTCTGCCTCTCCTCGGTTTCCCAATGAGTACTTTTTATAATCGCAGTTTTTTGCATTTTATCTACCAAAAAAATACCATTAGGTTCCATATAAAAATTTCCCTTTCCTTTTTTCTGATTTAAGGGACGGTATGTTTTACCATTTTCTATGTATAGACCTTCCGGTGCAAGAGCAGGATTAAAGATACCTGCATTCATTGAAAAAAGTACCTCCTGATTGGGGTAGCTTTTCTCAATGTTTGCTAATGACTTCAACGCTTTGCCTTGTTCATTTTTCCAAAACATTTTGATAGTTTCTACTTTATTTTCAGCATTCAGCTGATACACATAATATAGATTGCCATTGATCACTTTTTGGAAAAAACTCTGAGCAAAAACAGAAGAAAAGCCAAAAACTAAAATGAACGTAATAAATAATTTATTCATAATAATAAACTAATAAGTTGGTCGCTTTTTTTTGATCTACAGTACCTGTAACGGTAGGAATATGGTTATTGTGATCGTCATATACTTCTAAAATATCACATCCCCCTGTATCAAGATTTAAAGCACCTGCTACTCTGATATTTCTTGCTGAAAGTGTTGATTTGATATCCTTGGTTACTTGCATTAAGGTTTGATCCTTTACAATATGAAACACGATATGCATCACTTTCCCTTTGCTATCAATTCCCAAAACCAGTATTCTCCTAGTTGCTACATTTTTACTGCTATTATAATTGATTTTCAGTTGGTTGCTATGAATCAATAAGTGGGTTTGAAAAACTGTAGCAGATTCACTTTTTGCCCAGTTAAGCAACGTATTCATTTCATATTTGGGATTAATAGACTTATTTAGACTTCCAAGATACAATTTATTATCGCTGATATTAGAGACTCTAATTCCTCCAATGTGTTCAACAATGACTAAACCATCCATTTTGTTTTCAATCTTTTTATTGACAATTATACCATTATCAACACATACGCCAATTGGGGTATTATAACTAGCAAAACCATTACTATAAGCGCCGCTTGATACTAAAATGATATTTTTTCCAGAGAGCCAATTACTATATTTCTGATAGGCATTTCCTGATGCAAAATATTTTGCCTTTACTCTATTCCCACTGCTGCCTCTATTCATCCATATTGCATAACCGTAACGGATGTTATTTTTATGAAGCGTAAATATCCTAACGTTATCTTCATACATTGCTGAAAACTTTCCTCCCAGTTTATATTGGGCATTAGTCTGCAATGAAAAAAAGATACACGTTATTGCTGTAAATAAAATTTGTTTCATGTTTTGTAATCTATATTTATTGTTTTAATGATAAGTACATTGTAAACTAAACTATCGTCTACTTTCAATCAGTATTTGTATAAGAACATATCTGGAATATCCATTTACTTCTGTCCTACTAGTGCTTATATGATAAAACCAAAATAATGTTTTAAGGCTTCGAGAGTCATAATTAAAAATTACATTTTGGTCTTTTCCATAAAAGGTAAGGTAACAGTAGAAATAGCAGAAGTATTATTCCATAGAAGAGAATGATTTGGTTTTCCTCCAATCGGAAAAGCCCCATCAAAACTTTAGTTTCAAATCTTTTCTTGAGATAGGACCAATTTCCTTCCTGAAAATGATGTTGTGCTTTAGAAAAGTCAGAAACAGGTACTCTTACCAGGAAATTTCTTTCTTTGAGCATCTCCATCAAAGGCTTCACTTCCTTTGCTTCCGTTCCTTCTTTAATCAGCCTTTTTTCAACAGTGGTACTCACATATTGCAAAATAAGGTAAGCCCCATTTTCATATTGCGGAGATATATGCACCAGATAATCTGAAAAATAAATCTGATGCTTCAGCTGACTTATAGATTTTTCACTTTGAGATAACTTAATAATATACTCATCAAATGTTTCATATACCTCCTTCGGTGACATTTCCCCATCAAGAGGATGGGAAAGCAACGCAAGATCACCTTCAAATTGAGCTTCATTGCACCACCCCAAATTGACACAATACAAGTAGAACACTATCAATACATAAATACTTTTCATGGTTTATAATATTTTCACTTCTACTCTTCTATTTTTTCTTTTTCCTTCTTCCGTAGTATTTGAAGCAATGGGACGTCTATCTCCAAAACCTACCGTAGAGATTCTTTCTTTTTCAACCCCTTTCTGACACAACCATCTCTTGACATTGTTGACTCGGAGTTTTGATAATTTTTGATTTTCAGATTTATCCCCTCTGTTATCAGTATGCCCTTCTAGTTGTATTTTAATAGTTGGATTTTTGATTAAATAATCTAAAAGTTTATTCAAGGTAGGTAGCGACGAAGGCTTCCAATCTGGCAACGATTGATAAAACTCCAAATGTTCCAGTACAAAGTGAGCACCTGACTGCTCTGATAGCTTATTGTAAATACTATCGGTTTGATAAATATGTACAGTATCTATTTTGGTAATGGTGATCTTCTGATAAACAGTATCTATTTTGGGTACAATCACAGTTTGCTGTACTTGTACCTGTGAAACAAGCGGTGTTGTTGGATGACAAAAATTAACTCCTTTCATCATGGGTTCATTGAATAGTGAAAGTACATCTGAAGGAGAAAGTGCTTTATTATACATTCTGAAATCATCTATTACTCCATCAAAATATTCCAAGTTTCCAGGAACATCTTTCCCGATATAAAGCGGGTCATTATTGGATATCCATCCTTTTTTTAATTCAAACTGTGCATTTTCTCTTCCATTGACATAAAACTCAACCTTATTTCCCTTACAGCTAACCACAAGATGATACCAAACATCTGGCAGAAAAAGATTGGTTTTCTTCCATGTATTATCTGTAGAGAGTGATACTGTTTCTGAAGTCACTTGAAAACGGAGTTGTGGACTATTAATACCCTCTTTTCCTTGCTTTCCCTTACAGAAAATGGTAAACCATATAAGATCATCCCATTCTTCAGGGGCATTTGCTTTTGCCCAAACCGCTATTGTAAATTCTTTTTTTACTTTTGAAGAGAAGCGACTATCCTTCCATTCCAAAGCAGTATTATGTTCAAAACGCAACCCTCCACATTCCATTAGAAAATGGTCCTTTGTATAATCTACACTTTGATTAGCTACAAGTGTTGTTGATGAAACTTTATCTGTCAATGTATGGTTAAAATCAAAATGATAAACCATCTGTGCATAAGTACAGTACGAAAACAATTGTAACAGAAAGAGGAAAAATATTTTATGCATAACCTATTTTGATCTTACCCAAACTTCTAAATAACCTTGCATTTCATTTGCATAATAAAATGTCATATTCTCATCATAGACATGTTGCTCCAAAAACTGACCTGAATGTGACTTGATAAAAGTTTCAAAAAAAGTCAGAAAACCATCAGACTTCGTCATTTCAACACCTTCTTGACTGAAGGAGCGGAGAGCAATACTGCCTTCAGACACCCTGTCTACAGCATTTTGAGGAGGAAGTTGATTTTCAATTTCAAAATCAATCTGTTGTAATTCTTTTTGTTGCTGTAAGGAGGTTAGAAGTTGCTTCACAATAACCTGATCCTCCTTTAAGCAAGGAATTAGCTTTATTTTTTTAAGGGAAGAGAAACTGATTGGTGTATACTCTATCTCCAATAGTTTGGCCTGATTGTTAAACGTCACACTCCCGAAACGATCCAATAGACTTTGCCCTAATAATGAGGCGGCATCATCTGAAGGCGTGATATAGCCTTCAATATTCCGAAGAATAAGATCTCCTATCTGTAATTGACTAATCTTAAACGTATAAACTTCAACCAAACTTCCATCAGCCAGTGCTACCTGTCGTTTACCTGTCACGTGATGTTGATAAATTACACCTTGTTGTACTAAACTAATAAAGGTTTTTCTATTTAAAGTTACTCCAGACGCTCCAGTATCAATAATACAAGTCTGTGGTACTCCATTCACTTTAATATCAATATACTTCACACCCGCATTGTGAACATCTCTGTAAGGCACTTTGGTTTGTTTTACTTGAGCCAAACCTTGAATACTGACCAAACAGATTAAAAGTGTTATTATTTTTCTCATATTTAAATCAACTTTTTTGTAAATTTTCTGCAACTTAAGCGGGTACTGTGCAACCAATTCACATAGTTTGAGATACAGGAAAGAAAAATAATTTTAACAATTGTTCAATACCCAGAAAACCTAAATCCACCAACACATATATTTTAGAGGTGTACAGATTGATCTGATCCCATAAAGTTTTATCATGCACACTCCCATTATATGTTTCTCCCAAATAATGGATATATCCATTTGTGTCAGAAAAGCATGGTTCTTTACTGTATGAGTCTTCTTTTTACGGTTAAATTGATCCTTTTGAACTTCGTAGTTGACGTTTATATAAATCTGTTTTTCAGTTATATCAAAAAGAAAACAATCAAGGTGGTCTGATATTGAAAAGTCACTATCTCTTTTAAGAAGTACATTTAGCTTATGGAGTAAATCTGTAAAAAATGGCTAATTACGGCACATCAATTAAGGATCAAATTTAGTAACAAAATGCCAATCAACCTTTAATCAGAAGGTCTACTTTTTGGCACAAAAAAAGTGAACCTTACCGAAAAAAGAAATTTAATTGAGGAATAAGAAGAAAATTAAAAATTCAGAAGAAAACGAGACAGCATTCAACTGAAACTTCCTTCACTCGTTATAGAAAATCTTATCTACTTTAAACATAAACTAATAGAGAAAATTACCATCACATCTCAACATGCCTTATCTTTACCTTCAGCACTCTTTCACTAAAGACTACTCTAAATCATGAATACCAACTCTGAAAAAGCAAAGAAAAGACTCTACATCATCATTGGGATTTTAGTAATCACAAGCCTTGTGCTTGAATTTATTCAACATAATCACCTGGAACAAACTGCATTGTTATTTATTGGTATTCCGGCTTTGATTGCACTGATGGTCATCAAATATTCCAAAACACCTAAAACTGCTTACGGAGTCGCTTTTCAAGTAATTACACTGTTTTTATTAATGGCTTCGATATTATTTGGGGAGGGAACAATTTGTATAATCATATCAGCTCCTCTCTTTTACGGAATTACTTTTCTAATCATATTTATCATTCAACTCATTAATAAGAAAAAGGATAATAAGGCATATACTTTGGTTGTAGTTCCTATTATTATTGTCCTCTTTCAACCTTCACAAATGCTCATTGCTCCTTCCGTTACTACCGTAACTACTTCAAAAATATTAGATCATCAGGTGTCTATTTCTGCATTACAACAACAACCTAATTTCTTAGAAGATTATCCATCGGTTTTCAATTTAGGTTTTCCTAAACCACAAAATATTAAAGGAGAAGGTTTGAATGTCGGGGATCAAAGGCATATTCAATTTCTTTCGAATACCAAAGGTATTGGAACATTGAGTTTAGTGATTGATGAAGTAGCACCCCATAAAATCATCTTCAATATCCTTTCTGATGACACACATATAAATCATTGGCTGACTTGGAAAAAGGTAACTGTAGAAATTGAAAACCGAGAACATCAAAGCATTGTCACTTGGACTTCTAGTTATACTTGTGACCTTGGTCCAAAATGGTACTTTGGTCCAATTGAATCTTATGTAGTTAATGTAATGAACCAACATTTAATCCATTCTTATTTTGATGGAAATAGCAACAATTAGATCTATTTGTATTGTACTTACTTTTCTTTTTTTAGGATGGCTTTCATTGAAAAAGAAACAAGAAGTTCAACAAAATTGGGCTATTTTTAATAGTCTTATTTATGTTGGAACTACATTGCCAATTGTCAACTATCTTTTGGTGGAAAATGGATTTTGGGCTTTTTCTGAGGAAAATCAAATCAAGATGCCTTATGATTTTTATTTTCTATGGACCGTACAATGGGGTATTATTCCAACATTGTTCTTAAAGAAGCATCACTTTAAGTTTTTAATTCTCATCATTCTATGGGTGGATATCATTATAATGCCAGAGTTAGAGAAATATGGCATTCTTCAATTACATGAACAATGGATATGGGGAGAAATCATAATGATTGCCTTCGTTTTTATACCAGCATATTATTGGGCTTATATTTTCTATCATCAAAAGTATAATGGAATAAGAGCTTCTTTTCAAGTTTTGATAATGATGTTGTTATTCTTTGTCTGCCTGCCTTTCCTCCTTTTTATTTATAAACAAATTCCACAACCTACATACCACTGGTCATCAATACAATTTCAAATTTTGATGATTATTGCCTTTCCCTCTCTAATTGCTGTACAAGATTTAGTCACTAAAGGTAACGGTACTCCATTTCCATATGACCCTACAAAACAACTTGTAAGAAATGGAGTCTATGCTTATTGCAGAAACCCTATCCAATGGTCTATGACTTTTATTTTTTTACCCTTGAGTTATTATTATCAAAGTCCCATTTTCCTTATAGGAAGTGTTATTTCCATAGCCTATGTGATTGGTGTTTCTGAATTTCACGAATATGACGATATGGAAAATCGATTTGGGGATATTTGGTCCAATTATTTAAAAGAAGTACCAAAATGGTATTTCCTTTGGGTTCCAACTTCAATTCCCAAAGGGACAATTTATTTTGATGCCAACTGCCATCAATGTTCACAGATAGAACAATGGTTCCAAAAAAGAAATTGTATTCACCTCGATATTAAGCCTGCTTCTACTTACAAAGGAGAGCCCCTTACAAAAGTAACTTATGTTGATGTGAATGGTCATATTGAAAATGGTGTGAATGCTGTTGGTCAAGCACTAGAGCATATTCATTTAGGTTATGCTTCTTTAGGTTGGTTGATTCGTTTTTTTCCAGTAAGTTTTTTACTACAATCAATTGTAGATGCTATGATTTTTGATAGAAATGAGGAATGCGAAATGAAAGAGTAAGTTTTAAACATGAAAAAATTCTATTTCTTAGATAATGACTACCAAGTTAACTCAGAAGGATAATTACCATCAATTCGTTGCCTTGCTCTTTTAGTGAAAGATGGATATTTTTTTTCTAATTCTAGACGTAATTCCGGAAAAGTGCATGTCATATATAAAGCGATATACAATGGCTTCTGATATTCTGGAAGGTCTTTATATTCCATCACTAAATCAAATTTTTCCAACTTCAATAAGTTCAAAAAAACCTGTTCTCTTCTTAATTGATTGAGTCTGTCATTTTGCTCTAAAAATACAATGGAAAGGTCTTTCAAAATAACATCATTGTTGATAAATTGAAATAAGTCGATGGTCGCTATTTTCATTGAATCCTTTTGAACAGCCTTTTCGATCATTCTATCATAATTCCCTTTTCTGTAGGAAAGAAATAAATAAAGGAAGCGATTGTCGCCTTCTAAAATCGCTTTTTCTATTAAGGGATAATTTTGTTCATTAACTGGAATCCTCTCTATAGTGTATTTAGTCAGTAAATCCGTTTTTCCAAAGGAGTAAAGCAAATGAAATAACTTTGTTCGGATACTCTGATTTGATGTTGTAAAGCATGATTCTAAATAATATTCTATCAACAATTGCTCTGTTATTAGGCACCCATCAATCCTACTTATTTTCAATCCATTAGAGATGTTATTTTGAATTACAGTAAGTACTTTGAGTGAATTATTCAGACATAGTTGTTGGAAAGCATAGCACCTGACCAATAGATTTTCACTGGATTGTAATACTACTAGTTCCTTTTCATTAAGTTGTTTAGTTAAACTTAATGCTATGGATTTCTGAGGTGAATACCGTCCATCTTCGTAGATATATTCACTTTCGAGCATTTCATATTTTCCTAAAAAATTCTGTAAACTATCAATAGTTCTCGAGTATGTATTAGTGGAAATCAGGAAAAATGAAGTAAGAGTAATTAGTGATAGTAGTTTCATTAGTATTTAGTAAAAGAATTGAAATCAGTAACTTCAGCTAATTGAAGCTCGCGTTCTTAGGTATGACATAATTGATGTCGTAATTTAGTAAAAACACATTTCTAATAAAAATCAAATTCTTTACATTTTCAATAAGACGCTACTTACTACCTTTTCTTTTCAAATTCTTGGATAAGTTCTATATTTTCTCTTTCAAATTCAGTCAACCATTTATCAACTGATTCATGCTGCCCTTGATACCACTCTAATGCTTGAAAGTGTTGATCCATCTTTCCGCCTTCAATAAACTTATAGCCATAGCGTGCAAAGATTTCATTTCTCATCAATTGTAATTCTTCTTTAGACAAAGATTCAAGATCAGAAGAAGTTAAAAATCTTGTGGAAGCTTGTGGGTACTGACCTGAAAAGTAATGCTCTAACTTACTTGACCATTGTCCAAATTCATAATCTTTATGCACATCTAACGAATCCAGTCTCTTAAAGCCTCTCACCCTTTCAGATCCATTATCATAAATTGCAAATTGTCCATTAAACTCATCTGAAAAGAATCTATTGCCTCTTATAAAAGTATAAGTCAAAGTCTCATAACTGATCACCCAAGCCATAGGTTCACCTTCACTCCATCCCCCTCTTTTAATCTGAGCCACCACATCATTTTTATCTTTGAGAATCACCAAAGAATATTCCATTTCAGAATACCCTAAACTGTAAACGCCAATATATTCTGACTCATCTGTTACATTCCATTCTACCACTTTGGTGTCATCAATTTCTTCAACTCCACCAATGGTTTGGGCCTGTAAATTTGAAAATGAAGAAAATATAAATATAAGAGGGAATAGATTTATTGATTTTTGTATAGGGTGTAAAATAATCATACTCAAGGAGAAATTAGTTATACACCAATGAATGATAAAACTTTGAATTTTCAAAATAAGTAGCTGATCATAATTAAATATAGTTTATAAATGTAGAATGAATTGATCTCAGGTAAGGTAAAATTTTTCGTCCTAGCCATAGCTAAGACGAAAAATTTTAACGAAACCTGAGTTTAATTCAAATGCATTTAAGCTATAGATAATTTTGAACAGGTACTTATCAACAAAAACTTAAATCAAATTATTTTACTTTCCACCTTCATTCTTATAGATATCACCTCCTACTAACTCTATCTCTAAGTCATCATTTATCTTATAGGTAGATAAGACCAAATAAGTATTACTAAAAATAATTAACAATTAAAAAATTACCTTCTCAAATCCCTTATCCTTTTTCTTTCACTCTGTTCTGTTGAGTTGGGATGCATATCTACTAATTGCCAATCGCTGAGTTCTTTAGTGAGGAAATCGATGACCATGTCAATCGGTAAAAATTGTTTAAGGATATTGTAGGTAATTCTACTCGGAATGGCTAGTTTCATAATGGCCTTGACCCTCTTGCCAATCTCTTTTCGGAAGGAAGAAAGATAAAATGTGCTGACTGAAGGGAAATGATTACCGTTTCCGAATTTGGGCATGTACATTTCAGTTTCATCGAAATCAAAGATGGGAATAATCTGGTATTCACCTTTTTCATTTCTGTATTTCTTTTGTTCCTCTTCAGGCATTTGCTCATAGCCCGCCTTCACCAAAGTATTTTCTTCTTTGTGGATATCTACAGTAAAATAATCTTTGAGGAATTTCTGACAATTGGCCCTGCCTAAAAAATAATCATGGATTCTAAACTCTTTGCTGATAAAACCGCCAAAACCGCCCAATGAACCACAAGCAATTGCTTTCTCACCAGAATAATCACCTCTTTTAGGAGAAATAATATAATGCTTTTCTAAAGCGCTAGCATTCTTTGTTTCATTTTCTATTTTGGGTTTAACCTTGGCTTGGTGCCTTAAGGTTTCTAAGAAAGGTCCTGCGAGCCCCATTATATCTCTAATCTCTTTGTTCTTTCTCTTATTTGTTCGTTCGTGTGTGGTTTCTTCAGGAAATGGATCAATTGTCAGCACCACATATTCTTTATTTTTCTTTTCCTTCAATACTTCCTCAACATGTAAAAAAGGTTCGTTGTTGATCACTCCACCATCTACAATAATGTTTTCGCATTCTTCTTCTTTTCCGATGTCACCCAACTCAGCACCTTGATTGATCCATTTATTATCAATAATGTACTTCCCTTTTCGAGTAACACTTCTAGATTTTAAACCAAAAGGAAAGGCTCCAGTAGCTAAAGTGGCCCTTTTCAGAAGGTCCAAGTTGAGGGAAGTGTCTTTAAAGAAATTCAATGGAATCCAACCATCATCACTGTAATCTTTGACATCTTTGGCAAGTTTAAAACAAGCAAAATCGTTGTGGTACGTTACATAAAAATCGTCTGATTTTTTTCCATTTCCTTTGAAAGAATATTTATAATCGTATCCGTTGAGATTCGTAAGCGTAACAAAAACTTTAAGGTCTTCGGGAATATAATTTCTCTTTAGCTCATTCTTGCAATTTTTGATCGCTCTGTCTGCTATTTCATCAATAAAATCAGAATTGATAAGAGAATCTAGTTTTTTGGTTCTTTTCAGGTCTTTGGTATCTAATATTCTACTCAACATATTGACATTGGTTAGATCTACCCAGCTATGATATAGTTTGTTGGTCGTAATATTTTCTAAGATATTTTTACTTTTCACTTCTCTTACATGAGGAATTTTTTCATTGAGAATAGAAGCTAAAATCACCCCTGTTATTCCTCCTGCTGATGCCCCACCTATGATGGGTATTTCGATATCGTGGTTTGGAATGGAAGTGGAGTTATCATTTTTCTTTTTCTCTTCCCAAGCATCTAGTGCCTCAATGAGATAATCGATTACTCCAGCGGTGTAGGCACCTCCTGAAATTGCACCTGCCATACAAAGTCCCACTTTGTATTTTTGTTTAGTAGTTACTGACATATCTAGTTCAATAGAGATGAGTAGTGATCATAAGAGCTTCAACAATATCTTTTGTATTCAACTCAGTTGAAAAGTACTAAACGAGATAAAACAATGTGTGAACTATCAGTTAATTCCATATAAAAAACACCTTGATATTTTAACTGAATATCAAGGTGTTATCATAGTGTAAATTATCAATTAAGGAATCGGAAAATTGAATTCAATACAATGAAAAATGTTTTAAATTGCTATTTCATGCCCACTTACACTAAGCTAATGTTGTGATAGAAAAAACTTAATTCAATAAATTCCCAATCTTTACATCGATATAAAATGTTCTAGGAGTATAAGGTCCATAAACGAAACCTGCATCTTTATCTATTCCACTTACAAAATTAGATTGCATCTGGTTGAAAATATTTTTCACACCAGCACCAATTTGGATATTAGCACCTTTTGTTAATTTTGTAGTATAAGCTAGTTTAAGGCCCATATCTACAAATGATTCTGATTCAATCAATTCTTCATTTTCTGTTAGCTCACCATTGATGAAACCACCTGGCAGATACGGAACAAACATTTTCCCTGTATATACACCCGTCAATGACGCTTGCCATTGATTTGTAATCTTATAATTGGCAGTCAATGAACCATATTGGTTTGGTGTTCTTAAAATCTCTTTTGAAGTACTTGATTCCTCATCACCCCATTGATTTTCCTCTCCATACTGTGATGATTGGATGGTATAATTCGCTTGGAACATCAATGATTCACTTGGAGCAATTTTCGTTTCAAAGTTCAACCCTTTTACCACTGCATTTGAAGTGGAATTTCTCTTGAATAAAATCAACGTTCCATCATCTTGGTAGTGGTATTGATTGTCAAAACGATCGTTGATGGTGGTATGGAAACCTTCTACTAAGAAATAGAACTGTGTCTTTCCAATTTGCTGATCTAAATCCAATGCCAAGTTATAAGAAATTGAAGTTTCTGATTTAAGGTCTGGATCTAAAACTGTTCTTACTCCTTGACCGCTTGTCACTTCAATATGAAGGTCTTCTGAGAACATTTGAGGCGCTCTAAAACCTGTTGCAAAACCACCTCTGACTTGTAAGTTTTTCAAGATCTTGTACTTCAAATTTACTCTTGGATTTACAGCAGGAACACTCTTATCATTTTCATGGTTTTGTAAATCAGTAATGTCTACATAATCCATTCGAATACCAGTCAATAAAGACCATTTTTCATTCGTCCATTCTTGTTGAGCAAAAACTGCATAAGTATTCGAATTTTGATCAGAAACAGTAGCATCTTTTGTCCATTGCCCCGTTTCTTCATCAAGGTATGCTAATTTTTTATCGTTAATACGGTCATTGATAAACTCAGCTCCTACCACTAAAACAGACTTTCCACCAGCTACTTTACCAATATCATAACTCATTTGAGAACCTCCTATAATAGTACTACCAGTTGTTGAACCATAACCATCAGGTGCTTGATGTGCACCATAGTAACTATCTCTATCTACAAATTGACCGATAGCATAAGTATTCAAATGCCATTTTTTATTTTTACTAAACCAATCATGAGTAAGACTTGCACTACCAATATGCATTGTGATAGCTTCCGTTAGATCAGTTTCATGAAAAGGTTTGTCAAACTTGTTTCCTCCTCTTCTTTCATCATTAATATATTTAGCATCAAAAGTAAACTTATTTTGATCATTCAATTGATGATAAATTTTGGTTCCAACTGAAATGGTCTCTAAGGCCGTTACTTCTGAGAAGTCATCTTTGATTGGCTCACCGTATGGGTTACCATCATCATCAATTTTATAGTAGATATCATCCGGATTTGCATTCCAAGAATCTCTGTTTCTATATGAACCAAAAACATAACCTGATGTTTTTTCATTTTTAGAAATCAATGAAGTGTTGAAGTAAACGTTGTAATCACTCGCTTCTCCATTCAAAGAAGAGAAGTTTGTTCCCACCTCATAAGAATTGAATTGAGGAGATTTGGTCA
Source organism: Flammeovirga sp. SJP92 (assembly GCF_001583495.1). Taxonomy (GTDB): domain Bacteria; phylum Bacteroidota; class Bacteroidia; order Cytophagales; family Flammeovirgaceae; genus Flammeovirga. The sequence continues at coordinate 57,578 of NZ_LQAQ01000119.1, read as the reverse complement.
AAATGTTGACTGTACCGCCAATAGCATTCGCTCCGAAAAGTACAGAACCTCCACCTCTTACAATTTCAATCTGATCAACCATTGCCACCGGAATTTGCTCTAATCCATATACACCTACCAATCCATTAAAAACGGGACGACTATCAATCAAGATTTGAGTATAGGGACCTTCCAAACCATTCAAGCGAAGCTCCGATGAACCACAGTTACCGCAAGTAGTTTCAACTCTTGCACCCGACACATAATTCAAACCTTCACCTGCTACTTTAAAGTTAGCACTTTGGAAAAGGTCACTGCCTATTACATTGACAACAGAAGACGTTTCGTTTCTACTTTGTGCTCTTCTATTGCTTGATACAATGACCTCATTCAATTCTAGAAGGTCTTTTTGCAATTCAATATGTAATTCTTTTTGATTGGTACTAGCTTCCCAATCCATTTCTATCGTTTTATATCCCACTGTAGATACAGTAAAATGATATGTTTCACCTTTCTCCAATTCTAAAATGAAGTGGCCTGTTTCATCGGTTGTTGTGCCCAACTGACCATTGTTGACCGAGATGTTTACAAATGGAATATGCTCTTTACCAGATGTAATGTGTCCTTTAATCTTAATAGGATTGCCAGCATAGAGATGTAAGCTGAATAGCGTGAGTATCGTTGAAAAGATATATGAAGCGAAGTTAGATTTCATTATTCTTATTTAGACTTATTTTTAATAATGAATCAAAATTAGAAGATGAAATAATTGACTAAAGGAATGTTAATCATTCGTAAATAATGATAATTATCACTATAACACAACATAAACAAAATCACACATTCTACACTGTGTTATTGTGATTTTTGGGCTAGAACTTATTCAGAAATATCTAAAATCATTAAACCAAAAAGACACTTTCTCTTAACTCATGCTCTATTTGATATAGTCATTGAAAACTTAGAGGATGAATGCTAAGAAAAAGTATCTTATTTGACGTAAGTACTAAGTCAAAAATAAATCATAGTTAATTCTATTGATTGTTTTGAATTTGTACTTTGTGTATTTACTTTAATCAAAATCGTTATAATCAAATATCGATGCCCTAATGCACTGCCTTCTTCTTGTATTTATCAATACGTTCCATGGCTGCTTTTTCATATTTGCGTTGCAATTGCCAGCGTGGCCTTGCTAGCGTAGTTTCCCACTCAAATAACTTTTTGTATAAATCTCTGACCACATCAGGGTATTGTGAAGCTAGGTTGTTGGTTTCTGAAATATCTTTTGACAGGTCATACAGTTCTGCAGGTCGGTCAGGGTAGCGGAGCATTTTCCAATTGTTATGTATAATGGCTCCTCTATTTTCCTTTTTCCAATAGAGCGTTTGGTGTGGTTTTTCTTTATTCTCTTTTGATAAATAAGGCAAAAGGTTTACTCCATCGATCCCGTTCAAATCACTTGTATTTCCTCCACCTATAGTATAGCACATCGGCAATAAGTCTAAGGTGCTGATTGGATTAGAATATTTCTTTTGAAGCTGATGATTTGGTAACTTAATGATAAATGGCACTCGGATTCCACCTTCCAAGTGACTCGCTTTTGTTCCGCTCAATGGGCTATTGTCAGAAGCATTTCCGTCGGTTGGACCTCCGTTATCATTCGTATAAATAATCACTGTGTTATCAGCTAAACCTTCCTTCTCTAAATGTTCCAAAATATTCCCACAAGCTCTATCCATTGCCAAAGTCATTGCAGCTAATTTTTTGCGTTTCCCTTCTAACTCTGGAAATTGTGCAAGGTCTTCTTTCTTCGCATGCATTGGAGCGTGAACAGCATTGTAAGATAAAAATAGGAAGAAGGGTTTGCTTTTATTTTTTGAGATAAAATCGATGGTTTCATTGGCAAATGCATCTGTCAAGTATTCATCAGGCTCTTCATAATTTTTGAAGTTACGTTCCATCTTATCTTCTTCTCTATGATTAGGGTTCTTGTTGTTGAAAGCCCAATAACTTCTTGCTCCTCCTCTAAATCCATAAAAGAAATCAAAACCTCTTTTCAAAGGATGGAATTGGTCTTTATTTCCCATATGCCACTTTCCAATTATACCCGTAGTGTATCCCAATGATTTCATATAATCGGCAATTGTTGTTTCTTCTAAAGGCAAGCCCATATCATCATCTTCTAAACAATAATTTTGCATATAACCAGGAACATTGTTCTCTTCAAAACCAAATCGCTGTTGATATTTACCGGTTAATAATGCGGCTCTGGAAGGTCCACAAACGGCTCCTGCCACATAGGCTTGCGTACAAACTGTTCCTTCTTTTGCCAATTGATCCAATACTGGTGTTTTCATAACAGTACTGCCTTGAAAACCAAAATCTGCGTATCCTGCATCATCTGAGAGGATGATAATGATATTTTGGGGTTTATCTTTTTGTGCAAAGAGTGAGTTGCCTGATAGATATATCAAAGTGAGTAAAAGTAATTGTCTCATTTCATTTCTATTTTTAATTAAATTTTTGTCCTCTTTTAGTCACGAATTCTACTTTTGCTAAACATTCATAATAGTGGAATTTTAATCTTTTAGTTTAGTAGTACTCATCCGACCTTGAAGAGAAAAGCGTTAAGAATTTCATGGATTGAGCCTATAAAAATGATTTTCTATTTGAGTTTTAGCGAGTTTAAAATCATTGAGGCGAAAGGAGTAGAATTTAGCTTTTGACTCCTAAGTCTAGATTTTTTGCTATATTTTTCATCAATAGAAAAAGGAAGCTTAAAAGTAGAGTTTAGAAAGTTTATTCATAATTGAATATCAAGAAAAAAAAGGACCAAAAAAATGGCCCTCTTTAATGGAATGAATAATGTGATCAAACATCTACAGTTTTACACTGTAATTTTTCAATATATATTCGTACATCATGAACTAAGTTTTTTATTTGCTCAAAGTCGAACGTTCCGTCTTCTGACTTGACAAATAACTGCCCTCCAATTCCTACACAGTAGGCTCCTGCATCAAACCAGTCCTTCAAGTTTTCAAAAGTGGGCTTTACTCCGCCTGTGGGCATAATATTAGTCCATGGCATTGGTGCTTTCACAGCTTTGATGAAACCTGGTCCACCAACCTGTGTAGCAGGGAAAACTTTTACTACCTCAGCACCCAATTCTTCTGCTTTTGAAATGTCTGAAATAGTACCGCAACCTGGGTTCCAAGCCACTTTTCTACGGTTACAGATCTTTGCCATTTCTTCATTGACAATAGGAGAGACCACAAAGTCGGCTCCCGTTTGTATGTAAAGTGCGGTGGTAGGAGCATCAATGATTGAACCTATTCCTAAAGCGAGATCTGGTAAAAACTCATTTCTATAATCAATAAGTTTTCTAAAGATCTCATGAGCATTATCCCCTCTATTGGTAAACTCAAATACTCTCACTCCACCCTCATAACATGCCTTTAAAATATTGATGCTTACTTCTACATCTTTATGAAAGAATACAGGAACAAAACCCGTTTCTTTCATTTTTAAAGCAACTTCTATTCTTGAAAATTTCATTATCTGACTATTTTTCCGGTTCCGTTTGTAGCTATAAAATGTTTTACTTCTTCTACAGAACAGATGTTCTGATCTCCTTCAATGGTATGCTTAATGGCAGAGGCTGCGATAGCAAAATCTATCACTTCCTGTAATGTTTCGATGTTTCTTAATCCATAAATCAAAGCCGCCATAAAGGAATCTCCTCCTCCTACTCTGTCCACAATATGTGTTAGATCATATTGCTGACTTCTATATACTTGCTTTCCATCATACAAAGCACCACTCCATGTATTGTGATTATTTGAAATAACTCCCCTTGAAGTGAACACTACGATTTGACAATTGGGAAAACGCTTCATGATCTTATCTCCTTCTAGCTGAAAGTGATAATCTTCAATGGTATCATTCAATACATCAACATCAGGATGAGTACCTGACATCACATGATTGTATTCCATCAACTCTGGCATTACTTCCTCAGCAGTCTTTCCCCATTTCCATAAGTTGCCCCTGAAATTATAATCCATTGAAACTTTCAAGCCTCTTTTGGCGGCTTCTTCCAAGCCTTCTAAAAGTGCTTCTTTGGCACCTTCAGAAACTGCCGGAGTGATACCCGACCAATGAAACCAGTCAGCATCTTTGAAAATAGTATCCCAATCCAGCATTCCTCTTGTCAAGGTAGCTGTAGAAGAATAAGCTCTATCGTACACCACTTTACTTGATCTTCCACATGAGCCATTTTCATAAAAATACAGACCCATTCTATCGCCACCATAAAGTATATCTGAGGTTTCTACACCAAAGCTGTTCAAGTGTCTCACTGCACTCAGCACCATATCATTTTTGGGTACTCTTGTCACGTACTTCACCTGATCTCCAAATTGACCCAATGAAACTGCCACATTGGCTTCAGCTCCTCCAAAATCAATATTCAGCGATTTGGTTTGCTGTAATCGTTGATTTCCTGGAGATGACAATCTGATCAAGAGTTCTCCAAAACTTACTATCTTTTTCATCCTGCCTTTATTAATCTACCATCAATTTCTTTGAAACTACTTTTCCGTCAACATTTGCTTGAATAAGGTAAATACCCGATTTCAACGAAGAAGTATTGATTGTGACTTCACTTCCTTCTGGAACAATAGTCTCAATAGTTCTACCTGCAATATCCATTACTCGAATAGCATCCATTTTCAAACCTCCCTTGAAAAATAACTTTACATTTCCACCATTTGAAGGGTTAGGGAACAATACAATTTGCTCTTCTAAACTTTCTGTTGAAATGCTTGTTGGTGGTTCAGTAGCATCAAATGATCTTTCAATAGGCAAACTGAAGTTATACACTCTCATATTCACACTACTGATGTGACCACCACTTTCTGGGAATTGTATGCTTACCGTGTTACTTTCCTCTAGTAATTCATAATCCACAGGAATCTCTATTACACCAAAGAATGATCTTCTTTCCTCTTGGAGGTCACCTTTGATATTTTGAGAAACATCCAATAATTGTCCATTAATTTTTACTGTAGGCTTTAAAGAAAGATGATGTGCTCTACCTAAACCAATTCTCAATACTGCTTCCCCATTTTCTGCCAATTCTACTTTTGACAAATCAAATGTCATGGCTTCACTTGTGATAGGCTGGTAATAAGTAGATGCAAAATATTTTGTCTCATCAGATGTTTCATTGATATCAATATTAGCTTTCAATTGATAACGAATGATCATTGTAGACTCAGGTTTTAATACCGCTTGAGAAGGTGCTGCATTGTATGAATTCTCTTCAATAACAGGAACTCCTCCATTACTATAAAGATGTCTTATTTCCACCTTATCGACATTGTCATCTCCTAACCCTGCTACATTTAATTCTATCAATTGATCTTCCAACGTCAAGTTATTCATAATGACATAAGCAATATTTCTATCTACATACGCGTCAGTCTGAATATCAACATTCTCAGAAATATGGTCTACTCTTGTTCCTTCAACTTCTGTCCATAGTTCATAGAATTTCACCAAATCTGTATAAACCCATGTTCCCGAAAGACTCCCTGGCTCGTTTTCTCCTCTTAATAATCTCCAGTTATAAGGAACATCACCCACTGTACCCCAAGTTGCTTTCAGCACAATAAAAGGAAGTGCCTTTGCAATAGTATTGGTTCTGTCCATAAATGTCATCAACATAGAGTTTGTTGAAACCAAATAATACCAATCTCTTTCAGCCGACCATTGTTGATTCATCATTGTGTGCACTTGAGCACCATATTCTGATATCAATGTAGGTTTTACAACTCCAAACTTATCGTAACTCGCATGATCCATCATGTCCAAGGTAGCCTCAAGATTACTTCCTTTTCTCATGATTCTTTTGTTTTGGAATGTAGGCCAGTCGTAAAGGTGAATCGACCAGAAATCCATATTATCACCTGCCATATCCATAAACTTGTTCCAACGTTTCTCCCATCTTTGGAAGTTGTCGTAATCAAAATTCGGGAAAGCAGTAGTGAAACCACCTACTTTCTGATCAGGGTTGACTTTCTTTACTTCTTGTGCTATTGTATTGTGATATTTGAAGATCTGCTCTAATCCTTCGTCAGTTTCTCCACAGTCTTCACAGCCAAACATTTCGTAAACCGGTTCATTGATCACCTCAAAAAATTCTGGAGCTACTTCTGATCCTGAACCATAAAATTCTTTGATAAAATGCGCACAGTATTCACCAGTTGCAGTACCGAAAGGCTCGCTTTCTGTATCACTCTGAGAAAATGCCCATCCTTTATTTGTTAGTTTACCATCAGGCCAAAACGGGTGGTATTGAGTGGCCAAAATGTGTGATTTGTTTCGATCTGCGTAACTGTGGTAATCTGAATTATTTAAATAATTATTTCTATGCTTTTCCCCTTCCGTTCTTAATTGATCCAAATCAACAAAACCCGGTCTATTGGGATCTTCATTTAATACAGAATTAATGTTCCAAGTGATTGTACCTGTATTTCTACCAAAATACACGTTCTTCTTATTGATAAAATCGTCCTTGATATCTAATGGTTTGGCGTCACCATACTTTGTCCAATCATTTTCTCTGATGCCCGCATGTACGCCAATAAATTTTTCTCTTTCAAAAGTAGACACTTCACCAACTGTATGCTTCACATTAAGGTTCACATCTACCTTAGATGTTTGCGCCAGTACCGGAAAAGATAGTAAGTAAAGTATGGTAATAATAATATATTTCATATTGTTCATTTGCGTTAGAAGTTGATGATGAATCATAGTTCACTCATTTCATTTGCCATGATTTGCAATGTATCCCATGAATGAAATCATGAGCTTTTGGATACGTCACTTTTATATACTTTAAGTGTAATACCCATCCAAAAGCCCACAATCTCACTCGTGGGTAAAAGATATTTTTTGTTTTGCGATAGCCTCTTTCACAAAACCTCAATGATTATCTAGAAGCCTTAGGCTGTTTTGCTGACTTTTCGTTTTTGGCAGTATGAGATGTTTTTCTCTTACCTTGGAAACGTCTGATATGCTGATAATCATACGATACATAACGGTGAGTTAAACCCCATCCGAAAATTGAGAAAGGCTCATCACTGTTTAAGCTTCTGTTTAATCCCATAGCATGCGGTGCTCCAGGAATTACAGCTTGAATATTAAAGTTGATACCATCGTTAGCAAACTGAACAGTTCCTTTTTCAGGACCATCTGTTGTGATCAATGACATGATGCCGTCTTTGTATTTGAACACACAAATTTCGTGACCTGAATTTGAGATAGGATTATACTTTGATTTCACATAAGGTCCTAACGGATTATCTGCAATCGCTACACCATGACGGATTTGACGTCCACCGAAAGTGATTGCCTCACCCATTTGCTCACCTTTGTAGTACAAGTAGAATTTACCTTTGTAAGGGATGATACATGGATCGTGTACTTTATGGCTATCGAAATCACCCTTCTTTTCTACTAAGAAACGGTTTTGCTCCGTACCTTTCCAAACACCATTGTCAGCAGGACTTAAAATAGGATCTTCTAATTTCGTCCAAGGTCCATAAGGTGAATCTGCATAAGCTAACCCTACTTGGTTTTTCGTTCTTACGTTATAAGGCGACTTAATTGTTTGGTAACATAAATAGTATTTTCCTTCGTACTCCATTACTTCAGGAGTGAAAACCGAACGGTCATCAAACGTACCTTTTTCACCTCTTGCAACAGAAAGTCCTTCTTCTTTCCATGTCCATCCATCAGTTGAAGTGGCATGCCAGATGTCACAACGATCCCATGGGAATACTTTTTCTTTTTCAATATCACCACCAAATCCTTGAGTTTTTCCTACAGATTTTGAGTAATAAACGTGGTATTTTCCATCAATATAAAGTAATGCTGAAGGGTCACGTCTTACCACACCTTCCTCATATGCTAAATCACCTTTTAAATCATGAACCGTAAATTCACCAAACCACTCATTTGTCAATGAATCAGGCCAAGCTAAAGCTCTTTTTGACGCCGCACTTAAATGATTGGGATCTGTAATACCCAAGAAGTCTAACTTTTCTTTTGAGATTTCTATTTTTTCCTCACTTACATCAGTATGCGAATGAGGGCCAGTAGACTTAGAGCAAGATGATGCCATGATAGCACCAATCATAAATGTACCTGCAATATTCTTAAATAAATTCATCTCTTGTTTAATCTTATAATCTAATAATATACTAACTGAAAAAATATTTTGTAACGGGCAGACTTCAGTATCTACCCGTTTACATTAAATTAGGCTGTTTCCAAATGCAATTACTGTAATGCCCAACACCATACAAGACAACCCAACATATAGGGACGTTTTGGCTTGCTTTGGTGCTTCCAACCATTCTTTTGTAATTAAACCACCTACAATTGCAACACCCACAGATACTGTATTGAAGATTGCATAACCTACTGTACCTCCGTTTTGTCCCAACCTGAAAGCGGCATAAGCAAACAATGCAGAAGCAGCAAAGTTGAAGATACCCATTACTGTTGTTAATACTGTATTTCTTGGCAATTGAGCAGTTACAAAATTACCCCATAGTTTCTTTTTCGATAATTGATAAATGAAATAAGTGGCGATTGATAAACCACCGAAAATGTAAATAATATACATCACAACAATGGCACTTACCCACTCTGCATTTCCGTTGGCTACAACGGCATCTCTGATTACACCACCACCAACAGTGTTGGCATAGTTGAATCCTGTTGCTAAAAGACCACCGATCACGGCAATTGCAATACCTTTGATCATGTTATCACTTTTCACTTCTGATTCCTTCTCACTCTCTTGTTGCTTTAAGATACCTGCTCTACCATTACTCATCACACCAATTAATACTATCAAAATACCTACCATGATAGTACCAAAAACGTGCAATTCAGGAATTCCATCAATCATAAATGGAATCAGTGAACCAATCAGAATAATAGTACCTATAAACAGTGAAAAACCAAGCGACAATCCTATATAGTTAATGGCTTTACCCCACATCATCACACCAATTCCCCATAAGAAACTAGCAACTCCCATTCCAAGCAAGACATTACCTGGAATTGCTCCAAGTACTTCCGTGAAATTGTCTACCATAAAGTAGGCTGCAATATTTGGGATGATGAAGGTATTGATCATAAAGAACAATCCCCATGTATTTTCGAATTCAAATTCTTTTGTAAACTTTTCCGGTAAGGCATATAAGCCTAACATCAGTCCTGCAAAAATGGACCATAAAACTCCTTCGATCATGACGACAATATTTTTTTGTTAATTAAATGAATAGACTGTAGTAGAGGCATAAGGTTCCTCTGGAGTTGTAAATGCTTTTGGTGCACCATCAATATTTGGCCCGTTAGGATAACGGTGTGTCTCACAGCAAAATGCTTTATATCTGCCAAATTGATCGCCACTTTCTCTTTGCAATTCGTTGGATGTAAAATATCCTGTATAGAATAGCATTCCTGGCTCAGTTGTTGAAATTTCCAGTGCTATTCCTGTTTCTTCATTTTTAAAAGCAGCCACACTTCTTAATTGTTCTTCATCGTCAAATAAGAAATAATGCTCACATCCTGTTTCTAATTCTTCAAATACTTCAGCCAGTTTTTTTCCTTCAGTCAAGTCCAGAACGGTCCCTGCCACTTCTTCTATCTCTCCCACGGGAACGTTAGTTGGATCTGCTTTTAAGAACTTGTCTGCGAGTATTTTTGCGGTATGTCCGCCAATTGTTTCTTTAAAACCTGATAGGTTGAAATAAGTATGATTTGTCAATGAAATTGGTGTTTTCTTATCCGTTGTTGCATGATAAGCAATTTCAAGGTTATTGTTTTTTGTCAATGTAAAAGTCACTTGTACCACTACGTTACCAGGGAAACCCTCTTCCATATCTTCACTTTTTCTTTGGAAAGTGATGCTATCTGCCACGTCTGTAGACAATTCATTGACGCATGACCAAAGTTGCTTGTCAAGACCTTTGATTCCGCCATGAAGGTGATTAGGTCCATCGTTAGTTGCTAAAATGTAGTCCACACCATCTACTGCAAATTTACCATCTTTAATTCTAGAGGCAAATCGGCCTACAGTACAGCCAAAATAAGGTGCATTTGCTTTATAAGCCTCAGAAAAATATCCTCCCAACTGATCAAACCCACAGGCTACCTCTGTTAAATTTCCATCTTTGTTGGGTACTTGAATGGAAGTTATGGTCGCTCCTAATGTCATTATTTTGACGCTCATTCCATTTTTGTTTTTCATTTCGTAGAGATGCACTTTGTACCCTTCATGCACCCCGAATAATTGCTGTTTGATCATGTTGTTTGTACTTTGCGGTTGGTTTGTTCGTCCTTAAAATCATTCCAGTAATTTCAAAGACCAACACTTATTTCATTTCAAATAATAGTTTTCCAATTAGTTGTTGGTTCAAAAGGACAATGGTCATACAATATCCTTTTTCAAATACAGGGCAGGCACATCGGCCTACCCTCACATAAGTTTATGCATATTCTTGTAATTTCGCTTCAAATGGTGCTAGCTTTTCCCAGTCGAATGTTACTCCTGTTCCTGGCTCATCTGATGCTACAGCTCTGAAGTTTTCTACAACCAATGGACGAGTTGTGTACTCATCTATCGGAAAGCTATGTACTTCTAACCATCCTGAATTTTCTTGAGAAGAAACAAGACTTACATGTAATTCCTGCATACCGTGCGAACATACTGGGATGTTGTTTTCTTTGGCTAACTTTGCAGCTCTCAACCATCCTGTCACACCACCACAGTTAGAGGCATCCGGCTGTACGAATGACAGTTTTGATTGTTCCATTGCGTATTCAAATTCATGAATAGTATGTAAGTTTTCACCCATCGCTAAAGGTACTCCTGTCTTTTCTGTGATTTCAGCGTATCCTTTGTAGTTATCAGGAATGATAGGCTCTTCAAACCAAGTGATGTTGTAAGGCTTGAATCTTTCAGCACACTCAATGGCTTTTTCCACTGACATTGAATAATTGGCATCTACCATAAATGTGATATCATCACCAATGTATTCTCTAACTGCTTTGATTCTTTCTATATCTTCATCAAGGTTTTCTCTACCGATTTTGATCTTCACTGCACTGAAACCTTTGTCCATATACGACTGCATATTTTTCAGAAGTTTCTCAATCGGGAACATCAAATCGATACCACCACAATAAGCCTTACAAGTATTGTTTACTCCTCCAGCCATTTTCCAAAGTGGTTGCTTAGAAGCTTTACCTTTGATATCCCAAAGTGCAATATCAATGGCTGAAATAGCGAAAGAGGCAATTCCTCCTCTACCCACATAGTGGATGTGCCATTCCATAAAATCATAGATCTCATCAATTTGAGTGGCATCTTTCCCTACCAAAGCTGGGCCAAGATCGTAATCTAGCATTGCTTTGATCGCTTTTCCGCCTTTACCTCCAGTGTAAGTATAACCTGTTCCCTCCATTCCATTTTCTAATGTAATGGTAGAAGTAACCAGTTCAAAATGTGTATGATCTCCGTGTTTGGCATCTGAAAGCACCTCCGGAAGAGGTACTTCAAATAGCCTATTTTGTACACTAGTTATTATCGTATTCATGTCAGTAGTCCAATCTTAATATTTTACATAGAAAGTTTTCTTCTCCATGTATTGCTCAAATCCATATTTCCCATCTTCACCACCTGTACCACTTAGTTTATAACCGTTGTGGAAACCTTGGTGCTGCTCACCATGACCTCTGTTGACATAGATTTCACCAAACTCTAAATCTTCATTCAGCTGCATGATTGTTTTGATGTCTTGCGTGAAGACCATTGCCGCTAAACCAAACTCACAGTCGTTAGCATATTCTACTACTTGATCGAACTCCTTAAATTTCAATACTGGTAAAATTGGGCCGAAAGCTTCTTCATGTACTACAGTCATTTCTTGTGTCACATCTGTGATAACAGTTGGCTCGAACCAGAATCCTTTTTCAAACTCACTACCTGATGGCTTACCACCACCAAATGCAATCGTTGCACCTTCTTCTACCGACTTCGCTACTAGATGCTCCATGTTTTTGATCTCTGAAGCATTCACTTTTGGTCCCATTGTAGAAGAAGCATCTAATGGATTACCTACTTTGATGTTTTTCACTTTTTCCATGAATTTCTCCATGAATGCGTCATAAATATCCTCATGTACATACATTCTTTCATTACATGTACATACCTGACCGCAGTTATCAAAACGAGAGTGGAAACAAGCATCTACTGCTTGGTCAATATCAGCATCTGCAAATACAATCGCAGGAGCTTTACCACCCAATTCCAACTGTACATGAGCTAAATGCTCAGACGCTGTTTTGAAGATTTGCTGACCTGCAGGCGTAGAACCCGTCATCGTTACCATTCTAGTAATTGGACTTGCCACCAAAGCATTACCCAATACTCTACCTTTACCCGTCACAATGTTGATCAAACCTGCTGGGATACCCACTTTCTCCGCCAAGAAACCTAATTCTAAAGTTGCTAATGGCGTTTCTTGAGTAGGTTTTACAACAATGGCATTTCCCGCTACTAAAGCTGGCCCAATCTTTCTACCAGCCAAAGCCAGCGGGAAGTTCCATGCTGTTATCGCCACTATCACACCACGAGGGATTTTTTGAATCCAAATTTGTTCTTTTGGATTGTTAGAAGGGATAATATCACCTTCAATATGTCTTGCCCAGTCGCATGCATACTCAATGAAAGTAGCAGTTACTTCCACTTCCATTTCTGCCACTGATAATAATTTTCCTTGCTCTCTTGTCAGTAAGTTTGAAAGGTAAGGTTTGTTGGCACGAATTTCCGCCGCAAATTTTCTTAATAAGTTTGCTCTTTCAATTGCCGGTACTTTTTTCCAAGCTTTTTGTGCTTGTTCTGCCGCTTCCAATGCAAGATTCGCTTCATGCTCATCTCCCATTTGTACCTTACCTACTACTGCTTCATCAATAGGGCTAATGACATCTTCTGTCTGTCCAGAAGAAGCTTCAATCCACTCACCATTGATGAATAATTTATATTCTTTAATTTCTGTTTCTGTTAATGTCTGCATAGCTTTTCTTTTAGGTATTTTAAGATAAAGGGAAAAAGAATGATGGGGAAGAGAGGGCTTTTGGTATTATCCATTTAAACACCCATCACTCTATGAATTCCCTATTTATTTGTCAATGAATTAACGGCCCATCCAGCCACCATCTACTAGCATAATACTGCCATGCATATAAGCAGCTGCTTCTGACGCTAAGAATACTACAGGACCTGCAAAATCTTCTGGTTCTCCCCAACGTGCGGCTGGAATTCTAGATAAGATTGATGTAGCTCTTTCTGGATCGTTTCTTAATGCTTCTGTATTGTCAGTACTGATATAACCTGGAGCAATTGCATTTACGTTCACACCTTTGCTTGCCCACTCATTGGCAAACGCCATTGTCAACTGACCAACAGCTCCTTTACTCGCTGCATAACCTGGTACAGTAATACCACCTTGGAACGTTAATAATGAAGCTGTGAAAATCACTTTACCTTCACCTCTTGCTACCATTTCTTTTCCAATTTCTCTTGTCAGGATAAACTGAGCATTCTGGTTTACTTCAATTACAGTATCCCACATTTCATCAGGGTGTTCTGCCGCAGGAGTTCTTAGGATTGTACCTGCATTGTTCACCAAAATATCAATTTGTGGATGGTTCGCTTTTACTGTTAAAATGAAATCGTATAAAGCTTTTCTATCTGAAAAGTCACACTGGTAAGCCTTGAATTTTCTTCCTTTTTCTTCTACAGCTTTTTGTACATCGCTGCCCTCCAATTCTAATGATGCAGAAACGCCAATAATATCAGCCCCTGCTTCAGCAAGACCTACTGCCATTGCTTTACCAATACCTCTTTTACAACCTGTTACTAATGCTACTTTATTGTTTAGTCCGAATTTGTTTAGAATACTCATGATATTTTTTTTCCGATGTTTGATATTTTTTAATTCGGGCAGACACGCAGGTCTGCCCCTACGATTAATTGTCGTTACACTTAATTAGGTATTTCATCCCTTCAGGATTTTGATCAATTTCATCAAATACTGCCTGAATATTGTCTAGAGAATCTACCTTAGTGATTAATTTTTCGAATGGAACAAAACCTGAATCTGCAATTCGAATAGCCTCTTCATAATCATCTTCTTCGTATAATCTTGCTCCTAATAATTCGATTTCAGACCAGAAGAATTTGAATAAGTCAACTTGCTTTTGCTCACCACCATGAATAGCAACCATCACAATTCTACCTCTTACGTTGACTACTTCAGTCATAGTCTGAACACCTGGTGCTGAACCCGATACCTCAAACGCACAATCAATCATTTTTTCACCTGTTAATTCAGAAATTCTTTCAGAAAGATTTTCTTTAGCAGGGTTAATTGTTGTAAAACCTAACTCGTTAAGCATTGAAAGACGTGTTTCATTTACTTCAGAAATGAATACGTTGGCTCCTTTTTCTTTTAAAACATAACCGATCAATGTTCCGATAGGACCACCGCCAATTACCAAACAGTTTTCACCTTTCTCTACTCTACCAATTTTCACATCATGGCAAGCCACTGCTAAAGGCTCAATAAATGCACCGTGCATTAGGCTTAATTGCTCTGGTAATTTATGCAGAGTATAAGACGGAACTGTCCATGAATTTTGGAATGCACCGCTTGAGTCAATTCCAATAAACTTCAAGTTTTTACCTACATGCTTGAAGCCTTTATCGAAAGGATGCTCTTCTCCAAAATGTAAAGGTCTAACGGCAACTTTATCACCCACTTTTACATTTTCAACACCTTCACCCACTTCTGCCACAACAGCTGAAGCTTCGTGTCCTACTGTCTGTGGAGGAGCAACTCTTTGGTCCATCACTCCATGGAAAATATGAACGTCAGTTCCACATACTCCACAATAGGCTACATCTAATCTTACTTCCCCTTTACCTGGAGTAATTTGTTTTCCTTCTCCTACAGTAATCTTCCCTTTCGATTCATAAAATGCTGCTTTCATCGTCTTTTTTTTAGTTTAATTCTGCTAATACTTCTTCATTATCATCCTTTTCAGTACTAATAGTTAGTAGTACTTTGTCTTCGTCCAACCCGTCAACAGTAGCTTTGATTTCCACTTTCCCTTGCTTTTCTGTGGATTGTAATACCAATAATGCTCTACCTTGATCTGTTTCAATTTTTCTAGAAACATGAGGCTGTACATTAGTATTTGAACCGTTATCCACACCCAATGCTCTTAGGTAAGATGGTGTTTCAAAATCAATAACTTTTTCTAAATGTTTGACTGGATTGCCGTTTTTATCGACTAATTGTGCCACTACATGAGCCACATCATATTGATTATTCACAAGTACTTTTTTATCCATTGATAGTTGAACGGCTACTGGTTCACCGGCTGTGATTAATTCAGTAGTAAACGTTTTCCCATCTTTTTTGCCAACTGCTGTTAAAGTTCCTTCTTCAAACGGTACTCCCCACTTGTAGATATGATCTTCAAATTCTTCAAGCTGTCTAGTTCCTAAACTTTTACCATTTAACAGCAATTCAATCTCCTCTGCATTAGAATATAATTCTACGCTAATCATCTCCCCTTTTTCATAATTCCAGTGGTTATTGACATCATGCCATTCCCAAAGTGCAGTCTTCCATTTTTCAGAATCTTTTGCTACCATTTTACCTGTCTTCTTATCGATTTTATTGATCGATTTTGAAAGTACCTGCGTTGCGATGTACGTATGAGGTCTTTCATCCCAAAGCGTTTTAATCATATGGTAAGAAGGCTTTGTGAATCCTGCAAAGTCGACCATTCCAGCATCATTACCCTTATTTGGCCAAGGTGCTCTGATTTCTCCCAAATAATTAATACCTGTCCAGAAGAATGTACCAGCTATAAATGGTCTATCCATGATTGCCTTCCACTCATGATACTGTGCCAAGTTTTCTGTACCCATGATAACTTTATCAGGATAGTTTTCATGGCCGTAATCATACAATACTCTTCTATAACTATAACCTACAATGTCTAAAGACTTACCATAGTCCGTCTCGTGTGAAGCTGACGGTAAAATACAGTTGGCAATTACTGGACGAGTTGTGTCCATTTCCTTTGTCCATTGTACTAATTTTCTTGCTGTTGAACCAATGTTGTATTCCTGTCTTGGCAACGATGCTAACTCCTCTTGAATCTTCTTTCTTGAGTGAGGAGGTTTTGACCAGAAATAATTTCCTTTCCAGTTCATATTATTGAAGAAACCTGTTGCTTGAGAGATACGAGGGTACGTCCACTCAATTTCGTTGCCAATACTCCATTGGAAAATAGAGGGGTGATTTCTATGTGATAATATCACTGCTTTCAAATCACTTTCTGCATAATCCTGGAAGTAGTTTGCATAACCTTCTGTCTCATTATTTTTAGATTTCTCTTTTTGATTCCATCGTTTGTCTTTTGGATAATCCCACTCATCAAAAAACTCGTCCTGCACTAAGAAGCCCATCTCATCACACAAATCCAAAAACTCACTTGAAGCTGGGTTGTGTGCTACTCTGATGGCATTACAACCACCATCTTTCAAGATTTGCAATCTTCTTTTCCATACATCTTTTGGCACAGCAGTACCCACTAAACCGGCGTCATGGTGAAGGCAGACTCCTTTAATTTTCATATTACGTCCGTTCAAATAAAAGCCGGAGTCTGCCTGAAAAGCAATACTTCTTACACCAAATTTGTTTGTTAGTTCGTCAGTTGTATTATCGCCGTCTATTAGCTTTGTCTTAACTGTATAAAGGAATGGATCGTCTACATCCCATAAGTTTGGTTTGTCTAGTTTAGTCGAATGAATTACCAATTTATTCTTGTTTGCTTTTACCTTTTCATTAGATGAAATTGAAGCAATGATATTTCCTTTATGATCGATAATGTCGTGGATTAACTTAATATCTTTTTCTTTTGAATAACCATTATTAATATCTGTCTCAATGATTACTTCAGCTAATTGATCGTTAATAATATTTGTTTTAATAAAAGTACCCCAAACTGGTACATGTAATTTGTCCGTTACAATCAGTTCAACATTTCTGTAGATTCCGGCTCCTGTATACCATCTGCTGTCTGCAAAATTGCTATGATCTACTTTGACTAATAGTTCATTTTTACCGCTTTTCTTTAAAAAAGGCGTTAACTCATAATGGAAAGGTGAATAACCATAAGGATGAAATCCTAGTTTTGTACCATTAAGGTAAACCTCAGAATTGTTATAAACTCCATCAAAAAGAATAAATGCATTTTGATTGTCAGTTAAAGGCAATTCAAATTCCTTTTTATACCATCCTATACCTCCGCCATAAATGTATCCCGTAGCAGGTGCAAATTCATGGTTTGCCGAATCATACTGATTTCCTATCACCCAATCATGAGGTAATCTTACCTCTTCCCAGGAAGTGGAAGGGATTTTATCAGTTTCCAAATCAGACTGACTAGTATCTAAAAGTGCAAATTGCCAATCAAAATTAAAATCTGATTCCCTTTGAACTTCTGGGGCTTTTCCTTGACACCCTAATATTACTAGGGCCAATATGCTATACACAAAGTTTTTCATTAGTTCCTATCCATTTTTACCGCTCAACATAGTCATTTTTTAATGCATGACATTTTTTATTTTCACCAAGTTTTTTCTTTTTAGAATAAGAGGTTGCCGTCGGGCTTACCTTCCGGCAACCTCCATTATTTATTCAAACCTAACTAACTTTCAAGTAGGAAGCATCTATAATAAAACATGCAAAATATAGCTGCTTCTTAATTGTAATTATGGTCTTAAGTTTACTTCTCTCACTGTTACATAGTCCATGTATAATACTAAATCCTGAGTATTAGCCGAGTTAAATGGTCTATAAGTAAAAGTGAAATCTGTAGACGTTTTTGCAGTGTAGTAATCCATTCTAGCATAGATCCACTCACCTTCTGGAGTTTCTGTAGTGATATTGAATCTGCCTGCTCCCCAATCTGTATCTGGTGCTGTGTATACTAAAATAGAAGGTACCTCTCCTGCTGCGTCATCAATTGTAGATGCACCACTTTCAACTTTAATCCAAACTCCAAATTCATAAGATTTACCTGCTTCTAACGGGAATGTCTTATTATTTGAGAACGCAGAACCTTTACCCGGAGGTAAAACTAATTTACCTGATTTAGAACCGTGATATGATTCAGTGTCTGAAATAGTGAAATCATAATGGTCGAAAGGTGCTCCCCAGCCTCCATTTGGCCAATCTAAACCTGTTGAAGTTTCCATACTATAGTGATAATCACTATCCTCTAGAATATTTTTGTTTGGTCTATGTACAAGCAGCTCATCTATAAACTCATCTGCAGCTACAAAATCAGTAGATTGTAAAATACCACCTTGGTAAGTAACTGTCACTACATCATCATCATAAATATTCTCGCCATCTAAAGCAATCAATACAATATTTCCTGCTGTTGGATCAACAGTAGCAGTTAAAACTGCAGGATTTATATCAAGACCTTTTCCTTCGTTTGTTAAGTGTACTGAGAAAGTTGAAGGATCAACAGACGCTGGCTCAATTTCTCTAGAGTAATCCAATGCAATGAAGCCATCTTTCACATAAACATCGGTTAATAATAACGGATCACTTGAAGGAATTACATTGATTGTATTGATGAAATTTAAAGTATCTATTCCTGCAGGTCTTGGTCTATCTCCTAATACAGTGGTAGAGAAAGTACCTAATTGCTTGTACTGTACAATTGTTTCTGCAGCAGTGCCATCTTCAATTTCAGATTCAATATAGGTAACAGAACTTGGGTCACCGCCTCCAAAATTATAAACAATTCTTGCTGGCTCACCAATAGCTGTCAACGTATATTTGACCATTCTACCTGCCTGAACTTCATTTGTTTTTGTTAAATCAAGCTCTTCACCTGTAGTACCATCAGGGAAATAGAAATGTGCTTTTACTTGTAAGCTTAATGAGTCAACTACATTGATAAGAATTGCAGTATCTAATTGAGATTCTCTTTGCGTATTTCCATCGTATGCAGCACCTCCAAAGCTTTGTGATAAGTTCACTTCTTTTAATCCTGCTTCGTTGAATTGAATATGAATTAAATCATTTGTTGAACTTGTCTCTGATGAACCTTCAATATGTGAACCTTCTGGCAAAGTCCATGTTCTACTTACAATACCCTTTGAAGCATCTGTAAATGTCATAGAACCACCTACTTGCACTCTATTTCCGAATTGATATTCAGAAGTATAAATCACTTGATGATTAGGTTCTACACCTGGAGCTTCCCATTCTTTTGTACAACCGAAAACGGAAAGTAGTGTAAGTAAACCTATTATATAATTAATTTTTTTCATTTCTTCTTTGTTTGGATAGACTATAATAAATCTGGATTCGTTTGAACTTCGTTAGCTGGCAATGGATAGTACTTATGTACACTCTCATTGTATTTATCAGCTTGGAAAACAAAGTTTTGAATAATGTGCCCTCCGATATATAATGGTGGCTGACCAAGAATAGATTCTGCATTGTCTAATCTCCATTGCTCATCTACCGCTCTTCTGTCTAATGCTTCACCAATGATACCCCATCTTCTTAAATCTTTCCATCTATGACCTTCAAAAGCAAGTTCTAATGGTCTTTCCACATATCTGATATGCTCTCTTACTGACTCTTGTGATGGTACTACTAATGGTTGTGGAGCACCTGTCACTTCCTTACTGATATTTAGTTTAGGGAAAGATCCAGCATTGTTGTCCATATAATACTGTAATGTGTAAACACCTGCTCTTTCTCTTACCATATCAATGTAAGTAATTGCATCTGAGAAGTTTCCAAGTTCATTCAATGCTTCTGCGTACATTAATAACACGTCAGCATATCTGATTAATCTAAAGTTGATTGGAGAAGTTTGACCGTTGTTTTCCAAGTTCGAGATTCCTGTATTCCATCTTGTAAACTTCTTCACATAACCTGAGTGACCACCACCCATTGGGTAAGTATCGCCGTTGTCTTCTTCCCAAACTCTATTAAAGTAAGTACCGTAGAAACGTGGTACTAAGATTGAGTTTGTTAATCGTTGAGAGTGCGTTTCTCCTGCAGCATTAATTGGATGTGAAGGGTTTACTTCATCATTCAAGAACATCTCGTGTAAATATTGAGAAGGAGTTACTACGTTAAAGCCACCTGCTGTTAAGATATGTGTAAACGAGTGCTCTAAACTTGATGCTTCTGATGGAGTTACATTACCACCTGCAATATTGTCTACCCAATCTCTATTGTTTGTTGGAGGCAATACTGACGTTGAATAGTTTACTTCAAAAATAGATTCTGAATTATGCTCACCTTCTTCGTCAAAGTTGTTACCAAAAACTGGTCTTAATGAATAGATATTGCTATCTACAACTTTCTTAAATTCTGCGGCCGCTTCAGCCCATTTTCCATCGTATAAGTAAGCTTTACCTAATAATGACACTGCTGCTCCCCAAGTTACTCTACCTGCTTCCATGTTGCTCCATGAAGTTGGTAAGTGCTCTGCTGCAAATTGTAAATCTGGAACTACAACTTGTGAAATCACATCAGCTCTTGTGTTGAACTTCTTGTTCAAACTATCAGAGTTAGCATAATACTTTGTATTGATTACAGCACCATTGTAGCTGTTTGCCAATTCGAAGTAATAAAATGCTCTCAATGTTCTTGCTTGAGCTGCCACTTCAAACTTTTCTTCTGCAGCCATATCAACATCATCACCTTCAATGAAAGTAATAATTTGGTTGGCTCTGTTAATACCGATATACAATTCAGCCCATCTATTTTGAACCAATGGATCACTACTTGTATAATTGAATAATTTATAAGTAGTATATGAAGGATACCAAGTATCACATTTGGCCAAATCCGTCAGCGCCATTTCATTTGAGATTCTATACCCAGAAATAGTATTGAACTGCAACGCTGCGTAAGCTGTATTTAAAGCGTAATCAAAATGCTCAGTGTTTTTCCAGAACGTTTCTGGAGTCAAGGCATTGATGTTCGTCTGTGACAAAAACTCGTCCTCGTTACATCCTATGAGTAAGATAGAAGATAATAACGTAATCAGACTATATTTTAAAAATTTCATTGAATCTTAATTTAATTTCCTAACTAAAAGTTAAACTTCACACCACCCAAGAATCTTCTTGTAATTGGGTAACTACCTGTATCTACACCTCTCATGTAAAGACCGTCTCCACCAACTTCTGGGTCATATCCTTTATAACCTGTAATTGTAAATGGATTCTGAGCAGTTATGTAGAACCTTAAACGACTAATTTTGTTATTAAATAAGTGGCTTGGTACTGTGTAACCCAAAGTGATGTTACGGATACGTAAGTAAGTACCATCCTCTAGGAAGAAATCAGAGTAAGATTTTGTATTCGGGTGCTCCGAATTTGATCTTGCTGCTGGAATATCTGAATTAGGGTTAGCTGGCGTCCAAGCATACTGCATATCTTTGTGTCTACCCATACCATATGCGTAAAGGTTAGCACCGTTGTAGATTTTTGCACCATGTGAGTAATACATCTGAACGAATAAATCAAATCCTTTATAAGATGCATTAAGCCCCATACCCATGTTGAATTTTGCTTGACCTGAACCTGCATATATTCTATCGTTATCATCAATAACGCCATCTCCGTTTACATCACGGTACATCATATCACCCATCTCTGCTTCTACACCTGGTAAGCTTTCGTTGTAAGCTTTCAGCTGCTCTTCTGTTTTGATCACTCCCATGCTTTCTAACAAGAAGAATGAACCTGCTGGATAACCTTCTTTTAAGAATGTTGTATGATCTTGGAATCCTGCTCTAGTTTGTACTGGAATACCTCCTCTAAATGCAAAACCATCAACACCATTCAAGTCTGTTACTTCGTTTACGTTTCTTGCGAAAGTATAATTTACGCTCCATTGGAAACCATTTTCATGAAGGTGCTTATAAGTAATTGCTACCTCATGACCTCTGTTGACCATGTTACCTGCATTAACAAGGATTGATGTATATGGCGTTGCATTGCCACCTGCTGGCTCCGTTACAGAAGTACCAAATGATGGTGGAATTGTCTGATCCAATAACATATCTTCCTTACTGTTCACATAGAAATCATATGAGAATGATAAACGGTCATTCAAGAAATTCAAATCAACACCAATGTTTCTTGAAATTGTAGTTTCCCATTTTAAATCTGGATTCACATATCTTCTGAAGATAGCACCTGTCGCTAATCTTTCGTTTTGTCCTAAACCGAAAGTATAATCTACACCACTTTCAATTCTTGGCATGAATGAGTAAGGCTCAATATTTTGGTTACCCACTTGACCGAAACTACCACGAAGCTTGAATCCATTTACGATTTCATTAATTGATGAGCTTTTGAAAAACTCTTCCTCACTGATATTCCAACCTGCCGAAGCACCGTAGAATGTACCGTATCTGTTATCTTTTGAGAAGTTAGATGACCCATCATTTCTTACAGATAACGAAACTAAATAACGGTTATCGTAATTATATTGAGCTCTAAACATTTTACCTACCAATGTATTGGTTGATACATATTGCTGTGGTAAGAAAGCCACTGAACCTGCACTCAATACTTTTGTTTGGTTATCTAATAAACCTTCTGTCAATACACTTCTTGTTTCATTGTTATACTCTTCAAATGAGTATACTGCTGTTAAACCTAGTGTGTGACGACCGAATGTTTTGTTGTATGAAAGAATGTTCTCAAAAGTTGTTGAATTCGATAAGTAGTTATTGATCGTCATTCTTGATTCCATTTGAGAAGCACCTGCTGCTAATGTACCGTCTTCTCTGTAGATCAATAATTGAGGTTGGAAAAATACGTTTTCAGAAGAGTAAGTATTTCTACCAAAACTCGCTTTATATTTTAATCCATCAATAATTTCATACTCTAATGCTAATGCCAAGTTCGTTGACATTACGTCTGTGTTGTTCTCATTTGAAAGCTGAGTAGCTAAGTAACCGAAGTTCTCTACCTGCTCTGTTTCTACTACTAAACCATTACCGCCAACTTGCGTGTTTTGATCTAAAGCTGGAACCCAAGGTTTTTGAGCAATTGCTAATTCGTATAATCCCCAAGGCTCTTGCTCTCTTTTCTCATCTGTGATACCCACTGATGCGAAAGCTTTGAATTTCCCTTGAGTATACTCACCGTTCATACGTGTAGTGAAACGCTCAAAACCAGAATTGATCAATACACCGTCTTGGTTGAAGTAGTTGGTTGAAACATTAAATTTCAAATGCTCAGATCCTCCTGAAACACCTAAGTTGTACGATTGGATCGATGCGTTGTTGTTTTGTACATCTCCTACATAATCTGAATTGTTGTATCCAGCGTTAGGGTTGAATAAGTACAAATTCTGCATACCACCTTCTGCTGTGATTCTGTTGTGATCTACATACAACTGCTCTTGGTGATTATTAAGAGGAGTGTTTGATGTGATGTTTTGAATACCTGCGTAAGCTGAGAAATCAACTGACAACTTCCCTTGCTCACCTCTTTTTGTTGTAATCAAAATTACACCACCTGCTGCTCTTGTACCATAAACTGATGCTGCTGCACCATCTTTTAGTACATCAATACTTTTAATTTGTTCTGGTGCGATGTTTGGATTTCCTTGAAAAGGGATACCATCTACAATGTAAAGTGGAGAACCTGCCGACTTAGCTGAAACTACACCACGGATTTGAATGTTCGCTTCAGCACCAGGACGTCCTGAACTTGCTTGAACATCTACACCTGCGATTTGACCTTGTAATGACTCACCAAGATCTGATGTTGGTACTTTCAAGATGTCTTCTGATTTTACAGATCCTACAGAACCTGTAATCTCTTTCTTGGTTTGAGTACCGTAACCAATTACAACTACTTCATCTAGTGCCTCTACATCTACCATCAATTTCACTTCAATGTTAGTCTGGTTGCCCACCAAAATCACTTGATCCTGGTATCCAATGTAGCTTACTACAATAGATTCTCCTGGAGCTACGCCTAATGAAAAATTACCGTCAAAATTTGTAGTAGTACCTTTGCTAGTTTTTTGAATAACGATATTCACCCCTGGGATAGGCTCACCTGTTTCAGTGTCTATCACTCGCCCTTTCAAAACATTCTCTTGAACTTCTTGTGCCATACTCTCCATGCTGAATGTAGACAGTATAAAGCAAGTCAGAATGAATTTTAAAATAAGATAAGCTTTACTCATACTTGTAAAAAGTTAATTAAGATTAAAGAGCTAGTCTGCTTTTCATTTCATTTCAAATACAATTAGCGACTGGCTAAATAAAAATTATAAGTGTCTGCGAAACCTTTAACAAATATGAGTGTTTATAAATTTATTTGCTCTATATTTGACTAGATCAAAACTGTACAAACCGAATTTATGGTACTCAGAACTCAACAATTTTCTAAACACAAAATACATAATTAACTAATTATCAACAAATTAAATATTACAAAAACATTACTTTTTATGAATTATGACTAGACAAATATTACTTATTTTATTTACTTTTTTAATTGGTAAAATTTCAATTTTTGGTGGGGTTTTTCAAAATAACAATTCCTCCCCCTTAATTGATAGGGACAAAAAAGAGGGTGTTCAGGAAAAATTGAGTGTAAATTTTACACAAAAAATTTACGAGGAAGCAGAAATGTTAAAATTCCTCCAACCGGATAGCGCCATCTCACTTTATCAGTACGCCATCTCTGAATCAATAAAATCTAAAGACAGTGTTTTTTGGGTAAAATCTTTAACAAGTTTATCTTATTTATATGCACATAATGGAAACTTCGGACATGCTTATGACGGCTATTGGAATGCGCTGTCTCTGGCCAATCAATTAGAGGATGACCTTTTAAGAGTACACATCTATAATGGGCTTGGATGGCTCTATAGTTTTTATGAAAGAAATAAACTTTCAAATGAATATTTCGATCAAGCAATTTCTATTTGCAAAAACAATGAAAGTATAGATCAATATATTCTTGTCGATAACTATTACGCTAAAGCAACAATCGCTAGAAAGAGTGGAGACATAGAACAAGCAAGAGCTTACCTTGACACTTGTATTCTTCAAAAGAACAGTATTATTGAAGCTACAGAGGAAAGAAATGACAATAGTTTTATTGAAGCGGAATATGGCTACTTGCTTTATGAAGATGAAGAATATGATAAAGCTTTGGATCGGTTACTTCCTTTAGATGAATTTTTCACGAGATACCAGCATAGTTATCTTGTCATCTTTCATTATTTTATCGGTAATATTTATCAGAAAAAGAATCAACTTCAAAAAAGTGAGCAGTTCTACCACAGTGCACTTGAAGCAGGTATGCGACATAAAAGTCACTCTGACCTTTTACCTATTATTAATAATGAGCTTTCGAAGGTGAAATTAAAGATGGGCAAAACAAAAGAAGCTTATCAATACCTTTTAAAGTCTAAGGAGCTAAATGAGAGACAATATGGTAGTAGAAGCAACAACAACAAAAAATTCCTGGAGATCAAGGATCAGTACAGAAAAGAACAAGAATATCAAAAGGAGCTTCAACAGAAAAGGGAATTGGAGCGTCTTACGCAGGAAAGTAAAATCAACTACCTTAGAAATATTATATTTTACATTACAATCTCTGCTCTAGTCTTAGTGGTATTCTTTGTATACAGAAACCTTAGAAATAAATATAAAGCTGACAAGAAGTTCTTTATTGAGAAACAAAAAATGGAAGAGGAGAAAATTAAAGAGGTCCTTGAAATTAAAAACAAAGAACTGACCGCCTCTGTCCTTCAAATTATTCAACATGAAGAAACTTTAGCGGAAATCAAAAAGGAATTGACTGAATTGAAAAAAGAGCCTGACGCTAATCAAATCAATAAACTTTCGAAGAAGATCAACTTAAATACCAATAACAACTGGAAAGAGTTTGAGGCTCGATTTGTGGAAGTCAACGGTAACTTCTATAAAGAACTCCACAAACAGTTCCCTAAGTTGACACAAGGCGATCAGAAGATTTGTGCTTTAATCAAATTAAACTTCGACAGTAAAGGTATGGCGAAGCTTCTGGGTATCTCTACGGAATCAGTACACACCACTAGATACAGATTACGTAAAAAACTGGGGCTGTCCAGACAAGATAACCTAGAGGAGTTTATCTCCAATATTGGATAAAAATAGTAAGTGGTATGGGTCTTGAGCTTTAACACCCATACCAACTTATTAAAAGCTTACTTCTTTCGTAAAAGATATAAGAAAGCTTCCTGTCCGGTCAAATTCATATGAAACATGGTTTTGCTGTAACAAGCTGATTCAAGTATATACAGCCTATAAAAGGTTGGATTTATAAAGACCTAATATATTGTCATAAGTAATATACTCGATAAAAAAACTACATGAAATGATATAATAGATCCATCAAGTAAAACTAGAAGGGAAAAAATACACGCTTTTTAAGGGCAAAAAAACTCACCTCATCATCTGTCAATTGGACAGCCGATGAGGTTTTTCATTTCCTATAACTAGACAACACCTCAACAACCCATAAAAACAGCTTGTTTTCAATAGATTCCTCCTCAACACATTATTATATTGTTATTTCCGGCCAATTCAATTATTTAGTTTTGAAGCGAACAATTTTATCCAAAATAGAATTTAAATGAAATGAAAACTTCACGACTCTTATCAATCTTATTCTTGATTATCCCCTATTTTTCCTTTGGGCAAACCTCGGAGGTAAAAGTGGCGTTTGACACAAAATATTCGGTAGAGGGGTATTCAGATTTTGACAGAAAAAAATACATTGTTTTACATTCCACTCAAATGGAAAATGACTTTAAAGGTCTAGAAGAGTTAAAGGATTATGTAATCAATGATCTTGATGTGTACTTAGGAAGAAACAACGGTATTATGGGTGGAGTAATGCAACGTTCTACTGAAAATACAAAGAAGAAAGGATATGTCGACCCTAAATACATGAAAAAAGCAGGGAAGAAATATCGTTTGACTGTTTATGGAAAAAATGGAAAGAACACACATCAATACGAACCTCATGTAGATGAAATGGTAGGTGGGCAAGTACATTATTTCTGGACGGGGCACTCTTCTAACCTAAAAGAACCTGAAAAGGGTTGGACAATCCAAGGTGGTGATGCCATCGGTGACTTTATGGGACAATTCATCAATGAATTTTATAGAAATGAAGGTGAACCAATTACAAAAGGTCCTTTAAGACCGAAATATGTGGAGGTGATCAATGAGCCTCTTTATGAACTGATTGACGGCGTGAAAGAGGAAAGTGATAGAAAACCAGTGAAAGAGATTTTCCAATTTCACAATGACGCCTCTGTGGCTTTCAAGAAACATAATCAAGAAGTAATGATTGGCGGGTATACTGCCGCTTTCCCATTTTTTGATGATCGAAATTTTGAGCAGTGGAATGAGCGCATGCAACTTTTTTACGATATGTCTGGGGAATACATGGACTTTATCTCTATTCATCTTTATGACTTTAATAAACATCACTTAAGTGATAATGATCCAAGCACTTTTGATGGGCCAATTAATTATACTGGTGGTAGAATTGAAGCTACTTTGGATTTGATGGAGTCTTACAGCATGGCGAAATACGGTAAAATCATTCCTCTGTTAATCTCTGAGTATGGCGGTCGTGACCACTCTACGGAATGGAAACCTTGGTTTGCAGAAAGAGATTGGGATTTTATGAAATCTATGAGTCCAATGATGATGCAGTTTATGCAACGTCCAAACCATATTTTAAAAGCGATTCCTTTTATGATTCCAAAAGCGGAATGGGGCCGTAAAAAGAATCCTTACCCGTGGCGTTTATTGAGACAAGAGTTTGAGTTGGAAGGTGAAAGTGAAAAATGGGTTTTCACAGAACAGATCAAATTTTATGAATTATGGTCTGAAGTGAAAGGGCAAAGAGTACAGACTTCTTCGGTCAATCAAAACTTATTGACTGATGCATATATTGATGGAAACACAGCTTATATTATTGTAAGTAATCTAAAAAGAGACGTCCAAAATATTCATTTGAATACTTTAGGCTTCAATAAAAATAATATCAAATCTACTAGTGTCAAACAACTCTATCTCAAAGAGCATCAACCTACTTTGAGTAATGAAAACATCGATTTCAATCACGGAATTACATTGGAGAGCGAAGCAACAGCTATTGTTAAGGTAGAATTGAAGGAAGGGGCTAACCCAAATAAAGAGATTGCTGAATCGAAATATTATTCTGATAACATTTTAGAGGAAATCACAGCTAATAAGAGCTTTGAATATGATTTTAAAGGAGTAGATGTCAACAAGACTGTTACTGCTCAACTTAGAATTGGTATTGGCAGACCGCATCATACAGTAGCTTTCCCTACAGTTAGTATTAATGGAAAAGAAGTAAAATATCATCAAGAAATACAAGGACAATCACAACATCTAAGGGCACAATATTTCACGCTTATTAATGTTGAAATTCCTCAAGATCTACTGGCCGAAAATAACAAGGTAAAGGTTACTTATCCTGATAATGGAGGACATGTAAGTAGTGTTACATTAAAAATTACAAAAGAAAAACAAGTAGTAAAGTAAATTCAAACATTCAATTTAATAGTGTTTAAAAAAGATGTTTATAACATCTAGGCCTTCGGAAATGGTTCATTCTGAAGGCTTTTTTTACACCCTTATCTTCTTATAATTATTATTCAAATGCTATTGTCGCGAAAAGTGAAAGGCCTAAAACCCCTGAGATCAATCCCCAATACTGCATTTTAATCCAGAAAAAAGAATGACTCATTTCTCTAAAAACCACCTTCTTACCTGTTGTTTCATCCAAAATCTCATGCTCTTCTGAAGCATTCCATCGTTTTCCCATAAACCAAGAAAACAGGGCTGTGGTGATGAAACTAAAAACAATTTTGTAGTCTGCTTCTAGAGATTGAGGGAGTACCAATGAAAAAATTATTATACTTCCAATAAATACGAATAAAGAGAGAATTCCTCTACCTGACCAAATTAACATAGTGTATATTGTTTGTGCTTTGATTGACGATAATTTCTATTCTAAAATTGATTGTTAGCTTGTTTATAATCTGTTACAGAATTTATTCCAATTTCATTTTTAATTACAGTTATTAACGTTTCAAGGATCAAAATTTTATATTAATCAAAAATTACGGAATATTCATTTGCTTTTTTATTTGAATCTATCATAAAAGCATGGTGAAATTTCTACTTTTAAATTTATCCCCTGATTTTCAATTGAAAGTTTGCCATATGTGCTTTAAATGATGAGGTATTGTGAGTTGAGTTTTCGTTTACGTACAATAAGCATTAATATAAGTATATAAGGTTCTCTAACTTCATTTTTATGTTAAGCCAAAACGAAACAAAAAAATCAAGGCCTTGAAGGCAAAAGCTAAATTCCCTTCAAGGCCATTAAAGTCACTACTTTACTTCTATAGATTTGACAGTCTATAAGGTTCAAATAAAAATAGTTTACGAATACAGTTTTACATATTCTTCTGTGCCAATTCTTTCAAATATTCAATTCTTCTAGGCACTAGACCTTCAAACTTAGACCACTTTGCATTTTCTATCGTTTCCAAATCAATCTCCATACCTTTGGCATCCATTAATAATACAACTGTATTTAAGACAAAATTGGTCTCGATAGGATCTTTACAATGATCCAAAATATCTAGTATTAAAGGTTTTGGGTCAACTGTTTCTGTAAGTCCTAGAAATTCAGCAGCACGTGTTCGTACTAGCAGGTCGGGATCAGAAGAGGCTAATTCCTTAGCAGTCTCATAAAAAAGAGATGCTTCTTTTCCATACGCACTGCAATTGATCAAAGCCCAATAACGTTCCATAGCATCATCAGAATGCAATGCTTTTTCTATTCCTTTCTTCGCTTTTTTGAAAGGTAAAAGTTGTAAGTCTGCAAGGTTGATTAATTTATTGATTTGACTTTTATTTTCTTTGCCAAAAGCTACTCCATCTCCTTTACTTAGTTTTAAAAATGTAGGTTCTGGATAAAATGATAAATCAGGCATTCCTTTTACACGGTCTTGCATTATTTTTCGCATTTCTAATAACACCTTCTTGTAAGCTGGGTCATTAGCCAAGTTATTGATTTCATGAGGGTCATTTTCTAAATTATACAATTGCTCTGGCAAACGTGATCGATAAAAAGCCTCCTGTACTTCTTCCAACTCTCCTTTTCTCACTAAATCTCTCCACTCTCTAAAAGCCGGTTGTTTGTAACGGTAGAAATTATGTAAACCATCAAAATTAAACGGCTGATAGCTTCTCCAATAACTGTATTTCCCTTTTCGGAGGAAACGTACCAAATCATATTTCTCATCAAAACGGTCCGCATAACCAAATGCCTCATCTCTTTTATCCAATTCTTTTAAAGTCACACCTTCACCTAAAAATGGTTTTCCATCTATTTGCTCTGGTACTGGAATTCCTGCAAGGTGCAATACGGTGGCAGACAAATCAACAAATTCTACAAAGCCATCCACTCTAGAGCCTTTAGAAGCAGGTGCTAGGTGCTTCCAATTTTCAGGCACATAAACTACCATGGCCACTTGCAAACCGTCATTGTGAGCATAACCTTTTCCACCCGGAAGCACTCCGCCATGGTCTCCATAATGGAAAATGAAAGTATCATCCAACAAACCATCTTCTTCCAATTGTTTTACAATCTTACCAATTCTCTTGTCAACATGGTGATTTAATGAAATATACTGTGCATACTTCTGTCTAAAAATGGGTGTATCAGGATGGTAAGGAAATAAATCAACATTATCAGGCTCTCCTATATCTTCAACATGTGATTTAAGAGGACCAAACATTTGGCTTTCATGTGTGTCGGCAAAATTTTGAACATGAAAGAACGGTTGATTGGGCTTTCTATTTCTAAAAGTGGCTTTCTTAGAGCTTTCGTCCCAAACACCTTCTACTTCTTCCTTTGTGAAGTTATAATCCTGTTTATTGTTATTGGTAGTATAATACCCCGCTTCTCTAAGGTATTTTGGGAACATTTTTAATCCTTGAGGCATGTGTACTTTCTCTTGAGGACGGTGAAAATGCACACCTGTTTTTGGAGCATAAACACCTGAAATAATTGTACTTCTTGCCGTTGAGCAAACTGGAGCATTCGAGTAAGCATGATTAAAAACCAATCCACCTTCTGCTAATTTCTCAATATTCGGCATTGGTGCTCCATGTTCTGGATTGTACAGCCTGTACCAATTGGCTGAATTATCCTCAGATGTGAGCCAAACGATATTCGGGCGTTTTTGTTGAGCAAATAATGTAGTTTGCCAACAGATAGCTAAAATTAAAAAAAGACCTTTGTAATGATATTTCATTTCGTTTTGAAGTTTAGTAGTCAATTTGATGAATAAAAATAACAAACCTTCATAATTGAATGGGTGAATTTTCTATAAAAGAAAGGTGATAAAATTATGCTTCTTTTAATTTCTCTATAAGTAGAAGTGAAAGTCCCCTCCACAAGACATACCCCATAATAGAAATCTATATCAATATAAAAACAATCAATTTTACAAATACCTAATCCCGCCGTATGTTTGTATCGTAATCAATCGGAAAGCGGTTGAATAAACTGAAACAAACATCAATCAAAAAAATATAAAACTATGTCACAAATCGGAAAACAAGTAGTAGATTTTAAAGTACAAGCCTTCGAAAACAACGACTTCAAAACAGTTACTAAAGAAGATATTTTAGACAAATGGTCGATTTTCTTCTTCTACCCTGCCGACTTCACTTTTGTGTGTCCAACGGAACTAGAAGACCTTGCTAATCTTTATGAAGATTTCAAAGCAACAGGTACTGAAATTTACTCTGTTTCAACAGACACTCACTTCGTGCACAAAGCATGGCATGATACTTCTGAAACCATCAAAAAAATCAATTACCCAATGCTTGCAGACCCAACAGGTGTACTTTCAAGAGGTTTTGAAGTAATGATTGAGGAAGATGGAATGGCCGAAAGAGGTACTTTCATTGTGAATCCTGAAGGCGAAATCGTTTCTTATGAAGTAGTAGCAGGTAACGTTGGTAGAAATGCTGAGGAGTTATTGAGAAAATTGAAAGCGTTACAATTTGTGGCTGAGAATCCTTCTGAAGTTTGCCCAGCAAAATGGAAAGAAGGTAATGATACATTGAAACCAAGCATCGATCTTGTTGGATTGATCTAAGATATAAAATTACACCCCAGTATTAGACATTAGTAATAGTTAAATTATACAATAGTTTGCTTTTAAATTAGCCTAAAATCCTATCTCCATGAGGTAGGATTTTTTGTGTTACAATATATGAAGGCACTGTTTTGTAAACTAAACTATCGTCAATTTCTTATTGACATTTCTATACGTTTCCTATGGTTTTCTTTCAACTTCCCTTATTCTTCTTTTTAAAGTCAAGACTTGGTAGTCAAAAGTTAAATTAGATTTCAAAAATCACCTGATTTCTAAACATCATTGATATTCAAATACTATCATAAAACAAAAAGTCCCACCTCAAAGAGGCAGGATTTTACTTAATTTAAAAAAGTCTATTCACTTGATTCTATGCTATTTTTCTAATGCTTATTATTTTTCAAAGCCCTTCTCTCTTTCTTTTTGATATTCGCTTCTCTTTGGATTTTTTGAGTAGCCTTGATCAAGAATTCTTCATCATTCTTTTGCTTATAAAGTTCCAACATAGGATCTTTTGTAGCTTGCATACTTCTAACCATTTCTTCCTCCATTTCTTTTTGCTGTTTAGCGTATTCAGGATTTCCAGCTAGGTTATTCAATGCATGAGGATCTTTACTAAGGTCATAAAATTCTAAAACCGTTCTAAAAAGACAGAAATTCACTCTTTCTTCACGTTCTTTATCACCCTCAGCGGCTGCCTGCATGGCTTTAAATGATGTGCCATTAATAGAAGATGTTTTATATTGTCTTCCTCCAACAGCCCAAGGGTTGAAAATATAAAGGTAGTCTTTTGATTGCACCGCTCTCATAGTGTAAGCTCTGCTACCAATATTTTCATTGTAATGCGTATATACATACTCTCGATCGTCTTGCTTTTTCCCTTTTAATAATGGGAAGAAACTTCTACCATCCAATTTCTTTGGAGCTTTAATTTTTGCAGCTTCCAATAAAGTAGGCATTAGGTCTACCATGGAAATAAGGTGTGTTTCATCTACTTTTCCACCTTTGAACCCTTTAGGCCATTTTACAATAAATGGTGTTCTTGTTGATTGAACATAAACATTTGATTTTGCAAATGGGAAAGCCATTCCATTATCAGAAAGGAAAACAACGATAGTGTTATCAGCAACGCCTTCTTCTTCCAATACTTCCATAAATGCACCCACTACATCATCACATCTTCTTACTGATGAGTAATAAGCGGCCAACTCTTTTCTCACTTCAGGAAGATCTTCTAAAAATCCTGGTACTTCAATTTCATCTGTAGTATAAATTCTTGAAGGACGCTTTTTTCCACCATTCTCATAGTTTGGTGTATCCTCAAAAAATGGTCTATGAGGGTCATGTGAGTTAGCCATCATAAAGAATGGAGCATCACCTGCTTTTGCTTGCTGTACAAACTTCTGGAAATGATCTCTGTATAGTTGTGTACCACGTCCGCTACCTAAGTCTTTTGCATCTTGCTCGTAGTCCCAAATGTACTTGTCTTTTGGAGTAGAGTGGCTTACTTTTCCTAAAATACCCACTTCATATCCCTTCGCATTTTTCAGTTCTTCCGCTAAAGTTGGAACAGAGGCTTTTGTATTATAAAAACCTAAAATCCCACTGTTGTTAGGGTATCTACCTGTACCAATTACACCTCTTGAAGGCTGACAAACGGCTACTGTTACGTGTGCATTGGTAAAACGAACGCCTTCATCAGCTAGTTTATCCAAGTTAGGTGTGATGTCTTCTACCTTACTCCCATTGACTCCTAACGAATAATAATCCATATCATCCGCTGTGATTAATAAGATATTCGGCGTTTGTCCTTGTGCTACTCTAGCACCAATGCAAATTACTAATGCAATTGCAATTCTGTAAAATGTTTTCATGGTTTTAGTTTATTTTTGATGCTGAAGTACCAACCCAAAATTATTTAATAGTAATTCCAATTATTGTTTTGCGATTACTGCCTTAAAAAAACTATCAATAGAACCACTATTTATGCATTTTTTTAAGTTGTACTCACAAAAAATATTTAAGAATTAATTATCAAATAATTTTGGCTTAGTACTTATTTTGATGTCTTTCAATTGATAATCCATTGGCAATAGGTGGAAATGCTGATCTGCTGTACCAATCACCTCTTCATTATGGTAGATTGTATAGGCGTTTACATTAGGAATCGGTTTCCAAACCAGTACTTGTTTGTCTTTCTGGAAAATACTTTTGTAAACCTGAATATTCTCTACCCTTACCGTTTCGTTATTTTTGATTTCTTTCTTCTGAACATTCCACCAAATATCATCCAAATAGATATCTTCATTGTTCTCCAACCCTTCAAATGAAAGCTCGATACCTTTCGACTTCATTCCTTTCCAATCAGTGAAATCAAAAACTAAATCTTGCCATTCATCATTACCATTGTATTCTTTATGAGCGTAGGCAGAAACATTTCCTTTTTTGTCATCGATCATAGTCAGATTCAAACGGAAATTCTGTTTACTTTTCACTTTAATATGTGCTACCTTATTCCCTCTTTTCATCATAGGAGAATGACGGGCACTTAAGAAATATTTCTCATGATGTTGGTCTACTTTTAGATGTAAAACCTTGTTTGATGTATTGATTCCAGTTTTAGCTGGGTTTTCAATCACCATTACATCTGCGAATTCTTCACTTGCTAATTTTTCAGAAATCAATTCTTCAAATGTAAATTGATTCTCCGTTTTATACTTTCCGATAGCCGCAGGATTCCATCCCCAGGAAAAAGAGGCATTTTGATAATCCCATTCTTGATACGCTTTCAACAAACGCTCTACTTGCTCAGGGTATTGATCATACACATCTTCTTTTTCATAAGCATCTTTAGCTAAATGAAACAACCTTACCTTATCACTGTCTTGATCATAAAATAGTTTCCAGTCCTGATCACGTACTCCCCATTTGTTGGCGTTTTTCCAATACAATTTATCATGTGGCTTTTCAGAAATTTCTTTAGAGATATAAGGCAATAAATTAACACCTGATAATTCTTGTGTTGCATTAGCATTGGCCAATGATAAGAAGGTCGGCATAATATCAAGGCTACTCACCATCTCATCGTATTTTTGTCCCTCTTTGATCATTTTCGGGTAATACATGAAATAAGGCACCCTGATTCCACCATCAAAAAGAGATCCCTTTGCTCCGTTCAATGGTAAGTTGTAAGACGCATTTTCATGTGGTTTTCCACCGTTGTCACTGATGAAAACAATCATTGTATTGTCCATCAAACCTTTCGTTTCCAACGCATCAACAATTCTACCAATGTTCTGGTCCATCACATATTGCATGGCTACTAACTTCTGACGCTTAGGATCCTTGATATGTTTGAATTTTTCTAAAACCTCTTCAGGTGCTTGTAATGGAGAATGGACAGCATTCGGCGCCCAATACATAAAGAAGGGTTTTGCCTTATCCTGCTGTAAAATATATTCTACGGCTTTGTCGCCAAACAATGATGTCAAATAACGGTTTGGTGTTTGGATGGGCTGATCATTTTCTAAGAAAAATTGTGTGGCATGATCTTCAAAATAATACGAAGATGCTCCTCCAAGGAAACCGTAGTAGTAGTCAAAACCTTTACCTGTGGGAATAAATGAGTTGTCTTCTTGTCCTCCTAAATGCCATTTTCCAATGGCCGCTGTATTGTAACCAACTTTCTTTAATTCCTGAGCGATAGTAGGATAATCATGGCTGATTCCCGGTACAATCTCTGGAGAAGGACGGAAGGGACCTGGATTATCTTTAAAACCAAAACGCTGTTGGTAGACACCCGTCAACAACCCTGCTCTTGATGGAGCACAAACTGGGGCTGTAACATATCCTTCAGAAAACTGCACTCCTTTATTTGCTAATGCATCAATGTTAGGAGTAGGAATATCCGTACGTAGACCATGATAACCTACGTCCGAATAACCTAAGTCATCTGCTATGATGACGATAAAATTGGGTGTTTGAGCCCATAAGTAACCGCTCCAAAGAAGCAGTACTATAGTACTTAGTAGTCTTGTAATTTTCATATCATTCAATTGGTTTTTAAGAGCATGTTTCAAACATCCTCTAAGCCATTTCAAACAACTCAAAAGTTGGTAGTAGTAATTTATTTTCGTTAGCAGACTTCACTTTAGTCTTAAATTTCGCAATTGTATTTCTTGACATATCAAGCTGTATTCCTAGCTCAATATTGGTGAATTCATTTTCGTGATAACGGAAGATATACGACAGGTAAAAAGCCTTTGTCAAATCAAACTTCACATGATGGAAGACCGTATTGCTGGTCACTGATTCTACATAACCACATTTAGAACAACGTCTTGAAAACTGTGCACTTCCCGAAGTGTTATCGTCATTACATTGCTTATGATTATGGCACTGTTTACAAGTAAAACCTTTCTCCCATTTTTGCTTGTCCAAATACCTTTTGCATGACACCTGATCTGGGAACAATTCCATAAACTCTTCCAAGCTGATGATTTTATGAATAAATCGCTTTTCCCTCTCCTTCTTAATCCCTTCTTTCAACTTACTATTATTGACATCAAGGGTTCTATTAATGAGATTTAAACGCTCCGATTTTTCTTCCAATTTACGATATGCCTCCTTGAGTTTTTCTTCACTTTGCATTAAAGAAATCGTCCTTTCCCTTACTTTCTCTTCTAATTCTTCATTGACTTTATTTTTCAAGGAAACCGTTTTTTCTTGTTCTTCAATGACCTTCAGTTGCATCGCTTCTGTCTTTTTCTGATGCTCAATCACCTCATCTTTCGATCGCTGCTGTTCTTCTTTTATAAGTCGAAGTGAATCATAAAGCGCATAAGAGAACAGAAGCATTTCTAAGAAAATAGAGAAACGTAATAAATACTGTGTAATCGGTGTCAATGGAATAACTCCAAAGATTTTCAACATCTGAAAAATAGCTCCAATTAAAATGGCCGCCAATCCATAAATATAGAAAGGGGAAACTTTCTTATTCTCAAATCTTAGTTTTGCAACAATTAACGTCAATCCCACAATAGTTACAATCAGCATGACATCACTAAACTGAGAATTGAAATGAAATAAATCGATAATCAAAATAGAGGTCACAATACCCACCAAGTAATTCATATAGTGATAATACTTTACGGTTTTCGCCTCTTGTTTCATCATTTCTTTGATAAAAAAGATCAAGGATAGCGCCGCCGCGTAACTCAATAATGTGATCACATAATTATTGATACTAGGGTTATAGCTCCAAATAAATTGAAAACCTGTTCCATCCGTTGAGGCATTAAAAACACCTACCGTGAGAATATGTAAGATATAAACTAAATACTTGGATTCTTTGATACTCAACCAAAGCATAAAGTTATAAAATGACATAATGATGATGGCCCCGTAATAGATACCAAACCAAAGGTATTCTAAAGTAGCATGTTTAATCAAACGCTCTGTACTACGGATATTGACGTGTAAATCCACTTTATGATTGGATTTGATACTAATATAGATTGGTTTAGTATAGTCTATATCGTTATTTAATGGAATGATAAAGTTTTTGTGGAAGTAAATTCTCTGATCAAAAAGATAACTATCGCCCATAAACTCCTTTCTAATTACACCGTTTTTTTGTGGTAAAAAGAATACTATTTCATCAATAGATTGATCATACAATTCAAGTGTCCACGACTTGCTGTTATGTTCTTCTATATCAATATATAATTTTAACCAATAGGCAGAATTAACATTGTAAGATTCTTTCGAATATCTCCCAATGGTATTAAAACTCGGTGCCTTCAATATCATTTCTTCATACGTCATCAACCTTGAGGAATCTTCCCAAAAAGGAATTTTCTCCAGGTTCAAAATTTGCTCGTCCAATGAATCATCCAAACGTACAGTAAGGTGCGTTACATTGTTAGAAGTTGCGTATGTTGTTAGAATTGATAATGTGCACAGTAGTAATAAAATATGCCTTTTTATCGTGATTCTCATGAAAGTAGTTTCAGTTCTTAGCACATGATTAGACCTTCTTTTTGATGGAAAATCCCCCCATGTTCTTATAGTATAAAAATAGATATTTTTTATCGAATTTAGTTCAATTGTTAGGAAGTGTTTAGGTATGATTTCTGATCTCAATATTTCAAGTGTTAAGCCAATCAACTAAACACTTGAAACATGTATTTTATCTTCCTAACTCTTCCAAATACTTTTCGATTTTTGCTCTGTATTTTGGAGTTAAACCACTATGGTTTGTGACTTTTGTATTCTTTTGATCCCACTCTTGAAAAAGGTGCAATAACTGCTTCACTTTTTCTGGATTATTGGATGCAATATCCTTCCATTCACCCGGATCATTTTTCAAATCATACAACTCTACATCTCCACTACCTTGTTTATTATTGATGGATAATTTCCAATCTTGATATCGTACCGCAATGTCTCCATCTCTAGCCCAAAATAATGGTCTTTCTTCTTCTCCATCAATTAATTCCAAAAGGTCTTTTCCTTCTAAATCATCACTCCCCAAACCTTTACCAATCTGATTTAAGATGGTAGGCAATACATCCAAAGAGGTCACAGGAACTTCAGAATGTTTATTTTCTGGAAAATGTTTTGGATAATGGGCGATAAAAGGAATTCGGATACCTCCTTCGTAAGTTGAACCTTTAAAACCATTGAAAGGTCCCGGTGAAGACATAGTTGTTTCTCCTCTTTTCTTACGTCTTGGCTCTTTAAAACCTTGACCTGCAGGAGTTCCATTATCACTAATGAAAAATATGATGGTATTATCATCGATGCCATTTTCTTTCAGTGCTTCTCGAATCTGACCAATCCCTACATCCAAAGCATAGACCATTCCCGCAAAATGTTTTCTTTCCTCTCCTACTTCTAGGTGATCCAAAGCATCTACATACTTTTGAGGCACTTGCCAGGGGTGATGCACTGCATTGTAAGCTAAATAAAGGCAGAAAGGATTTTCTTTATTTTTATCGATAAAAGATATCGCTTTTTCTGTAAATAAGTCCGTTAAATACCCATTGTCATTTTGAATTGGAGGTTGTATTTCTCCATTTTCATAAATGGGCTTCAGCAAACTTCTTTTTACATTTTCATCTTTTCCTGATTTTGTATAATCATGTGATCCTCCTAAAAAACCATAGAAGTAATCTACTCCACGTTCGTTAGGCATTAATCTTCCTTCTCCTTCCCCAAGGTGCCACTTCCCAATGGAAGCGGTTTGATAACCTTGTTCTTTTAAATAATGGAAAAGTAGTTTTTCTTCGTTAGGTATTCCGTGTTTACTATTACCGAAACACCCAAAACGCTGTTGGTATTTTCCAGTGATCAATCCAGCTCTTGAAGGTCCACAAATTGAAGCA
This sequence comes from Flammeovirga sp. SJP92, assembly GCF_001583495.1. Taxonomy (GTDB): domain Bacteria; phylum Bacteroidota; class Bacteroidia; order Cytophagales; family Flammeovirgaceae; genus Flammeovirga. The sequence continues at coordinate 17,749 of NZ_LQAQ01000119.1, read as the reverse complement.
GTGACATAACCTTGTGAGAAGTAAACTCCTTCGTTGGCCAGCTGATCAATTTGAGGTGTATGGATTGTATTTACTCCGTGATAACCCACATCTCCCCAACCCATATCGTCAACAAAAATCAAGACAACATTAGGTGGTGTTTTAGCTTCTGCAAATTGTAATATGCTCAGTAATATAAAACTTAGTAAAATCGACTTTTTCATAATTATTGTATCTATTGTGAGAGTGAAGAGGTGGCTTTTTTTTGTACAAAATTTCAAAGTTCTACTACCCAACGATAACGGTAGTCAGCCCAATGGCGCGAATGTTTAGCGATAGCGTCATTCGTGTCCTATAGATCATCAGAAATCTCCTGATTTCTAATCACCATCAAAACCCTGAAGTTGTAAAAACAGGCCCCTATTTTATTTAGGGACCTTAATAAATAAACTACACTAATCGATTTCTAAAAATCTTCCTTTGATCTCTAATTCATCAATACCCATATAACCTCTGTTGACTGCTGAAGTCAATCCGTGAACTAGTACTACTACTACTCTAAGATCTTCTCCTTCGAAAAGGTTACTGTGTTCTGATGAATTATGGATAAACAACTTACTTTCATCCGTTTGGAAATCAGCAGAGTTGAATGCCAATGTCCAGTTTTCGTAAACGTTGTTGATATTGCCTGAAGTTAAAGCTTCTTGGTAAGCACTTTCGCTCACTACTCTTGCTTCAATTCTTTGCTCTCCGCCTACGCCGGTGATGTTATTGAACATGGCTCCGATGTCAACGGTCATTACTTCCATACCATCTGTTGATAATGAAGGCGATACAATCATGTGTTTTGCTGTAGAAACTCCATCGTAATTTCTAGCATAATTTCTTGTAATGAAGTTCTCTTTACGGTCTGCATCAGGGTGGTTGTTTCTATCAATAGCGATATTCCACCATGTCTGACCACTTGGCAATTCTGGACCTTCAATCTTCATGAAATCCATGCCTGCAAAAATGAATTCATCTTGATCATCTGGCTTTAAACCAGCTTCAATATTCATTACAAACATATCACGCTCTACAATTTTCAGCGTTTTGGTATATAATGTAAATGAAGGATTATTTTCAGATGCACCGTATTCGTTTTCAGCACTGATTGTGATTTCATAATCAAACTCCTCTAGATTTCCTCTAATATTGAATCGACCATTTGCGTCAATCGTAATTGTTGTTGCAGAAGGCAATGCTGGTGAAGTTGTGACATTGATATCTGACATAAATACGCCTTCAGCCATCACACTGATACTTTCCAATTGAGTAGTAAGAGGAGTACCCGCTTCATCCATAAAAATAATGATGGAATCTTTCTTTGTCTCTAAAGAAAGTTCAGGGCGTTTGTCTACTAACATTACTCTGAAAGCATCTTCAAAAGTAGATGTTCCATATTCATTAGAAGCCATGACATTTACATGGTATTTCCCTAAAGCCGTTTCATCTGTAGGTTCTAATGATAATTGACCTGTTTCAATATCAATGGTAAAAGGATTCAACTCATCTGAAACATCGACTCTTACAGAATCCTCAAACCATGCCACACTTTCGATATCAAAAGTGGGTGTTCCTTGAGAAATCACTTCTGGAGCATCACCTTGTACACTTCTGTTGTGTGCTACAGTGAGGTCATTTCTGTGATACAATAGGTTTTCTGGAGCGACATTCGGCACATCAAAGTCCACTTCATGGTTGGTAAGGCAACTTGTGATGACGAATGCGAAAACGATATATATTAATTTTTTCATGATTCTAAGATTTATAGATTACCAAAGAGGGTGTTGTTTGATGTTGTAATTCAATTGTAATTCTTCCGTTGGAATAGGGAAAACTACGTGCTTTTCTTCACATCTTTCACCAGGGAAAGCCAAGTGCTCCTCGTTGTCTGGACGGAAATCTTTATTGGATCTCACGTTTCTACTTACCTCCTGCATTGTCTCTTCTAAAATTCCCCAACGCACTAGGTCAAAACGTCTATGTCCTTCAAAGCACAACTCTCTTTTACGCTCATCTTGAATCAACTTCATAAAGTCTTGGTTGGCATCACTCAAACCTTGGCTCAATGAACCTGCATTGGCACGTGCACGAACTGCTTCAATATCTGCTGTAGCTTGTCCACCTGCACCGTACAATAAGTAACTTGCTTCTGCACGCATCAATAGGATATCACTGAAACGTAAGATTGGGAAATTGATAGACGTTCTATCTTTGATAATTACACCGTTTTCTAATGTTTCTACCGTTCCGTCTAGCTCACCGTTATGGTCTCTACCTCTGTCTAATCTTCTCCATTTACCTGGGAACCAACGCAATTCGTTACCAATATTCGTTGCTACAAACTCATCGTTTCTGTAATTGAAACTGAAATTAGCGCAGTTCCACTCATAACGTGTATCATCTGCTCCGTAAGTACTTTTATGCATTGATGGCGTGATGTAGGCGTGACCAATACTGAATGGCATTGTACCTGTAGTCAGCTGAATTTGAACACCGTTGAAGTTACCAATTCTACCTCCTAAATCACGACCTTCAGTTACTGTAAAGTCAACTTCCCACATTACTTCTACATCTCTACGAATACCTTGGATTTGGTTCATAAAAACCTCTTTATAATCGGGTAAAAGTGAGTGGTAACCAAATTCTGTTACTGCATTGGTATGCTCAATTACTTTTTGAAGACAAACATCACGACCAATATCTCCACCTTGGATTCTTGCTCCTGCCATTGTCAAGTAAACACGCGCGGCCAAACCGTGTGCAATCTGCTTACTTACTCTTCCATATTCCTTTGGACGGTCATTTAAAAGTGTAATGGCTTTGTCCAAATCTTCAATGATCTGATTGTATACTTTTGGAGCTGGCGTGTTGGGTAAATTCAACATATCCAAGTTGCCATCAATATCCGTAAAGTGATCCAATCTTAATGGAATGTGCTCCCATACTCTTACCAAGTTGAAGTAGTATAACGCTCTTAACGTCAGACCTTCACCAATCATTAAATCATGATCGGCTCTTGATAAATTCTCAATCGTATCTCTTTCACTTAAGTTCTGAATCAAGTCATTGACTCTGTTTACACCTCTGTAACTACTTGTCCAGATACGGTTCAAGTCAACGTCTGATTCATTGTAAGACATCTTTGTCAATTCGTGATTGAATAAAGATCTTCTGTACAACATTTCATCCGTTCCCACATTAAACCAGATCGAGAAATCTTGATCGTAGATATCTCTTAATGATCCATAAGCACCTGATAGTGCGAGGTAAACTTGTTTGTCGTTTTTATAATAATCATCTCTACTGATTTCATCTTTTGGTTCCATCTCCAGGAAAGAACAAGACGAAATGATCAAGGCTATAAGTATTAATAAATTATTTTTCATGGTTGTAGCTATTAGAAAGAAACTTGGAAACCTGCAATAAATGATTGTGATGCTGGGTATGATGAGTAATCAATACCTCTGTACATCGCTTGATTTCTGACAGATACTTCAGGATCATAACCTGAGTAGTTTGTAAATACCCAAAGGTTGTCTACTGAAGCGTATACTCTCATTTTATCGATTCTCAGCTTTTTCAGTTTTTGCGGTTCAAATGTATAACCCAATGTGATGTTCTTGATTCTTAAGAAAGAAGCATCTTCGATAAAGTAATCACTCATTTGATGACCACCGTACACTTGCTGATAAGTATATTCTTGTCCTGGACCTGGAGCACCCCAAACGCCATCACCGACAGGGTTATTCAATGTCCAACGGTCACCCACATCTTTCAAGTAGTTTCTACCTCTTTGGTTACCTACTACACCAAAATCAGCCATGTTGCCATTGAATACATCTTGGCCTACTGACCAAGTTAAAAGGATACTTAAGTCCCAGTTTTTATAGGTGAAGTTGTTGGTAAAACCACCGAAATGTCTTGGGTTAGGGTTACCGATGATTTCTTTGTCATTTTCATCAATTACACCATCACCGTTCACGTCTCTGTATTTCGGCATACCCGGTCTTACTTGTCCTGTTTGTGAATCGAAACCAGGAACCCCGTCTTTCAATACTAACTCACCATTTGAATTTCTAACAAAATCATCCATCTGATAGATACCGTCATAACGGTAACCGTACATCTGTGTCATTGGCATTCCTACAAAAAGACCGTAGTACAATTCACCCGCAAACATACCGCCTACATTTGGATCATATAATCTGAAATCCTCACCATATGATAAGTTTTTGATTTCGTTGTCATTAAATGAAATGTTGAAGTTCGACGTCCACTTGAAGTTTTTCGTCTGTACGTTCACCGTATTGATACTCAATTCTACACCTCTGTTGACTACCGCACCAATGTTTTGTTTCACTTGCGTATAACCTGTTGATGGAGCCACTTTTGCATCGAAAAGAAGGTTGTCCGTTAAGTTGTAGTAGTATTCAACATCCACTAATAAACGGTTATTCAAGAAGCCCATTTCAGCACCGACGTTGAACTGTTGAGTAGTTTCCCACTTCAAGTCTGTATTGGCTAATTTTTCTTGGTAGAATGCTGAGTGGTAATGTCCTCCGAAGTAGTATCCTGGACCCACAGCCATGGTAGGAATAAAGTCAAAATCACCTACTCTGTTGTTACCAGTAGTACCTAAACCTGCTTTAAATTTAAGGTCTGAAAATACGTTCCAGTTTTGAATAAAGTCTTCGTCACCTGCTCTCCATGCCGCTGAAACTGATGGGAAAATACCAAAGCGGTTCCCTTCTTTAAATCTTGATGAACCATCCGCTCTTACTGAAGCTGTAAGGATATATTTTCCTTTGTAAGCATAGTTGATACGCCCTAAACCTGACATTAAGTTTTGTCCTGTTTGTGCCGAAGATGGCATTTTGGCAACATTACCTAAACCGATGTTCCCCCATCCGAGATCATCCAATGGGAATTGAATTGCTGTAGCTTGGAATCTGTATCTGTTACTGCTTTGGAATGTGATACCTGTCAGTGCATTGATCTTATGACCGTTTTTCGACCAGTCATACGATAATGTATTCTCGTTGATATAGTTTTGTGCTCTAATCTGTGAGACATGACCGTTGATACCATCACTACCTCTATCCGCTTGGTTAGTTCCTTCTCTGAAGAACGTTTTCACCTGCGTATAGTTGATTTGGTAACCTAACTGCGAACGGAATTTCAAACCTTTTGCGATATCAACATCAAAGTTAATATTGGCTTGCATTACGTCTGAGATCTCCGAACGGTCTGTATTTTCTAGTGTCTGAGTTGGAGGATAGAAACCTGCACTTAATTCATCATCATCATCCAAATCACCGTTCTTTGGCGTCATTGGTCTAAACATGATGGCTGATTTAATCGCCGATACACTTGCTGTAGAAGTCTTCTGCCCTGTATGTTCTGTATGAGCGTAGTTTACGTTCAAACTCATATCCACTCTCTTACCTAATTTCTGATCTACTTTAAAACGACCGTTGATACGCTCAAAACCAGTGTTCATCAATGTACCTGCTTGGTTGATATAACCTACTGAACCGAAGAATTTAGAAAGGTCAGAACCACCTCTCATCGATACATTGTAGTTTTGGAAAGGTGCGGTAGTGAAAATCTCGTCTTGCCAGTTCGTCATATCCGCATCTGTGTAGTTTCCTACTTCACCCCATGGGTCACCACCTCCAAGGTCATGCTGTAACTGCACATATTCTTGAGCGTTCAATGTTTCCATTCTTCTATTCTGAGGAATTTGAGAAACACCAACTTTCGTGTTAAAAGTAATAACTGGCTTACCTTTCATACCTGCTTTTGTAGTAATCAAGATTACACCATTCGAACCTCTTGAACCGTAGATAGCTGTTGCAGATGCGTCTTTTAAAACGTCAATTCTATCAATATCAGCAGGGTCTAATGTAAACAATGAAGGGTCTTCTAATGGGAAACCATCCACTACATATAATGGAGCCGAGCTACCTGTAATTGTATTGGCACCACGAATTTCAAAGTTCATGGCTTGACCAGGTCCACCTTCACCAGCTGAAACCTGTACACCCGCCATACGACCTTGTAACATCTGATCAAAAGAAGCGGCAGGCATTGAGTTCACTTCATCACCCATCACCATAGATTGGATAGAGCCTGATACCTCTTTCGCGTCTTGCTTACCATAACCAACAACAACGAGCTCGTCTAGTTGTTCGATTTCAGCAACCAATCGGATATCAATAATTTTACGGCCATTTACTGGAATTTCTTGTGCTTCATAACCCACATAAGAAACCAATAATCGAGCATCAGGTTTTACTCTCAAAGAGTAGTTACCTTCAAAGTCTGTTGCAGTACCGTTGTGTGTGCCTTTAATTCTGATACTTACACCAGGAATTGATTCTTCATCATCTCCTGTAACCGTACCTTTTATTTTTATATAATTTCCTTGAGCATAAGCCAATGGAGCGTATAAGAATATACAGCCCATCAGTAGCAAGGACAGTTTGATTTTAGTTAAGTCTTTCATGTCTTCAGGAAGTTTAGTTTGCTGAATTATTTTGCTCTTACTTGTAATTGGTAGATATAAAATCGTCTTGCTAAAGCACCTACCCCAGGGTTGAAGAAATCGGCTCTTAACGCCACTCTGATTTCCTCACCTAAAAATTCAGATGGAATAGCGACTTGATGATTTCCTTCTGCCTTTAATTGTTTTTCATTGATGATCGCCGTTGAATACATCATCAAATGCTCAGAGATATCATTTTCAATTAAAGTCCAGTTGGATTGTTCTGGTGCCTCTTCGTTATAATCAGAAGCTTTACAAACCATTACTCCCAAATGTTGGTTGACATTTTGAGCACCGCCTGTATATCTCCAGAATCCTGTTACGTCTACATAAGCTTCCTCATTGACCGTAGTCAAATCAATTACGTCAGAAACTAAATCAGCTCTTGACTCCTGATTCCATGACCAGTACGCTTTTACAATTTTCTCTGAAACAAAACCTTCTTCGTTTTCAAAATCAAAAGCAACACCTGACCATGCTCTTCTCCATAAACCACCTGTGTAATTGGGGCCGTTATTCCCCTCTTCTAGTTCAGTGGAATACATTTCGCCATCAATTTCCTTTTCTACTACACCATAAGTGTTGGTATTGATTGCATTTTGTAAACCGTAAGAAGTGGGAGAACCTAAGAAAGAAATAGCATTGTAGAATAAACGGCCTACATTTTTACCGATTACCTCAATAATCACCGCCGTTCTTTTAGATAAAGAACCTAACGCATTTTCAACATTAATGTCCAATGCAAACACTTCAATATCATCCTCTCCAATAGGATACGCTTGTTGTAATTTTACTTTACCAATCTCCGCATCAATCGCAAAGACATCCGAAAAGTTAGAAAGTGTAAATTCGTAAGGGCCACCGCCTTTTACATTCGGACGGCTTGTAGCTACCTCCAAATCATCTCCATAGAATGAATAAATGTTGGGCATGTAAATGATGTCTTGAGGGATCGATTGATCTGCTGTAAAATCAAGAACATCTGTGAAAGTCGTGCTTCCCATACTGTTTTTTACTTCTACATCTACTGTGTAGCGACCAACAGTGAGGTCGTTAAAATCTCTAATAGTAATAATTCCCGTTCCGCTATGAATTCTAAAGTTTTCAATTAAATTTTCACCTTTGTAATCGTCAGATTTCACATCAATAAGAGAGAATCTCACTTCTTCTCCACCGGAAAAAACTGACGGCTGATCTGTAGTAAATGGTTCACCACAAAAGTACTCTCCAATGCCGATATAGCGGAGGTCTTTTGGTGCACCCACGTACATAGTACTGTCTTCTTTTTGACAGGATGCCAATAGCAATGTCGCTACTGTTAAAAAAAAGAGCTGTCTGATCTTCATTTCATTTATAAATTTAGTGTATTAGAAAGAGGGCTGATAACTGGCTTTCACCAGTCATCAGCTTTGTTTTGTGCTTATTTTGATCCGATAGGATTATAGTTTTTTGATGCTTCGTAGTCTTTTGTCAGATTAAAAGTAGCCGACTTCACATCATCAGAGTTTGTTCCGATATATACATTGAAATCACCCGCTTCAACACCTTCAGACATATCCCATCTGAAGTATGTCAATGCTTCTTTCTCGATAGTGAAAGTGATTTTCTTTGTTTCACCTTTCTTGATGAAAACCTTCTCAAATCCTTTTAATTCTTTTAAAGGACGAGTTGATTTTCCAATAACATCTTGGATGTACATTTGTACTACTTCCTCACCGTCATAGTCACCTGTGTTTGTTACTTCGATTGATGCAGTGATCGCCTCATCTGTCATTTTATCAGATGATAATGTGATCTCACCGTACTCAAAAGTAGTGTAGCTCAAACCGTAACCGAATGGGTACAATGGGCTGTTTGGCACATCTAAGTAGTTTGATTTGTAACCTGATGGTTTTTCAGGATCAAATGGTCTACCTGTGTTCTTCGCATTGTAGTAAATTGGCACTTGACCAACGTTTCTTGGGAAAGTCATTGGCAGTTTACCACCTGGGTTGTATTTACCAAAGATCACATCAGCGATAGCTGGACCTGCCATAGTACCTAAGTGCCATGTCTCAAGGATCGCATCAGCCAACTCATCTTCTTTCTCAAGTGCCAACGGTCTACCGTTCATCAATACCACTACGATAGGCTTACCCGTTTCCTTTAAAGCCTCCAATAATTCTGTTTGAACACCTGGAATTGTGATGTCTGTTCTACTTTTTGCTTCACCAGAAATTGTTCTTGGCTCACCAATCGCCAAAACTACAACGTCAGATTGGTTTGCAACTTCGATAGCTTCCGCAAAACCGCTTTTGTCATCGCTCTTCATATCACAACCTTTAGCGTAAAGTAATTCTGCTTTACCTTTTGTTGCTCCTTTCAAACCTTCAAATAATGACTTGGCATCTTTTGGAGAACCTTTCGCTTTCCAAGCACCCAATACGTCTTTTTTGCTTTTCACCAAAGGACCGATTGCTGCAATCTTAGTTTGCTTCTCTAAGTCTAATGGTAAAACTTGGTTATCGTTTTTCAATAATACGATTGACTTTCTAGCAATTTTTCTAGCCGCTTGTTTGTGCTCTTTTGACAACACTACACGTGCTTCTCTTTCTTCGTCAGAGTATCTGTATGGATCTTCGAAAAGACCTAATTTGTGCTTTAAAGTTAAGATTCTTCTTACCGCAACATTGATTTCCTCTTCTGTTACATCACCTTTCTCTACTGACTCTTTTAATGTCTCTAAGAATACAGCACCTTCCATATCCATGTCGATACCTGCTTTCAACGCTTGAACACCTGCATGTGCTAAGTCTTTGGCAGTACCGTGAGGAACTAACTCATTGATAGCAGTATAATCCGTTACGACCATACCATCAAATCCCCATTGATCTCTTAAGATATCTTTGAATAAGTAAGGGTTGGCTGTACTTGGAACACCGTTGATTTCGTTGAAAGAAGTCATAAATGTTTCTACACCTGCATCAACAGTTGCTTTGAATGGAGGTAAGTACACTTCGTGCAATGTCTGTAATGACATATCTACTGTATTGTAATCTCTACCTGCAATTGGAGCACCGTACGCTAAGAAGTGTTTCGCACAAGCAAGGATTGTATTTTCCTTTGATAAGTCATCGCCTTGGAAACCTTTCACTCTTGCTTTTGCTACCAAGTTGTTGTAGTAAGTGTCTTCACCTGCACCTTCCATCACACGACCCCAACGTGGGTCTCTACTTACGTCCACCATTGGTGCAAATGTCCAGTGAATACCTTCTGCTGATGCTTCTACGGCTGCAATTCTTGCCGCTTCTTCCATCGCCTCCAAGTCAAATGAACTTGCCTCTCCTAGTGGAATAGGGAACAACGTTCTGTGACCGTGGATAACATCATAACCGAATAATAAAGGAATACCTAAACGTGTTTCCTCTACGGCCATTTTTTGTAATTTTCTTGTGTAAGAAGCTGTAAATGCATTGAATAATGAACCAACATTACCTGCCTTCACCTCTTTTTCTACATTTCCTCTAAGTGTAGGACCTGTAACGTCTCCTGAAGAAGTAAACTGTGTCATCTGACCAATTTTCTCTTCTAAAGTCATTTCTTTTAATAAACTCTCTACCTTCTCCTCAATATTTTGAGCGTAAAGAGCACTGCCTAAAAATAAGGCTGTAACCGTTAATAAAAATTTATTCATATTCAATGTATTAGGTAGTAACTGTAATCAATGTTGAAATGTTAGCGTGGACCTAGCCGTATTCAACTAGCTCTTTTGCAAAGTATGTTTTGTGTTTATCCTGGGCTTTTATTGCCTTAAAATGTATTGTCTTGTAGTCCCATGACTGAAGTCATGGGCTGATGATGTCCCTGTTTCAAGTGTTAAGCGATAGCGTCACTTGGAACTGAACATTGTCTCCTGACTTCGAACCACACCTTCTTTTCATTTCGAAGTCAGGAGACTTCGCCAATCCTTTATCACAAGTGACGCCTGACGGCTTAACACTTGCGACATAGAATGGTGCACGTACTACAAGCGATCATTTTAAAACAATAAAAGCGACCAATATAGATAGTAGTTAGAATAATTGAACTGGTAATTCAATTTCTTTTTTACCCATTTTCATGACTAAAATGCCTTTTGTACCAGCTAGAATATTATCTTTTTCGAACTGAAGTTGATGTAAACCTGCTTCAAACTTCTGTTCCGATTGGATCTCCATCTTCTTTTCTGCTTTAGTAGATTTCAAGTAGAATGAAATGTTTGCATCCTTGTCTGTGTAGAAATCAAGGTGATACTTTTCTAAATCAGGATGACGATACAATTGAACTGATTTAGATGATTTCTCGATCACTGCTAACGGGAAGCCATTCTTGTGTTTTGGAGATTTGATCCCCATCTTACCTAAAGCCACTTGTAATTCAGGAACTTTCTTAGACAATTCCCAGAAAAGACCGCTTCTATAATTTTCCATCATAATCACTGTTCTTCCCTGATCCAAACCTAAGTAACGGTCAGAATACCAATCACGCTTCTTGCTGTAAGCATCTTTGAAACCGTATTCTCCCCAAAGTCCTTCTTTATGGTTTTCGTAGAAGTTTCTCAACGCCAACATCGATTGGTAAGGCACATAAGGGAATACACCCAATGCCGCCGAAGGAGCAATTACCCCTTTGTCTTTTGGACCTGGCCCTGCCATGTTGTTATAACCACCGTCTTCTGATGGAGTTTGAGAAGCTGTTAAGCCCCAATCTTCCTTGTTGTATTGGAATTCTTTTGGAGCGAACTTACTGCAGTACGTCCAGTTGATCAATGAGTGATTGATACTTCTCTTCCAATAGTAAGTGTATTGGTCTTCCATATCTCTTGGGTCTAACGCCAAGAATGGAGTTTGAGCAAGGTACAAAGGTCCACCTTTTGGCTTTCCAACATCCAATGTATAACCGTAGTACTCTTTACCGTTTACAAAGTTTTTACCTTCCACATAACCTCTATAAGAACTCTTTTTGATTCCTTTTGAAGGATGACCCAATGCTAAAACATAACTTGTCATTGATTCAGTATATCCTTTCATCAACAACTTCAGGCCTTTGTTCTCTTTTTGCTGGTAAGAGTGATTCCACCACAACGCATTTTGATGCTCATGCATAGTGTAATCCACCGCTTCCCATAATTTTGTAATTTCTTCTCTCAGTTGGATTTCCTTTGGCGTATCCTGATCAAAATAAGCTCTTGCCATCAATAACCCCATCATTAAGTTGGAAGTCTCTTGAATGTCCGCACCATCTTGACCACCAAAGTGAATCAACTGCCCCGTTTTACCGTGGATCAAGTGAGGGTAAACACCGTGGAAACGAACGGCCTTATTTTCTAAGAAATCCGTCATTTTCAACATACGGTTCAAGACTTGCTCTCTTGTCACCCAACCTCTGTGTGCCCCAACGATAATGGCTTGAATACCGAAACCTGATGCTCCGATACCAATCTCATATTTCTTGTTTTTTAATGATCTTCTAGGCGTAAGTCCTGAAACAGGGTGTCCTAATTCCCAGAAGTAATCAAAAGATGCTCTGTGCGTCTCTTCAAAGATCTGTCTGTCTTTTTGAAAACGATCTTCTTCTTTTTCCAGACGGGTCACACTGTACGTGTAACCCATCAAGATAAAAAGTAGTCCACATCCAAAAATTGATAATATAGTTTTAGTTCTCATAGTAGCTAAGACCAGTATTGTCAAAATTATTTACTATTATTTTTTTGTTGAAGTCTCTTCTGCTTCATCATTTCCTTACGCTTTTTCAAACGTGCCTCTTTTCTGTAGTTCGTGTCTTTCCACTCTTCAAAATCAGGCTCATCTGCTTCTTTCATCAAACGTGCTAACTCAACTTTCAACTCGCTGATTTGCTTTGCGTAAGCAGGATCATTGATCACGTTGTTCATTTCTTGAGGATCTTTCTTTAGATCATAGAACTCATAGTCATCGTTATCAAAGTAGAAGTGAATCAATTTGTAATCTTGTGTTCTTACACCATACTGTCTTTTCACCTTGTGGAAACCAGGGTATTCATAGTAGTGGTAGTACACCGACTCTCTCCAGTCTTTTGGTGTTTTACCTTTCTTCGTGATTTCTCTTAAAGAAGTTCCTTGCATATCTTCTGGTACTTCAACCCCTGCAAAATCCAAGAAAGTTGGACCGTAGTCAATATTTTGAACGAATGCTTCCGCTTCTTTACCAGCTTTGATTTCTTTAGGATAACGCATTACTAATGGCGTTTTGAAAGACTCTTCGTACATAAAACGCTTGTCAAACCATCCGTGCTCACCTAAGTAGAAACCTTGATCTGAAGTATAAACAATGATTGTATTTTCAGCTAAACCGTTCTCGTCTAAGTAATCTAAAACTCTACCAATGTTTTCGTCAACTGCTTTTACAGTACCGCAGTAGTCTTGAAGGTAACGTTGGTATTTCCAAAGTGCCAAATCCTTTTCAGAATAGTTTGCTTGGTGCATTTTGTCGTTTTTAGCTCTGTAAGCTTTGTGCCATCCTTCTTTTTGCTCAGGCGTTAAACGAGCAAATAAGTGAGGCCAGATATCTTTTCTCCATTCGTCGCTACCTTCCTCTACAGACATTTTCAAATCATGTCCTTCTTGCATATCACGGTAAACGTTCATCTCTTGCGTAGATGCCGCTACTCTCCCTTCGTAGTCATCAAAATAAGTATCCGGAACTGGGAACTCCACATTGTCAAACTCATTCGCATATCTCAATGGAGGCATCCAGTTTCTATGCGGTGCTTTATGGTGAATCAATAAAGCAAATGGCTCATTCTTGTCTTTTTGCTCTTCTAACCACTCCAACGAGTAGTCAGTGATTAAATCAGTAGTATACCCTTCTACCATAGTAGTATCACCACCAGAAATGAAGTCAGGATTATAGTACTCTCCTTGATCATTTAAAATATTCCAGTGATCAAATCCTTCTGGCGTACTTTTCAAGTGCCACTTACCAATAATAGCCGTTGCATAACCAACGTTGTTCAATTCTTTTACCCAAGTATTTTGAGAAGCATCAAACGTATCTGAATTATGTCTGAAACCATTTTTATGACTGTACTTACCTGTAAGCATCGTCGCTCTTGACGGCCCACATAAAGAGTTGGTCACAAAACTTTGATTGAACTGAATTCCTTCTTTCGCAATTCGATCAATGTTAGGCGTAGGTGCAACCTTTGAAATCTCATGCCCATAAGCACTGATTGCCTGCAACGCATGATCATCTGACATTATATAGATGATATTTGGACGTTGGTCTTTTTCTTGAGAAAAAGCTGTAGTAGTAATCAACAGTAGTAAACTGATCAAGTACAAGTTCTTCATTTCGTAATTCTAATAGGTATAATTGATTTTCTAATCGCAAGTAAAATAACACTTCAAGTATACTAGAAAGAGTTGCATCTGAACCGAATTTTGAGATAAACAAATGTAAAATTTAAGACTTTTTTACACTCCAAAAAAACGCATATGCACAGATTAAAAACAAGAAAAAACCGCATTTAAACACACATAAAGCAAGATTTTAAGATATGCGCACATCTTAATGACAACATTAAGTTTTTTGTGATTTTTGTAGTTTTTCAACGAAAAATTATTGGCATTGGATTTTAAAATGGTTTGATTTGTAACATTTGAAAATAGCACTGCTTATTCTTTTTGTATTACCTAAGGGAAAATATCACTCTATTCAACACCTTATACAATGGTAGCTACTTCAATTTTATGGATGATATGGGGCTGTGGATTTCTCTTAATTTTCTTCTGATGGAGATGAATTTATTGAATTAGGTTGGGGTTTAGTCTCTTAAATACAAAGGTAAACACTGGGCATTTCTTAGATGAAAATTATAGGAAATAATAAAATCCTAATTTCAAATTTTCTAATAATAGGCAAATATAAACGTGTATAAACGATTACAACTCGGATAAATCTCCAGCATTTTGCAAATTTGATAATAAGAAGTGCATTCAGTTTAGTTTTAATACTACTTCAAGTCTAAATAGAGGTTTCCATGAGGATACATACATGATTGAATAAATATAGAAAAGCAGTGTTTACAAATTCATAAGTCAATTTGTATTACATCTAAAAATAACAATATCAATTATTTGATAATTCATAGGGTAATGTTATTTTTAGTGTGTTAAAACAAAAGTTTAATACTAATGGATAAACGTCATGGTGTTTAGCAAAATATAATGTGACATGGTGGTGTTTAGTAAATGTAAATAAATATTAAAAATTGAATGGGAATATTTGATAAACTTTTGAGGAAGAAAAATAAAGCTTTTAAGAATGCAAAACTTATTGATTTGTTAGAAAATTATGGTAAAAACCAAAGCTAAGAAAATTACCAATGAGCATTTTACGAAATTGTTGAGAGAAATTCATTGTTGATTTTATCAATTCACAAGTGAATGATAATCCTTCATTCTTCGATGAATACGATTGTTTTGTAAAGGTATTACGAGAAGTAGAAAATTAAATAATAAAGATATGAAATATTTATTTGAAACATGGAAGGTTTCAAAGCTAATCGAACTAATGAGTAAAGGGAACTTAAACCTTAAACCCCATTATCAAAGGAATTCCATTTGGAGCAAAAAGGATAAGAATTTATTAATTGATTCAATTTATTTTGGATATCCTTTACCTTCATTCTTTTTATATTCTAAGAATGACAAGGAATATGAAGTAGTCGATGGACAGCAACGAATAACTACTATGCTAGAATTTAATATAGGGGAAATTACAGGCTCTGATTTAAAATCAATCAAGAATACCAATTCAAATACTTTTCTAGACTACCAAATTAATGTTACTATAATTAAAGACATAGAGAACTCGTCTGATTTGGTTAATTTCTACACGCTAGTAAATAAATCCGGTAAGCATCTTAACGCTAATGAATTAAATAAAGCTCAATTCAACAACACTCCTTTTCTTAAAATGGTAGAAAAAATTGCGGAATCAAAAGAGTTTTGTGAGTTAGATATCTTTACGGATTCAACTAGAAAAAGGATGAATGATCGTGCTTTGATTGAAGAGCTTGTTGCCATTATTAAGTATGATGAAGTTGATAAAAGAGGTGTTGTAACTAAATTATTTGAGGGTATTGAGCAACCTGAAGCTGATGAGTTATATAATAAATTTATGAAAATAACTCAAAAAGTTCTAATCTTAAATAAAGAGTATCCAATTAAGAAAACAAGATATAGACAACGAAATGATTTCTATACTTTATTTCAATTTATATATAAAAATATTGGAAATGATATAGAACTACTGAAATATCAATATAAGGTTTTAAGAGTATTAGCCCCACATATAAGACCTTCACAAGAAGAATGTGATCTACTGCAGGAATATGCTTTAAATTGTGTTTCTCAATCAAATTCAAAAGATGCGAGACAAAAAAGGCTACAAATTTTCGATATGCTATTAAAACCAAATATTAATGACCCTGTGGTATTAGACGTAATTGACTATCTAGAGGATTCATCCGAAATTGAATTAGATCAACACTTTATAAAAATAAAAGATCAAGAACAAATTAATATAAAAGAATTTGATATCGATGAATAATTTAGCTCAGCTACCTTATACCAACGGAGGAATTATTTGTAATGGGCAACAGATTCAGGTTAAAAATAATTCACAAGACATATATTTAACGGTCGGAAATATTGATTATATCATAAATGAGTTTGCAGCAAAAGGTGGTAACTCTAGACTATTAAAACTAAAGAATGCACAAGACGAAGAAGAGCCTTGTAAGATTTTAAAACTCTGTAAGTTTCCTGTTAATTCTTCTGGAAGAATTAAAACTATTCACTTAAGATTTTTACGTGAGATAATCGCACTTGAAAAGTGTAAAGAAAATAAAACACAGAATATAATTGAAATTTTTGATAAAGGAAAGATCATAATTGGGAGAAAAATATTTCTTTGTTATGTAATGGAATCTGCTCAACTTGATTTAAAAAGTTTTCTTGAGAGTAATAATATTGATGAAAGGTCAAGGCTAGAGCTTTGTATCGAAATAGCAAGTGCATTGAATGATCTTCATACCATAGGAATCTATCATAGAGATATAAAACCTGACAATATCCTTAAGGTAAATGGAGATTGGAAAATTGGAGATTTAGGTTTATGTGAAATGAGGGGTCAGGATAATGAAATAGATCGTAAAGGCGATTTTATTGGGCCTCGAGGGTGGTCTACTCCAGAAACAATGAATAAGTTCCTTACGGAAACTGTTCCTCACTATACGTATGATCACCAGATTGATATGAAGTCTGATATATTTCAATTAGGGAAATTATTATGGTATATATTACAAGGTAATGTACCAATTGGAATTTTTAAAAATAAAGACTTTAAATTTAAAACTGGGAATGTGTTTCCTATCATTAAATCAATGCTTAATTATTCTAAAGATTCTCGGCCTAAAGATATTTCAGCTGTAATTAAACAATTACAGCTAGAATACAATAGAAGCTTTAAATAAAACAACTTGCACAGCCATCACCTTCTGCATCAAGTAGCTTATCAAGCCAATTAGGATCAGAGGTGTTGGTTGATTTCGTTACTCCTAAAATTTCACCTTGCTACCTTGTTTTTATTTGAAGATTTTCAAAACGTCTCTTCATTCGCTTAAGATGTTCTGGTTTTGATAATTGTTCATGGCTTACTCCTTGTATCCGAGAATAGCCATCTTTTCGTATTTCTTTGCCTCTTCAAAAAGAGTAGGATGCTGTGCCATTATCCAAAACCATTCTATTTTCTTGATAAAAAAGAATAAGCAACCAGGACGACTCCTAAAATATTTTCCCTTTTCACCATCAATTTCGTATTACCGTTGTAAATAGTCATTCAGCAGGTCAACATTACTTTCCTCAATCAAATCAATAAAATCCTGACGAACATGATTATATTTGTACTCCACAATGGGAAAGTAGTCCAGTTTCCCAACTGGATAATCAGTAGTTTTAAGCCAATAGAAGATCACTTTATTAAATGAAACAACAACGATGATGCCTTGTAGATCATTTAATTTCTGATTGATAGAAAGAGAAATAGGCTTATTAACCAGCTCCAATACCTTCTCTAAGTATTTTTTTGAAATATATTCCTTGAAATATTTAGAAAC
>NZ_LQAQ01000118.1 GCF_001583495.1 Flammeovirga sp. SJP92 | reverse complement strand
ATTTACGACAAGGCTTTCTTTAAAAAATCCAATTCAACTTGAAGTTTACCAATTTTTGCATAAAGCTCATCTTCTTTCCCTTCACTCACTTTTTGAAGCTTCTTTTTCTCTCTAGACTTTTCAAAAACACTGGATGCACCATCTAGAAATTCCTTTTTCCATGTACTGATCTGAGTAGGATGAAGATCATACTTTTGGGCTAATTCTGTAGTAGTCTGTAAATCCTTGATGGCTTCTAAAGCTACTTTGGCTTTAAATTCTGAGGTGAATTTTCTTTTACTTTTCATAACACTGCAATTTACTTAATTATTAATTTAGATTGCAGTCCGTTTTGATGGGGTAACTATAACGTTCTCTAAGTTTTCGTTGCTTAACACCTTTTTTATTACATCTGCACCCAGATGTTTTTCTAAATGGAAATAAAGATTGGAAGTTTGACCGTGTTAAGATGTACCCCTCTCTATCTTCATTACCTCTGATACCGACATAGGAAATAGCTAATGTATTTCATATTCAAAAGGGGCTAGTGTTAAATTCTTAGTGCACTATCTAGCATTCCGAGCAGGTTGATAGCCACCACAACTTTTCCAAAAGGAATCGAAAGGATTTTCCTCATTGGTACTTTTAAAGTTTTTATCATAGTTTTCGTTAATATGTTGTTGACGCTCGTGCTCCAATTGCTCTATTAATACATAAGTTTGAGCTAACTCATGACCAGTTTCTCATGTATAAAATTCTACTAGTAATTCTTTTTTACTATATAGCTTATTTAAATATATCGCTAAAGCGACTCTATCTTTTCATCCACTAATACCTAATAGATGTTTTACAACTTCAACCATTATATTAATTCTTGAAGTTTTTTTTACCAATAAAGCCTTTTTTCTTCTTTAGATAATTCTAATATTGATTCGCTTAGTAAAGATTCAGCTTTTTTATATCTAGTCGATATCTTTTTTAGAAGAATGATGTTTCATTTTTAACCTTACCACTTTTGTCAATAATATCAATTGAATCGATACTTTCATTTAGTTGGTGTAAGTCTACAAATCATTCTAGCTCTTTTCTTTAATTACACTCTTATATTTGCTTATAAATACAGAAGTTTCTCTGAATAATGATACGCTGAAATTTGTAGTTATGTGCTTACTATTCTCTTATCCTACAAATAGCCATAAATCGGCCTTACATATTTTAGATACTTTTCCAATCCAACTTTAATAGTTTAAGTGTTTAGGTGTGTTGAAAATGATTTTACATTCTTCCATTCCACAGATAAAATATTTGGTATAGAATTATTTCTTTTCAATGATGGTAATTGTATAGCTCAACCGTCTCTATCACTTAATCTGAAGATATATCTCAAGTCATAGGCATAGACATAATATTATGCTTGAAGGTTGTATAAGAAGTGTTTTGTTTTTCTTTGAGAAGAATCAGATAATCATTAATCTGATCATCGAAAAGTTCTAGTCGGATCTTTTCAAAAATACTAGAGACAGTTCGGGTGTAGTTTTGAAAAGTAGAAGAAGATTTTCCACTGAGTGTCATCTTTTGATACACTATATCAAACATGTTTTTAAAACCAGAAACAACACGTTTCGCTTTTTCGATTATTGTCTCTTTTTTTCATCTTAGTAAACTATTAATTACAAAATTAATTAAGGTATAAAGGTAAGAGATTGTGAGCTTTAGCAAGCGAATCTTTTGTTTTACTCATGGTCATAAATCATTGCATGGATAGTGCTATATTTGAACTACATAACATTAATTAACGGCTTCAGTGGACTGATAAGTTTGTGTTCCAAAATGTACAACGCTTTATACCACCACCCGTTGTAGCCAATTTCAATAACTTATATGAGACATGATAGTGATATTATAGAATTTGTTCAAGGCCTATGTGAGTTAAGCAAACTTGACTTAGAAAGAAGTTCTAAAGACTATTTCAAGATAAACACGGACAATGCCACTGGAATCTCAATAGTTTTAGAGATTGAAGATTCTAGTAAACTCAAATTCTATTTTGTTCAAAGAACCTATGACATATTTTATCAAGGAGACAGAACTGATGCCCATGTAGTTCTTAGCCTAATGTTTAGTAGCTACCTTAGGCTATCAGGTTTTCCTATTTCAACATCACTATTCGACATAGCTCATCCTGTTGAGGATGAAGTCTGGGGTAGGTATATTATGCCTGAACAATTACCTTCATTCTTAGGGATATCTAATGAAGAACAGCTACGCGAAAAAATATATATTATCATTTCAACTGTAGCTAATTGGAGGCAATTATTCTGGGAATTTGTTGGGTGTCCTTGTGACAAATGCATGAATGAAGATGGCATTAACAATCAAAGAGACTATGACCTTCAAGATAGATTAATTGAATCTGTTGAAAAGGTTTATGGTTTATCTTCTCACAAAAATCATGGAAGTAGAATGAGGCCAAACTGGAATTACTTGTATGATATAGATAATGAAGTTACTCTAATTGAATCTAAAGAGCTTTCTAACTTTATTCAAAAACTTTTAGGTAATAGCGAATTCACCAAAAACATCATTGATGGAATCAATGGTCAGCTAGTAGTCGATAATGAAATAAACAATTTCATACCTAAAGAATCAAGAAAAGAAATCGATGAATTAATAAAAACTATAAACAACGAAAAAGAAGCAAATTATCCTATTATTCCATTGGAAAATATGCTTATTACTGTTTCCTACCCTTTTGTAATTGCTTTAGGCAGACAATCAGGTAAACAAGAATTTAATACTGAACGAGAAATAATTAGAAATCGGCACAATAGAGAATCTGAAATATTGTTCCCTATTCCATCTTTTAACTGGACTGAAAATCCTTGTCCTGATCAGTTTGAAAGTTTAATTAAAGCGTTATTGGAAAGAGAACCAAATGTAAAACAAGTAAGAAAGCCTGCTCCAATTAATCAAGGAGACAAGGGACGAGATTTAATTATTGAATGGAATATTATTGATTCTACATTCGCAACAGAACACCATCCTCCAACAAGAATGATTAAGGTCGTGGGGCAATGTAAATCCAGTAAAAAAACTGTAGGAAAAAGTAAAGTAATTGATATTAGAGATACTGTAGAAACTCATAAATCTTCAGGCTTTTTCTTAGCCGTTAACACTCAAATTTCAGCACCATTGACAGAAAAACTAGAGTCGTTACAAGGTCAAGGGGTTTGGACATCCTGGTGGAACCGCGAGGATATTGAATTAAGGTTATCAAAAAATCAAGACCTGATACCGAAGTTTCCAGAAGTACTTAAGGTAAAACATAAAGTGAAATTTGTCGACAAAGAAAAATAACCAGTTACAATCGAGTAGGTTGCCCCATCAGAAAATGACGGGGAGAGCCTCTCACACCACCGTACGTACTCCGAGCTACGCTCCCTCATTTCGAACCTCCTCTCATGAAGGTATACCGCGGTTGATTACCGTTCAGTCAACTTTTGTAGATCTCAGACATAGAAATATATCCTCTCTTCTCAAGACGTTCTAAAGTAATGGTTGTAATAAGAATAGGACTTTGAGCTACTGCCCATCCTCCTTTCATGGTTCTGCTCCAAGAGTAGGCCTAATCATAAGATATTCCTAAACGCATTAAGTTTTTGCGTTTCCGTTCGGGCTATTATTCTCAGGAGTATTCAACAGCACCAACTTTTTCCGTTTGACTTACTTCAGTGCATCCCTCACGGAAAACCACACGTGCTAATGCCTCGGGATTGTTCTCCGCACATAAGGGACTTGCACCCTCTAGAAGATTGAACTATATTTAGATGAATATAGATCGTGCCCATCTTGGGTACACACAAGAGCTAAAAAATCATAACCACTCTTTGGGATGGCAACGATTTTTAACCATTACGTTAGTGTGCCACGATGCTGTGGCTTTCCAGTAGGTGCAAATCCTACCTAAGTAATTTACTGTTCACTTAGAAGAGTTACTGACAGTGATCGCCGTGAGGTGGATAGCTGAAGCTCAGTGATCTCAAATAACCAAGCCGTAATACGCAAGTGTGAACCCATAGTAGCTTCGAAAAGGCAGGCGTAGATGGGGAGAGTTTTGACGGTCTCGAACCCTGTTACATTGTATGAATAAACAGTAATGTGAAGTACAATGATCTACCGGAGTCATAGGGATGGCGTGGTTATAGATGGAAAGTGACGGAACGTGGGAGATCTGTTATTTCAAAGGTTGGCCACCTTAAACAAGCTGATATAAGTATAGCGAAATTCAGCATGGTTATAACAGAAGTCGGAGGAGCTCATAGT
>NZ_LQAQ01000117.1 GCF_001583495.1 Flammeovirga sp. SJP92 | reverse complement strand
CCAGCGCAGCGTCCCTATCGTATCTTTGTCAAAAGCAAAGGTCTGATAGACTTAGAAAAGTATGCTCGCTTGAAAACACTTGCGAAAGCTCAATGAAGAATTCTATCGGTAAGCCGGGGAAAACTTCACGTACGGTTTGATGAAGGGGGTTCTGATAGTTTTCTCAAAATGATTACATTTATAATTATTTAAACAGAGAGAGCTATCAGGCTCTACTCTACTGGGTAATTTTTTTAAATGAAAATACAGGTAATTAGTGATTTACACCAAGAGTTCGGATTTAACGAATTCAATCATGACGAAGCAGACATTTTGGTACTTGCAGGAGATGTAAACACGGGGACAAAAGGCATTGAATGGATTAATAATGAAATTGAAAAAATACCTGTAATCTATGTATTAGGAAACCACGAATACTACAAAGGAAGTTACCCAAAGACTCTAAACAAGATAAAGGAAATTGGACAGAAGACAGACAATATCCAAGTGCTAGAAAATGACTCATTTGAGTATGAGAATATTACTTTTCATGGAGCAACGCTTTGGACGGACTTTCAGCTTTTTGGAAATCCTCGTACATATGGAATTATCTGTCAAGGAAAAATGAATGATTACCGCAAAATAAGAAAAGACCCATCCTACTCTAAGCTAAGGACGCTAGACACTTTCAATATCCATATGAAATCGATAAGATGGCTAGAAGAAAGCTTGAAAAATACAAAAACAGACAAAAATATAGTAGTGACACATCATGCTCCAAGCATTCAATCTGTGCCTGAAAAGTACAGACAAGATCCAGTAACGTCAGCTTATGCATCAAACTTGGAAGGCCTGATAGAGAAATATCAACCAGACTATTGGTTTCATGGACATATACATACGCCAGTAAAATATGAAATCGGAAAGACGAAAGTTGTTTGTAATCCACATGGCTACATAGACGAAAAGTATAATGGTTACAATCCAGAATTAATCATCGAACTGTAAAACTGAAAGAAATCCATAATCGAGTAGACTGCCCCGCCAATAAATGACGGGGAGAGCAATTTATATTAGTATTGATCTTAGTAAACACTTTAAAAACAATTATTTATACAACAAGAGAAAGTAATATCATATATTTTTTTATCACACTCAGTTACTGCATTATGGCTTTAAGAATTTATTTCTATATGCTGAAGGTGAGCATTTCATTACCCTTTTAAATTGATAATTGAAATTTGCGATATTAGGATACCCACATTCTTCTGCTATTAAAGCAATATTTTTTTCCGAAATTAATAATTCCTTGCTTGCTTTATTTATGCGAAATTCATTTAAGTAATTAAAAAATGTTTTTCGAGTAATTTTTTTGAAAAATTTACAAAATGAGGATTCGGTCATATTAATTACTCTAGCAATATCTTTCAGATTAATCTTATTCGAATAATTATTTGATACAAATGAATACACTGAATTAATTCTTAGTAAATTATTACTATCTGAATGTTCCTCATTAATAGACACGCCAATAATTCTATACTCCTCTGTTTCCAATAATAAATTAAACAATTCAATTAAAGCAGTTAAGCGCTTTTCACTAGGTAAATTATAGATTTTTAGCATTAAATGCTGTAGTGCTTCTAATCTTGCTCCTTTAAATTGTATCCCTCTTGTTGCCTTTTTACATAGCTTATAAAATGAATTCAATTCAGGTATCTCCTTTAGGTTTAATCCCATAAAATCCTCTTTGAAATGAATAACCAGAATATCGTAATTGATACTATTCTCATCAATCTGATAATAATGTGGTGTGTTTTTTCCTATCAACACTAAATCACCTGCGTCAAACTCTTCTAATACTCCTGAAATGAATCGCTTGCCTTTGGCATTAATTACATAAGCTATTTCAAGCTCTTCGTGGTAATGAAAAATACCTTGAGGACATGGATCTGTAAATTTTCTAATGGCAAATGATTGATTAGTATTTCGTTCTATTTTTTCAATAACAGGCTGCATTATTCTTCATTTTTAGCTAAAACTAGAAAAATTCATACACAAAAGACAATATTCAATAACAATTGACCAAAATATTGTTAACTATCACTACCTAATCCTCTTCATTTTTGTATTAAATAATTTTTTAAATAATAATAATTTGAGATGAAATCATTATTCTTTTTATTACCAGCAATGTTTGTCATTTTGATTAGTTGTACACAAAAAAATCAAAGTATGCAAAGTAAGGAAAACCCATACAGAAGCTCACCTTATGTGAAAATTAAACATCCAGAATGGACCAAAAATGCCACTATATATGAGGTAAACATTCGCCAATATACCAAAGAAGGAACCTTCAAATCATTTGAGGAACACCTTCCTAGATTAAAAAAAATGGGTGTCGACATTATTTGGCTAATGCCAATTCACCCTATTGGAGAGAAAAACAGAAAAGGAGAACGAGGAAGTTATTATTCAGTAAAAGATTACTATGGGGTTAATCCTGAGTTTGGTACAATGGAAGATTTTAAATCTTTGGTGGATAAAATTCATGACATGGGGATGTATGTCATCATAGACTGGGTTGCGAATCATTCTGCTTGGGACAATAAACTAACTGAAGAACACCCTGAATGGTATACCAAGGATCATAATGGTAATTTTAGACCAACACCTTGGTACGACTGGGAGGATATTATCGATTTTGATTATGAAAACGAGGGTATTCGAGAATATATGACCAATGCATTAAAATACTGGGTAAAAGAAACAAATATAGATGGCTATCGTTGTGATGTCGCTGGATTCATGCCTACAAATTTTTGGAATCAAGCACGAAAAGAACTTGATGAAATTAAACCCGTATTTATGTTGGCTGAATGGGAATCTAGAGATTTACACGAACATGCATTTGATATGACTTATTCGTGGAGTTTGTACGAAAAACTTCATGAAACAGCATTAGGGAAAAAAACGGTAAACCAAGGGCTGTATGAATATTTTGCACATCACGAAAATACATTTCCTAAAAATGCTTACCGAATGCTCTTCGTAGATAACCATGATAAAAACTCTTGGGATGGAACCATGTTTTCGCAATTTGGAAAAGGTTTAGACGCTTCTATTGTCTTGACTTGTGTAGCAGATGGTATGCCACTAGTTTATACAGGACAAGAGGCGGGAATGAATAAGCAGCTGAAATTCTTCGAAAAGGATATTGTAGATTGGAAACATAGCAAATACACTGATTTATACGAAAAACTTTTTGAATTAAAGCATAAAAACAAAGCACTGTGGAATGGAAAATATGGAGGTGAAATGATTGCTGTGGTTCATAACAAACCAAAATCCGTCCTTGCCTTTACACGTGAAGTAGAGGATGACAAAGTATTTGTTGTATTTAACTTTTCCGATCAAGAAGAAACCGTAAAATTAAGTGGGAATAACCAAAATGGAAATTATACAGAATACTTTAGTGGAAGAAAAGTAACATTCCAAGATGGAGAATCATTAACAATTCCTGCGTGGGGTTATCAAGTATATGTAAAGTAGTAGGATAAGTACTAAGTCAATAAAAATTCATCTAAAACAGGTAGGCTAAATCAATAATATTTAGCTCACCTGTTTTTTTATTATAATGAACTCCCCTTATAAAATACACATATTTTTTTACGTATCACATAATATATAATGTGATTATTCCAATATTAAAAAGAATACAAATCAACTCCTTTTCTAATTTAAACATACTTTGAAATGTTTAACAATTTATTGAAATGGCATTTTTAAGTCAGATATAAGCATTCCTTATATTTGATTATTATTTCATTATACAATTATCGCTCACAATGAATAGAAGAAAATTTTTCAAAAACGGCTCACTTTTCGCCCTAGGGGCATCAGTATTAAATCCTTTCAATGCAGGTGCAACACCTAGAGATTTTGATACTAATAAAAAGAACAATAAAGCTAAAAATATCATCATACTTGTCAGTGATGGAATGAGTACTGGAACCCTAAATATGGCAGACTTATACTTGTCTAGAAAAATGGGAACAGGTTCAAATTGGCTTCAATTGTATAGAGATAATAAAGCTACTCGTGGCCTTATGGATATGTCTTCTCTAAACTCTATTGTCACCGATTCAGCGGCTGCAAGTTCTTCTTGGGGAGGTGGATTTAGAATTAATAATGGAGGGCTTAATACTAGTCCAGCTGGGGAAAAACACTTACCTATTTGGCAAAAGTTTAAAAAAGCTGGTAAAATGGCGGGTTGTGTTACTACTGTTCCAATTACACATGCTACTCCTGCAGGATTTTGTGTAAATAGTAAAACACGTAAAGATCAAGCAGGAATTGCAGAGAAGTATCTAAACCTAAACTTTGATATTATGATGGGAGGCGGAAATGAGTATTTCTCTCCTGACAAACGAGAGGATAAGGTTGATATGTATCAAAAGTTTGCCAATAAAGGCTATGAGGTTGTAAAGACTAGAGAGCAGATGTTAGCCGCTAATACCAAAAAACCAATTTTAGGTGTGTTTTCTGATGGTGGTTTGCCTTACACTATAGATAGAAATAACGATAAAGAGTTAGCTAAAAACGTTCCTACACTTGCTGAAATGACTCAGAAAGCTATTGATAGAATGAAAAATAACCCTGAAGGGTTTGTATTGCAAGTAGAAGCTGGAAAAGTAGATTGGGCTGCCCATGGAAATGATATTGCGGGTTTAATTTATGACCAAACTGCTCATGACGAAGCTGTAAAAGTGGCAATTGATTTTGCTGATTCCAATGATGAAACTTTAGTGATCATTACTACTGACCATGGCAACTCTAATCCAGGAACAATTTCAGGTAGTAACGCTAATAAGAACTTTGATAGCATTCAAAACTACAAACATTCAAACGATTGGATATTAAATGGTATTAGCAGAGAGTCCACAATCCCTCAGATCAAAGAACGTATTGAATATGCTAATAATTTTGAGGTAACAGATAAAGAAGCAATCGCTATTTTAAAAAGTTATGCGATTATAAAAACGGAAGATGGTTTGTATAATCCTCGAAATTTACCTTTTAAATTGGTGGCTGAAATACAAAAACAACATAACTCAGTAAGTTGGATTAGTCAGCATCACTCTTCAGATTATGTAGAGATAGCAATGTATGGTCCGGGTAGTGATTTGTTAAAGCCTTTTATTAAAAATACAGATTTACATTATTTAATGTTAGAAGCTGCTGAAGTAGAAAATAAGTTTTAAAATAAATCTATGTAAGCTCTACGTTTTTAGAAGACTAATTATAAATTAAGAATCTGCTAAATACAATCGAGTAGAGCACCGCTAAGCAATTAGCCTAGCGATGCTCTACCATCTCACACCACTGTTCGTACTCCGAACTATGCTCCCTCGTTTCGAATCTTTTCTCATCAAAAGCACGGAGGTTGATTACTTATAGATATCAAGCATAAAAATATATCCTCTTTTCTTGAGTCATTCTAGAGTAATGGTTGTTATAAGAATAGGACTTTGAGCAACAGCCCACCCGCCTTTCCTCGTTCTGCTCCAAGCATAAGCCTGGTCATAAGATATTCCTAAACGCATTAAGTTTTTGCGTTTTCGTTAGGACTTCGTAATGATGTGCTTAGTCATCCTACTGCTTATGCCTCTTATGCCTCGCTTCTTAATCGTACTCCGCCCATAAGGGACTTGCACCTTCTAGAAGATTGAACTATATTTAGATGAATATAGATCGTGCCCATCTTGGGCACACATATTAGCTACACTCCATCCATCGGGTGACGCACCCTCTGGTCGTAGTTTAGCCATCACGTTAGCCTTAATAGAATGGAAATTCCTGAAAAATCAATATTACATCTATACAACGGAACTCCCTCGAAAGAACATTTGGAGAGAATAGGATGTGACGAAAATGATATAAATGGATACAAAATTGAGGAAATTTTTTGGCTAAACACCCCAGGACCAATTTACACTACGCAAACGGACAATTGTGGAACTGGACAACCAGAAGCTCCAAATAATGTAGGAGGAGACGAAAGTTATTATGAGTTCATTTTCAAACAACCTCTTAACACTATAGAACTAAATGAAATAAAGAATGTCGCAAATGTTGACCCTTTTGGTGGTTACTATTTCGACGGAAATGATTATTGGACAAACGAACGAATTATAAATTGGTGGTCAAGGATTGATACAGTAATAGAGTATATGACACATAGATATGAAGAAGAACTCCAATTACCTTTAAATGCCCACAATACACTATATGATTTTGGAAAAGGACTAGAAGAAGCTCATTTTTTTGGACCAACAAATCCTGTACCTGAGAATTATAAATCAGCACTTGATTTTTACCGACATGGATTGAAAGAGTTTCTTGAATGGTATATGGAATATAATAATGGTTCTACGGTTGAGCTTGATACTTTAGTTCATGACTGGACTTATAAGGAAAAGTTAGATAAAAAATTGAGAGAATTTATACCTGTAAAAAGAGATTTGTTGAAAGAATACAATGAAAATCAAAAAGAATCAAAACAGATTAAAATTAAAAATAGACCAAACTTTTGGGAAAAATTAAAAAGTGTATTTAAATAAAAAACTAAGGGTTATCGAGTAGACTGCCCCGCCAATAAATGACGGGGAGAGCCTCTCACACCATCGTACGTACTCCAAGCTCTGCTCCCTCATTTCGAATCTCTTCTCATGAAGGTATACGGCAGTTGATTACTTTTCAGTCAACTTTTTGTAGATCTCGGATATAGAAATATATTCTCTTTTCTCAAGACGTTCTAAAGTAATGGTCGTAATTAGAATTGGACTTCGAGCAACAGCCCAACCTCCTTTCCTCGTTCTGCTCCAAGCGTAGGCCTGATCATAAGATACTCCTAAATATATGCTTTGCTTCTTAATGGTACTCGGCGCATAAGGGACTTGCACCCTCTAGAAGATTGAACTATATTTCGATGAATATAGATCGTGCCCATTTTGGGCACACACAGCTAAAACTCCAGGTCTAGGTCGACGCGACCTCGCTCGTAGTTTAGCCATTACAGTTGTAGGGCATTTGAAAAACCGCAAGAATCGGGTTTCAATACGTTTTGAGAATTGAGAATTTTGTCAAAACATTTAAAAGGAATTAATATGCAATTTGATTTTGACAATAAACAGAGAAAAGAAATACTCGAAACAGTATTTGAAAAGTTGGAGAACTATTATAGCTCAACAAAAGATTTTAAAACCAATCCTGATTTGAATATAAAAGAAATCAGAGAATCTATACTTACTAAAGAATTAGCTAATGGCATTAGCCCAAATAAAGCAATCGAGCATGTGATAAAAGGACTTGAAACCTTTTCAGTTCATACACCACATCCTAAGTATTTTGGGCTGTTCAATCCACGTTCTAATTATGCAGGAATTATCGCTGACTTAATCACAGCTACTTATAACCCTCAATTAGCAGCTTGGAGCCATGCCCCTTTTGCCGTTGAAGTAGAAGAGTTATTAATTAAAGAATTTGCAAATAAATTTGGATATGATGGAAATGCAGATGGTGTTTTTACAACAGGAGGAGCTGAAGCCAATCTTACAGCTATGCTCTGTGCATTGAACCATAAATACCCAAACTTTGCTAAAGATGGAGCATTTGGTTTGGACAAAAAGCCTGTTGTATTTTGTTCAGCAGAGGCTCACCACTCTATTCAAAAAGCAGCAAAAGTTGTTGGGATTGGGTACAGTCTTGTAGAATCAATACCAGTTACAGATGAATTAAAGCTGGACACAGAAATTTTACAGCAAAAACTAAATGAACTTGACTTATCAGTTTATTCGCCATTAATGGTTATTGGAACTGCTGGAACTACTGGCACAGGTACAGTTGACGAACTGAATCAACTCAGTTTCATTTGCAAAAAGAATAACATTTGGTTTCATGTTGATGCAGCTTATGGTGGTGGAGCAATTTTAAGTCAGGATTTGAAGCATCATTTAACAGGCATTGAAAAGTCTGATTCTATTACTTTTGATGCTCATAAATGGATGTCAGTTCCAATGGGAACAAGTATCTTTTTGACATCGAAAAATGACATTCTTGGTAAAACATTCAGAATTACAACAGAATATATGCCTAAAGAGGCTGATAAACTCACGATTACCGAACCCTTTACACATTCTATACAATGGTCGAGGCGATTCATTGGTTTAAAAGTATATCTTCCACTACTATTCTATGGTTGGCAAGGGTATGAGCAAATCATTAATCATCAGGCAGAGATGGGACAATATTTAAAAAATAAGTTATTAAAAAGTGATTGGCTTATAAAAAACTATACAGGTTTGCCGGTTGTGTGTTTTACAAAAGCAGATTTTGAAACACATTCTAATTTCACAAAAGAAATATTGGATAAGATTTTAGCAAAAGGTAAATCATGGCTGTCTGTTTACCCTATAAAAGGAATACCTACTTTTAGGGCTTGTATTACAAACTATAATACTACTGAAAAGGAAATCGATGAATTGGTTGATGAACTAAATGATGAAGTTACAGCCTATGTTGGACAATAAAACACATCAATATAATAAAATTGCAGAAGCTATTGCATTTATAGATGACAACCATAAAGTACAGCCATCTTTAGACACAATAGCTGAACATGTAAACTTAAGCCCTTTCCATTTTCAGCGTCTATTCAAGGAATGGGTAGGAATTAGTCCGAAAAAATATTTGAAATTTATCAGTTCAAGTTATGCAAAGAGTTTACTCAGGAAAAAAGAAGGCAACCTATTTGATACAGCTTTCGAAATGGGCTTATCTGGAACAGGAAGGCTTCACGACATGTTTGTAACGATTGAGGGTATGACTCCTGGAGAATATAAAAACGGTGGATCAAGCCTGATAATCAATTATAGTTTTGCAGAAACTCCTTTTGGCGAAATCATAGTAGCAGCCACCAACAAAGGAATCTGCCATATGGCATTTAGCGAGAACAATGTATTAGCATTCGAGGAATTACAAGGCATTTTCCCGAAGGCAACATTCAATCAAAAAGTAAATAAATTTCAACAAGACGCTTTATTTATTTTCCGTAACGACTGGACTAATCTTAGTGAAATAAAATTACATTTGAAAGGAACAAAATTCCAATTGAAAGTTTGGGAAGCATTGTTATCCATTCCTTATGGAAATCTCTCTACTTATGGAGAAATAGCAGAAACGATTCAGCATCCAAAAGCATCGAGAGCAGTGGGAACGGCAATAGGAAACAATCCGATAGCCTACCTGATTCCATGCCACAGAGTAATTCAAAAATCGGGAAATATTGGTGGCTATCATTGGAATCCGACAAGAAAGAAAGCTATAATAGGTTGGGAAGCTTCAATATTGGAAAATGAATAAAAACGCCCTACAATCGATTAAGCTAGGGGAATCTCACCTCTAACTTCTCACAGAACCGTACGTGAACCTCTCAATTTATACGACTCTTGTTATATAGAGTACTATGAGAAGCTGAAACCTAAAGACCAATTATAAAATAAGTTAGGGTATTCCCGATCTATTTCCCTCAGAAAGTGAGAGATTTTTTCCGTTTGACTTACTTCAGTGCATTCCTCACGAAAAACCACCTTGTCACGTACTAATGCTTTGGGATCGTACTCCGCACATAAGGGACTTGCACCCTCTAGAAGATTGAACTATATTTAGACTAATATAGATCATGCCCATTTTGGGCACACACAATGTATAAAAATAATAGCCGATATATATAGTAAATTTAAGGGTTGTAGCCCGCGCGTCAACTTTCTTGTAACTTGGTAGTATAGTGCCACGTAGTTGGCTACCATTCTTATACTCACCACTGGCAGCAATTAGAAGAATTCACTAAGTATACGTGATTCGTATATCAGTATGAATATATCGCTAATAGAGCATCTTAACTTTAACATAAATAAGAAAGACTATGGAAACCGATAGAATTTTTGTTACAATGAACGCGACCTTTAAAAATGAGGAGAAGTGCAGAGTAGCCATGGAAACAATAGTTAACGATGCACACGTGGCAGAGGGTGTTAATTCTCATTTTTGGTTCAGGAGCGAAAATGGTAAATCATTATTTGTGCTTGAACAATATGATAACAAAAAGGCACTTGTAGAAGCGATAAAGAGATTTACATCTGCGAGAATTTCCTTCTTTAAATCTATTAAAGTGACTGATGTTTCAGTTTATGGAAATGTATCCACTAGCATTAAATTGATGTTTGCCCCTCTTAGCCCACGATATAGCCAATACTATGGAGGATATTCAAAGATTGCCGCTAAAGATCAAGAACCTGGAATTAAAGAATTTGAAAGAAAGAGAATTATAGTTGCTACTAATGCTCACTTTAAAGGTGAAGAGAAGGCTAAACTGGCTATAGAAAAATTAGCACAGGATACATATAATGAATCTGGGACAAATTCTCATTTTTGGTCTAGAAGTAAAGATGGTAAGACTTTGTACCTATTCGAGCTATATGCAGATGAGAATGCACTGACAGAGCATGTTATGGCAAATATAAGTTCGAGGGATGCTTTTTTTGAATCAATGGAACTGGATGGTGTCACAGTTTACGCGAATGTATCTGATAAAACCAAACAGATGCTTGCCCCTATTAATCCTAATTACATGAATTACTATGGAGGTTATTCCAAGTAAAATATTTAAACCAGAAATCGGTTGACTTTATTATAAAAGCGTAAAGTCGAAAATCATATTGTAATGCCAATCGAATAGAATGCCCTGCCAATAAATGACGGATAGAGCCTCTCAAACCACCGTATGTACTCCGAGCTTCGCTCCCTCATTTCGAATCTCTTCTCATGAAGGTATACGGCAGTTGATTACCGTTCAGTCAACTTTTTGTAGATCTCGGAAATAGAAATAAAACAATCATAATAATTTGACGTTTTAAACTAATACAAGTTATAACTTCTTCAAAATTTGAAATAAAGCTTCAATATCCTTATCTGGTAAATCTAATTTGAAGACAGAAGCACTGACTTCATCACATTTTTTATGTAGCTTACGTCCTTCATCGGTAATTTGAATATACACAACACGTTGGTCAACCTTATTGCGATTTTTTATAATGTACCCCTTATCCATAAGTTTGTTTAAAGCCCTTGAAATATTTGGACTTTCCTCAAATTGGAGTTTTTTAATTTCGTTTACAGTCAAACCTTTTTCAGGACCAAGGTCAAGCACATGTATAATATTGGATTGCAAAGGAGACACCCCCAAAGGTGATAAAACTTTTATATACTTTGCTTGTATCTCCTGTGCTACACATGCTAGCAACCCAACGGTTTTTTGTTCGGTATTAGCATACTCATTATTAAGTACCAAGTCTTTATTTGCCATAGAAGCAAAATTACAATTTTATACTATAAAAACATTATAATGTGTATCCAATTGTAGATTCAAGTACCAATGAACATTTTCTTTTTCCAATTGAATTACACGACTCACCTCTAAAATTTACAATCGGATCAAAGTAAATTAAAAGTCATGCTAATTTTTTCTGCTGCTAATACAAAACCTATTATAGCTACCCGTCTATTCCTGCAACTACATTTTGCAAAAAATGAGGTAAGTTTAGCGTTAAAAATGAAAAGCATTTTCACATTCAGAACCCAACAACAGATGTGTTTAGCCAGAGACTGAATATATAGAAGGTGGCCTAAAAAGGCTGATTATCCATATGCTCAATACTTTCACCCATGCTAACTTTTGTCTCAATTCCCATTTGAGTATTTTTTAAAATATCTTTGGCAACAGACATCTTTCCTTTCTCAAAAAACAGCACAATGGTGGAACCTCCAAACTTGAAATACCCTTTCTCTTCACCCGCTTCAACAGCATTAGATGAAATGGAGGTCTGTACAATACTTCCTACCATAGTAGACCCCACCTCTATGATGCCAATATCACCAAACTCATTTGTTTTTAGATTGGTATAAGCACGTTTGTTTGAAGAAAATGTCTTTAAATGAGACTTCAATGCCAAGGGTGAAACTGAGAGATAATCACCTTTGATATTAACCGTTTCATCTACTTCGCCTTTGGCTGGGAAATGAAAGCGGTGGTAGTCATCAGGTGCTAATCGAATAATTGTCATATTTCCACCCTCATATTTTGATGCCAATGTTTTATCCTGGAAAAAGTCCTCTAGATTAAAAGTAATCCCTTTTACATGAAAGGAGAAGTTTGAATCAATATTCTCGAAAGCTAGAACCTTACCATCAGCAGGTGAAACAATTCCCTTTGAAACCTTACGTGCTCCGACTTTAAGTGCTCTATAGAAAAACTGATTAAATGACACATAACCACCCACTGGAACAATAAACTCGCTCATGTTTATTGAATATTTCTCGACAAAACCTTTAATAAGTTTTGAAGACCAAGACCGTTCCATCAG
The DNA here is from genome assembly GCF_001583495.1 of Flammeovirga sp. SJP92. Taxonomy (GTDB): domain Bacteria; phylum Bacteroidota; class Bacteroidia; order Cytophagales; family Flammeovirgaceae; genus Flammeovirga. Next base: position 23,842 of record NZ_LQAQ01000117.1, on the reverse strand, counting down.
AAAGCCATAAAACCTCGAGACGAATTTCCTTTTCACCAGTGTATTCAGAGTGACAAGACCTAACGCCGAGTTATATAGAAGTGATAGCATTCCTCCACCTGGAGGATTCTCAATCACTACTTCTCCACTTTTTCTATCAATGTATGAAATTGTATTGTTCATCTCCATTTACTTTTATGAGTTAAGCTAAATAATCCCACTGTACCTGGGGTCAGAAGAATCCGTGAACCATATTTCCTTATTGGCTTACTGTTTTTAGCAGGGATTCTTATTTGTTCTATTTATATTCTATTTATGTGAGTGTTCCTTCTCTTTTTTACCAATTGCTTTACACACAAGCCAACATACATTGCCTCCTGTTGGGGCACAGAAACTGCACCACAATTTTGTTACAGGTAAATAAGGAGCTTTTAAGTCTACACATTTTGCTGGAAGTTTTGTTTTTGTACTCATATCGTTTGAATTATAAATTAAACATACATGGAATTAACATCCATGGATTATAATTACAAACATATAGTCCATGGAATATATTTCCAAGGATTTTATGATTATTTAAAAAAATACTAATCACTGAATATGTGTTGTATAAAAAAATAGAACAAGAACTGAATTCATTTAGTATAATTATCTACCATCACTTTTAAACACATTTGCAATTCTCACACGACCAAAAATTACAAAAGAGATTGTCTGCTATCCATCGTTTTTTTTTGATACTAATAACTATTTTTTATGAATAGCAGTGCCATGGTTTAAAGAATTATCCTAAATTTAGACTGAAGGTTAATGAAAAATGAATAATACCTGCAAGACTGCCCCGACACAGAATGACATTGAGAGCACCCTCACACCACCGTACGTACTCCGAGCTATGCTCCCTCATTTCGAATCTCTTCTCATGAAGGTATACGGCGGTTGATTACCGTTCGGTTAACTTTTTGTAGATGTCTGACATCGCAATATATCCTCTCTTTTCTAGACGTTCTAAAGTAATAGTTGAAATAAGAATTGGACTTTGAGCAAATGCCCAACCTCCTTTCCTCTTTCTCCTCCAAGAGTAAGCCTATATTCCTAAGCACATTAAGTTTTTGTGCTTCCGTTTGGACTTTTTAGACAAATATAGATCGTGCCCATTTTGGGCACACACATTAGCTAATCTCCATCTGCTCATCGTAGTTTAGCCAAATCGTTAGCAACTCTAAACTTCCAATAAATTAAAAAATAATTATCTTCGTATCCTATGAAAAATATACCAACTAAAGCTTATCAGGATACTTTATCATTAATTCAAACTGAAATAGAGGTATCTCGTACAAAGGCAGTCATCAAAGTTAATGAAGTACAAATGAACCACTATATGAATATTGGGGCAATAATTCATCGACAGCAAAATGAAAATGGTTGGGGAAAATCAATAGTTGAACAACTCTCTAGAGATCTTAAAAATAAATTTCCAAATACAGAAGGTTACTCAAGTAGAAACCTTTGGGATATGAGAAAATTTTTTTCTAGATATTCTGCAAATGAAAAACTGCGACAGCTTGTCGCAGAAATTCCTTGGGGACATAATTTATTAATAATGCAGAAGATTAAAGATGATGATGAGGCAGAATTCTACATAAAGTCCTCTAAAGAATTTGGATGGAGTAGAAATGTTCTATTAAATCAAATTAAGGCGAATTCTTATGTACGTTCATTAAGTGAGAATAAGCAACATAATTTTAATCAAACATTACCTGAACATCTTTCAGAACAAGCAGACGAGACTATTAAAAGTTCATATTCGTTAGACTTTCTCGGCTTGTCAGGAAGTATTAAAGAAGCTGAGTTAGAAGCAGCAATGATCTCTAAGATAAAAGATGTCTTATTAGAATTAGGTCAAGGTTTTGCATTTATTGGTAATCAATATAAACTGAGTTTAGGAGAAAAAGATTATTATCTAGATTTATTATTCTATCATAGAAAATTACAATGCTTGGTAGTTGTAGAGTTAAAAGCAGGTGAATTTAAACCTGAATATGCAGGAAAGTTAAATTTTTATCTTGAACTTTTAGATAACATTGAAAAAGAAGAAAATGAAAACCCCTCTATAGGTATTCTTTTATGTGCTTCAAAAAATACTTTAGAAGTAGAATATGCTTTAAGAACAGTAAATAAACCAATAGGTATATCAGAATATCAATTAACTAAAGATCTACCTAAAGCATTAAGAGAATATTTACCAGATGAAGAAGAGCTTATCAAAAAGTTGAAATAACAGTTGCCAATCAAGTAGACTACTCCCTCAATAAATGACGGGGAGAGCCTCTCACACCACCGTATGTACTCCGAGCTTCGCTCCCTCATTTCGAATCTCTTCTCATGAAAGTATACTGAGGTTGATTACCGTTCAGTCAACTTTTAGTTGATCTCGGATATAGAAATATATCCTCTCTTCTCTAGACGTTCTAAAGTAATGTTTGTAATAAGAATAGGACTTTGAGAAACTGCCCAACCGCCTGTGCCTCATATGCCTCGCTTCCTGATATCCTTTCGAACTCTCGTTCTCAGGAGTGTACATCAGTACCAACTTTTGCCTTTTGACTTACTTCAGTGCATTCCTCACGAAAAACCACCTTGTCACGTACTAATGCTTTAGGATCATACTCCGCGCATAAGGGATTTGCACCCTCTAGATGATTGAACTATATTTAGATGAATATAGATCGTGCACATTTTGGGCATACACATTAGCTAATAAAAATGGGGAATTTACTCGTTCAATATATTTCAAAATTTATAGATCTAAGTCAAGAAGAAATAGATGCTATGAACCAATATATACCTATCAAAACATTTGAAAAAGGAACTGTAATAATTAGAGAGGGAGAAGTTTGTGACGTTTGTTATTTTAATTTAAAAGGCCTTGTAAGACAGTACAGGACAATAGAAGGTGAAGAAAAAACTACTTTTTTTTATACAGAGGAACAACCCCTGAATACCATAAAAAGCGTAATGGAAAAATCACCATCACTTTATTCCCTTTCTTGTTTAGAAGACACTACATTGGCAATCGGAACAACAGAAGTTGAACAAGACTTTTTTGAAAGATTCCCTCAGTTTGAAACACTTGGAAGGTTGCTCACTGAGCAAAATAATAGTGAGCTTTTGGAGTCATTTGAGAATTTCAAGCTACAAAGTCCGGAGGAACGGTATTTCGATTTACTCAATAAAAACCCATTACTAATTCAACGGGTAGCTCAGTATCACCTAGCGAGTTATTTAGGGATGACACCAGAGTCTTTGAGTAGAATTAGAAAAAGAACTGCATTTAAATCCTAATCATCTTTTACTCCTTTTATCAACAACCATAAACAAAAGGAAAACTCTCCTATCATGGCAACCATCAACCCAGGATACGAAAGTGATTTGTATGCAGGATCTAGGAAATAGATCAAAAATTCAATTAGATGTCCAAGACAAGATAACATCAACAGAATACCTATGATACTCGGGAATTTCCTAGATTTCCAAACCAAATACCCTAAAGGAAGAAGCCATAAACCAAAAAATATTTGAGCAGTAAAATACATATATAAATGTTTTGTTAGTGAAAACATTACATGTGTATGCAGGTCCAGTTGGCTCCAAGCAATAAATTCGTTAGTCAGTAATAGTATAGCAGAAAATTGGTAAAATGTACTCACGCAAAGTAAAACTGAACTTACTAGGGTAAACAGTAAAAACAATAATGACAATGTTCGATTATATTTTGTGAAAATGGAATGAAGTACTACTGCCAATAAGATGTAGCAAACAATCATAACGAAATCACTCAAGACGCCTATTCGGAACAAAAATTCTGAACTAAGAATGTTAGCAACCGTTTGAGTTACGTTCCCTTCAACTATTACAATGGAACGGATGTATTCAGATGAACTACCAAATAGAATAACAAGAAGGTAAAAAACACCTGCAATTCGAGCTCTCCTCTTTAAGGAATTATTTTTTACTATTTCAATCATTTTTACTCAGTCGATCTATGCGTTTTAATATATCTATGGGGCCTTTTGGAAAAAATGCTTTTAACATAAAGTTGGGGACATTCACAGTAGGTGAAATTTTTGCCGTTGTATTTATCTCGACCTTACCGCTAATAAGTTTTTTTATCGTGAAAGTCATGCAATAGTCAGTCAAACGATTTACCCCTAACGAATTGTAAGACGAAGGACTTGCTTCTATTTGGAATGTAGCTTTCTCATTTTCATAATTTATACTAGAAATCATAAAGGCTACACAATCCGAATTTTTAAATGGCCAAGTGGGCTCAAAATAATAGTAGATCAGTGATTTATTTTCTGAAATAGAATCGAGTAATCTGCTATCTTTCTCATTGATTATTATTTTATGATTTCCTACGTTTTTTAGGATGTGCACACATCTTTCAAAATCAACATCGAATTGAGTTGTGGCTTCATACTCAACAAATTTCTTTTTACCTGATTCACTTTTAACAGAATATACCTTACTCTTTACCAAAAAAAATCCATCTGTCGAAGTTTGAACTTTCCAATCAGTTTTAGTTTGAGAAAAAGCTGATAACGTAAGAAGAAAAGTTACCGTTATTACGATTAAAGTTCTGCATTGATTCATAATTTTATACTGCGTTTGTTGTTTGACAAAGAAATACCCTTTTCAACAAACAAGTGATTGACTTAAGTTAAGAAAGTAAAAAAAGCTATAGTCGAGTAAGCTAGGGGAATCTCCCCCCTAACTTCTCACAGAACCGTACGTGAACCTCTCAATTCATACGGCTCTTGTTATGCAGAGTATTATACTACAAGAAGCTATAACCTAGATAAAATAAGTTGGGGTAATCACGAGCTATTTTCCTCAGAAAGCGAGATGCTATTAAGTGACAATTTGTTTTATCCATTATTACTCATAAGCACCAACTTTTGCCGTTTGACTTACTTCAGTGCATTCCTCTCGGAAAACCACACCTGCTAATGCTTCGGGATCGTACTCCGTGCATAAGGGACTTGCACCCTCTAGAAGATTGAACTATATTTAGATGAATATAGATTGTGCCTATTTTGGGCACACACAGTTGCTGCAGTCATCGGTTGACACACCCGCTGACTGCAGTTTAGCTTTTACGTTATGCTTAATTGACTTGCTAGATGGACTTATTTATTCATAAAGACGCTGGAGAAGAAATGGAAGAATTTAAGGACAAAGTTTTTTCTCTGTTTAACATTGAATTGATAGAAGAACGAAAATCCTCTAATTATCCTCCCAATGACAGATATTTTGTAGGGTATGGAAAACTAAAGAATATTAAACTTTGGGATGAAGACAGCGACACATTAGAAGATTACCCATTTGTTCTTTCTCTAAATGACAATAGCTACAAATCTAGCGAATGCGAATTGCCAGAAGACATTATTGAAATAGCGAAAAAGTTAGGTGAAATTGGAATTAAAAACTTTGTCCCAAATGGAAATAGTTATTGGGAAATTAACTGGGATAAAAAAGGACAAGAATTTCCGAATAAATAATGAAATACTATCGCTAATCGAGTAACTGTCCCGCCATAAAAGACGGTCAAAGCCTTTCACACCACTACACATACTCCGAGCTCTACTCCCTCATTTCGAATCTCTTCTCATGAAGGTATACTGCGGTTGATTACCGTTCAGTCAACTTTTTAAATAGAAATATATCCTCTCTTCTCAAAACGTTCTAAAGTAATGGTTGTAATAAGAATAGAACTTTGAGCAACTGCCCATCCACCTTTCCTCGTTCTATTCCAAGCGTAAGCCTGATCATAAGATATTCCTAAACGCATTAAGTTTTTGCATTTCCGTTCTGACCTAGTAATGATGTGCTTGCTCATCCTACCTCATATGCCTCGCTTCGCGATATCCTTCCGAACTCTCGTTCTCAGGAGTGTACGTCAGTACCAACTTTTGCCGTTTGACTTACTTCAGTGCATTCCTCACGGAAAACCACACCTGTTAATGCTTCGAGATCATACTACGTGCATAAGAGACTTGCACCCTCTAGAAGATTGAACTATATTTAGATGAATATAGATCGTGCCCATTTTTGACACACATTTTGTATAAGTAATGGCAGGCGATGTGGTAAATTTTAAGGTTTATAACCCGCTCAAACTGCGTAGTGGTTTGACAGAAAACTACCACGCAATCTATTAGTAATCTTATTATTGCCGTTATCTGAAAGTAAAAAAACGAAATAGAACATTGAAACCTAATTTTATAATTTGAAAAAACGGATTGAAAATATTGTCTCATTGATTGAAGGTTGGAGCAAGAAAAAAATAGTTTTGCCAACCTGCTTCTGTCCTTTGGGCAGTTAGGGTAGCCAACGCACATTGCACACATTTGCAAAAGAGCACAATTTTCCTCACACTCAAATGATAATAAAAAGATAATTGTATGGTATGAAAGAGAAAATAAAAACAATCCATTTTTATATTCCCTCACAAGTAACCATTCTTGATGTGTCCGGGGTTGTACAAGTATTTGAAGAAGCTGTAAATCTTGGATTGAATTATGAATTACAGTTCATCAGTAATCATTCAAGTATACAAAGTTCTTCGGGTATAGAACTTTCTGCATTAAATGACTTTAAGGAGACAAATCCAACTAAAGAAGATTTTGTTTTTATTTTTGGCTCAAGTACACGTAAAATTACTTATCCCAAGGAAGACAAATCCTTTTATGACTGGTTATTAAAAGCTAACGCCAACAAAGCTACGATTTGTAGCGTTTGTACTGGTGCTTTTCTTTTAGCTGAGTCTGGACTTCTAAATAATAAATCATGTACGATACATTGGGATTTAATTGATAGAATGAAAAGAGATTTTCCACATGTAAAAATAGACGAGAATACGTTATTTACGAAATCCGATAATATTTATACTTGTGCTGGGGTTATAACAGGTATTGATTTAGCTTTATTATTAATTGAAGAAAGGCATGGAAAGCAAATTGCAATCGAAGTTGCAAAAGAATTAGTTGTTTATAAAAGAAGACTTGCAACAGATGAACAGCAAAGTGTTTATGTGCAAAATAGAAACCATAAAGATGAAAAAATTCATGCTGCACAAGATTGGATAATCCAAAATCTGGAAAAATCTTCCACTATTGATGATTTAGCAGAATTAGTTTTTGTTAGCCCTCGAAATTTAACGCGTACATTTAAAAAACAAACTGGCATTACAATAGCTGAATACCGCACAAAATTGAGAATTGAAAAAGCAAAAAACCTACTAATCTATTCTGATTATAAAGTAGAACACATTGCCAATTTATGTGGCTTTAAGACATCAAAGCAGTTGCGCATGCTTTTGGAAAAGCATTTGGAAGCATTGCCGTCCGAAATAAAAAACAAACTGTCCTAAAACGACTATTCTTTGTCCTTTTCTCATCATATCACACGAAATATCTTTGTGATATTATTTAAAATTAAAAGTGATGGGTTTACAGACATTGAATTTTAAAATAGTTTTTGCACTATTAGCACTCTATATTGGATGGGGTTCTACTTACATGGCGATTGCTGTTGCCTTAGAATGTTTTCCTCCTTTTTTGTTAGCAGGTATCCGATTTCTATTTGCGGGTTTGATTTTGTTTCTATGGTCTTTGCTTCAAGGAAATGAAATTCCAAAGAAAAAAGAAATACGGAAAATATGTTTAGCAGGATTCTTTTTACTTTTTCTTGGATCGGGCTCAGTTGTATGGGTTGAACAATATCTTAGTACAGGCATTACTTCAATTGTATGGGCATCTTTGCCTATATGGCTTGTTGCAATGGATAGAAAGAGTTGGAAATTTTACCGGTCAAATAATCAACTTATTTTTGGACTACTGACTGGATTCCTGGGAGTAGTACTGCTTTTTTGGGATAATGAGTTAATTCAAATTTTCGAAAATAGAACAATAATAGCCTTTATTATAGCCATTTGTGGGGTAGTTTGTTTTGCTTATGGTTCTCTCTATTCAAAAAACAGTTCGTTTGGAAGTAATACTATTTTAATAGTAGCCATTCAAATGATTTTCGTTGGTGCACTTTCATTGATAATTAGTTTTTTGCTCGGAGAAAAAATGATGTCCAGTCAGAATCATTTAATTTTGGATGCTGTTTTAGGATTGGTTTACCTCATAGTTGTCGGTTCTCTATTAGCCTACTACTCATATGTTTGGCTTTTGAAAGTGTTACCACCATCAATAGTGGGAACTTACACTTATCTCAATCCAGCGGTTGCAATACTTCTTGGGTGGTGGTTTTTAAATGAAAATATTACAAACCAAAAAAACCTTGCATTGGTCTTCATTTTCATTGGAGTAGTTATGGTTAATTATTATAAATCAAAAAAAAGTACAAATTTATGTTTAAACAAATAGTAATAATAGATAAAACTGGTCTGCAGGAATGGGCAATAAAAAAATTAAGTCAGTATTCAGAAAATCCGATTAGGATTTATGATGATATACCAGTTTCAGAAGATGAAGCTTCAAAAAGAATAGAAGATGCTGACTGTGTTTTTGTTTCGTGGAGTACACAATTGACTGCAAAAGTTCTAAGTAATGCAAAAGACCTAAAATATGTAGGAATGTGTTGCAGTTTATATGACAAAAAATCCGCTAATGTTGATATTGACTATGCTGACAAAAATGGAATAATTGTTAAAGGTGTTAGAGATTATGGTGACGAAGGACTTGTTGAATACATCATCGCAGAATTAATCAGACTAATAAAGGGTATTGGAAAACAACAATGGAGACAAGACGCTGTTGAGTTGACAGGAAGAAAAGTCGGAATTATTGGAATGGGAGCGACAGGAAAAATGTTGGCTGACAGATTACAAGCATTTGGTGCTAAGGTTTATTATTATAACAGAAGTAGAAAACCACATGCTGAAAAAGATGGAATTAGCTACTTGCCATTGAAAGAACTGTTAGAATCTATAGAGATTATCTCTCTTCATTTACCCAAAAACACTACTATTTTAGGAGAAAAAGAGTTTAAACAATTTGGGAATGGTAAGATTCTTATCAATACATCACTCGGACTCACATTCGATAAGTCAGCTTTTGATAATTGGATATCTGACCAGACTAATTATGCGCTTTTTGACGGAGATGGAATTGGACAATACAAAAAAGAATTTGACAAGTTTGAAAATATAATTTCATCAGAAGTTGTATCTGGTTGGACAATAGAAGCACAGGAACGATTATCAGAGAAAGTATTGGATAATGTAGTCAAATTTATTAATAATCCAGCTAATAGAATTTAGAATAAAATCTGAAAAGAGGGATAGCTTCCTAAAAGCCCATAATTTCAATTATAGATCTACGAAATACCAATTTTCATTTGTCCTAATACTTCTTTCATTTCCGAAAAAATAGATCGTGTTGTGGCTCTACAGGACAATTTCATTTCAATTGATGTGTTGCAATGATTGAAAAATGGTTCTCTAGGAATGTAATGCTTTGTATCTCACAAACTACAACAAAAACTATCCCTTATCTCCATAGTATTTAAGTAGATAGACGTGATTACGAACTATCATTATTCTATCATAGAGAATTGAATTACATTGTCTTGTGCTATTGAATTAAAAATAGGAGAATTTAAACCAGAATATAGGAGTAAGATGGAGTTCTAGTTGGGAGCATTAGTATAATTATGTCAAAAAGAATAATGAAAACCCAAGTGTTGGAATAATCTTATCTAAAAATAAAGATGAAAGTATTGTATAAATTTCACTTAACCGTAGTACTTCTCCAACGGTAGTTATTCAATTCGTCACAAGATTATTAGGAAAAGAGTTGTTAAGAAATAAATTTGAAGAACTTTTCAATAAGAAGTGAAATTTAAAGTTACTAATGAAATTAGATAAAAACCATATTAACCGATTGAATGATTTTTTAGTTAAGATTCGGCAAGACAGTCAATTATTATTGAACCAATTTGTGATAACTGATAAATATTCTGATTTCTATTCTCAATACAAAGAATTAATCTCTTTTTTGAATCGAATTAAATTATTAAATGATAAGACATTTGATAAGACTGTAGAAGCTTTTCCCAACTTGCCTGGAATAAACTCTACATTATCTATTGGATTAATAAAAATAGGTTCGATAATATTCTTATTAAACCCTTTCATTAGCTTCTTTTTCATCTTAGTTTTTTCCCCAGTGACTTTGCCTTTATTGATTATAATAATTTGGAAAACCATTGAAATAAAAAGTAAACTGAGAAAAATAAATATTCTAGTTGAAAAGATCATTCAATTAGTCGCTTTAAGAAGTGAAGAGTTAACTTATAAAGAAAAAAATATCATTTAATCAAGGAAACTGCCCTGCCACTAAATGATGTGTAGCCCCTCTCACACCACCGTACATACTCCAAGCTCTACTCCCTCATTTCGAATCTTTTCACATCAAAGTATACGGTAATTGATAGCCATTTAGCTAATGCCGTGTACATACAGGATATTGAAATAAATCATTTTTATAATAAAAGTCGAAAAGAAGGATAGCTTTCCAAAAGCCCATAATTGAAATTATGGGTCTACGAAATACCTATTTTCATTTGTTCTAGTACTTAGAGAAAATCTGATCATTTTTTATAATCATCTTTGGGCATGAAGAATATTATCAAAGTGGCGTTCCTCTTTTTTCGTTCCAAGATAGATGGAATAATTCTCTTCTGAGAGCCAAACGACTCTCACACTTTTATTTTTCTCAAGATTCAAATAAAAGTTCTGCGTTACTGTATGTCCTTCCTGCTGTTTCTTATGGAAAAGTTTTCCTTCAGCTTGATGTGCCAACCTGAACTTCTCTTCATTATACGTCAAAATTTCAGGAATTCTTACTGCAGTAGCTTTGTTAAAACTTGGGAAATTAAAATTTTCTAATTTAGTTTCAATCCATGGAGTAACGATTGACATCTGCTTCTGCAAATACAACAACTTATTGTCTCCAGAATCATTCACAACTTGAAGTAATTTATCTGTATTTCCACTCACCCAGTCGTACTGAATTGTGAAAGTGACTAACCATGATGACAATTCATAATTAAAAACAAACTCATCTTTTAAATCAGATAATGAAATATCTGTAGGATTGATCTTCTTGTTGAGGTCTCTTTTCAAGTCACCCTTTGTCAGTTTTCCTTCCGCACCATATTCTCCAGGTACGGCATAGTCCTGAATATTCAAATAATCTTCAATTAGATTTTCTATATTTTTTGCGTTGTCTACATCGCCAAGAACAGTTCCCGAAAGTACTTTTATACTTTGGCCACTTTTCTTCTTGAGATAGAGTGGATAGGTGATAGAAACATTTTCTTTTCCTTGTTTCACCACCTCTCTGACATAGAGTTGTTCAATATCATCTACATCCAAAGAAAACTGTCCTCTCCAAGGCAATGGAGAATGTTTCACACTTAATTGATCGTTCTCCACTTTCACCTCCGTTTTGTTGAGAAACAGACATAGGGTATAATAAAACAATCCTACACCTACTGCTACATGCCCTAATGGAAATACAAACATTAATAAAGCAATAGGTCCATCGCTACCCATACCAATCCCCATGCTGTACCAAAAAATAAGAAAACAATTCCATGCGATTGTAAAAAATATTAAAAAAAAGGCCACAGGACTAAACCATTTAAAGCTAATTTTTAAGGCGTCCCTGTTTTTAGATACATCCAGCTGTTTAGAAGTCATTGTTATTGACGTTAATTGATAAATAGTTACTTTAATACATTACAACTCCAGTTTTCGGCAACTCTTAAATGATATTTTTGTTGAAAATCATATCATCCTCCGAAAACTTCGTATATAATGTAATTATCCTACAAATTAATTATTTTTTTAGCTTTTTAATAATGTAATACGGTTTGTTTATATTTTGAGAAAGTTTTTTTTAAGGTGTTCCGATTATGATAAGTTTGGCAATTATTCTTAAAAAGAGTTCTTGGTAAAGCTTAATTTGGTATTCATTGTTCTCCTAATTGGTCCAATAAGAACTCCTCATAGATTTTTTAAAAACTTTTTCCAATCCTCATCAGAAATCAGAATACTGCAATTTACTTAATTAATGGTTTAAATTGCAGTCAGTTTTCATAGAGAACTATAGGTATAAATAACTTAAAATTTAAGCTATGATCTTAGCTAACAATGGATTTCAAATAAACAATTTTTTAATTCCACCTTTTGAGCTACATGAAGGGGAAATAATTCGTTTGTGTATATATGGAGGTTCACACTTTTTTGAACTTGAAGATCAACTAGTCAAAATACTAACAGGTATAAATCCACATCCTGATGTAACAATACATCAGAAGATGGTATTTGCTGAACCTATTTGGCCACATGGATTTAAAGAATTTATTTATCCATTAACCATCAAAAGATACCTAAAACAACATGCTAAATTTGAAGATCTTAAAATATTTTCAGGGTTAGATGATGTGAAACCTAATACAAAAATCATTACTCTTCCTGGCAATCATAGAAAATGGATATCAATAGCTTCGAAACTCTCTTACAATAAAAATATTATTTTTGATTTAGTTGGGCAAGATCCATTAGGTGCCATGAAAACTTTAGAAGTCATGAAATCATTATCAGAAAAAGGGTATTCTGCTCTCTTTTTAGATAACTTTGATGACCCTGAAATTTCGTTTGATAGAGAGTTTTACATTGAGAAAATATCAGAGTATTAGAAGTTCTTGAACTAGCAACCATGACGATATATGATGATCAAAATCCCCCAGCTACTGTAGAAGGTAAAAAAACATACTTAGAAGATTTACAATTGAGCTTAGTTAGCCTTTTGTAAAAAAGAGGATACAACTCCGCAAAAAATATCAAAAATAAGAACAGAGTTACATTTAATTTTGTAATGGATGAACTAATTAGAGAGGATTATTATCAACCAATAGAAAAAGCGGTAAACTTCATTGAAGAAAATTACAATTGAAATGATTGCAGAAAGGGCACATATTTTCAAAATATCATTTTATAAGAATTTTTACAGCAATGACAGGGAAACGATGGGAAGTTTGTAACAACCAATATTAGCGTATATATGGACAGTAGGTTTGATAAGGTTATTGAAAAGTTCTTAAAGAAATAAAGAAAGTATTTCAAAATTATAAACCCTACTGATTCAGTCAGTGAAAAGAATCAATCAATTAGAATATGGATTTAGAAGAAGTAAATAAAATAATACTTGAAGTAAAAAAGCATCGTCTAAACTCTGTTAGTTTAGTAAATTTCAAAGGTGAAATTCCTGAAATATTGTATGATTTTGACTGGGTGAAAAAACTTTATTTTTTTGAGTGCCCTAAAGTTAAATTGTCTTCAATCGCTAGAATGAGTAATTTAAATGAGTTACATATAAGGTACTGTAAACTAGAATCTTTTGTAGATCTAAGCGACCTAAAGAGCCTAAATGAACTTAATTTAGAAGGTAATGATTTAACTAAAATACCTCCCAACTTACCTAGTTCTATTACTAGTTTTGATATTTCTGAAAATGAGCTTGAAGATTTAGATAATGTTTTAAACCTTGGAAATCTAATAGAATTATATGCAATTGAAAATAAAATAAAAAAGCTTCCTAACTTTAATGGATGTCCCAACATAGAACTTTTTGATGTAAGTAACAATGGAATAATTACCTTCCCAAAAGAGCTTTTTGATCATCATTTAGAAAGAATAAAAAAGAGTGAACTAGATATACATATAAGTGGCAACCCCTTTATTGAAATATTTGAACTCGAGGAAAGTAAATATAGTTATAGATCAGACTGGGGGCATGTTGAAGGAGTATCTCATTCTAAATCTTTATTTGAAGATTATAAGCGACTTTATAAAAGAATATAAAATTAAGAGAACAGCGAACAATGAAAATTCCTATTATACTAGTATTCATTTTATCTTCTATAGCAAGTTGCCACCCCAAATCGGACTGTTATCAAGGAAGAAAAATTATGAAGGAGATTGAGGTAATTGTGAAATATGGGAAGTTAAATACTTTAGTTTTCACTCAAGAAAATGGAAAAAAATATGTTGCTTGTAATTTTCCAGATTCTTTAATAGTCAATCAGAACTACAAAGTAATCTTAAAACTTTTAAACAAAGAGCAAAATGAAAAATGGGTAGGTCAACCCTGTGAGATTGTAACGTTAGAAATCCTAAATGAACAACATTTTGAATCTCTTAAAAAAGGTCATCGAACATTATTTGTTGGGGGTAGAGGAAAAACAGATAAAGATAAAAGCATTACCAATGGTATCTATGTCACAAAAGTTTCTGATGCTAAAATTAAATATACTTTTACAGAATTGATTAATTGGAAAAAACAAAGAGAAATCCTTGGTGAGGCTATACTTCAAAAAACTAAAAACGATAGAATTGAGGTTCAAAACAAAGAATATGAATCTGCATTTCGTTTCTTTGACACGAAAAATAACGTAGAGATATTCATTACAAAGGAATTTAAAATTCACCAAGCAAAAGCAAAATTTGTTGAAATTGACAAATCGAATATTTCTGGATTAATGTATAATAAATAACAAAATAAGATGATTTTACTATCTAATGGAAATACAAGTACGATTATCATTATACTTTTAATAGTAGGACTGACTTCAACTTTTCTATTCATAATTTTATTTAGGTTTTTGAAAAGAATAGTAGGAAAATCTCAGCTAATATTTATATCAAAAAATAGAACTATTATAAGTCTACTTATTGCTCTTGTAATTATTATTTCATCAATTAGAATTATTTATTCTTCGATAATTTACTTATTAGGTGTATCATTCGACGCCTCTTTCCATCAAAACCTAGAAGTCACTCTTACGGAGAGTAAAAAACTTTTAGAAATAAACCCGATTTAGTACTTTAATAATAGTAAATCAACATAGTCATATGAAAGTGTTTCTTTGGTTCACAAATATTCTTTCAGGAATTGTAATTATGTTCTCTTTAATATTAATAATTCTTGGTAATCAACCATGTTCTGGTGATTGTTGCATGATACACCTTCTTTATATCATTGGTTTTCCTATGTTAATTCTTTCAGGGATAATATTCTATTTTACCATGAAAAAAACATGGATGCAGAAATTGAATGATTAGAAGCAATCAGGATTATATAAGAATAATTTATATCGATATAAAAACAATCAATTTTACAAATACCTAAACCCGCCGTATGTTTGTAATGTAATCAATCGGAAAGCGGTTGAAAAAACTGAAACAAACATCAATCAAAAAAATATAAAGACTATGTCACAAATCGGAAAACAAGTAGTAGATTTTAAAGTACAATCTTTCGAAAACAACGACTTCAAAACAGTTACTAAAGAAGATATTTTAGGGAAATGGTCCATCTTCTTCTTCTACCCTGCCGACTTCACTTTTGTTTGTCCAACGGAATTAGAAGACCTTGCTAACCTTTATGAAGATTTCAAAGCGACTGGTACTGAAATTTACTCTGTTTCTACAGATACTCACTTTGTACACAAAGCATGGCACGACACTTCTGAAACCATCAAAAAAATCAATTACCCAATGCTTGCAGATCCAACAGGTGTGCTTTCAAGAGGTTTTGAAGTAATGATTGAGGAAGACGGAATGGCAGAAAGAGGTACTTTCATCGTAAACCCTGAAGGAGAAATCGTTTCTTATGAAGTTGTTGCTGGTAATGTGGGTAGAAACGCTGAGGAGTTATTGAGAAAATTGAAAGCATTACAATTTGTGGCAGAAAACCCTTCTGAAGTTTGCCCAGCAAAATGGAAAGAAGGTAATGATACATTGAAACCAAGCATCGATCTTGTTGGATTGATCTAAGCTGGATTTATTATACACCTAAGCATTAAAACATTTGTAATAGTTATATAAATAATAGTTTGCTTTAACCTAATAACCCATTATCATCAAAAAATCCCACTCGCGTAAGTGGGATTTTTCTGTTTATAAGTACTAAGCCAAAATCGTATCTTCTTATTCTAAAATCTGTGCGATGGTACTTTTCTCTTCTTCTGAAAACTGTAATTGATCTAATGCTTTCACATTTTCCTCTAACTGTTCCGGTGAACTTGCTCCCACTAAAACTGTTGTAACAGCAGGGTTATCCAATAACCAAGCAATAGCCATTTGTGATAATTTTTGTCCTCTTTGCTGTGCAATTTCATGCAACGCTTTGATTTGATCCAGCTTTGCCTCTACTGCTTCTAAATTAAGGTAAGTGTTGTCCTTTTTCGCTCTTGAATTTTCTGGAATTCCGTTGACGTATTTATTGGTCAACATACCTTGTGCCAATGGAGAGAATACAATCGAACCTAGATTTAATTCTTGTAATTTTGGTAAAACTTCCTCTTCCACATCTCTTTCAAACATGGAATATTTAGATTGATGGATTAGCAACGGGGCTCCCATTCTTTTAAGTAATTCAGAGGCTTTCTGTGTCTCTTCCGCACTATATCTTGATAAACCAATATACAATGCCTTCCCTTGTTTTACCATTTGAGCCAAAGCCCCCATAGTTTCTTCCATTGGTGTTTCCGGATCAGGTCTATGGTGATAAAATACATCAACATAATCCAAACCCATTCGTTTCAAGCTTTGATCCAAACTTGCTATCAAGGATTTTTTAGAGCCATTATTTCCATAAGGTCCCGGCCACATATCATACCCCGCTTTTGAGGCAATAAAAAGCTCATCACGATACGGTAAAAAGTCTTTCTTCAGAATTCTGCCAAAATTCTCCTCAGCAGAACCGTATGGAGGTCCATAATTATTTGCTAAATCAAGGTGTGTGATTCCTAAATCAAATGCTTTACGCAGGATATTTCTTGCATTGCCAAAATGATCATTGAAACCGAAGTTATGCCAAAGGCCCAGTGAAATACGGGGCAGAAGTATACCGCTTTTGCCACATCTTTGATATTGCATGCTTTCGTATCTTCCTTCATTAGGAAAATAAGGAGCTACAGGTGCTTTATCGTGAATATTCATCTCATCGTTGTTTTGTTCAGCCATGAAGATACAACAAGCCCTTCTTTCTCCCCAATTAATTTATGTTAGAAAATTGATGGAAATAAAAACGGCCACGCATACACGTAGCCGTTAAGAGAGAGATAATTACACGTTTATTAAAAGGTTAAACAATTATTTATAACTGACCATTAACTTCTTGGTGATCGTTTGGCCAGACTCGTCTGTGAAAGACAGGATATATATACCAGTTGTAAATTGTAATGGATTGCCAACTTGGAACAGCGATTGATCATTGACTTCAAATTCTTCCACTACACTTCCCAAAGGGGAGAAGATACGTACTTTACCTTTGATTTTCTTTAGCGTTTCAACCGTAAATACACCCGTCTTACTTGGGTTTGGATATACAGTGAATTCTAAAGCGGAAAGCTCTTCTACCAGTGAATTCGCTTTTCTTGAAGATGAACTACAAGCATCTGCTTCCGCTTGTGTTTCAAAACATTGAAGGCACCCTTGGAATGGTCGGCAAGGAGGACATTTCAATGTCAATGAGGATACATTTTGAGCAAAACTCATGGAAAAGCTCCCAAGTATCATCACTAATGTTATATAGATTATTCTTTTCATTTACTTATCAATTATAGTGTATTGATGAACTTAACGATCTTGGCTTTTTCCTCTGCTGATAATGCATTGTAAGCATCACGGACAGAAGTTGCTTCACCATTATGCTTTTGGATAGCTTGCTCAATAGTTGTTGCTGAACCATCATGCATAAATAAGGTAGCTTTGCCGTTTCTTTCTAAGATTTCCAAGTTTCTCCCCAGTCCCCATAATGGAGGTGTTCTGAACGTACCGCCGTTTACATCGTGTGTTTTCATATCAGAGAATGGTCTGATGTAAAGGTTTCTGAACTTCTCTGGTGCATCACTTCTCGTCTTTTGAGTTTCTTGGTGACAAGAGGCACAACCTACCTGATCGAATAACAAGTGACCGTCCACTACATCCTGATCTAAATAAGCTGCGGCATTTCTGTTAGGCACCGTCAAGAACTCAACATAAGCCACCAACTGTCTCATTTCTTCAGCACTCAATGCCGTTGCAGGATCTACTTTGTGATCATTGACCAAGGCATTTTTCACTTGCTGTTCCACCGTTGCTACATCACCATCCCATGTTAAAATAGCTTCAGCTCCTTCTATGTATTGTAAAATACCAGAACCGAAAACTGGAGGTGCAATTCTTGGCCCGTCAGGCGTTTCCACCAATTCAGATCCTCTACCGTCTCTAAAGTGACAATTTTGACAAGATTCTTCTCCAATTTTCACAGAACCAAATACAGGTCTTGAAGCAATAACCTCGTGTTGATCAGTCAAACCATGGAAAATATGATGTCCTTCTAGGAAGTCATCTACATCATCTGTGGATGTCAAAGTAGTGAGGTGCTGAGTGAAAATGGCATCTTGCTCTAAATCTACATGTGACCCTGCTGTTGAGAATTCCATCGTTGTAGAAGCATCACCTGCCATAGTCAGACGAGGATCGGCAATAGAAGTTGAGAAGCCTTTGCCTACCACGATATGCTGGAATGTATTGTACGTTTGAGAGCTGATTCCCGGACTTGAGCCAATCGTAATTTCATAGGTTACTACATTACCATAATCCACTTGATCACCACAACAAGTGTTTTGATTATAAGCATAGGCAGGATTTGAATTATAAATAAGGCCATTGTCAAATGCTTCTATCCTTAAAATATTAGGAAGATTGGCATTGATCGTAGTACCATTTCCACCTGTGGTTACTGTAGTAGAGTAACGCTCTAATGCTCTTAATTGAGAAGAGTTATTTTGAGAGTTGAAGATCAATTCAGTGTTACCATCATGTGCTCTTGGGTGTCTGAATCTCATCCAGTTGGCAGAGTTTGATGTAATAGTCGGCTGTTGTGCTGGATCGATTCTATCATTCGGCTCTCTTTCATCATACTCAAATAAAGCAGAGTAAACGATTTGAGTACCTAAATCATCACTTGGCAAGCCTGCTTTTTTATATCTAAAGTAATAGTAATACTTATCATAACAGTTGGCTGGCACTTCTACCTGCATCACTCCTTTTGAAACATCTGTCATTTCAGCCTCATAATATTCTTTTTGATTACAAGAACATACAAATGTCCAATCATGGTCTCCAGGCCCATCATATACTAAGCCTACTCCGCCTACAAAGTGCGATTGTGCCCATTGGAACAATACAGACTCACCGGCTCTTACCTCAATTGATCGTCCTTCGATATCGTGCGTCCAACCATAAGTACCAGGAGTTCTACCATTAATTGGTGTTTTCAATGCTGGCATCATATACTCGTGGTCTGGAAGTTTAGGCAATCGATCTACAAGTGCTAAAGACCAAGGACCTACATTATGCCCTTTTATATCTGTTGTGGATTGATCTTCAATATAAAAGTATAATTCTTGTCCGTCTAAAGTCACTTGATATTGATCTGTACAATCAATCTGACCAAAATAAACCGCTCCTACTGAATTTGTAATTCCACCAGGGTTATTCACCAATTCTGGATCTTCCACCAAAACAGGAGGCCAAGCTTCTAAGCATTCTGTAGTTTCACAAGTGCCAGAAGTAGTGTACATCGCTCTACCTGGACTAGATGAACCTGAAGCTCCTGCTAAATAGGCTCCTTCTTGTGAATTACTCAACACTGTTAATACTGGATCAGGTAAGTTAGGTTCTTCTGTTCCTCCAGAAGTTCCAGTTTGACAAGGCGTACTGTCTACCCCTTCACCTACCTGTACTTGAATGCTATGAATACACTGTCCTGTAGGGTAATTGTCTCCTTGGATTCTTACTTCAAGTGTATAAACTTCTCCTGGAACCACTACAGATGAAAAATCTGCTTCATAGCGATTGCCTTTATCTGAATTTCGGTTCACACCACCTTCAGCTCCAGCACCATTTAATGAGATCACAAAGAAAGATGGGGAATGAGACACATTTTGATGATAAGCTACTCCATCAGAGTTTAATCCGAAAATAAAGTTATCTCCTTCTAACTCTGGACCAATCGGTTGGTCATCACATGGATTACATACTTCAGAACAAGAACCTCCACAATCAATACCTTCTTCGTCTCCATTTTTAATTCCATCACTACATGTAGGAAGAACTACTGTTGAAGCTGAGACCATATGCCAAGTTCCAGTAGGCTGATCCCCGTTTGTATCTCCAGGTTGATTGTCCCCTACATAAAAATATAAAGGTTGATCATTGTAGGTCAACTGTAATGTACCATCGCAACGGCCACTTAATCCAAAAGTACCATCAAGTTGTTCTGGTAAGTTTGGAATCTCTAATAATTCAGGATTATCAACTAAAACGGGAGGCCAATTATCGACACAATTCCCTTCGCATTGACTGAATTCATCTGTGTCATTATCCCAAGTGTAAATTGTGTATCCATCTTGAGAAGAACCTGAAGCACCAATTAGAATCACCTCATCCCCTTCTGTTCTAGCACTTACCAGTGGTGCTACGTCCGGAGTACAATCACATGATCCACCACAATCCACAGCCGTTTCATCTCCATTCTGAATGCCATCTCCACAAGAATGTGTGATTTCAAAATTAGCTGTAATTGATACATTTTGTGCTGGCATTGTGATCGTGGTATTTGGAGCATTCACATCAGCGATTCCTGCCACATCACCAGTCCATTCCGTAAATACAATCCCTGTACCTGCAGCAACAGGTGGTTGTTCCCATTCGATAGTAACGACTTCTCCTGCTTCATATTCACCATCACCTGAACCATTTTCAACGTTCAAAGCATAGGTTTCAATACAGATTTTTGGACAATCACCTCCACAATCAATACCTGTTTCGGTACCGTTTTGAATACCGTCAGTACAAGATGGTACAAGCTCTCCTGTAAATATCACTCTATCCACATTTAAAGCGGCATCACCACTTTGGAATTGCACATCAAAAGTGGCTCCTGCAGGAACATTTACGTTTGCACTTACGGATTGGTAATTTCCAACCCAAGCTCCTGTTGAAGAGAAATTGACATCACCGGCATCACTACCATTGACATAAATAGAAATTTTACCGCTTAGTTCTGAAGCATAAACAATTTCTATTGTAGTGGCAGAAGGGGCATTTGTGATACTGAAACCAGCACCTATTTCAGAAATATAGGCAACACCTTGTCCACCACTTGCTGTACCGTCATTATAAACAGCTGCACTGCCTAATATTGAGCTCGTTTCAGCTTCTACAGTATTTGACGTTGGAGGAGGAGTGGTAATACAGGGCTCGCAAGAACCGCCACAGTCTACTCCTGTTTCATCTCCATTTTGAATCCCATCATCACAAGTGGGCAATGGATCGGGATCAGGATTATTACCCGAATCTCCTTTTGCAACAGCAGTCACCGTATATTGGGGTGAAATATACTGTCCATTTGTTGCTGAAATTTTTAATTGGATAGTGTAATCACTTCCTACGGAGGCACTAGCGATTTCTCGTTCCCAGCGACCATCCACTAAAGCACCGCTTCTACAATCGGCATCAAGACAGATGTAGTTCCAACCGTCTGTCCATTCGGGTTGGTTTTCAAAATAGATGATTCCCACACCATTTTCCACTTCTACTCCATATTCTTGAGCTTGTGTAAAAGAACTAACAAATAAGGATAGTAAAAAAGTAGAGAAAAGCGTTAGCAATTGACCGTTTTGCTGGTAAAAACGGTTTTTAGAATAAGCCTTGGAAAGCCTATTCCATTGAGTAATTAATTCATTCATTTTTCTGTTATCGTGTAATAAATTGAGCTACAGCGTTTGGTAATACAGTAGCAATAGTTCCTCTAAATGTATCACACGTACTATGAAGATTTGTAATCTAGATCTACTACAAATCTACTTGCACCCACTACTTTTTTGATACGCTATGAAAAATGAAAGAATTGGTAAATCGTCAGCCTACTCACTAAATCTAATGATGGATTAAGTGAGTTTTGAAGTAAAAAAATCAGGGTATTATTTATCAATAGATACGCCTAAAGTACTTATAAACAATGTTTTTATTGAAAATATGAGATCAATTGCCTCGAAAATAGATTTTATGGGATTAAGACTATTTAGGAAGCTGTAGTAATTTGAAGTAATGATTATCTGCTCATTTCTTTTAAAGAATTAACCCTTCTTTTTTATCATAAAAATACTTTTTGAGGAGTCCGTCCTTAAAAGTTAAAATGATTTATTGGTAGATAATCTACTATGCTCGAAGTTTAATATTAAGAAAATATCAGATGTTTACTTCTTTGCTGTTAACCTTTAATATTACTGCTTATCCATACAAAACGTAGCAGGCTACGTGGCTACGGAAGGCATTCTACTTAATTTCCTCCTGTAGACGCGTAGCCTGCTGCGCTACATTATTTCTGGATTTTAATCCAGTTTATGAAAAACTAGGATGACTTCAACATTTTCTCCAACACCTCTTTCACTTTCATCATATCATCTTTATTGATATTGAGACAACCTAAGGTTTCCATTAATTCATTTGGAATTTGCACCGCTTCCTTTTGAAGTTCCTTTCCTTTTTGAGTCAAAGAAATGGTCACTACACGTTCATCTTCCTTCGAACGCGTTCTTTCAATTAATGCATTGGTCTGCATCCTTTTTAATAATGGCGTTATGGTATTGGTTTCCAGAAGAAGTTTTTCTGTGATTTCCTTAATGGGAATTCCATCCTTTTCCCACAACACTAAAAGCACGAGATACTGAGGGTATGTGACCCCCAATTTATCCAACATTGGTCGGTATTGTTGAGTGATAAATCGGGATGCCGCATACAATGGAAAACAGAATTGGTTATCAAGTTTTAATTGCTCCATATTATTGTGCATTTTTTCTTTCTCTTAAATATTTCCATCCGCCAGAAGACCATAATGCCCACACTACCAATAAGGGTTGGAATAATAAACGAATAAAACGTTTTGTATCTGTATTCAAGCCAAATGAATCAATGTGGTTGACATATTGATTGATATTTCCGGGGAAGATCAAAATAAAGAAAATTCCTAATGCAATGCCTGTTTGTACTTTAAAGTTTCGTCCGTAAATCATTAATAATGCAAAAGCAATCTCTACCACACCAGAAGCCAATACCACAAAATCAATAAAAGCTGGATCAGTGGTTAACCATGTAGGTACTTGTGCTTGAAAAGCAATACGGCGGAAAGTCATATGGCCAATGCCTGCATAAAGCATTGCAGCCCCTAATAATACTCTAAAAATGTTTTGTACTGTAGATGTTTTTACCTGTTGCATAATTTATATCGTTTGTATTTATATCGTTCACGATACAATTATAGATGAATATTTATTCACTTCAAAATTTAGGGATGATTTTTCAATGAAAAAGACTTATTAAGTACAAAAAGTCAAAAATAAATTATAGTTAATTCTAATTTATTTTTTGTGAGTACAACGCTAAAAAACGTATTAATAGTGGTTCTATTAATACGTTTTTTGAAGGAAGGAATCGCAAAACAATAAATAGAATTAGTACACTGTAAACTAAGTTTTCGTTATTTGTGGCATTTAGAAATCTGGAGATTTCTGATGATATGAAGGACACGAATGACGCTTACGCTTAACATTCGCGCCAGTGGGCTTTCTACCATTATAGTCTGGTAGTACTCCCCCTGGCATTGAAGGGAAAAGCGTTAAGAATTTCATGAATTGAGCCGTTTAAAAATGATTTTCTTGTCTGAGC
>NZ_LQAQ01000116.1 GCF_001583495.1 Flammeovirga sp. SJP92 | reverse complement strand
TTGGGTCCGCAAGCATATCGCTGATATAATCATGCTTCATTAGATTACCTGTTGATGCTGAAAGTCCGGTAGCTGTTGCTTGGTGAGTTTCGGCAATTAAGTAATCTCTATAGAGTTCAAATGCATCAAGTCTTTTCATAGAATAAAGATCGACTTTCTGTCAAAGAAATGAAAATTCAAAATTTTAATAGAGCGATAGCTCAGTATTTAAAATAAAGAATGAAATGTGATGAAAGAAAAGCTAGATTTATACTTTTCAAAAGAGTCATTTCTACTAAAAACTACCTTCCAATACATTGCTTTATTTACACTGACCTTGATCTAAAAAAAATTAAATATTACATTTAAATTCGAAATACTTAATCAAAAGGAAAATGTTTTTTATGATACCCCTGTAATAAAGGTACAGCTATAAACCTTTGGGAAATCTATCATTCACAACCCTAAAACTATAATAGAAGAGTAAACTAATGAAAAACGAAAAACTTTTGCTAAATGCAAAAATCTCGATAATAGACTTCAAAAATTTTTATTGGTACAAAAAGGAATTGGTCGACTTTTGTAGTTCCATAAACCTGGATAAAAGTGGCAGTAAAATTGACCTAACCAAAAGAATTGAACATTTTCTTGAAACAGGTGAACGTATTGTTCTTCCAAAAAAGAAACAATCTCTTTCAAAGTTTGACTGGAACAATGCACCTCTTTCTTTACAAACAAAAATTACGGACAATTATAAAAATACTGAAAATGTAAGGACATTTTTTAAACATCAAATTGGTCTTCAGTTTAAGTTTAATGTGAAATTTATGAACTGGATGAAAAATGCTCAAGGAAATACATTAGAAGAGGCTATTGAAAAGTGGTACTTAATTGCTAATGATAATACAAAAACGCAAATTGCCCCTCAATTCGAGTATAATACATACATCCGGGATTTTTTGAACGACAACCCAGATAAAGTATTGAAAGATGCCATCAAACATTGGAAAATCAAGAAATCAAAAGCCGGTGACAATAAATACAACAAAACTGATTTACAATTATGAAGCAGACGATCATCGATAACCTCTGTTATACAGCACTTGTTTATGGAAGAATCAATAAGAAACTTTCCCTACAACTTAACCAAAAGGAAATTGAAGCCCTACTCCTGAAAGTACTTCATGAAACAGATGAAAAATTCTATATAAAAACAGGTAAAAACTTCTATATAAGCAACTCCAGTCACAATATTAGAGTGACTGTGAACTCTTACACGTTTAGGGTGATTACTGTAGACCAGTTGGAAAAAATAAAGTCATAGAATACCTATCATTTACATAATGAGTGCCAAGACAAAACTATTTAATAATCGTATTTCTATATTTCAATCAATAATAACACCCATTGATAAATAGAAGCCAAAAGGTATTAATAAATAGATCAACGTTAAAACATTAAGAAGCATCGACCATTTTCGAAATTTATTTCTTTTCATATAACCCAATACACTAAAAGTCAAAGAGATCAAAAATGGCAAAGCGAACAAAAGCCCCACTTTAAAGCTACCTGTTACAAAAGACGGTGATATTCCACTGTCCATTGAGGTGTTGCCTACTCTTAAATTAAAATCATATATATCAAATTGGATTTTTAGATATATGAATAGTATTGCGAGTACAATTGAAATGAAGGAGAAGTATTTGCTGAGATTCATTAAGTTTATAAAGTTTGCTTTGTGAGCGTTAAAAAATTATTTTATATCACGAGGTTTTAATTTTAATTGAAAAATAATAAAAAGTACAAAAGCAATATTTATGAGATATATTTGAACTAAACCAGAGGTTTTGGTGTACAATCTTTGTTCAAATTTTCCTTTTTGAGGTATCAGAATTATTGGTGAACTATCCCTAAACTTCAAATCGTTATTGTCAATTCCTCTCATAAAGTTTTTCTTTTCAGTTGGATTAAATACCTTTTCAAAGTAATCAACATTATAAAAATTATAGGTATCTAGATCATTTTGAATGTTTGCTGAGAAAACCTTACTTAAAGTGCCATTTTGATCATCTTCGGCCGTTAATACTTTTTTATCAAAACTTAACCCATACCAGATATTTTCAGAATTTTCAAATTGAAATAATCTATAAAAAACCAGTTCCATACTACTTCCTCTTGATGGAGGGGTAACTCGTGTATATCCTTTTTCTTGATTTTTAATTATTTTGAAGCTGTTTACAGTAAAAAATTTATCACTAGAAAATTTTCCTATATCCTCAACATCATTTATTTCAACTAACCTAAAAAACACATCATCCAGAATAGCATGTCCTAAAAGTACTAAAGGTACTATGATTGAAAAAAGTATTAATAACTTAAAACCAATTACTCTTATTTTTTTTATAGCTAATATCTGTAATCTTTCCTTTAACACGGTCTGAACCAACACTCCAGGAATCATAAAAAGCACGAGAAGGTTAACTATACTACTTGGAAATTGAAACATATCAAGTTGGACTACTATAACCCAATAAAATAACGTGTATAACACACATGATGAAATACTTATGAGCAAATATGGTATAAATATACTTTTAATTTTGTACTTGATATCACTCAAATTTATTTCTATCATTTCTCTTTTTTAGAATGCCAAATAATATAATTTTCAACACCCTCATCTGTTTCTTCATCTACTAAAGTCCAATTTAGGTGTACAGCGATTTTTAAAAGTATTTCTAAAAATGTATCAAAGTCTTCATTTTTAGAGCAAACAATAGTTATTAAATTGGTCTTTTCTGAATTAACATCTTTCTCACTCCAACTTCTTAAACTATTTACATTAAGTAATAATAGCTGAATAAATGGGAATCCTTTTTTATTTCTAAATTCAAAATCGCCTAAACTTTTAAGTTCATCGAAACCATTTATTAACTGCCGTACTTTTTTAGTCGAAACCTCTTCACTAAGATCAACATCTTTAAAAAGTTGTAAGTAATAATATTTGTCTGACCACATTTTCTTTGAATACAATTTGTTGCTCGTCTGCCTTGTGATAAATTACTTTTATTTAATCAAATATCTGATGAAAAACTTTTATGTCAAATAAAATTACCACTATCACCCTTACATACAAATCATTTCAATGACTATTTTTTGTTGTATTACAAATTGTAAAAGATAATTCTGTAAGTAAATAATAACCCTGACTTATAGTATATTATAAGTCAGGGTTAAACAGAAAAATAGATGTGGGCTTTTCTAGTTATTTGACCATATCATAAAGTATAGCATCAATTTTTTCTTGGCTTAAAGAACGTGGATCTGGTTCTGGAATAGGTTTGCCTAAGGTGTCAGTAACAAAGCTAAAGTCAACACCTTTTTGCTGAGCAGCACCATGGCAACCTGAGCACCCTCCAGCTGTAATTAGTTTTCCATTTACAACTACGTTACTATCATTATTAAAAGGAGTATTAATCGTGCTCCCTGTAAAATCTGCCAAAACGGAATCTGATTCAATGATTAGGTTTGCCAAATAATAAGCGGGCATCTCTACTTTTCTTTCTTCCAGTGTAGCTTCAGGATAAAGGTTAGATTGAAAACCAATAAGTCTATAATTCGCTAGGAAATTAGTTGGGTTTGCTTTCTTTATTCTTGCCTGAATGGAGTCAGAAATAGCATAATATACTTCTTCAATATAGGAATGTGCTCCATCTTCATCATTATGTCTTTCAACTGCAAGAATTTGATAATCTTGCCCAGGTGCAGGAGAAGGAGGGTTATTTACTACAAATTTATAACCATAGTTTTGAAGGCTATTATGTTCCCAAGAAGCAATAAAGAAATTTCTATAATTGTTGGTCTTTTGGATAATGTGCATTCCAATAAGTACGTATTTTTCTTTTTTTGCTACGAACTGTGATGATTGGTTTTCATCAAAAACAATCGCATCTCTTACTAAGAATTCCTCTTTATTGTCCGCTACCGTTAAAGGTCTCCAAGCTGTTTTTATTTCAATTACACCTCTTTGTTTTGTAGGCTCATCACTACAAGGAAAAACGATAATGCCTTCTTCTCCAAAATGTTTTGAGCCACAAGGGTCAAATAAACCACCATTGTAAGTAGAGATTTTTTTTAAGGAATCTGTTCCACCGTCAGGATCAGAAATTGTTGAGAGAGAGGCAACAATGCTTTCATGTGAATTAAAATAATCCTTTCTATAATTGTATTCTACTTCATTCACCTTCGCCATATACATCACCAATTTATCTTTAGGTGTGACCTTTTCAATATTTGGTTTTGCAAAAACGTAACACGATGCTATTTCACTATCTTCATCAAGTACTACAAATTGCTTAGACTGATCGATTCCATTCCAATCTATTTTATCATCATTCACAAATGAATAAGAGGGTTTACTATTAAAACTTTTGACGATTTGATCGCCTTTGGGGCGGTATTCGATACGGTGAGCGAAAGTTTCCCAAACTAAAGGCTTCTGAGGAGTACCTTGAGCATAAGTCCAAGTTGTATCTGGCTTACCTCTCCAAGTATTAGTTTCTGTATAATTGGATTGCCAAGATAATGCAATCATCTCTTTCCATGCGAACAAAGCACTCTCCAAAACGCCTGCATTCTTCTGCAAATCATATGGAGGTATATATCCATTAAGAATATCATCTGGTATAATGATCGGAGATTGGGTTGAACTCGTCTCAATGATTTCAACTTGTATTGAGTCTATCTCTTCTTTCTTATTGACATTATATGTACAATTGTAGAAGAGAAAAGGAAGGATAAGCGAGAATAAAGTAAATCTAGTTTTCATTTTTAATTATTTTTATTGAGAAATGTTTCTTAGCGTTATAAAGACATTGATTCATTAAAGCTCATGTCTGTTATTGGACTTTATATTCTTCGTAGGATTCTACGGCATCAAATAATCTTAAAGAGAAATCATACCCTACTAAAGAATCCTTTGAGGTATTAAACATTGGGGTTCCATCATATACAGACGGGAATTTCCAGTTTTTGAAATAGTTGGGATACGTTTTATAAGATGTTGTATCACAACTTTCTTTTCCCAATCCTCCAAGAAGAGCAAAACCTCTTGACGGTGTCCCTTTAACAGAATAACTTGTTTGATGGCAACCCATACAGTTCTGACTTGTTGAGCCCTGAAAGGTCACAAGTCTTCCATAACAGCCCACGGTCCATTTTTCACTGATGGGTTTTAGCAAAGTTTGATGTATGGGTTTACTTTCTGTAATAGGTACTGCAGGAAAAGATTCTGGGTCCATTCCAAATTGAATCCCCATAATTTCATATCTTTCCCATAACGGTTTCTCATAAGGGACATCATCATTATATACTAGTGCACAGAATACCCATCCGCAAGGTGAACGTGAATCTTTCACCATTACATCCATCTCTAAAATATGTGCCTTTTGTAAAGTTCTCTCATAGGTTTTCGCACCAGTTCCAGGAGCATTTTTATGTATATTGAGCTCCCAAGATGGTGCATTTTTTAAGTGTTCAGGTGTGTAATCTCCTAAGTGACCAATGATATTTACTTTATGTATCACTGTACCATCAAGAAATGGAAGTCCTTTCACTCTATTTCCATTGGGTGCAGGCATGTATTGAAGGTCGCCATATTCTGACCAAACTTGACCAAGTGCTAGCCCCCCAAAGTAATTGTAATGCGCAATGCCCCAAACAGAAACAGTAGCTTTACTTTTGGCAGATGGTACTAGTTGAGTAATTGGAATGGGAAAACTATATCGGGCACCATGGGTAAATTCCCTTCCAGAATAAGGATTTGTTGCCAACCAAGGTAAATTGTACCAATAAGGATTATTAAATGCAATCCCGTTCTTTTCTAATTTCAAATTACTTACTAAGTATTGCTTAATGGAGCTTGCGTATTCATCCCATTTTTCTGGCCATTGACCATTATCTTTTTTGACTGCTGAATTGAAATCTTTTTCAGTTAAAGGAATATTCAACCACTTGCATTTCTCTTTTTCTGATTTATACAAAGTAGAGTCAACTTTAATTGGATAATTTTTTCTTAATACAAACTTAGGTCCTTTGTACCCTTTAGGAATTGTATCAATATGATCTTTAAAAGCCAATGCTCTATTAGCTATCGTAAAACCACTTAATTTATCGTTTTGATGTCTCCTGTGTTTACAGGAATAAATACATATTAAACTCGCTAGAAGTAGCAAAGAGGATATTATTAATAGTTTAGATTTCATAGTGTATTATTTTTGGCTTGATACTTAAGAACAATCCATTAACCTTATCCGATTCCTTTATGTATGCAGTGGCTCTAATATTGTCTCTTTTTTACCTTACTTGTTAAGGTCTGAAGTGTAAAAAAAATGGCATCACCTCTTGACTTCTTACTGAAACAGGCATTCAAAACGGATAAAGTTTTTTATTAAAGTTTGAAAAGAGATGAAATGCTTATCGCTGATTTTAGCTTTCATACCCTATCAAAGAAGGTCTTTCATTTAGACCTTAATAACCAAAAAATAGTAGCGATTTAATCGAATAGTTTGTTTTTGATTACAATACAAAATTGTAGCAATAATGCGTGTTTTTTTAGAGTACAAATACTCATTTTCTAAAAAAGGGTATTTGTACCTAATCCATTTTATATCAATAGCTTAGTGAATAATTTGAAATGAGCATAAAAAAAGACCTTTGTAATTTCTTCTAATGGGTCTATTTGTAGTAGTAATACCAATTACTTTCATAATTCTTATCAAAATTTTCTTTCGAATCAAGGTGAATATGAAAATGCTCTAGCTCAAATAAATTATAGATATCATGTTCTTTAATGAGAGCAAAAAACTTCCTTTTTATTTTTTCAAGGGCTTCTGAGTTATTTAATTTTTCTACTTGTTCATCTTCGAATAAAAAGAAATCTGCTACACCAAATCCTGTTTGAATTTTCCATAATTCAGGTAAATCCTTCTCAAACTTCATCAATTTTTCACCACTCAATTTAGTAATTGTTAGTTTTCTTGCTATTGGATTAAAAGCGGAGGAACAGACAAATAGTTCTTTACTAGCAGGATATTTATATTTTTTTATTAATCTTGAAAGTACCGTTTTTACTATTGGTTTCCTTTTTACTATTTCAAGATATTTTTGAGCGATTTTTTCTTGTTTATCAGAATCGAAATTCCCTGACCATTGCTCTGATTCATTGAACTTACAGGCATCTTGACTTGTCCTTGTTATAATTTGAAGCCTTTCTTTACCCAAATGTTTTAAATAATCAACAATCAAGTTTATTACCTCTATTTTGAATTCACTTGCAATCCATTTCGACAACTCTTTCAATTGCGGACTCATTTCTTTTTTACCGGTTAAAACAAGCTCGGTCTCCTTAAATTCGGAATCAGTATAGTGAACCATTTTACAGAAATTATATACAACCTTTTATTTATCAAATCATTTTAAACACTACTAACACACCCTTACATACATTACTACCCCATCATAAATCCAGGGTCGAAGTCCCAGACTTATGACGGATAAAGTGTATTATACAGATTTATTCACCTTTTGAAAGATCATAAAGGAAAAACTAAAAATGGTCATACCTATAAGTCCTATTAACACTGAAACTGTTGGGTTTGCAAATAAATATTCCTGGTTGAAACTCACTAAAGCTGTAAGTAACAAAGTAGGAATATAAGCAAGACTCATCAAGGTGGCTAAGTATTTTGGATTAGCATATTGTGTCAATATAGAATAAACAACAGGTTTGACATGTATATCTGCTATTGCCAATAATAGTAGAGATAATAGGAAGAGGGGAATGGTTTGTTCTGTTGGAACCTCTGGCATAAGGTATAAAATTCCAAAAGATAAAGTCCCAAAAATGAAACCAAGCATCAGTTTAGAAAACTGGCAACTATAAAAGTAACTCCATAAGATAATTGCAAATAAACTGATAGGTACACTTAATGCTGGAAGCAGAGATGACCACCAACTTGCAGGGATTAAAAATATTGAGGAGTTCTCAAATACATATTGTAAGTCATTAATTCGTATGTGCCCTAGTTGATACAAACCCAAAAACAAAAAGGCTGAAACGAATGTAGTTATGATTTTTAATTTCTTACTTTTCTCAACTTTTTGTTGCTTTTCGGGTGCTGGTATTTGTTCTTCTAAAATAAGAAGAGGGACTATGGACAGAATCGTTATTATGCCTAAAATGATAAACACAATTTTATATCCAAAAGTATCTGCTATGGGGGCTATCACCACGGTTCCAAGTACTATTCCAATACTACTAGTGAAATTAAACAGCGTGAAACCTGCATCTAAAAGTTTGGTCTTCTTGAGATAAAGTTTCCCAAAATTAGATAGCATATTCGGTATAAATAATCCATTACCTATAATAACAAGGAACATTCCTATATAAAGACCATAGAGTGAGGCACTGCAAATACTAAATAATCCTATTGATTGCATAAGAGCTCCTGCTATTATTGCTTTTTTATTGCCAATAAGAAAGTCTCCTAAGACAGCTCCAAGAATTTGGGATATGATATAAGAAGACGTTAGGTAACCATAAAGGTTAAATGCATCTTCTCTTTCCATGTTAAGCATTTCACTTATCATATACAGTACCATGATTGAACGAAGCCCATAATAGGAGGCTTTTTCTAAAATATTCGAAAGAATATAATAGTATGTTTCTTTTGAATGGTTTTGGTTAATGATTTTTTCCATTAATAAAATTGGTTTAAATAGTTGGTAAGTTTTTCAAAAATTTTGGAATCACAATTTTGTAATTTCTTCTTCAAAATAAATTTCATCCAGTTGTTTCTTTGTATTGGCTAAAATACTCTCTATACATTCTGCCAATCTTTTTTTAATTTTGATATAATGTTCATACGGGTCTTCATATCTTGATTCAAGAACTATTATCGTATCTTCTATATTTTCAGATAATGTCTTTTGAAAATTATCGAACATCTCTTCATTCATTTCTTTAGATACTTTCATTCTAAATGTGAATTTCTTATTTGGAATTTGAATCGGTTTCTTTTCTTCGCTACAAAATGTCAAACTAAACATGAAAAGAAGAACATTATACCTGACTATTTTATTTTCAAAATCTTTTTCTCTTAAATGATCTTTCAAATAACTTACCATATCTAAAACTGTTTTGCCATAGCTTGCTATAAGTTTAAAATGAATTAAAGGCTCTGGGTTTGATAAGTACTCTTTATGCACTTCGAGAATAATTTTAAAAACCTCCCGCATCGATAACTTTTCAAGACATGGGTAATCATTTACTTTTCTATTTAAAGTTAAAAAACCTGTACATTCGATAAATTCTAAAACTTCTAAAAAAGACTTTCCTGATCTACTTTCTAGCTCATGCTCAATAAAAATTTTCTCTTCTAATTGATCTAATTCTGATATTACTTGTTTGCTCATTACTTTATTTGGTTATGATTGGATTGATTTATTATATTTCAAATTATTGATACACACAATTATATATTTACTTCATTTCGATTTATACAAAAAGGAGCATTTATTTGATCAAAAGAAATTACCAACCGTTATTCCTTTCTTCTAATTCCTCTTCAAATCTAAATCGCATTCGTTTACTAACCCTTCTTGATTATTTATGTAAACTAAATTTTTATCAACGATCAATTGAAATTTTTGAAGTTCTTTATGTTCAACTTCAAGCTTCTTACATCTTCATTTTTTTTGTAATTAAAATTAGATAGAATTCAATAATACCCATTAACCAATACATCGGAAATTTAAAAGTTATCCATAAAAAGTTGTTTCCATCTCTTCCAAAATCCAAAAAGTTTATATAAAATTCTGTTTGTATTCTACATGCTAAATAAGGTAAAATTACGCTGAATAAAAGTACTATTAAAAGTAAAGCGTATTTGAGATTTAATGTTGAATAATTAATCTTTCTATTAAAAAAAATGAGAGTTAAAACTACTAATAACTCTGTAAACCAAAATAGATCAAACATAAACACTGGAATAGCAACCCTCTCTAAATTCATAAATTTTAATTCATTTTCTTTTTCAGTGGTTGTATTATACCCTAAAGCTGAATGATGGAGTAGCTTCTGAAAAGAAAATGTAAGTAATGTATAACAGTGGGATTATAAAAATAAGAAATAACCCTAACAGAAAATACTTTAAAGTACATTGGAATCCTATTTTATAACTTGGTATCATATTCGTTTCTTTGTACGATGTTTGTGATGGGTAAGTACAAATTCAAAATTATTATTCATACTTTACCTCACCGAAATTAAGGTACTCTGCTTGGTATTTTCCATCTTTGAAGTTTAACACAACATCAGATTCATTTTCTCCTTCTTGAAACCCTCTGTGAATCTTAAGTTTAATTTTTGAATCCTCAACAATTAAAGTATCTATCGTGTCGTATCCCCCATCATCATTTTTTAATTCTAAGTATGAATAAACAGAACCCCAACTGGCTTTTTTAGAATAATCATTTTCCACTAACTCAACTAATCCATAATAATTATTTGTGGTATCCTTTATAATTATTGGCTGGTCAACAGAGCACCCCATAAGCTCTCCTTGATAAACCACTCCCATACCAAAAAAATCAGTTCTTAAAAACTCAATACAAGTTCCATTTACAGTAAACTTCTCAGTTGCTGTCAAATCTTGAATTTTAAAAACTTGTCTTCCATTTACTATTCCTTTTATTGAATCAATTTCTATTTCTACGTACCAAAAAGATTTACAAAAACCCTCAAAATCTTTTCCTTGATTATACAAAGAATCAGATACGCTTTTTATATTTACAATTGCTCCATTTAGATTTGAAATATCAGCAATTACTTTTAAATCATAATCCAATAATTCGATCACTTCACCAATTAATACTGCTTCTCCGTTTGCTTTAGAAAACGTTATCTCTTTTTTGACAATTTCTGTTTTATGCAAGGTATCAACTTGTCCAACCGGCTGATTTATTGTCTGTTTGCTTTCCTTATTCTTAGGATTTACACAAGCACAAAAGCTTAGTATAATAATTGAAATTAAATATATTTTCATTGTTTTAAGTTTATTGCTATCCTTGGTTTTATTGTTACCAACAATAATGCTGTTTTATCTATTTTCAAATTAATTTCCCCTTCGATCTAAATTGGAAATCATAGTAGCCTCTTTTCTTCTACAAATCTTTTCAGCTGAATTTGCTTAATTATTTTGATACGCCTGTTATACCCTATAAAATATTTCGGCTCCGCCTGAACCAAATATCCCAAAATACTTTTCATCAGGAGAAAAACCACACCATTGTCCAAATTCCAATTCATGAAGTTTTATGAGATCATAATTTTTCCAAAACTCATTTTCAGAACGTCCAAAATGCTTGTAATCTGTAATTCCAAATATTTTCTCTTGTGATTCTTGCTGTATTTCAATCAAACTCCACCTATCTGTAGTGAAATGATTTCCATTTCCTCCTCTCAATCCAAATACTTTAACTTTTTGATTTCCTTCTTTTAGGTCAAACTCTAGATTATCTTTTGAAAGGCGTTGGATGAGATCATCATCTTCAATCATACTCTCCCTTTCACCTGTCAAAGGATCAGCGATTATAAAATAATCAGGGAACAACATAAATACTTTATTGTCTTGTGTCCAACCACATGCAAATAATCCTGCACCACCAATAAAAGAGCCACGTTTCCAAGGTGCACTTGGTTCTGTTAAATATGTTTTAATCTTCTTCATTTTTGTTTTATAAGTCTACGGGTTAACTCTTTATCCGTTGCTTTATCTGTGATTCTACTTTACCTGTTTATCTATTCCAAAAATGGTCAACTCCATTGTAAAGTTTAAATTCTTTATTCTTGTTGTCCCTGAAAAATTTCAACTTTAGTATTGGTCAGTTTTTCAAGGTTATTTATTTGAGACTTTGTAAGATCATTAATAAATACGACGATGTCACAATCAAACTGTTTTACCATCTCTTTTAATTCATCTACTTTTCCAGAACTAATATAAGTTTCAGTACTTAATGGTTTATTCAAGTCTTTAGAACCTCCAAGTTTTCTACTCCTAGATACTCCACGCCTTTGGATATGTTGTCCCACAATTTCTCCACCTAATTCTGTTATCCTCTTTTTAATGGATGGTAAATATTCTTCTAAGTCTATTTTATAAGAAACTAACCCTGAGATTATTATTTTATATCCAGTTAAGCTTTTCATCCTACTTGTTTCTAATATAAAATACGATTAATGTCCTTTTTCTAATTCAAAATAACCTTTTACCTTGTCCTCAAATTTCACAAAATCCTTAAATGGAAAATCTTTTTCTCGGTTTTTAGAAAATGATTCTTCTTTGAGTAAAAATGAAATTTTTTTAAGCTGGTAATAAGCTAGGATTATTAATTGCTTTTCCTTGATTTCAAACTCAATTGTCGTTTCAAAATCCTTAATTTTCTCTCCATATGGCTCATAGAAACCATCAACTTTTACATGAATCATATGTTGGCGATCTTGAATCCTTTTAATAATTATTCTTTCTCCTCCAGGCTCACCATACCAGAAAAATGTAGTCTCTTTCTGTTTATCCATCAATTGAGATAAAGATTTCATGAAATCGTAGTAAGGATCAGTAAATATATGTGAAATGGTGAGTTCAACCTTTTTATCATTAATATAAATCCAACATGTACTCCAACCATGTGGGTGCAGAGTCAGTAAAAAATCTATGTCATCAGTATTTTTCATTTTTGTTTTATAAGTCTACGGTTTTTAGGAAGGTTGTAAAGCGTTACTCATTTCAAATATTCTACATCTTTTCTAACCTGTTTACGCCATTTTTTCCCATAATAGTGATCCATTAACTCAAAAACTCTTTCATTATAGCTTTTGATGCATTCATCGATTGGAGGAGTACACCCGAAATCGTAATATTCCAAATTATATTTTTCTTCAAACCGGTTATCTGCACGAGTATTTGGTAAAGGTGCAATTGATCCAATCAATAATAATTTGGTTTTATTTTTCTTCCAATCAATGTCAGCTTGTTCTTGACTGTAATCACAATTGGCCTCAAGTGTCAAATTTGCAACGGTAACTTCAGAATTTATTTTAATGTCAAACTGAGGTTTACCGTAACCAAAAGCACTAAGTTTTAAACTATATATTTTACCAATTTCAAGATTAGTGAATTGATAGAAACCGGCACTATCAACCATGGTTATTCGTTCCTTAATTGGCTTGTCAAGATTAACAATTTCTATATAAACACTTGAAATAGGTTTCAAACCCGTTAATGATGATTTTACATAACCATGTAATTCCCCTTGAGCAAAACTCAAGTTGCAAGGCAAAACAAAAGCAATCAGGAATAATACGGTTAATGAAATTCTTCTCTGATTGTCCTGAGTAATTATTGCGTAGTATTCTATCAATGGAGTTAACTCAAATTTTCCAAAGAAAGGCAATTTATATGTCTTCATCCTTTTTTGTTTTGGACAATATTCTAAATATGGAAAGTAAGAAACTTCTTAAG
The DNA here is from genome assembly GCF_001583495.1 of Flammeovirga sp. SJP92. GTDB lineage: Bacteria > Bacteroidota > Bacteroidia > Cytophagales > Flammeovirgaceae > Flammeovirga. Next base: position 176,116 of record NZ_LQAQ01000116.1, on the reverse strand, counting down.
CTCCAAGTTCTCAATCATGCTCTAATTGCTTGGGCATATTTTTCAAATTTAATATTACCTCGTATTACATATTTTTATGACCTGTTGGTTTTCTTTAGTCGAATATGTATTCCTCATAATCTTTCCACCACTTTTCGATATTGAGTTTAGGTTTTCTGCAAACATAAAGCGGAATGCCGTTTTCTTCCCCTATTGCATATTTGTGTGTAATTATTTTAATTAACACGACTTCTTCAAATACATATTCGACAGATGGCTTTTCATTCCCCAAACTAATCCAAACCTCCGCATCTTTATTTCCATATCCCCAAGTCCAAAAACTACCGTGTCTGCTTATCGGATTTGGTAAGTTATATTGCTTCCCTAAAATTTTGAGGGCTCCTGCTTCTCCGTAATTTTCAGCCCATAAAACGCAATTCTTTTTTTCTTTAGGAGTTAAAGATTGATACACGCTATCCACCAACTTTACTTGCTCTTCCCAGCCAAACATATCTGCATAATCTCCTGTCAATTCAACTCGTCCGTTTTTCTCTTCAAGATTTTTATACTCGACAAATTTTTCAATTGGCAGTAAAGGAGTAGCTTCTGGAATAAAATAAATGGAAGGCAACAGAATACTGCAACAAATCACATCAACCCAAAAAGGCTTTTTAGATAATAAAGATTCTATTTTGACCGCTCCACTGGCAAAAAGAACAGGGTAGATTGCAAATACATAATAGGCTTTTGATTTGAGCAACCACATTGTAAAAAAGATGACTATCGATGCAACTCCAACAGCTCTGTAGTTTCTTAATTTTTTATCTGCTATCAGAGCAACTACACCAAAAAGGCTTATGATCAGAGTTAGTGGAAAATTTAACTGTTCAAGCCCAAAATCTAAAGGACTAATTTCACTGAGTTGCTTTTCGTTGAGTGCTTCTAAATGTTTTAAAAGAGGGAATTCATTTTGAATTTGCCAAATCAAATTTGGTAAGAAAATCAACAATGAAATCAATGCGGATACATACAGCCATTTATTTTTAAATAGATTCCCTTTTTGATAAAAAAATAACCCAATAAAAATTCCAAATGCCCAAACTAATATTGTGTATTTGTTCAATACTCCTAAACTGAACGTAATTCCCAATAGGATTAGGAATTTCTTATTTTGAGAGTTAATGAATTTTATAGTAAAGTAAAATCCGAGCGTCCAAAATAATTGGTCAAATGCTACGTATAGTTACCCCATCAAAACGGACTGCAATCTAAATTAATAATTAAGTAAATTGCAGTGTTATGAAAAGTAAAAGAAAATTCACCTCAGAATTTAAAGCCAAAGTAGCTTTAGAAGCCATCAAGGATTTACAGACTACAACAGAATTAGCCCAAAAGTATGATCTTCATCCTACTCAGATCAGTACATGGAAAAAGGAATTTCTAGATGGTGCATCCAGTGTTTTTGAAAAGTCTAGAGAGAAAAAGAAGCTTCAAAAAGCGAGTGAAGGGAAAGAAGATGAGCTTTATGCGAAAATTGGTAAACTTCAAGTTGAAGTGGATTTTTTAAAGAAAGCCTTGTCGTAAATAAGTCGTTGTCAGAACGGAGAAAAATTGTCGACAAGGCTCATCCAGAGCTAAGCATCACACGTCAATGTCAGCTATTAAGTTTACAAAAATCTAGTTATTATTATAAGCCAAAAGGAGAGTCAGCACAAAATCTTGAGTTAATGAAGATCATAGATCAGCAGTATACAAAGCATCCTCACATGGGGGTTCCGAGTATGACTACTTGGTTGCGTCTGGATCAGGGAATGTTAGTCAACCATAAACGTATCGCCCGATTATACCGTATGATGGACCTGCAGGCACTTATTCCTGGTCCTCATACTTCAAAAGGGATAAAAGAGCACAAAAAGTATCCCTATCTCCTTCGTAATATGGTCATTAATAAAGTAAATCAAGTATGGGCAACCGATATCACCTACATTCCAATGGAAAAGGGTTTTATGTATTTAATGGCTGTAATTGATATACACAGCCGTTACATTGTAGGCTGGTCTCTTTCCAATACAATGGAAGCGGAATGGTGCAAAGAGACGATACAGGAATGTATAGAAGAGCATGGAGCACCGGAAATTGTCAATACAGATCAAGGGGCTCAATTTACAAGTGATGTATTTACAGAGTACTTGATTAGTCAAAGTGTAACCATCAGTATGGATGGTAAAGGAAGAGCAACTGATAATATATTTATAGAGCGTTTTTGGCGAAGTTTGAAATATGAGAAAATATATAAACATTCTTATAGTAATGGCCATCAGTTAGCTTTAGGGGTAATAGAATATATGTCTTACTATAATCACGAAAGACGACATAGTTCAATTGATAATCAAAAACCTTTCTATATCTTTGAGAAGGGTCGCCGAGACACAAGCTCAAAACCAAAAGAAAAACCACATTCTATGAGTTGTAAAGGCCAAGATGAATGGTCTGCCGCAGGCGCAACACAGACCAGCCTTGACAAATCATAAAATGGGTTTTAATAAAAGGTTTGAAGCTGAATCTCTCAAAAAAAGATAATTATCTTTTCCACTTAGACAGTCCAAACTAGTGGGGTAACTATAAAAATCAATAACATAACTGATTCAGAGATTAAAGATTCTTTTTTTGTTGCATTAGAATTATTGTAAAGGAATGATTCTGTCCAATAGAAAATTGCTGAGATTATCAGAACTGAAATCGTTACAAATGCATACATACCTCCTTGCCCTCCCGATTGTGACATATAGAATAGCGTAAGAGGTATTGATAATATTATACCGATCAATGATAACAGTCTTATAGGCCTAAAAAGTATATCCATTTATGCTTATTTTATAATCAAAAAATAGTTTTTATTTTTTTCACATGAAATTGATGTAATAAGAATGAAAACTATAAAAAGGTATTTTCTAATCATCGTTAAAAGATTTATTTTACACGTTTGTATTTAGTTTAATAAATGTTGCCCCACGGTTTTGATAATCGTAATCATTTAAATAAAAAATGTTTTCAATGGTTTTTATTTTTTTGTATCACGCTTTTTTTCTTTTTCTTCGGATTTTCCTCGTTAGGGACTTGATACTTTACTAAAAGTATTGTCTCCTTATTAAATTCTTCGACGCCTTTGCCAAAAGAACCAAATGAGAGACAAGAATTACCTAAGCTAATATATGTTATGCCATAGGGATTCTCTTTCATATTTAAACTCTCACTTAATTCAACACTATTCATTGAATATCCAAGGAGCAAAATAGGAGTTCCTTCATTATAAAACACTTGAGCTATTTGTCTTAATCGCTCATAAATGGCTTGATTGAGTAATGAATCTTGATCATATGCTTCTAAAAATGTCAAACAAGATGCCAAATTACAGAAGTCTATCTCCTTTGAGTAGTCATTGATTTTCAAATATTCTATTGGTTCTAGACTATCAATACAACGGTTGACATACTTATCTAGTAAAGGAGTTGAATATATTAAGTCTTTATCCTGCCCAAAAGCTAAGATTGATATTAGTTGCACTATTAATATGAATATTGCTCTTTTCATTTTGAATGTGGTACAACAGAATAGCTAACGACCGGTGGGTGGTGATTAGCTGATGTTCAACTTTATTTTAAATACCTCTAACTAATATTGGAAAAGCCTCACCACTATCATGACCTCCAATTAAAATCATCAGATTACTTATCCCATTTATTTGAAATAATTCTCCCTCCTCTTCAAGTTTCGCAAAAGCTTTATGAATAGGTTCCAATCCATAAGAAGTAAAAACTTTTCTTAACTCTTTATAGCCTTTCATTTTTTATGAGACTACGATCAGCATAATTTGATGCAAGTTCAGCTAAGGGGTTACAATACTCTAATGTAATGCCAGGCATTCCATAAAAACCTTTTGCGAAATCATAGCTAAAACCCATTGAAATACTTTCTGTACTACTCACTTCAAAATCCTCCCAATCAACTATTCCGTAACTTAACGCTGATACATCATCGTAATAGATATTGTCTTCAATTTCAATAAGTATAGCTTAAAGTTTTTCATTCATAAGCCCAATTCATTATTTATCTAACTCATCACCATCTAGATTTACTAAGGCACTTGTAATTTTTAAAATGGCATCCTATTCAGCTAGAATTTCAGGTATTTTTTATGCTATGATTCATTAATAACATTACTTTGATCATTAATGATAACTCTTTTTGGAAAAATCATCATTATCTCTTTTTAAAAATAAGAGAAATTAACTTCTAAACTCTTTTAAAACTTTCATATTGGTAAATGTCATATAAAAGAACTTTTCAGACCTTTACCTGTCTTTCCCTTCTGGGTATTAAAGCTAGAAGAAATTTACACTTCAATCAACCTTTCGTTTATTATTTTTCCGAATGTCTTCCAAAATCCAAGTCAGATCAGCATCTACTTTATTTTTCCAATTTTCCCATTTAGGTTGGATGTGAACATCAGGAAGGATACCCTCTGAAACGCTGTCTTGAAATTGATAATGTCTTTTTGAAAACTGAACCCACAGTTGAGAATTGGGTAAAGGAAAACCTTCAGCATCTTGGTAATCATTGGGGTTCGATCCTGTAGGTTCACCAACAATTTTTGCATTGAGTAATTCTTTACATTGTGCCGTATTACTCATTCCAGCCGAATAAGTAGTCCTATGTGTAATCACATACACCCCATCTTTCCAGTCAATTTGATTAATAAATGAAAGTGATTTTATAAGTTCTATGCCGATAAAAAAGTTACCACCGCCGTTATCTCTTAAATCAATAATGACATTTCGGAGATCTTTCTTGATAATATCTCGAGTGAGTGCAATAGCAAAACGCCGCATTTGTAATAATTCAGGATACCCAGAAAAATAAATGTAAGCGGTATGGAGTTCTTCCAACGGTTGATACCACAGATAAGGTACACCAATCACCGCATTTTCAAATTTAAAAGGGCTATTGAGTTGTATAGGAGCAGTAAGCGTTGAGAGGTATTCTGAATTGGGAACGGCATTTAATGATAGCTTTTTCTTGGTACTGTCCTCCAATTGAAATTCGAAAATGGCTGCATCTTCCTTTTTAGTGATACCAAACCCCTTCAATACTTTTGAATACTTCAGATAAGAGGCAAATCTTTCACTTTCTGAATACCAATTGTCGGTACATTGAGCCACAGACGAAACCTCTTTAATGATGTGAGTCAAAGGTGTACCATCTATAGATAAGAGCTTTGCTCCCAATAGTTCTGAGTGGTTTTTAGGTGTTCGAGTCACTCTAACTTCTTGCTCACTGAAAACAAAAAACTCCAATGGATAGGCATCATAATAATCACCTTGTTGCCATATTCCTGTGTGACTATCATCTAGTGATTTTATTATTTTTGCAAGCTGTAAATAAATCTCATCATCTGATAAATGTTGTAGTTTTTGCTGTAGAATATCAACCTGCTTTTGAACACTGTCTCTAGCATTACTATGATAAAGATGAATGTGCTTTGATTCTAAAGTAGTGATAAGGTATTCAATATCACTTTTCCATTTTTCTGGCGTCATTTCATTGCTGTTTTCAGGCGTACTTTCACAACTAACAAGAAAAAATAGTACTACTGAAAACAGCGTATTGGTATAAAAGGAAAGTTTCATAAATAGCTTCTTTAAAAGTAATAGGTAATTAAAGCATTAGGAAGGTAAACAATCATCACTGCGAAAGTTATGCTTAAAACAAAGCCCATCATTTTCAGTCGACCTGTTTTAAATAAATTGAAAACAGCAATAATAAGTGCAAAAATGGAAAGAAATAAAAATAAGTTGGCGTGAAAATCATCTATACTTTTGATAATGTAATAGTTCTCATTAATGTAAACTTCTAATAATGCACTGAGACTGAAAATCAATAAAAATAGATTGGTACTTTGTGCTTTGAAGAGTGTATTCAGCCCTGCCAAAAAAAGTACAATATAGATACTCCAGCGACTGATAAATAGTAAAATGGAATAATCTATATAGCGTTGTGTATTCTCATCGTTAAAAATAGAATTGTATTCGAAGAGGATCAAAATCAAGGAAAAAAGGACTAATAATCCCCCCGTTCCCTTTTGTAAGTGATTTTTATTGAGTAGCATTATATTTAGTTTGATTTATTACTTCACCATTACCCCATGACTTAAGCTGTGGGGTAATGATGAGCGAAAGCCTATTTTAAATCATTGTAAATAAAACCGTAATAAAATAGAGTTTATTACGATATTAAAGTTAACGTGAGAAGTTAAATGATACAACTTCTAATCAATAATCTCCTCTAGATAACATTAAGTAATAGTAATACATAAATAAAATTCATAAAGAGATTCTGGAAAAAATACTTGTTGTGCTACAATGTTTATTGTAATTTTATAAGCCTTGGGCAAAACTATTAATAATAGTAACTGTCAGATAATGAGATATCGCTAAATTACATCCGTAATTATGCTTACCTGACGTTATGATTTATACTTAAAAACTAAACAAAAATGAAGTACGCTGAATTTAAAATTGAAAATAATAAAATAGAATTTTTCAATTCTGTATTTGGAGTTGAAAGTGTTTTATTGAATGGCAAACCCTCTTCAAAAAAATTCTCCTTCTCTGGATTCAATCATCAACTGAGCCTTAATTCTAAAAACTTGACCTTGAAGTCCAATTACAAACAGTTCGGTAAAAGACAGATCGAATTAGAATTAATTCAAAATGGAGAGATAATAGAACAGCAGGTGGTAAAAACCAACGTTTTTCAAAGATTTTCTTGGGTATTTTTAGTCACTTTTTTGGGTATTGGAACCTATAAGATATTGAATTTCTTAATCGATAGCTTGACTTCGTAAAGGGTTTAAATTGTATATATGTTGATGCTTAAACTATTTATTCTAGTAATTAGTTTAAGCATCTTGGTAGGATGAATAACAGCAAACTTCAACGCTCTTTTTATCAAAGACTGAGAAGATTTTTGTTCTTGAAAGCATCTGTAAATTTACCTCCTTAAAGGCAAGCCATTAATTGATTATTATTTAAAAAAAGAAGTAATCACTGGGACATCTAAGAAACTATGGAATGATTGTAAAAATAGTTTTTATGAAGTTTACTATAATTCATCTAAAGGGCATCATTTCTAACAATCTGTATTACAAAATTCTACTTATCACCTATGATAGTCAACATAATATGATCCTTGTTTATAATCTAGCTCATTTAGATAATACTTCTAAGAATATTTGTATTGTAAATGTCTTCTTGAAAATCTCAACAATTTGTGACTATAATGATGAAGTTTTAGAAGGAAAAAATTAAACTCTAATAAATAAAAATTTCGCATCAATAATAACATCAATTCATCTTTAATGAATTAGATTTATGCATATCTTACAGAATCTTAAAGTACAAACTTTTTTTTTGAAAAATTAATGAAGATTTCAATAGATAATCCTGTAGGCCAAACATGAAAATTTAGATAACATGATTATTAAATCTCTCAAAACAACAGTCGGAATCATACTGATTCTAATAAGTTTTAAAACTCAGGCACAAACTCAGGGTCCTTTAGAAATAAAACCCTCAAATTCAGGTTCAACTTTACTTGTTGGAAGAAAAGATGGAAGTCCAAGTGTTAAATCAAGTCAATCAGGATCTGGACATCTTATATTAGATTCTGAATTTGGTAAATATGTAAGTGTAAATCACTATACCTCTGACAATGTCGTTTTAGGTTTCGGAGGAGGAAGCACTGGTATTGGTACAACCAATCCAAAAAGTAAGTTTCACATATACCAAGGATTATCAGGTGGTAACCCACATGGTTTTTCTGCTTTAACTGTTGAAGGTTCTGAACACTCAATGATATCAATATTAACTCCAAATGATAAAACTGCTTACTATGGTTTTGCTGACACTGATGATGACTTTGTTGGAGGAATGCAATATGAGCACTCAAATGATAAGTTAGTGTTTAGAACAAATAACCATACTAGCAATTTAATTATTAATAGCAATGGTAATGTTGGTATTGGAACAAATAACTCTTCATGGAGGTTAGCAGTAAATGGTAAAATTCTAGCTAAAGAAATTAAAGTACAAACTAACTGGGCTGATTTTGTATTTTATGAAGACTATGAGCTACCAACACTTCAAGAAGTTGAAGATTTCATAAAAGATAATGGACATTTAAAGGATATTCCAAATGAAAAAGAAGTAGAAGAAAATGGAGTTTTCTTAGGAGATATCAATTCAAAATTACTTCAGAAAATTGAAGAGTTAACTCTTTATACAATCCAACAAGAAAAGAAGATCCAAGAACTTGAAAGAGAAAATAAAGAGATGAAAGTTATAAATTTAAAATTACTTGAATTACAATCAAGGTTAGAAAAATTAGAATCAAAAAAATAATTTTAAATAAATGTATGAAGCATAAATCAAATTGATAGTTTATACTTCATACATTAACTTTAATGTGTAAACATGTTTAATTATTTCGCTTTACAACATTCAATAAAAACTTAAATACAACAAGCAAACTTTTGAAATATTAAGTAGACTCTATGTTTCAATAACTAATATCACAGAAAGAGATTTTAATAAGTTTAATTTTAACAGAATAAACATTAGTCACATCACTTTTTGCAATGAAATGCTTTATGTTTATTCATTTTTTCGAAATAAATATGAAAAGGCTAATAATCACCTTCGCTCTCCTATTCATTACTATCTGTGCTAATGCACAAACAAACCAATGTAAAGTGCTTCTTGACAAAATTGCTGGAAAGTATACTGGAGAATGTTTGAATGGACTGGCCAATGGAAAAGGAAAAGCCATTGGTGAAGATACGTATACTGGTACTTTTAAGGATGGATTGCCCGACGGTAAAGGGAAGTATTTATATAAAAATGGGGACCTCTATCAAGGGCACTGGCTCAATGGTGAAAAAAGTGGTAAGGGAAAGTTTGTATATAAAATTAACAGTAAAAAAAACACATTAACTGGCTACTGGGAAAATAATGAATATGTTGGGGTAACACCTCCAAATACCCCTTACCGAGTAACTTCAACTACTGGTATTATGAATTACAAGGTAGAAAAAAGTACATCGACCGATGAACGTAATAAGAAAGTAACTTTCTCCATAAAAAGTGCTTTTACGGATTTTGCTCCCTCGGATTTAAAAATTGAGAAATCTTCTGGACAAATTAATCAGCTTGGAAAAAAGTTCACTATTGATCAATATTTCAGTCCTCTTTTCTGTGAAGTAAGTTACACAATTGTAGTCGCTGACACTAGAAAGCAATGCCGATTTATCATTGAAATTTTAGATGACAGTTCATACTCTATTACACTGAGTAATGATTAAAGTAATTTTCAAAAACTATACTGGGTCAAGTCTTAAGCGGAAAGCGTGACTCGGACCTATTACTTAAAAAAATCTGAAAACTTTTAGTCTAAACTAATTGAAAATAAAAATATGAACAGCTTAAAAGAAAAATATCAAAAAACTAATTCACTAACTTCAAAAATGAAAATCATTCAACTCCTTTTTTTAGCCTTCACTTTAATGTCATGTGATGTAATGTACCGGGTTACCATTCGAAATTATGGTGACCCCAAAGAGGTAAAAGTGACCTGTAAGAAGGGAGCGGATTATTATCTGGATTCAGATTCTATTTATGTGTATAATATTGGAACCCGTGATTTAATTGAAAAAGTGAAAATTACAGCTATTGATTCTTCGAGTTATACGGTTCAAGTTTTAACAGAAACTGATGTAGTACTACTCCCCTTAAGAATTAATGCTTATACCATTAATTCTGTTGAATTAGAGCTAACAAAAGATTCGATATGGATGCTTTACCCCTTTGATAACAAACCTCAAATGAAGGAACTGAAAAAGAAAGGTTTAGTAAAAGGGAGCTTTGGGAATTATAAAATACTTTTGAAATAAACCTACACTGGTTCAGGTCTTAAGTGGAAAGCGTGACTTGGACCTACTTACTTAAAAAATCTGAAGACTTTAACATTATTGTTGTATTTTAAGCTATCTTCTTGGATCCTAAATATATTTTTAAAGCTATGGGTGATTTAGAAACAACAATACAAAACTTCAACCAACAATTCCCTAATTGTCTACAAAGTAAAATTTCATTATCTAAATATAAACGAGAGGAAATAACCTTATTTCTTGATAAGTATGCATTCTTAAAAATGAAAAAAAAATATGTCGATTTTTTATCGACATTTTCAGGAGTTTCCTATTTCAATCAAAAAAGCAATGAAGACTTTACTTTATACGGTTTTAATTATAATGGGATTTGCTTCAATGATAATGAATACTTTCAAGAACCTCTTGTTGATGCCAATGGCTATTTCTTATTTGGTCACTTATTTCAACTTGAGGAAAATATTTTTATTGATTTTGTTTTTAAAATCGAAGACAATCTAACTATTTATGCTAGAGAAAAGATTCTTCCAGAAGGAATCAAGTATACATTTTTATGTAACGAAATAGATGAACTGCTTCAGAAAGTACTATCAAATGAAATTATAGCAAAGTAAACCTGTTATCTATTCATACACTTTTTAGCTAAAAAAATTATCATGACACAAGACCTAATTCTAAAACAACTTATTGAAGACAAAGAAACACTCGTTATGCCTAATGCATATGATCCTATAAGTGCTAGAATTATTGAAGATTTGGGTTTCAAAGCCGTTCAATGCTCTGGTTATAGTTTTGCAATTGCATCTTGCAAAAAGGAAGAAATTGATATAGACTTTAAAGAAAACCTTTCCATTACCCATAAAATTGTTGATGCTGTTTCCATACCAGTTATGGCCGATGGAGAGGATGGTTTTGGAGGTATAGATTTCATACCTACTCTGATTGAAGAATTTTTAGATATTGGCGTTGCGGGAATTAATATTGAAGATCAAATTCTTGAGAAAAATACCAACAGAAAAATTGTAGAAAGTTCAGTTTTGGTAGAAAAAATTCAAGTGGCAAAGCAAAGTGCTCTCGACCATCATCACTCCCATTTTATTATCAATGGGAGAACGGATGCATTGAATACTTTCGGCACAAGAAAGGAAGGGTTGAAGGAATCAATAAAGAGAGCCAATCTATATTTGGAAGCTGGTGCAGACCTTGTTTTTATAACGGCTGTCAGTACCTTGGAAGAGGCGAAGTTACTGGTTCGTGAAATAAATGGCCCATTAAGTATCGCAGCAGGTTTACCCTACAACATCAATAATTTCTCTCTCAATGATCTTAAAGAAATTGGTGTTGCTAGGATAAGTTTGCCCACTATTGCAATACAAACCATCATAAAATCTTTGTCTCATTCATTTCAGGCATTAAACACAGGCGATTTTAAATCGCTAATGGATCAAGAAATGCTGTGTGAAAGTAATGATATTCAAAGGTTAATTGGAAGATTTTAGATGAATTTAGAATATAATAATATGATAAGTAAAAAAGATTTTAATAAAGTAGAGCATTATTGGATTATGAAAAATACCAATATGTTTTTTTTAGATAAAGAAGTGTTTATAATTATCGAAACCATTACCGATTACGAACAACCCCTTCCTGATATTTACAATGAACAAATTGATATTCTCAACTCCATTCTTTTAAAATGGGAGTTCTTAGTTTCCCAAATCGAAAATGGAATTTTAAGTTATGAGAAAATAACAAGGAAAAAGCTAATTGATTCTTTTAGCAGACCTCACATAAGGTTATTTATGGACGTTGAAACTGGAAAACCTGTCAAGGAAAATGAATGGTATTTTATTGTTGGAGTTAAAGAAAATGAAGAGTTTGGATGGCATTCTGAGTTTAAAGGACTTAATTACATCCAAACTTGGGTCTAACCTTTAATAAAAAAACAAAAGAACACAATGAACCGAGATATAATTGACATCAATGATTGTACGATATTGTTAGAAGAAGCTACTACAGAAGGTTCGTTGGTGGATGTCTGTTCTTTTGATGAACCTGTTGTGGGCATTGCATTTTATGGTGCAGGGAACGTGGGCTTGAATGTGAACTACAAGGAAAACACTAAAACATTTCAACATACTAAAGGAATGGTCCTCTCATTTTATGCAGATGAAAATGTGACTTTTGAACATCAGGTTTCAGCAGATAGGCCTTTGCAATGTGTGGTGATAGTGACGGCTTTAAGAAATGTCAGTCAACTGCCCAATGATGAAGGGCAATTGCTAGAAAAGTTTTTGTATGAGTTGGTGCACCCCAAAGATCACTACGTTGAAGGCCCCGTGTTTAATATGACACCAGAACTTTTTCAATTAGTAGGGTTATTTTTCAAAAATCAATACGAAGGGCAAGTGAAAATGATGTTTTACCGAAGTCATATGTCGGCGTTGTTATCTCATTATTTTGGACAGTTGGCCAGTCAAAATGTACTGAAAGTCAATACCGATGCACTTGAAAAAATCAACTTAGCACAAGAGATTCTATTATCCAATTTAGAAAACCCGCCTTCTTTAACTGAACTTGCTTCCAAAATTGGAACCAATACCAATAAACTGAAGAAAGAGTTTAAAGCTCAATTTGGTGTTCCGGTGTTTAAATACCTTCAAGAGGAACGTCTAAAAAAAGCGTATAACTTAATTAAAAACGAACAAAAGACCATTCAAGAAGCCGCTTGGAATGTGGGCTACGATAGCTTAGGTTCCTTCTCTAATGCCTTCGAAAAAAAATTCGGTTTTCGCCCTAGTCAAGTTTAAAATTCCTTTCAAATAAATCCCTCTCCTTTTCGAATAAGCCCCTCTAAGTCGGCTATTATACATTTGTGTCATAATCAAATCAAAAAATTATGACAACTGAATTTAATACGCTAAAAGGAGTCATCTGGATTGCTCTTATCATTTTCCTCACTGCAAAAGTATGGAGTTATCCTTCTGATCTTTCAGTTCAAAAAACAATTATTGTTCCCTCAATCAATGGAGATCATGAACTCCAAATGCAAGCCCTTTCTATACTTCAAAACAAATGCAATACCTGTCATCGAAAGAGGAATCCATTTATGATTTTCTCTCAGAAGAACATGAACAAACGTGCCCCAAAAATCAAGAAACAAGTCTTTGAACTTGGTCGCATGCCCAAAGAAGATGGCACACCCTTGACAGAAGCTGAATATTCTACTTTACAAAAATGGATTGATTCCCTACAATAATGAAAAATATCATCTTAAGCATCGTATATGCCCTTTTGGTATGGGCTTTAGGTGTAAGCCTATTCCTCAGTTCTTTTTATGTTCCAGTGTTAGAAAATACAGAACGACAAGCTGATATAGTGTTAGCGTTAGGAATCATCCCTAGCGCTACTTTGGGTACTTACTTGTTCTATCGAAAAGGAAAAATGAATCCTTCACATTTGGCCCTTTTGTTTGTTGTTGTCGCCGTATTGATGGACTTATTGATTACTGTTCCCGTTTTTATCATTCCAGCGGGCGGAAGTTATTCCGAATTTTTCCAAAATACCATGTTTTACACCATTGCTGTCGAATTCTATTTTATTGTATTCTATTTCGGGAAATACCTCACCAAAAGACAAGCATTATGAAAACAGGACTTCTATTTATTACAGTTCTATTAACAGCCCTTTCGGCGGGAATCTTTTTCACATGGTCTGTTTCGGTGATTTTAGGCACAAAAAAAGTTGGAGACTTCACTTACCTCGAAACCATGCAAAGCATTAATCGAGAAATCTTAAATCCTGTATTCTTTCTCGTCTTTTTTGGAAGTTTAATAACCCTAATCTCAACGTCCGTTTTAGAATTTCATCACCGCCCCTCATTCTGGTGGATCATCGCTTCTACGCTACTTTATTTGGTCGGTACTTTTGGAATTACAGCTTTTGGAAATGTTCCATTAAACAATGAATTAGAAGCTTTAAACCTAGTTCAACTCACTCCAAGTGAACTCAAAAATTTTAGAACCTATTATGAAACGCATTGGAACCAATACCATACCATCAGAACTGTAGCATCAATGCTTTCATTTATCCTTTTACTCATCGTAACATTTATCCAAACATCACTTTAAACATTTATCATTATGAACTCAAACATTTTAGTCATTGGCGGTACAGGCAAGACAGGCCGTCGAGTTGTAACGCAATTAGAAAACAAAGGAATTACCCCAAGAATTGGCTCTAGAACTGCCCCTATTCCTTTTGAGTGGTCCAACCCAAGTAACTGGACGGAAGTCCTCTCTGGCATTGAAAAAATGTATGTCACTTATTATCCCGACTTGGCCGTTCCAGGTGCAAAAGAAGCCATTGAAACTTTAACAAAAATTGCAAAGGAAACGGGTGTTCAAAAGATGGTTTTAATGTCAGGCAAAGGGGAAGCCGAAGCGGAAGCTTGTGAACAAATTGTGATGCATTCGGGATTAGATTATACGATTGTAAGAGCATCATGGCTTAATCAAAACTGGAGCGAAAGTTTCTTTTTGGACCCCATTCTTTCCGACGTAATTGCACTACCAATGTCGGAGGTTCTCATTCCCTTCGTTGATGCGGAAGATATAGCCGAAGTAGCCACCACTGCTTTATTAGATGAACATTATAATGGGCAAATCATAGAAGTAACAGGACCTGAATTACTTACTTTTAAAGACATTGTTCAAACCATTGGAAAGGTGAGTAATAGAGATTTGATTTTCCATGAAATCACACTTGACCAATACGTAGAGGGAATGAAACAAATACAATTACCCAATGATGTGATTTGGTTGATCGAGTACTTATTTAGCCATGTACTGACCAACCCCAAAAATCAAATTGTGAGTCGTGATGTCGAAAAGGTGTTGGGAAGAAAAGCTAGATCATTTTCAGCATTTGCGGAAGAAACTGTCAAAACTGGCGTCTGGAATCAAGTCGTTTCCCCTGCCAATCATTCATAGTACCCTTGACCACTCAGTGTATTTTGATATGCTGGGTGGTGTTTTCATCTCTTTTCAAATTTTCAAGGCTTTATAAATTCTACTCCTCCCAACTAAAGCATTGTAAAAAAGAAAAAGACATAGTAGCTTTCCTAAAAATAAACACCCAAAACGAAAAAGCACTATGAAATCAATCCATCGATTAATGACCAATATCTGCTCTGATAATTTAGCTGAAAGCCTGTATTTCTACACCGCATTATTCGATTTTAAAGTTGAATATAAGAGTGATTGGTTTATTCACCTTACTACAAAAGATGGAAAACTAGAACTCGGTATTATTGACCGAACAAATGAAATCGTACCCAAAGGCTTTCAAAATAATCCGCAAGGTTTCTACCTCACTTTTGTAGTGGAAAGTGCTGATGATTTTTTCGCAATTGCAAAGTCAGAAAATTTCAAAATCGTAAGTGAACCTACTGATACTTTTTATGGACAAAGGAGATTATTATTGAAAGACCCCAGTGGAACATTAGTAGATATCTCTTCTCCTATTAAAGATTTTGAATTTTAAGAAATGAAGGAAAAATAACCATGCAAATTACTATGTAGGGTCGTTGCATTGCAACGACCTCACGAACCACTACGAACCACAATCAGCTCCACAAAACGGCATTATTATTGAACTTTTCAAACTCAAACTAACGATTCATCACTATGAAAAATAGACAAACACTCCGTTTAACAGAGTGGGATTACCGATGGGAAGCGGACTATTTCATCACAATATGTACAAAAGATTTCAAGTCGAAGTTCGGAAAAATTGAAAATGGTAAAATGACTCTTTCACCTGTAGGTATCATCGCTGAACTCTTCTGGTACCAGATTCCCACTTTTAAAACAAATATTTCTTTAGGTACTTATGTTATTATACCTAATCATTTACATGGAATCTTACAGGTTCGAGATTTCTCAAATAAAAAAGAAACTCAAAGTTTGATCTCTCCTCAAATAAAATCCTACAATAAATCCTATTCAACTGCATCTCCAAAAGAAGGAAGTATATCAGCAATCGTACGATCATATAAATCTGCTGTAACGAAACATGCTAGACGATTAGGATATTCATTTGAATGGCAACCTAAGTTTTATGACCATATTATCAGAGATGGTAAAGACTTTGTTAGAATTGAAAATTATATTGACAATAATATTGAGAATTGGAATAAAGATCGTTTCTTCAAGTAATATCACTCTAAGGAGTGAATAACATGGAACTGATTGTGGTTCGCGGTGGTTCGTGCGGTCGTTGCAATGCAACGACCCTACATATATATTGAAAATGGTCATCATTTTATGATTGCAGATCAAGCTGAACAAATTGCAGAAATCATTAACACATATCATGCTCACTAAGAAGTGCATAAATAAATTATGAAAAAGAAAGGAATAGGTTCAGAATTTTAGCAAAAAAGACACCCCAAATCATGAGGTGCCCTTTGTTACTTCGGGTAATACTCGTAAGTGAATTGTATAATTATCTAAGCTTATACACTTTGGTAGATTTGTTGTAATCCTCTCCCCTTATAGCTTTGAACGCTTCTAGCATTTGTTTTACCTTATCGGGATGAACTTTTGCTAGATTGTTTGTTTGCGAAGGGTCTTCTTTCAAATTGTACAATTGCATTTCGTTGTCGTTTCCAATTTCGATTTTTACTTTTTTCAAAGAAGTAGGCCCTTTATAGGGAGGGATCAACATCCAATCATTTTTTCTGAAGGCAGTTCTTGAAGTGGCTTCTAATACCAATTCCTCCCTTCCTACTGTTGTTTGACCTAAGAAAGCATTTAAAAGATCTTGACTGTCTTCTGTTATTTGTTCACTTCCGACTAACGAAGCGATAGAGGCTAACAAATCCATTTGGCAAACAATGGCATCTGATTTTAAAGGCTTGATTTTCCCTTTCCAATACGTTAAGAAAGGAACTCGTGCTCCTGCCTCAAACAAACTGTATTTTCCTCCTCTCAATACACCGGCAGGTTGATGATCACCCAGTTTTTCCTCCGCATCGTCATAGTAACCATCGTTTAATACAGGGCCATTATCACTTGACAAAATCACCAATGTATTTTCTAAAAGCCCTTCCTTTTTCAATGTGTTGATGATTTCACCAATACACCAATCCGCTTCAATGATAGCATCTCCTCTTGGTCCCATTCCTGATTTCCCTTTAAACCTAGGGTGAGGAGTTCTAGGCACGTGGGGCTGTTGTAATGCATAATACAAGAAGAACGGCTCACTTTTGTGGCTCTGAATGTATTGTTTCGCTTTGTCAAGGAAATGATCTGCCATTTTGTAGTCGTCCCATTTAGCAGAAGCACCGCCTTTCATAAATCCAATTCTTGGAATTCCGTTGACAATACTATTATTATGACCGTGATGCCATTTCATGTCCAACATTTCAGGGTTTGTTTTTGCCGTGGGTTCTCCTTCAAAGTTTTCTTTGTAATCTACTTCTATTGGATCATTCGGATCTAAACCAACCACTTTATTATTTTCAATATAAACGGTAGGTACTCTGTCTTGTGTGGCCGCCATGATGTAACTTTCATCAAAACCTACCTCATTGGGACCTGGAGAAATTGTAGCGTTCCAGTTCACATTACCATTACCCAAACCTAAGTGCCATTTACCTACAATTCCTGTAGCATAACCTTGTGATTTGAGCATTTTTGGAATCGTTAATTGATCCGTTCCAATAATCAATGGAGCCGTTCCCGGTAGGATTTTGGCATTTGTATTTTTCCATGGATAAGTTCCCGTCAACAAACCATATCTACTAGGTGTACAGGTAGCAGAAGTGGCATAACCATTTGTAAACTGTACTCCATTTTGAGCTAGGAAATCCATGTTAGGCGTTTTCAAATTTTTGGAAGCTCCATACGCTCCCATATCTCCATAACCTAAATCATCCAGATAAATCAATAAAATATTTGGCTTGTCAGAAGTGCTTTTTTCCTTCTCAGGTTTTGTTGTACTGCATCCGTAAGCAATGACAGCCCCTAACAACAATAAGATTCTTAACTTCATTATTTTGTTTTCTTTTTATAATAATTTTTAGAGAAATCAATTTGCTCCGCTGATAAATCCAAGAGCTTTCCCTCTTCCAATTGAGACCATATTTCAGGCTGATGCTCCTTTAGGTATTTCACAAAAGCAACACCTTTCGTCCCATCAGGTTTTACCTCTTCAAAGCCTCTGTCTTGATGCGTTGACTGCCACTCTTCCATGTACCCTCTGAGTTTTTGCAACTCTTTTTTATACTTTGGGTTCTGGGCTAGATTGACCAATTCATCTGGATCATTTTTTAAATCATACAGTTCTTCAGACTCTTTTTGAGGATTGAAAAAATAAGCTTGAACATTGTTCAATTGACCTTCAGAATTTAATCGTCGCATCACATGAACGGCTGGTCGGTTGTATTCCAAATACGCTTGATGAGCATCATAAGGCACTTCAGGCATATAGTTTTTAATGTATTTGAAACGTTGCGTAGTGATGGCTCTTGAACGGTCTTTCACTTCATCCCAAATATCCCTTGCCGAATACACATACGTTCTTTCATTTTCATCAAACAATGATGAACCCGTGCAATAATCCGGTAATGCAACTTGTGCGATATCAAGAATAGTGGCGGATATATCCGTGAATGTACATAACTGTTGGTCCACTTTTCCTTTTTTGAAAACCTTTGGATAATGAATGATTAATGGAATTCTCAAACCTGAATCATAGACATACCCTTTTCCTCTGATATTGGCCCTGCCATTATCGCCCATAAAAATGATAACAGTATTCTTATCTACTCCATTTTCCTTTAATTGATCCATCAACATTTTCATTTCTTGATCCGCGTATTCAATTTGATCAAGGTACGTAGCCCAATCCAATCTGATCTCTGGAGTATCTGCTAAAAATGGCGGTAAAACCACCTTTGCAGGATCAACAGGATGTGTCGATTTTGCTCTGATGTCGTTCCACCAACTCCCTCTATGCGTCACTTTTAATTGCACTTGTGCGAAGAAGGGTTTTCCATCACTTTTTAAAGCAACAGATCTCGCATCAAAAAGCCCAAAATCTGTCGTTCCATCATAATCACCTGTAGTTTGATGTTTGAAATTACAGTCGATTTTCTCACCTTTTTTCATCACCAATTGACTACCTACAATGGTACGGTAACCTGCTTCAGAAAGTAATTTTGTAATAGGCGTATATGGCTCATCCAAAGCCACTTTTCGGTTACTTCTATGATTGTGTGTGTTGGTGATATTCTGATGTACACCCAGCATCAAAGCTGATCTACTGGGGGAGCAAATCGAATTGGTGCCTATGCAATTGGTGTAACGAATTCCTTCTTTTGCCAATAAATCAAATGTCGGTGTTTTTACCGCTGGCATTCCATAGCAAGCCAAATCATTACTGATATCTTCGGCCATAACCAACAATATATTCGGACGGTCTTGTGCTAAGATGCTATTGGATATGAACATACACATACCCAATAGCTGTACTATTATTTTTTTCATTTCTTATTGAAAATCAACGTTAACAGTACTTTCGTCACACTCCATCATTTTAGTTGCTTTTCCTTGAAAATCGTTGTTCTTGAACACTACATTTTTGGAAGATTTGATAATAAATGCAGGGTTTTCAGGATACAATTGAGGAAATACATTACTAGATAAAATCTTATTATTTTCAAAAAGAAGTTGGTCCGTATTGCTCACTTCAAGTACCAGATTATCAAACATCTTAAATGTATTATTTCTGATTGTAATATTATGGAAAGCGATGTTTTCATTCTCTTCATCCGTCACCAAACGAATAATTCCTCTGCTTGTCCCTCCAAAATTACAGTTGTCAAATGTGTTCCCCTCAATCACTAAATTAGACTGAGCTCCTGATTCATACCATTTTGAACTTTCCACTGGTAAGAAAATGGCATCCATTTCTGAATGAAAATAGTTGTCTTTCACCAACGCTTTTTTAGGGGTCGATAATAACACTCCTCTTGCTCTATTCCCCTGGAATTTATTATTGATAAGTACCACTTCAGGGTAAGCGGTCAAGTTTTCAATGTAATCTCCTTGTTTCACTTCAGCAGGCACTTTCTCTTTAAAAGTAATCACTTGATAACGTTGATTGATCATTTCAATAGATTCAATTGTCAATTCTGCAAAAGGAGCAAATGAATCTTCAATTCTAACAAAACCAATTTTATCGCCTTTTCTTCCGATCACAAAACCTTCTTGTTGGTGATGTCCCATTCTGATACCCAATTTTTTAGCACCTAGGTTTTCTACCACTTCTTGGTATGCTCCGTGAATATTGATACAATCATCCAACTGATTTTCTAATAATGAATTGGTCATTTTAATCATTCCTCTACACCCTACAAAGTGAGTGGCATCGGCAGTAGTCGAAACCATTCTATTGCCTGAAGGAGAAATCGTCAATTGGTCTATAAAAATATCTTCAGAATTCTCCACCAAAAAGCCCATTCCACCAGCATGATGAATTATAACATTTTTAAGATTGAACTGCTTCGTATTGTTCACTCTAATGCCCGGTGCTACTCTATTTTCGCCTTGCTGACCTTTCGTCGACAAAATATCTCCAATAGGTGGCAGACCTTTTTTGTGATTGTAAAAACGTACTATACCTGGCTCAATTTCTTTTACCTTCAATCTGCTTTCTACACCCACTTTACGAAGTGTAAGATCACTTTTATCCACCTTATATTTGTATTTCACTTGATCAACGCCATGTTGAGTTGTTGATTTTTGGGATGTAGAGATAGGACTTGTTTTCTTATTGTTGTATGAGACTGCATGTCTTTTTTTATCATATAAAATGGTCTGTCCTAGATCATGTTCATAGTATTCTTTGATAAAAAAGATTTGCTCATTTCTGATATCATAAGGGTAGTCATCACTAAAACGCACATCAAAAGCATGTTCCTCTTTATGGTGAGCAATGATCTCTCCTTCACTATGGAATGCCATTGCCCAATCTATTTTCACATTTTTAATTGTAATATTTTCAGAATCATCCACCAAAAATGGAATCATCTTTCCATGAAAAATAAAAGTTGAACCTTGCCCATCAATCGTAAAGTCTTTGAAGCTATCAATTGGAAACGCTAAGCTTACAAATACGTCTTTATGGTTAGAAATGTATACAAACTTATTTTGTCCTTTATCAGGATAAAAATGATACGTTCCCTTTTCAAATTGTATGGCATTTGCTCCTTTGTTTTTTTTCAGCTGTTGTAATACATAAGGTGTTGCATCCTCAGTAATCAACGGTGAATTTTTAACCTGAATGATCTGTTTTGGTTTTGCACAAAATCCAGATACCGAAATCAGAAGAGAAACGATTACTATTAATTTCTTTAATGTTTTCATCTGCTATGTTTTAGTAGTCTCCATAATTTAATTGACCGCAATACGTATTTCTTTGAAGGTTGTTACGATTGAGATCTGTAATAATTCTTTCACAATACAAATGTGATGTAAACCTTAAAAACAACAGTATGTGGCAGTAAATCTAGTGTGTCATAGCATACAATTCACTGAATTTCAAGGGTTATACATTATTAAATTGGTGATGACAAATTGTTTTTTGGTGAAGTAAAACGGGCGATCTTATAAGACCGCCCGCATCAATAAAAAGAAATGATATGTTTTGTACACCATAGTTAAAACTATGGGTAGGTGATAGAGCAACCTTATCAAGACTGAAGTCTTGAAGGTTGATAACGTAAACAGGTGTCGTGGACCCATAATTGAAATGATAGGCTTTTGGGATCACTCAACTTCCGCATGATGTTCCTTACCGTATTTCCCTGGAGTAATTCCGTAATGTTCTTTGAACATTCGGCTGAAGTGTGTTCTGCTCTTAAAGCCAGTTCTCAAGTACACTTCGGAAACGGTTAGCTTTTCATTGACCAACATTTCTGCCGCTTTCTTGAGCCTATAGAGCTTCAATAATTCATAAGGAGTATAATTGGTGATCGACTTCACTTTTTGGTAAAAATGAGTACGGTTGAGGTGCAACTCTTTAATGAAAATATTAATATCCAACTCTTCATCATCAAGGTGTTTTTCCATCAGGGCATATAGTTTTTCCATAAATACCCTTTCGCTCTTATTATTGTTTTTCTTCTCTACTTCTACAGGGAAGTCAATTCTAAAACGCTCTCTCAACTGTCGGCGGTTCTTCAATAACATTTGTGCTGTTGCAATCAGATGTTTCAGGTCAAAAGGCTTGCTGATATATGCATCCGCACCACTTTCAAAGCCAGAAACTTGATCATCAACAGATGATCTTGACGTAAGTAGAATTACCGGAATGTGACTGGTTCTGATGTCGGCTTTGATTCCTTTACAAAGTTCTAAACCGTTTAATTCTGGCATTAATATATCACTGATAATCAAGTCAGGCCACTCTTCCTCTACCGCTTCTTTGCATTGTCGACCATTGACAAAAGACGTTACATTAAAATACTCTGAAAGCGAAGAATGAACAAAGTCTCTAAGGTCTTTATTATCTTCAACGTAATACACATTTAATTCTTTCAATGTTTCATCTTTCAAACTCTCTGGAAGTTCGATACCTTTTGGTAAAGTTCTTTGTTTCTCATCATCCGTTTCTAAGGTGAGAATCTCTTGCAATCGTTCTTCATTGAAAGTATCTTCCAGACTTACCTCTACTGGCAATATCACTTTAAAAGTAGTTGACTCTTTTACTTTGCTTTCCACCGAGATGGAACCATAATGCAATTCAACAATTCTCTTCGAAAAAGCCAAACCAATACCCGAACCTACTGTAGCTGTATTGACATCTTCTGACTGATAATATCGTTCAAAAACGTAAGGAAGATCTTTTGGTTTGATCCCTGCCCCAGTATCATTGACAGAAAAGACCAATTGATCCTTTTCAATTCCGTAAGTCAGTGTAATTTTATCTCCCGTCTTGGTAAACTTAAAGGCATTGTTCAGAAGGTTGTTCAGTACAATTTCCAATTTCTGACGATCTGCCAAAACAAATAACTGATTGGCCTCACCGATCACTTCAAACTTCCTCTCTGTATGTTCAGCCATTTGGTCAAATCCTTTTTTCACTTCATTAATCAATGCTGTAAAATCAAAAGAAGTGATTTTCAACTTCAGTAAGCTTTGTTCTGCTTTCTGGAAATCCTGTACTTGATTGACCAGTTGAAACATTTTCTTTGATTGGCTCTCAATTAGGCTTAAATGCTTGTAGGCATCATTATTGGATTCGAATATCTTAATTAAAACCTGTAACGGACCCGAAATTAATGTCAAAGGTGTTCTAAATTCATGTGCAATATTCATGAACATTCTCGTCCTTGTTTTATTCAGCTCATCGATACGTTCCTTATCCATTTGTTCGATTTGAAGATCATGTTCAATCTTATTCATCTTCAAAATAACACGAATCACTACTATCAGAATTAGTGCAATAAGGACGATGTAAATTAGGTAAGCCAAAGGCGTTTTCCAATACGGAGGATGAATGACAATCTCAATTTTCTTAGAAGGCGACCATTCTTTTTTGGAATTGGAAACAGCTACTTCAAAAACATATTTCCCCGGAGGAAGGCCATTAAAACTCGCCCATTTTACCTCTGATGCAGTGGTCACCCATTCTTCTTCCTGAGGTAATAATCTATAGCGAATCAAATTTCCTTTTTTATTGGAATAGTGCAATGAGATAATTTCAAAAGAAAAGACATTCTGATCATAATTCAGTTCTATTTTTTCCGTTTCATTCAATCCTTTTTGAAGCACAACTTGATCGTCCAAAGTATCCAAAACATTCACTTTTGTATTGAATAATCTGAAATCACCTAACAATAAATTAGGCATTTCATCTTCCTCATGAATTTGATTGGGATCAAAATACAAAACGCCATTTCCTCCAGAAAAAATCAACTCATCATTCCTTAATATTGCAGATGAAGGCTCAAAAGGTGAAATCGGTACACCGTCCCCTATTGTATAATTTCTAAACTTACGCGTCTTAAGGTCAAAAGCATTCAATCCCTTATTGGTCGTGATCCATAACCTGTTTTGCTTGTCTGGAAGGATACTTTTCACAATATTATTATCCAATCCATCTTTCTCCTTAAAAGATTTAAAAACACAGGCCAATTGAGAGTTTTCTACCAAGCAAAGGCCCCCTTCTTCGGTACCCACCCACAATTCACCATTTTCTAACCTTAAGATGCTTGATACAAAGTTATTAGAGATTGAATATTTATTTTCAGGGTTATGTACAAACTGTACTTTACGCATCTTATTCAGGTCTCTCTTAGGATTATTATTAATTCTGATTAAGCCGTCATGCCGAGTACCAACCCAAATAAAATTATACTTTGGATCTTCATATATGCATCTAACGTCTTTAATTTCTTTACTTAAGAAGCCCTTATAAACTTCCATAAACTGTATGTCCTCGATTTTACCTTCCTTCGATAATTTCAGGCGATACAACCCTTCGCTACAGGCCATCCAATGGTACCCGTATTTATCCAAGGCAACACCTTTCATTTTTATACTAGCAAATTCAGGAGTGAGTTTACTTATCAGAGGAACCCACTTTTTAAGTGCTTCAGTATAATAAAAAATTCTTGTTAACTTCCCTTGTTTCTTCAGGAATTGTCCCCCTTTGTTGTCTAAGATCAGTGAAGAATTAGGCTTTCCATCTAGATCTTGAATATGTGGAGGCAAACTTTCAATACTATTCGTTTGTGTATTGAAATTCAAAATTCCTCTAAAATGAACATTGATTAATACATTGGTATCAGTCCATTTCTGAAGGTTAAGCACATGATTGGACCACTCTCCAGGTTGGTTATTGGATTTAAGATTAGAGTATTTAAAATTATATTTCTTTGTAGGTAAATGATATAGTCCTTTTCGAAAGGAGCCTGCCCAAAAATTTCCTTTTTCATTAGAAATCATAGTGCTGACTCTATAAATGGGGTAAATCTCTTTTTCTAATATCGCTCTTCTACCTATATTATCCAATTCCTCTTTAGTAGTCTTATAAATCCCCAGTTCTTTATGTCCTAACCAGATATTTTTAGAAGCATCTATATGGATAGTTTGAAACTTTTGATGGATCAATATATGCTTTGACTGAATGGAATCTTTGCTATAATCCATGATCACAAGCCCATTATTCGCTACACAATAATAGCGATGATCATCATACTTTACGATATCAAGATATTTATCAATTCTAGTTCCCTCAATCAGGGTTTTGGTTCTGTTAGGATAGTTGACTTTATACAATCCTCTTGAAGTAGCCACTAAGAGATTATTGTTATCTAACGGTAAAGCCTTGTATGCAATAACACTTTCACTGAGTGCGATGTTATTTTTTAGTTTATTAGTCTTGGGGTCAAAAAATAATAATCCTTGCTTTTCGGTGGTGCATAAAATATAGTGTTTGAATTTGGAAACCTGTCGGATTATTGGTCCCGTTTTTACACCTTTCTTGGTTTGAGTAAGATAGACACTTTCAAAGTGTTGAGTGCTGTAATCGAAATTACTTAACCCATGTCCTGTACCAATCCATATTTTATGGTCTTCATCTTGGAAAAGTGACCTTATCCTATTGCTGTTTAAGTTTTTAACGTTTCTGAATGTCTTAAATTCAAAACCATCATAACTGTTCAATCCATCAAAAGTCCCTACCCAAAGCAAACCATTATGATCCTCCAAAAGTGAAGTAACACCATAATGCGACAAGCCCTGAGGCATGGAATAGGCATTTAAAATTCCTCTTTCAAAATATTCGTCCTGTGCACTACAAACAATGGGAATTAAACCGACCCAAACTAATAATACTATCTGTGTAATAATTCTTTTCATCAACAATTCATCTAATAATAGTATCCCTAAAAAATTAAAGAAGAATGCCCTTATATTCCTGTAAATTTAGTCAATTTAAAAAAAATAAGGGCATTCTGTGTTAGTATTAAGTAGTCACACATCTAGTTAGTTAGTAGTCACTTTTGTGCAGAGTAATTATACTCTTCTCCTCAACTGATTATAAATCCAAACCCGTCCCTTGTAAACTATAGTCTTTCTCCCAGTAGATTTTCCACGGATCTTGTGTATTCTCCTGGAATTTTTTCAATTTCTTTTTCATCATCTCAAATATCTCCTGATGTTCTTTGCTATTCACTAGGTTATTGATTTCATCAGGATCTTTATCAAGGTCGTATAATTCTAATTCCGCATGATGCAGATAGTCCTCTACCTTACGCTTTCCATAGTATTGAGCACCTGACCTGTAACGCTCTTGCCAAGTGGAAGAAACCCATAAATCAGAAGCAAATGGATATTCTAAACCTGAAGCGATATTCAAAATAAGCTTATAATTTTTATGTCTTACCACCCTCATCGGGTAATACATTGTGATTTCATGGAAAGTATGAGAAGCATAGATTTCCGTTCTTTCTTTTTCTTCAGCACCAGTAAGCACTCCTGTAAAAGATTTTCCATGAAATTGATTTTCCTGATAATTAATATTGGCCCAATCTAAAATTGTCGGTGTAAGATCTACCCAAGAGATCAATGCATTATTTGTTTTATCTTGATTTTTCAATAAAGGATTTTTAATGATACATGGCAGATTCATGCCCGGTTCATACAATGTAGTTTTGGCTCCTGGAAAAGCAATTCCATTATCAGAGATATAAATTACAATCGTATTTTCCATCTTCCCCGATGCCTTCAAATGTTTCATTAATAATCCAAAACCAGTATCAATACGAGATACACTTTGATAGTATTGGGCCAATTCTTCTCTTGCTTCTTTAGTATCAGAAATAAAACTTGGCACCAATACTTCATCTGGTGAATAAGTAACTTCCTCTACTCCTTCATATCCTTTTTTTCTATTACCGAAACTATTTGGATCGTTCCAATTTGGACCTGTTGGCTGTCCTCTATGTGGATCACCTGTACAGAAGTACAAGAAGAACGGTTCCTCTTTTTCAAAAACTTCTTGGCACTTATTGGCCATTTCAACAGTATTTCTTTGATTCGCTTTGATCACATTCTGAAAGTGGAAAACTTTCTCAGGTGCTAAATGGTATTTACCAATTCTAGCGGTATAATAACCATTCTCCTCCATTATTTTTGGTAATGAGCTAACGGTATCATAAGTACTGAAATGATGATAATCATGCGTATGTCCATAAGACCCCGTAGCATGTCCAAATTTCCCTGTAAGAATTACAGATCTACTTGCTGCACAGCTTGCACTTGTACAGTACGCATTATTAAACACAGTACCTTCACTGGCCAAATGATCCAAATTTGGAGTTTGAATCACGGGGTTTCCATAACAACCTAATGCGTCTTTACCATGGTCATCCGACACAAATAGTATGATATTCGGTCGTTTTTTTATCTGTTTTGTAACTCCTTTTTTTGAACTTTGACAAGAAGTGAAAATAAGTAATAATAGACAAAAGATCACTCCTTTGCTCTTATATAGTGTAGTAATAAACTTCATACTTAAAAATTCTTTGAACGCTTTTTTCTCGTTTGCTTCTGCAATATCCTAAGACTACTTTTCTCGTTTGTATCTGTCAATTTTTACGTTGTATCCAACAGTATTAATTACTGAATTGCAATAATTTATATCATGATTTAAAATTCTAAAATACAACAGGGGGTACTCATAGGTACAATTATTACCCCCTACTCAATTGCTCTTTTTCAGCTTACAAAAAAGAGAAAAATGAAACATTTTATGTCACTTGAGGTTTGAAAACCTGTACCTTCACATTCAGATAAACTGCCACATACACATCACTAACCATCACAGACAGGTTTTTAAATTTTGTATATTTTATTTACATCAATTCTTTCACACAGATTTTCACAAGGATCTTTCAAATTTCAATACATACAGAAATGAAAAACATAAGAAATTACTTTTATTTAATTACGCTTTTACTGATGGGTGCAGGGTGTGCAACTTCATCCAAAAGTAAAGCAACAGCTAGTCAAACTAAAAAACCAAATATTATATATATCCTTGCAGATGATTTGGGGTATGGAGATTTGAGTAGTTATGGGCAAACAAAATTTACGACTCCCAACATTGATGCTTTAGCGGAGTCAGGTATGAAGTTCACACAACATTATTGTGGGTCGGCGGTTTGTGCACCTTCCCGTTCTTCATTGATGACAGGCCAACATACAGGGCACACACCTATTCGTGGCAACAAAGAAATTGAAGGTGAAGGGCAAATTTCACTTCCTTCTGAAGCGTTTACAGTAGCTGAACTATTAAAAGAAGAAGGTTATGTAACGGGAGCTTTTGGTAAATGGGGCTTAGGTTTTGTGAATCATGAAGGAGATCCAAACAAGCAGGGGTTTGATGAGTTTTTTGGTTATGTATGCCAAGCGGCCGCTCACCGCTACTACCCTGAATACATCTGGCACAATGATCAAAAAGTATTTTTAGAGGGAAATGACTGGACCAATACAGTGACTTATGCACCAGATGTAATTCAAGAGGCAACATTGGATTTTATTGAAAACAACAAGGATAATACTTTCTTTGCTTACGTTCCTTTTATTCTTCCTCATGCAGAATTAATTTCTCCAGAAGATTCTATACTTTCTAAATACAAAGGTAAATTTCCTGAAACTGCTTTTACTGAAGATAACAAATATACATCTGATTATGGTCCAAATATTCAGAAACAAATGTACTGCTCTCAAGAAATCCCTCATGCCGCTTTTGCGTCAATGATTCACCGATTGGATACCTATGTTGGGCAAATTGTGGCTAAAGTAGAAGAATTAGGTATTGCAGATGAGACTATCATTATGTTTGCCAGTGACAATGGTCCACATGCGGCAGGTGGAGCAGATCCTGAATTTTTCAATAGTGGCGGTAACCTTAGAGGAATCAAAAGAGATCTATATGAAGGCGGTGTACGTACGCCATTTATCATTAAGTGGCCTGGAAAAGTTAAGGCCGGATCAACCTCAGAACACGTTTCTGCTTTTTGGGACATCTTCCCAACTTTTGCTGATATTGTTGGTAAAGGTGAGCATTTTGAGACGGATGGTATTTCATTTTATCCTACTATGATGGGTAAAGGAGAACAAGAAGAACACCCTTATTTGTATTGGGAATTGAATCTAAGAGGAGGCAGACAAGCAGTAAGATTAGGGGATTGGAAAGGCGTTTTATACAAAGTCAATAATGGTAATTCACACATTGAGTTATACAACATTGTCAACGATCCTGAAGAATCAACGGACGTTAGTGAAGAACACCCAGATATTGTAAAAGAAATCAAAGAGATAATGATAGAAGCGAGAACAGATTCAGAACTGTTTCCTCTTTTCACTAAGAAAGTGAAATAATCAACCTTATACCAAGACTACTAAATTGATCAAGTACCCACGGCTTAAGTCGTGGGTTTTATTTTACAATACCTTTTATATGATGAGAATACTACTAATACAATTCCTACTTCTAATACCTAGCATAAGTTTTGCTCAAAGCCAAAAAGTCTATATTGTGCTTTTAGGAGGACAATCCAATATGGCCGGAAGGGGTCAGTTTGAAGAATTGTCTTCCATCAATAAAACAAGAGTTGACAATGCCTCAAAGTACGTTTCCATCGCTAGCGGCTCCAAAAATATTACATCACTCTCTTTCAATTCTTTAACTAAAAGACAATCGAATTTTGGCCCCGAATTATTTATCGGCATTCAACTTCATGAACAATTTCCTAACAGAGAATTTTTACTCATAAAGGAAGCTCAGGGAGGCACTTCACTCTATGGTGCATGGAATCCGCAGTGGACAATGGAGAAAGCACTGATTGGAGAAATAGATGCCAAAAGACAAAATATGAAGTTATATTCTAAACACATTCAAGTTATTAAAGACCTACTTGAACAATTAGAAGCAAAGGGAAAAGAGCCTGTATTAATGGGTATGTGTTGGATGCAAGGTGAAAAAGATTCAAGACTAGAAGTAACGGCCTCCGAATATGGAAACAACCTAAAGCTATTCATTCAGAGTTATAGGCAAACTTTAAAGGAAAAAAATCTACCATTTGTATTTGGGCAAATCAATTGTCCTCCCCGCTCAAAATTTCCAAAGGGAACTGAAGTTGTCCGTCAACAAATGTCCAATATAGAAAAGCAGATACATCATACCTATATGATACCAACAACCATGGATTCCACCTGGCAAGATTTTCCAAAGCAAGATGATAATGTACATTACAATACAAAAGGGCAAGAAAAACTAGGAACTGCTTTTGGAAAAAGTTTAATTCAAAACAGCACTATTTAGTCATTCATTTTCCATGAAAAAAAGAGGACATCTTAACCGCTAAGATGCCCTCATTCATTCTAATCGTAATTAACTGTTTGTTATTTGACAGCATTTGACGGGTAAATGGTATAAGGCTTATTCCCCTTTGGAGGAATGATTTTTATGGATTTAATATTAACCTTACCAGACTTGATAATTGAGTTTAATGTCACTTCTTTACCATATTCTGGTGGAATTGGGATCTTAACAGCAATTGAACCTTTTACACCTTTTTCTTTTTTAAGGGTATAAGTTCCAATTGGGTTTGAAAGCATTTTTAATTCTACTTTCGCTGTTTCGCTTTTCAATTCGTAATTCACCTCAGCATCCCATGTGTTTACATAGAAGCCAGGATCATTGAATACTGTTTTGAATAAAATTCCTTGCTCTTTTATTTTCTTAGACTTGCTTGCGTACAAGAATGAAGTATCATCATAAAGATCATCCCATTTTTTAGAGCGGTTAGGGTCTGAAGCTACAAAATAGGCACTTTTCTGACCTACTCTTTGTTCTTTGATCACACCACCTTCCACAACAACTGTTTTCTTCTGGAAGATATTATTACTCGCATTTCCTACAAGAATCTCAAATTTGCCTTCTTCGACCATGTATTCATTTTGAATTGTATCATAGTGAGAAAACGCTTCATAAGGTAAAGTAATGTCAACCTTTGTTGAAGCTCCTTTTTCAAGTTCTACTTTTTTGAATCCTTTCAATGCTTTTTGAGCAACCTGTTGTGATGATTTCACATCACGAATATATACTTGAACTACTTCCTTCCCTTTTTGATCCCCGACATTCTTAACATCAATACTAACAGATAAATCGCCATTCACTGCTACTTTTTTCTGGTTTAATTTCATGTTATTTATTTCAAAATCAGTATAGCTCAAACCATAACCGAAAGGATATAATGGTTCTCCTTTGAAATACATATACGTTCTACCCGACTGAATAGAATAATCATGAAAATCAGGAAGATCATTGTCAGATTTGAACCAAGTTGAATTTAGTTTACCACTTGGGTTGACGTCACCAAACAGTACATGAGCTAATGCTGTACCTTGCTCTTGACCATTTGGCCATGCACACACTATTCCATCAAGGTTTTCATGTTCCCATTCAATAGCAGTTGGTCCACTTGGAACTAAAACCAAAATCACATTGTCATTCACCTCTTTTACAGCTTTGATCAACTCATGTTGTTTCCCTGGTAATTTTAAAGATTTTCTGTCTACGTTTTCCGTCGAAGTACTCTCATCGTTTCCTACCACCAAAATCACTTGATCAGAAGACTTCGCTACAGCCACTGCTTCTTTGATTTTATCTTTATCCGTTTTATCGCCAGTAACACTACAACCTTCAGCATAGGCAACATCGGATTGTAAATACTTCTTGATACCATCTAATGGCGATACTTTACTTTTGGGGTGACCCGAGTAAATTCCCATCCAGCATCTATTTGCAAAAGGTCCAATCAAAGCCACTTTGTCGGACTTTTGAAGTGGTAACACATTATTTTCGTTTTTCAAAAGCACAATCGCCTCTTCTGCTGCTCTTAACGCGATTTTCTTATGATCTTCACATTCTAATACAGTACTAGGAATTTTAGAGTATGGATTTAAAGCTGGATCATCAAAATCACCTGTCATAAACCTCAAACGTAATAACCTTGAAACTGTCTTATCTAAATCCGCCTCAGTCATCAAGCCTTCATTAATAGCATCATCCAAAGCATAAACCATTGGAGCTAACTTTGTTTTATTTCTGTAGCATTCCTGATCAACACCTGCTTTAATTGCCATTGCCGCCGCTTCCGCTTGAGATTTAGCATAATGCATACGTGTTTCAATCCCTTCAACAGCTGTCCAATCCGCAATTACATATCCTTCAAAACCCCACTCATCACGCAATACTCCATTGACTAACCAGTTATGAGCAGAACAAGGAATACCGTTCAAACCATTCAAGGCCGTCATGATACCTGTTGCTTCCTCATCTACAATACATGTTTTATAAGCAGGGAAATAATATTCATATAATTCTTTCTTGTTAATATAGGAATGGATTTTCTCTCTGTATTTGTCCACATTGTTCGCAACATAATGTTTTACAGTAGTCACAGTTTTTACATACTTAGGATCATTACCTTGCATTCCTCTTACGTACATTCTTGCCATTTCAGACATCAAGAATGGATCCTCACTATAACACTCACCATTTCTACCCCAACGTGGATCTCTTGCCATATTTACAGTAGGAGAAAACATCATCACTTCTTTCTTTCCCATATTTTTGAGTGCTCTTGCTTCATTAGAAATTGCAGTGGCCACATCATACATCAAGTCGGGGTTCCAAGTACTACCCATGGCTATATTCTGAGGAAACTGTGTACAGTTCCAAGCAATAATTCCGTGCAAAGCTTCACCATACCATTCGAAAGCCGGGATTCCTAATCTTTCCATTTCTGGTATTTTTGAACCACAATAACTTATTTTCTCTTCTAAGGTCATTTTGGACAAAAGGTCTTTTACTCTGTCGTCAACTTTTGCATTGGGGTCTTTCCAAGTTTGTGCTTGAATTGAAAAAGTTGACACTAAAAAAATAAGTAAACAAAAAAGTCTGCTGTATATCTTCATTTCAAAATAGATTAATTGTAAAACTTACAGCAAACCTATATTGAAGTCTTTAATAAGTCGAAAATTGGGTATGGACAAAAGTAGGACATGCACTTTTACCACCTAAAAATCGTATAATTCGGAGTAATACGAGGGGAAATTTTATTTACAGGTACTGTTTACTCTTTAAAGAAAGAATGGTTGTAAAAAATTTTATTGCAGTCTTAGCTCAAAAATGAAATGATTTATTGCTCATTTTTTTAAAACCCTTTTTCAAAAAAGTTCCATATACTACTATGAATTCAATATTTTCATCTAATTCTAGAATTAAATTTTATAATTAACCCATTAATACAATTTTAGAGCAGTATAATTCTATTTAAAAACGACTTACATTTTTTTTACACATAAAACACGGATTTTAAGTAATTTAAACCGGTTGCGATGCTGTTTTTGTCAAAATTTATTCTAACTTTGATCATTATCAACCTTAATAACCTACACCAACATGAGAACGTCGTTAGCTATTAGCGAGAGTACCCTGAAGTGGGGCTCTAAGAATCTATTTGGCCAAAAAAAAGAGGCCGAAACAACACAAGAAAAAGATAATAAAAGTAAACGTCCTATTTCGGAAAAGAAATAATACTCACTTAACTTACTTTACTATCGCAACCTGAAACAACTTATTACTTAACAAAAGAGAGACACTCGTCTCTCTTTTTTTGCTTTTTATCGTTTCTATTACACTTATTAGTCCTTATGAACGTTAAAAACTGTTGTTGGTCGAAATTTTAATGACTTTAAACAAACTTTAATGACATTTGTAGTGTGACCAAAGCAAATAATCATGAGAACGATATACTTACTTTTCCTTACCCTAGTTGTTACATCATGCATAGATGTTCATCAAGACCCCAACATTCAAGGAACTTGGGAACTGATATCAGCAACAACTATCAAAGAGGATACAGTGATGAAACAAGACTTAAGTGAAAGAAGAATGATCAAGATAATTAACCGGGATCATTTTGCTTTTCTGAATCATGATAAACATAAGGGCACAGAGGATTCATTGGCACATTTTGTAGCAGGAGGTGGTACATATTCTCTCAACGGTAATCAATACAAAGAGCAATTGGAATATTGTAATTTCAGAGAGTGGGAAGGGAATAATTTCATTTTTAAGGTAACCTTATTAAAAGACACACTCATTCAAGAAGGAAAAGAAGAGATTAAGGAATTGAATGTAAGCCATAAAATCATAGAAAAATATGTAAGGGTAAAAAACAGCCGAAAAGCCAATGTTTATGCCTTGCCACTGATGTAAAAGAAGAGATTAAGTTAAAAATAGATTATAGATTCATATTCATTTCATTACATTATTAATTAAAAATTAGCGGTAGACAATGATGGAAAACCACCCTTCTTAAGAGGATGGTTTTTTTGTGTTTAAAAATGATTAAACTAAGAATTTATTAATTCAAATTCATCATTTTTATAAGCCATATCAATGCATATTTTCAAACTGATCAACTGTTCTTCTCCATCAATATTTTCTCTTTTCTGATAAAAAGTAAAAAGTTGAGGTTGTTTACCAATCAGTTCTTCCACTTTTACAAATGCCGAAGCTGGACTTTCTTTCACCCGCATTTTTAGGCGCTCATCAAAAATTTCTACTCTTGTGTTGGGGTATTCCATAAATAAGGTAGCTTTTGAAGGAACTATATCATTAGAATGCTCTGAAAAAATAAGTTCGCCCGTAACAGGACAATGAAACTTGGTAGGAATATGGTTAATTTCCATAGTAAATGAAGTTTGGTATAGTAATGAGTAATAGCATAAGTAACCATCTATCAAATAATTACTTACTTTGACCTCAGACTCTATTATTGAATCTGACGCCAAAGATATGTAATACAAATCAAATATTTTAATATTCGCTTTTTTCCCCGCTTTTTGAAGAACATTTAATCGTTGAAGATAAAGAAACCCAAACCCATTGGATCTCTCAAGATGACATTATCAACAATTCCTTTATTGTTGAAATAGGTAATCTCTTCTGTAATAGGCACTTTTTTATCTCTAATTTTCTGAATAACCTCTTCGTTATCTTTCCCATTGAAATAGGTAAGAGAAGGATTAAAAAATTGATGAGGACAATTTAAAGCTTGCATAATACTTAGTATAAAACCTCCCCTGTTCACCATAGTCAACCATCCTTGATCTACACTTCCCATTTGTAATTCAAACCCCAGTTCTGTCCAGAATTGAATGGAATGATCCAAATTTAAGCTTTCAAGACTTAACCCCGCATAATTTCCTAAAATAGATGATGGTTCAGAGTTGGATAGAAAATCTTTTCCTCTTCCTTTATAAATATAAACCCAAACTCCACAAGGTGAGGACAATATGAAACCCTCTTCGATTTCAATTACATCAAATTCATTTTTTACAGTTTCGATTTGTTCCACCAACGTGTCTGAATAAATGACTATTCCCTTTCTCATGAATTGTTTATTGGTCAGACTTATTTGTATTACACCATCATTTGCAATTAATAAATCTTCGTATTCATGAATTTGAAAATTTAGTTTTTCATAAAACAATTTTGTCTGTTCTAACGAGGTAAAAGTTGTTTGAATTAATGTCTTCATACACCAAAAATAAAAGATTCTTTGATAATAAGTACAAATTCAAAATTAACTATGATTTATTTTTGATTTAGTACTTAGGGCAATTAAGGTAATAGTTTAGATAAACATGTCCACAAAAAAAAGCTCTTCCTAATTCAATATTAGAAAAGAGCTTTATCAAAATTTATTTCAAATTCTTATGTTCTGCTTCAATTAAAGCGTAATATATGAATGGACTCCCATTACAATTACACCTAAAATTAGTGATAAATAAGCGGTGTCAATAATATCACCAATTGTTAAACTTGACAATTTAGTATTGTCCTTAATTTGCTGGTTTCTTAATTCTTTCATGATAATAATTTTTTGAGATCACATTTTTAAGTCACAGGTCATTTATAAGACGCTTGAACTTCAAGATATGTTGATTTTTCACTCACAACAAATGTTAATTAATTGACTTTTAACTATTTAACTTTATTATATAAAAGATTTTAATACTAGAAAGTAAAAGTAACTCAGGTGTTTTTGAAATGGTGAATTGAATAATTATAAGATAGTTTATTCACTATCAACAAAATAATTGACTAATTATACCATACAAAGTAATTTAGGTACTTTACCCATTTACAAATAATCAATAATGAAAAAGTACTATTTTTTATTATTTACTTTCATGATGTTGGCCTGTGATGAGGAACCTACTTTTCAAATTCAGGAAGTAACCATTAACATTGAGCCTAATTTTAAAATTGAAGAAGTAGATCCGTTTTATAGAAAAATTACCTTCATCAACCTTACGGATACTATCAATGCTCCAGCCACAATTTCACTAAGGTGGATTTGGGGAGATGGCAAATTCACTAAAAACCCTGATTTAGATACATTATCACATATTTACCCTCAGGGAGATTCCACTTTCTATATCACATTACAGTTGCTGAGAGCCAAGGATAACGAGTTGGTGGCAGAAAAAAAAGACAGTCTCACTTTTGTGGATTTTCCAATTGAAGAACCTTATTCCATTACATTAGA
The DNA here is from genome assembly GCF_001583495.1 of Flammeovirga sp. SJP92. Lineage (GTDB taxonomy): Bacteria > Bacteroidota > Bacteroidia > Cytophagales > Flammeovirgaceae > Flammeovirga. Next base: position 139,421 of record NZ_LQAQ01000116.1, on the reverse strand, counting down.
TTCTCCTGAAGTTTATGCTTGGGAAGGGGCTGTATCATGGGTAAATGACGACTCTAGCAAAATGGTAAAGAACACCTACCTAACCCTTGCTCTTGATGAAAACTTTGAAAATATTGTAGATATACACCGAGGACACCTATCTAACGCGAATCCGAAGGAAAGTAATAAAATAGGAAACATCAATTCTTTTCATTTCAAACACCTGCAATCCAATACACAATACTTTGGTCGGCTTAGCTTCGAAAAGGACAAAGGCCTTTCAACTGAAAGAACTTTTCAGTTTACAACAAATACAATCACTCCTCCTCTTCTTGAATTGAATACCTCTCAGGAAGGTGGTTTTTTATATGTTGTAAATTCCAAGGGTAATAGTGTAGAAAAGCTACCTCAAAATGTAAGTAAACTTGTTTTGAACATCAACCACAAACTCAACCTTATTTATCAGAAAGGAGACACTTTAGTATATGCCAAGCCTTTTTATCAAGATGTGTCTTTCAAAAGTTATGAAGAAACTAAAAACAGAAGTAACAATGAGAGAAGCGATAGTGTAACTGTTGAGTATATCTCAGAACAAAAAAATATGTATTTCACAAAAAGTGAAAATTTATTCTCTGGAGAAGAGAATAACATTGGTGCCAGAGTTTATACTTACCAAAACCTATACAGATTGTTTATCGGTGATCTCACTTCTGCTCCTACTTTTGATAAAAATGGTATTCATATCACACTCGGAAATGTAATTCCTAGAAAAAACACCTATTTCTACCTGAACTCTAACAATACTAAATTGGTGCATAATGATATAAAAGGTGAAATTGGTTTATTTGGTGGTATGGAAATTTCCTCCTACAGGCTTTTCATTTTTGAGGTGGAAAATGATACAATCTATGCAGGGATTAATAATTTGGTCAACAATAATGAGGCAAAATTTAAACTCAACTTCAAAGACCCTAGCATTGATTCAACTTTTGAGGCTTCCATTGATCAATTACTGTTTCATACACTCCCATTAAATGAGTAAAATTTTAGTTTCAGAAGTAGGTAGATGACCCAAAATCCAAAAAAATATTAATAAATAGCATAAGATAATGATGTTTGTGTTGTTATAACATTTCTGTGATATATTTGTTTTCCGGCTTTTATAAAAACAAATATGCAAAACACGATCATTCAGGTAATAGACTTTTTTCACCGTCCCTTTGAAAAGTTTATTCCCATCAAAACATTTAGATATGCTGCAATTGGAGGAGGAAATATGGTTCTCGACCTGTTACTGTATTATCTTATTTTCCATTATGTGCTGGATCAGAAAAATGTTGATTTTGGTCTTTTTGTCATGAGTTCTCACATTGCCGCCTTGTTTATGGTTTATCCCATCACTTTAACTTCTGGCTTTTTCTTGCAGAAATATGTGACTTTTCAGGATTCCAATTTAAAAGGATGGGTACAATTTTTCAGGTATTTTCAAGTAAGCATCGGTTCCATTTTCATTAACTATATTTTGATGAAAGTATTTGTAGATATGATGCACTTCTATCCCACTCCATCTAAATTACTGACCACTGTAGTCGCTGTAATTTTTGCTTACATCTCCCAACATTTTTATACTTTCAAAACTACAAAAGCCGAATAACACCCTTTTCAACTGCCTACTCAATCTGACGAAATGCTAACGAACAGAATTAATGTAAAACTAAACCTTGCACTTATTTAAAATTCAATGGTGATATTTTTTAGTATTGGATATAAGTAAGTGAAAACAATAATACTACAATGAAAAATATCTTTACAATTCTACTTATCTTCTTTAGCGTTTCATTTGCCAATGCACAACTTGTAATTGTGGTACAGGCAGTTGCCTCTACCATTAAGGCTCCTAACCAATTGGACAATGTTACCTTTTTTCATAACGGTGACTCCACTATAGTTCCGATGACCAAGCTGAAGAAGCAGAAAGTTTCTGAATTTGATAGCGTAAAAGTAAATACATTGCTTTCAGCCAAAAAAGTACAAAAAGTATATGGTGAAGAGATTCAAATCTCAAACGTACCGGAAAATGCTTTGTATTATGAGCATACTAAGAAATATAGAAATGCGAGGATGTCAACTATGTTTGCGGTTTCTTCTTGGACTTTGGTATTGCTCAATCCTTACTTTCTAGTAGTGGCTCCTCTGCCTACCACTCAAGCTATTTTTAGAGATAAGGAAGTAGACAAAGCGTATGTGATGAGCGGCAAAGAATGGAGAACATTTAAGAAGGAATATAAAGACTACAGAAAATCATTTAGGGGTAAAAATATGGAGGAAGATAAGGCACCTGAAATGTATGTATCTAAATAATTGATTAATTATAAAAAAAAGGTACACATTCTGAAAAATATTAGTAAATAAGTAATATTTACACCATATTGATAATCTATTTAAAATCAACACATTAATCAATTGTATAACCCTTAAACGATACTTATTTTACTCTCATGGAAGTTTTATTTAACTCAAAAAGTTATAACCTTAAATTCGATCACACTACAGATCTAAACTCCAACCGTCAATATATTGCCTCAACTAACGGTGATATTCTATCTAGGTTATCACTCTTTAAGTACGATGTCGGTGAACCATTGCCAGAAGGTGGTAGAATCTCACATATCCTCTCTTTTGATGAGATGGGGCAACTAGTTCAGGTGGAACTGGACAAACTTCCTAAGAGGCGCCGAAAGAAAAAAGATGAAGAATAAACATTCATTGTTTTATAGATATAACACAGCACTTTTATTTGGATTTTAAAGGTGCTGTGTTTTTTTTGTGTGAAAAACAAAGACAATTTGAAAGTAGCATTAATTAAAAGAAAGGAACTAAACACAAAACTTTGGGATGATTGTATTGATACATCACCTCAATCACTTCTGTTTGCCTACTCATGGTACCTTGACCTTGTAACTCAAGATTGGTGGGGAGCCGTTATTGAACATGATAATCAATATGTATGGGTAATGCCTTTTCCTATTGATAAGAAAATCAATTTTAAGTTTATAAGAATGCCATTGTTCACTCCTGAATTAGGTTACTTTTCCACTTTACCTGAACCTTCCTTTTTTCTTAAAGATGCCTTGAAACTTATCAAAGAGAAAGTACCCTATTGTATTGATTATATCGGGAATTCCTCTGGAAAATACCCAGATTTTCAGTGGGGTGAAGATTTAAGCATCAATTTATCAAATGGATATGAGCACATTATTTCAAAATTTTCTAAAACGAAACGAAAAAATGTGAGACAATCCATGAAAAGGAATAATACACCCATCATGGATCAGAACATTGATGGTTTTCTTCAATTGCTAAGAAGGTTTACCTTACCCAAAATAGGGATCACCAACGATCAGCAAATCAGTATAATGCTAGAAGAGTTGCTGACTGTTTTAATCAAAAAGAAACGGCTAAGGATTTATTCAATCTATGGAGAAAACCAAGAAATAGAAGCTTCTTCCATTTTTGTTCAACATAATTCAAGATGGCAATATTTTTTGAATACTGCTGATACCTATGAAAAAAATAAGCATGGCAGATTATTGATTTTCAATCAATTTTTAAAGGAAGAAAGCGAAAAACCTTTGTTTCTGCATCTTGGAGCGTATATTCAAACTCCTCAATCCACTGAAACTTATGAACAAGAGGTCAGAAAACATTTCGAACAACTGACACAAGAAAGAGTTCAAATTCCGTATACCTATTGGAATCATCTACCTTGGTATATTAATATTCCACATCAGGTGAAGAAATTCATTTTCAAAAATTTAATAAACAAGTAAAATATTACATACTCTCAATATCACCAATAGTATGTAATATTACACTGAAACTAACTTACTTTTATTGGCTCTCTTTTTCAGAGATAAATAGGTAAAAATACCAAATGCTGAACATGTAATCATCACTCCTAAAATAGGATATAGAGTGCCATTGTTTAATAAACTTGCGATTGCTCCAGCTACTGCACCAATAATAATTCCCACTACTCTCATCTGAGAATTGGCAATTCCTGCAAAATGCTTTTCAAATTTCTCTAAAGCTATAGAAGTTGCATTTCCAGAAATAAGGCCTAATGTAGAGACATGCAATGTGATCAATGGTACAGTGTTATAGAGAGTTGGTGTAAACACTGTAACTACCGCCAATAGCACAACTAAGGATGTAAAATGTATGGTCAAACCAACGTTCATTAATCGTTCTGGACCATGTTTTTTTACCAATACAGAATTGATTTTATTCATGATGATTAATGAAAATCCATTGACTCCAAATAAGATGGCAAACTGTTGTTCACCTAACCCAAAATATTCCTGGAAAATAAAGGGAGCCGATGTAAGGTAAGTATACAATGCTCCAGAAGGTATAGCCATTGCTGACATGTACGCTAAGGCAGGAACATTTTGGTATACTTTTTTGATGCCTTGCAGGAAATTATGTTCCTTTTTACGAGGCTCCATTTTTTCTTCCAATCCAAATATTAAGAAGATCAAAACCGTCAACCCGTATAGTGCAATGAAGATAAAAATGGCCTTCCAAGTAGAAATAGTCAATAAAAACGCACCGATTGAAGGGGCTACCAATGGAGCACCCATAGCAATCATTGCCACCATAGACATGATGCTTGCCGCTTCCTTTCCCTGAAAATTATCCCTTACGATGGCGGCCACAGATACACCCACAAATCCGGCTCCTATAGCTTGAATAAATCGCATCAGATAAAACACTTCCAATTGATTGACCAATACCAAAATTAAGCTGGCTATCATTGAAATTCCCAAGCCTCTACTCACCACCCATTTACGACCTTTGATGTCTGAGATGTAGCCCCCATATAATTGGCCAATACCAAATCCAAAAAAGAATAAGGACACATTGATTTCTACCTGAGAAAATGTCACTCCAAGATCTTTGGCAATTCTACCAAAAGCAGGAAGGCAAGTGTCAATATTAAAAGGTCCAATCATGGAGAGGGAGCCTAACAATAGGATGAGTTGAAAGTGTTTGTTATTTTTCATGAAATGAGTTGTTTGCTCGCAATTTCGTGGCATTTAAATTACCATCAAAACTTCTTCGTCACTTGTTTGACAACATTCGGATAAATTTACAGATGTACAACCAACACTTTTTCAAGTATTTACACCGAAAACGTGAACAATTCGTATTAAATAAAAATTCCTAAATATCTGATAATTACAAGAATAGATTCTAATATTCCTATTTATAATTATTTATGGATATAAGTTTTTTGAATTAATATCTTATTTTTCTTACAAAATTTATCATTTACACCAATAATTAAACATACATTCATTTATCTAAGCGTAAATAATTCTGTTAAATGAAAATTCAAATTGTATTTTTAGAAGAATCTGTTTGAGTAAAGTTTGATAATTTTGTGACATTTATAAAAGCTACCTTCTTTTCGCCTAACTTTAAACATATTAAACGTCATACTATTTCCCACTACTATGGATTATAATATTTCAACAAACACTTACTTAGTGAGACTAACATTAGAAGGTACCCCACAAATTGATTCGCTGGTTCAAGCACTGAATGAATGTTCAAGCTTTGTAAATCAAAATCACCACAATTTACTTTTTATTGATGGCTCACAATTAGCTTGTCCGTTTGATATAACAGACAAGTACAGTATCATAACAAAACTTGGAGAGTTAGGTTTCTCTAGAAAAACTCAAATTGTAGTTGTAACATCCTCTTCTCATTTCGAAAGGAACACTTTGGAAACCATGGGATACAATAGAGGCTGGAGTATCAACACTTTTAAGAAACTTCACGAAGCCAAAGACTGGATTGATGCTTATATTGATATTAATAATGTAGAAAATCAGATGAAAGTTTGCTAAAAACAAAAAATGCTGGACCAATTTTGATTGAACACTAACTAAAATCAAGATAAGATTACTTATAACAACATTCCAATCACAAGTTTATAGATTTCTCTTTAAACACCTTTATATTACATATTAAGGTTTGAAAAGCCATGTTTATGATTAATTAACGCAGTTAATCAGTTGAATAATTAATATAGAAGAATATTATTACTAATTTTGTTTTATATCAATCATTTATTCAATAACCAAACATGACAAAAACTTTATGTCATATTTTACTAGGTTTCTTTATTGTTGTCATTGCTACCAGTAAATCGTTTGCACAAGATGATTTCTTATGGCTTCATTATTTTAACCGCTATAAACTATCTTACAAGTTTTCAATTGATTCTGATGTAGGTTACCGTTCATATTTTCCCGAGGGGGAAAGATGGCAAGGAAGGAGCGGTCTTCGTTACGACATCAATGATAACTTCTATGTAAGAGGTGGTGTCATGTTTGTGGGTGGAAGTGTTGCAAGGTTTGAGTTTAGACCTTATCAAGATTTTGTGATCAATTCCCGGGTAAGTTTTCTAACCATTACCCAAAGAGTAAGATTTGAACAACAGATGTTTTTTGATGGAACAGATACCCGGTTTAGATTGAGGTATAATCCATCAGTCAAATTCTCTACTTTTCTTGGGTATTGTACTTTGGGGGTTGAACCATTTTTTGTGCTCAATAATCCCAATAGCAGGGTGGCAAGTAACCGTATGTATGTTGGCCTAACCAGGAAAGCATACAAAAACGTTTTTGTGACTCTTCAGTACATCAATGAAAGAAGTTATACGAAAGAAGAATCATCATTTATTAATGAATCCAATATTATAAGGCTGAAGGTTTCTCATACGATTAAGCCACTTCGTACAGGTCCTTTATTTGGAAGAAAGAAGCAAGGTCTTAATTAATTTAAAGATAGAGAAATGAATGAGATAGACTCAATTTTAATTTTCTGTAAATAGATCGTAACAGCAATAACATATTGCACACAGAAGCGTAAAATAGGTTGTATTTCAATTTATTCTAAAACTCTTTAATACTTAATTACTATGGATGATTTCTTATCATTTGACCTCGACAACGATTTATTACTAGATGAAGAAGAAGCTACTTTTGAAGGGCTAGATGAAATGGATGAATCGGATTGGGAAGATCAGATCAACTCAATCGAAAAATTTGAATTAGATATTGATGAAGATATTTAAATCTTAGAGCATACAGTATGTTAGAAACATAATGCTGTATAAAATAACTTAAAGGTTGTTGCATAATGGATGTGACAACCTTTTCTTTTTCAAAAGTATTTTTTTATTATCATTAATTAACGTAAATTTGACACATAATAATTTTAACACATAAACAATTGAACAGTCTTAGGATTGTTTAAGCACATATCAGTTTTAACCATTACTTTTCCTTAAACTTAAAACAACAACAACATGAAAGACTTCAGAGAAAAAACAACAGAGCAACATCAAGTGTATAATGAAAGAAAGCGTTATACAGAAATTCAAGTAGCTATCTCAAAACTAAACGAATCCAAAGAGAAAAAAGCTTAAGTACTTAGCCAAGGTTCACACAAAACTTATTCATGATCCTTTCTCTGTATCCAAATTCTTAAAAGCATTGAAAAGTTTTATATTCCTCTGCTTTTTTGCAATCAATGATCTTAGAATAATCCATGAATTTGTATTACAATTTTCTTGACTTTGTACTAAAAATGAAGAAAGAGTAGTGTTTTTTGAAGCATTACTCTTTTTTTGATCCATTCACTAAAAAAAACTAACCACTCACTCAATTCTCCCTCCTAATCAGATTAAAAATTTCTATTTTTGGTAACATTGCATTTTTTAAATAGGAAATTTAACATGGGCAAACAATATATATCTTCACTAACTGCTCTCAGAGGGATAGCAGCCATCTGGATCGTCTTTTTTCATATAGATGTGTGCACCTATTACAGAGATTTAGGAAGTGTTATTTCTAGAGAATCCTCCGGTATTCTTTCCAAAGGTTATTTATGGGTTGACTTTTTCTTTATACTTAGCGGTTTTATAATTTATCATATCTACGGTGCAACTTTTAAGGATGGACTTAATCTTACAAAAGTGAAAAGTTTTGTCTGGAATAGATTTGCTAAAATATATCCTCTCCATATCATCACTCTTCTCTTACTGATAGGTGCTTCTGAACTTTTTGGCCATTACTACCCATGGTTGATTGATGACAGCTGGAAAGATTACTTCTCTTATGATGCTCTTCCTAGTCAGATTTTCATGTTCAACGCCATGGATAGCTACCATTTTTTATCTTGGAACATGCCTTCGTGGTCAATTGGAGCAGAATGGTGGACCTATATATTATCGATCTTGTTTCTTGGTTTTATGAGCCGACAGAAATTAGCCTCTGTAATTATTACTTCAATTCTTGCTTTTTCAGGGTTATGTGCACTTGTGTATTTACACCCCAATCATAATTTAGATATCACTTGGGATTATGGTTTTGTTAGATGCTTGTTTCAGTTTATTCTTGGTGTTAATCTTTATTACTTTTATTCTAAAAAAACGGGATACAAATTCCTCTCAAGAGATAATTCATTCTGGGTGCTTTTCATCTTGATTCCTATTGGTTTTCATAATAAATTTCATGACCTCTTTTTTGTTCCAATTTTCGTTCTTCTTATCCTTGCGGCGGCTTATAATAGAGGTAAAGTGAGAGACCTTTTAGAGTTTCCTATTGTAAAAGTAGTAGGAGAAATTTCCTATTCCATTTATATGATGCATACGTTTGTGTTCTTTTTCTTCTGGTTTGTTTTACCGCATTGGAAAGAATTCTTGCATATCGAATACTTCACTCCAATAGAGCATTTCAGTATATTCAGTTCATTTACTGTTATGACAATTTTACTTGCTATACCTGCAAATATTTATATCGAATTGAAATTAAAAAGGTGGCTTACAAATACTCCGAAAAAGGAAGAAGAACAGATTCCAATTGAATACTAAATACATTGTTATAAGTTATGAAAGGTTCAAGCTTTGAATAAGGGGGGAGATTTTTATTAAAAGTAAGGGACCAAAAGTGTAGTTGCCTTTTTTTCATTTCACTAAAACCAAATCATTATTCTTTTTCACTGAAATTTACAAGTGCAAATATTTATAAAATAGATACCCAAAAAAATAATGGTATCAGTGACTACAATTTTAACGAAATGAAAAAGAATTACAGACTATTCATTGCAGTCTTTGCTGTGGTGTTTCTATCTGCAGTATTGGGCTTTGATTTTCCTGAAACTAATCCCCCTAAAAAAAGCAGGCCTAACATCCTCTGGATCATTACCGACGACCACCGCCCAGATGCTTTAGAATGCTATAATGAAGCAGTTTATGGTCAAAAGGAAAGTCCATTGGGATACGTCTCTTCTCCAAACATCAACAAATTGGCAAGTGAAGGTGTTTTGTTTACCAATGCTTTTTGTAATGCACCCGTTTGTGGCCCTTCAAGGGGTTCAATGGTTACAGGTCGTTATCCATTTAGGACGGGGCATTATGCTTTTGAGCAAACACATCAAAATCCTGACTTTATTGAACCTTCTGTTCCTCAAATTTTGACGAAAACAGGTTATCAAACGGCTCAATTTGGAAAGTCTGGGGAGTACATTTATAGATGGGGCCCTGGTCAAGGTTTTTACAGTGCTGGCCATTATGAATATGGTGTACACTTTAAACACGACCTACAAAAAAATAATCAAGGTGACTTATGGGGACATACTCCATTTGGTAAAGTAAATAACAAAGTGGTTAACCTGGGTAAGCAAGAACACGTGAAACGTCCTAATGGAGAGGTAGAAAGTTACTTCATAAAGAAAAACCATGGGGAAATCAGTCCTGAAGACCTTGCTACTAAAAAACGTATTGAAAAGGAATTTGAAATTCTTCGTTCCTATACTCGAGGCTCCAACAAAAGTCTGATTATTGGTGGGGAAAACCCTATGCCAGCAGATCAAACGATAGATGCCATAATTGTAGATGAGTTTTCGGCTTACTTGAAAAACCAAGGGAAAGAGTTTACAACTTCATGGGGTAAAAAAGCCAAAGGTGCGAATGCCAACAAACCTCAAATGATCAACTTATCCTTCCACTTGCCCCATACTCCTATTCTACCCCCCAAAAAACAACGCGATATTTTTAAGAAAAAGAAATACAAAGTACCTGAATTTGAGAAAATTGAGTATGATAAAATGCCTCCTCAATTGCAAAAAATGCATAATCAGATGAATATGACGAAAATGACCAAAAAGGAAATTCAACAAACTATTCAAGATTACTATGCATTCTGTGCTCATGGTGATGAACTCATTGGTAAAGCAGTTGAAACGTTTAAAAACTATTGTGAAAAGAATAATCAAGAATATTTGATTGTATTTACGGTGGGTGATCACGGTTGGCATTTGGGTGAACAAGGAATTGAAGCCAAATTCACCGGATGGAAACAATCTACAAATGGAGCCATGCTTGTGGTTTCCTCTGATAAATCAATAGTACCAGCAGGGTTGGTTAAAAATCAGTTGATTGAGTATGTAGATATTGCACCAACTCTTCTTTCTGCTTCAGGGGAAGACATTAGTGCGAATAAATATGATTATTTGGATGGTATAAAGTTGCAAGACTTTATTCAATCTGATCAAGAAAGAAGAGACTACACTTTAGGAGAAACAAAAGTGGTGGTGGGACATAGAGCCTATTTAAGATCTAATGATTTTGCTTTTTCTATGCGTACTCGACCTTCTAATAACTCATTTGCCAATAAAAATATTAAATGGGCATTGAACTGTCCTGTAGAGAAAGCGGAACTAGCCCTGTATGACTTAAGAGTAGATCCGTTGGAACGTAATAATGTAGCGGATACAGAAGAATACAAAGAACTTGCTCAATGGTTCCGAGAGAAATTAGGAAACATTGTATTGGGTGACCGAAGAGTAGAATGTGATTGGTCCAAAGCAAATTCTTTTGCTATTAGCAACTTTGCCGAGGGTGCAGATGATAAGAAGCTGGATATTCCTCAAAATCTTATCCCACAACCTCATGAATAAAGTCAAGGTCTGTTTTTCAGTAATTTGTTATGATGATATTGTGTAAGTTGTATAGCATTATAATTTTCTATTAAAGTGATAGTTGTTGGCACGTAATACACTGCGTATCAACAACTATCATGTTATTCATTTCCATTACTTATCCTTTCTTTCCAAGCTATTCCTATCCCAATTAGATGTATTGGCGGCCGCTTCATAAGTGGACTGCAAAAAAGATAAAATCATACTATCGGGATCGGATGATTGCTGAACGTCTTCATATTTCAAGAAAAATTCTCCCATTTCTTTACTATAAAATGCTTGTCCTGGTTGGACAGGTTGTGTACCAAAATTGGGAGCTACTGGGTAAGCGTAGGCATAAAAAGAAGGCACTGGAAAATCTTCAGATCCTAACCAAAATCCCGCACTACTCACTTCTTTTGAGTAAGCTTCTTGCATCACCTCCAAAGGCATATTTGGCATTCCACCTTGATGCAATGGTGCATCATTTCCTGAAAAACGAGTCACTGCCAAATCAAAAGCTCCCCAAAACAAATGGACAGGGCTACACTTGCCTATATAATCACTTCTGAATTGCTGAAACAAACAATTGACCTTCAACAAGGATTGCCAAATTTTTTGGGCCTGTTCAGGTTCGTAGGTTTGATTTGTTGTATTTTCTTTAAAAGGAATAGCAGGTTCCATTTCATTTGGGCTACCATGGATTGTAACTTCAACATCAATGTTTTTCAGTTTTTCAAAAACCTCCTTGTAAAAGTCTGCTACAGTCCTATTCCTCAAAGGAATAATTTGGGTTGTTTTATGGGTTGAACTGATCAATAATTGATGTTTTTCGAAATCGAAATCAATTTGAAAAAAACGGCCATGATAGGGGATTCCTTGTGTTGTAAACCCCGTGGGAGAAATGTATAAAGTGACATGCCAAGAGTGGTTTTGCCAGGGCATTGTCTTCAATCTGATTTTACCAACAATTTGAATCCATTGATGCAACGTAGCCAAAGTGTCTTTCATTTCTTGGAAATTCAACACAGGCCATTGAGAAGTAGTGTTTTCTTGGGGCATTTTTATCTAACTTAAGTAAGTGTTGTTTTACTTAAGTTAGATAAAATTATAAATAATATGAAAGAAAAAACCTTATTTAAATGATTGTAAATCAATTTTTTGAACAGTTTTCACTGGAGCACTTGTAGGGGATGTATTTCCTCCAAAAATATATAGAGCATCATTAAGAATTGCGGAACCTGCATGCCTTCTTCCAACAAAATCTTTATTGGTATATTGGGTTAAAACTCGATTTTCTGGATCAAAACAACCTAAATAATTCAATTCTTCGTAATCTCCCACAATCCAGATTTTACCTTCATAAACACTAGTTGAAACCGCACTGAGAGAATAAGGTAATTCCGCTTCCAATTCCCATTCGTTATTTTTGACATCAAACTTATAAATACTATTTAATGGCTGTTTATTATAACCACCAAATGTATAAATAGTGTTTCCTAACACATTGGCTCTTGCTTCAAAATTATGGGGCATGTCTTTATAAGTAGTCCATTGATGTGTTTCCGTATTAAATGATTTCATTTCTGACGAGTAAGCCAAAGTTGCCCTTTCCTCCTCATAATTTCGCCCTCCCATATAAAAAATTTCATTTCCAACCACTACAGATCCGGCGTATGATTTCAACGTTTCTGTAGTTTGCACTACCTCTGAAGTTTTTGATTTTAGATCATAAATGACCATGGGTGTATTTTTATCACTAGGTCCATTTTTTGAAGAAGTTCCATTATGATTGAAGATATAGAGCTTATCATTCACATAGTTGGCATTGATGAAACATGGTAGAAATGATTTATTCCATTCAAAATCGTAATGATAAACTTGATTTCCGTCGTATGCTTCAATCCAATTTTCATATTGCCCAATCCCAAAAACCTGATAAGCCATGGAAGGAGAAAATGTAAAACCCATTCCAAACCTTGAAGTAAAAGAAGTAGTTACCTCACTAACATCAATGGACGAAGTGTGAAATATATAGTCATCAATAATGATTCTCTCTATCTGTTCCTCCATCTCATTATGTCTAGTCACATAATAGTCATTGAAATACCTTTTAAGTTGTTTCGATATAAAGAAAGATACAGGTTTTTCATTCAATTCGTATTTCACTTCCAAATCAACCTCTTCCAAAGAGGTATAGATTGTATCTTCCGTTGTAAATGAAATTGGTTCTAAATCACCATGAAAAACAAATTCCAAATCTTTGACATATTTATTGATCATAGCTGTGGAAGATATTTTAAGGCGTTTATTTAAATGTTTGTGGCCAACTTCAATAGTAGCTAAAATTGTATGTTCAGGGTCATGAACATATACTTTTTCTTCACCAAATAAAAGAGGTTTTTTACTAAAAGAAGTGTTCATTCCATTACCTGCTTGCAATCTGTAGTTGCCTAATTCCTTAATATCGAAAATGGCAGTTGTCCCCACTTCTACAGTGGTACTATCTACCAATTGACCTGAGGTATTGAAAAGAAATAATAAAAGGTCTTCTTCCGAATTAGTCAAATCAATGATATTGACATGCATTTTTATACCCTCAATTTTCGGTTCCTCTTTTGATAATTCTTCCTCATTGGTATCCGAATTACAAGAAGATAAAAGGAGAAAGAAGCCTATAAAAGCATAGAATAGAAGTTTCATTGTTGTTTTAGATTAAAGTTAGATTGCTTATTAGAAATGGTTTTCAGACTAATAAAGTTTGCTTTTGATTTTAAATTAATACGCTTATCAATTAATACATCGGAAAGATAATAAATTGTTCCTAAATTAGGAGATGTTTCAATCACCTCTTCGCATTAAATTAATATTCTAACTATTAAATCATACATAAAAAATGTCTTATACATCTGACAAACTCCAACCCAACCAAGAAGTCCTTGAAATCTTTGACAATTACCCTGATTTTGTAAAAGACAAAATGCAAAACCTAAGGTCATTAGTCATTGAAACAGCCCATGAAATGGAAAATATTGATAGACTAGAGGAAACTTTAAAATGGGGTGAACCAAGCTATACTACTAAACAAGGAAGTACTTTAAGAATGGACTGGAAAGAGAAAAATCCGGATCAATATGCCATTTACTTTCAATGTACTAGCAGGCTGGTTGAAACTTTTAAGTCGGTTTTTGGAAATAGATTTGAGTATGAAGGTAAAAGAGCAATCATTTTCGATTTGAATCAGGAAATCCCTGTTACCGAATTAAAGTTATGCATTAAAGCTACACTTCAGTATCATAAGGTAAAAGACTTGGTTACTTTGGGAATTTGATTCAACACGTTATAAATATTTTTTTTACAAAATCTTAAAGTTGTTTTCTAAGATAATGACTTACTGATATAATTTTGAGACTGTGGTAAACAGAGAGTATAGAATATGCCGAATGTAAAATTTAAAGAAAGCGAAAAGGTTAAAAATCACCTGATATTAAAATTTGAAGGAGTATGTGGCCATGGATCAATGGGAAATCAAGATGTTGACTTTATTATTGAAAAATCAAAAGAAATCCTTCTTCAAGATAAATCTTTTCAAAGCATATTATTTGATTTTAGAGCGTTGAGATACACTTTTGGCAATCGTTTTTCACAGCTATTTATACCTCACAATTTCAAGAATAACAAACAGGTTTATATTAGACTTATACCAAATGAAAAAGATGTTGAACATTGGCAATCATTGATAAAGGAATGTACTTCTCTGTCTGAAACAATGATGATTCAAAAGGATATTAAAAGTGCTATCTATTCTGTAAACAAGCAAATGAATACGAAACACTAAAGTCTTATTTTTACGTTCATAAAAAAACACAAGCAGTTCATTCTACTTGTGTTTTTGGTATTGCATCGGTGGTGAATTAATAGGCTGCTTTTTTCTTTTTTTCTTTAGCCTTTTTAATGGCAGCAAAACCTTGAGAAAGACCTATTATAAAGAACACTTTTATCATCACACCACCACCAGCAGAAGGTGCATTTCCTTGACCGATTTCATAAATTAAGAAAACCAAGTCTAATACAATAATAGCTATGATTGCACCCAATGAAATCAGGGACTTTTTCTTCACTCCAAAACCTAAACCAATGATGATCAAACCAATAACCATACTCCCCCAGCCTTGACCTAATTCTTGAAGAGGTTGAACTTGAAAGAATTCGGCTATCAAACCGGCTACTACACTGATGCCACCAATCACCATACCTAATTGACCTGTGTCTTTTGTGATTACCTCAGGGTCTGTAGGTGATCCAGGGACAACTTCTCCATTTAGTAAAAGCTCCAATCTAGGAAACACTCCTCCAGTAAGTTTTACACTCAAAGTTCTTGAATAATCTAATGAAAACTCACCACCTTTCTTGAGTTCTTTTTGGTTTTTAAAATTCCCCAATTCTTTCATGTTATATTTTACAGTGGTGTTTTTAAAAGAGAAACCGTATTCAATTTCAATCATTTCGGTTTTCTCTTCATTGAGATAAAACGTTTTTGTCTGCATCGTTTGATTATATTTTTAGTTTGCTTAAAAAATGATTTCAAAGGCGAAGATATTAGTATACGTTGTTAAGAACAAAAAAGAGTATTATTATTTAATTGATATAGGTGTCCAAACCTGTATTTGCAATCATTAAGCAATACAAGAAGTGAGATTTTTAAAGTAAGGATATAAGCATCTAGAACTTAAATGCACAATCATGAATTACTTCAAAAATTTCATTTCATTTCTTATAACGACGCTAAGTCTGTGGTCTTCTATCGCCTTCGGACAAGACTGGCCAACGGTTATCATTCAGGGAGATATTAATGAGAAAACTTCTTATACCAACTCAAATGTTATTATCAATGGGGAAACTCTTACAGTAAATGCTGACTTGGAATTAACTGACTGTAAGGTGACAATTAATACTTCCAATATACTTGGGAAAAAGAAGATAAAAATACATAACGAAGTACTGTATGAGGTAGTGTTTACAAGTGATGTGATTTCTATTTCAGCTACTTTAGAAATAAAAAATGCCAACACAGTGATACTTTCATCACAGTTGAATACCCAAAATCATTCACATCTAAAATTTGAAAATGGCAGTTTAGTTTGCCACAACAGTACATGGAACCTTGATGGACATGTCGATTTTCAAGCACATAATTCATTTATTGATTCACTATCTGTAGCTATGAATAATGTTGCAATTAATGAGTTGAGTAATCAAATCCATTATAAAAAGGATGTCTCTTGGCAATTCGAAGGAGGATGTATTTCACCCTATCAAAAAGAACAAGTCAATGAAATGGGAAATGATGAAAGACCTGAGGGTTACACAGATTGTCACCTGCTTTCTGACTCCTTAAACTATTTTGTAGGAGAGTTGAAACTTGGTCTCAAAACCAATTTAGAATGGAGTATGTTTTCTGAGGAAAACATTGATTCTTATTCTATTTATACCTCCAACGATCGTAATAATTGGACATTGATCACTCAAATTGAAGCAACAAATCCAGAAACGCCTGCTCCTGTCAGTTATACTTATTCTGATTTACAAACTAGAAATGGATTGGTGTATTTTAAATTATCTTCCTTCAGCAATGGTACTGAGATAGAACTAGATACACTCAGTATTGTATATAACGAAGACTTACCCGTAGAAATGATTTATTTTGAATCGGAGGTTTTTGAAGAGGGCATTAGTCTTTTTTGGGCCACGGCCACTGAAGTCAACAGTTCACATTTTGAAGTTGAATATTCTACCAATAACAGCGACTGGATAAAAATAGCTGAGGTGCAATCGGCTGGAAACAGTAATGCAACCATCGAATATCAATATGATGACATCCTTAGATATGGCAGTACTTATTACCGTTTAAAACAAGTAGATTTGGATGGAAAGTATGAATATTTTGGTCCTACTTCTGTGTATGTTCAAGAGCAAAATGAAGCTGAAGTTGTCGTTTTTCCAGTTCCGCAATCTGCAGGTATGGATATCAATATACAAATCAACAACGATACACCTTATGACTTATTTATCTTTAATCATATTGGACAATTAGTTTACCAAAACACAGATTTACAACATACTACTACACTTTCTACTCCTTGGGGGAGAGGCGTGTTTATTGTCCATATCATACAAGGGAAAAATAAGTTAATAAAGAAATTTCAATTGAATTAGGTGAGTGTATTCTTTATTCCCCATGAACTAGCATAGTTTTGATTTAGCTCAAAGCAAATGCTAGTTCATATTTTTATTAAGAAAGTGAATACATTAACACCTCTCCTTTCCTCTTTGTCTATCATACATTACAATACTTCCAGCAACTGAGACATTCAAACTTTTAGGAGTATCAAATTTCACTAAGAAGTGGCTTTTTTCCATGGCTTGTTTTGATAAGCCATGATCTTCTGCTCCCAGTAAATACACACATCTTCTTGGATGATGAAAAGTTTCTAAATCTTCAGACTCATCGGCAAGTTCAACACCTACTATTCGAGTTCCTACAGGAATATTTTTAAGGAAATCATCAAAAGTATCATAATGATAATAAGGGATGGACTTTACTGCATTATGTGTATCACAAGCTTGTTTGGCATATCGGTTTCCAATGGTAAAAATAAAACTGGCACCAAAGTTTTGTGCTGATCTCCACAGTACTCCTAAATTTTCTGGTGTTTTACCATTTTGAATACCAATTCCGAAGTATTCATTTTCAAAATTTAAATTCATGGAAGCAAGTTAAGCAGCTGTACGTTAATTCTCGTTGCCGTAATGGAGTATTTCATCCAAGGACATTAATTTGTTATGTTTATTTATAAATTCACTATTCAAATATTAACAGCATTTGCATGATGATTCTTTTCGTCCTTCATTATTTTAGAGAAAAATTTAAACCCTCTTTTAGTCAAAAAACTGAACTCAACCAACAAAAATATGGCATTTGAATTAAAAAATACAGTTCCTTGGGGAAGGACCTTAGAAGAATATCAAAGTCTATTCAATCTGACAGCAACAGACCTAAAGAAAAAAATCATCAGCTTTGGTGACAGTCCAGCAAGTTTTAATGCAGAAATGACTGCTCACGGAAATACTGTGACTTCTATTGATCCAATCTATCAATTTTCTAAGGATGCAATTGAAAATCATATTCAGGAAACAAAGGATGTTGTGATGCAACAGATCAGAGCAAACCAAGACAATTTTGTATGGTCTTCTATTGCCAGCCCAGACGAATTAGAAAAAATCAGAATGGGTGCCATGGCTGATTTTGTTGAAGATTTTGAAACAGGAAAAAGTCAGAATAGATATATCCATCATGAACTGCCCAACCCTTTAGATTTCAAAGATCAAAGTTTTGACTTAGGGTTAAGTTCACATTTCCTGTTGCTCTACTCCCAGCTCGGTTTAGAATTTCATATACAATCTATTAGTGAAATGCTTAGGTTGTGCAAAGAAGTGAGACTATTTCCATTATTGAACCTTGATGCAGAAACATCTGAAGTACTCGAGGGCATAACTCAGCACTTCCAGTCTGAATATCATATTCAAATTATAAATGTTGAGTATGAGTTTCAAAAAGGAGGCAATCAAATGATGGTAATACGCAAAAAATAACACAGTTGTAAGAATAGTTATCGAAGCACAAAGCCTCCTCAATAATTAAACTGAGGAGGTTTCTTTAAGCACTAATAGGATGATATTCTTCACCCAATTTAGAAGTCAATAAGATTTTTTCTAAATCTTCTAAGTCCTTCCAATTTCTTGAGGACAATTTAAATTTTTTCTTCTTATGGTATTCTCCTGATTTGTAACACCTTAAGATAAGTGAATAATAAGTTCTACTAACTTTTACATCTTCAATTTGATAATATCGACTGTACGATAGAAATAAAAAGTTCGTTTTAAAAACAAGATTTCCATCTTCGATAGTGATCTGTTTCAAGTAGATATGTCTTTTTCTAAGATTGAATAAGAAAAAAATAGAACCACCTGTAATACAAATTAATAGATATGTTACCAAAGAACTAAATACTAGTTTGAGACCAATAATTCCAATGATGTTCATACCAGCCAGAAATGAACATACGATGTCTACATTTTTAATATCATGGTCTCTATTCCGTTTGAAAGTTTCCATAAAATGTTCGTTTGTTTTGTGAAATGAAATTAGCTTCGCGAGAAAAAAGTCGGTTCAAAAAAAAATGATTTTGATGTTAGTGCAATCAAATTTTAGTAATCACAGATAAACTAGAATGTTTGTATTTACAAAATTAAAAAAATAAAATTTAAAATATTAAAATTCTACAATTAATAATCCTAATAGTAACATTTTATTAACTTTTATATAAGAATTATAAGTTTTATAGTGTGTTTTTTCAAGAAAATTAGAAGGTTTTAAACGTTCAATTAAGTCAGTTTTGACATTATACTTCAGAGAAATAGTAGTTTATGTTAAGAATGGAGCCTTCTTTTTTTGATAAAATGGTTTTTCAATCACCTTGCATTTTGATAACGAGTGTTAATTTTTGTATGATTTAATTAACTGTTGAGTCTTAATCCTGCAACCTCAAAAAGTCATCATAAAGCAAGTACTCAATTCCCGTTCCTTCTTCAGAAATATTATTGGCAATGGATTTCCCTAATTTTTCAACTGTAATACCTCTATATTTTCGAAGTCCATTCTGGAACACAGGATCTAGTTTTGGCCATACTTTGAGTGTAATAGCTTGAGTGATGCCATATCTATTTTTGGGAGTTAAAATCATGGAAGGCTGATAGATACATAATCGATCAAAATTCAGTTTGACCAGCTCATCAATCAGTTCTCCTTTTGCTCTTAAATAGTAGTTGTAAGAAGAACTATTTGTGCCAACTGAAGCAAGAAGATGAAATTGTTTTACACCCTTTTCCTTACATACTTTGGCAAAATTAAGTACCGCTGTTTTATCAATTTTAATGAAATCTTGTTTTGAAATTTTGGAAGGTTCTCCAACCCCTAATGTACAAATTGCGGTATCAAAATCCGTGATCAAATTTGAATAAGATGATGGAGTATGAATATCAATTACCTGCTGATCTAAGAATGATGGGGGTTGCGAGGACTCCACTGATCTTCTTCCTAAAGTCAATAATTTTGAAAGATTATTTTTGGTCAACAAATGGTGAAAAGCCACAGAACCCACAGCTCCTGTTGCTCCAAAAAATACTACCGAAAGTTTATTTTGCATCGATATTTGAATTTAAATTGGTCTCGTAATTTACAAATATATCTTTAGCTTCTTTATATGAAAAATTAATCTGTTAAACCTTATAATAAGTACAAATTCAAAATTATCTAATACTAATTCTATTTATTGTTTTGCGATTACTGCCTTCAAAAAACTTTCAATAGAATCACTATTAATACGTTTTTTGCGTTGTACTCACAAAAAATAAATTAGAATTAACTATGATTTATTTTTGACTTAGTACTTAGATTATTTTGTCTACATCAAAATATCATTTTTAGGTTGAATAGGTGCTGGTAAATCTGTTTCTCCAAGCATTTGAAGAAGGTCTATTTCAATAGTTCTACAAAGGGAGAGCATTGGAATGTCATTCGCCATCCTTTGAAAAGGATTCTCAGAATAATCACCGATAACTTCCATCATAACATACACCCAACCAATCAATGCTGAAATTGGAATAGAAAGCCAGAAACCCCAGCTTCCCAATTTTAATAACTCCGGGATCATACTAAAAGGGAGCAGGCAAATCAGAATGGTTACAAAATACCGGCTCATATTGGCGTATTGACGAGGTAATGGAAACTTTTTAATTCTCTCATTTTTTCCCTGTAAAGTATAGAAACTCGACAGTATTTTCATCATTTCCATATGTCTGAAATCTTCTATTAAATCTGCGGCTCTCAATTGTGTGAGTTCTCGAGACTGCTCATTGATTATTTGAGTTGCCGTATTGACATAATTGATTAATCTTTCATACTCTTCCAGCGGTAAAAAGTTTTTTAATTCAGATTTTGTTACCTCATCATCTACTAACCCAACTCCAAAATTCTTTTGAAAATATTTGGCCGTATTACCTATATGTCCTTTTTGACTAGAATGTTCCCATGGTGCCGCTACTAAAAGCTGACTTCTATGTGCGTAAAGCCATCCAATATGACGATAAATCAAGCGCTTTTTAATGGTCTTAATTTTCTCCGGTTCCACTTTTTCATTGGTAAATTGATTGGTGATAAATCCATCAACCATCATACCCCAAGTTCTACTGTCGTTGATGATTCCTCCCCAGATTTTTCTTGCTTCCCACATTCGGTTATAGGCTTGATTATTTTTAAAACCGACATAGAAAGCTACCGCTGTTCCAATCACAGAGATAGGTAGCCATGGAATGCTTATTTCTATTAAGTCAAAATGATAAAGGCAAGCCACCGAAGCCATAAAAATCAAAAGCCATAGCATATGTAAACCTGACCATTGAATTAATCTTCTAAATCCGATATTTTTTGAAGTGATCATAGATTGTTATTTAAGGAGAAATTACTAAGCGTTTCGTAATAGGGCTTCAATCTGTAGTGCAAGGTTGTATCAACCATTAATGCAATAAAGAAAAGTGCTACAAATCCAAGAGATACACCTTTCAGATAATCTGTTTTGAAAATAAAAAACGAGAGCAGTGAAACTACCATCAAAATGGCCCATATAGGTTTGAGTTTTGAATAAGCATCATGATCTTTTTGAGCTTTTTCAAACTCTTGTTCTATGGCCTTTGCAGGGCTTTCTTTATAGACAGCTTCAACATTGGTGAAGTGCGTATTCCTTGTAAACGTAAGGTACCCGCCGTATCCCAGCAAGAGCGTCAAAGCAAGTGAGAGCGGAATCAACATTCCTTTGAGTAATTCATGATGGCTTCTCAAAATCAATAAAGCAGCAATAAGTAGTAGTATACCTATACATAGCATTACTTTGCCCTGGTAGATATCACCTTTGGTCCAAATTGTTGTGTATTCTAGTAATTTCATAGGAGAACTTTTGGGTTTAGCCGAGATGCATGGTCCGGTCTTATTAAATTATGAAAAAATCTCCACGACTCAAATTATTGAATACTACATTATCCTGAATGAAAGTAGTTAATGTGTGGACATTGCATTCAACATCCACACATTAAAAACATGATTACTGATTTTTTTATAAAAATTTTCAAAAAAAATCAACTTTACTTATGCCTCCCGATTAGCACTGAACTTATTTGTTCCAACACTTTCTGTAATTGCTTTAATCACTCCTTCTTTGTCCTTTTTAACGAGCTCAATAAATTCAGGACTCACATTTAAGCCATCCTTGTGTTTTGCCGACCAAAGAATTAATTCTAATAAAAGCGGAATTAAGTCTATCCCCTTCTCTGTCAGCGTGTAAACTTTAAATTTCCTTTGTTTTTCATAAGGACGAGATTCTACTATTCCCAAACTTTCTAGCCGTTTCAAACGATCCGTAAGGATGTTTGTCGCGATTCCTTCCTTCGAATTCAGGATCTCTTTAAAGAACTTTTTTCCTTCAAAAACTAGGTCTCTAATCACTAATAATGTCCACTTATCTCCAAGGTATTCCAAGGCATAATTAATAGGACATTCTGATCTTAATTCATCTTTTTTCATTTTATAGCTTGTAAAATGCAAGTTAATGCTTTATGTTTGTAAAAGATTGCAAAATGCAAGTTAAAGATTATTTATTTAAAAACCTTTTAATAAAGTAAAAATGGAAACGCAAAAAATTGATTTACAGCAGTATCAAAAGTCAACATGGACAGCACAAGAAGTAGAGAATGCTACTATAGTAGTTGACTTTGTACAACACTTAATGAATGATCATGACTTTGATTACATCAGAAAAACATATGGAAACCATCCTTACAAACAGCACAATCAGAGTATGGTGGATGGTCTAACAGGCGTATTGGAGGTAGTTTCTGATTTTGCGAAAACATATCCTGACTACATGTACGATGTGAAGCATATCTATGTCGATGGAGAACACGTTACGGTTCACTCTCATGCTACTAATGATGTTAAACACCGAGGTAATCCACAAAAGGGATTGAATATTATAGATGTATGGAAAGTGGAAAATGGTAAAATCACTGAACATTGGGATGCAGTACAGCCTATTCACGGTCAAATGAGATTCTATTTCTGGATGGTTGGCGGAAAATTCAAAAACGAAAATACCTATTTCTAGACATTCTTTTACCTTCAAATATTAATCATCATGACAAAATTAGGAGAAGCAACAGCACAAGCTATTATTAATGCGAACATTGACAGTATCAATATTTCAGAATGGCTCTTTAATATTACTGCTGAAGAATATGCAGCCTGTTCATCTGGACATCAAAGTGCAGCTCAAGGACAATTACCTTCAGGTAAAAGAGTGTCCATGAATGTAGAAAATGTAGCAGGGTATTTTATGGTACAACACTACATAGAAACAATTTCTGAAAAAGACAGAGTGTTAACGGTCTCACCCAATACTACACTTTGGCTGGATGATGTCAATTATGTAATACTGCAAATCACTTGGGAGTTGAAACTTGATAAAATAGATGATAACACCTGTTTACTCACATGTAAAGTGATTTCGGAAACTGAAAATGAACAATTTATTCAAGCCACTCATGAGCTAACAAAAGACATTGATCCTCAGGAAACACCATTCCAGCTTCATATCAATGAGGAAACTCCTCTCTTCGCAAAAGACATTGAAACGAAAGCTTTGGCAGGAGTTTTTACGATGGAAGAGGTATGAGAGAGAAAAGAGTGAGAAAAGAAGTGTATGAGGTGATTTCTATTCAGTAAAATAGAAATCACCTCTGCAACACTCTTACTATTTTAATAGAGTAATAATCTCTTTAATTGAATTTAAATGCATAAAATTCTGATGTGACAAATCACTTTCATGCTGTTCATGGGCCCAAGTAGTATGAAATGGAATATGTCCAGCAAAACCACCGATCTCCAGTACAGGAATAATATCAGATTTTACAGAATTGCCCAACATCAAGAAATTCTCTGGCGGACAGTCAAGATGCTGTAATAGTTTTTGATAATCAATCTCTTTTTTTTCACTCATTATTTCAATATGATGAAAGTAATGCTCTAGGCCAGAATGCTTCAACTTTCGTTCTTGGTCTAGTAAATCACCTTTGGTGGCCACAATCAATTTATAATCATCTTTCAACAGCTCCAAGGTTTCTTTCACTCCATCAAGAAGAACAATAGGTTGATTTAAAAGATCTTGTCCAATTTCAATTATTTTATTTATGATATGCAGAGGAAGGGCTTGCTCAGAGATACGATTGGCCGTTTCAATCATGCATAGCATAAAACCTTTCACTCCATATCCATAAAGCGATAGATTTTTCATTTCTGTTTTAAAGAGCTCTTGAGATAATTTCTCTTTTGGCATCAGCTCTTTCAGTAATTCACAGAATTGATTTTCAGCTTCTTGAAAATAAGGTTCATTGATCCACAATGTATCATCTGCATCAAATGCTATTGTTGTTATGTTATTTTTCATTTCTTTATGCTTATCTTTTTTGATGGAACAAAATTCAGCAAAAGAGAAAAGACAGTAAAGGACATTTGTCCCAACAGAGATATGTTAAGGAAAAATCAATCATTTTTAGAATACATTGAGCAATTGTATGCCCAACAAGAACGTAAGGATAAAATCATTGTCAAAACCTATAAGCCTGGGCAAAAGCTCCTTTTCCAAGATGAGAAGCTTACCAAAGTGATCATTATTAAAACCGGAATCACAAAATGTTATTTCACTGAGGAAAATGATAAAGACTATATATTTGAGTTTTTGGGCGAGGGAGAAATTGTTGGTGAAGTTGAATTTATAAGAAAAGTTCCTTGTCTATGCAGTATTGAGGTCATCACAGAAGTTACTGCCTATGCCATAGCCTTGGATTATTTTACAGACCTGATCAAAACAGATCTTAGGCTGAATAATATTTTATTGGATGTTTTTGCACAAAGAATTATCAATACTTCCAGCCGGGCTTCTTTTCAACAACTTTATTCAATTGAGCACAGTTTAGGTAAACTTCTAGCGTTACAGGAGCAACAGGAAATTGCTATATCAAAGGAAAATATGGCTTCTTATCTAGGGATTACCATAAGAAGCCTTAATAGAACCTTGAAAAAGTTATATGATTGATAAATACTTTACAGTAAAGTGATTGATCGTAGACCATTCATTGATAATACCATGAAGCACTAACAATCAACCCTTTAGTGCTTAATCTCTTTCAAAAATTGAGGCCAAATCGTATCTCTAAACTTTTCTTTAAATACTCCAAAATGCCCAATGGAAGAGGTATTCAAGTCTTCCAGTGTAAGTCTCACTTCTTTTTTAGGAGCTTGAGAATATTGCCTTGTCATCCATTGAACAGCTTCCTTTGGAGCAAAAAAGTCATCTTCAATACTGTAAGCTGTGATAGCTGATTTTATTTTTTCATAATAAAAGGCTTGAATAGATGGATCACTCAAAATATAGTTGCTGTGCTTGCCCCAATTTCTCCATTGATTGGCGACCTTACTTGGAAGGTTTTCCATACCTGTGATTTTCTTGGAATACAAATAACCGAATGTACTTATCAAAACTGGAAATAAAACATACCAATTGAACCACATTTTTACTCTCTCAAACCCCTGCCAAAATTTCCAATAGCCGGATTGAGAAGCTACAAGCAATATTTTATCTATTTTGGGGGCTGACTTTGCAAGTCCAATTAACTGTCCACCAATACTATGCCCTAGCAAGACTTTTCGAGCAGTAGGAAAATGCTGTATGCCGTATTGAATAACACTTTCTAAGTCATTCCGCCCCCAATCCGATGCATTGTTGCGTACTTGTTGAATCGGTTGTTTCAAAGATCGTCCAATACCATTGTAATCGAACGTGATGACTGATACTCCCTGCTCACACATGAACTGAGCAAATTTCTGATAGTACTCTTGTTTTACCCCTGTGGCCGATGCGATAATCAATAAAACATCGCGTTCATTTGCCTCAAATAAGGTTGCTGATAATTGTTTTGAATTGGCTGTTATTTCAATTTCTCTCATTACTAATAGACTCCTACAAGCAACCTACATCGATATTAAACCAATGCTAATAGCCTGTTTGGGAGATTATTTAATTGTTATTTATTGGTTAATTTGGGATTCTACCTCTTTATTATTACCTGAAGGATAGAACCACGTTAATACAATATATGCAATGTTATACGTAATTACCTTGGCTTAAAGAAATAAATGAATAAAAATTCACAATTAATATCTCACCTCTCTCTTAGATAAAAGAAAAAAAATACCTCACCATGGTAATGGTGAGGTAGAATATAGTAGCACTTTTCTGTTTTCGATTAAAGTGTTGTTAAGTCAATTACTTCAAAGTTTCTAGCATCAAAATAATCATCTAAACCATAATCCGTATTGATGACTATACCACCTAGCAAAGTTACTTTATCCACATGAAATTCATCTTTGCAAGCTTTCAAATACTCATGCACTTTTTTATCTATAATCTCATAAGTCGCTTCAGTGATTGCTTTTGATTTATTTTCAGCAGCCATTATTTGTTCTCTGTAAGGAAGTAAGCTTTCCTCCAGTTTCATTTGTTGGTAATCATCATCACTCATAGTTGGTGCATAAGATTCATTTTCCAAACGACTTAAAGCCAGCATCAATGCTCCACAAGAATTTCCTGTCTCCTCCATTCTTGGTCTGTACATTTTACCCAATTCACCTTCCAATGTGATACCAATATGTGGGCCATAGAAAATAAAAGCGCTTCCATCATCAGGAATATGATGTGCAAAAGCCGTCATACCTGTTTTACCTACAAACGGAATACCTCCGAGTCCGCCCATTACAAATGGTCCAAAAAGTACGTTAAAAAAAGTAGTAGAAGGTACGTTGATATCGTCAGAGCAAACAGAAGTGGCCATCAGTACTTTTGAGACATCAAGCTGATGATCAATCTGCATTTTTCCTAAATAGTGAATTGAAGTATCCTTCGCATCTTTTGCATTTGGAAACTCTGCCTTAACGATTTTATCAAATTTTCTTTGAAGCATTTTTTTATTTGTTATTTATGAGATATTAAAAGTATTGTATTAGCTAAGTAAATATAAGCTATTTTTTAGTTTATGCGACACTATCGCACTAAATAAATTTTATTAAAAAAACACTACTAGCTCTTTATTTTACCATAAAACATAAACAACAGCTAAAGGGATTTGTTTCAAGAAAAAATGAATGAATTGCTCTTTGTTACTTTAACAATATCATATAAAAGTATCATCATCTTAACCCTGATTTAGAATTCATGATTAACCTTTCTAAACTGTCTAAATTTTTCCAGTTAGAGGATGATAATTTAAACTTTCTTGTTTCATAACTTCGGTCAGGTTTGTAGCATCTTAATACCAAAGAATAATAGGTTCTTGTGATTGTAATGTTCTCCACCTGACAAATAGTTTTATGAGTTAGAAATAAAATTCTTGTTTTGAATACTATATTTCCATCTTCAATTAAAATCTTGTCCAAATAGAAATATTTTTTCCTTAAGCTGACTATTAAAAATAAAGCCCCACCTATTCCACAGATCACCATGTATTTTATAGCGGAACTAAATACTACATCAAACCCTACTACGGCCATCAAGTTGACCCCTGCCAAAAATGAGCAAAAAATATTTATCGTCTTTATATCATCGTTTGTTTTTCTTATGAAAGTTTCCATCGTTGTTTGTTATTTAATTTATCTGTCATGAAAAAATTTTAGTCAATGACTAAGCATTAAACATAGTTTAGTATATCATCAGAAAAAGTTTGGTTGAAGTACTGATTCACATTCTGTTTTAATGTTGTTTCTGCTTGTTTGTTGATATGACTGACCTTATTTGTAGTGTAGTCTACCAAGTACTCATGTTTCCAATAATGATGATTTTTTGCAAGCTCTCTAATGGCATGCATTATGAAAAGTATTTCGGCGTTGGTTTGTGTAGGGTGAATTGAAAGTCTTATCCAGCCCTGCTTCAAAGAGTAGTCACCCTGATCTATCTTTGTTGTTATTTTTTCAGATTGACTTTCAGATATATTGAGCAGATAATGACCATAAGTACCCGCACATGAACACCCTCCTCTTGTCTGTACACCGTATCTATCGTTAAGTATTTTTACCCCAAGATTATAGTGGAGGTCATCAATGTAAAAAGATACAACTCCCAATCTATTTTTATGTTCTCCTGCAAGTACATGAAGGTTTGAAATATCCTTCAGTGAATCCCATATTATTTCCAAGATTTCTCTTTCACGTTTCAAAATGTTGCTTACCCCCATTTCTTCTTTCAATTGTGTACACATTGCCACTCTTATGGTTTGCAGAAAAGGAGGTGTACCTGCATCTTCTCTTGCCTCAATTTCTTTGACAAACTGATGCTTACCCCATGGATTGGACCATTTTACTATACCACCACCAACATTATCAGGAATGGCATTTTTGTAAAGTTTCTTATTGAATACTAGAATCCCTGTGGTGCCAGGGCCTCCCAAAAACTTATGTGGAGAAAAGAAAATGGCATCAAGGTAGCTTCCCTTCTGATCATCTTCGTGCATATTGATATCTACATAAGGTGCCGAAGTAGCAAAATCTACAAAGCATAAACCATCATACTGATGCATCAATGTTGCTATTTCCATATAAGGAGTAAAAATTCCCGTTACATTGGAACAAGAAGTAATTGATGCAATTTTTACTTTTCGATGTGCATATAATTCTACAAACTTTTTAAAATTTTCAACCGAAACTAACCCTTTCTCATCTGGGGGAACCACCACTACATCTGCAATGGTCTCTTCCCAAGAAGTCTGATTGGAATGGTGCTCCATATGCGTAACAAATACCACCGGTTTTTCTTCTTCTTTCAATACAATTTTATCACTAAAAGACTCATGCACTCTAAATCCTAAAATCCTTTGCAGTTTATTCATCACGCCTGTCATTCCAGCATCAGAAGAAATCAATAGGTCATCTTCAGAAGCCCCAACATGAGCTTTTATAATATCTTTTGCTTTCTGATAGGCATAAGTCATTTTAGAACTTGTATAGTTGGAATCAGTATGTGTATTGGCAACATAAGGAAGAACATCTTGCAATAACCTTGTTTCTATGGGTTGATACATTCGGGCACTCGCTGTCCAATCAGCATAAACAATTCGGATAGCATCATGGTGTGGTGTCTGAATATATTCATTCTGACCAATAATTCCCTCTCGGTATTTTGCAAAAAAATGTTCCATAGTTTTTAAAGTCATGATATGTGAGATAATCTTAGAACGAATGCGTACCAATTAATCAGAGTCATAGTCAAAAGACTTCATTAAGTTAGTGGTTGATATACACATCCGATTCCAACTGTAGCAAAGAGATCTTTATAGATCTAAAAATTGGATGAAAAGTATGATAATTGTGTTATTTCTTATTATCAAAAGTACAATGAGCGAAGGGAACCAAAAACTAATTTCCACAAGTGAAATGTTTTGTCACTTTTTTTGAAGTAAGTAGCATTTTCACCTTCTAATAGCAAACACAATCAACTAATTTCTAACACTTTACGAAAGTATTATTTTTCCTGATCACAGAGTTGTAGTTATGTTTCAATTTTTTGCATTTATGTTTTGAAGAGGTTTCAAGAAGTGACATTTACAAAAAAAAGACCTTTCAATTGCTTGAAAAGTCTTTCTAGAATGCTATAAAGTAGGAATAGCAGTTTTAATATAAAATTGATTTGAGAAAAGGGGTAAAAATTTTATCCCCCCTAATTCATAAACTGATTGTACTCAGGGTTCACCTCTGCATTTTTGAAAACAGCCCTGTCTTTCCATAGTTCATAAGTGGCTTTGAGTTGAAGGGTGTCTTCAGGGGTTTCTCCTTGGTCTTTTGTTTTTCTGATCCACTTATTGAGTTTGGTTCTATGCTTCAAAAGAATATCATTGTAATCTTTATCCAACGCTAAGTTATTCATCTGATGCGGGTCTGCCTCTATATCGTATAGTTCTTCCTTCGGTCTTGCACCAAACCAATGTTCCTCTTGGTAATCGGTCAGCTTTCCATTTTCATGAAGGCGGTGCATATCTTTTACCATAGGCTGTCGGTCGCGGTAGCTGGCTTGCATCATGGATCTTTCTGGAAAATAATTACGGATATAGCGGTATTGGTCTGTTCTAAGCGTTCGAATTCTGTCAATGGTAAAATCACAGCGATCACGAGCACTGACCACGTATTTTCTTGCCTTTTGAGCACTATCCAAGAGGTTTTGTCCGTCAAAATAATCTGGTATCTCTACACCTCCAATAGCTAAGGTGGTAGCAGAAATATCCAATGTTGAAACCAAGTCATTTCTGCGAAGCTTGGCTTTCAAATCGGGATGATTTCCTTTAATGATCAGTGGCACATGCACCCCTCCTTCATAACAGAATTGTTTATGACGCAAAGAAGTGTTACTGCCATGATCAGAGAAAAAGAAAATAATTGTATTTTCCAATTCATCATCATCATCCAATTGTTCTAGGATTTCCTCCACTTCAGCATCTGTACTTCGGATAGCATTGTAATGTTGTACCCAAGCTTTCTTGTGACTTTCAACATCTGGAAAATAAGGAGGCAATGGAACGTCATTTACACCCAATACTTCTCCACTTCTGATATGGTCTGTCCCCCTGGTCTTTCCTCCTTTCAATTCAATCTGTCCAAACCAAGGTTGATCTTTATCCTCTCGAGCATTCCAAGTATCCTCTGTCAGCGACATGTAGTGTCTTGACTTATTTCCCTGCCAGCCGTTCATTCCGGCTTGGTAATTTTCTTCAGTGCCTACGGTGTATAATGCTCTGCGGTCATAGTGGAAATTGTAGTCATCTTTTCCGCTATTAAAAGTAAAATAACCTGCCTCACTCATAAGTTCTGGGACTGTTTTCTGTATGTAATCTGGAAGATAAATTCTCAGTGCTTCAGGCACCACTTCTCCATCTGTAGTTCTACTACTTCTGTGTTGATGTGTTCCTGTGGTGGTTTGCATTTTGCCAGTGATCATAGCTGACCTTGAGGCCGAACAAACCGGTGCTGTTGCATACACCCGCTCAAAGAGAACTCCTTCTTCTGCTAGCTGATCCAAGGCAGGAGTGTGATTTTTATTGATAGAATCTCCATAGCATCCAAGGTAAGGAGAAAGATCTTCTACAAAGATCCAAAGTATGTTTGGTTGTTTAATTTTGACGGTATCAGTAGTCTTCTGATGGGTAACGTCACATCCACATAAAAGGAGTAGTAATATTCCTCCCAATAGTTGTTGCTTCAGCTTCATTTAATTAATAGTTAATCTGAAAAAATATAAGTTTCAAAGAAAAATGATTCAAGACACTTATTACTCAAAAAAGCAACCAAAAACAAACATAATCTAATCTGTTTCACTATTTTATGGTTTAAATGACAGAAAAAGGGCTAGAATTAAAATAAATTGATCACTACATTCAAAATTATATAAAAATTAACTCCTCTACCGGTTGAACTCACTTACAAAGCAGGTAGTTTAACTCAAGGTTGAATTTATACTTAAAATAACGTCTTTTTTAGAAGTAAAATATTTTTCAAAATCAATTTATAGTACAAATCAATACTTTTTACAAAAATGACCACAAGTAGCTATATAGCGCCATATTTATAGTATTTTTAAATGCTGATTTGTATCCAACTTGGTATTTAAACACAAAATAATCCTATAATCGACAAAAAAATGTTTAACTTTCGTTCATCTACATTTTTTTGGTTTAGTATGAATACTCTTTTAACAAAGTATACACTCTGCTTATTACTTTTCTTTGTTGTCATTCAGAACGCAGTGGCCAATCTTATCCCTGTCAAAGGGTCAGATGTTTTTATGCATTCTGATATCTTATCTGTTGTGCAAGACAAAGAGGGCTTTATGTGGTTTGCTTCTTTTGATGGACTGTATAGGTATGATGGTATTGAAATGAAAGTCTATAAGCATATGGAGGGAGATAGTCTTTCGCTGGCAAGCAATAGAATTATTTCACTGGCTGTAGATCATAAAGACAGAATTTTCATTGGTACTGACGTGAATGGTCTGTGTGTTTTTAATAAAAAGACAGGCAAGTTCAAAACCATAAAGATAAACCCCAATAAACAAGTTACCATTGATGCCGTTTTCTGTGACCCTTCAGGAAATATTTGGGTAGGTTCCGATAGCGGTTTGACAAAAGTGGTAGAAGATGAACAAGGAGAAATACACTTGCTGAATATCATTGATTCCAGTGTTAGAGTCAGACAAATTATTGAGGGTAACAATGGTCAATTATGGGCTTTATCGAGTAAAGGAATTTATGTAATACATCCCAATACATTACGTATTGTTCATCGTCCTTTCCGAATAAATCAAGAGCACATCAAAACTATTTATAAAGATAAAAACAATAGAATTTGGGCAGGAACTTATAAAGGGCTTTATGAGATCAATAAAAAATTCAAACCCATAAAAAAACATGTGGAGGCTACGGTGATATCCGTTTATATGGATAAAGAAAATACGCTTTGGGTCGGGACCAAAAATAAAGGGTTAATTTACTCAAATGACGGAGGGAAGCATTTTAAACCTTACCAATCATATACTTCTATCTACCCCTTTTATAATAATAAAGCCATCACTACTTTTTTTGAAAGTGACGAAGGAATACTTTGGCTAGGCTCACTATCCAATGGAGCTTACACCAATGAGAAAATATTTAGATATCTTGAACAATTCAAAAACCCTTACGAAAACAACCCAAATACCCTCTTTGCTTGTCATACTTTTTATCAAGATAAAGATTCAATATTATGGGTGGGTACCTTAGGGCAAGGGCTTGGGATATTTGACCGGAAAACAAAAAAAGTCATTGACTTCCGTGATAATAATCCTGAATTAAAGCATTTAAAGGTCTCAAAAATTCTTCCTTTACCAGATGGTTCCTTTTACCTTTTCTCTAATCAGTTTACGTACCATGTTACAAAACAAGATCAACAACGTCTGGTCAATGGTAAAAGAATACAACTAAAACTGATCAACCCGATAGCCCCTTATCGTAGGCCCAGTGTTACCTACGCTAGTATAGATGATGATCAACACTTATGGCTTAGCACCAACAAAGGCCTCTATGAATACATTCCTTCAAAGGAGAATTTCTACAAGGGTAATGTCAATGTTTACAGAACTGAAGGCTATTTAGGGCTAACCAATAGCACTACAAAATATGTAGTGACGCATAGAGAGGGACATATCAAATATGTTTGGATAGGTACCAAAGTAGGTTTGAACCTTTTGAAAATCGATGAAAAGAAACAGGAAAAATTCATTGCTAAATTTTATAAAGGCGATGGTGAAAATAGTCTCCCTTCCAACTTTATCGCATCGATGATCAAAGGAGAGGGAAATACGCTTTGGATTGGCTGTTTAGGAGGTGGTTTATTGAAATGTGAGATTAATCCAAAAGACATTTATGCTCCAAAATTCACGAAATACACAGAAAAGGATGGTATTATCACAAACCAATTGGAACAGCTTCAATTAGATAAAAATGGAGAAATTTGGATGAGTGGTTATGGGATTTCCAAATTCAACCCTGCCACACTCAAAGTCAAAACCTATGAATTTAATTCCGCTATCCGTCAGAATTATTATAAAATAAGAAGAAGTTATTATTCTCCCAATGATGAATTATTACTTGGTTCAGACAATGGATTTGTACTCTTCAAACCTTCCAATTATAAGGGCGCAACTACACAATACACTCCTCAATTTACTTCATTAAAGGTGAATGACAAGGAGGTAAAAGTTGGGCAATCTTATGATGGAAAAACGATTCTAACTGCACCCTTGAATGAGTCTCCTTCGATCAATTTGGCACATCATCAAGACAATATTGAGATTTCCTTCACCGCTTTTGGTTTTCATTCACAGAAGAATGAAATCTACAAATACAGAATGTCCGGTGTAGATGCCGACTGGGTGGAATCTAAAAAAGCCAATGCCATCTATAGAAATTTACCTTATGGCGATCATACTTTTGAGCTGTTGACTTATAATGGAAAATGGAGCGAGAAACCTGTCAAACTTGAACTTCATGTCAATGCTCCTTTCTACCTGACTACTTCAGCTTTTGTGACCTATTTACTTTTGTTGCTAGGAAGTATCTTTGCTTATTACCAAAGGAAAAAGGCACAGCTGAAACGTTCTCATGAATTAGAAATTGTTGAACTGAAAGCGAAAGAAACTGAAAATATACAAAAAGCAAAGCTTGACCTCTTCACTTTCATCTGTCATGATATGAAGACGCCACTGACCTTGATTTTGGATCCCATTCAAGATTTAATTTATAAGAAAGAATTTAAACCTGAAGTACAACGTGACTTACAAGTCATTCGAAAAAATGCTGTAAAACTGCAAAAATTGGTAGTAGAATTGATGGATTTCCAGAAGTTTAAGAATAAAGAAATGAGAATTTCTCCCCAAGAAATAGAACTCAATGCGTTTATCCATCAAGTGATTCATCATTTTGAGCTGTTGAGTGAAAAAAGAAATATCAAACTATCCCTCGATTCTATCCAAAAAGAAGTGATAGCCTTTATTGATCCTGTTCAGTTTGAGAAAGTAATTTTCAACTTGGTCAGCAATGCCATGCAGTTTACTCCCGAAAACGGGGAAATCATCATCCAATTAAAGGAGTTGAGCCATTCGATTGTAATTGCGATAAAAGACACAGGCAAAGGTATAAGGCCAGAAGCTCTCAAAAGTGTTTTTGATCCTTATTTCCAACAGAAAACATCAGGTAGAGGGAGTGGAATTGGATTGGCGGTAACGAAGTCGATCGTAGAACAGCATAGTGGTACAATTGCAGTGGATAGCAAGATGAAGGAAGGAAGTACTTTCACAATAGAATTATTGAAAGGAAACGGGCATTTTGATAAAATATATTCCGATCAAGAACAGTCTTATATTGATGAAAACTCTCCAATTGTAGAGGAAATAAATACTGAAATCGATACTCTTGAATTGGAGCAGGAGATGAAAGGTGCCAACCTATTAATTGTTGATGATAATGAAGATATCAGTCAATACCTTCATATTAAGTTTTCATCTCACTATAATGTCATCACAGCCAAAAACGGTGTTGAAGCTTTAGATATTGTAAAGAAGCAAAACATCGATCTGATTATCTCTGATATTACCATGCGAGAGATGGACGGATTAGCCTTTTGTAAAAACATTAAGGAACAACCTCAAACGGCCAATATTCCTATCGTTTTTCTTTCAGCAAAAGATGATGTACAAACACAGTTGAAGACCTTCAATATGGGAGCAGATGCTTTTATTTCTAAACCATTTAGCTTCGATATTCTATCTGCAAGAGTCAAGAACTTATTAACCTCTGCCTCATCATCATCATTTGAAGTGGAACCTTCGGAAATTGAAATGAGTTCTAAAGATGAACAACTTTTAGAGGAAGCCATGCAATATATAGAAGCCAATCTAGAAAACTCAGACCTCAATGTTGAGCATCTATGTAAAGAACTGGGAGTCAGTAGATCACAGTTATATAGAAAAGTAAAAATGATAACTAACATGTCGATCAGTGAGTTCATTAGAACAATTCGACTGAAACGTGCCGCTCAAATTCTACAAGTAGATGGATCTTCCATTTTAGATGTGATGGATAAAGTTGGTTTCAATAACCCTTCCTATTTTACAAGAACCTTCAAAAAGCAATTTGGTGTAAGCCCTAAAGAATATTCTAAACAGTTTTCTGGAAAGGAATAATTTTTAATTGATAATGATTAGGGGAGCTTTGTTTTCATTGTTGCTTTGATAGAAATGAAGAGAATTTTTTGTGAATAAAAACTCCTAATGTAATTCCAACCAAAAATGTGAACAACTCATTAGTGATTGTAGCTACAGGGTGATGATTATTCCAACTTGGAAGCTCATACAAAATATTAAAGATGAAGCCTGGAGTTTCCAAATTATTATGAAATGCACAAATATCTGGAACTATTATCTTGAACAAAATCGATCTCAATATAAAGGCTGATATTGTTGTTATTAGAATAATTGAAAGAAGCTTTAGGGTACGCATTTATTATAGATTTAGACCCAGTAATTAGGAAGGTTGGTTTACAATGTGGTATTCAAACTTTTGATTAACTCTTGCACCTCAATTTTAGAACCGCTATAACTCACAATTTTCACATCCAATGGAGTGTTTCTAAATTTTTTCAAAGCAATAAGTAAAGATTCAACAATCCAATCGGTTTCATTTCCAAAAGCACCACCTCCTACTAATGTCAGAAAAACTTTGTTGGAATAATTTTGATCCAGATTTATTAATGCACTGTGAAGTGTTGCTTCATACGATGCTTCAAGTATCAATCTTGCAAAGCTTTCAAAATAAAAAGAATCAAAACCTGAATAAGCAACAGGAAGTGCAGAACAAAAGGCTTGTGATACTATTTGTTGTTCATTAGAAATAGTTACTTCAGTATTCCATTGAACCCCTATTTTCAATTTTTCTTTTAAAGTTTCCCTCTCCTCTTCATTGAGATTATTAATCAAAAAATTAATCTGATGTAAACCTTCTTGACTGCATAAAGCATAGCCATTGATCATTCTCCAAAGTTGGGATTCATCATTATCAAGCTCCTCACCAATGAGTTCCAAACAATCAATCTGATTATTCAATGTTTGTCCTATTGCAAGGTTAACAGGAGCGAAATAATTTCTGTAGATTGTTCCAGCACCACATGCAATAGCACAAGCAGGCCCTTGTGTATAGTCTTTCTCATAGATTCCTACACCTTTTTCTGGAGATACATGAGGCCCAAGCATTTCCAGCAAATTAAATTGAGAGGCCACTTGAAACAAAGCGTTCCTATTTTCTTCTAGTTGGTGTAATTCCTGAACATTCCCCACTACTTCTTCTACCTGAAGGTCTCCTTTATAAGGATCGTTAATTGATCTTGCTTTTAAATCCTTCAGAGTAGGTACTTCTAGCTTTCCAAACTGATATGTTTTTCCATTCACTCTGGAAATCAATTTATCACCTTCTACTCTTATATTTTTTTTTACATGAGATGGAGAGACTTCTTCAAAACCCATTAATTCCTCAAACCACATTCTCTTTTCCTTTAAATTTTAAACGTTATTCCATTAAAACATTACTGACATTCTCCTGAAAAACAGGATTTAAGTACTCCTTATACAGATCTTTAGAGTTTCTCTGGAATATATTATTTCCTAAGAAAATATTTTTAGCACATTCAATGGAAATTGCTCTTTTATTGTATATAAAATGGTTGCCTTCAATGGCGATGGTATCCAGTCCTTTCCAATCTGCATTTGTAACACCACACCACTTTCCTTTCGCCTTAGGGTTTTTAAGTTTTGTTACTCTCATTCGTATAGTTGCCGCATTATAATCTTTCAGATAAGTTTTATCAAACCCAACGTTTTTAAAAAGATTATTTTTAATAAGGATATCATGAGCTACAAAACCTTCTCCCCAATCTACACCATTATTGATGGCAATAGCACATTGGCTGAGGTTTTCAAAAACATTGTTTTCAATCACGCCATAATTACTTTGAAGCAACATACCGTACCGCCTAGCATTTCTGAAGGTATTATTTCTGAAAATAAATGATTCACAAGCTTGTGTATCAATATAAGCGATGTCTTTTCTTTTGTCTTCTCCAAATTGAGTCAAACCATTGATACTTTTATTGAAAGTCAGTAAAAATAAGCTTTTCTCTTGTCTCTCAACATTAATAACGTATGCTTCATCTAACAAAATGCCTTCTCTTGGATTAAAAAAGCGTAATATATCTCCTTTTAAAACCCCTCCACCTTTGGTCAATATTTGATTCTTTTGAGGCTGTTTTAATATGTATTTCCTTACTGCTTTAAGATTGACGGCATCATCAGAATAACCTTCAAACAGGCAATTTTCTACCCAAGGCCCAAACTTAGAACCGCTCACATGAATACAATCTGCATTGGCCGAATGAAATCTGCCGGGCTTTAACCGAATTCTACAGTGCAATATATTCCATTCCTTATTGCCATGTGCGGCATAACTCCCTGCAGGAGAGGCGTAACTCGTGATGTTTCTGTAGGTAAGGTTTTCACTATTTAAAGAGGTGAAAATTGTTCTGCCATTATTCCTTGCTAGTTGAACAAAAACATCCCCTATGGCCATATCTCTAATAAAATGACTCTGTGGTTGTTGGATTCGGTAAGTACGTTTCCCTATTTTCTCCCACCCTCGGTATGGGTACAGATGTCCCGCACCATCTTTTAATTTGCCTGGAACGTTTTTATCCATAAGCATTCCCCACCGCTCCGTTGATTCTACAAAATAGGAAGCTGAAAGTTCGGGAAAACCTTCATCAATACAGAAGTCAAAGGCTTTTGCTTCGGGATGAAGTGCTATAATTTTACCTTGCGTAAACGGTAAAGGGTCATAATCGATATAAAGGTTTTTGATGACAACATTTTTGACGTTAATGATCTTCAAAAAACCAATCATGGGATTATGTACAATGATTGTGGCACCATTGCCATTGATTACCAAGTTATGATTCCTAGTTAATGTAAGAGCGTGAGTACCCTCAGAATTTCCCTTCAAATCATAGGTTCCTTCTTCCAATAAAAGCTCTACATTTTTTCCTGCTTCGGCCATGGAAGAAGCTTTTTCAAACGCTTTTCTAAAGCTCTTGGTATCATCTTCTCCATCATTAGGAACAGCCCCAAACTTGGAAAGGTGAATCACTTTTTTGTTTTCTAGATCTAAAAGTGGCAACTGTCTTTTATTCCTAAAAAAGTCGGGTTGATGGTATTGTTGCCCCATCGTTAGATAAGGTAAAAACAATATTGCTAGTAGAAAAATTGGTCTCATTTTATAATTAGTCATACATTAGTTTCTTCGTAAAGATATTTCCATCTTGATCTACCAACCTGATGATATACAGTTGTTTTTTATAGATCGATACTGAAATTTTTGTTGATCGTTGTTGAATACTGGCAGTATGATGTACCCTGCCTGTACCATCAAATAAGGTAAGTGACGCTACTGGATTCCCTGTTCCCTTATACAGCACATCAATTCCTTTTTTAGAAGGTGACACTTCCCAATCAGCATTCATAAATTCGTTTTCAATAGCTACTATTTCTTCAAAAATGAAGTCCGAATTCAAAATATCCATCGCCTTCCCTTTTTCTCCTTCTTCTAGAGTAGGGTCATTTTCATTATGCATCAGTTGATTATCAATAATACTTCCCGCCTCAACACAGTTCGCTACAATTCCAACTTTGTTGTAAGTCATCGTATTATTTTTAATCCATATATTTTTTATGCCCTGCTCATCACAATCTGCCGGGGTTTTACCACACCACTTATCATTTTCATCACAATCCTCCTTTTTCAGTTTCATCACCATCATTTTGATTGTAGCGGCGTACTCATCATTGATATAAGTCTTATCGTAACCACAGTTGGTAAATGTATTGTTTTGAATGAGGATGTCATGAGCAAGAAAACCTTCTCCCCAATCCACGCCGTTTTCCATCACTAGGCCTCCTGTGGAGAGGTCTTCAAAAATATTGTTCTCTATCACGCCATAAGCACTCTGAATCAACATGCCGTACCTGCGGGCATTTCTGAAAATATTATCTCTAAAAACAAAAGACTCTGTTGCTACATCCTCATTGTAAAGATGATCTGCACTTTGGTGTGTGCCTACCTTCTGAATATTTACCGCTTCAGAAAGTATAATATTATAGGTTTTGTCATCATTATCGGCGATGGACTGCACCATGGCTCTTTGGATTACTTTGCCTTCTCTTGGATTAAATACAACCACATTACTTCCTACTTCAAGTAATGAATTTACTTTCAATTCTGTTGAGCTCACCGCTTCTATAATATTCGATTTGGCATGTTTCATATTCACAGCATCATCTGCGTATCCTTCAAAAATACAGCCTTGCATCCAAGGGCCGATTTTTGCTCCAACCACATGCATTCCATCCGCATTGGTACTGTGCACTCTCCCTTCTTTAAGCAATACGTTACAGTGAATGACATTCACTTCCTCATTATTAGCCATACTGAAAGTACCTGCTGGACTTGCGTAAGCAGTTAGGTTTAAGAAAGTGACGTCTTTACATTGATTTGTTCTTGTGATTGTTCGTCCATTATTTCTAGCCAACTGCACAAAATAATCACCAACTTCAAAGTTCTCAATTTGAGAAGGCGACATTTGGAGAGAAAAAACACGGTCACCTAGATCATTCCAGCCATTAGGGTCAGTTTTAATGAGATTGGCTACTCCTTGTTTCATAAATCCTTTTTCATCCTTGATATAACCCCATGAATTTGTGGCGTTCATCATAAAGTTCTCATTGAGAGCTGGAAACCCTTCATCTATCTTCATTTCAATATGATCATCTGCTATCGAAATCACTTTTCCTTGGGTAAACGGCAATGTTTCGTAATCAACTTCAAAACCTTGAACAACAACATTCTGGGCATTAAATAAGGAAATAAAACCAACTGTTGGTGTTTTAATATTGATTTTTGTACCCGTACCATCTATGATGATATTGGACAGATTTGCGAGGAAGAAAAGATAAGTAGCATTTTCATTCACTGACAAAAGATCGTACGTCCCTTTTCCAAACTTCACTCTTACAGGGTTTTCTTCATTTGCTATTGAAACAGCCAATTTTAAGGCATCATTAATGGCCTTGTAATCATCTCGGCCATCATCAGGAAAAGCACCGAAATCGGCTACTTTTACAGTTGATACCGTTGGGAATGTAAGAAGAGGTTTATTTCTCTCTTTCCTAAAGAAATCTGGAAGTTCTTCAAAAGAAAAGAGATCATTAGGCACCTGCGTTGAAGGGCCTGTAACTGTTACTTTAAAAGACTGCACTTCAAGCAATTCATAACTTCCACTATACAATTCAACAGTGATTTCTGAAGTGCCTTCCCCCACTTCATTTAATACTAAAAGAGAGCCTTCTACTTGCACTTTTACGACATTAGTATTACTTGAAGTCACATTATAAACTACCCCTTGGTTATTTATATTGAAAAAGTCCGTCATTTCAATAAAAGCAATTCTAAAACCACCTTCAAACTCACGGTCTTCTACTATAATATCCTCTTCTCCAATAAAATCGTCTCCTTTGAAAATAGCCATTACTTCATCCTCAGATAATGCACCTGTGTACCATTTATAATGACTCATTTTGACATCTGAGTTGGAGGCCACTTTGAAATTTCCACCACTTTGGGTGTTAATCTTTTCATGTCCTTCCCAAGGAGAAACAAGTACTGGTCTTTGTTTTCCATCAATATATATCTTAATGTCATGTATGCTTTCCCCTTCTGTAACAACTGCCACATGATGCCAATCACTTACAAAATCAAAAGATTCTTGTGTTTCAACATAACTGAACTCATATACCGGAGCTCCATTTTCATCATCATAAGTGTTGTAATAGAGTACAACTCTGATTTTATTATTGGCTCTATATAAAATATTAAATTGTCCCTCACCGGCAATTCCGTAACTTGTCAGCACCGATTGTTTGGTATCATTGGCTTTAAACCAAGTTGCCATAGAGCGTTTCTGACTTCCTAAAATGCCCTTGTAATTATCCACTTCCAACGTACCTACATTAAATAAGATAACGTTTCCTTTCTCTTGATCCTTGTGCCCTTTTTCATATACTCCACGCATCACTGCCTTTCTGTGGAATTCCGAATAGTCATAAGGGTCTCCCGGTAAATCTGCAGGTTCATCAAACCTAAAATCTAACTGTAATTCTGTTTGTTCTACATAATTTCCCTTTTCTACTACAAATGAATTTGTAACAGACTTTGCAGGATTATACTTCAAGTCTCCTAACTGAGCAGCAGTAATACTCACTTCACCATACCCTACTATCTTTGCAACATTTCCTTCAATTTGAATGATTCCTTCATCAGAAGAAGAAAAATGCACTTCTAAACCCGAACTAGAGGAAGCTTCCAGCATAAAATCAGGATCTCCATACACCTTATTTTCTATAGTTTTGAACTTAATTTCTTGATCCTTCCTAGAAATAAAAGCTTTGATTTCTGTATCTGTCAATGCCCTATCGTACAACCTGAAATCACTGTAATAGCCTTTATATTTATTGGCCAAAGTAAAAGTGGCAGGACCTGTATTCACTATGCTGTTTACTCCCGTCAATGTTGTAGACATTAAATTGGTATTGATGTAAATTTTCACCTCTTCCAACGGTGTATTTTCTTCAATGACAATTTGCAATAAGTTCCATTGATCTTGCTGTATAAGATGAGTTGTTGCTGTGACAATATTCCCACCTGATACAAATTTCACTTGTCCTGTAGGTAGAATTTGTAATGAAATGTTGGTGGTTTCTTCTTCCTCAATCGTGATGCCCTGATACATGATGGTCTTTTGCTCAGACAGGTCTGTTGGTTTGATCCACATCGAATAAGTTCTGGCATTCATTCCCGTCACTCCATGATAATTGGCTGTACCATCTTTAAAAATCAAATGGCCCTTTCCGCTCGGAATAGATGCAAATAAAACATTACCTCTCTCTTCATCTATTACCCCAGGAGTGACCATAGCACCTTCTTCTGTGATACTATTTAATACAATATTATTCAGTACTCCCTTATTGATAAAGTCTACTTGATCGGCTACTTCATCAAAAGCAAACCACAACAACGGCTCTTCCGAAGGGCCTGCTACTTCTTCCTCCACCACTGAAATCCCAAACTTTTCTTCCACACCAAAAGAGAACGCCGTTACTTCTACTTCACCTACACTTATCCCAGTCAGAATTCCATCTGATAAAATGGCCACATCAGTATTACTAATAGTATAAGACACAGGCAAATTGGAGGTTGTAAAAGCATTGACTCTTACTCTTTCACCTACATTCAAGAGTGATGGCATATCAAAAATAATTGTATGCTTAAACTCTGTTGAAGAATAGAGGTTCAATGCCTCCTCTTCACTGACCGCTCTTTCATAATATTTAAAATCACTGAAAGATCCCCAGAATTTATTCGCAATAGCAAAAGTGGCCGGTGCGGTATTGAGTACGTTGTCATTCGACACATCAAACTGTGCTGCTTCGCCATTGATGTACATTTTGATATCAGACAGCATCGCTTCCTTTGGAATGGAAATCACGATATGATTCCATTGATTTTCTGTGAATTGGTATTCTTCTGTCGTGATAATGTTACCACCCGCCACTAATTTTACGGAACCTGTTGGAAGAATTTGAACACTCAAAGTGGTTGCCTCTCCTTCAGTTTTACCTGCGAAAAATATAGTATTGAATACCGATAAATCTGTAGGTTTGATCCAGGCGGAATACGTTCGTGCTCCAATCCCTGTCACCCCGGCATAGCTTTCACCAGCTTCGCGGAATAGTAAACTGCCTGTACCTTGCTCCATATTGATGTCTAACACAGGTCCTTTGTCTGGATCTTCTACACCCAACAAAATAGAAGCTCCATTTTCGGTATTGGCTACCAAGCTCACTTCTGAACGTAAGCCCGTATTGATCAACTCTTCTGAAGAATTTAAAGCAAAATCAAGCAATGGTTTTTCCTCTGGAATATAAGGCGTAATCGTCATCATATAAGAGGAAGTCACACCAAATGAAGTTGCCTCTATTGTCACCTCGCCTTCTTCTAATGCAGTCAGTATTCCGTCTTCAATTTTCACTTTAGAGGGGTCAGAAATACTGTAGTCAAAATCCAAACCTGAGGAAGTGGAAATTTTCAATGCTACTGATTCTCTTTCTGCAATAGATATCGGTAAGTCAA
The DNA here is from genome assembly GCF_001583495.1 of Flammeovirga sp. SJP92. Classification (GTDB taxonomy): domain Bacteria; phylum Bacteroidota; class Bacteroidia; order Cytophagales; family Flammeovirgaceae; genus Flammeovirga. Next base: position 95,327 of record NZ_LQAQ01000116.1, on the reverse strand, counting down.
AATTAATACTGTGCGTGAAGACCGTGGAAGTATACAATGATAAAGCTTCTTCTTCACTCACTGCTCTTTCATAATATTTAAAATCACTGAAAGCCCCCCAGAATTTATTCGCAATAGCAAAAGTGGCTGGTGCGGTATTGAGTAAATTATCATTCGACACATCAAACTGTGCTGTTTCACCATTGATGTACATTTTGATATCAGACAGCATCGCTTCCTTTGGAATGGAAATCACAATATGATTCCATTGATTTTCTGTGAATTGGTATTCTTCTGTCGTGACAATGTTACCACCTGCCACTAATTTTATGGAACCTGTTGGTAGTAGTTGAATGGAAATTGATGTTGCTTCTTCCTCATCAATTCCTGCATAAAAAATAGTGTTGAATTCAGATAAGTCAGTAGGTTTTATCCAAGCCGAATACGTTCTTGCCCCTGTGCCTGTCACGCCAGTATAATTACTTCCATCAGCTTCTTTAAATATTAAACTGCCTGTGCCCTGAGCCATATTGATGTCAAGTACCTGACCTTTATCTGTATCCAAGATACCTATATTAATACTAGCTCCTCCTTCTGTATTTTTTTTCAAAATAACATCCGACAACACTCCACTATTAACAAAATCCTCTGAACCTGCAGCTTCATCAAAAGCAAAATCAAGCAATGCGTTCGTTGCTGGAATATATTCTGTAACGATTAATTTTCTTACCACTTCAGACGCAGCATTGTATCTATCATTTCCTGATTGAGTAGCAGTGATATTGGTCTCTCCCGCTCCAACAATAGTAAGTGTTGTACCGTTAACAGTAGCCACAGAAGGATTGGAACTTTCAAAAGTCACTTCAAGCTGAGAGGATGCAACTGCCGATAATTCTACCGTTTTTGTTTTGGTATTTAATGGTATCAGCTCTTCAAAAGTGATGATTTGATTAAATTTCACAGCATTAAAAACATCTGTTATTTCCTGTGCTGATAGTGCCCCTTTGTAAACTTTATAATCACTGAAATATCCTTGTGCAGCATTTGAAATTCTATAATCACCTGCAATAATAGTGTTGATGGAAGTTTCTGTCAGGTTACTTAAATCAATGCTCTTTTCCTCACCATCTACATAAATTTTCACATCAGAGGTAGTCGCTCCACTTGTAGTCACAACAATATGTCTCCAAGACGTAAAATCAATTGGTTCTTCCACAGCTAGAAAGCTTCCTCCTTTATCAGCACTGTAGAAATTATAGAGCCTGAAGGAAGAGTTGTCCCTTATTTGAAGGTCAAATTTATTCTTCTCACTACCATAATAGGTCAATCTATCTGTAACGCCAGCTCCTTCTTTTTGCTTGTACCAAAACATGATGGTGCGGGGAGTTGATCCTTCAATTCCTCTAAAAGAAGTTGCACTGACCGTAACCCCATTGGTAAACAATACCTTTCCCAATTCAAGGTCTTCAAATCCAATGGACAAATCTGATGAAGCAGTTGAAATACTGTAGTTATTTTCACTCGCATCAGACAACGTATTGGCATTGGTCACTACATCCAATAGCAATTCCTTTTGACCATATATATTAAAAACTTCGCTTGCATTTAAATATTGATCATAATACCTAAAGTCTGCCACATCTGCATTGAGTGTTGCAAAAATTTTAAATACTCCTGTGTTAGTATTGATTGTATTATTAGCACCTGATATTCCTACCTCTGAAAGGTCTCCATTAATATAAAATTCTACATCATGAATTCCCACAGATTGCTGTAACGCCACTGTAACATGATTCCATTCATTCAGTTCCAAAAGGGTTTGTGCAGCAACCCAGTTTCCTCCGTTGTCTGCTAATTTCACTTTTCCTTGACTGGTCAACTGTAATGTAAAAGTTGTTCCTGCTCCTGAGCCCGTATAAATAAAATTCTGGGTTCCCGAAAATACTTTTGGTCTGACCCAAAACGAATAGGTTCTTGGTAAATCTCCTTTCGTAACCGGATAGTTTGCTCCTGTGGATGTTTTGAAGAAAATACCTTGACTCTTTGAATCCACACTTGCAAATGATGCCCTTGTTTGATCGGACTGCTCATATGTAAAACCACCTGCATCACTGAAAACAATATCAGTTTTTGTGCCGATGTTAGTAGGTATAGCCTGATCAAATAAAAGCTGTGCCAAAGGGTCATTTTGTGCTATTCCAACCAATGGAATCAGCGACATCACCACCCATAATATATTTTGTAAAAACTTCATTTTGTTTTTTAGTAATAGTTTGTCGAAATAAATTGAATACTAAGAGTATGTTTCAAACATACACCAAGCAACGAGATTGTGTGTAATTTGCACTGTTACGCTAGTTTAATAGCCTGAATTTTGAATTAGATTCGTGTTTAAGATCAGTTCCGTTTCTGGTATTGGCAACCAGATTTTATAAGGTGCAAAATTATTTTTAAGCAATTCCATTTGCGGTTGATATTTGCTCCCTTCCAATGTCAGGTTCTTCATTACTTCTTCTATGATTCCCCAACGAATCAAGTCCAGTTTTCTCCAGCCTTCATAGCATAATTCACGGGAACGCTCATCTCTAATTTCTTCCATGATATCATACTTTTTATAGGCAAAAGTGAGTTCATTTGCCAGCTGACTGTCTCCCCCTGCTGCTCTTTCTCTTACTTCTTTCAAATAAGATCTTGCCACTGTTTCATTGGCATTTACTTTCACCTCATATTCTGCCTGCATCAATAAAATATCTGCATACCTGATCAGCTGAAAATTACAAGGACTTGCCCACGGTTCTAAAGGATAAGACCCCGGCACAGGCTGTCTCCATTTCCCAACACTAATGTTTGTCTTTCCTTGATTAATAGTTTGAGGAACAAAATACTCTACACCAAAAAAGTTTTCTTTAACGGATTGATTATTGATCGTTCCCGTTACATTATTGGCCAATCGAAGGTCTTTTTGATGGTATTGATCCATTAATTCTACACTAGGGCGAACGATTCCATACCCACCTCCATTGGTGTTTATATTTCCCTGAGGAATAAAACCGTTTACATAAATAACAATTACGTCCTGATTGTTAGTTGCTTCCACACCAAAAAGTACTTCACTGTAAGTATTTTGATTGGTTTCAGCTCTAAATAAATGAACATAATCTTCCACTAATGCCTTCTGACCAATAATAGCATAATTGATGGTGTATCCTTTCTGATAATAAATCTCACTCTCTACCCAACCCAATTGATTGATATCTGTGTTATGATAGCGGTCAATATTGTTTTCTTTTGCCGAAGCCAAATACAAATACATTTTAGAAAGATACCCTGCCGCTGACCATTTATCTGCTCTTCCAGGAATAGAGTTTTGAGCCGGCAAATTTTGATACGCAAATAGTAAATCTTCTTCAATCTGAGTATATACTTCTTGCAATGTTGCTCTGCTTAATGTATCCGCACCACTTCCATCTATTGACTTAATGATGGGAACCCCACCATACAACCAAGCCAAATACTGATAGTAAATTCCCCTCAGAAACCTTGCTTCAGCTATTTGTTCCTTTTTTCTGAACTCCCCTTGAAACGTTACTCCTTCTATTTTCTCCAAAAAGAAATTAGCTCTTTTAATACCCGCATAAAAGAAAAGCCAGGCCTCTCTTCCCATTATATCTGAGTCATTGTAAGTATAAGTCAAGTAAGGTTGATATAAAATTTGATTGGAATTGGGCACTGCTTCATCTGATCCCCCATTCAAAATATAAAGCATATTTCTTCTAAAGGTAGACGCATTTCCTTCTCCATTCACATCACTAGCGTTCAATATATTGTAGATTCCTGTAAGGGCAGTTTCGGCACTGATTGAATCTACGATCAGATCCTCTGGATCAATTTTAGATTTTGGAGGTACTTCAAGAAAATCATTACACGACATCTGAAATAAGAATAGAAACCCAAAAAGAAATGAGGTCAATGTGTTTGTTTTAAAAGTAAAGTTCTTCTGTTGCATTGTCTTCTTCTATTATAGATTTACATTCAGTCCCAAAGTCATGGTCGTGGCTCTTGGATAGCCAATTCGATCCAAACCCGTCATCACTGGATTATTAAAACTCAACTCTGGGTCGTACCCTGAATAAGGAGTCCACACAAAAAGGTTATCTGCTACACAGTAAACTCTGATGTTTTCTACATTGATACTATTCAATAACTTGCCACTGAAAGTATATCCCAATGAAATATTCTGTAAACGGATAAATGAAGCATCTTCTACATAATAAGAAGAAACGTCTTTTGCTCCTGCATTAGCTAGCTTGCCATAACTGTTAGAAGGATGCTCTTCGGTCCATCTATTATCCCAATACTCCTGCGTCACATTATTGATTTGCTGTACACCTAACCCGCCTTCGTATCTGAATCTTCCAGCATTGTAAATTTGGTTGCCATACGACCAACGGAAGAGAATATTCAAGTCAAAACCTCCGTATTTAAAAGTATTGGAAAAGCCACCAAAATGCTGAGGTACACTTTGTGATATCACCGTTTTATCATTATCGGAATCTACAATTCCATCTCCATCCAAATCTTTGTATTTGAAATCTCCAGGCTGCACGTTTCTTCCTGCCATACGCACCACACCTTCTTTCAGCGATCCATCAGCATTAAAATCTTCTGATTGATAAATACCATCAAACGCATAACCGTATGCAGTACCTATAGATTCACCTACCACCAAGCGACCTAAATCCGTCATATATCCGCCTGGAATCGTAAAAGGCATTTCATCTACTCCTCCCAAATCCAGAATTTTATTTTGATTAAAAGTGATATTGATAGAAGAGCTCCATTGGAATTTTTGCTGGTCCAGATTAATAGTATTCAAAGACAGTTCAAGCCCTTTATTCTCCACTGCACCCACATTTTGCCACTGTTTAGCTTGTCCACTGACGCCCGTTACATTGGCATACAGCAATAAATCGGATGTTCTTTTATAATAAATATCCGCCGTAAGGTTTATTCTATCCTTTAAAAAGCCAAAGTCTACACCAATATCATGTTGCCATGTCGTTTCCCATTTAAGGTCTGATGAAGATTCATAAAGTGGAGCAAAGCCTTTGTCAATAGTTCCACCATTTCCATAATCTGCAGACGAGGCATAACTATACGCCACATCAGTAGGAATTCGGTCATTGCCAGTAGTTCCTGTACTAAACCTGAACTTGGCTGTACTGATCACTTTGTCTAACCCTTTCATAAAGTGCTCTTCCCCCAATTGCCAAGCAAAAGCAGCAGAAGGGAAAAAGCCCCATTTGTTATTTCTAAATTTTGAAGACCCGTCTGCTCTATATGAAAAGGTAAAAAGGTATTTGTTTTTGAAAGTATAATTCAACATTCCCAAACCTGACATCCTTGTATTAACTTGACGAGTAGAATAGGGTGTCTCCACATTTTGAGCAAAACCTAAGTCGTCTACTCCTACCACTTCATTTACATAACCAGACGTTTTAATCAGGTTACTCTTGAATTCATATTGCTCCACATCCCATGCCGCTTGAGCACTGATTTTGTGTTTTCTTTTGAAGTTATTACTATAAGATAAAATATTTCTCAAAAAGGTCGTTGCTCCATTATTGTTTCTTATAATGCCTTTTCCATTTGCTGCTCTTCCCCAACTTGTATTTTTTCCATAAAACTCCCTCGACTCTGAAAGTACTCTATTGGTACCTACTGTTGTTCTTAAACGAAATTTCTTTGTGAAGTTCAATTGCATATAAGCTGTGGCTAAAATCCGATTCATTTCCACGTTCTTATAAGCATCAGTCAGCATGGTGTATGGAGAGGTCAAACCTCCCGTTTCATAACTATCCAGGTCTAAACTAGGATCAATTAAAATTGGATTAAAAACAACGATGGATTGCGTAATACCATTAAAATTACCATTTCCACCGTTCAGTGCAGCACCGTTGTTATTCGAGTTAGAAAAATTCAAATTTCCACCTAACTGTACCCATTTATTTGCTTTTTGATGGACATTGATTCTACCTGTAAACCTGTCATATCCCGTTCCTTTAATGATGCCCTGCTGTTCTAAATAAGAAAAAGAAGAGGAATAATTGAACCCCTTGCCTCCTCCATTAAAAGATAAATTATAGTTTTGGATATGAGCCTGAACAAAAGCTTCGTCTTGCCAATTGACCATCATTGAATCTGGAAAAATTCTCGGCACTCTCACACCGTCTATTTCTTCTCCATATAATTCTGAATTGGGGTCTCTTTCAAAACGCATGGCAGCATAAGTATTTCCATCCAGAACATTGAGTTTTTTAGAAGCATTGGCCACACCATGAGAAATATCTAAATTGATCTTGAATTTACCATCCTGCCCTTTTTTTGTGGTAATAATAATAACACCATTGGCACCCCTTGATCCATAAATTGCAGTTGCTGAAGCATCCTTTAAGATTTCTACCGAAAGAATATCATTAGGGTTGATGGCTGACAATGGATTGTAAGATTGCGTTGATCCAAAATCTCCCGAAGCTACTTCACCATCATTGACTTCAACTTGCACTCCGTCTACCACATACAAAGGTTGAGAATTCATACTCAATGAATTTTTTCCTCGGATATTGATGTTTACACCTGCGCCAGGTTCTCCTGATTGTGAAACAATCTGAACACCCGAGGCTCTTCCTTGCATAGCCTCCATAAAAGAAGTTGCTTTGCTTTTGGTAAGTTCATCACCATGTACTGACCCTACCGATCCGGTCAAGTCTTTCTTTTTTACCTTTGCCCCATAACCAATAGCCACCACCTCTACCTCTTTTAAGGCCTTCTCTTCAATCAATAAGTTTATATTGATGGTGGTTTGGTTTCCTACTTGGATTTCCTGGGTTTTATAACCCACAAATGAATACACTAAAACTGCATTTTCATTTGGAATAGTGATTTGGTATTTGCCGTCAAAGTCAGAAACCGTTCCTTGATTGGTTTCTTTTATTTTAATATTAACGCCTGGAATCGTCAGCCCATCCTCTCCTGTAATGGTGCCTTCCACCACATTTTGAGCATAAACGCCTTCGATGACCAACAGATAAAATAGTACTAAAAAGAATAGTTTACTGTTCTTTTTGTCAGTTGCCATAATTACTTCATTTTAGAGAAGAACTCAAAAGCAGATGTTGGTGATAGTTGAATGTTTTCAGTTTTTCCGTCTACTTTAAGCGTTCCCTTTTCTCCGTTACTCTTCAAGAATGTATTGGATGAGATATTGACTTTACTGCAATTTCTGAGATCCACATTCGGTGATTTAGGATAAATTGGTTGATGAGTGTTTGTTTGGACAATCTTATTATTTGTGAATTCAATTCCTTCAACAGATTGAGCTGTCAATATAGAATTTTCAAATGATTTTATCACATTGTTTCTAATACAAATGTCCTTACAGTACTTGTATTTTGGATCCATCATGGTTTTGTTCTTGTATTGAGGGTCAATTAGGATGACAGATTGATTGGCATTCCCACCATACAAGCAATCTTCAAAAATGTTATTCTCAATTAAAACGGATTGCGTAGGGCCCGATTCATTCCATAGCCTTAAGTCACCTGTTATTCTGATACTCGACATTTGAGAGGATAAATAATTATTTCTAATAACAACAGGTTTGTTGGTAGAAAGTAAAATACTTCTCGCTCTGTTATTTCTGATGATGTTGTTTTCAATCACAGCCGATGCATTCCATGATATATTTTCAATGCCATTGTACAATGCTATTTTACCTTTGATGGATTGATTGAAAGTCAGAATTGAAATTTTCTCATTGATATACTTCACCTCTTTTATTGCCATTGCCTCCGTTTTAGGCAACAGTCGGTCATGATCTACCACTCTAACAGAATCACCTGCTTCTCCAAATAAATAACCTTTCTGATGTGGATGATACGTTTCCACAGCCACTGAAAAATCATCTATTACTTTGTTTACTCTCACATATGTACCATGAATATTGGTGGCATCGTCCAACATATTCTCAAAAAGACAATTTTTGATGGTGATCAAGCCTTTGTTATTACAAAAATGAGTAGCATCAGCAGTGGTGGTCACCATACGTTCACTTCCTTCTCTCAATTTTACATTGAAAGCATCTAAAGTGATATTTTCAGAGCGCTCAGCAATCAACCCCATCGCTCCAGCATGATAAATATTGATATTATTGAATTCGATGTCTTTGGTTTTAAATACCCTAAACGCTGGTGAAGTCCGATTAGAAAGATAAGCTCCTTTGGAATTTAAAACAGCACCAACAGGTGGCAACTCCCTTGATTTCGCTTTCAACCTCACCTTCCCTTCTTCAAGTTCCACCGCTTCAATTGATCTGACTCTTAATTGGTAATTTCTAGTATTATAAAGTGGTTTTTTGAGTTTTTTATCCCAAAATATATTCTGTCCCACTTCCATTTGATCTCCTTCTGGAATGGCAAAACGGTAACCAAAATCCCTTTCATAAGGGGTATCATCACGTTCTAGCATCACATATAAATGACCGTTTTGTACTTTATAATCTGTATTGAGATGTAAATCAAAAGTCTTTTCATCTGTATCATTGGCAATAACTTCTCCTTCTATATAAAAAGGTCTCTCCCAGTCTATGTTTAAGTTTTTGATTGTAATATGCTCACTGTTTTCAATAAGAAAAGGAATCATTTTCCCATGAAAAATAAAATCAGAATCACCTCCATCAATTTCTAAATCTTTAAAACCAATAATAGGAAATGGAGTTCTTTTTAAGCCATTATCATTATTAGTGATGGCACAATAATAATCAGGAGCAAAAGTCTTATAAAAATGGTAAGTGCCTTTTGGAAACTTGATTTTACGGATACCTTTCGCTTTGGCATCTTCAATGGCTTTGACCACTACAAGTGTGGCATCATTGGCTTCAGTAATATTGTAGTCTTTCAAATGAATAGATTGAGCCAACAGCTCAACACCATAAAAGAGAAGTAATAATGGTAGTAGTGTGGTTTTAGATAATAATGTCATGTTATTATAAATTAAGATCTTGAATGGTAAATTGTAAACTAAATTATCGTCAACTTTCACGCAACATTTCTACAAGCTTTGAAAGTTCTACTTTCAACCTTCCTTCTTCTTCATTTTTGTCCTGAAACAAAAATGAAGCAAAAAATTCAAGGCTTAGAAGTCAAAAGCTAAATTCCATTCCTTTCTCCTAAATGATTTTAAACTCGCTAAAGCTCAAACAGGAAAATCATTTTTAACGGCTCAATTCATGAAATTCTTAACGCTTTTCCCTTCAATGCCAAGGGGAGTACTGCCAAACTATCATGGTAGAAAGCTCAATGGCGCGAATGTTAAGCGTTGGCGTCATTCGTGTCCTTCATATCATCAGAAGTCTCCTGATTTCTAAATGCTACAAATAACGAAAACTTAGTTTACAATGTAGTAAGTTGTAAACTAAATGATCATTTACTTTCAATTAAAAGGTGCTGCTAACTTTTGATGTCAAATACAAAATTAGACTCTATTGCAGTTACTGTGGGAACGTCGTATTACAACGTCCAAACCGACCACCATTAACAACCAGTAAATTTTTTCTGATTTTTGAATGAAAGAAACATTTGAAGGCTTCGCTTACATCTACAATTATAGCTTGCTGGTCTCAAAAATAAATTGACAGAATGTTCATTTTTTTGTACATATTCAATGTTCTTCTTCAAGAAAATAGAAAATGCACTTACCTTATTTAATACTGAAGATTGTCAAATAAATAAATTTTCAAGAAATTGTATTAATTCTAGTCTATTCCTCCAGAGCTACTTCAAATATTCTTTATTAGAGAGAATGTATCAAATAATCACTCCTGATTATTTATAACAAATGGTGCACAAAAAATCCCTACAAATCGAAAAAAAGCTCTTTTTTAGCCCTAAAAGTTGTACAAATCAGTCACAAACTATTCAAAATCGCTCAAATGTCAAAAAGTAACAGAATATGACTGTTATGGTCTTAACATTGTTCAACAAAATGACGAGCTTTAGATTGTGTAATTAAAATAGCAATTATTAAAGACTAAAACGAATTCACATTTATCAAAATTTAAAGTAAAAGTGATGGTGTGTTACAATAAATGGTGTATATGCCTTCTTAATTCGACTGATTATTGATTAACAATAAAAAAAACAGGTTTAGGTGTGACTACCTAAAGTATAGGTGTAAAGTAATAGTTTTACACCTATTTTGTTTTTAGTCATTTTTTCACTTAAAAAATTTATTCAAAAGCCTTCCTCATAGAGAATTTAGAATAATATGCTAAATGCTGTAAGCATAGAAAACATTGTATTCTTTATTACCAACTTTTAGTATATTTATAAATCACTAGATTGTAGTTGCCTTGGATTTGTTTAGTAAGAACAGGATCTGCCTGCTCTCTTTTGATTTGAATTTTTCTATTTAAAATTAACTCTTAAAAACATGGGATTTTTCTCAAACTTAACGGGCAATGCCTCAGAACTTAACGCCGAAGAATTAGAAGCGGACTTCACTGATGTCATTTTTGAAGGAGAAAATGTTGAAGCGGCTTTCAAAATATTTAGAGACAAATGGGTATTCACCAACAAAAGACTTATTGTTTTGGATGTACAAGGTTTAACTGGTAAGAAAAAAGAATATCATTCAATTCCGTACAAATCAATTACACAATTCTTGGTTGAAACTGCTGGAAATTTTGACGCTGACTCTGAACTTAAAATCTGGTTGTCTGGTCAAGGTGAACCTTTATCATATGAATTAAGCAGTGGTGTAGATGTGGTATCATTACAGAAGACATTAGCGAAAAATGTTTGTAAGTAATTGAATTTTTGATAAAAGTAGATTAACAGTAAGAGCATGTTTGAAACATCTCTAAATTGATTATCTACAATTAAAAACATGAGTCATCCCTATTTTATATGTCAATATATTAGAGAGGTGACTCATGTTTATGTCTATAGTGATACAACTTCTATAACTCTGTGGTCTGAAGTGTAACGTTTCCAAGTGCTCCACTATCTAAATTTGCACCAGATTGCTGTGTAACAAATGGATTATTCGGAGCTGCAGCTCCATAAGGAGTCCAAGTAGATGTATTCTCCTTGGAACCCCAAGGGCAATCCCAAGAATATGTTCCCACTTTGGTATTGCCATCATATAAGTCAAAGCTTCCCTCTGTTCCTGAAGCCGAATCAGAGCGCCCACAAGCATAGACTGTATAACTACCTTTCTGAGGTATTTTTACTCCATTAATAGCAGATGGTTCAATTTCTTTATCTTTATTTCCATCAGAGTAAAATTTACCCCAAGAATGTGCAACGTTTTTCAATGTCACTTCAAAATTACTAGGGTAAATTGTAATTGCTACCCATTGTGCATAAGCCATAATATTAACCTTTTACTGTTTTATTATTCCTACTCGTAAGGTTTTTCGGATTCTACCTTCTTTGTTAACAAAAAAATGATAGTAGCTACTCAATCAAATATTTTATATTTTGATTACATTACAAATGTCTGATAAAACATTAGCTTTTACTTGAGTATAAACACTTGTTTTTGCAAGAGAGTATTTATACTCAACTTTTTAATTCATATTATTAGCTTATCCAACGTTGAGAACTTAAGTAATTCAACTTAAATTGTTAGACCTTCAAAACCCCTCTCCTATACAATTCCATTACAATATCAGCCTCATGGAAGGCGTCATCGGCTCCTCGGTGGATTTCGGTGTAATCATTATTCGGAAAGAAAAAGTCGTAGGCCTCTTCTACTTTGGGCCACTTCCATTTTTTATAATACGCGTTCCAAGAAACCTTACAAATATTAGTGGATAACTGCATTGGGCAATCTAGTTTCTTTGGGAAAGAAAAGTTTCTGCTTTCCAAAAAATCAAAATCAAAAGAGCGGTTGAATGCCGTCGCTCCTAAAGTGTAAGTATTGATGATTGACTGGACTTCTTCTCTTAAATGTTCAAGGTTTTTACTGTATCGGATTTCTTCTACAGACATATAGCCATTGCTCACAATCCAGCTATTTTCTACACTTTCTAATGTCATGCCCTTCTCATGACATACTTTATCAAAAACGATTTGTTTATCTCCATTTCTTAAGTCCAGCTCCACCATTCCAATTTCTGCAATATGTCCGCCTTGATTAAGGAAGCCTGTCGTTTCTATATCTATGATTAGTATTTTGTTGTCCATCCTTTCTTTTATCTCAATAATATCTCAGGACCTTAAGTTAAGGTAATTTTGTGTTTTTTGAAACGACTGTACTCACCGCTTCTCAGCAGAATTTCACATTAATAGCTAGTAATCAACCCGTTCCATTTTCTTTAAATAATACAATAAATTGTTTCACGTGAAACGTTTTCAACAACTTTCCTCTTCTATTTATACTATTACATCTTAAAGTTTGCCTTAAATTTTAGTTATTTTCTAATACAAATCACTCATTTTGAAGTGTAAAAATTATCTTTTCGTATAATTTTCATAAAAACCATGAAGTCAGCGATTTACGTTCATTCTTGGGAATATGATAAACAGCAGTGCAAAAACTGACTTTTTGTTTTATGAGGTCTAAGCTTCATCAATTTAATCAAAGCTTACTGTTGGAAAAAGCTTTTGAATACTACCTGAAAACACCGTGATTTAAATCATAAGTCTACGAAGAAAGTAAAAACTATCACAAAATATTTGATTCCTTGTTCATTCGTATTACATTGAAAGAGCTTAACGAATTAATAAAACTGACTATTTAACGAATCTCATGAAAAACCTTCAACTTTATCATAGAAGAGTCATCCAAAGTCTTATTGAAGACAAACGATTTACCGTAGCAGAAATTGCGGAAGGTTTAGAAGTGTCTCCATCTACGATCTACCGTGAGTTGAAAAGAAATACCAATCCTAAAACCCAAAAGTACGACGCAGAATATGCACATAAATTATTTTTAGCACGAAAGAAATACGCCGGTTCCAAAAAGAAAAATCCATTCATACATCATCCAAGGAGAAAAAATGATTACGAGCTTTATGCCGAAAGAAAATATATCTATTGGTACTCTGATCAGTACTACGATCTAAAATTTAAAGGCAAGAACTACGATGCTGTCTACCTCAAAAAATGGTACGCTTATCGGATTGGTAAAAAGTATCATCATCATCAAGATGATTGGGAATACTACGATCTTTGGATGGAACATCTACAGCTTCTCAGAGCACAGCAATCACAAGCCGGTCCCAAATATTATTGGATGCGTAAACTGATCAAAGATCAACCACAATTCAAACTCTGGAAGAACCCAATCGCTGTATTGGAACAGAAGAAGTGCGTCTAATCCATTCCATTTTAATAAAAATTCATCCTAACTCGTCTATTTCTACTCACTTCTCTCTACAACTTTTCACAAGACTCCCCTCTTCAGGGATTTTTTTATGCCCAAATTTCCCAAGGTCACACCAAAAATCAACAATTATTCAAACCTGAAAAGAAAATTTGCATTTGCTCACGAATTGATTTGAAAAAAATAATTTCCCACACCGATCAAGACAATTCAAGCCATCGTAATGATTCCTCTTGCCATTGAAAGAAAGTATTTTAAAAACTTGAATGATAGCAGTTGAAATTTAAAGTGTTTTCGATTGTTCACGGTTTAAAAAATTATAATAATGCTGTAGATTTATTCTATTCAATAAGAATAATGCTTTGTAAACTGAGTTTTCGAATATCTATAATTTAGAAACCAGGAGATTTATTTCTATTGATCTGTAGGACAGATGACACTAACGCTTCACATTCGTACCAGTGGGCTTTCTGGACAATTCGTTTGGCAAGTGCTCCCTTTGCCTTGAAGGGAAAAGCGTCAAGGTTTTCATGCGGTCAGTCGTTAAAAATGATTTTCTTGTTTGAAGTTTAAAATCATTTAAGCAACAGAACTGAAGAAGGAAGATTGAAAGTTGACTATAATTTGGTTTACAATGCAGTAATGTACTTACACGATAGATTACAAATGAAGATGAAAAAATACATATGGAACTGTTTTCTACTCTTAATTCCCATATTCTTGTGGAATATTCTGCTCGTAAAGTACTTACCTAAGGGATATAGTCCTGAGATTTTCTGGGAAAACATTCCACCCCTCGTAAAATATATTGAGAATATATCCCGAATTATTGTGTTTGCATTACCAGCACTAATGTTATTGTCATTTGAAACACGAGTACAACGAGCTGGTATCAGAACATACTTAGTTGGATTAGTTTTCTATTTTATGTCTTGGGGAATTGTAATTCTCTATCCAGAATCTTTGTGGAGTACAAGTCAAATTGGTTTTATGGCTCCCGCTTTTACAACACTGATTTGGTTTGTGGGGATTGGTATGGTAGGTCAAAAATCATTTATAAAAATTCCATATATATCCACTCTCTACATTATTCTTTCAATACTGTTTGTAATCGTTCATTCGTTTCATTGCTATATCGTTTTTCAAAGGTTTGTAGAATAATGCATACTTGATCATAACAAAAAACACCTTTCAAAAGATTTTATCATCTCTTCTATTTTCTGGTAAGAATAACAATTCTTGTTTTGTAATACATTAGAATGTAAATTGATCAAATGTTGTATGCAATCACATAAATTATCATGCATTCTATTGGTCAAATATCTTTAATATATACCGATAAGGTGGAAGATTATCAGATAGGAAAAGGAAGGTTTTCGTTAACAAAACTAGATGAGAATTACCAAATCAATTTTTGGATAAGAGCTGAATATGATATTGCAATGCCTGATGGACAAAAAGAAATTGTATGGGGGCCGACAATGGAAATTCTAACGGTTCACAATTCAGAAATAGAGATTGGTAAAGTTTCTCTACTCCAGATTTTAAATAGAGAAAAAGCTGGAGAAGAATGGGATATCAAATATCGAACAGGGTTTTACCATCAAAGTCACCAAACAATTAATAACTGTATTTTTAAAGTTCAGAAACTAGAAAATGAGCATATAGAAATTGAATTTACAGGTGAACCTTCTGATGATTCAGAAGAGTTCTTTTTTAAAGGAAACTGTATACTGCCCTTATCAGATAGCCTAGAAAGATATTGGTAAAACTAAATTTTGGTAAATGAGTGAACGTCAATTTGAGATAATTACCAAAGTCACTTCTAGATGCAGCCACAGGTGGGATTTGTTGGTGAGAAAATCAAGGTTGGGAAATTGTTGTAGATAATTCCATTGTAATTGAGAACAAATTAAATACACTTAAATATCAAGTTGATACAAAATCATCTATCAGCAAAAGAAAAACACCAACTGAGAATATATTTAGACAAGCAAATTGTACAATCTTTAATTATTATTTTATGACGTTAAGTCCTGATAAAGCTGATAAAGGAGCAATTATTGAAATAAATTGATTTAAATACCAACGAAAATGAACTAAATATTGATGGCAAAAATTATAAAGCATACTCTTATTCTAATCATTTTAGTTTCTTGTTTTACTACAAACATATTTTCTTTCATCACAAAAATTATCAATCCGGATTTTAAGGTTACTGATATCTATTATCAAATTAGAAATGATAAAGTTATAGATAAGGATATTGTCTTAATCAATATAGGAAAGGCCTCAAGAGGAGAAATTGGAAAATTACTTACAAAACTAGATCAGTATCAACCCGCAGTAATAGGTATCAACGCCACTTTTATGGGAAATACGAGTTACTCAAACCCACATGAAAACAAAATTCTTTATCATGCTCTGAATAATATGCATACTAAAGTTATTCTTCCAAGTAGCATAGTTAATGATGAAAAAAACAACCTACAACTTGAATTATCTGATAAGCCATTTACTCAAAATACAGAGCATGGTTTGACACATTTCCATTATGATAATGAGCAAAATGAAGTTGTTCGAAAAATGGTAAAGTATATAGACTTGGATACCAATAGGAAAGAACTTCATTTCGCCATAAAAGTGGCAGAATTATATAACCATAATTTAGCATCTCAATTTTTATCTCGTAAAGACAGTATTGAAACTATTTTTTTCAAAGGAAATATTGAAATTTACTCAAAAGTAGAGTATTCAGAAGTTTTGAATGACGAAGACTTCTTATTTAATTTTTTAGAAGGAAAAATTGTTCTCCTTGGATATATAGGAGCGCCACTTTCCGAGGATCTTGAAGATAAATTTAGGTCGCCATTAAGTTATGATTCTCCAATTCCAGATATGTATGGGGTTGTTATTCTAGCAAATATTGTTTCCATGATCTTGGATCAAAACTATATTGATAACTTAGATTGGAAAGCAACCTATCTGATAGGGGGAATATTGATCATTATAAATGTTTTAATCTGCCTTTTACTACTAAATAAAAATTTTAAAAATTGGTATTATGTGATCACTTTTTTTATGATTTCAAGTGAACTCGCAGCGATGTATTGTAGCCTAATCTACTTATTCAGTATCCACCATATTATTGTAGATTTTCAACCCTTTGTATATGGTTTAGTATTATCAGTTTATCTGACAAAAAACTACATTTATACTATAAGGACAGGCCTAACAAAAAAATACAGTAGTTAACCCATCCCTATCTCCATTCAAATGTTCTTCTTGTTTTCTAGTACATGAGAATGTAAATTCAAATCAGCTTTCGCCTCTATTACTGTAAGCTTAAAGGTAGTTGAGGGTATTTTTTAATAAATGGGTATAGTAAATCGAACCTTATCATCAATTAATTTCAAATGGATATACCTCAAGATTATTTAGAATTCCTACATTGGTTTAAAGAGCAAACTGAAGAATTTTGGAGCGTTGAGCCAACGATAAGTAATAATAATTTAGTTTGTGAAGAATGGATATTTGGAGCAAAATGGATAGGAATGACCGATAAAGAAATTGCAGAAGCAGAAAGAAAATATTCAATAACCTTTCCTGATGATTATAAAGAATTTTTGAAGGTTTTACATACAGTTGATAAAATTAGTACAGAACATTCATTTTTTTATAATTGGAATACAGATAATAATGAACTTGAAAATGCTCAAAAATGGGCATATGAAAGTTTACTACAAAGTGTACTCAATGATAAAATTTGGTTAGCAAGCTTTGGAAAGAAACCTCAATCTATTAACAATCGTAAAAATGTTTTTAATGAATGGTATAATAATGCACCAAAGCTAATTCCATTTTTAGGACATAGATATTTAGTAAGTCAATCAATTCGAGAAGCTAATCCTATAATATCATTGCATGGATTTGATACTATTGTTTATGGTTGCAATATCAGACATTATCTTTTGCATGAACTTCAAGATGAAATAGGTTTAAGTGAAATTGTTTATGATGAAACAGGGTGGAGTATAGAACCTTCAAATCAATTTCTAGAATTAAATTCTGCTGAAATTAATAAAATGGAATTATCATCTATACCGTATTGGGGGGAATTACTAGATTTTAACGGCTTAAATAAAAGATAACAGAGGCTATCTTCAATAAAATGACTGAAAAAGAAAAAATAGAATTAAAAAGAAATTGGCGATTAAGATGGTTAGGTGAATTATTTTTAATGACTCACTTAGAATATCAGAAAGATTTATGGGTCAACAGAAAATATCCAAATGAAATAGGTTGGTTCTCGGAAAATATTTATAGATATTTTGATGATCTTTATTTAGATGATAACTATCAATGTCAAATCAAAGACGGAATAATTTCTCAATTAGAATTTGAATCCATTCAAGACTTCCATTTTGCTCTAGAGAAGTTTGTTGAAATGACCAATAAACCTGAGCAGAAGTTTAATGAAACTGAGATTTTTAAAAATGAATATTGGCTCAAGATATGTGAGATTGGTAAAAAGTCTTGGACTCGATTAAAACAAATTATTTCTGATGAGAACGAATTAATCCACATGCATAGACTTGAGAGATATTATTTAACAAATAAAAAGTGAATACAGAGAAATATCATAATTAACCCCTACACTGTCCGTTGTGTTAAGCCGATCAACGTCACTATGAACTTCAATATCGTTTAAGTTTGAAGCTTAAAACATTCTGTATTGTCACAAAAGACTACTTTTCAAAAGGCTTTTGTTATCAACCTCACCTATTTCCTAAAAAATCAATTCTTGTTTTCTTGTACATATAAACGCAAACCTATATTCTACTCCAACGGTCCTACACTTGCACTCTCAAAGAGATTGAGTTATATTTAAGTGTAAATAACTCATAGACAGCTTTCAAAGTATCTTAAATTAAATAAAACTATGAAACCAAAAATTTTAATTCTAATCGGCATTCTATTTCTAACATTTGCATGTAGCAGTGATGATGAAAAATCACAAACAGTCATAAATGGGGACTATATTGGAGTTTTCGAAAGAAATGGAAATATTTCAGAGGTTGAATTAAGTTTCAATAATGGAACTTATACTGGCAATAGTAAAATTGAAAAATTCCCTGCTCTTTGTACGGGGAACTATTCTATTTCAAGTAATTCTATTCAGATTCAAAATGACTGTCATTGGACTGCTGATTTTGATTGGACACTTATTTTGAAGGATGAATGGAGTTTTGAAACGGATGAAAACGGCCTAATACTGACAAAAGCGAATGGGGATAAATATATATTGACAAAGCAATAAAATGCATAGGTAACACTAAATGATAGTATTGATTCGATATATCATTTAGTGTTATGATACATTGAAAACTAATTAGAAAAGTAGCTGTTATTAATAGTCTCTTTTTTCATCAATTTAGTCTTCCCCTAAAGACTTCCTACACTGTTCGTTGTGTTAAGCCGATAAACGTCACAACGAACTTCAATATCGTTTAAGTTTGAAGCTTAAAACATCCTCTATTTTCGCATTTCCAAAAGGCTTTTGTTACCAATCTCACTTACTTCCTAAAAAATCAATTCTTGTTTTCTAGCACATGAAAATGTAAATTCAAATCAGCTTTCAACTATCAACAGCAAACTTAATGGTAGTTGAGGGTATTTTTTAATTATTGATGAACATCGTATTCTAATAAATGATTGACATGCTGGTGTTTATTCAATGTCTATAATACTAAAACCATGAAAGTTTCAATTACATTTATCACTGTACTAATTCTAAGCCTTTTATCAAACAGCTCAATAGCTCAGAATATTTTTCCGGAAAAGTTCGTCGGTTGCAATACGGATCGATTTGCTTTAGAAAGTGATACTACAACTGCTAAAATAAATTCCTCTGAATTTATTGATGCTGTAAAAGCACACCTGGGTACATCAATTACAAAGAAGTTGAGGGGGACATTACGTCTTCAAGTTGTTGTTGATTTAGAAGGTAATTCGTGCTTACTAAGTTTAGAGAACAAAACAAATATTAAAACAAAAAAACTTAGGCTAAAACCATGGGTGGATAATGATATCAAATGGAATATCCCTTCTAAAAAAGTAAGTGCCATAATTGTTCTAGACTTTACTGATACTGGAATTGGGTATCGTAGATTAGGAATGAAGCACATGAAGTGGCATTATATTGAGTAAAAAACGAACAAACGCCTTATTCGAGTGACACCTCCTCGCCTGTATAAGCATTTACATTGTAGAACATAAGAAAATCAAAATGCAGACTCACGAAATAGTATCAGATGGTCAAAAGTTTATTTTTAATGTTATTAAAAACTTCACTGAACCCTGCCCTGAATGTGGTGTTCCTGCTTGTGGAAAAGAAGATATTCTTTGGTACGAAGACAAAAACCGAAGAATTGCCATCATTTTTGACGGCGGTTATTTTGATTTGGCAGGAGAAGAATTCTTCGACAAGAATATAAAGACGATGGAATACGACACTCTCCCCATTTTTATGAAACAGTGGAATGAAGCAAGAGGCTGGTCTAGCTGTTGGGATTATAATGGTTATACGCTTTTCATTGACGACTTTTTGGAAGCCATGGAGTTATTAAAAAGTTGTGAAATGGGTAAATGGATCACCATGGAAGAGGTTCTCTCGATGGAAGACCTTGCAAATAATGCAAAAAGCATTGGAGCTAAATTGAAAATTGGGCGAGGTTAAAATAGGTTATGGAGACCATAAACTGCTTTATTAGCCGAACTGATGTAAAATATAACAAGAAACATAGTACACTAAATGAACAAAGAAAATTTTTTCACTAATAAACTTAGATTAAAATCCAATTCCGATCTTCAATATTACATTGATAATAAAGAAAAATTTCAAGTAGAAGCGGTTCAAGCGGCAATTTGGGAACTTGAACTAAGAGGTTTACAATCTGAGAAGTCGGAAGAAGTGCAAGAAGAGATCAACGCTAAAAGACAAGCTAAAATTAAAGCCAATACCAATCAACATGGTATCCCCGTGAGGACTGTTTCGCGCGGAATTAGGTTTGTACACTTCTTGATTGATGGATTTATCTTGCAGGGATTGACTTACCTGGTCAATTTGATCCCTGTTATGGAACTTAGTCAACTATTTACTTTTTTATTGTATCCACTTTACTGCATCTTCTTTGAATATTACTTCCAGTTAACACCTGGGAAATTAATTTCAGATACTATAGTTGTGGATAAGCAGGGAGAAAAACCAGATCTCAGAACAATTATCTTAAGGACTTTCACTAGGCTTGTCCCGTTTGAACCCTTCAGCTGTCTTGGCTCAAATAGTTGGGGCTGGCATGACAGATGGACAAAAACATATGTGATTCAGAAGAAAGACCTAGCCACTTTAAGAGAAAAAAGCGGATTAGAAAAGATAGATTTAAAACCAAGACCTTTGGATAAGGTCGGGTATATGATCATTGCAGTTTTCCTTGCCACTATCATTGGAGGTGTAATTTTATCAAAATCTTCTACTGCTCAATTATCACAGGAAAGTCTTGAATTCGTTCAACAACTCGATTCAAAAGACGCTCAAAATATATTAGGAACGTGGAATACTTATGATACTGAACTTGGAGAAGTGAACTTTATATCAGCTCAAGTCGTGATTATCAAAGATATTAACTTGATTTATAAAATTGAAAACCGAGTTTTAACGATGACTGATAATGATAGCTTTGTCAAGAATTTTGTAATAGTGGAATCTTCACCAACTCAACTAAAACTTAGAGATACTGATAACCCTATGAAAGAGTTAATTTGGCGAAAATAAATCCATATTTCACAAGGTTTATAAATTGAAATCAGCTTTCAACTACCATTACAATTAGGTTGTTGAAAGCTTTTTTATTATTGAATACGATATTTCAAAACCAAAAGCTCCTCTGTTCGTGATGTTAAACTAATAGGTTTTCACTACGCCTAACAATTGTAATAATGGTTCGTAAGCCACAATGCCTTGTGGCTCTACTGTAGTATCTTTTCAATTTAATTCTTCAAATCGTTATAGATTTCCCTTTGTAGAAATGTAATGCTTTGCGTCTCACGAACTACAAAACGAAACATTATCATCACCATTATTAAATGTGAAATATAAATATCACTCCTGTTGTGATTATTTATGAACAAACTCACTATTTATTGGCAAATAAAATGTATTACATTGTAGTATACTCAAAACAGGTAAGTTTTTTGATCTAGCAATTAATGGAGAAAAAGGTTAGTAAAACTTCGTCTTCCGCATTTGAATTTTAAGAACATGAATAAAAGAAAAGGAGATTTAATTGCATTGGCAATTGATGGTGAATTCGATTTAATAATTCACGGCTGTAATTGTTTTTGTACGATGGGTGCAGGTATTGCGAAAACAATCAAACAGAAGTTCCCTGAAGCATATAATGCAGATTTACAGACTGAGAAAGGTAATCAATCAAAATTAGGCACAATCAGTTGGGCCAAATCAAAAACTGGAAATAGGGAATTAGTAATTGTAAACGGATATACTCAATTCAATTGGAGAGGAAGTGGGAGAAAAGCAGACTATGAAGCCATAAGAGCAGTCTTTAAAATAGTGAAGAAAGAATTTTCTGGGTTGAGAATAGGCTACCCTGCAATTGGAGCTGGATTAGCAGGTGGTGATTGGGATATCATTTCGGAAATCATCAATGAAGAGCTGAAAGATGAAAATCACACTTTCGTTGAATATCAAAAGTAAACTTATATGGTAGCCGAAAGCATTTTTTTATTGGAACAAAACAATCGATAATTGACATGTTAGTGGTAACTAAATGAAAAATATAAACATCATACTTATAATAATCAGTCTGCTGACTAGCTGTGAACAAACTTCCATAAAAGATACCCCTTCTACACAACTAAACGATAATGTTGATATTTCTTCAATTGAAAACAATAGTCAACAGGCGGAATCAAAGAAGGTATTGAATAGAGTGGAGAGAAGAACGCAAGTTGCCGCAGAAAAAAGAATACAGAAATCACACCTTGATTATGCTTTAAAAGACGCATTTAGAACTGCCAAAAAAGAATTCAATACAAACAGTTTTACAACGCAATATTCAATTCAACCTGACAGTAGTTCATTTGCTATTGATATAGAAATCGAAATAGGTAAACTCTTCAATGATGAACATACATATTTTTTACTTCGAAGAAATGTTCCTTGGGCTGCTTACCTAAACATTTACAAGGTCAATGGTGGGCACACTGAAGAATTAATATCTAGGCAACAGGAGGGTATGACATCCATTCGTGATACTATATATGATGTAAATGGAGATAAAAGAAATGATTTTCTTGTTCATTGGTATCCATCATCAGGTTGCTGTAGAAGAAATGTTTATAATGTATATTTGAATCAACCCGATGGAACATTCACCACTGATTACGAATTTATAAACCCAACCTTCTCCTCAAGTGAACAAATAATTAGAGGGGTCGGATATGGTCATCCAGGTGAAGTGGGACTTTATAAATACAAATGGGATGGATTAGAGGTTGACACGCTTGAATATATATATCCTGATGTTTCAAAAGAAGGACAGTTTATTAAAACTGTAAGTAAAGAATACAGACCTGATAAAACAAAAGGTACAATATTAAAAGAGGTACCAAGAGAATATCTTGAAATTGAAAGTTTTGAATGGTTCTCAGAATATTAGGAACTTCTACACTATTATAAACCTTCCCAACTCTTTCATGAAATCAATTATTGTTTTGCAATACACGAGAATAATGTAAATTGAAATAAGCTTATAATAAGTTAATAGCAAACTAAAAAGTGGTTGAAGGTCTTTTTTAACTATTGGATAAACATCATTTTAAAATACAGAATCTAATATGTACTATAGATAATCGAAGTACATTAAGTCTTGTACTACATAAAGATAATGTCATTTATCTGTAGTATATATATCAACCTAACGATAAGCATTAATTTAAAAGGTGATTGAAAATTTAAAAAAATGGCTAGCGAAAGAGTTAAAAGTAACAAATGAAGATCAAATAGATGAACATTCAAAAGATAGTGATGTAACAGGATTTCTAATTCTTTGGATAATTTATGAACAAAAGTTTTTTAAGAATTCTGTACCATGAAAAAAATGGAGGAAGTTGCACAAAATCAATTTTATAATATTGATAGAGACGAAACTATTTCAACCTATTTTCATAAGAGATATCAGGACAAAAAATTATATAAACATTTATACAATAAAAATGATAATCCTAAATTAGTACAATCTTAACGAAACAAGAAGAGAATTTTGATAGGTTGTTTCTATTACTCTATGTTGTTTATCGCTACAGAAATAATATTTTTCATGGTAATAAAGGGGTTCTTCTTAAGTTAAGTATCATAAGCAGATTAGAGAATATGTAGATGTAATGATTCAAATGATAGAAAAAAGAACAAACTTCAATAACAAGTAATCATTCATACCAAAAGAACCTATGAACAATACAATGAAAACTTTTTTAAACTAATAATTAATACTAATAAGAATCAGTTCAATGAGAATTTTAGATATGTCTAGTGAGGATGCAAGAAAATTTCTTCTAAAAAATAGTAGTTATGCGAACTTTGACTTACCGTTATACTATGATTTCAGCAATTTATTGACAAAAGTAAGCAACCTTTTGAAAGAAAATTCATTATCAAATTATTATTCTCAATTCGAAGCTCAACCAAATAGAATGAAGCCTCTGAAACCATATATGGTTGATGAAGTGAATTATAAATTTCTGAATAATAAAGATGGCAAATATTCTTGGAGACCTTTTCAGTTAATTAACCCCGCTTTATATGTTCATTTAGTACATACAATTACAACTGATGATAATTGGTTAGAAATAGTCAATAGGTTTAACACTTTACATGAAAACACAAAAATTGTTTGTTGTAGTATACCACTAGAATCTGATTATGATAAGGAGTCAGATAAAGCTTCAACTATATTAAGTTGGTGGAATGAAATAGAGCAAAAGTCTCTTGAATTATCATTAGATTTTAATTACGTTATTCATACTGATATAGCAGATTGTTATGGATCAATCTACACTCATTCTATTCCATGGGCTTTACATGGAAAAGAAATTGCTAAAAATGAGAGATCTATTTCTCTGTTAGGGAATAATATAGATTCTCAAATTAGAGATATGGGACATGGCCAAACAAACGGAATTCCACAAGGAAGCAGATTAATGGATTTTATTGCTGAGTTGGTTCTTGGATATGCTGATACTTTATTGAGTGACAAGATTAAATCAGAGAATATAAATGACTATAAGATTCTAAGATATCGTGATGACTATAGGATCTTTACAAATAGTCCAGTTGATGCAGACTTAATAATGAAGAATTTAACCGAAGTTTTGATTTCACTTGGAATGAAACTAAGTTCTCAAAAAACCATTCCATCAAATGATTTAATTAGATCTTCAATCAAACCTGATAAAATTTATTGGAATTCAATTGTTCAAAAAAGAAGTAGTTTACAAAAACAACTCTTGATTATTAATGAATTATCTCATCAATACCCTAACTCCGGAAGTTTAACAAAAGCTTTAACCGACTATTTTAATAGAATTTCCAAAATGAAAAAAGAATTAAAGGATGTAAAAGCTTTAATTGGTATTGTAGTAAACATTGCTTTTAGAAACCCAAGAGTCTATCCCATTTCAACTGGTATAATCAGCAGGTTATTAAATGACCTTGATATTGATAATAGAGTAAAACTAATCGACTCAATACTTAAAAAATTTCAAAGATTACCAAATACCGGACATATTAAAGTTTGGCTTCAAAGAGTGACTTTAAAAATTAATCGAAATATTGAGTATGAAGAACCTTTATGCCAAAAGGTAAATGATCATTCTATAGCAATATGGAATATTGAGTTCCTTCATGGTAGTTTGAAAACAATTATTGAAAATACGTCTATAATTAATGAATCAATAATAGCTGAAATGGAAGAAATAATAGATATAGATGAAGTTAGTCCATTTGAATTCTATTAATTAGAAGGAAACTACCTATAACTTTCTAAATGCTTACATCAGAAAGGGTAAGTTTTTTATACTAAAAGTGTTCTGAATCATAACAGGCACATATCTTAAACATTGTATCTAAAACAATTAATTATGTTAATAGAACTTTTAAACCAAAATACAATTGAACAATTCTTAATCGATGAGCAAAAGATAAAAATTGATAAACAAAGCTCTGATTTTATTTCATACAAAGAATTTGTGAAATATTTTAAAGATCTTGAAAAAATAACAAAACATAATTTAGTAATAGGTATTAATTTCACATATGGATGGATGCCTACAATTTTTAATTTCAAATCTACAAAATTAAATGAAGTACTTAAGATTTTAAATTCTGCCAAAAAAGATAATACCTTGAAAGAAAATGAACTAGAATTATTAAAGGAGTGCTTTAATAATTCTTTAGTTGGTACATCCAAATTATTACATTTTATCAACCCAAATAAATTTGCTATTTGGGATAGTAGGATTTATAGATATTTAAAAAATGAATTTCCTCATAAATATAGAGTTGAAAACACTAAGTCCTATCTTGATTATCTCTCATTTTGTAATACTATAATCAATAAAACTGAATATGATAGCATCCACAAATCTATGGAGAATAAAATCGGTTATAAAATGACAAAATATCGTACTATTGACCTCATAATGTATTTGAACGGTGGTGACAAAAACTCTAGAAGATTATAAGTTACCCACTGTTCATCGTGTCAAGCCGAGAGGCGTCACTGCGAACTTGAGTATTGTATTGTTTAAGTTTGTAACTTATAACAAAAACAGATGGAGACAAAAAAATAAAGGTGATGCAAAACATCACCTCTATCACTACACTACGATTGATTTACTAAGATAAATCGCTTTACTTAACTACCTTTTCATCTACAGAAGTGTATTTCACTATTGAAATCCCTATCGAATTATTGAAAATTTTTCATTTTTTTGCTCAACCTTGGAAATTGATGCTATTAGAGGGGATTAATGTGCCTGTTTTTTCTTTTTCTTCTTACCTGTTTCACCAGCTTCTGCTCTCGCTTTTCTTTTTTCCGCTCTGCGAATACGGTTCAATTCATTGACGTACTCTTGGTGCTTTTGGGTGGCAGAGATCAAGTATTGCTCATCCTCTTTGTGATTGTACATGTCCAACATAGGATCCTCTGTTTTTTGCATGTATTCCAACATGGCTTTTTCAAACTCCGCTTGTTGCTTTGCGTATTTTGGAGAGTTGATCACATTATTTAAACCGTTCGGATCATTTTTTAAATCATAGAATTCTGAAACAGTTCTGAAAAGGCAGAAATCTACACGCTCTTTCATTTCAGGATTTGTTTCCGCTTCTGTTTTCATGGCTGTAAATGTTTTTCCGTTGATCGATGACGTTTTGTATTGTCTACCTCCTACGGCCCATGGTGAGAAGATGTACAAGTAATCGTGTGTTTGTACAGCACGCATTGGGAAGGCTTTGCTACCTGATGTTTCATTGTAATGCGTGTAAATCATGTCTCTGTCTTTTTGTTTCTTTCCTTTTAAAATCGGTAAGAAACTTCTTCCGTCTAATGTCGCCGGAATCTCAAGACCTGTCGCTTCTAAAAGTGTTGGCATTAAGTCGACCATAGAAACCATATCTTTTTCATTGACCTGCCCTGCCTGAATGTGCTTTGGCCATTTGACCATAAATGGTGTTCTTGTGGATTGTAAATACACATTGGACTTGGCAAATGGGAAGGCCATACCGTTGTCAGACAAGAAAATGATGATGGTATTTTCTGTTAGGCCTTCTTCTTCTAAGGCTTCCAATAATGCTCCAACAGTGTCGTCACATCGTTTTACGGAACTAAAGTAGTTCGCTAATTCTTGTCTTATTTCTGGCATATCCGTTAAGAAACCTGGTACTTCCACTTCTTCTGGAGTATAGATTCTTGAAGGTCTCTGTCTACCGTTTCTTTCATAGTTTGGACTGTCTACGAAAAATGGACGGTGTGGATCGTGAGAGTTGGCCATCATAAAGAAAGGTCTGTTTTCTGATTTCGCTTGCTCCAAGAATTTCTTGAAGTGCGATTTGTATAATTTTGGAGATCTACCTGATCCTAAATCTTTAGAGTCTTGTTGATATTCCCACACATATTTTTCTACTTTTTTCGGTGTAGAGTGTTTTACTTTTCCAAGGATACCCGTTTTATAATTCTTCTGTTTTTTTAATTCCTCTGCCAATGTAGGCACTTCCGGTTTGGAAGGGAAAAAGCCTGTCATACCACTGTTGTTGGGGTAACAGCCTGTTCCGATTACACCTCTTGACGGCATACAAACGGCTACTGTAACGTGGGCATTTGTAAATCGAATGCCTTGTGAGGCGAGTTTGTCAATGTTCGGTGTGATGTCTTCTACTTTACTACCATTGGCACCGATGGAATTGAAGTCCATATCATCCGCTGTGATTAATAGGATGTTCGGTGTGGTACTTTGTGCGAATAATGCGCTGGAAAAAATGCTTACTAATAAGTAAAAACTAAAATTGATGATGCTTTTCATGATATTATTATTGAATGTCTCTTTATTCTTTTTTTATGTCGCAAGTGTTAAGCCGTTAAGGCGTCACTTGTGATTCTATATTGGTGAAGTCTCCTGACTTCGAAATGTATTTGGTCGGTGGTTCGAAGTCGGGAGACTTCGCCAATGATCAGTTCCAAGTGACGCTATCGCTTAACACTTGAAACAGAAATACTTTAAAGTTTATGATCCGATCTGGCTTTCACTTTGATCTCTCGTAATGGAAGGCCTTTTTCTATCTGGACGTAATGTTTGACTGTTGTTGCAATCACTATCCCTTTATGCCTTACTTCATAGGCGTCTACATTTGGGATAGGTTTCCATGTCAATACTTTTTTGTTTTTATTTTTGATACTAGTAAAAAGTTGGATTTGCTCTACTTTAGAAGCATCATTGACGGTGATAGGTTGTGGGTTTTTATTCCACCATATATCGTCTACAAAGATTTTTGAATTCTTGCCTTTGAAGACAATTTCCAATCCTTTCACCTTTCCTTTGAATTTGGAATAGTCAAAGACTAAATCCTGCCACTGTCCTGTTGTTGTATACGTTTGGACTTGATGATTGAATTCGGTTTCGTCTCCTAATTTCAAATGTACTTCTACTTCAGTTGCTTTTTTAGCGTAGATTTTCAAATGGCAGTACCCTAATTCTTTGGGTGACATTGGTGCATGTGAAACACGGATTTTTGAAGTACTTTCTCCATGTTCCAATTCCAAAACATGTTCACTCTGATTCAATCCTTTTTTGTGAGGGTTTTGAATCACTTCTACTTGCTGGAACTGCTTGCTTTCAAAACGTTCAGGGATGATTTCTTCAAAAGTAAACTGATTATGTACTTTGTATTTTCCTACTGCCGAAGGATTCCAACCCCAAGCAATTTTTGAATTATTCTGATCCCAATGGGCATAGATGGTTTTCAATTCCTCTACTTTTTCAGGGTTCTTTTTATACAAGTCTTCCTTTTCATAAGGGTCTGCACTGATGTGATACAATCTTTCCTTTTTGGCTTTCTTATCGTAAAACAGTTTCCAATCTCCATGACGAACACACCACTTGTTGGCATTCTTCCAGAACAGCTGATGGTGTGGCTGATGTTTATCCGTGGTGACAAATGGAATTAAATTGACACCATCAATGTGTACCGGAAGAGGAATGCCCGCAAATGATAATAATGTAGGATAGATGTCCATACTTGATACCATAGGTTCATAGATTTTCCCATTAGGTAATTGTGCAGGGAAGTGCATCAAGTAAGGCGTTTTGATTCCACCTTCAAATAAAGTCCCTTTATCACCGTTCAAGGGAAGGTTGAGAGATGCATTATCGCCAGGTTTTCCTCCATTATCAGAGATAAATACGATCATGGTGTTCTCGTATATCCCTTTTTCTTTCAATTTTTGAATGATTTTTCCGATGTTCTGATCCATGACATACTGCATGGCCACAAGCTTTTTTCGGTTAGGATCTTTGATATGATCAAACTTCTTCAACACTTCCTGAGGTGCTTCCAATGGCGTATGAACTGCGTTAGGTGCCCAATACATAAAGAAAGGTTGTTGCTGATCGTGTGCATCAATATAATCAATGGCTTTCTGACCAAATAAATCCGTTAGGTATACTTTGGGTGTTTTGATGGGCTGATCATCTTCCATAAAAAATTGAGAGCATTCGTCTTCAAAATAATAGGAAGAAGCACCACCCAAGAAACCATAATAATGGTCAAACCCTTTTTGAAGCGGTAAGTAGTTTCGATCCTCTTGTCCTCCCAAATGCCACTTTCCAATGGCAACGGTAGCATATCCATTCTCCTGTAATTTTTCAGCAATGGTAGGGAAATCATCAGAAATGCCCGGCACCACTTCTGGAGAAGGGCGGAAAGGACCTGGATTATCTTTAAAACCAAATCTCTGCTGATAACTACCCGTCAGTAGCGCTGCGCGTGAAGGACCACAAACCGGTGCAGTAACATAACCGTTTTTAAAGACTACGCCTTTTTCTGCTAACTTATCAATGTTTTTGGTAGGAATATCCTTACTCAAATGATGATACCCTACATCTGCATACCCCAAATCATCGGCTACGATAATCAAAAAATTGGGGCGGTCTTGTGCTAAAGATGTTCCACTTGTCAGCATCAATAGCCATAATATTCTTTTTATAAGTACCTCTTTCATTAGGCTTGCTTCTTTTCGTCTATTTCAATGGTATTGTTTTCTTCAATGGTGAAATTTGGAATGAGTAATTTGTTCTCTTTCGCTTCTTTCACTTTGGTCTTAAACTTCGAAATTGTATTTCTCGACATATTCAGCATTTCACTCAACTCAATATTGCGGTAGGCGTCGGGTTGATAAAGTGTGATGTAGGAAAGGTAAAAGGCTTTGGTCAGATCAAACTTGACGCCATGGAAAACCGTATTACTCGTCACTGAATCTACGTAACCGCACTTGGTACAACGCATGGTAAATGTCTGTCCTGTTTTAGAACCTGAACAGTTTCCGCATTGCTTACATTTGAATCCATTACTCCATTTTTGCTTAGCCAAATAACGCTTACAAGCCGTTGCATCTGGGAATAAATCTTGGAATTCGGTCAGTGTGACCACCTGATTGATAAAGCGTTTCTCAATGACTTTTTTGATTTCATCTTTCAGGTTGTAGTTGGTGACATCGAGCTTGTAATTGGTTTTTCCCAGCTTCTCTGCTCTTTGCGAAAGTTGCTGATTCAATTCCTCCAACTGCATTTCTCTTTTCTGTAGTTCCTCCGTTCTCTCCTTTACTTTTTGCTCCAGTTCTTCATTGACCTTATTACTCAACTCAATGTTCTTCTTCTGCTCTTCAATCACCTGTTCGTGCATCAATTCCGTTATTCTTTGCTGATTCAAAAGCTTACGTTGTGCTTGGTGTTCGCTTTCTTTCAAAAGACGTAACGTGTCATAAAGAGCAAAAGAGAATGCCAACATTTCAGCAATGACTGACATTCTGAAACCATAAAAAGTGAAGAAGTTATGAGGAATCACACCGTACCATTTCATGTACCATATAATGCATCCGATCAGCAGAAAACTAATCCCCATGATGTAATAGGGTGACATGGTGGATTTTCGGTAGATACTGGTCAACCCGAAAAGTAAAACGGGCAAGGTGATCACCAACGAGAGTCTTCCTTCTGAGGGAACCTCGCCCATTATAGTCAAAACCAATACCAGAAACTGAATGCCGAAAAGTACATTGATGGCAATATGATAAGACCTTGTCAAGTACTTTTTATCTACGACTTCTCTGATAAAATTGGTCACTGTCAGAGATACCGCAAAACTCAGAAAGGCATTAATAAAGGTATTGATAGCTGGCGTTTTGGGCCATAAAAACTGGAACGCAACACCGTCGTTGGTCATACTATACAGACACACCACCACGATATGCCCGATATAAGCAATGTATTTGAAATCTCGGATACTCGTCCAAAGCAAAAGTGAGTACACCGCCATAATGATAAAAGCACCATACTGTAAGCCAAACCATAGGTATTCTTTGGTAGAGTACTGCACAAAACGGTTGATGCTTCGGAAATTCATATGAAGGTCCACTTTCTTATTGCTATTGATCTTGACAAAAATTGGTTTTGAAAAATCGATATCATGTGTCAGTGGAATGACGAAGTTTTTGTGATCGTACCTTCTTTTTGCATAAGGATGAGAAGCACCCATGATTTCCTTTTTCAGACTACCGTCCAATAATGGAAGAAAAACGAAGATCTCTTGTATTTTCTGATCGTAAATTTCAATAAGCCAATGCTTAGCGCTGTTGTGATCAATATTGACTTTAAACTTCAACCAGTAGTTGGCCTCATTGTCATAATCTGCTTTCGAATAATGATCCGTTACATCGAATTTCGGATTCCTGACCAGCATTTCTTCGTAAGAAATCAAGCGAGTGCTGTCTTTCCAATAAGGAATGCTTTCTAAATTCAACAGTTGTTGCTGAATAGAATCGTCGAGTCCAATCACCACTTCATTGGGGCGTACCTCCGCTGAAAGCATCAGCGGAGTCGCCAAAATAAAAGCGATTATTGTAATGATATTTCGATGTAACTTTTTCATTATTCTTTCATTTCTTCTGTCAATGTTGGAGAATGTGGTTCGTTTGAAGCCACTTCTCTAAAATATCGTCAGCTATCCGTTAATCATTTTACAAGCTTTCAACATCCTACTTTCAAACTTCCTTCCTCTTCATTTTTGTCTTGAAACAAAAACGAAGCAAAAAATTCAAGGCTTAGAAGTCAAAAGCTAAATTCCATTCCTCTCGCCTAAATGATTTTAAACTCGCTAAAGCTCAAACAAGAAAATCATTTTTAACGGCTCAATACATGAAATTTTTAACGCTTTTCCCTTCAAGGCCAGGGGAGCACTACCAAACAAATTGGGTAGAAAATCTCCCTGGCGCGAATGTTAAGCGAAAGCGTCATTCGTGTCCTACAGATCATCAGAAGTCTCCCGACTTCTAACTAACATCTTTCGAAGTCAGGAGACTTCGCCAATGTCCTGTTCCAAGTGACGCTATCGCTTAACACTTGAAACATAGGTCTAATCAAATAGCAAATACTTGCCGGTGACTTTCAATTGGTCCAATCCCATATAGCCACTGTTGATTGCTCCCATGTGTCTGTAGAGGACCACTATTTTCATTTTAGCGTCGTTGATTTTTACACCTGCTTCCGCATTATGGTGAATAAAGAACCAACCCTTTTCAGTTCTTTCATGCTCTGCTGTAGTGTATACCAATGGCCAATCATCGATTTTTGAAGCTACGTCATTATTTGCTATTGCTTCGTTATAGGCGGTTTCTCCTACGGCTCTGATTTCGATTCTTTGATCTCCAGTAATGTCTACGCCGGCGTTGAAAAGTACGCCTGTTTCGGTCATGATGGTTTGGAGATTTTCTGTATCAAATGAACCTAGAGGGACCATCATATGCTCTGCTTGAGAGTTTTCTTCCAATGTTCTAGCATAGCATCTTGTGATGTAGTTTCCGTTTCTTGATTGGTCAGGATGGTTTTTCTTTTCACGGTTGATGTTCCACCAAGTCGTAGCCGAAGTGATTTCCGGTCCTGAAATCTGCTTGAAGAACATACCTTCAAACTCAAATTCAGTTAATCCATCTGGCTTGTAATTGGACGTAATTTCCATTTCAAACAATGGTCGTTCTACCGTTGAAGCCACTTTGGTATGGAAGTACAGCATTGGTTGTTCTTGTGCTTCGCCGTATTCATTCTCAGCTGACAATACCACTGTATAGGTGTTTTGCTCCACTGCTCCTGTAAAATACAAATAACCCGTGGAATGTAATAATAATTGAGTGCCTTCGGGAAGTGCCGGAGTAATGTCGATTTTCACATCAGAAGTCTCGCATCTTACCACGTTGACTTTCGCATCTGTCACAATAGAGGAAAGAGGCTGGCCTGCATTATCAATCAATAATTCGATGTTCTCATCCTCTGCTTCAATGAAAACAATCGGTCGCCAATCCTCCAAAACAGCTCGGTAGGCATTGGTAAATGCTGTCGTTCCTACTTCATTGTTGAGCATTACATCAATCAAATAGGCTCCTAGCTTTGTAGAGTCATGAGGAGTGTATTGGATCACGCCCGTTTCTTGATTAATGGAGAAAGGGTTGATGCTGTCTTCGACCACTGTCGTGTCTGAAGCCTGAATCCATGCCACTTTGGAGATATCATAGTTCAATGCTCCATCCGCCATAGTTTCTGGTGCCACACCCTCAAACGAGAGTGTGAAAGGCTTTACCACATCATTTTGATGATACAATAATGTTTGAGGAGCTTCGGCAGGTAACGTGAAGTCTACATCATGCTCTGTTAAACAAGCCGTAAAACTCAACATTGCCACTATATTTATGAGTAATTTTTTCATGTCAATTCCGTTTACCAAAGGTTGTGTTGTTTAATGTTCACGTTGATCTGCAATTCGTCTGAAGGAATTGGGAACACCACATGCTTCTCTTCTACCCTCTCACCTGGTGCCACTAACTGTATTTCGTGCTCTTCTCTGAAGCTAGGGTTTGCTCTGATGTTTTCACTCAAATCTCTCATTGTTTCCAATAGCGTTCCCCAGCGTACCAAATCAAACCTTCTATGACCTTCGTAGCAAAGTTCTCTTCTGCGTTCCTCCTGAATCAGCTTCATATAGTTACCGTCCACTTGCATTAATCCTTCTTCCAAAGTACCTGCATTGGCTCTATTTCTTACCAATTCAATATCCTGATTAGACTGTTCGTTTTCACCTTGTAAAAGGTACAATGCTTCTGCTCTCATCAATAAAACATCGCTGTAACGCAACAATGGGAAATTAATTGAGGTTCTATCTTTGTTGATGACGCCCATTTCTAAGCTTTCTGCAGTGTCATCTAATTCTCCGTTGGAATCTCTTCCCAAATCCAATCTTCTCCATTTTCCAGGGTACCATCTTAATTGATTTTTGGTAAAAACAGGAAAGTAAAAGTCACCGTCATTGTTGAAGCTAAAGTCGGCACAATTCCATGCTTTTCTAGTATCTGTATTGCTGTACAAAGCATTGTGCATGGTTGGAGCAATGTAACTATTGGCTGTTGCGAAAGGTTGATTACCTGAAGTAAAGCTGATTTGTACTCCATTGAAATTACCGATTCTTCCTCCTAAATTTCTACTGTCTGAAACTGTAAAATCTACTTCCCACATCACTTCCACATCATTTCTGATGCCCTTGATCTCATTCAAGAAAACCTCTTCATATTCTGGTAAGAGCGTATGATAACCGTAGTTTACCACGGCGTTGGTGTGCTCTACTACTTTATTCAAACAGTAATCCTTTCCAAAATCACCTCCTTGTACTCTCGCCCCTGCCATATTTAAGAATACTCTTGCCAAAATACCGTGAGCAATTTGTTTCGAAACTCTTCCGTATTGCTTTGGGCGCTCGTTCATCAATTCTAATGAGGCTTCCAAGTCTGCCACAATTTGATTATAGATTTTATTGGCCGGTACATTGGGTAAATTCAAGTCCTCCAAGTTACCGTTGAGGTCAGTGAAATGATCCAAACGTAATGGTATATGCTCCCACATTCTTACCATATTGAAATAGAACATTGCTCTTAGCGTCAAGGCTTCTCCCAACATTAAGTCGTGGTCTGTTCTTTTTAAATTAGGGATGGTATCCAATGCAGACAACGACCCAATAAAGTCATTGGCAATATTGATAGCCGTGTAGCTATTTTTCCAGATTCTAGCCAAATCTATATCAGATTCATTGTATGACATTCGGCTTAATTCTTTTCCAAACGTGGCTCTTCTGTAAAGCATCTCGTCCGTTCCCACGTTTAGCCAAACCGAAAAATCTTCTGCATACAGCGTTCGTAGCTGTGCATAAACGCCTGACAAAGCTAAGGTTACTTCTCTGTCATTTTTGTAAAAATTATCTCTTGTCAGTTCATCTTTGGGTTCTAAATCCAAAAACGAACATGCACTTAGTGTAGCGATAATGATGAATAATATGTAATTAAATCTTTTCATTTCTCTGTCAGTTAGAAGGATACTTGAAGACCTAGGATGGCTGATTGCGCGGCAGGATAAGAAGAATAATCAATGCCTCTGTACATGGCTTGACTCCTTACGGATACTTCCGGATCGTAGCCTGAGTAATTGGTAAACACCCAAAGGTTATCCACTGATCCATATACTCTGAAGGATTTGATTTTTAGTTTCTTCAAAAACTGCTTATTGACTTTATAACCTAGCGTAATATTTTTAATTCTTAAGAAAGAGGCGTCTTCTATGAAGTAATCACTCATTTGATGCCCTCCGTAAACTTGGTGGTAAGAGTATTCTAATCCAGGACCTGGCACTGCCCAAACGCCCTCTGAAGTTGGGTTGTCATACGACCATCTATTGGCTACTTGCTCCAAGTAATTTCGACCTCTTTGGCTTCCTACCACACCAAAATCAGCATTATTGCCATTGAAAACGTCTTGGCCTACTGACCATGTCAATAAGATGCTTAAATCCCAGTTTTTGAAAGTGAAAGTATTCGTAAAACCACCGTAATACTCTGGGTTCGGATCACCGATGATCTCTTTGTCGTTTTCATCAATCTGTCCGTCTCCATTCAAATCACGGTATTTTGGATGTCCGGGTCTTACTTCTCCCGTTTGAGAAATGAATTCCGGTACGCCTTCTTTCAGCGTCAAACTCCCGTCTGCACTTTTTATAAAGTCATCGACCTGATACATTCCGTCATATCTGTAACCGTACATTTGTGTCATAGGCTGACCTACAAAAAGTCCGTAATACAACTCCCCTGAGAACATTCCTCCTACATTTGGATCATACAATCTGAAATCCTCTCCGTAGGATAGTTTTTTGACTTCACTTCTATTAAATGAAATATTGAAGTTGGTAGACCATTGGAAATTCTTTGTCCTTACATTAACCGTATTCAATGAAAGTTCCACTCCTTGATTTGCAACTGCACCGATATTTTGCTTCACATTATTATAACCTGTAGAAGGTGCAATTCTACCGTTAAATAATAGGTTGTCTGTCAAGTTGTAGTAATATTCTAGATCCAATAAAACTCTATTGTTGAAGAATCCCATATCTGTACCCACGTTGAACTGCTGAGTAGTTTCCCATTTGAGGTCTGTATTGGCCAATTGTTTTTGATAGAAAGCAGAGGAGTAAGCACCATTAAAATAGTAGCCTGAAGAGACGCCAACGGTAGGTAAGAAATCGAAATCACTCACTCTATTATTACCGGTAGTACCAAAACCTACTTTGAATTTTAATTCATCAAATACACCTAAGTCCTTTACAAACTCTTCTTCTCCAGCTCTCCAAGCGGCCGACGCTGATGGGAATATACCAAAGCGGTTGCCTTCTTTAAATCTTGATGACCCATCTGCTCTGAGTGAGGCCGTCACAATGTATTTATTTTTGTAAGTATAAGAGACCCTACCAAAACCTGACATCAAATTTTGCTGAGTGGACGATGAACTTGGCATTTGAGCCACGTTTGCAATTCCCATATTATTCCACCCTAAATCATCCAATGGAAACTGATTAGCAGATGAAGATTGGTTAAAGCGTTCCGTCATTTGGAAGGATAAACCTGCAATGGCTTCCAAGTGATGTCCATTTTGGTTTAGGCTGTACGACAATACATTTTCATTCAAGAAATTCTCTGTCTTCGAAGCACTTAATGTACCATTGATGCCCGCACCACTTCTGTCGGCTTGATTGGTTCCTAAATTGAAGAACGTTCTGCCGTTGTTGACATTAATCTGATACCCTACTTGCGTTCTGAACTTTAACCCTTCTGCCAATTTCACCGTGAAGTTGATATTGGTTTGCAAGGCGTCCACTTCGCTTTCGCGGTCTGTATTATTGAGTGTTTGTGTTGGCGGATAGAATCCTGCACTCAGTTCATCTTCGTCTTCCAAATCGCCGTTTTTAGGGGTCATTGGCTTAAACATAATCGCTGATTTGATGGCTGAAACTTGTGCTGTAGACGTTTTCATTCCTACATGTTTGGAATTTGCGTAATTCAAATTCACGCTCATATCCACCAATTTCCCAATACTTTGATCCAGTTTCAAACGTCCATTTAAACGCTCAAAACTTGAGTTCAATAATGTTCCTTGCTGATTAACATAACCTAGTGAGGTAAATACTTTTGTTTGCTCAGAACCGCCTTTCAATGATAAAGTATAGTTTTGGAAAGGTGCCTGACGGAAAATTTCTTTTTGCCAATTGGTGTAGTCTTCATCAGTGTAGTTAGAAGACTCTCCCCATGGATCTCCTCCTCCTATGTCGTGTTGTACCTCTACATAATCTTGAGGGCTTAATGTCTTAATTATTCTTTCCTCGGGAATTTGTGACATTCCCATTTTTGTATTAAAAGTGACGGTTGGTTTCCCTGCTGTTCCTTGTTTGGTCGTGATCAAAATTACACCGTTAGAGGCTCTCGATCCGTAAATCGCCGTAGCAGAGGCATCTTTCAATACATCTACACGCTCTATATCCGCAGGATCTAAACTGAACAATGTTGGGTCTTCCAATGGAAATCCATCAATCACATACAATGGGCTTGATGTTCCCGTGATGGTGTTTGTACCTCTGATTTCAAAGTTCATAGCTTGTCCCGGTCCGCCTTCGCCCGAGTAAACCTGTACACCGGCCATACGTCCTTGCAACAGCTGATCAAAAGAAGCGGCAGGCATGGAAGCGATTTCGTCATCAATCACCACTGATTTAATGGAACCCGATACCTCTTTCGCATCTTGCTTACCATAACCAATGACCACCAATTCATCCAAAACTTCCACATCTGTTTTGAGGTGAACAATAATCTCTTTTCTTCCTTCTACACTGATGCTTTTCGTTTGATAACCAATAAAAGAAACCGATAGTGTAGCATTTTCTCTTACGCGGAGAGAGTATTTTCCATTAAAATCAGAAGCTGTACCGTGTTTTGTGCCTTCCACCAAAATACTTGCTCCCGGAATAGGCAGATCATCTTCCTGATCCAACACCATACCTGTTACTCTTACAAACTTTGGTTTTTCTTCTGTTTCTTCTTGTGCTTGAACAGAGAGTGAGCATACCAAAGCCAATAAGATGAATATATATTTGTAAGTAACTTGTTTCATAATCCTCTTCATTATTTTGCTCTTACTTGAAGTTCGTGTACATAAAACCTTCTTGTTAATGCTCCGATTTCTGGGTTTAAGAAATCAGCAATGAGCGCCACTTGGATCTGCTTGCCCAAGTATTTTTCTGGAATTTGAACCTCTAAAGATCCATTCAGTTTTAAGTCTATTTCTTTGATAAGTCCGTCTGTTGGGAATTGAATAAAGCGGTCCGAAATATCATTTTCTAAAATTTCCCATTCAGACGCTACAGGGGATCCTTCGTCTAGTTCTGTCACATCTATAATGGCCACACTTAAATGCTGATTGACATGTTCAGCCCCACCACTGTATCTCCAAAGTCCTGAAGTTTCGATATAAGCATCTGTAGTATAATTGGTTAGATCTACAGTTTCAGTGGCTAAGAAACTTCTCGATTCTTCACTATCAGACCAATAGGCTACTAATACACGTTCCGTAATCACGCCGTCTTCTTGCTGATAAGGAAAGACCTGTCCTGCCCAGGCTCTTCTCCAAGTTTCTCCTACAAACTTTGGATTGTGCGTAGAATCGTTCAATACCGTCGTATACTCTTCGCCTGACAGCTCTTTGGTTACTGTTCCGTAGTAATTATTGGAAGTCAGATTTTGTAATCCATAACTTTCGCTATCGCCTTTGATCGCAATGCCATGAAATATCAATTGACCGATATTCGCTCCTAATACTTCAATGTCCATGATACTTTCTTGCATTTGTTCGCCTTGTGCATTTTCTACGGCAACATCTAACTTAAATTCCTTGAACTCATCATCACCAATAGTGTATTCTTTGGCTAAATGAATGCTTCCTGTTGTGGCATCAATCGTGAAAACATCCGTGTGATTATTCAATTTGTAAGTATATGGACCTCCTCCTTTTACATTGGGAAATGCTGTTGAAAATTCCATATTGGTACCGTAAGTGGAGTATAAATTCGGAAGGTAATACAATCCGCTAGGCTCCGCTTGGTGTGCTTCAAATGATAATACATTTTGGAAATTCACTTCTGCAATGGCATTGGTTACAGCAATATCAAATGTGTACTCACCCGGCAGTAAGTTATTGTATTCTAAAAATGAGATTACGCCATTACCTGGATCAATAGAGAAGTTGTTGGTCACTTCTATCTCTTCTCCTGAAGTATTGACAACGTTGGTAATCTTAAATTCAGCTTCACCGCCTCCCACGAAAACAGAAGGCTGATAGGTAGTGAAAAAGTCTCCACATTTGTAGTCAGCTACCCCCGCATACCTTAGGTCTTTCGGTTGACCGACGTATTGTTCCACTTTCTCTTGGGTACAAGAGGAAAGGATCCATAGGGATAAAAAAATTGAAAAGTAGTTTTTCTTCATTTCAGTAAATAGATTGTATGATGTTTCTTAGAAGTTTTTGCTTGATGTTTTTGGTTGTATCAAACAGGTTTATGTAGTTGTGTAATTATTTTTTGGTTGAATTATTTATGTCGCAAGTGTTAAGCCGGTAGGCGTCACTTGTGATAGAATATTGGCGAAGTCTCCTGACTTCGAAATAAATATTACTTATTACTTGTACTTCGAAGTCGGGAGACTTCGCCAATGTGCAGTTCCAAGTGACGCTGTCGCTTAACACTTGAAACAGTGTTCCTTTATTTTGATTTGACCGGATTACCTTTTCCTACTTCAAATCCCTTTGTCAATGTAAATGAAGCCCTTTTCACATGATCAGAACTTGTGCCGATATAGACATTGAAATCTCCAGCTTCCACCCCTTCGCTCATATCCCAACGGAAGTAGGTCAAGTCTTCTTTTTTGATGTTGAAAGTGACTGTTTTAGTCTCTCCTTGCTTCAAGAAAATCTTCTCAAAACCCTTCAGTTCTTTCAATGGTCTTGTCGATCTTCCGACCACATCTTGCACATATAACTGCACTACTTCCTCTCCGTCGTAGTCTCCAATATTTTTCACTTCAACAGAAGCAGTAATTTCATTATCTGTTGATTTTGAAGACATTTTGATTTCAGAATACTCGAATTTTGTGTAACTCAAACCGTATCCAAAAGCATAAAGCGGAGTGTTGGGTACGTCCAAGTAAGTAGATTTATAACCTGAAGGTTTTTCTGGATTGAAAGGTCGACCAGTGTTTTTCACATTATAGAAAATTGGAATTTGACCTACATTTCTTGGGAAAGTCATTGGCAGTTTTCCAGAAGGGTTGTAACCACCGAAAATCACATCTGCAATAGCCGGTCCTGCCATTGTACCCAAGTGCCACGTTTCTAGTAATGCATCCGCTAGTTCGTCTTCTCTTTCTAAAGTCAGCGGTCTACCATTCATCAAGACTACTACGATAGGTTTTCCGGCTTGCTTTAAATGTGCTAACAAGTCCGTCTGTACACCCGGTACTGAAATGTCAGATCTACTTTTCGCTTCACCAGAAATCACTCTTGACTCCCCAATTGCCAATACAATTACATCTGCTTTTTTTGCAACTTCCAATGCTTCCTCAAACCCTGATTTATCTTCACCACTTAACTTACAGCCTTTCGCATAAAGTAACTCCGCCTTGCCAGCTGTAGCGTGTTTCATGCCTTCAAAAAGTGATTGAGCATTCTTAGGAGAACCCTTTGCTTTCCATCCTCCCAATACATCTTTTCTACTTTTGGCCAATGGACCAATCAAAGCGATTTTTTTCGTATTACTTAATGTTATCGGAAGTGTTTGATTTTCATTTTTCAATAAAACGATAGAACGTTGTGCCGCTAACCTTGCTTTGTGCTTAAAATCTCCTGAAAGCGTTACTTTCTCCTCTCTTTCTGCATTACAGTATTTGTAAGGATCATCAAATAAGCCCAATTTGAACTTCACCGTTAAGATTCTTCTTAACGCTTCATCAATCGTTTCTTCTGATACTTTATGCTCTTTGACTGCTTTTACTAAAGTATTTAAGAAAACTGCACCTTCCATATCCATATCAATACCTGCATTGACCGCCAACTCACCTGCTGATTGTAAATTATCAGCGATACCATGAGGAATTAATTCATTGATAGCTGTGTAATCCGTCACTACCATTCCTTTAAAGTCCCATTGATTTCTCAATATTTCTTTGAATAAATAAGGATTGGCAGTACTTGGTGTTCCATTGATTTCATTGAATGACGTCATAAAAGTCTCTACACCTGCGTCTACACACGCTTTGAAAGGCGGTAAGTAAACGTCATGTAATGTCTGCATCGACATATCAACTGTATGATAATCACGACCACCTTGTGCCGCTCCGTAAGCTAAGAAGTGCTTTGCACAAGCCAAAACCGTATTGGTTGCCGATAAATCATCTCCTTGAAAACCTTCTACTCTTGCTTTAGCCACCACACTGTTGTAATACGTGTCTTCGCCGGCACCTTCCATCACTCTACCCCAACGTGGATCTCTACTCACGTCCACCATAGGAGCAAACGTCCAATGAATACCTGCCGCTGATGCTTCTTCTGCCGCTACTCTCGCCGCTCCTTTGATCATCTCCAAGTCAAACGAACTTGCTTCAGCCAACGGAATCGGGAAGATCGTTTTAAAGCCATGAATCACATCATAACCAAACAATAACGGAATCCCCAAACGTGTTTCCTCTACGGCCATCTGCTGTAATTCCCTTGTATACTCCGCAGAAACGGCATTAAACAAAGAACCTACATGTCCGGCCTTTACATCTTTCTCCACATTGTCTCTCAATGTCGGACCCGTTACATCGCTGGAAGAAGTAAACTGCGTCATTTGCCCTACTTTCTCTTCGAGGGTCATTTTCTTCAGCAATTTCTCCACTTGTTTCGAATAGTCTTGTGCACACATCACCTGACTAATCAATAAGCCTACTACTGTAATTAATAATTTTCTCATGCTGTTACCATTAATAAAGTTGTACTGCTAGTTCGTTTGTTAGTTTACCGTCAATTTTCATAATGATTTTTCCCTTAGTGCCCGAAAGGAACTGCCCTTTATTAAAGACCAATTGATGCATTCCTTTTGATTTAGATTTAGAGGGAAATAAAGTAGTCACTACACCATTTAAAGTTTCAAATTCAAAGCTTACTTTTCCTTTATTTTCTAAGAAATAATCCAGATGATAAGCTTTCAATTCAGGATGTCGAATTAATTGTACTCTTTGTGATATATTCTCTTTTACTGCTAGTGGAAATCCTGTTTTGTGGTCTGGAGAATGAATCTCCATCTTTTCTTTTGCGACTTGTAATTCAGGAATCTTCTTTGATAATTCCCAAAACAAACCACTGCGGTAGTTTTCCATCATAATGACCGTTCTACCTTGATCCAAACCTAAGTAACGATCTGAATACCAATTATCTTTTATGGAATACGCATCTTTGAACCCATACTTGTCCCAAAGTCCTTCTTTATGATTTTCATAGAAGTTTCTC
Source organism: Flammeovirga sp. SJP92 (assembly GCF_001583495.1). Taxonomy (GTDB): domain Bacteria; phylum Bacteroidota; class Bacteroidia; order Cytophagales; family Flammeovirgaceae; genus Flammeovirga. Next base: position 52,161 of record NZ_LQAQ01000116.1, on the reverse strand, counting down.
AATGCCATCATGGACTGATACGGCACATAAGGAAATACGCCTAAAGCACCCGATGGCGCAATCACACCTTTGTCTTTGGAAGGTCCTGCTCTGTTATTATAACCTCCTGGAATTTGTGAAGCCGTCAATCCCCAATCTTCTTGAGAGTAACCGTATTCCTCTGGAGCAAACTTGAAACAATACGTCCAATTGATCAATGAATGAGCGATGCTTCTTGTCCAATAAAATGTGTATTGATCTTGCATATCTCTAGGATCCATCGTCACAAAAGGCGTCTGTGCCAAGTACAACGGTCCACCTTTTGGCTTTCCTAAATCCAATGTATAACCGAAGTATTTTCTACCATTGACAAAATTCTTTCCGTTGACATACGCTTGATACGAAGACTTTTTGATGGCATGTTTAGGGTGTCCTAAAGCAAGAGCATAACTCGTCATTGCCTCATTGTAGCCTTTCATCAATAGCTTCAAACCGTTATTTTCTTCCTGATTATCAGAGTGATTCCACCATAAACCGTCTTGGTATTCATGTACGGTATAGTCTACCGCTTCCCAAAGTTTTGTAATATTTTCTCTTAACTGCTTCTCCTTTGGTGTATTTTTATCAAAATAAGCTCTTGCTACCAAAAGGCCCATCATCATGTTGGAAGTCTCTTGAATATCAGCACCATCTTGACCAGCAAATTTGATCAACTGTCCCGTTTCCCCATGAATCAAATGAGGAAATACGCCATGGTACCTAACGGCTTTATTTTCTAAGAAATCCGTCACTTTCAAAAGGTGATCCACCACTTCTTCTCTTGTCACCCAACCTCTGTGAGCCCCAACGATAATTGCCTGAATACCAAAGCCCGAAGCTCCAATACCGATATCGTAACGCTTGTTTTTCAATGACCTTCTCGGTGTCAATCCCGATACAGGATGAGCCCATTCCCAAAAATAGCGGAAGGTAGCCTCATGTGTTTCATTAAAGATTCTTACGTCTTCTTCAAAACGTTTTTCTTCATCTGCCAGCTTCTTTTTCTTATCAGTGACAGGCTCACCAAAAGAAGTAAACAGTGTTATTAGTATAGCAAAATAGGATAAAAACATATAGATAGTGAATGTGATGTTATTGAATTATTTTGTTTTTGATTGTGCCTTCATTTTCTTCTCCTTCAACCTCCTCATTCTAGCTTCTTTACGGTAATCCGTATTCTTCCACGACTCATAAGGCGGTTCCTCAGCTTCTTTCATCAAACGAGCCAATTCTTCTCTCAATGACGCTATTTCATCTTGATACTCAGGAGCATCAATCAGGTTATTCATTTCAGAAGGATCTTTCTTTAGATCATAAAATTCGTAAGTGTCGATATTATTATAGAAGTGGATCAATTTATATCTGTCCGTTCTCACGCCGTACTGTCTTTTCACCATATGGAAACCAGGGTATTCGTAATAGTGATAGTACACTGATTTTCTCCAGTCCTTCGGAGTTTTCCCCTTCTCAGCCACTGTTTTCAACGATTTCCCTTGCATATCTTCAGGAATTGTAACGCCTGCATAGTCAAGGAAGGTTGGTCCGTAATCAATATTCTGTACCATTGCCTGAGCCGTATTTCCCGCCTTAATTGCTTTTGGATAACGCATCACTAATGGCGTTTTAAACGACTCCTCATACATAAATCGCTTATCGAACCAACCGTGTTCACCTAAGTAAAATCCTTGATCAGAAGTATACACTACGATGGTATTCTCCGTCAAACCTTGTTCATCTAAGTAGTCTAACACGCGACCGACATTCTCGTCGACCGCTTTTACAGTCGCACAATAGTCTTGTAAATATCTTTGGTATTTCCACAATGCCATCTCTTTTTTCGTCATTTGAGCAGCATTCATTTTATCATTTTTAGCACGGTATGCCTTAAACCAAGCCTCTTTCTGTACATCGGTTAACCTATCGAATAGATGAGGCCAGATGTCTTTTCTCCACTCGTCTGATCCCACTGCCACTGACATTTTCAAGTCATGTCCTTCTTGAGCATCTTTATAAACTACCATTTCCTGCTTTGCTGCCGCTTGACGTCCTTCGTAATCATCAAAGTAATTGTCTGGCACTGGAAACTCCACATTATCAAATTCATTTGCATAACGAATTGGTGGCATCCAGTTTCTGTGTGGTGCTTTATGATGAATTAATAAAGCAAAGGGTTTATCTGTATCTTTCTGTTCTTTGATCCAATCTAAAGAATAATCCGTCACCAAATCCGTTGTATACCCTTCTACATAGGTCGTATCGCCATTTGAAATAAAATCAGGATTGTAGTACTCTCCTTGATCGTTTAAGATATTCCAGTGATCAAAACCCTTCGGTGTACTCTTTAAATGCCACTTTCCAATTACTCCTGTTGTATATCCCGCATCATGCAATAAGCTAATCCATGTCTGTTGAGAAGAATCAAACTTATCTGTATTGGCTCTAAAACCATTCTTATGACTGTACTTTCCTGTCAACATTGTAGCTCTCGAAGGGCCACATAAAGAATTGGTTACAAAACTCTGATCGAATTTAATGCCTTCATTGGCTATGCGATCAATGTTAGGAGTAGGGGCAATTTTTGAAACTTCATGTCCGTATGCACTCACCGCTTGTAATGCGTGGTCATCAGACATTATAAAAATAATATTAGGTCTGTCTGCTTTCTGTGCGAATATACTCGCTGATAAGCTTGTTAATAGTATGTATAGAATGTATTTCATTTCAATTACTTCAGATTAAAAAAATACTTTAATAAAATGAATAGAATTATGTTTTGTATAAAGCGTCTCAGTGACAATTCAAATGTATGTGGTAAAAAATAATTTTTGAAAAAAAAGGGGAAAAATGTGTAAATAACAAGCTTTTAAAGCCACTAAAAAACACACTTTTGCACAGATTGATAACATTAATAACAACTGTTTTACAGTGATATAACCAAATGTAACATAATAAACGACAACTTTGATAACAGCTTCTTGTGAAAAGCAAAATTTCATTAAAAACACACCCATTTTTAACATATACATTCCATTAACATTAAATACAATATTTCTGAAACCCGTTGCTTTTACTAATTTTAAGAATTGTCGTTTTATGCAAAACAAGGCTATAACATTGCTTTCAAGGACTTAACTTCTTCTTCATTTTCATCTTTGCATAATAACGAAGCAACTTACAATCCGAAAGAAGTTTTAATTGTAATCCTCAAAACGATTTAATATAGGAAGGTTGGTATTGTGTTATGAGGCTCTTATAAATAAAAAAGCCACCCCAATTCCTCTAAAGGGTGGCTTAGTAGCTTGATTGTTAACTTATAGAAGGTTATGTTATGTACGTTAGTTAGTTTTTGGCAAGTGTATTAACCATTGTATTGTTGGAACTATCAGTTAGTTGGGTCTTTCTTTTATCTTTATAATAGTTTTTGTGCTTAATTTCTTCTTTGAAAGGTGTTCTGATGTACTGTAAATTCTTTCGAAAACACTACTCCCACCAAATGTCTGATCATCAACATCCATAATCATATTCGTTTTACTATTTGACAATTCTGGATGTTGCTGTAAAACGTTTTTATTCTTTTGCCTTAATGTTTCTGGAGATCCTACACCAAAGATCCAAATATCATCCTCTATTACAAGGTAAGTGGGCTCATCATCAAACTTATTGTGTATAACGAAGTAAGTATTGTCATTTATTTTTCTCAAATAATCCATCTCATAACTGAAAGTCTGAAGCAACAACCTTCCTTTCTCCGCATTTGGCATTTTGAAAGCCACTTTAAAGTTTAAGCTACTCGATGACGTTTTATTTCCTTTACTCACTGCTAAAAAACCCGTTTGAAATACCTTCAGAAAATCATCATCCAATGTCAAAACCTTTAGCTTCAACTCACCATCTTTCCTTCTTGGTTTTAAATCTAAATGCTGGATTAATTTTCTACGCAACCACTCTACATCAAAACCATAAATCATCCAGCTTGTTGCATCACTTGGAAAATACTGCAGAATATCATGATCTATTTTGACTATCTTGCTTGGCGTTTTTTGAGAGGTTAAACTTGTAATATTGATTTCTTTTTCATTTACATCTACACCATACCATATCTCTTCTCCTTTCCCTGCTTGATTAAACGGTTCGAAGATTTCAAGATGTTCTTTGGCTTTATTTTTAAAGAATATGTCCAATAGGCTCTCATTATAGCCTAAAATGGCTGCTATTTGTATAAATGTCTGATCATTGAAATAGGTAACCACTGGCAAGTGATTAAGCTCTTGAGGGAATTCTACACCCTTTTTAAGCTTTTGGGATTGAAGAATATCTTGTTTTTCTTTCTCGAGTACTGTATCTACAAAAGGTTTAACCTTGGGAAGGTCCAACTGATACAAGGAATCTGTGTAATTTATAAATTCAGTGTAAGAGATCTCCTCTGTATAGATTTTTTCAATTTTTTTCTCACTTAAAGCATTGTATTCTGCATTGATAAATCCTTGCTTGTACAAGAGTTTAAAAGTCCAGAAATCTTCTCCTTGATGTAAAAAACCAAAGCGAGATTGTCGCCCTTTATCATCTTTTTTTTGTTCCAAATTAATAAACGGCCCCTCTTCTTTCGTAATTGTCAAACCCGATTCTAGTACCCAATCTTTTATCTTTTGAGGAGCAATTTCTTCTCTCAAGTTAAACCTCACCGTCAACATCACATGAAAGGTATCTACACTGTGTGTATACACCATTACATCATCTATATATTGATGTGCTTCTTGGATTTTTTGAGAAAGTTCTTTCTCTATATTTTGATGCTTAGCAATATGAGCTGCGTTATAATACATCAAAAATGTCAAGTTTTCAGAAGGTATACGACCTTGTATTGGGTTTTCTTTTGCTTGTACTGAAATGTATATTAATGAAATAAAAAATAAGGCGATGTATTTTTTCACTTCTTATTATTTAGTTGAGAAACTTGTTTGATGATGCAAAGGTGAAGCGTGCTGTCTTACTTTACAAAAGCGATTGATAAATGCAGGTGTTTAATTAATAAATGAAATTTGAGCAAGAGGTTTTCCTTATTTATCTCAATATTTCGATTCAACTTTTTCCTTTTTCAGCTTTTATATTGAAGAGAAAATGCAAAGTTTTGAAGCATATAGCATAATAATACTCTAGAACCCTTCAGAAAGCTATATAAGCACCCTCTACTGAACTTTTCTGCTTTCAACGATAGATTATTATTATTAATGTATTTAAAATCGCTAAAACAAGTTAGAATCGTCTTCACACAAAAAAACCTTCTCTACACAATTGATAGAGAAGGTTAGTCCTAATTGTCACATAAACTATTGTTTGATATAAGTAATCGTTTCTGTGCAACCTGTAATAATATTATCATATACTGTTATAAGTTGGTCGTCCTCCACCTCAATAGTACCTTCTGAGTATTCGTTTGTATCATCCACCTCAGTGGTATATAATTCACCTCCGACAATTCTATAAGTAAACTCATATTTATAAGCCTCAGGAGCTCCATATTCCAAGCTTACTAACTCCCCTGTTCCATCTGAATTAAAAGTCCATGAACGGCTTTCCCATCTTTCATCTTCTCCATTATCGGCTTCAGATCTACAGCCAGTGTTCACAAAACTTGTCATCGACCAAGTTCCTAAATATTCTTCTGGGTCCATTTCTTCTGTCGTTTCGCAAGATGAAAATAAGAGACACAAGATACTTCCGATTAAAATAAAATTCTTCATAATTATTAGTGGCTGTTTGTATTATAAAAGTTGATTGATGAGAGATGTTATTAATAGCTCAGTGGCAAATATAGATCTACAAGTTTAGATATTCTATCACTATGGTAAATAAATACAAACAAAGCACATTTTTTGAATTACATTTAGTTTATTTTTTAAACATTTTATTGTTTATTTTTTAATCATTATTTATATTTGAGATGTAAACGAAAATCTCCCTTATTGACGTACTTAAATTACCCACAGTGTCATTGCACTGTTATATTGAAAATTGATAAAGAGATGGGAGAAATTGAAGAACTGCAATTCGAGAGAGATGGAGAAAAGTTTAAAGAGGAGTATTTGGAAGCCACCGGTTTTCCAAGTCCTGCAAAAGATTTTGCGGAAAACGATATTTCTGCAGATGACCTTATAGAAAGAGGGTATAATACTTTCTTCTGTAAAATGAGTAGGGATATTCCTGAATGGCGATTGGCAACAGGAGACTTTCTTGTTGTTGCCAAAGGTGAAGATTTGAAATCTGGAGATTTATTTATCGCTTATATCAATAACGATTTTAGAATTTTCAGAATGGCAAGCGAAGGCTATTGGTCTACCCCTTACTCCATTTCTAAAAAAGAAATTAAAGTTTGGGGAAAAGTGACGCATAGTATTATAAAATTGAAAAGGTAACTAAGAATCAACTATTCTTCGTTAAAAGAAAATTGGAGAAGTCTCTCGGTTTCGAAATCTAAACGGCATTAATATCACATTTCGAATGTCGAGAGGCTTCTCCAATTCTTTATCCAAAGGATAAGTTTTCTAGAAGCATATTTGAAACATCTCTAATGGAAAATTTATCCTATCAAATATTTACTTTTAGGAAGGTATGATAACAGCTTCACTAAAATATAACTTGCTGACCATGTAAGCGCTGTAACCAATAGAATTGAAACAGGCGTAGAAAGGTGCATAGGTTGTACAATCAATGTCCATGAAATTCCTACAAAGAATAAATGAGATAGATATACTCCGTAACTTAATCTTGAAAGTTCCTTCACTACACGGTATACTTTTTCATTTTGAAAGTCAATAGTTCGAATCATTAGGAATAAACCAATTGTCATCAAAATGACATTTGGTGTGCAGAAACGGAAAGGAATTTCAACAAAATAAATTTCATTGGTGTGATCCAGCATTGTTCTGAAAACAGTAAAGGTAATCGCATAACCAATAAGGAAAATGATCAAGCCTAGAACTCTACTTTTTGTTTTTCCTAAGTCTACAAACTTTCTAAAATAGAAGGCCAATACAATAAAACCTAAGTGCCCTGAGAAATACCAGAGTGAATGAAATTCATTCCAGAAAACTTCACCATAAACGCCATTTGGAAAAGCTAGTTTTGCATAGTGATGGAAACTTGTGATAAACCAAAGCACAAGATAAAATTCGACAAACCGTTTTGATGCTGTTTTTAACCATGGTGAAATAATAGGCAAGAACAAATAAACGCCTACTAGCATGTAGATAAACCAAAGGTGTCCTGATTCTAAATTAAAGTTGTGAAGTAAAGTGGTCATCTTTCTTTGCATTACTTCAAAAGTATCAGCTCCAAAAATATAAGGAACAACAGCGTAAAGTATAGACCAGAAGATAAAGGGATACAAGATTCTGGTAAATCTTCTCTTATAAAAAACACTTGGGGTATCTTTTACTGGAACTAATAGATAACCGGAAGCCATCACAAAAAGAGGCACACAAGCCCTCATTGGACTACTCATTAAAGCTACCCAGAAATCGTCTCCGGGTTTGATGGAAACATGGTCTACGGCAAGATAGAAGATTTCTATGGCATGCACCATTAAAACCATTGTGATTGAGATCACCCGCAGATAATCCAGAAATACAATTCTGTTTGACGATGGCGGGGTAATTGTTTTTGTTGCTGTGGTAGTTAAATCCATTTTCATTTAAGCATAAGTAATTATTTATCTGTAATTACTTATTCCTACGAATCTCGAAAGAGAAAGTATAACAATGTATAGCTGAAAAGGAAATATTAACTACCCAAGCAGAAAACAAAAAGACTAATTCTATTCCTCTGAATTTTGCTGTTGACGTTTCACTTGAAGCAAGTATTCCAAATCTTCTACTGATGTTTCCATCGACTGGAAATATTCTAATGCTTCAGGCTCTTTTTCGTAAACAAACTTTCCTTCTAACTCCTCTCCTATTTCCACAATTTTATCTAGCGGTACAGCAAAGAAATCTTTTTCTAAATTAACTTTATTGACTGAATATTTCTGTAGTCTCTCTTTCAGCGTTTGATATAATTGCTCTGCATTAGAAGCATTAATCAAGGCGTGAATATCAAATGGGAAAGGTAAAGTTTCACTTAAAGCATCAATCTCTGCTTGTGGATTTTCTGACTGTGTAAAACCAATTTTAAAAACTTCTTCTCCAAAAGAACCATAGTTGGATAAGATATACACAAAACCCGAGGTTGTAGAAGTAGAAGATTGATCAGAGGCTCTTTGAATGTGTTCTTCTACTCTATCTAATTTGAATTGTAATTGTTGAGCTTGCTTCTCATTGGCTACATGAATCGCATTGTGCAATTCTCTCTGTAAGGATAACTTTTCCTGTTCTAATCGTTCCAGTTCTCCTTTTACTTTTTCTTGGAAAGTACGCTCCTCTCTCATTTTATCTTTCAACTCATTTTGAGATTGCTGTTCTAAATCCTTTCTTACAAGATTTTCAAATTTTCGTTGCAAGGATTTTTGAGCCTGTTTTAGTGCCTCTTGGTTTTCGTAGTCATGTGCTAAGCAAAAATCAAATACTTCCTCTAATTTGTTTTTGGTCTCTACATAATTACTCGCCGTTACTTGAGATGCTAAAAAGTCTGTATGATCTTTTAGTAACTTTTCTGCTGTCTGAATAAGGTTGTTGGCTTTGTGGTCAAGTTCACTCTCTACATTTTTCAATCGTTCTTCAAGAGCAAAATAGTTATCCTGCGCCTCTTTCTTCGTTTGTTCTAATGTTTTTTCAAGTGCATTATAACGCTCTACTGAATCATCTCTTCTTTTCAATAGACTTGCTTGTTCTTTAATTTTTTTCCCTCTCTTTATACTTACAAGTAATAAGATTATCGTAAGGCAAAAAAGCACTAAAAATGCGGATGCGATATAAATGAATTCATTCTCCATAACAAGAAAAAAGATTAGATTAAAAAAGTAAAATGACCTCTACAAAAATAGTATTTCAATATTTGATTTCAACTTAAAAAAAAGAAAAAAAGACATTGATTTCAACTTAGTTTTTGAGTAATCGTATAATTAATTGGTAAGAATAATTTCAAAATATATATTCGTAATTGATACAATAAAGGACCTCACTAAACTTAAAACAAACTTTATATTAAGTGTCAAATCAAAATTATCAAAATGAAAATTAACACAAAGAAAATTCAGCAAGAAGGAAAAAGTACCGTCAAGGATTTCTTTCAAGTACTCATCTTAGTTTCACTTTTCTCATGGTTGATTGGTTGGAGAAGCGTGGTTCCAACAAGTTCGTTAGAACCAACTATACAAGCCGGAGATCATATTATTATTTCAAAATTAAATTACGGGGCTATTACTCCCGCTACTCCATTACAGTTACCGCTTATCCATGGTTATGGTTTAGATTGGATTTCTCTTCCTACTTATCGTTTACCTGGTTTCTCAGAAGTCACAAAAGGAGATATTGTAGGGTTCTTTTATCCTCCAGAAGATAAACCTGTCGATTTAAAAACCATCTATTTGAAACGTTGTATTGCCACTCCTGGAGATGTAGTTGAAGTTAGGAATGCAGATGTCTATATAAATAATCAACTAATGTTTGATGATGTAGAAACACAACATCAGTTTGAAGTATTTACAGAAAATGGATTATCGAAAAAGAAACTAGAGAAATTAGATCTGTATCATTACGATCACAACAACGATAAAATTTACCCTTCTGGACAACGAAATTTTATTGTTCATATCTCTGAAAAGAAAGCGGAGGTGATCAAAAAAGATCCACATATCAAAGCAGTAAAAAGTATAGTAAGTAGAGAAGCGGATTTTTACCCAGCGACAAGAGTGCCTAAAAAAGGAGATGTTGTAAAGCTGACATCTCAAAACCGTCAGCTGTATTTACCTATTATTTTAAAGTATGAAGACAATAATGCTACATTTGAAAAGGGCAAAATTTACATTGATGGAAAGGAAGTCACAGAATATACAGTGCAACAAGATTATTATTTTATGATGGGTGATAACCGACATAATTCATTAGATTCAAGATTCTGGGGTTTTGTTCCATCTGATCATATTTATGGAAAAGGGACAATTGTTCTTTTTAACTTAAAAGAATTTGATGCCAGCCGAATGTTTAAATCATTATAGACTAAGATCTCTAACATAGGTTAATCATAATATAAAAAAGCTCTGAAGTTGAAATTAACTTCAGAGCTTTTTTTATAATGCATCTTTATAAACCCAATGCCCATTTTCTTTTTCAAAAGTCGACTTTTCATGAATTACAGAAGGTCTTCCTCTCTCCATAAAAAAGGCTTTAAACTCTACTACACCGAAATCATCTCCTTCCAAACCTTGTTGCTTATTAATAATTTCAAGTCCTTTCCACTCTACAGATTTTGCCCATTTTACTGTTTCTCTTCTCTCTCCTCTTGACTTTGGTCTTGTCTTCGAATGATGGCTTTTATGCAAATACTCTCCATTGGCAAGTGTAAAAGCAGTATAACGAGAACGCATTAATTGCTCTGCTGTAACTACATTTTCAATATTATCATGAGCTATTTTACAGCAGTCTTTATATTCTTTCCCTGATCCACAAGGACAGTTTTTTTCTGTTTCCATAAAGGGTAAATTAGAATAATTTCGTTTTTGGCAAATTTACCAAAATCGTTTTCTAATAGCATTATTATTATCTGTAAACTTACACAATAATAACAATTACTACTCTGTAAATTAATTTCTCACTATTTATTGTATTTAGAAATTAGGATCTTTTTGAAGATCTATAGGCACGAATGACACTTCGCTTCCGCTTAACATTCACGCCAGTTGGCTTTCAACTCTATTCATTGGGTAGTGCTCCCCTGTGGCTTTGAAGGGTAAAGCGTTAAGAATTTCATGTATTGAGCCGTTAAAAATGATTTTCTTGTTTGAGCGTAGCGAGTTTAAAATCATTTAGGCGATAGAAATGAAATTTAGCTTTTGACTTCCAAGCCTTGACTTTTTTGCTTCGTTTTTGTTTCAAGACAAAAATGAAGAAGAAGGAAGCTTGGAAGTAGATTATAAAAAGCTTGTAGAAATATCGATTAAAAGTAAATGAATATATTTTACAATGTAATTACTCTCTTACTTATGATTGTACTCCGATTGGCATTGAAGGAAAAAAGTAATTTGCCGTTTTTGGCAAAATTGCCAAAAACGAAAAAAAGTGGTTTCTCAACCACTTTTTATCTATATAATTTTTTAAATCCTAACCTTTTTTTGATCTCTTCTTGAGTAACTCCCATTCGAATTAAATCTCCTAAAGTTACCCCTTTTCTGAATTTCTTCTTTACATTTTTATTAGATCCTGATGATAGCATAAGTATGTAATTTTAAATTCAACATACTTTTTATACGAAATGCTATACATTGTTGTTTGGATATGTGACCTAATAAAATCTAACACGAAACTACAAAGATCTGAAAAAAGCCTCTCTCAATACTTGTAATTCTTGATGTTCATTCAATTCAATATAATGACTTTCCAAAGCTACTTCTATCAGAGGAGATGGATTAGTAGTAATAATTCCTACTTTTAGGTCTTGTTTTTCAACTTGTCGTTTTGCTTCTTCTAGTAATGAATCATCTACAACAATATAAAATTTATGACAAGATGCAGATAAATCAATTAGGCTGTTTAAATTTTGAAGGTCATCAAATGTAGAGAAAATCTGATAACCTACTACTAGAGGCAAAAGTTCTGAACCATTTAACTTCACAACTTGTATTACATCAACATACTTACTTTGCTTTACCTCCTCATTATTTTCTACAAAACGAATTGTAAAATCATTATAATGTTGGTGTGAAGGACTGACATCTTGCTCTTCAAAAGATGTATCAGGGTATCTGAATGCGAGTGCCACTCTACTTACTTTCTCCACTAAAGCTTCATCGTTCAATAAAGCTTGAACTTGTTTTGGAGTTAAATCCTTATCTACTTGTTTTGTCTTTCTGCTTTTCTTTTTCTTTTCTTCCAGTTCCACTGCTCTTAACTCAGTCCAAGCTTTATGGATAGAAAGGTAACCGTCCATCACGGCATTCAACATATCAGCAGGTCCCTTTTCTATAACCTTTTTCATTTTGGTTACATTCTTAGTAGACACACCCGCAATTTTAGCGGCTTCCTCTGCTCTGTTGATTCTCCCTTTAGGATCAATATTCAATGATTTTTTCAGATCATCCAACTCATTTTGCTCTTCTGAAACTTCAACCGGAGTAGTCTCTACTTTCTTTTCAGCAGTAGCGTTGAATCCTTGAACTTGACGTTTTTTTCTTTCCTTTGCCTCAATTCCTAAGAACTCTGTCAATTGAAGAGCAATACGTATCTTTTCAGCATCACCAATATTACGTCTACCTAATTGGTTTCTCAACATCCAAATACGGACGTCATTGTGCGTACTGAACTTTAACTCTTTACAAGGAATGTATTCTAATCCTAATTTGATTGCGGCCTCACAGCGATGGTGACCATCTACAACAGTATGAACTACCCTAGCGCCTGTATTATCTCTAAGTGTATGTGTCCAATATAAAATAGGCTCACGAACCCCTTCTGCTTTGATTGATTCTTCAAAGTTACGGGCTTCGTCTTCTGTTTGCTTACGAATCAGTTCTCTGTATTCAGGTTCAATATGAAATGCACCTGGAGATTTATAATCTACATTCGTCAACTTTTCTTGTGACTCTTTCTCTCTAAGAGAAGTTTTACCTTCTTTTAATTTTTCTTCTTCTTTCTTCTTAAATTTATCTAGGTTCAGCATAGTTCATATTTGATCTAATACAGTGAGTAAAACAGCAAGACTTTATTCTAAAACAGGAAGTAATTCATGAATTAATGAACGCACCTCTTTTGTAATATTCGTATTACTGAAGTTAGTATCTCTTTGGTATTGGATTGAATCAGGAATAAAAGTATCCAATAATTTCAATCCCATATAGCCATCCAATTCAAAAGGCATTCTTGATTCCTTCACCGTTCTGTTGACTCTATTTCGAATACCAATAATTTTGGTTGGCAAGTCCAATGAATCTCTTACATCAGCAATATTACTGATACTCGAAATTGTTGGTCCTAATGCTGTTTCATTTAGAGTAATCGGTACAATCACATCAGAGTTAGCAATAATACTGGTCAGCAAATCTGTCACTGCTACATACCCTGCTGTATCTACTAAAATGTAATCGTAACTGTATTGACTGTCTTCAATCAGCTTTCTGTATTTTTCAGAGACGGCAATTGTATTGGAATCAAAACTGATAACATCAATGTTTTCATGCCTGCCATTTTCAGCGTACATCGCCAACGTTTGCTGAGGATCGGTATCAATACACAAAACCTTTAGTTCTGGGCACTCTATCACAATTCCCATGGTAATTTGTCTCAGTAAAGACGACTTTGTATTACCACCTTTAGAGTTGATCAAAGAAACCACTTTTGCTGGAGGTCCTTTTACAATATAGTCTAAAGGTACTTTAAAAATGTCGGCGATCTTGGATAGACCAGAATAAGGGATTTCTACTTTTCCCTTTTCCCATTTAATTAAGCCTTGAACAGAAATATCAATCAGCTGTGCTAATTCTTTCTGTTGCATGTTATTCTTTTTTCGAAGTTTGACGATATTTTCTCCGATCATGTCTATGAAGTTATATTATTGTATAATTACAAACCTAATATAATTCTAATAAAGGTCAAAGTAACACATTAAATTAAATCTTAGATTAACTTAATCTTGTTAATTATCTCCTAAAATGGGTGATTAAGACTACCAGTCATTAATCATTTTTGCAAAAGTGCCTTTGTTAGGGAATATTTCATTTCTCTGAACAGCATTTCTCAAGTCTCTGATTTCCTTCTTCAAAGGTTTCATTACTTGATATTCCTCTAAATCATTGACAAACACTTCAATAGCTTTACGAATCACCGAATTACCAATTCCCAACGATTTCATATCCTTATAAAATACAAAAAGCTGGTTATTCAACTCATCCAAATAAACTTGATGCCACTCTCCGAATTTTTTGGTAGAAAAATCATACGTACCAAAGTGGTTTAACTTCTTTGCCAATTTCGTAGAAAGTGCCTTGAATAGTTCTTGGTCAGTGCCATACTCAGGACAAGGAATATTGACAGGTTCAAATTTATAAGAAGTAGGAGCTTGTTTTGCTGGCTGATTTAACTCATCCTGATTGATTACAATCTCAATATTACCAAATGCTCCTTCAGCTGGCGTTTCTTTGATCGATGACTCAACAGTGGCTGGAGTTGCTTCAATATTCAATGAAGTTTTACCATTCATGATGTAAGAAAGCATGTTGTTCTGTACGCCAATGATAAATTTCTCTCTTGATCCACCCGCATGTTCAGTGATAATCTCACTAAGCCATTTCCCTAAAATCTTTTCATTCATTACCGGATCAATAATCTTTGCTTCTACATCTTTGTAGCAGTTATTGTTTAACCTGTAGAGATGAATGAAATTATCAAATGTATTTTTCAAAGTGGCATCCTGGCTGAATTCAGTATTCAACAGCTCCATAGAAGAAGCAAAGTCATTTTCTCTTTGCTGATGATCCACTTTTCCAGAGAAGAAAAATTCCAATACTTTGATAGTTCTTCCCTTTTTATATTCTTTCAATGATACTTCGATATCCGCATTCTTATTGATATCCTTGATAGAAGGCGTAATCACAGACTGCTTCAATCGGCCATACGACTGATATGTTTTATGTTTTTCCAGACCAAATACAGACCTGAAGTCATCCACTGTTATTTTTCTACTCTCGTAGAATCCAATTCCTCTTGATAATAAATCGTAAAGCTTAGGTCCATACTTGGAACGCATCTGGCGGATATTTCCGTAGATATAAGTCGTGTAATTACTCTTTGCATTCAGGTAAGGCAACAAGTTGTCTGAATATTCAAAAGTCACCTTTGTCTTGTCCAGTACGATTCTATCAAAAATAGAAACATACTCCTTACGGTAACCCTTGTTCAGAAGGCCCACATCGCCGTCTTTGCCAATAATGACCGGTAGACCTGAATCTTTATCGATAGGCGTATAGAACATGATCATAGACGATTTAAGAAGCTGACAAGCTTTATCTACGTCCTTCAAGTTCTGTCCTCCTACATAACGTCCGTAAAAACTCGAAAGCTTAAAAGTGATGGGCTTAGAGTAATCCTCGTTATGGAAGGTATTGGTATAAATAAATAACTTTTGTGCTAAACCAGGAATAGGAAGCTGGGTATTTGCTTCTATAATCTGATTGGGTCTTTTTACCAATTCAGCACGGGTAGTGATGTTATTTATTAAATCCATAGATAGATATTATTAACCTTAAAAAAATAAGTGCACTAGCAAAAATGCTATTATTCTTCATCAGAATAAGCCTACTTTCTAAAACTGGAACGCCTCAAGCATACCCATTCTCAAAAAGAGGTAATTCTAGTATTTCAGAAGTAAACCACAAACATGCTCCGTAAAAATTACGGTGCACTTAGTATATTTAAAAGTCTAATTTATAGCAAAATTTGGAAAAACAAACATTTTTTACGGTGTATTTAGTATTTATAATTTTCAATTACGGTTAAGATAGTATTTAAAGGGCAAAATTGCGGTTAAGATGATATATTTAAAATTCAATTTTCAATTAGTTATCCACATTGACGTTTGCTGAAACAGTGCTCTAGAAGTCAGGTCTTAAAGCAGTAAGCACATTCTATATATACTGAATAAGACGTAAAATTAGTTCCCATAAAGCTAAAATCACGGAAAAAACGCAATTATCATCAAAAATTACGGTTAAGATGGTATTTATAACAAAATCATTGCGGTTAAAACAGTATATAAAAGTCATTTTACGGTTGAAATAGTATATATAGTGCGGAAAATATTGGTTTCTCACCCTGAATTATGGTTGAAATGATATTTAAAGAGCAAAATTGCGGTTAAGATGGTATCTATAATAGGATATTATGGTTGAAGTATGAATAAAGCGCGGTTAAAATGGTATTTATAATACGGTGTAGTGAATATCCTATTACGGTTAAGCTGGTATTTGAAACTCAGTAAAAATCTGATTATCTATACTTTATGATGTATATAAAGAATAAGATGATATAAATAAAAGAATAATCCGCTTTATGTATTTTTCAGGAATGAAGATTATTTGAGGTCTGAAATCCTACTTTTAGCGTTATAAATAGTAGTTATACGAAAACTCCGCAATGTTTTATGGTTAAGTGAATATTCTAGCATTAAAAATTATGGTTTTAGACGTATTTAAAGCCACTTTTTACGGTTAAATAGGGATATTCAATTTTGTCATACGGTTAAGGAAGTATATTCCTATGGTTAAGTAAATATCTATACTACGGTTAATTTGGTATCGAATTACGGTTAGTTTAGTATCTAAATGATATATTATATTCTGTTTTTCAGTTAGTTACGTTACCCTATAAATAATAAGTATATAAAATAACTAAATAAATAGATCTTATTATATCCTTTTGGATTGGAAGATTATATTAAAAATAGCTTATAGAATTAATTAAATGGAAAGTTATTGAGCTAAATAATATGTTACTGATTAGCGGTTAAAACAGTATTTATTATAAATAAAACAATTTGGAACAACTTTCTCCGTAAAAATTACGGTTAAGATGGTATATTAGGCTTAATTATTACGGTTGAAATAGTATTTACTATTAAAAACTGCGGTTAAGATGGTATAGATGAGTTTTCAACCGCTAATTCTAAAGGATAAATTAAGTTTTAAGAACTAGAAAAATCCTTCATTAATATACTAAAACTCCGTTTAATCCTATTTCTATCAATATTATTACGGTTAAGATGGTATATTAAGCTCAATATTGTGGTTGAAAAGTGGTTTGTACTGGAAAATAATTCAATTATTGCGGTTAAGGTAGTATATAAGAAGGAGTATTATGGTTTAAATGGTATTTTTTGCTAGGAAAAGTATTCTAAATATACTGAAAGAACCGCAATTCATATGGCTTTCATGACTTGAGTAGGAAAAGTAAGGATTATCCGTTGCTTCACGTTTTTTCCAATTGGGAAGATTTTGTACTAAAATTATCCTTCTATTTTCATTAAAGTGAAAAAAATACCTTTATTGATAATATAATTTACTTTAAAGTGAAAAAAATATCTTTTTTAGTTTTTTACTTCACTTTTTTTGTGTTGATTTGTTGAGAAATTATGAAAATATCGCATCATGACACAAAAAGACATACTTGATTTTATCAAAGACAATGATATGCTAAAGGTTTCAGTAGTCGAAAAGAAAGCTGGAATCCCTACAAGGTCTCTTCATAAAGCATTAAATGGAGAACAAAACTTGAAAGCAGAGTATATCGAAAAGCTAACACAAGTCTTAACTCCCCTAGGTTTAAAATTGAAAGACAAGTTTAAAGTGATTTCAATAATCAACAACAAAGGTGGGGTAGCAAAAACTACAACTGCTTGTAACCTTGGAGCTGCATTATCAAGATTAGGTAAAAAAGTATTGTTGATTGATGCTGATCCTCAAGGAAACCTGACACAACATTTAGGTTATAAAGATCCTCAATTTTATGAGGGGAAAGAGCTTTCAGATATTATTGAAGGAAAATGTGATGTAAACAATGCCATCATTCAATATCAGGAAAACCTGCATATTATTCCTTCTACAACTAACCTGGATTTTACGAATAAAACACTCAACAGAAACTCCGGCCCTTCTTCTTATAAGTTGGTGAAAAGGTATGTGATTGAAAAAATTGAAGGGGAATATGATTACATTTTCTTCGATTTATCTCCTTCATTTGCTTTAATTACCAATGACTCCTGCTTGATTGCTTCTAACAGAGCCTTGATTCCAGTAGATGCTTCTGAGTTTGCTTTTAGAGGAATCAACAACGTATTGAGCCATATTAATGATTATAAAGAAGAGAATCCAAACCTAGAAGTATTAGGTTTCTTGTTTACAAAAACGGGTAGAACCAAAGATATGCACAAGTATAAGGAGGCGTTGAGGTCTACTCATTATAGAGTTTTTGAAACAGAAATTGCCGTAAGAGATATGGCTTACAACAAAGGGCCGTTGATTGGTAAAGATATTTTCTCATTGTTTGAAGATGAATCCCTGAAGAAACAGGAGAAGGAAGGGATCAAGAAAGCAATGGATGAACACACTTATTTAGCACAAGAAATTATAGCACATGCCTAACGAAATTAATATCGGAGATTTTTTACCGGGTAGCGATCAGAAATCATCAAAGCTGATTGACTCCAAAAAGGAAGAAATGTCCTCTGGTAAAATTCATGTTATTGATGAATTAAAAAAGTGGATCAGACCACTGACAGAAACAGAAAGAAATACACTTGAAGAGAGTATAAAGAACGAAGGAGTAAGAGATCCTTTGACATTTTTCTATTTGCAGAATGGACAAAAAGTATTGTTGGACGGTCACAACAGATATGAAATTTGTCAGTCTTTAGGTGGTGAAGAAAACGGTTATGATTTTGAAGAAGTAATTGTAGACATTGATAATATTGATGATGCAAAGCTTTGGATGATCAAAAACCAAGTAGGAAAACGTAACCTATCAAAGCGTGAAATGTCTTATTACAGAGGTCATCATTACTTAACACACAAGGGAAAGCAGGGCGAGAAAACAGGTGATGGAAAACTTTATAACCTTTTGGCGGAAGAATATAATGTTGGAAAAAATACCATTTTACGTGATGCTAAAATTGCAGAAGTGTTAGACCTTGTCTCTGACTTATTCAAACATTCTTACTTTGATGGAGAAATGAATGTATCTCAAGCGAAGTTTGAGGAAGCATTAAAAGCCATCAAAGAAGGGATAATTGATACAGAAGAGTTAGAAGATTTTCTACAGAACAAATTGGAAAAACCTGTTGAAACTCCAAAGAATACCTCAAGGGCAGTGGCTAATACACCAAAGCCTTTCAATTTTAATAAAATCAATAAGACGATCCGTACTCTTATCGATGCTCCAGTGGATAAGGAATTAGGAAAAGTGGAGAAGCTTGCCATGGAAGAATCAGTCAAAGAATTGATTCAGAAATTTGGTTTAGATATATAGAAATATGGTGTAATGTACACCACTGTATTAGAAATGCTGGAAGTAGTTTCAGACTAATACATCTGATAGACGCTCAAATCTATCTATAAAAAATTAGGGTATGTATTGGCGTACATACCCTGAGAAAACATTTTAAAATCGTAGTTGGAGTATCTCACCTCTGCCAACTATGAAATGTTCAATCCAAAGATAATTAAAATAATGAAACCGTTAAAACTGATAGATTACTCTCTAGTAGTAGTATCTATGCTTTACAGTTCCTATGTGACATTTTGGTTTACCAAGGAATACTTTCACAACACCCCACTTGCACTATCCATTTCTATTTTCATCGTTTTTTTAGCCCATCATTATACTTTACAAACTATCTCTTATTATCAAGTTCACAAATCCATTAATCAATATGCAATCCTTGCAGCTCTTCTTACCTCAATGATTTTTTATGCAGAATGGAATGGTCAGTTGCTTCATGCTAAAGAACAGGTTGGTATTAAGACAACAGTTTCAATTGATGATCAAATTAGACAAGTGCAAGAGATGATTTTAGAAAATTCTAAGCATACTGTAAAAGGGAAGACCAATTGGGCCAAGTATCAAACTTTTTTAGAGGCTCAAAAGAATCTTAAACTATTGGAAGAAAGACGAGAGTTATTATTAGAAGAAATAGCAGTTCAGAAGTCTGAGGCTGAACAAACCGCCAATTCTTTTCGAGCATTTTCAGTCTTACTTTTTGTATTAGCATTCTTGGCATCATCTGTTCAATTCAGAGGATATGAAGTACAGGCTGTGCATGAGGTGATAGATCAAAAGACTCAAAAGATCATTGGTTTGATCAAGAAAGGTGAAATTAAGAATGCGGAAATGCTAGTTAATTACTTCAATCTAACAAAAGAAGAGGCACTTTTTCTATTGCAGAAACATAGTCCTTCTCAACAAATTGGTTTTTGATATAAAGTTCTAAGACAAGATTATCTGTATTAAGGTCCCAACTTGGGACCTTTTTTATTGGTCGTGAGTGAATATCTTTTGCATATGTCGATGGATCAAAACAGGTAAAAAACAAAGGTCCCAATTTAGGACCTTTGTAATCAGAGCGTTTGCAAATAGAGAATGTAAATAGAGAAATAGAAAAAAATCATTCTTGATCGATGCCCTGAATGCATTGAATATTTAATAAAGTAGCATTACCTTCAATCACAGTGAGTCGTTTTTTGCCTTTAAAAATCAATTCATCACTTTCCTCAGAGGGAGATGAATACGCAAAAACGTCATATTGTCCCTGTTTTAATTTTAGAGTAGAAGGAATATCATGTAAGTGAGAGAAAGTAATCACCTCACTCCTGTCAACAACATTTTCTATCCTTATTGCAAAAAGGTCAGTGTTGGTAATACTTAAGTCAGAGGTATAAAGGTCTGGTTCGGTTACTTCAATTTGGAATGAAACATCACCGAAGTGTTGTTGACTTTGGAAAATGTTTTCACAAGCAGTAAAGAGTATTATTATTGAAACGAGTATAGTTTTTAGACCTGAATTCATTTTTTAATAAGAGTTGATACAATATCAAAATTAAGTAAATCAGATTACTTTTTGTAAACTCAACAAAGTGCAGTATGTAACCAATAAAGAAAGTTTAACCTAATAAGTTGAAAAAGAATTGTAACATCAGAAACCTTACATTTAATTTGAAGATATAAAAAGGAAAGTGCCTACAAAGCAAATGTAAGAGCCTTTGAATTATTGATTTTGAATAGGGATAAAGGTGTATTTTGAAGGTGGTAATTTTGGTTTTTGTATTTGTAAATATTACATGCAATAACAAATAAGTACTAAGTCAAAAATAAAAAATAATAAGAATTAGTGTTCTATACTTTTGTCTTAGTAATTAATATAAACCTTCACATATAGAAAGAAAAGCTGTAAAGCATTTCATCCTTTTTAAAACAAAAAAAAGTGGACTGAAGGTTTGAAACGTTTTAAGAAGAAACATTCAAGCAGATTCCGATAGACTATAAATTCATCATGAGAACTCTACTCGTATTCATTTTAACTTTAAGCTCATTGGTGGGGTTTACACAAACAGGACCATCCAATAGCACAACACTGCAACGTGGTGATCTCATTCAACCCATCACCGTTAGAGATCTGAAGAACAATGATCATATCACTCCACTGATTGGAGAAAAAGTAGTAATGATCTTTTATGCAGACCCTGATACGCCAGATGCCAATGAAGATTTTGTCAAGAAAGTAAAGCAGTGGAAATTCAATTTAGACGAATTCAAAGCGTATGGAATTGTTAACCTAAAAGATTCAAAATATCCTAATGGAATTGTTAGATTTATGATTAGGATGATCAGAAAGAGGTCTAAGAGAGAAGCAAGTGCTTTGATTTTAACGGATCCAAAAGGAACTGTAACCAAAGAATGGAATACAGGAGATTGTAACAATAGCATTGGTGTGCTCTTAGTAGACAATACAGGGGAAGTTCTCTTTTGGAAAGCAGGGGAATTGACAGAGGAAGAAACGGACTTTGTCATCAAGGAAATTTGCGATCATACAACCAACCATAAAAAATTGACCGAAGAGGAATTAAAAGAATTTGATCTTTAGATGGATCAAATCATAAAGGCTAAAAAAAGAGGATAACTATTTTTTATTGTATAAATGAATTTGACTAAAATGTACAATGGAAATAGGGATCCTCTTTTTGTTTTACCCTTTTTATGATAAGTACTCAGCCAAAAATAGAATAAGTATTAAATACTTTTGTCTTAGTACATACACAAACTCTCCATATATAGACAAGAAAATGAACATATCAGAAAAAGAGCAAAAGCAAATTTTTAAAATTCTGGAGGAAGAAATAGTTCCCGCAGAAGGATGCACTGAACCAATTGCCATAGCATTTGCAGCTTCAAAGGCTGTAGAAGTTTTAAAGAAAAAGCCTGATACAATACGAATATTTGTCTCTGGAAACATATTGAAAAATGCTAAAAGTGTGATTGTTCCTAATAG
The DNA here is from genome assembly GCF_001583495.1 of Flammeovirga sp. SJP92. Lineage (GTDB taxonomy): Bacteria > Bacteroidota > Bacteroidia > Cytophagales > Flammeovirgaceae > Flammeovirga. The sequence continues at coordinate 29,967 of NZ_LQAQ01000116.1, read as the reverse complement.
TGGAGGAATGGGAGGAATCGAAGTTGCGGCTACTATGGGGGCTTTAGCAGGCGATGCTTCAAAAGATTTATTGGTGATCAGTAATGTGACTGAAAATGATATGTTGGATGTTCGTGCATTGATTGATACAGGTAATGTGACGTTAGAAGTTGTACTCAATAATATCACATTGTATGTGATGATTGAAGTGCTAGCTGGTGAGGAGAAAGCAAGTGTGGAAATAAAACATACGCATACCAATATTACTAAAGTGACAAAAAATGATGAGGTTTTAATTGATCAGCCTTGCAATGACGCCGATTTTAATTCATCATTGACAGACAGAAGTATTCTGACTATTGAGAAGATTGTTGAAATGGCCAATCGTATTGATATTGGATTGATTGCTCCCCTGTTTGAAAAAGTGTATCAGTTTAATTCAAGAATAGCTGAGGAAGGACTTACAAAGAAATACGGTGTAAACATTGGTGCGTGTATTCAGGAAAATATCAAAAAAGGAATTTATGGAGATGATCAGAGAAACCGTTCTGCAAGTTATGCTGCTGCGGGAAGTGATGCTCGAATGGGAGGATGTGCTTTGCCTGTAATGACCACAAGTGGAAGTGGAAATCAAGGAATGACTGCTTCTCTTCCAATTATCCGTTATTGTATAGATCAAAATAGGAAAAAGGAAGAAATGTATAGAGCTTTGATGGTTTCACATCTATCTACAGTTCATATCAAAACGAATGTTGGAAGATTATCGGCGTATTGCGGTGTGATGACAGCATCGGCGGCAGTGAGCGGAGCTTTGGTATATTTAGATGGAGGAACAGTACAACAGGTTCAAAACGGAATTATTAATACACTAGGAAATGTATCCGGTGTGATTTGTGATGGAGCCAATGCTTCTTGTGCTTCCAAGATTGCTTCAGGGATTTATGCTGCTTTTGATGGAGCAATGCTTTCTCAGATTGGAAATGTTTTTACAAGTAGTGATGGGATTGTGGATGCTTGCTGTGAGGAGACAATACAAAATGTAGGTACACTTGCACAGCAAGGAATGAAGGGAACGGATAAAACCATTTTAGATATTATGACAAAATAAGAAGATAATATATTGAATAGTGACTAAAATAAGGCAATGCAGTTTTTTAATTGTATTGCCTTATTTTCATTTTGAAGCAGAGTTACTTTATGAATTACGGTTAAGCTGGTATGTTTAATTATTATGCTCCAAAATTAAGGTGGGAATACACTTTTACGGTTAAGTCGGTATTTATAATTAATTGAATTAAACTTCTGCCTTCTAAGCTTCATTTGATCGCAAACTAAATTCAGTTGAAGGGTTCCGTTACAAGAAGTAACAGATCAATACCCAATTAACCTATAAATACCGACTTAACCGTAAAATATTAAATATACCAAAACTCCGTAAAATTAAGAGCTGAAGGTTATTTCGTTAACAAAAGAGAATAGTTTACGATCCAGCATTACTTTTAACGTTAACAAAATATACCTCAACCTTTAGTCCTGAAAAAATGAAATTGATATATGCGCTGCTTTTCTTTTTGTTTGCTTGTCTACCCATGATGGGTAATCCAATCGATACATCTACTGAAATCTCTGAATTCAAAATTGAAAATGGTATGATTCATTGGACGACATCAAAAGAAATTGACAATAAGGAATTCATTATAGAATCTTCTATTGATGGTGAAACATGGAATGTAGTGGAGCATCTAGAAGGAAGGCAGTTCTCAGATATTAAAAGAGAATACAGTTATCAGCTGAAGCAACCTGAAGTGACAACTTACTTCAGATTGAAACGAGAAGATATGGAAGGGAAAAAACAGACTTACGATAAAGTGTTGGTCTATGAGGTACTAGGAGAAAAACCTTACCTCTCCTATTCAGTTGAAGGACAGCATTTGAATTTTAAAACCAATGACGGAAATATTAATGTCACTATTCTGAATGCCTTAGGACAAGAAGAGCATCAGGAATATACAAAAGACGGTGAAAGTATAGAGCTATCAGATGGAGTTTATTTTATAAAAATGACCTCCGCTCATCAACACCTCTTTGAACAAGTCATTATCAAATAAGGAATTTATTGTTATTCCTAAAAATATTAATTCGTTATTTCAATTAGCTACAACGATTCTACTATGAACAATGCCACACTTTTTTACAGTGTGGTATTTTTTTGTGTCAAATGAAATAGATTTGATCAAAGATATTTTTTACTTTTGTATTTACTATTGTTATGTTTTTAGCATAATGTTAATAATTAGACCAAACTTTTTTACCTGGTTCTTCATCTTAATCATTAAATCAGTATAATTCAGTTTTTATGAATACAATACAGCAGACTTTATTAGTCAGTCTTATTAGCTTGCTTTCTATTACAACCAGCTTTGCTCAAGGACAGTATAGAGGTGGACTTCAAGCAAGTACAAGTGCAAAGAAGAAACTACCTGTACATTCTGAAGCGTATGCTTTGATTGTAGCTACAGATGAATACGATAACTTCGAGGATCTTAATAACCCTATTTTTGACGGCAAAGGGGTGGCAGAGGTGCTTAAAAACGATTACGACTTTAATGTGGAGCTTTTACTTTCTCCAAGCAAAGAAGAGCTTCTAGACGCCATAAGAGGCTACCACAGTAAGTTGCGTAAGAATGACCGTTTCTTGTTGTACTTAGCAGGCCATGGAGACTACGAAGACAAGTACTATGAAGAGGGATTCCTGATCCTAAAGAACACCAAAACAAGAGGTATGGATCCAAGTTTGATTTCTTATCTTCCTTTTCATAGATTAAAATCGTTGACAGAAAACTTGCCATCACAGCAAGCTCTAGTGGTTGTGGACGTTTGCTTTGGCGGTTCATTCAACGACAAAATCAACAAGGGCCGAGGTGCTTACAATAACCAATACAGTATTACAGCAGAAGACTTTTTACGTTTTCAGTTAAAAGAGAAAAACAGATATGTATTGAGTTCAGGTAGATTGACTGCAGTGGCCGATGGCAAAAAAGGAGAACATTCTCCATTTGCAGGTGCTTTGATTCATTCATTAAAGGAGCACAAGGGCGATAGCATTGTTACAGCGGAAACAGTGAAATATGATTTGAAAACACTTCCATCCCACCCTATTTTAGGTTCATTTTCTGAGTCAGTTGGAAATACAGAGTTTATTTTTAAATCAAAATCGGAAGGTACATCTACTTCAACGCTGATGGAAAGAGCCATTGACAAGTATATGACTTACCAAATGAACCTTTCGAAATATAAATTGGATGAGCCATTTGTACGAAAATCAAAAGAGCTGGAAACAATAGCTGGTATTTTTGACGATGCAGCAGTTATTGATGAAAATGTAGAAGGCATGTTCTGGAAACTGTTGATGGAACATCAGCACGATCAGGTTGAAATGACAGATTCTGAAAGAGACTACTATGCAAAGCAGGTAGTAACAGCATTCCAGAAGGAGCAATCTGAAGGAGTCAATACACACCTTTGGCAATTGGCAACTATCCAAGCGCTTGGCATTAGAAATTTTGCAGATGAAGAAGATATCTATACTTTATTCCGTAGAGCAATGGGACAGCACAGCCTGAAGAGTTTTTATTTTGGAGGTAAGTATGCCTTGAGAAATGGAAATAAAAACAAAGCTTATACTTTCTTTAAGCAAGGTGCAAAAGAAAATGATCCTTTCTGCTTGTACGAATTAGGTAAATTGAAATATGATAACTTGGATACTTACGAGTTGGACAAACCTTTAGAAGGATATAGAAACGATTTGGAAAAAGCGAGTGACTCAGGTCTTCAAAGAGCTACAGATTTATTATTAATGATGGATTAATCCTGTAGTTTTTAAATACCAAATCTCCATATATACCAAAACTCCTTAATTTGGACAATACGTCTGAGTTAAGGAGTTTTGGTATATATAAGCTTTCTCCTTTCATTATCATTAAGTTTTAGGCTTTCAGCAGAGAAATATTTTAAAATGACCCTTAACTCTACTTATAAATACCAAAACTCCCCAATCGAAGACATTATTTATCCATTCAAAACATACCAAAACTCCATATATACTAAAACTCCGCAATTATTATGGAGTTTTAGTATAGTTCCTCAGTTCTTATATATATACCGTCTTAACCGTAATATTTGATTTTTTGAAAAAGGTTCCACGTGGAATCATTTTTTTTGATTCAAAATAATCCTCTATTCAGAGAAGAAATGGGAGGTGTTCAGTGTATTTGGAGGATTAAGTTTATCTGTAAGAGTCTTTTCGCTTAATCTAATTATTGGCATCACTGATTTTTATGAAGGATGATCTATTACAAAATGAAAAATCCCACATTCCAATTTGGATTGTGGGATTAGCATCAATTGATAAGAGTTAAAAAGCAAACTATTGTGTATTCTAAAACTAACTATATAAAGTCAGGGTGTAAATAAATTATATCTTTTAAAACAAGTATCCGAGGATAATGTTTTGATGTTTTCTCTTTGATTACATTACAAACATACTACGTTTATTAACGTTTGTAAAATCGATAATTTTTATACCAGTATAAGATTTACCTATTGTCCTAAAAAAACAAAACCTTGATACTAAATCCATTCCAAAATGAATATAATATCAAGGTCTATAAATGAAGCTTACCTTGTTGGAATTATCGCATTATATCGGCTACATCATAGCATTCAGCCAAATGATAGAGTTGATCACTAATGCAATTGTTCCTCCGATCCTTAAATTGAAGCCTCTTTTTTTATCGTGTTCAATAAAGATGCTTCCTAATGCATAACCTGCCAATAAAATACCTAAGGTAGAAACGATAAAGCTTACGCCGTATTCTGTTTCGTTGAGAAAAGGAGATGCCACATGTGGTGCCGAATAACCTTGTACAAAACCTAAAAGCATAAGAATAAAGGCTACTTTATTTGCTGACATTTTGTTCAAGAAGAATAGCAGAACACTTGGAATAATCAGTGATATGATGATTAATTGTTCTACATAAGGTACTAAGAACAAATGATCAGTGGAAACGAAATAACCACAGAAAACACTACTTAGAAAAACAACCGGCAGAAGCCACTGTGCTTTACGGATTTTCTTTGTGAAAATAATACCGATTGTAGTGAAGAATAAGAAGTGGTTGAAATCTAAAATAAAATGAATAGCTTCTACATCATTTACGCCACAAGCGTACACGTTGATGATAGAAAATGATGTGATGACTAAAAATAAGAATAGAGATTTCTTAAAAACTTTATTAAAATACATGATCTCAATATTTACAAAGTTTGTGTTGTACTATATGTATTTCTAATACAACACACAATAGTAATAATATTAGAATTAACGTTGAATTTAGAAAGGTTTAAAGGCGAGTCAAGGAGGTATAGCATTCATACTATTTTAACCTTTGTGCCTTTAAAAAAGTTCATTTAGAATTGAAGTTTCATTTTTCTAGTGAATAGTGTTTAAATAAGCATATATAGAAAGTATTAATAAGTGTAAAGTTAAAAACATTTTTATAATCATGATACTGAATATTAGATAGGTGCAATAACTTCATTATTTGGTGAAAATTCAATTCAGTGGATAAAAACAAGAATGAGTATTTTTGAATCTCTATCCTAGTACTTATATCGGAAATGAAAAATTATGGATGAAGCATTACAAAAATTAAAAAATCATATTCAGGAAACCGTCAAGCTGAGTGAAAGCGAGTGGGATTTTATAGCACCACATTTTTCTTTTAAAAGATTAAAGAAACACCAATTTCTTGTGCAGGAAGGAATAGATGTCCCCAATGAGTTTTGGATAGTCAATGGGTTGGTCAGGTCGTATTTTATGGAGGAAAACGGTAAAGAACATATTTTGCAGTTTGCCATGGAAAACTATTGGGTGAGTGATTTTAATGCCTATCAGAATCATGAAATCTCCACACTGAATATTGACTGTCTTGAAGATTCTACTTTTTTGGTGATGTCCTTCGAAGATAGAGAAATGATGTGCGAAAGAGTACCTGCGTTGGCTAATTTTTTTAGGATTAAATCTACAAAAGGATTTATCGCTCTTCAAAAACGAGTAATGGGATTGATGAAAGATAATGCCGAGACTAGGTATAATGATCTGATCGAAAAACTGCCGGGCCTTACGCAAAGGGTACCAAAGAAGTATTTAGCGTCTTATTTAGGTGTAAGCCGAGAAACATTGAGCAGGTTTTCCAATGACTGATGTGATCTACATCACACCAAAGCTGTGCGGTACTTCCTTCTTGCTTTGAAATGAAAGTAAGACCTTTGTAAAAACAAAAAAATAGAAGAAGATGAAAACCACATTATTTGATCCATTACAATTAGGAAAAATTACTTTAGACAATAGAATAGCCATGGCTCCCATGACGAGATCCCGTGCGGTGGGTGACGACGTGATTACGCCTTTGGCCGTAGAATATTATGGACAGAGAGCTTCTGCAGGTTTAATTATTACGGAAGGAAGCCCTATTTCCAAAGTGGGAAGAGGGTATTCGTTTACGCCGGGTATTTATACAAAAGAACAAATTGAGGGCTGGAAAGCAGTGACGGATGAAGTACATAGAAAAGGCGGTAAAATATTTATTCAGTTATGGCATGTAGGAAGACGTTCACACAGTGCTATTGCAGGAGAACAACCCATGGCGCCATCTGCTATTAAAGAAGCGGATAAAGTTTGGGGACCTCTTGGTAATGGTGAATATGGAATGATTGAAACAGATGTTCCAAAAGCCATGACATTGGAAGATATTAAAAACACACAGCAAGACTTTATTCAAGCGGCTAAAAACGCTATTGAAGCAGGTTTTGATGGAGTGGAATTACACGGAGCACACGGTTATTTATTGGATTCATTCTTAAGAGAAAATGCCAATCAGAGAACAGATGAATACGGTGGCAGTGCTGAAAATAGAATGCGAATGGTATTAGAAACGGTGGAAGGTGTTGTGAATGCTATTGGAGCTGATAAAACGGCGATTCGTATTTCTCCATTTGTAGCAGAAGGCAGTGCAGAGCATGATCCTAAAGTGATTGAGACTTCTTTGGAATTGATTAAAAAACTAGATCAATTTGGTTTGGCTTACCTTCACTTTTCAGAGAACATCTCTAACTACCAAGAAGTGAAAGATGATTTTAGAACGCAAGTGAGAGCCATGTATCATCATCCTATTATGGTTGCAGGAAAATTGACAAAAGAAATTGCAGAAGATTTATTAGCAAAAGACTACGTAGATCTTGTTGCATTTGGTCAGCCGTTTATCACCAATCCAGATTTGGTAGAAAGATTTAAAAATAATTGGGAACTCACTCCTGTAGATTATGCCAATCATGCCACTTTCTACGGCGGAGGTGCTGAAGGTTATACAGATTATAAAACATACCAGCAATAAACCAAAAGGGAGAGTATAAGTACAAATTCAAAATTATCTCATACTAATTCTATTTATTGTTTTGCGATTACTTCCTTCAAAAAACTATTGATAGAACCACTATTAATACGTTTTTTAGCGTTGTACTCACAAAAAATAAATTAGAATTAACTATGATTTATTTTTGACTTAGTACTTATTTCAATATACTCTCCCTTTGTTATGTACTCTATTGGGGCTAACTAGTAACTATTTTAGAAAACGTATTAATTTTTATGGTGGTCTGCTGTGCTGAATTCTCAAATTATTCTACATAAGATGCCGTTCCAAACTTTGGATTATGAATAGTTAGATTGATATGATAAAAACTTCCGTAGTTGAATTGCTGATGAATATAATCTACGGTAAAATGACAATCTTTATGTACTCCTTTGAAGAGGCCATTTTTGCCCTGTCCTTCTCTTGTCATTTCAACTCTGAAATAATGCTTCAAGGAAACAATAAACTTCTGTACTTCTGCCTTTGTCATTAAAGTGGGGGTACCACTTTTTTCAGGTTTGAAAGAAATACTGTGAATGACGCCTTGACTGTTCTGATTGGCTTCAAAGTGACCATAATGTCCTGCAAATGACATCTTGGTAGTGTTGATTTTATTTTCGGGCAAAGCATTGCCGATTACATATCCTTTGAAATTGATTTGAGAAAATGCAGTAAAGCTAGTGAAGAGGAATAGAGCGCTAATGAGTATACGTGACATAAATAATTGATAGTTAAAGTAAAACAAATGAATAAGGGGAAGTCTATTTGAGCTTTCTTTATCAATACCTTTATGTTAGAGTATGTTTGAACCATCTCTTTTAGTAAAAATTGCCCCTTTCAAAACGTGAGTTCATAAATTTCCTCACAACCTAAAATGCAAAACTTTTACTTCTAAAATATATATTCCAAACATGCTCCTATTAGAAGTGTTCCATTATATAATTTACTGAAACCCAATAATGTTTCCAATCTTTAATAAAAAAAAAGAGGTTCAATGTAATATTCCATTCCATTGAACCTCAAAAAAGGAGATAATACTTACTTATCAAACATGCTGATCAAGCAGTATTTGATTTCCGTCCGGGTCAGTGATCATCACACTTCCAGGACCTTCTGTATTTTCATCTACTTCAGAAATAAGTGCTATCCCCTCTTTTTTGAGGTGTTGTTGTATTTCTCTTACATCATTAAACTTTTCTACACTATTGGCATCTTCATCCCATCCAGGGTTGAAGGTGATGATGTTCTTTTCAAACATACCTTGAAATAAACCGATATTGGTTTTTCCATTTTTCATGATGTAATAATTCATTTCAGCATTTCCTGCAAAAACACTAAAGCCCAATTTTTCATAAAACTCTTTGGAAGTCTGAAGGTCTTTGACAGCAATACTAAGAGAAAAAGCTCCAAGATTCATAGTAATATACGAGTTAGATTTTGTTTTAATTATGTAAATAAGTTACTCCAATCAAGCTGGAATGAAAAGAGTTGAAATAATAAAAAGACCCAAGTGTGAAATTATTCTCTCTTGAGTCTTCATTAGAAATTGTAGTATTTACTTCAACAATTTGATTTTGATATTCTGGTTTCCAAGTTTGATTTCATCTCCCTCTTTTTTGCCAATAATAGATTTGTAAATAGGAGCATCACCAGCCACTCCGGTGACTTGTTTTCCTTCATATTTCACTGGAGGAAAATGCGTGCCCATGATCAGGTACATCATTGGCGTTTCAATGACACTGCCACCTCTTACTTTATCTTCAGTATGTTCTTGTGCAAGGCTTTTTTTCAGGGATTGAATATTGTCAGAAAGTGCATCAATACTGCTGTTGGCAATAGTAATACTGCTGATTTCGTCTTCCGTATTGCTTTCATAAAGTTTGGTATCAGAAGAGTCAATAGTGTTCTGAATAGACTCCTCACTATCTTTATGAAATGCATCTATTGTTTTTTGAAATTCATCAATAACATATTGGATAATATTGTTTCTTGTTGCCATAGTGTTCTGAGTTAAAATTTGTGTGTATTAGGACGAAAGCTTTGGTTGTAATTCTTTTAGTACTAGGACAGAAGATACGATAGAGTGTCCGTTTACTTTTGTCTTAGTACTTAAATTCATATAAAAGACAATGAAAAAACGTCAACTGCTTCAGTTCTAGTACTTAATATCAAATTTTTAGACATGTAGTGCAACAAAAAGGTTTCAACCCCCTCAATATTCTTGGAAAGTTCCAATACATTGAAGTACCTATTCCATAAAATTGTCATTTTGATAAAATTCCTTCCTGTTGTGTTAAGTACTAGGACAGAAGAAAGTGAATAGAAAAAATAAAAAAGTTTCTAATAGGGTTTTCAGTTTTCTTTTGCGCATTTATCAATGTAAGAGTTGAAAAGGTAGATGAATGAAAACGGCCCATAACATCACTATCACTCTTTGGAGGGAAACCTCTGAGAGAATAAATCTTTACCCGGATGTTGGTGGAGGTCCTTTAAAATTGAGAGGGCCTCCCCATTTTATAGCCGCTTAATGGACAGCGTATTAGGAATTGATCCTTGCTCAATATTAATTTGTCATTGCTGAAAGAGAAAAATCATCATTCAAAACCTCATTTTTTTGTATTTTGCAGTTTTTAGATTAATAATATCTAATACCCTGAAATGAATTAATCTTTATGACCTACTTTTTAAATAAATTAATTGTTGTCCTCTTACTTATTACCTTTTGCTTTACTACTACAGTAAAAGGGGCGCCAATCAAGTTGCCTAACTTTTCTGGTTCAGTGACTGGAATTATCCAAGATAAGGAAGGATACATATGGTTTGCCTCTTGGGATGGTTTGTATAAATATGATGGGTATGAAATCACAGTGTTTGGAGAAAGAGATTACCAACCGTTATTAGATAAAAAGATATCTGCAATCATGGAGCATTCCAATGGTCAGATATGGATAGGTACAGACAACAATGGTATTTTTATTTTTGATAAAAAAACGGATTCATTTGAACATCTTACCCAAAATTCAGAATCCGCAAGAACATTAAACATTCAAAGAATCACTTCTTTTTCTGAAGACGAAAACGGGAATGTATGGATTGGAACACAAGGTAATGGACTGGCCTTTTATAATTTAAGCGATAAAATCTTCAAGTCGTACACTCAACGTGAGTTGGGAGACTTATTTGATCGTCAGCTTTTTCAGGACTTAGTGATTTCAGTACATTTTGACCCTAATGGTTACGTATGGTTTGGAACGATGCAGGGCCTTGGGTGCTTTAATGTAAAAACAGAAGAGGTGGCATTATTGACGGGAGATGATTTTCATGGGGTCTACAGCATTTATCAATCACAGATGAATGAAATTTGGTGTTCCAATACACAAGGTGTTTTTACTGCTTCCTTCAAACAAAAGCAATTAAGAGGAAAAGTCGTAAAATCCTTAATCAATAACAGTAAATCCTACCTTCAACCTTCGTTTTCAAGAGAAGGAAAGCTTTGGTTTATGACTGCCAATGATATTTACAGTATAGATTTGAAGTCAAGACAGCTTGAACTGAATCAGGAATATACAGGCAGGAGTGGTTTTTCTGCTATTTTTGAAGACCGTGCAGGTGTTCTTTGGGCGGGAACTCACTTTGGTGTTTATACATTGGATCTTTATAAAAAGCCAATACGCCCGCTTTTGCAGAAAGAAATTGACCCTGTGGTGGCCATTGAAGAACAGAATGGAAAGGTTTGGGCTGGGACAATTAATGGAAAACTCTATTATGAAGCATCTTACAATCCTGATGGTACTGGCAATTACGTACAGCATGATTATCGTTTTGAGCAGATCACGGGTATTGTCAGTGATGAAAAAAACACTTGGGTAAGTACGGCAGGTAAAGGAGTCTATCTTCTTAATTCGGAAACAGCCAAAATCAAAAGGACTTATAAAAGCAGAGATAAGATCACTAATCCTTATATTATGTCAATTGCCAAAAGTGAATATGATGGCAGTTTATGGGCAGGTTTCTGGGATGCTGGATTGGCGTATTATAATGAAAAAGAAGATCAGTTTGTTTCTATGACCAAAGGTAAAGGACGTGTATTATTGAATGTTCCAATAATAAAAATATACCACGTCAGTAAAACTGAAATATGGCTGGGAAGTAGAGGACAAGGACTTTGGAAAGTGATTTATGACAAGAATTTTACAATCACAAAAATAGAGCAATTCAACGTTCAGACTCCTACAATGAACACTTCCTTAGTGTCGGATATTGTAGAGAAGGACAATCAAACTTTGTTGGTGGCGACAGAAAATGGTCTTTTTGAATTTCTGAAAGGCAGAAACCATTTTTCACAGAAAAACATTCCTCACAAACTTTTAAAAGCCACAATCAGTAGTATTGTAAAAACACCCGACAATAAAATTTGGGGCACAACACTGACCAATACTTTTGAATGGAAAGAAGATAAGTATTTTACTTATACAACAGAAGATGGATTACTGAATGAGCGTTATTACAATAAATCAAAGAAACTAACCTCCAAAGGAAATGTGTTGTTTGGTGGTGAAAAGGGAGTGGATTTATTAAAAATTCCTTTGTTCAGAGAAAACCCTTACCCAGTAGAGCCAGTTATTTCAAGGTTTTATTTGAATGGAAAAGAAGTACATCCCAATGAGAAGGTAAAGTCTAAGGTTGTATTGAAAGATATTATTCAAAACACGTCAGAAATTAATCTGAATCATGATCAGAATACGTTCTCTTTTTACCTTTCTACGCTGAATTATACTAAGGGTGATAAAAAGGTTTTCCGTTATAAGATGGAAAATTTGGACAAAGAGTGGAAAGAAACTTCGGGAGATCAGCACATTATTACTTACAACGGCCTGATGCCTGGAAACTATATTTTCAGGGTGATGTCTGCTAACGTAGATGGGAAATGGAGTGAGGAAATCAAAGAATTGAAGATCAACATTGTTCCTATTTGGTACAAATCTCTGACAGCTTATATTATTTATGCTTTGCTGTTAGTAGGAGCCATGATCTACATTATGATTTGGTGGAGAAGAAAAGTGCATACCGCCAATGAGGAAAAATACGAACACCTCAAAATGCGTGATGAGAAAATTGAGTACGAAAGAAAGGTCAATTTCTTCACCAATCTCTCTCACGAGTTGAGAACACCTTTGACACTTGTTCTTGGGCCGATTGAGCAGATAGCCAAAAACAGTACTGTGGCCACAGAAATGCAGGAACCTTTGGGTATTGCCTATCGAAATGCTCAGCGCTTGTTGCGACTTACGGATCAGTTGATGTTCTTGACAAAGAGTCAGCACGGCCAAATGCGTTTGAATGTCAAAAAGGAAACAACAGAAGCCATTATTAAAGATGCCACCGATGCTTTCAAACATGTGGCAAAGAAGAAAAAGGTCAATTACACAATCAACTTTTTACCAGAACTTCAGGAGTCGGTTTATATAGATAAAGTGATGCTGGAAGCGGTGCTGTACAACATTCTTTCTAACGCTTTCAAATACAATGTGGCCAATGGTGGTGTTTGGGTGAGTGTTTCTTCTGTGGAGTTTGGTGAAGTACAACCCAAGTTTGTAAACTATAAAGGAAATTTACCTCAAAAATACTCTCGTCATTATCTTTCCATTGAAGTGAAAGATTCTGGAATTGGAATCAACAAGGAAGACCTGGAAATCATTTTTGATCGATTCTATCAGGTGAAAACCAACAACGATGTGGGTTCTGGTATTGGTTTGGCATTTGCGAAGTCTATTATTGAAGCCATGAAAGGTATGATCTATGTGGAAAGTGAGCCTTCATTAGGGTCTAAGTTCACCTTGATTATTCCTTCAGATGATGATTTTTATTCAATAGAGGATAAGAAAAATGAATCTTCTGAATTGGTGCCAAAACTTTTGTATTCAAACACAGAGAAGCTACAGTTTGTCAATAAGTCAAACCAAGAAGATACTAAGGCAAAAGTAGAGAAAGAGGAGTTGATTTTGATTGTGGAAAAATCTGAAGAAATCAGAGAGTACATCGCCAGTATTTTAGAAAAAGAATACAAAATCATGTATGCTGACAATGGTCTGGACGCTTATGAAAAAGTATTGAAATATTATCCTTCGTTGGTGATTGCGGAGATTTATTTAGAGGGAATGAATGGTCTGCAATTGGCAGAGAAAATCAAATCAGGAGAGAAGACAAAACATACACCATTGATTTTACTTTCATCAAATCCTGACACTCAAGAGCGTATTAAAGCTCTTGAAGCAGGATCAGATTCCTTTATCGCAAAACCTTTCTCTCCAAAACACATGGAAGTAAGGGTGAATCAATTATTGAAGATGAGATCCAACATTTTGGATATTGATAAAAGCGACCAGAAAACGAAGAAAAAGAAAAAACAGGTGGTGGAAATCTCTTTTGAAGATCAAGCAAGAAAGATCATTGAAAGGAATATTTCTGAGGCAGAATTCTCTGTTCCTGAATTGGCCAAAGAAATGGATATGAGTAATATTCAATTCTACCGAAAGATGAAAGCGGAGACAGGAATGCCACCAGTGGAATTTGTGAGAAATATCAGACTTCAAAAAGCATTGGAATTATTGAAAACAAGTGAGTTGAACATCTCCGAAATTGCTTATGAAGTAGGCTTTAATGATCCACAATATTTTAGAAAATCCTTCAAAAAACAATTTGGTCAAACACCGACACAATACAGAAAGCCAATAAAAAGCTAATTGTAAATGCAAGAATATAAATGAAGAGGGAAGAAATGCTCCGTTTTTGGTGTCATATCTTCCCTCTTCTTCTATATTCTAAGTACTAAGACAAAATTATATAACACTTATTCATATTATTTTTTCTGATTACTGCCTTTAAAAAACTTTAAATAGAACCACTATTTATACGTTTTTCAGCGTTGTACTCACAATAAATAATGAGGAATTAATTATCATTTATTTTTGACTTAGTACTTAAAGGTTTTCTTATCTATCTCAATTTCAGCCATTCTTCAGCTAGCCCCGTCCATTTTGGAGCATGATCAGATGCTATTCCCATACCGTAGCCATGTTTGCCAGTAGGATAAAAATGCAGATCAGCTTTTACATTATGTTTGACTAATGCCTGATAAAAGAGGATGGAATTCTCAACAGATACAGCACCATCATCACCAGAGTGAACTATAAATGTAGCAGGCGTATTTTCATTCACTTGTAATTCATTTGAAAACTGAGCCACTAACGCTTCAGATGCTGATTTACCCAGTAAGTTGTTTCTTGATCCCATGTGTGTTACTTCTTTTTTCATGGTAATGACTGGGTAAACTAACAACATAAAATCAGGCTCAAATCTTTCTTGATCAATCTCATCTTTGGCAGGGTAATACGCTTTAGAATGAGTGCCTAATGTGGAGGCCAGGTGACCACCTGCTGAAGAACCAATCACTCCAATTTTACCTTTATCTACATTATAGGATGTGGCATTACTTCTTATGATTCTCATGGCTCTTTGTGCATCTTGAATGGGGGCAAGGTGAGAGGTTTGTACAGATGCTGACTGAGGCATTCTGTATTTCAGCACAAAAGCAGCAATGCCTTTACTGTTGAGCCACTTGGCATAATCCGTACCTTCCCAATCATAAGCCACTCCACCATAGCCACCTCCAGGAAGGATCAATACGCCTTTTCCGTTGGCACTTTGCTTAGAGGGTAAGAAAACTTCTAACGTTGGTTTTTGTACCTTTTGTATGAAAATAATATTCCGTTCAGGAATGAATTCTTTCTCTTTAGATTTTTGATAATTCGGAATGTCTTTGTCTTCCCAAAGCGGTAGGAGTTGCTGAGCGAAACCATTGCTAATAGTCATCATAAAAAAGAGGGGAAGTAGTAGTCGTTTTGTCATTTTAGTGGTTTGTTTATGAACGTTGTTTTATTTATTGCAACACCCAAATTAATATTTTTATTCAAAGCCTTTGTAATTCACCCAATCAAAATCAGCATATTCTTTGGTCGGTTGGCCATTGCTTGTAGCATATATACCACAATAAGTCCCTGTATAACCACTGTTCCATCCAAAACTCAGCAAGTAATCTGATTTTGTAGTTTCAAAAGGAAGAAAAGTTTTACCATTGTCCAATGAATACGAGAATATGTATTTATTTTCTTTTGAAAGAAGTTTGAAAAGAATTTCACCTTTATAAGCAGGCAGTATTTCTTCTTTCAATACTTGTAATCCATCGACTTTCTTTTCAGCTAAAACCAATTGTAGAACATGTTTTCCGTCTTTCTTTTTGACTGTAAAATTGATAAAATTATCATCTTTCTGGAAGATGCTGATGCCGGCTTCCGTATTTTCTTTTTTGGAAGCAAATTTCATCTTGGCAGTGTATTCAAAATCGGTTTCTTTCTGACGAATTCCCATCAAGCTGGCTCTTCCTCTTTTTTTGATTACTTCTGGCTTCAAGTTCAACCTTAAATATCCTTCCTTGTCCGTGAGGCTGTATGTGTTTTTCATTGGAACCCTCCTGAAATTCCATTCAATATTTAATGTATTATTATCAAAATTATCCATAAATGCATCATTTCTCATTTGAGGATGATCAGCAAAGGGAAGTTCTTCGTACTTCATTACACGGCCAGTTTTGGGAGCAACCACAGGCCAGTCGTATTTAATTTCTTCCCACCAGAAAGGTACTCTTTCCCATTGAACAGGAATTAAAAATGTCTCACGACCCATATTGGATGCTCTTTGAAGGTCGCCACGAATACCTAAAGCCACCATGTACCAACGGCCGTCTTTGAGCTGTACAATATCAGCATGTCCCGTAGAGTTGACCCAATTGTCATACGATAGGTTTCTAGTGGTTAGAATAGGGTTTCTCTCATTTGATTCATAAGGGCCTGTCATGTTTTCACTCACAGCAATCATCATAGCGTGATTATAGCTTGTACCGCCTTCAGCGACCATCAAATAATATTTTCCATCATGCTTGTAAACATGTGGACCTTCCACCCAGACACCGCCACAAGCGCCTCGGTACAAGTAATGTCTTTCACCTTTCAATTTCCAATGGTCAAGATCGAGTTGCTGTGTCCATATTTCCCCTTCTCCTTCATAATTAGGGTTTTCAGGAGAATGAGTGCCTACAAACCAAACATCTCCATTGTCGTCAAAGAAAATATCAGGATCAAT
Source organism: Flammeovirga sp. SJP92 (assembly GCF_001583495.1). Taxonomy (GTDB): domain Bacteria; phylum Bacteroidota; class Bacteroidia; order Cytophagales; family Flammeovirgaceae; genus Flammeovirga. The sequence continues at coordinate 13,318 of NZ_LQAQ01000116.1, read as the reverse complement.
CCCAGGAGCACCTTCAATAATATGAGGGGCTGACCAAGGACCAGTGATATGTTCGGCAGTAATGATAAAGTTGATGGTCTTGGTAGGAGAACCATCAATTGGATTGTAAACGTTAGTGGTGATGATATAAAACTTTCCTTCATGATAACGAATAGTAGGAGCATGGATACCGCCATTTTGTTGTACATCTACAAGATTCATTTCACCATTGCATTGATTTTCACGGTGCAGGCCATAACCTACAAATTCCCAGTTCACCAAGTCCTTAGAGCGGTGCAAAGGTAGCCCCGGAAAATACTCAAAAGAAGAATTGACAATGTAGTAATACTCCCCATCAGTTGTGATGGAAGGATCAGGGTAACCACCTTGTAATATTGGATTTTTGAAAGTGCTTTCCTGTGCCCATGAAAACTGAACAAGGAAAAGGAATAATAGGGTTAATTTTTTCATTTCATATATCATTTTATCAATGGGGTTCAATTTAACAATTCGTACACCAAGGGCATAGCTTCATCATTAGATTTAGTATAGTTTAATACACTATTACTGTGGTGAAATTGGTCTATGGAATTCCAAGTATGGGGGAGGTACTACCTTACTAAAATAATAGAAAGCTTATCAGATAATAACATAAGTCAAGAACGTCAGAAATCAGGAGCTTTTTATTGATCTGTAGACACGAATGACTGTAATTTAGCTTTTGCCTTCAAAGCCTTGACTTTTTTGCTTCGTTTGTGTGTTAAGACAAAAATGAAGAAGAAGTAAGCTTGAAAGTAGATCATAGACAACTTGTAAAAAAGCCGATTGAAAGTTGACTATAAATTGAGTTTACAATGTATTTGTTCTTTTCTTGGCTATTTTAGTATTGAAAATAAACTTCAATTTGAAATTCTAAATCATGACCAATTCTAAAAAAGTGGCAGACCGATTGAGAGAAGTAATGCTCAATGGAACTTGGATAGCGAATACCAACTTTAAAAAAGCGTTGAAAGATGTGGATTATAACATTGCCAACAGTAAAGTAGAACCACTTAATACCATTGCCATTTTAGCACAGCATATACATTATTATATCCATGGTATTAAAAATGTTTTTGAAGGAGGTGAACTGGAGATCAAAGATAAATTCAGTTTTGATTTTCCGCCTATCACCTCACAGCAACAATGGGAAACATTTCTAGAACGGTTTTGGGAAGATGCAGAACGTTTGGCCGTCTGTATTGAAGGTTTAAGTGATGAAGATTTAGAGGGTAATTTTGTCAAAAAAGAATACGGTTCTTATCAAAGGAACGTAGACGGTATGATAGAACATGCTTATTATCATTTAGGACAAGTGATTTTGATTAAGAAGATGCTATCTTTTGAAGATTAACATGTATTTAGTTTCAAAAAGAGTTTAGAATTTATGACTTTTGCCTTCGGGTAATGGAAGTAGATTTTCTGGTACCTCATTTATAAAATTAATTTTCAATTGAGCTACTAAGTTCTAAGACAAAACTATAGATCGCTAATTCTTATTATTGTTTTGTAATTACTACCTTAAAAACAATTAATAGAATCACTATTCATTCGTTTTTCAGCATTGTACTCCCAAAAAATAATTAAGAATTATTCTCATCTATTTTTGGCTTAGCACTTAATTGAAAATAAACCAATAGTTAATTTATTTACTAAACTATTACAATCAAGCTGTTTAGCTTCAATCAAAATGGAACAACAACTTCAACACAAGATCGATTTTAAAACAAAACCACTTGGGTCATTAGGAATGCTGGAAAAATTGGCTCTTCAAATTGGAAAAGTCCAAAATACATTGTCTCCAACATTGACGAACCCTCATATGATTGTATTTGCAGGAGACCACGGAATTGCTCATGAAGGTGTGAGCCCTTTCCCGCAGGAAGTAACGTTCCAAATGGTGATGAATTTCTTACAAGGAGGTGCTGCTATTAATTCTTTTTGTATGCAGCATGATATTAATCTTAAAGTAGTGGATTCGGGCGTTAATTATGATTTTGAGCCAAACACTGAATTGATCAACCTTAAAGTAGGAAGAGAAACAGCTAGTTTTTTAACGAGTAAAGCAATGACGCCTGAACAATACGAGGAGTGTATTGAAAAAGGAAGAAGCGTGGTGAAAAATGCGGCTCAAGAAGGATGTAATGTGATTGGTTTTGGAGAGATGGGCATTGGCAATACTTCTCCAGCTACAATGATCTTGAGTCAGATCTGTCATTTATCCATTGAAGAGTGTACTGGCAGAGGTTCAGGTATCAACGATGAAGGATTACAAAAGAAACTCAAAACACTTCAAGCAGCCAAAGCATTTCATGGTGATATTGAAGATGCCAATGAATTGATGAGAACGTATGGCGGGTTTGAAATGGCACAAATGTTGGGCGGTTTCTTGGAAGCCAAAGATCAAGGAATGGTGATTTTAGTAGATGGCTTTATCACAACGAGTGTGTTTATGGTAGCGGCTGAGCTTAATCCGTCTATTCTTGAAAATGCGATATTCTCACATCAGAGTGATGAAGGTGGACACCGCAAAATGCTGGAACACTTAGGTGGAGAACCAGTATTGAAATTGAACTTGAGATTAGGTGAAGGTACAGGTGCTGCTGTGGCTTACCCTGTGGTAAAAAGTGCAGTACAATTTTTAAGCACAATGGCGAGTTTTGAAGATGCCGGAGTGAGTAATCATGATGAATTTTTAGATAAATAAATGAGAGAAGAAATCAATATTTTCTTCACTTCCCTCATGTTTTATACGAGGATACCTTGTCCTATTAATATTGATCACGACCCTGATTATATTAATAAAGCGACAAGGTATTTTCCGTTAATCGGGTGGATAGTTGGAGGTATTTCCTTTGTTGCTTTTTGGGCCAGTTCCCTATTATTTGATACCACCATTTCAGTGGTGTTCTCATTGCTGATAGGAGTGTTAACTACCGGCGGTTTTCATGAAGATGGCCTGTCAGATGTTGCAGATGGCTTTGGTGGCGGTTGGACAAAAGAGCGGATTTTAGTGATTATGAAAGACAGTAGAGTAGGGGCTTTTGGTGTACTTGCCACTATTTTGTTGTTATTGATGAAATATGCAGGCTTGACACAACTTCTAACAAAAGCCTCATCAAGCGGTATGATAGTACTGGCTTTATTGTTTGTGGCTTATCACTCGGTCTCAAGGTTAGCGGCTATCAGCATCTGTTTTATATCAGAATATGCCCGTGAAGATGCAACAAGTAAGGTAAAACCAATCGCAAAGAAACATAGTGCTGTTGAAATCATTGGTGCATTTGTATTTGGCTTGTTGCCCTTGGTGGTTTTATCTACTTATAATTATTACTTCCTGATTACAATAGTACCCGTTGCCTTGTTGACGGTATTATCCAAAAGATATTTTGAAAAGTGGCTTGGTGGATACACAGGTGATTGTTTGGGAGCAGTTCAGCAGATTGCTGAATGTATCTGCATTTTAAGTTTTATTGCATTATGGAAGTTCATGTAATTCGTCATACCACCGTTGATGTTGCCAAAGATGTCTGTTATGGACAAATAGACGTTCCTTTGGCAGCTACTTTTGAAGCGGAAGTGCAAGCGTATAAAGAGAGTTTGAAACAAAATTTTGAAGCTGTTTATTCAAGTCCGGCCGAACGTTGTGTTAAACTTTCGGAGGCATTGCTTTTAGAAAACTTTATAACTGACCCAAGGTTATATGAATTAAACTTTGGTAATTGGGAAGGGAAGAAGTGGAGTGAAATTGATCAGCTGGAACTCAATCCTTGGATGAATGATTTTGTGAATACAAGAACGTTGAATGGGGAATCATTGGCAGAAATGTTTGAACGTGTGAAATCCTTTTTGGAGGAATTGAGATTGAAAGAAATAGATAAAGTATTAATTGTAGCTCACTCTGGCGTGATTCGATGCATCTGGGCTTATTTGCTCACAATTCCTTTGAAAAGCATCTTTAAACTACCTGTAGGTTTTGGTGAAACCTTGATTTTTAATTTAGGGCAAGAAGCTGATTATGATAGAGTTATTCAAATGAAATAGGCATCATTTCAGCCAATACCAAATAAATTAATCATTTCATCATTTTTTTGTAAAATCAAATCTGACTTTTTTTATTAATTATACGAAGTATTTGCCCCTAAAATGAAACCTTAGAAGAGCAAATCTGTTTAATAATTGATTTTCTGTTCAATACAGCGCTTTAAATCAGTCATTTATGAATAATAATAAAATTGTAGTTGGAAGCGAAGAATGGTGTAGCTTTCCACAAGTAAATATTCCTGCTATCAAAGCTAGAGTAGACTCAGGAGCAAAGACTTCTGCACTACATGCTGTCAATATTGTACCTTTTAAAAAGGAAGGAACTCCTTGGGTGAGTTTTGAAGTACACCCTTTGCAGAATGACGGAAAAACAACCGTTCATTGTGAAGCTCCTATTCATGATAAAAGGAGAGTAAAAAGCTCAAGTGGCAATAGTGAAGTCCGTTTTGTGATTAAAACGGTATTGGCCATTGCAGATGATACATGGGAAGTACAGTTGACTTTGACCAATAGAGATTCTATGGGGTATAGGATGCTATTGGGACGTCAAGCTATGTCTGGAAAGATGTTGGTAGATCCAGAATCTTCTTGTTTACTGGGCGAACCGACTGATGATCTATTAAAGCAGTATTATCATAATAAAATTGTCAAGCCAACAGGTTTGAAAATTGGTCTTTTAGCAAGTAATCCTGACCTCTACAGTAATAGAAGAATTATGGAGGCTGGGCAAGAGAGAGGACATGAAATGGAATTTTTGAATATCAAAGACTGCTATATTAAGTTGGATGGGAAAAACCCTGAAATGCATTATAGAGGTGGAAGAATTCTGAACGATTTTGACGCCATCATTCCGCGTATCAGACCTAGTGCTACTTTTTATGGGACGGCTTTGACAAGACACTTTGAGGCTATGGGAGTGTATACGCTTAACAATGCCTCTTCCATTACAAGGTCAAGAGATAAGCTGTATGCTCTTCAGTTATTGATCAATAACGGTTTACCTATACCGACTACTGGTTTCGCCAACTCACCATTAGACACTGATGAGTTGATAAAGATGGTAGGTGGAGCACCTTTGATTGTGAAGCTTTTGGAAGGTACACAAGGTAAAGGTGTGGTATTAGCTGAGACCACTAAAGCGGCTGAAAGTTTGATCAATGCTTTCAAGAGTTTAAAGGCCAATATCCTAGTTCAGGAGTTTGTGAAAGAAGCGAACGGAAAGGACTTAAGATGTTTTGTAGTCAATGGAAAAGTGGTGGAGAGCATCATGCGTACTGCTGCACCAGGAGAGTTTAGAGCCAATATTCATATGGGAGGAACGGCTTCCTTGGTAAAGATTACATCTGAAGAGAAAAAAGTGGCGTTGTTAGCGGCTAAAACTCTAAACTTGAAAGTGGCGGGTGTAGATATTATCAGAGGTCAAAATGGACCATTACTTTTGGAAGTCAATTCTTCTCCAGGTTTGGAAGGGATAGAAGGGGTGTCTAGCAAAGATATCGCTGGGAAAATGATTGAAACCATTGAAAAAGATTTGAAATACAAAAGAGTACAGGAAGTAGTTGAGAATGCTTAGTACTTCACTATAGTTTGTAAATAAAACGGCTCCAAAGTGAAAATTCATTTTGGAGCCATTTTTATATCTAGAACTTTTTTTGATTAATGTTCCGCCATCATTTTCTCATGATCAGCAATCAATTGAGCGTGCTCTTTTTCCATTAGTTCATGCTCATCTACTAATACAACTTCATGATCCTTTTCCATTTGATCATGGTCTTTCTTCATAGTAGCCATATCAATTTCACCCGAAGCATGTTTCTTGATCATTTCTTCGTGATCGGCTAAGATTTTATCATGCTTTTTCATTAGTTTTTTATGCTTTTCTAGGATGGCTGTATGTTCCGCCTCCATTGCTTCATGTTCAGCATCTTCTTCACCACCGCTGATTTCCTCATGTTCTTTGACCATTTTTTCATGCATGGCTTCCATTTTAAGGTGGTCTGCAGCAAGTTTTTTGTGTTCTGCTTCCATCACTTCATGCTCTTTCAGCAATTTTTTATGTTCTTCAGTTTCGGCAGGGTTGGATGAACAGCCTATTAAAAGGAAGGCAGAGAATACAGTAATAATGATAATTTTTAAAGAAAACTTCATAGTTATTTGAGTTGATAATAGTATGTTATATTGATTGACCTAATATAACTTTAATCGTTTGTATTGACAATGAAAAAGTAAACGAATGTATTGTATACTAAGTTTTTATCAACTTCAAATTACTGCAAACATGCTTTTATGAACTACTTCCAAGCTTCTTTCTTCTTCATTTTTGTCTTAAAACAAAAACGAAGCAAAAAATTCAAGGCTTTGAAGCCAAAAGCTAAATTCCATTCCTTTTGCCTCCATGACTTTCTGATTATACACTCAAAAGAAAAATGTTTTGTAACCAACTACAATACGCTTGACTACGCTCACTAGCGCGAATGTTAAGCGTTAGCGCCATTCGTGCTCTACAGATCATTAGAAATCTCCTGATTTCTAAATGTCAAAAGTAATCGAGTGTTTCGTGCACCATAGTTAAAACTATGGGCAGGTGATACAGCAACCTAACCAAGACTAAAGTCTTGAAGGTTGAAAACGAAGGCAACACTTTAGTGTTGTTGGAGTCAATATCACCAGCTCATAATTTCAATTATGGGTCTACGAAATACTCGTTTTCATTTGTCCTAGTACTTAAAAACGAAGCAAAAAAGTCAAGGCTTAGAAGTTAAAAGCTAAATTCCATTCCTTTTGCCTCCATGACTTTCTGATTATACACTCAAAAGAAAAATGTTTTGTAACTAACTACAATACGCTTGACTACTCATAAAAAATCATCCGATCTAACTAAAAATCAGTTTACAATGAAATGAACTGTATTTTTATCTCATTTATGACATCAATGGTTACCTATTTTTCATATAATGATTCATTTGATCTGTCCAAATTTTCTCAGAAACATTACTGAAGAAAAGACTACTTTTGATTCATTTCTATAAAACATTGATTATTATATTTTTCTTATTTCATTACTCCTTTTTGAGCATTTGGCGATGAATTCCTTCTTATTGAACAAAATAAGAAAGGATATTCGTTTTTACATATTGGTTAGCAATAATTGATGAAGTGTTGTATTTTTGATGAACAGAAAAAATATGAGAGGTTTACTGTTTTTGGCGAAAAAGAATAAATTATTAGAAAAATGCTCTAAATATTACATGAATAGACGTAAGCTGTTGTATATCAGGTTTTGAGAATGGATCAGAAATAATTAATTTAATAATGATATTACTGTTTTTACACAGTTTATCAACTGCCAATAGCTAAGATATAAGAACCTAAAAATGAAGAAACCTGATATACCAAAAAACGAAAAAGAAAGATTAGAAGACCTTAAGTCTTACGTAATTTTGGACACTCTAATGGAGGAGGATTACGATAATTTGACCAAAATAGCCAGTGAGATATGTGATACTCCCATTTCCCTAGTTAGTTTGGTGGATGATAAACGTCAATGGTTCAAATCTCACCATGGTGTAGATGCTACTGAGACTCCTAAAGAGTTAGCTTTTTGTGCCCATGCCATCAATGAACCAAATCAGCTGTTTATAGTTCCTGATTCAAGAGAAGATGAACGTTTTTATGATAATCCATTAGTGGTAGATGCCCCTAATGTAATTTTTTATGCAGGGGTGCCATTAGTTTCTAAAAAAGGCAATGCTTTGGGCACTTTGTGTGTGATTGATCATAAACCTAAAGTGTTAACAGAGCGTCAGAAAAATACTTTAGAGGCCTTAGGCAATCAGGTAATGAAGTTGATGGAACTCCGAAAAAGTAATTTGAAATTGGAAAAGACTTTATCGGATATGGCCACCAAAAATAAAGAATTGGAACGTTTTGCATATGTGGCCGCACATGATCTCAAGTCACCACTGTGTACTATTTCAGGTATGGCCAACCTTTTGAAAGACAACTACGGCAGTGATTTGGATGATAATGCACAGATGGTGGTAGAGCATATTTACAAATCTACAGATAAATTAAAAGGATTGATTGATGGGATATTAAGCTATAGCAAATCCAGTACTTTATTAAACGATAAAAAATCGACATTCAGTATTGACGATTTAAAATCTGATATTGCAGGTATTTTTAATTTTGATTTCCAAATAGATTTGCTGTTCAACAGTTCAGTAGAAGAGTTATATATAAATAGAACGGCCATCGACCAGATACTTATCAACTTGATATCCAATGCTATAAAGTACAATGATAAAAAGGTCCCTAAAATTGAGATCAAGATCTCTGAAGATACATCATTCTATCATTTTATTGTAAAAGATAATGGCCCTGGTATTCAGGAAGAAGACCAAGGAAATATATTTGAAATATTTAATACTGCAACAAACCAAGATCGTTTCGGAGAATCAGGCAATGGAATAGGCCTAGCCACGGTCAAAAATATTGTAAACTCTTTGAAAGGAAATATTCATGTAGAATCAGATGGTACCAATGGTACACAATTTATTTTCTGCTTTAAGAAATAGTTTTTTTATTCATTTTCTTGATGCTTTTCCCTTCAGGTCCGAGGAGATATTGCTTAATGACTGTCTGATTATAGCTCAAAAGAGAACTATTTTGTAATAACCTACTATGATGTTGTAGGGATGTTGCATTGCAACGTCTTCAAGACCATAATACATTGTAAACTAAATTACCGTGAACTTTCATTCAATTCTTCTACAGGCTTTTATGTCCTACTGTCAACCTTCCTTCTTCTTCATTTTTCCATTGATGAAAAACGAAGCAAAAAATCTAGGCTTAGAAGTCAAAAGCTAATTTCATTCCACTCGCCTCAATGATTTTAAACTCGCTTTGCTTGAACAAGAAAATCATTTTTAATGGCTCAATTCATGAAATTCTTAACGCTTTTCCCTTCAATGCCGGGGGAGTACTACCAAACTATAGTGGTAGAAAGCTCAATGGCGCGAATGTTAAGCGTTAGCATCATTCATGTCCTTCAGATCATCAGAAATCTCCTGATTTCTAAATATTATAAATAACGAAAACTTAGTTTACAGTGTAATAATACACCACATCAAAAGCTTTCAACAATTTTTTTGGCAAAAAAATATTCTGATTTTTAAAAAAAAATCGTGAGCAAATGCGAAAGGCCATAAAATCAAAAAAGAAAGGATAAGAAAATGGAGCAATACCCAATTCCCTTACCCTTTTTATTATCATGTTCAATAATTATTTATGGAAAAGATATCAAAAATGACAATTTTTTCTCTTTGTCTAGGTGAATAGCATACACCTTCAAACATCAGGACGAAGATAATCTCATCAAAGATGAAATATCAGGCCCTTCTAACATATTGATAAAACACCGCCCTCGCATACCTTACCATTTTTTCTTCTTTTGCTTTTCTATTCCCTCTTTCAGCTCGAAAAGCTACATGCTTACTTGGTTTTCGTGTTTTCAGCATAAACTCCACCAATTGTTGTAGAATAGGAATATCATTTTTATAATGATATCTTTTTTCCCAACCCAAACGAATTTTATAACGATGATATTTACCTCCAAAGTGCCAACGGATAAAAAAGTAGGTGTTTCTTACCCAAGGTGTATCTGAATGCCAATAAATATGCCTACGGTCGGCATAAAGTTCGTATCGGTTTTTTCGTTTAATTTTTTTAGACCTTTTTACTTTGGGAAGACTTCCTACCACTTTTTTTCGTGCCACCGCTAAATCGTTGGCTTTTTGGGCTACATATTTTCCATCCACACTATTTCTTTTGATTTCTCTATACAAAGTAGACAAATGAATTCCCAAGATCTGAGCAATACGTTTCTTTGCACCTCCATGTCGAAGAAGGTATTCCAATTGTTCTCTTTGAGGTAAATCAAGTTGTGCCATAGTTGAATAAGGAATGAGTGGTGATTAAACTTGATGAATACACCATCATGTGCTTTCTAAGTCGTTAAGTCAGTGTAATGCAATCGTTAGCTTATTTTTTTACACTAGAATAAAAATCATTTGATATGGTAATGTTAACGTTTGTAAGGCAATTGTGCAAGTTTTTGAGCATGTTTCAAATATACTTTTACATTTGAAACTTTTACAAACCTCCTACATTCTCCTTTCAAGCATCCTTTCTCTTATTTTTTCTTACTTACTTGATTGAATATAGAATGAAATACAAAGAAAATTTTTATTGTTAGACACAAAATTTTACTTTTACCTCGATAATGTTACAATTTACATTGCAAACTAAATTATTGTGATTTTTAGTATTTAGAAATCAGAAGGACACGAATGATGCTAACGCTTAACATTCGCGCCAGTCAGCTTTCTACCATTTTAGTTTGGTAGTGCTCCCTCGGTCTTGAAAGTAGGCCATATAAACCTTGTAGAAAGGCTGATTGAAAGTTAACGATTTATATAATACTTAAAAGTAGGACTATTCAAATTACAAGCTGAGAAATTAACTATGTATCAAAGATTAGAGAAAAAACAGGAACGTTCGAGTACTGAGAAAGAGAATTACCATTCTCCCATTAAACAGTATGAATATGCAAATGATGAAATTGACGCATCAAATCCACCTCCACTTATTATAAGAGTAGCGTTTGATTCAGATAGGAAAGAAGGTTTTTATTTTCGTCTTTCTTTTCAAGAGCCTCATTATGAATATAATGAAGTAGCAAGAAATTGTGTTATAGCTCCTTTAAGCCCAATAAATATCTTTATTTCGGAAGAGCTGAAACTACCGAATAGTATTTTAATGGAAGCTTATGATAAGCTGAAAAATAAATTTAAGAATGCTCAGTACATCCAATTTAATGGAGGAGAATCAGCACGTATCACAAAGGAAACGTTCTTTTCTAGAGAAAAAAGTGAAAATAAAGGTTATAAAGTTCAAAGTAGATTTGCAGAAGGGAAAATATCAGATATTCTAAATACTGAGAAAGCAGAGTTGTTGACTCAAAACTATCGTACTTATAAAATTAGCCAGCCTCTTCCACTGGACTATAAAAACTTATGTCAAAGGATTTATGATGAAACGGTACACAATTATAATCGAAGTGATTATATAGAAAGTAAATCTAAGGAGCTGATGCTCGCCAAAAAGTTCTCTCCAACAAACTTCAGTATGGAGTTATCCTTAAGGTTTTCCTCTCAGTTAGGACTTTATTTACGAGATACATTTTACTCAATTTTAGGTCCTGATGAAGATGATATTTTAGAGGTATTATTGAAAGTCGATGGACACCCGCCTTCTATTGAAAAATTAAAAGAAACATTTTTATTACATCATGGAGTAGCACTAGATGACTTTATTCATAAACATATCCCTAGCTACAGGAAAGATTGGTCTAGATTGTTACCCAACCTCCAAGCTGAGCCATTACCGTTGGATTACGAAACGATGGCCTCAACAATATGTAATTACTATGAGGTATATCTAGATGAGAAAGAGAAAATAAAAGTAAAAAACGAAGCCTATTTTCCATTTGCAGGCATGTATCCTACTACACAAACTAAGGCAACACCTAATAAGAATAGGCCTGCAATACTATCAGAGTTGATTAAGTTAAAACGAAACAGAGCGTCTATAGAACAGCTGGAAGCCCATATTGATGCTTTTGGCTTTTCATTGGGTGAAATTTTACAGGAAATGGGACTGTACAATGAGTTGTCTGAATACTTATATGCTCCTATTCAATGGAAAGATCAAATTCGTGTAGAAAATAAAGAATATAGTAAAGAAGAGATAATCAGGAGAGAAAAAGAAAATAATGAAATTTCTAAGCCAAAGCGAAAAACAGCTAAAGGATACCTTGTTCAATTTGATAATGATGGAGCCTATGGTTATATGGTTTTTAAGGGGGATACGATAGATGGTATTAAAGAGCGTTTTGGTGTTAAACAATCCGACTTAGAAAATGTGAATTATTGGCATGAAGTACATGAAAATGGACAGTATGAAGATAGTGTAGGGATCTTTTGGCTGCAAGAAGGAGATATTGTGTATTTACCTGAATATTATACACCTAAAAATGGTACACTATTTTATAGCTATGATAGAAATACAAATACTGGTATTAAAGTTAAGAAGGAACAAGGAAAATATGAAAAGAACTTTTTAGGGGAAAATTTAACTTATAAATACTTCAAAGATAGGCTAAAAGAATTTGCAGATCAGTTTGATGACAACACAAGGACGTACAGCTTTGATCTTTCAGGTTCAATATCTATTTCTGCACAACTTTCAGTATTTTTCTATTTAGGTTTAGATGGAAAATTTGGAGCATCAATAGCCTCTGGTAATACGAGAAGTTTGGGTGTTAATTCTTATTGGAGTATTGGTGGAAACGCAGGTTTTGGGAATAAATCTGTTGCAAATATTGGTGTAAGTGGAGAATATAAGCAATCACTAGGGATGCTTGAAGCGCTGAATGGCAGTTATACCTCAATTAAACACTTTATGGCATTTCTTGACTTAAATATGTACAGTTTTATGCTCCAAAATGAATGGACTGTTCCTCTGTATAAAATGGGAATTGATGATGAATATTGGAATCATGTAATGTCAGAAGAGGGAGATGTCTATCATGAGTTGTCAAAAGGGTATGTTAGAGCAGTAAATACAAGTTATGTAGGGCAAATTGAAGGAGGCCTTAAAGGAGTAGGAGGTTTTAATGTAGGGCATCAATCAGTGAGTGTAGAAAATTATAGTGTTCCCCAAATAATAAGTTTTGATGAAGTCAAAGCTTACTCCAAAATTAAATCCAATGACCAATTAAAAAAGTATAACAAAGAAGACGTTAGTAATAAAATATATGCTACTCTTAAGGTCGGTGATGGAGCTGAATGTAAATTCTCTTATGATACTGTAGAATCTAGTTTAAACAGTAATAATCTAGGAGAATACTTTAATATTAGTCTTACGATCAATGAATATGACATTAGTACTAATACTAATGGAGAAAAGGATTCAAATGGTGTGAAAACTGTGTACAACTTCTTCAATGATGTGATGACGAAATATAAGAGTGAGAATTCTGAAACTGTTCTTGATTGGACGAAACAGTTTGAGAAAAATAGTACAGAGTTAAAAGATGAAGTGAAATGGAATAATCGAAGTATAGCTCATGAAGAAGCAAAAGAAGAAAAAAGAGTAGCAGAAAGAAAGTTAGAGAAGCAACAAACGCAGCAAA
>NZ_LQAQ01000115.1 GCF_001583495.1 Flammeovirga sp. SJP92 | reverse complement strand
ACTGTACAATGAGTTGTCTGAATACTTATATGCTCCTATTCAATGGAAAGATCAAATTCGTGTAGAAAATAAAGAATATAGTAAAGAAGAGATAATCAGGAGAGAAAAAGAAAATAATGAAATTTCTAAGCCAAAGCGAAAAACAGCTAAAGGATACCTTGTTCAATTTGATAATGATGGAGCCTATGGTTATATGGTTTTTAAGGGGGATACGATAGATGGTATTAAAGAGCGTTTTGGTGTTAAACAATCCGACTTAGAAAATGTGAATTATTGGCATGAAGTACATGAAAATGGACAGTATGAAGATAGTGTAGGGATCTTTTGGCTGCAAGAAGGAGATATTGTGTATTTACCTGAATATTATACACCTAAAAATGGTACACTATTTTATAGCTATGATAGAAATACAAATACTGGTATTAAAGTTAAGAAGGAACAAGGAAAATATGAAAAGAACTTTTTAGGGGAAAATTTAACTTATAAATACTTCAAAGATAGGCTAAAAGAATTTGCAGATCAGTTTGATGACAACACAAGGACGTACAGCTTTGATCTTTCAGGTTCAATATCTATTTCTGCACAACTTTCAGTATTTTTCTATTTAGGTTTAGATGGAAAATTTGGAGCATCAATAGCCTCTGGTAATACGAGAAGTTTGGGTGTTAATTCTTATTGGAGTATTGGTGGAAACGCAGGTTTTGGGAATAAATCTGTTGCAAATATTGGTGTAAGTGGAGAATATAAGCAATCACTAGGGATGCTTGAAGCGCTGAATGGCAGTTATACCTCAATTAAACACTTTATGGCATTTCTTGACTTAAATATGTACAGTTTTATGCTCCAAAATGAATGGACTGTTCCTCTGTATAAAATGGGAATTGATGATGAATATTGGAATCATGTAATGTCAGAAGAGGGAGATGTCTATCATGAGTTGTCAAAAGGGTATGTTAGAGCAGTAAATACAAGTTATGTAGGGCAAATTGAAGGAGGCCTTAAAGGAGTAGGAGGTTTTAATGTAGGGCATCAATCAGTGAGTGTAGAAAATTATAGTGTTCCCCAAATAATAAGTTTTGATGAAGTCAAAGCTTACTCCAAAATTAAATCCAATGACCAATTAAAAAAGTATAACAAAGAAGACGTTAGTAATAAAATATATGCTACTCTTAAGGTCGGTGATGGAGCTGAATGTAAATTCTCTTATGATACTGTAGAATCTAGTTTAAACAGTAATAATCTAGGAGAATACTTTAATATTAGTCTTACGATCAATGAATATGACATTAGTACTAATACTAATGGAGAAAAGGATTCAAATGGTGTGAAAACTGTGTACAACTTCTTCAATGATGTGATGACGAAATATAAGAGTGAGAATTCTGAAACTGTTCTTGATTGGACGAAACAGTTTGAGAAAAATAGTACAGAGTTAAAAGATGAAGTGAAATGGAATAATCGAAGTATAGCTCATGAAGAAGCAAAAGAAGAAAAAAGAGTAGCAGAAAGAAAGTTAGAGAAGCAACAAACGCAGCAAAAAATAGACACAAGTAACGAAGTCGCTGAAAGAAACACCGCTAAAAGTGAGAGAGCCACAAACCCCAGTAAAAAAAATAAATATATTGAAAAGGCTGAAAGAGCAAAGCAAAAATCAGCTGATCAAACTCTGCTTCAGCAACAACAGGAAAGAAAAGCAAAGATTGAAAGTGAAAATTCAAAAAGAAAAACAGAAAGCTTAAAGCTAAAAAATAAGATTAGGGAAAAGAAAATTGAAAAAATAGAAAAGTTTGAAAAATTATTTAATGAGAAATTTAAAGATTTAAGAGATAAAAAGTTAAAAGCTACAGCTAGTACATCGAATAAAGAATATACCAAAATAGATGTCTCGTTTCAGCTGCTTCCTGGAGATTTCAAATTACACTATATGAGAGTAACAACAGGAAGGGCCTTTAGTGCAGATGCAACAGTAGGTAAAGCAGGATATGATGTTTCTGGTAAAGTACAAGGCAATTATGAGGTAGAAATCCTTGAAATGATGGGTGAAAATACCATTGCTTACGCGTCATTGGTTTACAATAGTATTTACAAAGAAGGGATTAAACGTCTTAATGGTGATAAAAAGAAGGAATATGATAGTTTTGCTAATAATATTCTAGGTGATATCCAAAAAGGTGATAGCAATAGAATTTTGTCTATGGTACATCATAAGTATATCCAAGATTTAGGAAAGTATAATTCTACTATCCACGATTACTATTTCGGTCAGATTATGGGAGGAATTTTGCATAACTTTGAGATGGGATCAATTTATAATAATACTTTCGAGATGAGTAAATGGCCTCCAAATAAACAGAAGAATTTTGTCAGAGCTGTAGACTATATAAAAGAAAATATTTCTGCAGAGAAATACCCTTCATTAATTCTAGCTTATGCCGAACAAATGAAAAGCTATGGTAAAACAGGGGCAATGGATCGCCTACGTGAAATCATTTTGGGAGAAGAAACAGCCAATAAACAATGGAGTAAGTTTAAAGATACGAGAGGGCAAGTAAGAGCATCTGATAATCTTCTCACATGGAAAGGGCTATCTCAAGCAGGAGTAGAAAAAACAACAGGCTTTGATGAAATAAGAATCACAAAAGACCAATTGAAGAAAATTGCCGTCAACTTTGGAGTAAAAGTGAAGACGGCTGTGGAATGCTATGCTGAAGATGTACCAAGTGAACAAGCTACTTGGAACGATTGCCCTATTGATGATTTGAGTCCGGGGCAAGCTCATTTATACTTGGGTGATATTAAAGATATAGTGAAGTATATCCAGGGAAATAAAGATAAGAAAGATCAAAAAACTTTAAAGATCTCTGATTTTATGAAATCTCTATTAAATGATGATTATGACACCAATAAGATAGATCTAAGTGTCTTCGAAAAAGATATATTATTTCCATTATTAATTGAGAATATTGTTTATGGAAAACAATTACCAAAAAACTAAATAATAATATATATAATTTGTCCTAATAATGAGAATACAAGACAATTTTTACTTAATCGTAATACTATTTTTTTTAACAAATTGCACTAATTATAAAAGTATGACTGAACATGAATTGAAAGAATATTTAGATAATAAATATGGTAATGATGTTAATTATAAAACCGAAAAAGACGGACATATTTCTAAAGTTAAATTTGTTGATATTCCATCTCTAACCGAAATTCCAGAAGAAATTCGCATATTCAAAAGGTTAGAAGAAATAAAAATTATCAACTGTAATGTCACAGAAATTCCTGAATTTATAACAGAATTTACAGAGTTAAAGTACTTGTGGTTAGAAGGAAACCCTATCAAAGATTTACCTTCTTTTATTACTAAATGTCATAAATTGAAGTTATTAGATTTAACTTCTACAAATGTAAGTAGCTTTCCAGAAGGTTTTGGTGAACTACCTATTACAAATGTATATATAGAAAATACTAGAATACAGGGGTTTCCAAGGGAATTATATCAATTTGATGGCTTAAAAGAATTACATCTAAACCCCATCAATGAACTTCCATCAGATATAGGCAGTTTCAAAAAGCTGAAACATTTAAAAGTAGCTTTAAAAAGTTTTAAATATTTGGATACTATAGAGAGCATTGAAAGCTTTACTCTCAATAATAGTACGGGTTCGCATTTACCTGAAGGATTAGGTAATTTACCTTTATTGAATGATCTGAATTTGAGGTATTGTAAAAACCTTTTCAAGTTACCTGCTTCAATGGGTAATTTAAAAATGTTATTGGGGTTAGATATAACAGGGTGTTCACGAATTACCGGCCTTCCTTCCTCACTAAATCAAGTGCCTATTGGGATATTAAAACTTGACGAATGTAATGGTTTAAGATCTGTACCAAAAGGCTTACAAGTTGGAAGTATTTGGGCAGAAAATGTGACATGGAAAAGTATGCCAGTAGGAATTTTTGATAGCGAAGCAAGCGATCTGAATGTAATCAATCATCAAATCACAGATATCACAGGGATTGGTAGAATGAAAAACTTAGAGAACTTAGACCTTACCAACGGAAAAATCAAGCGTATCCCTCCTGATATCAATCAATGTACAAAGCTGAACTTATTGCTTTTAGAAGGTAACGAAATTGAAAACACTTATAATGCTGAAATTTCTGAAAATGTGGATACAAGGCTTTTAGGGAATCCTGTTTTTGATAGGGAGCAGATTGATGAGTAAAATACATTCTTGTAGTCAACTAAACTTTTTCTTCATTCTATAGAGCAAATGAAACAAAACCATATTTCTATTGGTACTGTGCAACGGAAATTGACTAGTGCTAAATACTTCTATTATTTCATTAGCAGTGTAGTGACTATACTACTGGTAGGTTGTACTAATTACAAAGACATGGAAGAAAAGGAAGCATTTGAAAAATTATACGCAAAGTATAATGTTGAATATTATGAAAATGATAGTAATGATGAACATTTAACAATGATTGTGATAACAGGTGAACCTTCACTCACGGAATTCCCTGAAGAAATGCAAGCTTTCAAGAAATTACAGGAAATAAGATTTATCAATTGTAATGTCACCGAAATTCCTGAATTTATAACTGAATTTCCTGAACTCAAAGCATTATGGTTGGAAGGAAACCCTATCAAAGTATTACCATCATTTATCACAAAGTGTCGTAAACTAAATATATTAGATTTATCCAATACAGAAGTAAGTCAATTCCCTGAAGGATTTGGGAATTTACCTATCACAAGTTTATATATTGAAGGTTCAAAAATACAAGGTTTTCCCAATGAACTATATCAATTTGACTCCTTAATTCATTTATATCTGAACCCAATAAATGAGCTACCCTCCGATATAGGTAATTTCGAAAAGTTGAAACACTTAAAAGTAGCATTAAAGAGTTTTAAATACTTAGATACCATAGAGAGTATAGAACTATTAATACTTAACAATAGTACAGGAACTCATTTACCTGAAGGTCTAGGCAATCTACCTTATCTAAAGGGCCTAAATTTGAGATATTGTAAAAGCCTTTTTAAGTTACCTTTATCATTAGGCAACTTAGCGTTTTTATCAAAACTTGATTTAACAGGGTGCACAAGAATCACAGGTTTACCATCAACTCTTAATCAAGTTCGTATGAGAATATTAAAACTTGATGAATGTAATAGTTTAAGATCTGTGCCTAAAGGTTTACAAGTTGGAAGTATTTGGGCAGAAAATGTAACCTGGAAAAGTATGCCAACAGGTATTTTTGATAGTAGAGCACATGACCTCAATGTTATTAATCATCAAATCACAGATATTACAGGGATTGGAAGGATGAAAAATCTGATTAACCTAGATCTCTCAAACGGAAAAATTAAACGTATTCCTCCTGATATTAATCAATGTACGAAACTGGATTTATTTATACTAGAAGGTAACGAAATAGAGAATACTTATAATGCTGAAATTTCTGAAAATGTGGATACAAGGCTTTTAGGTAATCCTGTTTTTGATAGGGAGCAGATTGATGAGTAAAATACATTCTTGTAGTCAACTAAACTTTTTCTTCATTCTATAGAACAAATGAAACAAAACCATATTTCTATTGGTACTGTGCAACGGAAATTGACTAGTGCTAAATACTTCTATTATTTCATTAGCAGTGTAGTGACTATACTACTGGTAGGTTGTACTAATTACAAAGACATGGAAGAACAGGAAGCTTTTGAAAAATTATACGCAAAGTATAATGTTGAATATTATGAAAATGATAGTAATGAGGAACATTTAACTATGATAGTTATAGAGAACGACCCGTCTCTTACTGAATTTCCTGAAGAACTTCGAGCTTTTAAAATGTTAGAAGAAATTAAAATCCTCAACTGTAATGTAACCGAAATTCCAGAGTTTATTACTGAATTCACAGAATTAAAGACATTACGTTTAAATAATAATCCTATAAAAGAATTACCTTCTTTTATTACAGAGTGTAAAAAACTAAATTTATTAATTTTAACCTCTACAAATATTGAAAGGTTACCAGAAGGGTTTGAAAAGCTACCTATTACTGGCTTATTTTTACAAGGAACAAAAATTAAAGGTTTTCCTGATGTTATTTTTCAGTTTGATTCATTGGAACACTTAGGTTTACCTAAAATGAATGAATTGCCATCAGAAATAAGCAATTTTAAAAAACTTAGTGTATTAAAAGTCGAATTGAAAAGTTTTAAATATTTAGACACAATAAAAAGTCTTCGAAATTTAACACTAAACAATAGTACTGGTGCACATTTGCCAGAAGGGTTAGGAAACTTGCCTTTATTAGAACATTTACATTTAAGATACTGTAAAAACCTTTTCAAATTACCCTCAACTATGGGTAATCTTAATGGGTTATGGGGACTTGATTTGACCGGTTGTTCTAGACTTACAGGATTACCTTCTTCTCTTAATCAAGTACCAATAGGAATATTGAGACTTAATGAATGCAATAACATACGTTCCGTACCAAAAGGTTTACAAGTTGGAAGTATTTGGGCTAAAGATGTAACCTGGAAAAGTATGCCAGTAGGAATTTTTGATAGCGAAGCAAGCGACTTAAATGTTATTAATCATCAAATCACAGATATCACAGGGATTGGTAGAATGAAAAACTTAGAGAACTTAAACTTGACCAACGGAAAAATCAAGCGTATCCCTCCTGATATTAGTCAATGTACAAAGCTGAACTTATTGCTTTTAGAAGGCAATGAAATAGAGAATACTTATAATGCTGAAATTTCTGAAAATGTAGATACAAGACTTTTAGGGAATCCTGTTTTTGATAGGGAGCAGATTGATGAGTAAAATAGAGATGAATTTTGTTTACAGAGTTTTCAAATCTTCAATCAGTAACATTGTCCTCAAATCTACTCCCTTTTTTGAGAGATGGTAAGGGCTGTTAAACATGAGTTCCTGTTTAAAAATATAACGGTCAGGGGAACCTATGATTGTGAGTGGAGTTTTTTCCAATTCCTTTTGCACTTTTCGGATACTTTTGATGCTGTTCTTGAAAGAGAGTTGCTGAAGGGCAGGGTAGGAAATATACAATTGAGCATTCTTCTTTTTGATTTCGTTTTCAAAGTGTAGAATATATTGTAAAATATCTTGATTGAACTTAGAGGTATCAATTTCTGCTAATGGAGGAAAAGGTCTTGGAGCCAAATTCCAGTGTGCATTGACATCTCCATATTGATTGAAAGAATGTACGCTATAAATATCACTTTCTGAATAAAAGAAATATTCAAAGGGATTGAATTTTGAAAAGGCATAAGGTGGAACTTCCATCAAAAAGGAGGGAATTTGTTGCCATTCTAACAGCTCGATATTTGTTTTGTTGAGGTCCAAAATTGTTCTAGCTAGTTCAACGGAACAGTTCCTGTTTTGAATATAAAATTGGGTGTATTCGGGGATGACAATAATAATGTCACCTTTTCTAATATATCTTTTGATGCTCGCTAAATTATAGCGTATTCCAATTCCCTCATTGATGCCCATATTGATCACAGGCATTTGTAAGGCTTCTTGAATCAGTTGACTGTTCAAACTAAAGCTTAGGTTAGAGCCTCCTACGAAAATAATTCTAGGAGATGAAGTCTCCTTAAGGCGTTGGTCTTTCTGGATTTTAGCAAATAAAAGCGATTTAGAAGCTTTAGGAGTGGAAGGAAGGAAAATGCCTATCATGATGACAGTCATCAGAACGAGCAGAAACTGCAAGCCATTTTTTATAAACCTATTCATGTAATTTGCTAAAATTGAAAGTATATAAATTCTTGAGCAATACCCTTGTAAAGAAAAAGAATACCAATGATGATCAGATAAATTAACCAGCGAATATTCCTGTTTGTTACTTTTTCGATGTTTTTAAGAGCATAACTTTGGTCTCTTCCTAACCACTCTATCAACCAGAATATAAGGATCAAAAGCGGTTTTACTTTCCCTAAAACGGTAATTAATAAATAAGGAAATTCAAATATACTGCCGTCGAAAATCCCATTAATATAGCGTAAAGCATCTTTGACAGAAGGTGACCTAAAAAAGATCCATCCTAACACGACCAATCCAAAAGTAATACCCATCTGAAGTGCCTCTTTCCATGAAGGGAAAAGTTGGTGAGGGGCAATACTTTTAAGATATTGTTTATTTTTTTGAGTGAAAATTAAAGGCAAGAATAAAAGAGCATTAAGCAATCCCCAAACCAAAAAAGTCCAGTTGGCACCATGCCATAATCCACTGATAAGAAAGACAGTGAGTACATTGAAAATCGTTCTGAAGTTGCCGGTTTTACTTCCTCCCAGCGGAATATAAATATAGTCTCTAAACCAAGTATTAAGTGAAATATGCCACCTTCTCCAAAATTCAGCTAAGTTTCTAGAAAAATAGGGAGAATTAAAATTTTGCATCAAATTGAAGCCAAACAAACGAGCGGTGCCTATGGCAATATCCGAGTAACCTGAGAAGTCTCCATAAATCTGAAAAGCGAAAAAAACAGCACCAATAACCAATGTACTGCCCCCCATTTCGGTATAGTTTTCAAAAACCTGATCCACCAATAAAGCACAGTTGTCGGCTAAGATGACCTTTTTGAATAAACCCCATAAAATCTGGCGTAAACCGTCCACTCCATTGTGGTACTCGAAGGTTCTTTTTTGAGAAAATTGAGGAAGTAAATGTTTGGCCCTTTCAATCGGCCCCGCTACAAGCTGTGGGAAAAAGCTGACAAAAGCAAAAAAGGAAATAATGTCGTGTGTAGGAGTGATTTTCCTTTTGTAAACATCAAGGGTATAACTCAAGGTTTGGAAGGTATAGAAACTGATACCTACGGGAAGAATAATTTGCAAACGGTGAATATCCATTGTATTCCCGAAAAGCGTAAAAGCGTGTGTAAAACTTTCAACAAAGAAATTATAATATTTGAAGAAGCCCAACAGGCTTAAATTCATGAGGAGACTACAATACAAAAGTAATTTTCGTTGAGTCTTATTCTCTGTTTTTGAAAGCCCAATCCCCACTCCATAATCCACGCCAGAACTAATGATGATTAATGCCAGAAAACGGTAGTCCCACCACCCATAAAAAACATAACTCCCAACGAGAAGGAGTCCATTTTGCAAGGACAAACTTCGTGGAGTTACAAACCAATAAAGGAAAAAAATAATTGGTAAGAAAATCGCAAATTCAATAGAATTAAAAGGCATTCAAACGACTTTAGGAGAAGATTTGTATTGCACAAAATAAATCAAATCTTAGAATATCAAAAAGATTATCGAGTATAAAATCAATAAATTCTTTTACTTCAATATTACTTCATTTCTATCAAAATTAAAGCATTTTCAAAAACTAAAGACTTTGATGAATACGAAGAAGAAGACGTATTCTAAATACATTCCTTGAGAATAAATTGTCTAGAATCTTATATATCTTGGCAGAGAAGTACTGGGACATATCACTAAGTACAAATTCAAAATTATCTAATACTAATTCTATTTATTGTTTTGCGATTACTTCCTTCAAAAAACTTTTAATAGAACCACTATTCATACGTTTTTTAGCGTTGTACTCACAAAAAATAAATTAGAATTAACTATGATTTATTTTTGACTTAGTACCTAGGAAAAAAGAATTATAGTTTACAATGTAGCAAGTTTGCTTGGAGCACCAGTTTTGATATTGAATAAAGAATTGGAAAGCCCGTATCATCAAAAAAATAGAAAAACTAAATGACAACAGAGGTAAAGCAGAAAAAACGCACACCACCAAAGCGTCCTGTCAGAAAATTAAAGAAAAAAGAACCTCAAAAAGGACTGAATTCCCTTCAAGCGTATAATCTTTACAGGATGGTTTTGATAGCTCTCCTCGTTGTGGCAGTAGGAATTTCAGGAGGTTGGAAATTACCTTTCTTAAAAGAAGAAGGACACAGAAAGAAGATTGTAGTGACTCAAGCACATTTGGAAGATATTTTCAAAAAGGCGAAATATTTTACAGTTGACGCACAAAAGAAGTATACTGTCTATAATCAATACAAGGATATAATAGGGTACGCCATTTCTACGCACGATTTCGCAAGCCACATCAGAGGATTTGCAGGCGAGGTTCCTGTGTTGATTGGGTTTGATAAAGATTCAACAATACAAGGAATGCAAATGCTGCAACACAATGAATCCGGAGAATACATTGAGTTTATATTGGATGATAAGTTATTGGAGAAGTGGAACGGTCTGACCTTTGACCGGGCTTTGCATAATGAGGTCGATGGCATTACTTCAGCAACAGAAACCAGTGAGGCCATCATCAAAACAGTTCAGGTTACTTTATCCGAAGTCACCGGCCAAGAACTTGTAAAAAGGCATTATCATTGGACCTTGATTTTACAATGGTTACTTACCTCAGCCACTTTGATTTTTGGTTTGTTGGTATGCTTTTATCGCCCCATGAAAAACTATAGGACCACAATGTTGATCATGGTGACCATAGTAATGGGTTTTGCATATCAGAAAATGATTTCGATTTCTTTTCTACATGGATGGATCGTCAATGGTATTTCACTAGATTCCAATTTGATTTCAGTAATTCTGCTTGGTCTTTCTGTGCTTTTACCAGTGACTACAAAGAAGCAATTTTATTGTCATTATATGTGTCCATTTGGTGCTGCACAAGAATTGGCAGGGAAAATTTCCCCTTTCCAGAAGCGGAATATGAACTTTCTAAAAGTGAGATCCATTCCATTACAAACTGTGGCCACCATCATATTAATCAGTTGTATTATTCTAGGTGAATATCCCGAATTATCATTTGTAGAACCATTTCCTTCTTTTTCTTTCAGAATAGTTTCATGGTGGATGATTGGTTTTGGGTTATTGTTTATTGGCCTTTCCTTTTTCTATTCAAAACCATGGTGTAAAATCTGTCCAACTGGCTTTGTGTTGGATAATTGTAAAAAACGATCAGCAAGAGATAATAAAAAATACCAAATTTTATGAAAACGAGTGAACTTTTAAATATAGTATTGGTCATCATCCTTATCGTGGTATTAATCCGTTATAATGTTAATGATGCCAATGGAGAAATAAATGAAGCGTCTATTGTCAATTCCACAGCGGTGATGGACTCTTTGCATGTCAAAAAATCGGTTGGGAAAAGGCCATTTCTTTTTCCGATGCCCGTTGGGATTATTGGGTCTTACGACAGTGCGGGAACACCCAATATTATGGCAGCGTCGTGGATTGGTATTGTAAATTCAAAACCGACAAGTATTGGAGTTTCTCTACGCCCTGCAACCAAAACCTATGATAATGTTATGAGAAACCAAGCATTTACAGTGAATATTGCCAATGAAAAATTGATAGAATATGTAGACTGGGTGGGGCATTATTCTGGGCGTGATATCAATAAATTTGATGTTTTACCGCTTACACCCGTGAAATCAAAATTGGTCAATGCTCCCTATGTACATGAGTTTCCAGTAGTATTGGAATGTAGAGTGGTGAGGACAACAAATTTAGGAAAACACACTCATTTTGTGGGTGAAATCATGGATGTGAAAGTGGATACAGCTATACTGAAAGCAGATGAGATTTTTGTAGATATTAATAAATTACGTCCTGTTATGACGGGGCATGGATCTGGTTATTTTGGCATTGGTGACAATTTAGGAAGAGGCGGGAAAGTGTATCAGAGATTGGGAATTACTCCTGAAGTAGAGTCGAAATAGTTTTGAAACATGAGTGGGTTGAATTAAAATTCGCTCATGTTCCACAATATCCCATTTATATATAGTATTTGTCAATACATTGTAAACCAAGTTTCGTTATTTATAGTATTTAGAAATCAGGAGATTTCTAATGATCTGTAGGGCGCAAATGACACTAACGCTTAACATTCGCGCCAGTGAACTTTCTACCCTTTTAGTTTGGTAGTACTCCCTCGGCCTTGAAGGGAAAAGCGTTAAGAATTTCATGTATTGAGCCGTTAAAAATGATTTTTTGTTTGAGCTTCAGCGAGTTTAAAATCATTTAGGCGAAAGGAATGGAATTTAGCTTTTGACTTCAAAGCCTTGAATTTTTTGCTTCGTTTTTGTTTCAAGACAAAGAAGAAGGAGGCTTGAAAGAAGAACATAAAAAGCTTGCAGAAATATCAAATGGAAGTTGATGATAACTGAGTTTGTAATGTATTAAGTATATTGTAAACAAATTTTTTTTCAACTGCCAACTGGTATTTTCAAGATGAAAAAAGGGATACTCTTTTATATATTAATACATGTGACACTGTTTGCTTTATGCCAAAACAAAAAAGAAATTATTACTTCTATTCGGCAGAAGTATAAGGAAATCAATGCTTATGAAAAGTATGATGTAATAACACTGAGTAATGATGATTTTATTGAAGAGAATATAGCGCTCACAGGAGAATTGAAGTGTTATTCAAAAGAAGGTTCTATCCAAAAAATTGTTGAAAAATTCTACCCTTCTTATGGTGCGGTAACCATAGAGTATTATTATGATGATCAAGAATGCTTGCTATTTGTATACCGTGAAGTACACGTATTTAATCATATTTTACACATAGCTGACACTGTACCTTATGTAGAACCCGATGCAAGAGATTTGAAATTGATCTCCGAACGCCGTTTATATTTCTATGAAAATGAGCTGATTGAATTAAAAAAGAAAGGAAGAGATCAATTTATTTTACATGAAACAGATGAAGAACTTTTAGAGTTTGTTTACCATCACTCAGAATTTAATCAAAAGAAGATAAAAGAGCAGTGATTCCAAAACTCTCTACATATAAAAAGAGTCACCCCTTTATTGCTTTAAGTTTAAAATAAAAGAGGAGTGACTCTTATTGAGTGTCAAATCAAAAACAAGATTTTATTTTCTTTCAAATAAGTACTAAGTCAAAAATAAATCATAGTTAATTCTAATTCTAATTTATATTTTGTGAGTTCAACGCTAAAAAATGAATTAATAGTGGTTCTATTGAAAGTTTTTTGAAGGAATTAATCGCAAAACAATAAATAGAATTAGTATTAGATAATTTTGAATTTGTACTTAACGTTATTAGTTAAAAGAAATACAGCCATTTTTGATGTAGATTTTGTCACCTTGGCTCACATTCACCTTACCGCATTTGGTATAAATTACAGCACTGCTGCTACCACCTTGGATGGTCACTGAACCCGTACGGCTACCATAGAAAGTCACTTTCTTTGTACTTCCTCCAATTTCAGCTTCAAAAGTATAGTCACTAGAGTCATTGTTCTGATATCTTAGTGTAACAGCGGCATAAGCGTTTAAGGCAAAAGCCAAAATTGCCACGAAAATTGAAGCGGATAGAAGTTTGATTGCTTTCATCATAATTAGTTTAATGGAGGCCGATGAAGACCCGGATGGTTTATATTCATTGAGGCTGTCCCTGCTCACAAAACAGCTGAATAAAAGGAATAATTAAAAGAGCAGTAGAATATTCTATATCTTATAGAATAAAACACCAGTTCGTTTAGTTTATTTTTAATCGCTAGTAAGTCCTGAGAACTTTTATTAGCGGTTTTAGATTTTTTAAAGTACAATAAATTATTAGTTATACGATATTCATTTCGATATTAGAACAAAGGTTTTTAATTTCAAATCATTGTACAATGTTATTCATTTTTTAATTTATATTTTTCTAAATAATATTTATAAAATACAATTTTAAATAGTATTGATAGATGAATGCTGAAGTAAGTTTTTTCATTCAAAAATGGATGAATATAAAGTAGAAGCCTTACCTTAGCATCAGTTAAAGCTTCTGATCAGATAACTATTGTACTTTAATTCAATGATAAACAAACTGACCTTTTTATTATTGATGAGCTGTTTGCTGTCATGCCATAAAAAAGATGAAAAACTAAAAATTATTTTTACAGGAGATATCATTCTGGATAGGGCCGTCAAATATGAGACGAGGTTCCATGGCGACAGCTTATTGGTCAACGCTTTTAATATTTGTGAGGGCCATGATTTTACGGTAATCAATCTTGAAGGAACTATCACTGAAACGGGACAAAAACAAAAAGACCGCTATAACTTTAAGTCAGAGTATAAAAATGCTCGCTTATTAAAAGAGGCAGGAGTAACGCATGTGTCAATTGCTAATAATCACATTTTTGACTATGGTGAAGAGGGCTATAAGAATACAATTCGTACCATCGAAGACAATGCATTGGAGGTATTGGGACACAAAAATGTTCCTTCTATTATAAAAAAAGGGAACAAGCAATGTGCTATTTTATCTGCATCCTTGACAACTCATAATGAGAATTTGTCTATTTCTTCTGCCAAAGCATTGAAGCAGAGTGTTGAACAGTTTGTCCGCCAGCATGAGGAAATCCCATTGATTTTGTATTTGCATTGGGGCTATGAGATGCAAACTAAGCCACAAAGATGGCAAGTTGATTTAGCCACGGAATTGATTGATTTAGGTGTCGATGCGATTATTGGTCATCATCCACATGTCACACAGACCATTGAGTTTATAAAAGATAAACCGGTGATTTATAGTTTGGGCAATTTTATAGCAGATCCTTATATGCCGGAGGCAAAATCATGTTATGTCGTGTCGTTAGAAATAGATCAAGAAATAAAGGAAGTCAACATCACTCCTGTCTACTTGGAGAAGTACTTTCCTAAAATTTTGACTTTAGAGAATCAGATTCGGGCTTTAAAAGAACATCTCCGATATTCTAACGTAGCTTTATTTCAAAATGGTCAACGATGGAAATTAAAACAAACTCGTCACCTTCATTTTTCTGAACCTACTTCTTTATGGATGATTTCAGAAAAAAATACAATTTCAATGCTCAAAAAACTCTCTGATAATTCACATCTCCTTAAGTTTGAAAAGGGTGGGGTGTCTGCCAATGCGGTCCGTTTGCATGGTACACTTTCTGAATTTCAAGTGGGTGATATTAATAATGACCAACAGGTGGATGTATTGGTGGGAATCACAAAAAAGGTAAGGTTTGACCCCGTGCTCAAAAAACGGGTCAACATTTATACTTTTAAAAATAAAGCATTGAAACCTTTATGGCTAGGCACCAAGTTTTTGAATGATGTAGAGTCTTTTGGAATTTTAGAAGGTGAACATAAAAATTATCTGACTACTGTAGAAGTCGTTGATGAGAAAAATAAAGTGGAAAGAGTTTATGAATGGGATGATTTCGGCTTCGCACTAACTGAACTTAATTAATTAAAAATATGAAACTTAAACTAAATCTATTGATGCTCATACTACCTCTCTTACTGACCAATTGTAAGGAGGATCATGGTAGTAATGAAACGCAGACCAGTACTGTAGCAAAGCAAACTTCAACTCCACAAGAGGCAGGGAAGAAAGAAAATAATGTTGCTCCCAAAAACAAAACACTGGAGGAATATTATACCCTTCCGCATATCGAAGAGTTTTACGGCCGAGATGCATTGAAAAATACAAAGTTTCCTAGTTTTGACTATTCGAAAGACCTGAGGACTTTATCTTATGAGGAATTGAGAATTGTAAGAAATGAGGTATTTGCCAGAAATGGATATTTATTCAAAGATGGTTTTTTGAGAGGTTATTTTAATCAATACGATTGGTATAAACCCATTTTTGATGCACCTGATTTTAAAGTTGAACTGAATGAACAGGAAAGAGAGTTTATCAGTAAAGTCAAAAAAGAAGAATCCAAACGAAAGGAGAGCAAGACAGTAGAAAAGGAAGGGTTGGCCCTTTATAATGCTGACTTGATCGTTAATACAAAACAATTTACAAAAGTGCCTGATAAAGTGCTTTCTGATTTTGAAAAGCAAAACTTCAGTCTTGTGAATGCCAATAGGTCATTGCCTTTTTATATTTATGATAATAATGCTTACCAGCATATTCCACATTACATCACCACGGACTTGTATCTGTTTATCATGCACAGGTATTTTTCCCGTTTTCTAGAGAAGTTTGAAGAAAATTACCTTTCAAAAGAACTGCACAATATATTGAAAGGAACCTCCAATCAATTGAGTTCATTTTCAAATGATTATAGTAAGGAAGTGGAGTGGGCACAAACCTATTGTAACTTGGCGTTGTATGCTTTCAATGACAGCTCAATCTCAATTCAAGAGGCCTTCCAACAAGAAGCACAAAACATTACCAAAGAAAGTGGCAAGCCCTTTTTCATCAAGAATGATTTTGTAAGTTATAATGATTTAAAACCAAGGTCGCATTATACAAAATCGGAAAAACTCAAAGGATATTTCAAGGCGTTTAAATGGGTGAGCTTGAATGGTGTTGATATTGATAATCAAGATGAGCTAAGAGGTTTTATCACCCTTGCGTTTGCAATTAAAAACAACCCTAATCTGTATCAAAGATATAAGAAATATAAAGCGGACATTGAAAAACTAGCGGGGGCTGAAGATAATTTGTCTATCAGTGATTTATTGGAATGGATAGATGTAAAATCTTTAGAGGAGGTTTTGGCAGAAACCAAAGTAGCCGAAATTCAAGCAAAACTGAAATCCTCTACAAAAGAAAAAATTAAAGGAGTTTTCTTCACGCCGTCCGAAGAACAAGGGAAAAAGAGACTTTTCTTCTTCTCAAGTACGTATTCCATAAGTGGAGAGGTTTTCAGTAAACTGGTTTCAGACAAAAGAGAATTTCCAAAGTCACTGGATGTGCCCGCTGTATTTGGGAATCAAACGGCCGGGAAGATTTTATTGGAAGAATATAAGGAAAATGAAAAGTGGCCTGACTATCAGTCCAACCTTCAAAACCTTCAGGAACAGTTTAAATCGTTTTCAGAATGGGACCATAATTATGGTTTCAAGGGAGTAGAAACAGCACTTTCAGCATATGGAGAGCAGGAACGCTATCCTAATTTTATGAAAACAGATGCTTATAATAGAAAAGAACTTTCAACGGCATTAGCATCATGGACACATGTCAAGCACGATTTAGTTTTATATCAAGAAAGACCTTGGGCAGCGGAAGGTGGACAAGGTGGCGGGCCAGAGCCTCCATCACACTATAGCTATGTGGAGCCCAATATGGTTTTCTGGGAAAAAGCACTAGAATTGGTAGATTGGCTCGAAAAACTGTCAGAAAATAAAGAAACTTCCTATGATGCTGAGCTGGGCAAGATCAAAAGCTTAGGGTATTTATTGAAAAAAGTGGCCGAAAAACAATTGAATGGAGAGAGTATATCGGAAGAGGATTATAACGATTTGCATCATGTAGGTGCCACGATTGAATACATATTATTGGGGCTTTTGGAAACGGATCATCTTACTGAAAGAGAAAAGTCAATGGCACTGATCACAGATATTTTTAGCAGTAATTTCACGTTTCTAAATGTGGCCGTAGGTCACGCAGATGATATCTATGTTGTAGTGCCTATAAAAGGAGAGTATTACATAGCAAGAGGAGCAACGTTCTCTTTTTATGAATTTACTAAAGGGCAATTAACGAATGACGATGAGTGGAAAGCCACCGTAAAAGAAAATAAAGTACCCAATAGGCCGAAGTGGATAGAACATTTAATTCATAATATACCTCCTTTGGAAGGGAATATGCAGTTCAGGTACCCAGGTGCTTATTATGACTAAATACACTGTAAAGTAAGTTTTCATTATTTATAGTGCTTAGAAATCAGGAGATTTCTGATGGTCTGAACGACACGAATGATGCTAATGCTTAACATTCGCGCCAGTAGGCTTTCTGCCAAATAGTTTGCTTCCATCGGCCTTGAAGGGAAAAGTGTGAAGAATTTCATGAATTGAGCCGTTAAAAATGATTTTTTTGTTTGAGCGCAGCGAGTTTAAAATCATTTAGGCGAGCGGAATGAAATTTAGCTTTTGACTTCAAAGTCTTGAATTTTTTGCTTCGTTTTTCATCAATGGAAAAATGAAGAAGAAGAAAGCTTGAAAGTAGATCATAAAAAGTTTGTAGAAATATTGATTGAAAGTTAATGGTACTTTAGTTTACAATCTACCACACTGTAAAGTAAGTTTTCATTATTTATAGTGCTTAGAAATCAGGAGATTTTTGATGATCTGAAGGACACGAATGATGCTAACGCTTAACATTTGCGCCAGTAGGCTTTCTGCCAAATAGTTTGCTTCTATCGGCCTTGAAGGGAAAAGCGTTAATAATTTCATGAATTGAGCCGTTAAAAATGATTTTCCTGTTTGAGCTTTAGCGAGTTTAAAATCATTTAGGCGAAAGGAATGGAATTTAGCTTTTGCCTTCACAGCCTTGAATTTTTTGCTTCGTTTTTGTTTCAAGACAAAAATGAAGAAGAAGAAAGCTTGAAAGTAGATCATAAAAAGTTTGTAGAAATATTGATTGAAAGTTAACGGTAATTAACTAAAATACAATGAACAATAATTTTTCACTTTAACTGAAAACATAAAAATGGGAAAACATGCGAATGCTGAATGGTATTTAGAATCCAGTAAAGCGTTGATAGATCAATATGGAGACGTTCCACCACCTTGGGTTTATGGACCTAATTATCATCCTTATAGCATAGGTTGGAGAATGGGAGGAGGTGAATCACATCTTATGATTTTATGGGAATGGTTAAGCCAACAAAATTTTAGTTTTGATGACCGCTTAAAATATCTACAGAAATACCCGAATCCTCCAAGATGGTTACAGTGGATTGTCGAGTTTTTATGGGATATAGATACAATGGATTTCGAAGACGAAGATTATGCTCCTTATTTTAAAAAGTTGGAAGAATTAGGGTTCGAAAATGTAGAGAATTTTGAAAAAGATTTTGAGCGGAATGATTTAATTTAATCCCACCCTAAACTCCTTAGGCGTCTTTCCAGTTTTATTTTTAAATAGACGGCTGAAATACTGCGGATATTCAAAGCCTAAAGCAAAAGCAATTTGAGAAACACTTTTATTGGTGTTGACTAAATCTGTTTTTGCTTTTTCTATTACATGAAGATGAATGATATCTTGTGCGGTACAGCCAGTCTCTTTCTGCAATAAATCACTCAAATAACTATCGGAAAGTGAAAGTTGCTTTGCAAAATAACTGACTTTTGGCAATCCATTTTCAATGACAGCATCTGAATGAAAATAATCTTTCAGCAACCGCTTAAATCGGCTAAGGATTGTAGTATTTTGATTTTTTCTTGTTAGAAACTGTCTCCCATAAAAACGTCTGATGTAGTTGAGTAATAATTCAATACTTGAAACAAGTACATCTCTGCTGTATTCATCCATGTTCGATTCATATTCCTCCACAATCTTCTCTAAAATAGCATTGAGTGTAGCTTTTTCTTTGTCCGACAAATGAAGTGCCTCTTTGGTTTCATAGGAAAAAAAACTATAATCTGAGATTTTATCATAAAGTCCATATCCAAGAATCAAATCAGGATGGAAATAGAGCGCCCAACCTTCTAATTCTCCTTTTTCCGAAGTTTCATCCACTTCAATAATCTGATTTGGAGCAATACCAAATAAATATCCTTCAGAAAAATCGAAATATTCTCTGCCGTATCGAAAGGGATGAGCGACTTTTGTTTTTAAAGTAATGGCATAAAATGGAGTACCAATCTTTAGGTGCAGCATTTCTTTTGAGATGGCCACTTCTGCTAAATTAATCACTGATATCAGTGGGTGGTTCGGTTTTTTGTAACCAAAGGCCTCATGAAGTTCTGAAATGGAGTGGATGGTATAAAAAGAGCTCATTGTTCTATTAGTATTTCTTGTAAATCCACCAGCCTACGTAGATGAATACAAATTGAAAAAACAATCGGATACTGGTCAGCGGTTGTGGTCCGACAACTGGATCTTCTCGAAACATATCCCAGATATGCAGTGGTAAGAATGCAAACATTAAAAACATAAATGCCAAGCCTCCCCATTTGCGGTATTGTGGGAAGAAGAGTAATAATGCAGTGGTCAACTCTGTAATTGTAGCAAGCAGATTGGCCAAAGAAACAGGAATAAAACCTGGTATCATTGGAGCATAAAACTCAGGAGAGAGAAGATGAGCTACCGCACTTAATAGTAAGACGATAGCTAATACTATTGGAAGTGATTTTTTCATCAAGAATGAATTACAAAATTAGTATTTGTCAATTGTTCACTAAGTTGCCAAAGCTTTTGATTGGCACCGTTATCGTCTACCATTTTATTGGGTTCATTTAACACGGGGTAACCACGGTAATTTCCCATTTTGGCAGGGCCGTAATATTCACCACCTTTCGCATTAGGATCTGTGGCAGCACGCAATGTTGGTAATATACCCATTTCCACTTTTTGTGCCATCAAGAAATTAAGAATTCTACCTGCCCAACCCATATGCTGTTGCAAATTAGTGGCAGTATATCCAGGGTGTGCCATAATACACGTTATAGCGCTCCTTTGTTTTTTCAAACGTCTATCGAGTTCAGCGGCAAAGAGCATATTGGCCAGTTTACTTTGAGCATAGCTCGCCATTTTATCATACGATTTTTCAAAATGCAAATCATCCCAATAGATGTCAGCTTTATTCATCTTGGCTACTAAACTGCTCAACACAACAATCCTTGAATCGGGCGTTTTTTCAAGAATTTCCAGCAATTCATTTGTCAATACAAAGTGCCCCAAATGATTGGTTCCAAATTGAATCTCAAATCCTTGTTTCGTTTCATCACGTTTAGCAGGCATCATCACACCAGCATTATTAATAAGGACATCTAATTGCTGATATTTTTCCTTAAAAGCATTTGCAAAGGCTTTCACCTGATTTAAATCCGCTAAGTCCAACTGCATTAATTCGACATCAGCGGTTGGTGCCTCTTTTTTAAGGTCAAACATCGCCTTTGTGCCTTTGCTAAGATCCCTTGCCGTCATAATTACCTTAGCTCCTTTTTTTGCCAATGCTACAGAAGTTCCAAATCCTAAACCACTGTTGGCGCCTGTTACTAAAAAGGTTTTGCCTTTTTGACTTGGCATGTTGTCTACTGTCCAATTACTCATCATAAAACGGTTGAATAAGAATTAAGTACATTGTAAACTAAATTATCGTTAGCTTTCAAACAATATTTCACAAGCTTTTATGATCTACCTCCAAGCTTCTTTCTTCTTCATTTTTGTCTTGAAACAAAAACGAAGCAAAAAATTCAAGGCTTTGAAGTCAAAAGCTAAATTCCATTCCTATCGCCTCAATGATTTTAAACTCGCTAAAGCTCAAACAAGAAAATCATTTTTAACGGCTCAATCCATGAAATTCTTCACGCTTTTCCCTTCAATGCCGAGGGAGTACTACCAAACTAAAAGGGTAGAAAGCTCAATGGCGCGAATGTTAAGTGTTAGCGTCATTCGTGCCCTACAGATCATTAGAAATCTCCTGATTTCTAAATGTCAAAAACATTTGAAAATTTAGTTCACAATGTATTAAGTACTAAGTCAAAAATAAATCATAGTTAATTCTACTATATTTTTTGTGAGTCCAACGCTAAAAAAACGTATTAATAGTGGTTCTATTAAAAGTTTTTTGAAGGAAGTAATCGCAAAACAATAAATAGAATTAGTATGAGATAATTTAGAATTTGTACTTACAATAATTAGGATTAAAAGTATTCTGTACAAAGTATGAAGGAGAGGTTTGCTGTATTCAATACATCGTAAACGGAGTCTTCGTTAAGTTTCAATCGACCTTTCTACGAGACTTTATAGGATCTACTTTCAAACTTTCTTCTTCATGTTCCTTTCTACATATACAAATGTACTTGAGTAATAGGCCTTAGAATTTATACGTATTTCGGGAGTTTGTATACTTTTTCGGGATGGAGTGACTTTGTAAACTGAAATTTCGTCAAATATTGAATACTACATTGAAGTACGGTAGGGTGGTTGCATTGCAACGTTCTTACAGATCACCAAAAACAAACTATCCACAATTTACTAATAGTATGTTTCTGATCTTAAGTATTACTTCTTTGCTGAATTTGGTTAATATCAATTATTCTAACTTCAATTTCAAGGAGTTTTATAACCTGCTCTTAAAATCTAAAATAATACCTATGGCAAAAAAGTTCATTTAACTATTCATTTTAGATTCTAATGTATAGTCGCTTCGAAGAACTAGTCTAGTTTTATTTATAGAGAGTTCTCTAAATACGTTCATTGGATGATTTCGGTTATTCATCTCCCTCCATTTCCTTTTTCTTACTTTCTAATATAGCATTACAAAAAAATCCGTTTTGAAAAGAAAAAACTAGAGATACGACAACATCGTTTGATTCAGACAATGCAGAATATATCACACCAAAAACAATCGGACTTGCTACAAGAGATTTCCAAAGGTGTCTATCTTTTAACAGGTTCTTTAGCAAAATTTTAGGATGAAAATCGTCTTCTAATTCAATAAGCTTATGTATTCGTCCTGCTAAAATACCCAACAACATTGCCCCAGCTAAAAAAACGCCAAAGATTACTTCTCCATCGCTGTTGTGTTTAACAAGGATTAAGCCACTACTTCCACTTTCTGAGAAAATTGAAACTGCAATTACAAATACTGATGCAACAACTACTAAGAAAATATTTTTCATTTGATATATTTTATTTGTTCCTTTAATTTCTTGTATACTGATCCCTTAACTAGATAGTTAGGGATTTCTGGTTCAAAAACAATTAATGCATTTAGACATCTTATCAATAATGGAGGATGGGTTCCTATTGGCTGTTTCAAAGGAATATCATCTTTAAATTCGTACAGTTGAACAGGCAACTTTGATCCTGGTGCGCCAACAGCTAACGCTATCTGTTCAGCTAAGATATTCTGCAACCCTATGTATACACTAGTAAGGGTTCCTTTTGATGACTCCTTTAAAACAGTTAATGCAAATTCATCGGCCTCTTTCTCCATTTCTCGTGATTTTTGATTGGCTGTTTCAGGGGCAAGAAGACTTTCAAACTTAGAGATGGGTTTATGGTCGTAGGCAAAGTGTCCTATTTCATGCAAAAGTGCCCAAATCAGCACATGATGTGCTGAAATTAAGCTAGGCATACCGATTGTGATACGAAGATCTCCTCTTGGGTTAGTGAGCAAATCCTCAAGTTCCTCTTCTTTGAGCAAATAGTCTTTAAGGTGTTTCTCTATGAAATCGATATCTTGGAATTGGTAAAGGAATGATTGATCGCAAATAATAGTATTACTAAACGCTGTATATGTGCAGTTTCCTTCAAAATTTCTAGCCTCACTAAATTGATCTGGGTCAAAAAAATATATATTAATCTGATCAATACTCATTTCTCCATTAATGTTAACACCAGAGAGTTTAATACCTCTTAATTCTGAGGCATGACGTACCGCTATCTTCAGTGCATCAGCGCAAAATCCCTTTTTAGGATTACCCGGCCATCCGTAGTTATCTATTGGACCAGTTTCTTCAAAACGACTTTGTTTAAGAATTTCACTAACCTTTGGTAAGACCCACTTATTATGAGTATTTCCATATTTTACTATCGACTGAATATTGTTATCATTTTTTAGTTTGGATAGCTTAGCTATGAGAACAAGGATAATTAATGCTAAAATATGAATCCAAAATGCTAACCGTTTTTTCATCATTTTACAAATCATATATAAATTTTTAAAATTATGAATTTAACATATTTAAATCTAATAACAAGATCTTTATTTTTCAAAAATGTACATAATTGAGTAATCTAGGGAAATATCATTCTTAACTTCTCACAAAACGAATGTAAATATTTCTTATACAGAGTAATACAAAAAGCTGTAATCTTAAAATCAATGATAAAAATATGTTTTGAAACTTCTAAGCTATTTTTCATCAGATGATATTGATCGGTTAGATATAGGTTTTTTTATAACTTAAAAAAAGTGATTTTTTAATGAAAAAGATAGTCACCCTCTTTCAATGGTTTTAGATGAAATGAATCATAAACTGAAAAAGGTGTTTCTAATTTTATCAAGTTGCTTAAAATTAGGTTTTGGGCTACATGAAAACGAAGTAGAGACTTATAAAAGAATATCTAAAAAAGTAATATCAATTGATTTCTTTTATTCTGGTAAAATATGACAACGCATGAATTTCATGTAGGGTGGTTGCATTGCAACGTCCGTCTGCTCCATTATCTCCCCACGATTAAAATCATAGGCTCTTGAGGGGCCACCAGAAGAAATAGTCTTTTTCCTTTTAATTATATCGTGTAGATTTCTATATTCAAAAACAATCGTTGAGCATAAACCAAGAGATAGGTAAAACCACCCAAAAACCATAATTTCAATTATGGGTCTACGGATGAGAGCAAAAAACATCACAAATGATTTGATTCTTAATACTTTCGTATTACATTGAAAGAGCTTAACAAAATTAAAAACGGACTGTTTAACGAATTTCATGAAAAACCTTCAACTCTACCATAGAAAAGTTATCCAACGCCTTATAGAAGAAAAGAGATACTCTGTCAAGGAAATTGCCGAGGGTATAGAAGTATCACCTTCTACAATCTATCGTGAGTTAAAAAGAAATACCAATCCAAAAACCAAGAAGTACGATGCCGAGTATGCTCATAAATTATTTTTAGCACGAAAGAAGTTCGCCGGCTCCAAAAAGAAAAATCCATTCAGACATCACCCCATTAGAAGAAACGATTACGTGCTTTATGCCGAAAGAAAATATATCTATTGGTACTCCGATCAGTACTACGACCTCAAATTTAAGGGTAAGGACTACGATGATGTCTACCTTAAAAAATGGTATGCCTATCGTATCGGTAAAAAACATTTTCATCACAAAGACGATTGGCAATACTACGATCTTTGGATGGAACACTTTGGTATTATCAAAACACAGCAATTACAGCCCGGACCAAAATACTATTGGATGCGTGAACTGAACAAAGATCAACCACAATTCAAACTCTGGAAGAACCCAATCGCTGTATTGGAACAGAAGAAGTGCGTCTAATCCATTCATTTTCCATTAAAATTCATCTCAACTCGTCTATTTCCACTCACTTCACTCCACAATTTTTCACAAGACTCCCTACTCAGGGATTTTTTTATGCCCAAATTTCCCGAAGTCACACCAAAAACCAACAAGCACTCGAACTTGAAGAGATAATTTGCATTTGCTCACGAATTGAATTGAAAAAAATATTTTTGAATGCCAATCAATTCAAGAAAAACTTTTTTAAATGAACAGGTCTAAGCCATGAGTAACCTATTTTATATTTTTCCAAGCGTCGAAAGAATATTTTTTCATGTAATCTTGATAAGTGACAATAAAGATTTTTTTTTGCTACTCATTTATTATAGAATGGTATAGATCTAAGATCTGTATAAACCCTTTGAGGTCATAACTCTGCAATGACTACACAGATATCTACTCATGTGAGCGCTAACGTAGTAAGTGAAATAAAAAGTCCTCTTGATAATTTGTAATATATATTAGAATTGTGAAGCTTCGGATTTGAATATTTAAAGTTGTTTATTACCTTACTTCAAGTAAACTATTTTACTAATGGATAAACGCCATGGCG
The DNA here is from genome assembly GCF_001583495.1 of Flammeovirga sp. SJP92. Lineage (GTDB taxonomy): Bacteria > Bacteroidota > Bacteroidia > Cytophagales > Flammeovirgaceae > Flammeovirga. Next base: position 1,042 of record NZ_LQAQ01000115.1, on the reverse strand, counting down.
TATTAAAAAATATAATGTGACATGGTGGTGTTTATCAAATGTTAGCTTTCAAAAAAAAAATGGCAAAACCAAGAGTATTTATTAGTTCGACCTATTATGATTTAAAACATATAAGAAAGGGACTCCAAGAGTTTATCAATTCACTTGGATATGATTCAATTCTCTTTGAAAATGGAGATATTCCTTTTATTCATAATGAACCTTTAGATAAATCCTGTTATAAAGAAGTAGAACTTTCACAAATACTTGTTTTAATTATTGGAGGTAGGTATGGTTCACCCTCTTCAGACGAATATGAAAAATTGAGTCAAACTGAACTTGATAAGCATTATAAACATTATAATTCAATTACTAAGTTGGAATACGAAACAGCTAAAAGAAAAGATATTCCAATTTATATTTTCATTGAAAAAGGTGTATCAAGTGAATATGCTACTTATAAAAAAAATAAAGGAAATCAAGGTATAGAATATGCCCATGTGGACAATATTCAAGTATTTGAACTTATTGAGTCAATATATACACAGCATAGAAATAATCTTTGTCGAGACTTTGAAAACATAGAAGATATCACTAGATGGTTAAGAGACCAGTGGGCGGGATTATTTGCGACTCTTCTTCAAAATCAAACGGAACAAAAAGATATAAAGTCTCTAGAATCTCAAGTTGAAAGGCTAAATACAACTATTAATGGTTTGAAAACATATTCAGAGTCAATAATGAGAACGTCAAATTCTGAGGATTTTGAGAGTATAATTAAAAAGACAAATGAAAATATTAGGTTTAAAAATATTGAAATAGCTTTAAGAGACTCAGTGTTATTTCGTCATTTAATTGATTCTCATAAATATGAGATAGATAAAATAATTGAATCAATTATGGAGTCTAAATCGATTGAGGAATTTTGCATAATGATTGAAAACAATATGCCTAAAGGAGAGTCTTGTGGGATAGTGAACAATATTGATAATTTTGCTATTGAAGAGATAAATAAAATAAGAGAGCATATTTTTGGATTAAAGCCTTTTAGAAAAAGAAAGCT
>NZ_LQAQ01000114.1 GCF_001583495.1 Flammeovirga sp. SJP92 | reverse complement strand
TGAGAAAATGAGTAGAAGTCCTCCAAAACTGTTGCCGACTGATAATGTGACTGATCTCAACTTTTGGCTTCATAGATCTTGTCGAAAGGCGAGAAGGAATTGGATTTTTTGACGGTTGTAAGATTGATATACTCCAAGGTGGTTTGAAGCGATTCATGCCCGAGCAGTTCCTTTAATGTAAAAGGGTCCATCCCCATTTCGACGCAGTGTGTAGCGTAAGTGTGCCTTAAGGTATGTGTTGTGACTTTTTTGTTAATCTTCGCCGCCTTCACTGTCTGCTTGAGCATTCTTCCAATTGAGGTTGTCGCAATATGTTTTTGAGATCCGTATCCTTGGAAAAGCCATATATTTGGATTTTCAGTTTCAAGATATTTCTTAATGCCTACTTTCATATTTTCAGCAAGAGGCACCACTCTGTTTTTGGCATATTTGGTATCTCTGACATAGATCGTCATTCTTTGTAAATCGATGTCAGAGATTTTAAGCTGAGCGACCTCTCTTATTCTTAATCCCGCCGAGTAAATCAAAGCAAACATCACCCTGTACTTCAATAAGTCAGGTATTTTAAAGAGGATTTTACATTCCTCGACTGACAAGATATCAGGAATCGCTTTTTTCTTTCTTAATACAGGAAGCTTGATGTTTTTCTCTTCTCTTCCAGAGTATTTAAAAATGTATCTCAGTGCATAGACATAGTGCTTGAAAGCAGTATAAGAAGTTTGCTTTTTTTCTTTGAGCTGAAGTAGATAATCATTAATTTCATCATCGGAAAGTTCAAGAGGAGTCTTGTTAAAATGCAAAGCAATTTTAGCAATAGACTTGATGTAGTTATCAAAAGTAGACTTCGACTTTCCACTTAGAGACATGTTACGATATACTTCGTTATACATCTCTTTAAAACCAGGAACATTAAAGGCTCTGTCTAGTATAGTACCTATTTTTTTTTCATCTTATGAAATTTAAGGTGTTATAAAATTTATTAAGATGTAAAATTAAGAATTTGAAGGCTTTAGCTAGCGGAGCTTTTGTTCAACAATGGCTATAAACAATTGCTATTACAGGTTTGTCGTGTACTTGCAAAAGTCGGCGCTAACCCACGCAACTGTTCATTGCCGAGACCGTTATAACCAATAAATAGACTATGAGATACTTTTTTACAATAATTTTTTTAGTCTTCATTTCAGCTTGTAAAACTGAACCAAACTATGGTAAAGACATGAATAAATTACGCGAAAAGCTAGGTGTTCCCACTATAAAAGAAAATATGGTAATGATGGATGAAATGACATGGTCAATCAATAATAGAAATTCTAAAGATGGTAGTTTTCATGCTAAAAAAATTATCATGTACGATAGAAACTGTAATTCTTGTTCATGGGAGGAAAGCGATATGTTTAGAAAAAAAATTAATGACTCAACTTATGTCCAGTTAAACTTACATTCTGTACTTAATAATGATAAAGTAGATTTTAATAGAACTAAACCATTATTATTTAAGGTGGATATAAGAGCATTAAAAGTATCAGTAAAAGGCGAAATTGATAATATGTTATTTGGTTCTGATACTTCTAAAAGAAGTATTGATTATCCTTCAAAAATAATTACGATGGAACAAGCAGATAGTGTACTTTTAAGCTGGAATTTAAAAAGGTTATAACATTAGCCATTACGTTACCAAACATAAGTGAATTAGTTTATAAAATATTAAAACATAGAAAAGAATAAAATAATGGGATTTAAAGTATTACTTATAGCAACTAAATTTAGTCAAAAAGAAAATGATTTTTCCGCCCTAAGTGTAAAATCTACTAATACGTTTAGTGAATATGAAGATCATGGGGTCGCTACAGCCATGACAAAAAATGGATATAGGATTTATTATATTATGGATAATATAGAACCTAATCCAAAAATATTTAAAAAAATGTCTCAGGATTGTGAACTTCAAACTTTGTTTATTTATGAAAATTTACTTTGTAGTTTTACATCAAATTGGGTAAATGGTCAAGAGAATTGGTCAGTATTGCATAATTGTGAAGAAGGAGGAATTGAACATATTAAAACTGATGGGGAGGTCCCAAAATTTTTTGAAGAAATAAAGATTGAAAAACATAAATTACAAGAAGACGAAATAGATGTAGATTATTATTTTGAAATAGCTCCAGATATTTTTAAAAAAATAACAGGTTATAGACATGATATAGAATTACTAACAGAAGAAAAAAAGCCTTGGGAAATCCTAGAAAGGTAGAGTATCTTTAAAAAGGTTAAATCAATCTTAAATACTTAAACTTCTAAATAGTAGATAAAAAAGATCTATAACAAAATTACGTAACGTGTGGTAACATCAACTAAACTCCAATCATGGTTGACGCAATCACTCACGAGGTTAGTCATTACGTTAGGCATGCATAATGCGAGAAGCAAATGAATAAGTGGAAAACAGCTTTTTTGGGCACCTTTATTTTTACAATACTGGTAATAACTATAGCAGGTTACATAGTTTTTGCAACCTTTATAACCTCTGGACATTGTAAAGACACTCAGATAATAATTAAGGAGGATTTAAACGTAATATCGGATGCTTTGGTAAACGGTGCTAGGTCGATTTCAGAGTTTGACACTGAATTGAATAAATTGGAGGCTGGACATTGGACTGACCAAGAAAATGGACTTATTCGATTACAGATAGTGCATATTGTTTTTGATGACAAAGGAAATTTCCAACGGATTAAAACTTATTGACCTAAACAATGAGAGAATTTGGTAAAACACCCAGAAAGTCACAACTTAGAGTATTATTGGAATTCCTGTTTCCAAGTTTATTTGGTCATCACGATAATGAATATATGAACTTCAGGTGACATAATAATCGAGCGGAATCAAGAAGACGAAAAACACTGTTTGACAGAAAATGAAACGCATACCAACAAATGCTATGAATGGGGGTTTATCGGTCAGGAAATTGTAGTGGGAATTGGAAAGTCCGCCACATGTTTTAAATTTTAATCAAGGCGTGGCTATGTGCGAGACGAGAGGTTAGCACTTTCTAAACCCCACATCGTTGTGCTTACATTAAGAAAAAACAAATGATAGTAAAATGCAAAGGGTTTACGATTGGAAAATTTAAAATACCTCCATTTGAACTAAATGAAGGTGAATTACTTCGTATTTACCTTTGTAGTGGAGGGGGTTTTTTGGAGTTGGAGAAAGAACTTGTAAAATTATTTACAGGAGAGAGAAATATCCCTGAACTTGAAATCCATCATGATCTTACATTTGTTGATCGCATTAAAGAAAGTAAACTCAGAAGTATATTTTTCCCAATGACAGTTGAGAAATATATAAAACATAAAGGGAAACCAGATAGTGATATCTCTAATAGAATATATCAGATCGACGATTTTATTAAACCAAAAACAAAAATTATTACTTTGCCTGGAAACCATATGAAGTGGCTGTCACTATTGACAGTATTCTCTAAGTCCAATAAAATAATATTTGATTTATTAGGGCAAGACCCTTTAGGTGTGGAAAAAACTTTAGGTTTGGTAAATGAAAGTATAATTAGAGGAGGTAGTGCAATTTTATTAGATAATTTTGATGACCTCGAAACTAAATCTGATAAATTTATAAGAGCCGAGAAAATCGATTAAAATAAGCACGACAATAGCTACACTCCATCCACCGGTCGACACACCCTCTGGTCGTAGTTTAGCCATTAGCCACAAGTAAAAGAATGACAACGAGAATATTTAAAATATTATTAATCGCATTGATTTTTCAGAGTTGCCTGCAAAAAAATGAAGGAAATTCAAATACTTACATTACAGCATATCAGACTAATAAAGAAATTGAGCAGAAAGTAATTTCCGATTCTAATTCAGTAGAAGATATTCAAACGATGTTAGATTACACCTGCAACTGCAATTGGGTAGCTGAAAAAATGACTCATTATACGGATTTAACCTTTTCAAACAATGGTAAACATTTTAATACTGATTCCCTAACAAAATGGATGGATAATCCAGAGAGGTTAAAAATCAAATCGTTGAGATTAAAGGACTTTGACACAATTCCTTCAGAAATGGCAATTTTTGAAAATGTGGAAAGTGTCTACTTGGAAGCAATCAACAACAAAAATGTTCAAGGTTTAGAAGTGTTTCCGCGATTAAGAATTCTTAAGGCAGAAGAAGAACGTTTTGAATTTAGTGAGGAAACCAAATGGATTAGAAACATTGAGGTAATTCATGTAAATAAGACAAAGTTTTCAGGTTTAAAATCATTCAAACAAATACCAAAACTAAGAGAGATAAAATTAAGCTTTTCAGGGTTTGATAATTTCCCTTCTGATTTTGAAACTCTAAAATGTTTATCGTATTTCCAGACAGGGGCACATAATTTTTGCGAGATTGATTTGACACAGTTAGATTTTAGCAAAATGGCTTGTTTAAAATATGTTGAATTTCAATCTTGGAGAGGGAATTTAAATGGTATTCCAAGTGGTATAGGGAAAATTGAAAAAGTAAAAATCAGTCATCCTAATTTGACTAAAGAGGAGAAAGAAGAACTAAATAAAACTAGTGGCTAAAACTGTATATGAAACCATAGCACTCTGCGGGATGCTACGCTTCAAATACTCTACGTTGTAGTGTATTCTATAACAGCTCTACTTTCAATGATATTCGTCTACAAAAAATAAAAGAAGGTAATTATGATTTATCATTATCTACATTTTTTCTATCATAAATTTCTTAGGTTAATTGGTTGTCTAAAAGGAGTTGAGATAGAAACTTGGACTTCACCATCAACTATGACTAAGATAATTTTTCCAAATGAATGGCAACAATTGATTCCATTAGATGGAGATCAGGAGTTTTTATTTAACAAAAAAGACAGTGAAGCTGTCTTGTTTATTTCGGAGTTTGAAGTTCTTGAAAGTGATTTTAATATTGAAGAATGTATAGACTTATACAAAGATTATAATCCCCAAAAAATATTTTATTCAAATCTTGAAGGTTTGAAGTACACTCATTACGAAAAAAAAGATGACTTGGTAATTGATACCTATTTGTTTGGGAAAAACCGTATTGCTTTGAATTTGTCTTGGACAATGCCAAAAGTACATAAAAAGAAGGAAGATGATAAAATTCTTCCAATATTAGAAAACTTATATATTGAATAACAATTAAAACGAAAATCTAAACACACCACAACAATCGCTGAAACTTCAGTCATCAGATGACACACCCGCTGACTGTAGTTTAGCATTTATGTTACAGCCAAAAAAAATAAAATGAGAACTTATCTATCACTAGTGTTATGTTTTATACTATTTCTAACTGCGTGCAGCCAAAAATACACGAACCCAGAAGAGTTAGAAATAAGAGGATTTAAAATAGGACAAACAGTAGATACTACCCAATTTAAAAAGTATAAGAATCTTTACTTCCCAAACTATCTTGATGGATGGGATAAGAATAATGTTGATCAACTTCCAGAAAGTTACAAGGATTTACCAATCGCAATTTGGGTATTAAAATCTGACTCTGCTATAGCTTTGACTTTAATAAATGATATTGTTTTAAATATTACTGTTTCATATTTGAATGAAGATGAAAAAAATATTATAGTAGAAGAAATGAATGAAAAATTTGGAGGAAACGGAAAAGACAAATCCTACCAACAAGTACACCCTTTACAATCATGGATAACTTATTGGGACCTAAAAACTTGGGAAACAAAAGATGTAATACTTCAAATTGGAAATAGTGATCTTCGAAAACCTAAAGAACCAGAACCAAATGATATAAAATGGAACTTAGTTTACTCTGATTTTAGAATTGAAAACAGGGTAATAAGTGATTATAAAAGAAAAAATAATAAATGACAGTAATGTGAGCTCAAAGTAAATATGGGTTTCGGGGGACAAAGAAGCTTTGGGTGGTTCTCTTGATCACGGCCAGAATTTGATTGACTTTTTTATAACTTGGTTTGTCAGTTAAGATGCTTCAACTTATCTTAGTTCCATACTTACTTTAGCAAGATCATTGTAGTACATGGAAGCAAATTAAAAAATGAGAATTATATATTGTGATAGTGTATTTGATAATAAAATAATTGATTCAGATTATGAAGAAGAGAAAAATTCAGCACTTAAAGCCGGTTTTACTTTCTCTCTAATTAGTTTTGAAGAGTTGACTAATGGAAATATCCCTTTGGCTTTGAAGTATGTAAAAGCTTCTGAAACAAAAATAGATGCTTTATATCGTGGATGGATGTTAACCCCGAAACAGTATGAAAGCCTTTATGATGGATTATTGAAAAAAAATATACAATTAATCAATACGCCAACTCAATATATACATTGCCACTATCTACCAAATTCTTACGATGTAATAAAGTCTAAAACTCCAAAATCAAATTGGACAACGGATTTAAGTAATGATTCAATATCTAAGGTTTTAGATGACTTTGGTGATAGTTCAATTATATTAAAGGACTTTGTGAAATCTGAAAAACATAATTGGGATGATGCCTGCTTTATTCCTAATGCTTCAGAATTTGAGAAAGTTAAATCTGTTGTTGATAAATTCATTGAATTGAGAGGTAGTTCTTTAAATGAGGGATTAGTGTTTAGACAATTTGAAGAATTAGAGTTTCTAACAGAACATTCTAAAAGTGGAATGCCTCTAACAAAAGAGTTCAGAGTATTTTTTGCCAATAAACAAGTTATAAAGGTGTTTGATTATTGGGATGAAGGCGATTATGGAAATACGCAACCAGTTATAGACGACTTCATGCGTATTGCTGAAAATATTGAAAGCAATTTCTTTACAATGGATATAGCTCAGAAGAAAGATGGAAGCTGGATAATAATGGAACTCGGTGATGGTCAGGTTTCTGGTTTACCAGATAATGCGAATACTGATGAGTACTATAAAAACCTAAAAGAAAAAGTACTATAACAAAGTCTAAAAAAGCATTAAGTTAGTAGTAGAATCGGTAGGTTATTGCGTTTAAGCAATCTCACCACAAATTGAATAAATTTTAAAAGGCTTGTGGCTATTTAGTAGACGGGACGTATGTTCTATGAAATGCTTTTTAGTCGAGTCGGTATAACCAATTAAAATAAAGCAAAATGAATATTGAATCAATAAAAGCGAAACTAAATGAATCTTCTATTTACCATTCGGAAGAAAATATCTTAGATAATAATAGTGTGATTGGTTATGAAAAGAAGTTTAATTGGAGTTGGATGGCTACACAATTAAATACTTTCATTGTTGCCACTGACTTTGGAGATAAAGAAATAGATGAAAGTTTAATTGAAAATCATTTATCTGAATCGTTTAAGTTTTCTAAACAAAACTACAAAGGTTGGCCGAGGGGACTTCAATCAGGAGTGGGAGTAATATCGATTTTGATATCAAATAATGTTTCGGATAAAGCAAAAGACTACTGTCAAAAATTAAAGTCAGGAAAAAAATGGGCGGGATTTTCAATTCCAGTTATCTATAATTCTAATACCAAAGAAACTTACCAATTTGAAAAAAAACCTTTGTGGGGAAGTATTTATTATCCACACTTTAAAAAATTGATCAATAACCTAAAATAACTGGTTACAACGCTTTGTAAAAATGCATTGAAACGCATTTTATACTAAACGTTATGCCCAATGATCAATTTTTCAAGCAGATAGTGATTGAGATTTAATCTTACAACTAACACTCCCATATTCTGAGAGAATTATATTTTCTAATTATGAGATATTTATTGATAGATGAAGTTAAAGCGCAACTTAATAGAGGAAGACAAGTAGAACAATATTTAGGAGAGTTTTATTCTGATGAATTTAAGTGTCATAGATATTTAACTATTGAGAAGGATAAGAATGAATATATTGGATTCTTATTTGAAGTTTTTGATGACAGAGATGAAGGAGTAGAGTCAATTTATCATTTTAGTTCAATAGAGCCTGATGATATGTATGGTGTTGAATATGGCGGTTTTGATGAATTAGCTGATCTTTTAGGCTCTTTGAAAGAAAAATTTGAAATAGATGAAAATAAGTTTTTAAACTCAGGTTATTTAGATACTGAGTTGAGTGAAGATTAATAAAAAATGGGCATATTCCACAGGTATCTGCGACGCAATCTGCCTACGATACCATGCCCGAGTCGTGAAGCACATTTATAACAGACAATGAATAAGATATTAAGTATTTTAGCATTTTCAATTCTGACCAACCTTAGTTTCGGACAGGACTACAAAACAGAATTTGACAAACTTTGCCAGAAAGGTGACACAACCAAGCAAATTGAACTTTTAACAAAATGGGAATCAGAAGAACCTAAAAATCCAGAATTGATTACGAGTTATTTCAATTATTACTTCCTCAAATCAAGACAGGAATTTATTTCAATGTCGACAAACCAACCAAAATTCGAAAACCTTCAACTTCAAGACAGCACAGGGCAAGTTGCAGGATTTTTGGGAAGTGAAATGGTTTATAATACTGAAATATTACAAAAAGGACTTGACAAAATAGACCAAGGAATAAAACTGTACCCAAACAGACTTGATATGCGGTTTGGAAAAATATACGCTCTCGGACAAGCTGAAGATTGGGAAAACTTCACCAATGAAATCGTGAGAACCATTAAGTACTCTAAGGAAAATAATAATGAATGGACTTGGACATTCAATGAAAAAAGAGAAAATGGAAAGGAATTTTTTCTAAGCTCAATTCAAGATTATCAGCTCAATCTTTATGAGACTGAAGATGATGACTTATTTAAAAATATGAGAACTATTGCGGAAGAGATTTTAAAAATTTATCCCGACCATATTGAAAGTTTATCGAACATTTCAATCACCTATTTACTGTCAGGCGAATATGACAAAGGGATCAAAACTTTATTAAAAGCTGAAAAAATTGACCCAAAAGACGTGATTGTACTAAGCAATATTGCTCACGGATATAAACTTAAAGGCGACGTTGAAAATTCAATAAAATACTACGAAAAAATGCTGAAATTAGATGACACAAGAGTGGTTGATTTTGCTAAACAACAGATTGAAGCTTTGAAAAATAAATAAAAAATATGCTACAATAAAGTGTATAGTGCATGCAAAGCACGTAAAAACCTATTTCTAAATAATATAAGAGGACATGTATGCACAGAAGATCAAAAAGTGTGGGGAGATTTTCCCAAGGGTTTAGATTGGGGAGACTGGAAACCTGATTACCCAATTATTGGACTAAATCGAACCATTATTAATAGAGAATTAATACTTCTAATTCAGGAAAATAAAATGACAAAAGCTCTTAAATTATATAGAACATTAAATAAAGCACTCAACACCAGCTAAAAACAGCAAGTTTCGACTACCGCGTCCTTGCTCGCAGTTTAGCAATTTCATTACCCATAATTAAAAGATAAGTATGAACTCAATAATAGAAATTGTTTCACTTATTATTCTCGGAATTATTCTATTCTTCACTTTACGAAAACAAAAAAGAGAAGAAGATAAATATTTTGGAAAAGATGTACCTCTATCCAAAATGGAAATAAAAACTTTGGAGAAGTATAAAACTGAATATATAGAAATTGAACAAGACACCAGACTTCCTACTTTTGATAAAGATGATTTCGAACTGGTTGATATAAGTAAATCTGCAACTGAAATGATTTATGATAATCCAATCCCTACAGAAATAGAAAAAAATAGGGTTGAAACTAATGATTATGTGAAACTAAAGTTTTTAGACCAAGATCAAGAAGTTGAGCGAATGTGGGTAAAGGTTCTTGAAAAGAATGGACGAATATTTAAAGGACTATTAAAAAATGACTCTTATTCAACAGATGATTTGAAAGTCGATAAAGAAATCTGGTTTCATTCAAATCATATTTTTGAAATCGAAAATAAATAAACAGAGGGTAGTAATTAGAGCTTAGTTTGGCCTGAAAGATCCAAAAAGTTGAACAAAGGTGGTGGGTGTTATACATTGAAGTCAGTATGGAATTTAGGATAGACTTTTCATAGATTTGAAAGGTATTTTTTGTGACATAATTTTCAATCCTACTTGAAATCCTCTTCTCTAGAATTTTTTTAACCAAAACCTATAGGTAGTAACTCCTTGCTCGTCCTTAAAATATCGATTCTTGTTTCGTAATACATAAACATGTAAATTCAAACTATCTTTCAACAATCTAACAGCAAACTTATTTTTAATGGGAAGTTGGGAGTACTTTTTACTAATGGATATATACTATATGGTGTAGGTTCGTTAAATTTTGAGAGATAAACACTATTGTGTTTATCTAATGTTAGCGGTTACAGCAAGGATGAAAGGAATGAAAAATGAATTGTTAAAAGAAATTGAAGAGTTATATATTACATTCTCGAAGTACTCATTCAATCCCCAAATAAAAGGGTGTTCTTGTTGTGTATCAAATCCTGATAAATTCACTTTGAATTCAAAACCATTAAGAGAATTAGAGGATGATGATATTAATAGATTTGCTTATAAAACTATGACTACTTGGGGAACGGTTGATGATTTCAAGTACTACCTTCCCAGAATCTTAGAACTAACGGCTCAAAATAAGCTCACGGTACATACATTTATTATTTTGGGTAAACTAGATTATAGTAACTGGAAGAATTGGGATAAATCAGAATCAGATGTTATACATAAATTTTTAATTACTTGGTGGACTTATGATATAAATAACAGAATACGCTCTTTAGATTTTGAATTATTTATTGAATTAAACAAGTTACTTAAAAACTTACCTTTATTACTTGAAAAATGGAATGTAGTGGTTAATGAAAATGGTTTTGTTAACTATGTTAATTTAATAGTATATTACTTTGAAGACATAATTCAAGTAAAAGATGAGTTTGAAGAATTTTCAAATGAAGAAATTAATCTCTTGATGAATTGGATTGATTCAAACAAAAAGAAATTAGAAGTTGGTTATTTACAAACTGAAAATGAAGACATTAAAGAATCAATAAAATTAGCAATAGATTTATTAAAAAACCGCTAACAATAGCTAACCTCCATCCATCGGGTGACTCACCAGCTGGTCGTATTTTAGCATATACGTCACACAATGTTTAATTGGAAATGAATAATATTAAAACAATAGTTTTTGATTTATACAATACATTGATTGAGATAAAAAAATCGAATCATTTCTTTTTGAAATTATTTAAAAGTTCTCAAGATGGTTTCGGACTTGATGCTTCATCATACCTACAATTGGTAATGAAAAATGACTTAAATAAGTTAAGAACTCTATTGCCTTTGGAGTTTTCTAATTTGTATGATGAAAGGCTAAATGATTTGACAAACGAGTTAGAATCTGTAATTATCTATACAGAGGTTATTGATGTACTTCGAGATTTAAAACAGAATTTTCGAATTTTCTTGATTTCTAATTTAGCATCACCATACAAGGAACCTGTTTTTAATAATAACCTTGACCACTATTTTGAAAAAATGATTTTTTCCTGCGATTATGGATACTTAAAGCCAAATGATAAGATTTTTAAAGAAATTGAAAAAATTACAAATAATGAACCTAGTGAAATATTGATGATTGGAGATTCTTTTAAATCAGATATTATTGGGGCTAGAAATATGAAATGGAATTATTTAAAAATAAATCGTACTACACCCATTTCAAAAGGTTATGAAATACAAGATCTAAGAGAGATAAAAAAACACATAGCACAACCTAAACTGCATTGAAATACAGTTTAACCAAATCGTTGAAGCTAATTGAAAAATAAAAAAATGAAATAGGATGGCATTCCCCAAAAAAGGAAGTAGACATATTGAAATAGATGGAATTAGATTTCTTTATAAGATATCAAATCACTACAATCTATCAAAAAGATGGAAAGTAGAGGAATTACATAAATCACTTAAACAGAAGTTTCTTTTGCGTCTTGGCAATAGACTTTTCCCACTATTAAGGAAAAAATTATGATTAAGAGGTTAGCTTTCATGTTTAGTTGATTTTCTTGGCTTTCATTACGCACAACATTGCTGTATGCAGTCAGATTTCAAAAAAAGTGGTGACATACAGGGAGTTTGTATCTTTAAATATAATTCAATCTTTAAGATGGGGCAAGTTGCTGATGACTCTATAATTTAAAGTGTTCTTCAATCTAGTTTAATCATATTTGTTGTTATTCTAATATCAATAATAGTCTTTATTTTGAAATAACAATTCTATCAATTTGCCTTTCTGTAGAATGAAATTTAGAAGTAGGTAAGCCACTACCATTATAATTGCCAATTGTTTTTCCATTTACCACTTGAAACTCTATCATATATCCATTATGGTTAGAGATGAATTCATATTCTCCTTGAATCATATCTAATTCGATTTTTGATCTTGGATATATTAAAAGATAATCAGAAAGTGTCATACCGATATGAATAGAATTATCAATAATAATACTTTCATCTAATAAGATTATTCCCTTCAGTTTTTTTGGTGGATTAGAGTCAAACCATAAACCAAACTGTTCTTTATTTTTTTCTAAAACTATCAAACACTCTTCCTCAGAATCTATTCCAAGTTCATAAAAAGGTCTGGTGGTAGTTTTATAATTTTCAAGTACCTTTTCAACTTCAGTGTAATTCATACCAACACAAAACCCATTAATACAATTAATTCCTTTTATAGTATTTGTGGTAAATGATGTAAGTATAAAAAATAGGAAACTAAATAATAAAGATTTTTTCATTTCAAAGTAAAATTAAAAAATAGTAGAACTAATTATAATCGCTACTGCTCAGTATAAACTTGTCCTGTTGGACCTAATAAAAGTTGGTGCTAGCTCTCTACTTGTGTTAAGTACTATCACAGCTATAAAAATTATACATTGTTGTTGTGTCGTTGTTTTTTATTTCTTTCCAAATATTCGTTTCCACTCAATTGCAGTCATTTGCCTCCTGGAAATTTCATTTTTAGATTTCTCAATTATTGATTCCTTCTTCTCTGCATCAAGTTTAAAACTATCATGAATATCTTTATTTACTTTAATAAGCTTATGATCTTTATAATAAATTTCAACCTTATGATTTAGATTTTTGTCTGTATAAGTTTCTTCGGAATATTTGATTAGTTTGTTCTCTGAAAAATAGAATATTTCATTTTCAGTCCTGCCATTTTTCTTATAGTAATATTCATTTTCTATGGATAAAACCAAAGTGTCTTTGTAAACAACATTTGAGAAGTAACCACCAATCTTCTTTTTGAAAAACAAAAATCTCTTTTTCGATAATTCTCCATCTTCATGCAATCCTAAGTTGTCAGAATTATTGTCAATGTCATAAGTAATGGAATCGATTCTAGAAACAATCAACGACTCGGATTCCTGTGCAATCACATTGACTGTAAAAAAGAGTCCTAATAAAGTAATTATGAAATGATTCATGTCTTTCTTCTTTTATGCACCACAACGTAATGGCAAAGCTACAACCAGTGGGTGTTTCAACTGGAGGGTGCGTAGCTATTGTTGAGTACTTTATTAAAAATCACCTCCAGCTCCTCCTCCTGAAAAGCCACCGCTACTACTTCCTCCTGATGAAGAATCAAAAGTTGATGAACTATTTTTAGAATTAACGGAAAACTTTATTCGGTTTTTATTTTTTTTAAAACCATCTAATTTATAAAAATCAAAAATTATATAGATGAACAAAATCACAAAGAATATAACTATAAAATAAATGGAGCTATCTATGGAATCATTGTTTTCTGATGCATTATTTGAATTCTCAAATCTATCTATAGATTGTAATATTCCTTTAGAGTAATTATTATTCTTCAAGTAAGGTAGTAAGTCTTTATTCACAATGACTTGAACTTCACCATCTGTATATTTTGTTTTTGTACTTGTTGCAATAAATGCTTTCCGATCTTGAATTGAGATCAAAATCAGTACTCCTTCTCCATTTTTAGTTGCTCCAATTTCCCAAAAATTACCTATTGAAGTTGCTACGTCTCTAATTTTATAACCTTCAAGAGAAGGTATAATACATGCTGAGTATTCTATATCTGAAATAGTATTAATTCTATCAACTTCCTCAATTAAAGATTGAAGTTCATTTTCACTTAAGGTGGCAGAATAGTCATTGACAGAATATGAATAAGTAAACGAATTTGATACAAAATCGTCAATTGTATTAGCCCTCAAATTAGCTGAGAAAAAGAATATTATTAATATTAGAATATTTTTCATGTTTAGTTTGCTTGTTCTTAATTGTGCTTAATAAAAATGCCAAACTTCGACCAACGTTTATGTCAGCTGGTGGATGGAGCGTAGCTATTATTGTAAGTATTTTTTCTTCCTAATTTATTAGCTAGCTCCTGATATTCTCTAGATAAAAGAAAGTTCACTAAAGTCTCAAAAGCAAATAGTAAATAGGACTTCTAAATTTACTTAATTCTTCAATTATATTCTGTTCTAAATATGATAATATCTGAATTAATCTTCCATCAAAGTAAATTGAGCCTATTAAGTACTAGGACAAAAGTTATTCTTATAGGGACGTTTTACCCATTTCGAACAGTTTACTTATTTATTCTGTTTTCATTGTATAAAAATTGGCTTGATAGCATAAAATACAGGTTAAAAACAGGTGTTTGTTCTAAAAATGAGTTGTATTTATTGTTGTTTTTACCCTAAAACCATAAAGCATACAATTATTTCCAATTTAGATACAACGCCCCTCACTCTGTATCTAGCTACCTTTGTATTGAAGATTTTAAAACAATTTAAAAATTTGAATCATGAGTAGTCAAAAATTAACAATCGTAGCCAGAATATTGGCAAAACCAGAAGGCAGAGAGCTTGTAAAATCAGAGCTATTAAAACTTATTGATATTACCCGAGCAGAGAAAGGGTGTATCAACTACGACCTTCATCAAGATAATGAAAACGAAAATTTATTCCTGTTTTATGAAAATTGGGAAAACAGAGAATTGTGGCAAATCCACATGAATAATCAACACTTAGCTGATTATTTGAAAGCCACCGATGGTGCAGTTGAAGAATTCGTTGTACATGAAATGAATCAAATAGCTTAAATATTGATCCATACTTGAAAATATAACGAAAAGAAACGAGTAGTATTTTCATTAATATTTCTTAAGTAGGAAGCAACCATTCAATTAGTGAACTTGGATGGTTGCTTCCTTCTCACCTTGTGGCTAACATATATGCTAAACTAGGGTTGGCGGGATATTGTTATAAGTTGCAAACTTAAACAATAATAGAGTTCGTAGTAACGCCTATCGGCTTGATACTACGAATAGTGCAGGAGCCGTATGAATTGAGTGTTTCACGTATGGTCCTGTGAGAAGTTAGAGGTGAAATTTCTCTAGCTTACTCAACTCCCAATCGTTATTTTTATGCTTTTTTGTTAAAATTAATTACCCATTGGTTTTAGTGTTTTAATATCTGGAATTTCAGTTATTTCTTCAACTCCATCTATTGACCAAAATTCTAGTTCTGATGGCTGATATTCATTGCCTAAAATAGAAACTCCAATTAGGTTACCTTTTTTACTTAAGCCATAATAATCTATTATAATTTTACCATGTATTATATCTGATTCATAATTTAAACCCAATTGTATAGTTGGACAATTACCACATCCACACCTTCCAATTACAACTAATTCAGGTAAAATATTCAAAAATTCTTTTCTTTCTGTTTTTAAAAGATGCTCTAATAATTTATACTCTTCATCTTTTAATTTTCTTTTTATTGGTATTGAGTACTTCAACATAGATTTGTAATTCTTTTCTTGAAAGTCATTAATAGAAGAATTAAAGTTCTTACTAAGAATTCACGACATACAAAACTTTCATCTTTACTTTGAATGGCTATCCATAACTATAATTTCACTTTGGCCTTTCCTATTCAAGTTTGAGTTTAGTAGGCTTTAATTATTGCCAATGTACAGATGTGGATTAGAAAGCACTTACCTCTCGACTCGCACATAGCCATGCCTTGATTTAAATTAAAAAATTGTGGTGGAACTTTCTAACCCGCACATAAATATCTTGACCAATAAACCCCTATTCATTTATAACATCTGTTGTGAGTCTTTAGGAGTTTGGCTTGTCGATAATTAACATCTCCCTTCTCCTATGATTTATTGGGTAATATTCGCCTATCAGTTGATCATCTGATAGATTATTGTTTATTTCAAAGATGTTAGAGTAAACTTCTAAGCCATCTTCGAACTCCTCATCACCGATCAGAAAACAATCTATGGAATCATGAAAAATCTTTTCAATTACTTGACCATATTTATTCATCCAACTATCAGTATTGCCATTTGTTTTTTCTTCAGCAATTTGGTAAGCCTCATCAAATGATGTTGCTCTTATCAAAATTACACTTTCTTCGAAAGCACGATAATTCTCGACCCAATCGTCATCAATCAACTCAGTCTTTACTTTTCCAGAAACCTGGTATTTGAATAGTATTTTTACTCCAAACCATTTTTTCATATTTGAGATATTTACAGTATATAATAAAATTACTCACAGCAGTTAATGTAAAATGCGCTTTAATACATTTTTACATAGTTTTGTAGCACGTTTTTATTCATTTTTTTCTATTTCTTCTTCCGTCCAAGCAGAGTCAAGGAAATATTTATTATTCTCTTTTTCAAAACTCCCAAACATCAAAGTAGTGTCTGGTGAACTTACTGTAAACTATGCACCACTATTGATGGAATAGTTAAACTGAGTTGAACCTTTACGTAATTTCCCATGAATTCTGCATGGATAATGTCCAAATAAATGATGCCATTCAGGTCCACTTATTGGTTTTGACCCTTTAATTATCCTTTTTATTTCCAATTTGTCTAAAGTCCAATTTATGCAAACTGTTGTGTCCTTATCCGATGAAGGATAATCATTTGATTTTTCAAGTTCTACAATTTCGAAGTCTTTCTTAAAGTCAAATATTGCAGTCTGCTGTTTGGTTGTAGGTTGCAATAAAATCGTGTCAGTTGAGTTGTTTGAGAGAATAATTTTTTGAGTTTCGTAACCGTCTTTAGAGAAGAACATTGTTATTTCATTACATCTGCCTGATACTCCATATATTTCATAAGCTCCATTTTCAGTTGTCATTGTTTTTCTGTTGAATGGGTTCTCCAAGTCATTTGTGTCCGTTTTTCCTATTGCCACATCTTGAATTGGCTTCTTGGTCAATTTGTCCAAAACAATTCCCGATAAATGGTATTGACAATCACAAGCCGTTAATATCAATAGAAGAATAAGTATTATCGGAAATTTTTGTTTCATCTGGTTTTCTTTAATGTGCTACAACGATCAGCTATGATGAGTGGGGATTAGAAAGCACTAACCTTTCCTCTCGCACATAGCCACGCCTTGTTTTAAATTTATTACTTGTGGCGGGCCTTCCAATCCCCACCAAAATGTCCTGACTGCTAAAATCACATTCATTCATAGCATATGTTAGTGACTTTCATTTTTAAGTTGTTGAAGACTGTATTTTCCTTTGCGGAATTCCATTCCGATTTTTCCAAGTTCGTATGATAATATTATTCCTTGATCGCCTTCTATTTTATTTTTTTCATCGGTATAAGGCCCCATTAGTACAGACCCTCCAAGGTCACATAAATACCATTTTTTGTTTACAAGAGAAATCCCCCAATAAGGGTCGTATTCATCTATATCATTAAAAATATCTTGCCTAGAGCAAATGCAATTCCAAGTGAATTTTTGGTGAATTTGCTCAGCCAATTTAAAGTCAGGATATGCTCCATACTTTTCCTTGTTCAATGGGAAATAAGCAAATTCAAGCGTGAATCTCCATGATTCATCTTCAGTTTGTGAAACATCAAAACATGCAATTTCAATTCCTTCATCAACTTTTTTGAAATGGTCATCAATCTCACTGTAAAAATGGTCATTGTCTGAGGTGTAGCTGATTTGATAGGTTTCCAGTAGCAAACCCTGAATCAGCTCTCTTACTTTATCCGGAGACTCTTTCGTTTCTATATCAATCTCGAAAAATTCGAAGTTCATGTCATTGTCACTAACATTGGATAAACACAATAACGTTTATCCCTAAAAATTTAACGGATATACGCCATATGTTACATATCCATTAGTAAAAAGCACTCCTAACTTCCTATTAAAAAATAAGTTTGCAGTTAGATTGTTGAAAGATAATTTGAATTTACATGTTTATGTATTACAAAACAAGAGTGGATTTTTTTGAGTTAACCAATCAACATTCAAATAATATTTTTTTCAAATCAATTCGTGAGCAAATGCAAATTATCTCTTCAAGTTCGAGTAATTGTTGAATTTGTGTTTGACTTCAGAAAATTTTAGCATAAAAAAATCCCTGAAGCGGGAGCGTTGTGAAAAATTGTGGAGAGAAGTGAGTGGAAATAGGTGAGTTGAGAGGAATTCTAATGAAAAATGAATGGATTAGACGTAGGTCTTCCATTTCAGAACGGTTGGGTTCTTCCAGAGTTTGAATTGTGGTTGATCTTTGATCAGTTCACGCATCCAATAATA
>NZ_LQAQ01000113.1 GCF_001583495.1 Flammeovirga sp. SJP92 | reverse complement strand
CAATAAGACGTTGGATGACTTTTCTATGATAAAGTTGAAGGTTTTTCATGAGATTCGTTAAACAGTCAGTTTTATAATTTCGTTAAGAGCTATTTCAAACATGCTCTAAGCACTTTCAATGTAATACGAATAGATCAATAATCAAACCATTTGTGATAGTTTTGCTTTCTCTTTTCATATCCTGAGCCATTGATATAAAAGAGAAAGCAAAAAAAAGTGATTGTTGCCTAAAGTAGATGAACGTATTATTCAACAATGATGCTTCTGATTTCCCATTGTGCATTGGCACTCTCAGAAGAAGGTTGCACCGCAATTTGATGTAAATATTTTTGATGATTTGTAAATTCAGACAATGGAATGGTGACTTCTTGCCAGTCTGTTGTATTAGAAGAATTTACGGCCAGCCATTCCTCTCTAGACCAGTCTACATTATGTGGATTGTTTTTGGTGTAGCGCTTGGGGTTTTCGTAGCTGTACAACGCAAGTTTTAGGCGGTCTTCAGGATTATGTTTTCTAAATTGAATACGAAGTTGTTTGCAAAGATAAATAGGGCTATGAAGGTAAGGGGTAGAAGTGATGATGGCGTCTTTCGCATTGGTTTTTCCAAAAACTGTCCCAGTTTCCTTATTGTATTTCAAGTCTGTGCCTTGTTTTGCTTGCCATCCTTGCGTAGAGTAATTGAAATCATATACTCTTCCGGGCAACGGATATTCTAAGTTGATTTCAGGAATTTTTACGGTGCCATCTTGATTAAAATAAAGAGGTCTTAACTGCACTCCTCTATAAAAAGCGTTGGTTTCATGATTTTCTTGAATGCTGTACCATTGCCCTTCCCATTCGAATGCGCTTCCGTGGCCTCCATCTAAATATTCACCTTTGTAAGTATAAGGACCATGAAGTGTTTTGGCCATTGCGTATTGATTTCCCCAGAAAAGGTAATACGAATCATTTCTCTTAAAAATGGCTGGTTTGTCGCCTGTGAATTTCTGCTTTCCATTTTCAAAAAAGATCGACAACTTCTGAGGTTGATCTGCCAACGAAATCATATCATCTCCCAAAGTGGCAATAAAATATTGGCCTGCACCAAAAATGATATAATGTTTTCCGTTGTCTTCCACTACTTCAGGGTCATACGATTTTGTGGATGTCAATCCTTCAGGCAAAAGTGGTTTTCCCAAAGCATCTTTCCAGGGACCTTTCATTGACGGAGCCACCATGACGCCAGTGCTGTATGTTCTGTTTGAAAAGTACCAATAAAACTTTCCATCTTTTGTGGCTACATCTCCAGCAAAGCAGTTGTCTTTTTCTCCAATGTAAGTTTGCTTCGGCAGAATATTCAAGTGATGTTCCCAATCTTTCAAGTTGGTCGTCGACCATAATTCCCATCGATCCATGACACATGAACCATAAGTATCCCAACTCTTGTCATGTCCGCACATAGTGTATAAGGTGTCATTGACAATGATCACGTGCGGGTCTGCTAATCCTCTATCTGGAGCGATGCTGTTGATACTTACCGGTTCCTTTACTACCAATTTATTTTGTTGGTTGATGCATGAAAAAGAAAAAATACCGAGAAGTATATATACAATGTTGCGTATTGGTTGGTTTGCCATATTCCTATTTTCTAGTTGTTGCTTTTGTTGTTAAAATTCAGACTGAATATTACAAAAAGCTTCTGCAATAGGCAGGAAGTAATCTTTTAATAATGCACTTAAAAATAAATCTCCCTTTTAATGGCGGATATTTACCCTCGGTTGTTTTTCTTTTTGATGAAGGTGATATGTTTTGTTATGGCTTGGAGTAATTCAGAAAACCAAATGCTCATTTCCGTAATTCGTGGTTGGTGTTGTGGTCCGTGAGGTCGTTGCATTGCAACGACCCTACAGTAGTGTCTTTTGATTGTTGTATTACAAAACGAATTCAACTTACTCGTTTAAAAAAGGGTTTTGAAAATGTTATATCACCCAAAAGCCCATAATTTCAATTATGGGTTGCAGCATTACCCTTCAATCCTTTTAATTTTCTTTGGCCATGGGTCTTTAAATTGATGGCCAGCATTCCAAAGTTCAATTTCTTCTTCAGTAAGAAAACAAGAAGCCAGAGCATCAGTAAAACGATCCACTTGCGATAAGTCTCCAATGACTGTTAAGTCACAATGACGATCACCAAAGCGTCTAGGGTCTCTCGCTATCATTTTTTCCAGGTGCAAAATTTCTTCTTCAAGCAAACCATTGTCCTCATCTTCTAAAATTCCAGAGCGCCAAGAACCAATAATCTCTAAATTAATGCCTCCGGCCGCTTGATTCCATAACAAAGAGTGCTTATCTCTACTTGCAAGCCAAAAGAAACCTTTACTTCTATAGATTCTTTGATCAAGATATTCATGACAAACATCCCAAAGGCGCTGAGGGTGAAAAGGACGGTCATCTTTTAATACTCTAGTTGCTAAATTATAAGGTCTTTCTTCTTTTGTTTCAGAAACCAATACGGGTTTTAATTCTTCAATAAGTTGAGCTACTTTATAATAATCATACTCTTGAAGTTCTAAAATTGCTTCAATCTCCAACTGCCCAAAGTGTAAGGAGTGAGTAGTTACTAATGGATTGATATTCTTGATATAAGAAGCAATATGTGGTAGTTTGTCTTTACCAATTCGATCACTTTTTGTTAAGAACAAGTGACTGCAAAACATGATTTGTTCTACGAGCAAGTTGACCGTATCTCTTGTTCCTGTGCTAAGGTTTTGTTGTAGTCTTGGAATAAGGCTTTCTCCAAAATTGAAATCATGACTAAGCATCAAGCTGTCAACAAGCGCAAAAACACCAATGAGTTTCACTTTAGATTGTTCCTTGAAATATTCAATGAGTGGCATTGGGTGACTGCTGCCTGATGTCTCAATGATGATCAATTCGGGTGTTTGATTTGAAAGTAATTTTTGAAGGGCTTGATCTAGTTTTTCAATGCCTTTATCACTACTGATTAAGCAATTATGGATAGATTCCAGAATTTGGGTGTTGTCTTCTACTGCATCTGTAGTTCCTAGTAATTCTCCATCAACATCCAATTCACTCATATCGTTTACAATTGCACAAACTGGAATATCTTTTTTCACAGACTGCGTTAAAAGATTTCTAAAAAGAGTGGTTTTTCCTGACCCAAGAAATCCATTGAGAATGATTACTGGTACTTTATTAAGCTTACTCATTTATATGTTTTGAAAGTGATTGATGACAATTTTTCGAAAAGATAGTTCAATCTCTTAGAGTGGCCAAAACATTGAAAAAGTAATTGCGACTTAATTGCATTCAATAACAAATGATGCTCTTTGCAGTGTTCTAAAAAAAATGAAATGAAGTATAAGGTCAGAAGAAGAGTGGGCCAATTGCCTGCACTATGAATAAATTTATGGGCAAGTGATTTGTTTAATTATTATCTATTTTAGGTTGAGTACTTTTATGCTAGAGACATCATTAATTTGATACTTTCCATTAATGATGTCTCTTATTTTGAATTATAATTTCAAAGCATAAATATGTCCATTTGAATCACCGAAATAGATAATGTCATTATCAATCATCGGAGTAGATAAAATGGAACCTAGATCAAGGATTTTCTTTTCTGCTCCTTCAGCATCTTGACCATACAATTCAAATCCTTTTAAAAACTCATCATTTTTGTCATAAACAAGATGATAATTTTTCTTACTTCCGTAGGTTTGAAAAACTTCTTCTATGTTTCCTTTGGTCTGCTCAACTTTATAGAGTTTACCATTAAAACACCCAAAATAGAGGTCCTCTTTGTGCTGGATTGCCTCTCCATAAACACGCATATTTAATGGAAAAGAAGAAATTTCTGTTCCATCAGTGGCTGAAAGTCCACAGAATCGATGAGAATCTGAAGTGCCAAAGTAAATCTGATCACCTACGACAAGTGGTGTGGCAATGATCCAGCTTCCTTTTTCTTTCATGTTCCACATTCCCCTTCCCGTTTCAATATTCAATGCATAAATATTATAATCTCTTGTGCCAAAAATGACAGTGTTTTTATAAAGTGCAGCTCCTTTTTGGACTTCACCTACAGGGAAATAGGCGTCACCGATGGTTTTAAATTTCCAGATCAATTGACCGTTTTCAGCGTTGAGTGCGTAGAAGAAGCCATCAAAGCTTCCGATAAAAACTTGATTGTTGTGTACCAATGGAGTGGCATGAACAATTCCATCGGTTTTAAATTTCCAAATCAATTTTCCTTGCTTTGGATCTAACGCATAAACGTTTCCGTCACCACTGCCCACAATAATTTTTCCATCGGCAAATACTGGAGATGAAAGAAAATAATCCCACATGTCTTTTCTTTGTTCACCATCCGTCTTGAATTGCCATAGTACCTCTGCATTTTTCTTGTTTACTGCATAAATGACTCCGTCAGTACTGTTGAAAATAAAAGCAATCTGATACAGCAAGGGACGTGATTTAACGGCTACTTGCGTTTGAAATTTCCACTTCATTTCACCTACAGGGAAATAGGCGTCACCGATGGTTTTAAAGTTCCAGATCAATTGACCGTTTTCAGCGTTGAGTGCGTAGAAGAAGCCATCAAAGCTTCCGATAAAAACTTGATTGTTGTGTACCAATGGAGTGGCATGAACAATTCCATCGGTTTTAAATTTCCAAATCAATTTTCCTTGCTTTGGATCTAACGCATAAACGTTTCCGTCACCACTGCCCACAATAATTTTTCCATCGGCAAATACTGGAGATGAAAGAAAATAATCCCACATGTCTTTTCTTTGTTCACCATCCGTCTTGAATTGCCATAGTACCTCTGCATTTTTCTTGTTTACTGCATAAATGACTCCATCAGTACTGTTGAAAATAACAGCATTTTGATACAGCAAGGGACGTGATTTGATGGCTCCTTTCGTTTGAAATTTCCACTTCATTTCACCATTTGCTTTATCTAAAACATAGAGGCACGAATCATGACTACCTATGTAGAGATTACGTTCGTCCGTTACAGGAGAGGAATAGACGCTACCTTTTGTTGCAAATTCCCAGACAAGTGTATTTTGTCCAAAAAGATTTGAAGATAGAAGCGTGAGTAGTAGTAGTTTACTAATTTTGTTCATTTGTTTTGATTTATTACTGAAGTATTTATTAAAAGTCTTGCTTTGTAGTAGTAGTCTGCAATTTAGTTGTATGCTTTATTTAATCAATTATTTGAACAAAAAAAATCAAATAAACCTCTCCTTTATTGTCCCATTCATGAAGTTTCAGTCAATAAAAGAGAGGTGAGATAAGTACACTGTAAACTAAGTTTTCGTTATTTGTGGTATTTAGAAATCAGGAGATTTCTGATGATTTGTAGGACACGAATGATGCTAGCACTTAACATTCGCGCCAGTGGGCTTTCTACCTCATTCGTTTGGTAGTACTCCCCTGGCATTGAAGGGAAAAGCGTTAAGAATTTCATGAATTGAGCCGTTTAAAAATGATTTTCTTGTTTGAGCAAAGCGAGTTTAAAATCATTTAGGCGAGTGGAGTGAAATTTAGCTTTTGACTTCTAAGCCTAGATTTTTTGCTTCGTTTTTCATCAATGGAAAAATGAAGAAGAAGGAAGCTTGAAAGTAGAACCTTCAAAGCTTGTAGA
>NZ_LQAQ01000112.1 GCF_001583495.1 Flammeovirga sp. SJP92 | reverse complement strand
CAAGTTTTCAGCTATCACTATGGGCTATTCCCAATACAATGGTAAGTATGTGATGTCAGATGGAGGTGTGATTAGAAACTGCAGTATCGAGAAGGCACATTATGGTTATGGCCTGGTACAATCTCAAGCACTCCGAAATGTATTTTTTAAAGATATTTGGGGCGATGGTGGCGTTACACTACGTTTGGAGACAGGATTAAAAAAAATGAATGCTTTACAGATTGGTGGCAATCATAATATTTATGCAAAAAATGTATACTGCCAGAATGGAAATGCGGCAGTGATGATTTCGCCACATGCCATAAAAAATGGTCATGTTGAGATAAATGGAGTAGAAGCCATCAATACAGGTTTTGCAGTGAGGATTGATAGAGGTTATCTTACTAAAGAACAAGATTCGTTGGGTCTTACACCAGGGTATTATGCTAATACGAGTATTGTGAAAAATGTGAAGGGAACTTACGGCAAAACTGCACAAGTTAAAGAAAAACATTTCGGTTATTTGCCTTGCCAAGTTCGAGGATTAATCGGTGAGGAATACAATAAAGATGGGGAGAGTTACACGGCACCTGCAGTAGCTACAGTATTATACAGAGGAGGCAATGGCGATAATGCAGAAGGGTATTATAAAGTAGTAATTTCAGCCGTTGAATCCATAGGTTTTAAATATCAGAAAGCAATTATTGGTGAAGAAGACTGGATAGAGGATTGTACCAACGTACCTGATGAGCCTGAAGATCCAATTACTCCTGAAGAACCGACCACGAAGGAAGATTTATTGAATTTAGGCTACCAAGTTTATCCCAACCCAACAGATGGTGTTTTCAATGTGAAAAGCACAAAAATCACAAGCACTTCAAATCTAGCTATCTATAATATTTTTGGTCAGCAAATTAATCCGATTCTTCTTAGAAGATCTCAAAGGGTTAAAGTAGATATTTCCGCTTACCCTCCTGGAATTTATATGGTTACTGTGGATGGAGATCGTTTCAAAATCCTGAAACAGTAGGTGATAGTTTTAATGTTTGACTTTTACTCTGCCTCAGAATAAGCCAAAAAACAAAAAGGTGGGTTGAAAAAGAACTATGAAAACTTATCAAAATGTCGATTAAAAGTTGACGACAGCTTTTCGTGGATGAGGAAAAAAGTAATTCGTTATTATTTTCCTCATCCCATTTTAAAATTAAATCCTTTTCAGATATCGTACAGGAACTTCCTCAGTGAGCCAAACACCATTTTCACTTTTGAAAAATTGGAGACCATCAGCATTCATTTTGCCAGCGTAAACTTCAAACAAGATCAACTTTCCATGTCGTTTACCTACCGTTTTGGCAGTGGCAATATCAGCACTTAAATGCACGTGATGACGCTGTTTTTTCATAAGCCCTTGTTCAAGGATACCGTTGAGGTATTTGTCTGCAGTGCCATGATAAAGTAGATCAGGAGGAGTGATAGGTTGAAGATTCAGATCTACCGTAACGGAATGCCCCTGATTAGCTCTAATTTTTGTTTTATCCTCATTGAAAGAATACCTCTTTTTGTTATTGTTTTCCACTAGGTATTCTAATTCTTGAAAATTGATGTGCTTTTGGAAAGCATTCATCTGTTGGAGGAGTATATCTACATCTGTCCAACCATTTTCGTCTAATTTTATTTTTATTGTTTCAGGTCTATGTCTCAATACTAAACTGAGAAATTTCCCTTTACTTTTTAATTGTTTTTCATTCATAATACAAATGATTTTTTGATTCTGATTTAGATAATCAGATAAAGACTGAGCCCTGCTGAAATCTCGTTTCCGTTGGTAATACCTGCACCAGGAACATAATAAACAGGGTAATCTTTGTTTTCAGGATTATAAAAAACGTAGGTAAACCTTAGAGAAAGGATCATTTTAACTTTTTTCCCAAGATCGTTTTCAAAATCAATATTCGGTTCTATGCCCATTGCAAATAAGTTGTTATGAGTATATTCACCTTTATAATCTCCAAAATATTCACCTTCTAAAACATAACTATTGTTGATAGAATAGTTGGAAACAAGAAAGTTTAAAAAGGCAAAATTCTTTTTGCCCAAGGAAGTACCAATCCCAGGTTTAAGATAAAAGCCAGATGTTTTGATATTGCTGTTTACATGGACATCATCGTGTCTCGTATTACTATACCCAACCACTGCTTTGAACTTGGCACTTTTGTCTTTATCAGTATAATAATACACTGGTTCAATCACAAAACCACGACCTTTTGCAATTAAAGGAAGGGTAAGCGTTTTAGTAATATCAATGCCAAAGTGATGAGGACGCTCGTCTTGTGCATAAGTAATGTGCTGAAACAGCGTGATAAACAGCAGTAGACTAGTTATATATGATAATATAGTATTCATTTCTATTAAGTTCTTTAAGTAATGATTGAGAAGATGTAGAAGTAAAAATTGTAACACTATCAAAAGTGGTTTCTTTAAGGTTTTGAAAATCACTTAAGGTCACAGTGTAACCGCATTCTTTAGACTCGAAATCAAAGTTTCTTGTGTATTTGATGGACAACGTATCTATTTGTTCATTATTGCTAAATATCAACGTAGTGGTGTCAGATACAATAGAAAGTGGATATTTTAATGAATGACTAAATGTTAAGACACTATCACTTCCTGCTAGGATTACCTTATCATAATCAGGTGGATAATATTCCCCTTCGTGATTAGTATGATCATGGGTAAACTGAAGGTTCATCGTTGGTTCTGAACCATACTCACAGTCATTGCAGGATGTGAAAATCAACGTGAAGATGATGAGTTGAAGAAATCTTTTCATAATATATAATTTGAAGTTTGCTTACATGAAATGAGACTAAAATAGTGCTTTTAAGTTTTTTTGCATGAAAAATGTAAACAGTTTAGTCTTTAAATCATTAATTCAAAATAGTATTACAAAGTTAACAAAGGAAGATGAATTTAAAATTAATTTTTTCAGCAAAAGTAATAAAGACTGCCACAAAGCTCTCATTGATAGTAGGCACTATACTGGGATTGATCAATCACGGAGAAGATATAATTAGTAATACATTAAGTAACAAACAAATTGTTCAAATCCTCACAACTTACTTAGTACCCTATATTGTATCTACCTATTCGTCGGTTAAAGCATTGTCTGATCTTGATCAAAAATAGAATTCTGAAGTTTTGTTTATTCACTATTGTACTGTTTCCAAGTCAAAAAATTTGATTTGGACAGATAAAAGAATCGCAATGAAGTGTTTAAAAAGCAGGTCAAATGCAAGCAGACAATTCTACTTTAGTGCCATTTTTTCATACTCCATTCTATTGATAAAACCTAAAGCCATCAATTCATTTTTAAAGGATTTGATACGTTGTTCATTTTCGTAAACAAAAACTTTTCCGTCTTCATGCTTTAGTTCTAATGCTGGTTTACTTGGTCTTTTCTCTTTCATGAATCATTTATTTTAATTCAAAAAATAGGTCTCATTTCACTATAATTGACACTAAAATAAGGGATATGGTTCCAATAACTTCTGTTAGCCTTGTTAATGAATCTTTCTATTTCAAGAAAATAACTTAATTAATTTATACAAATTATAGGTATAGTTATAAAAAATACCTTTATTCGATCTTCTCAAGTTTAGGGTTTCACAAGATATTTTTTCCAAATTTTAATTAAATATTCACTTCAAAAATAGTATTTTTTTATTTTGAATGACGAACAAATCAGGGTCCTAGTTTCTTTGAATTTTAGAGGTGTTTTATTGGAAAAACAACTGTAGTGAATAATGTTATACATCCTTTTAAAAGGAACAAAATCAAATAATTAAATCAGAAATAAATAATGTTATCACTATTTTGGAAGTAGGTCAATGGGAGGAGTGGAAGATTATTAATGAATAATTATTACAGTAAAAAAGACATCATTTAAACCCTTTTTCTTTCAAATAGACCTCTTTAATATAATTTATCTTAATTACCTTTGAGACAACAAATAACAAGTGGTGGATTACTTAGATAATTACACTTTACCACAAGTAGTTATTTTTCTAATAATTAACAAACTATCTAATAATGAAACGTATCACTCAAGCAGTGAGAACATTGGTCATGTGTGTGACTATGACTTTAATCTCTACATCTATGCTCTATGCACAAAACCGTATAACAGGAAAGGTGCAAGAATCAAGCAATCAAACACCAATTGAATATGCCACCGTGGCATTGTACAATTCATCTGACAATAGCTTAGTAACAGGTGTGGTTACTGATGCTAAGGGGGTGTTCAGCCTTCCGAAGTTGAAAAAAGGGTCTTACAAATTGACCGTCGCTTTTATGGGATTCCAAACTTACACTAAAGAAGGAATTTCTGTTTCGGGTAACATAGTAAACCTCGGTTTAATTACCTTGAAAGAAGACAATCAGATGCTTCAGGAAATTGAAGTGAAAGGAGAACAATTGACTGCAGTAACAAAAGTAGACCGTCAGGTGTATGATGCCACAAAATTTGAAGCGGCAGCAGGTGGTACAGCCACGGATGTATTGAGAAATATGCCGTCGGTAAGTATCAATGCTGAAGGTGATTTGTCTGTAAGAGGATCATCCGGTTTTGTGGTTTTATTAAACGGTAAGCCTGTACAGTCAGATGCGGCAACAATCTTAAACCAATTACCTGCCAATGCGGTGAAAAATGTGGAGGTGATTACGGCTCCTTCAGCAAAGTATGACTCTGAAGGAAAAGCAGGTATCATCAACATCATCACAACCAAAGGAGCGACTGATAATCTTTATGCTCAAGTAAATGTGAGATATGGTTTGCCTGCAGTGGAGAATTATGATAATGGTAAAAATCCTTTGCGTTATGGTGGTGACTTCACAATTGCACAGCAAAAAAACAAGCTGAACTGGGCACTAGGAGCTTCTTATCAAAGAAATGACAAATCAGGAAGAAGGGAAGGTGATGTTTGGACGCAGATTGATGATGATCCGAAATTCATGTTCCCATCTGATGGAGAGCGTTCTTATGTGGAAGAAAATTATTCAGCCAACTTATCATTGGGGTATCAAGCAACTGATAACACAAGCTTCAATTTTGCCGCTATGGGTGGTATCAGAGACAAAACACGTTTGGCAGATATCTATTATAATGATAACCGTTTTGCAGATCAAGACCCTTCAGAAGCTTTCCAATATTATAACCACAACTCAAGAAACAGACAGTCTGATTTCTTCGTGACAAGTTTCGATTTCAATCACAAATTTGCGAATGCATCAAAACTTTCAGCGTCGGTGTTATATGAATACACGTTATTGGGAGGTCCTACATTTAACGACAATCAAAGACATGGATTTACAACACCTGTGGAGCAACAGTTTTATTATCTGAAAGAAAGAAATACCAATGAAAACCCTTTGAATGGTTTTAGAGCTAACATTGATTATAGCTTTAAGCCTTCAAAATTAGGGCAGTTTGAGATTGGATATCAATTCAGATCGTTGGATCATAAAGGTGATTTCTTATATGAAAGAGAGCAATTGCAGGATGGCAAACCCACTGGAGAGTGGGAAATTGTAGATAACTATTCTTCTAACTTAAACCTTCAAAGAAACATTCACTCAGCTTATGGTCAGCTTTCTGGTGAAAAAGGAGCATGGACGTATGGTGCTGGTTTGAGAGCAGAATATATGGATCGTCAAGTGGATTTCTTGGGTTATGAGAATGGTCAGTTGATGCCAGAAAACAATAGAGAGGTGAAAAACTATGATTACTTCAAATTGTTCCCATCTGCTAATTTACAATATCAAGTGACGGATGGTTTTGCATTGAAAACAGCTTACTCAAAGCGTGTACAGAGAACGACAACTTTCAAAATGAATCCATTCAAAGAGAAAGAACACTCTGAAACGTTGGAACAAGGTGATGCTGATTTATTACCAGAATTTATTGATTTGGTGGAATTGGGTGCTACTCAAGAAATCGGTGATCATACTATTTTCGCAACAGCGTATTTCAGAAACACTGACAACTTGATCAACAGAACGAATACATTTGACAGTGATTCGGTACTAAACCGTATTTATACGAATGTGGGTAATTCTAAAGTCTTTGGATTGGAGCTAGGAACTTCATTGAAATTGACAGATTGGTGGGATTTCTATGCAGGTGGTAACGTTTATCATCAACATATCACAGGTCAGTTTGATTATGATGATACAGACCGTGATTGGAAGATTACGATTCCAGTAGATACAAAAGCATGGCAATACAGCTTTAACATCAATACAACATTCCAAATTGCGAAGACCTTATCTACGAACTTCGCCTTCAATTACCTGTCGGAAAGAGTGACAGCCCAAGGTGAGGATTCAAGATTCTATAGCCCGAATTTATCGATCAAGAAAACATTCTTGGATAACCGTTTGGCTGTGAATTTCCAATGGCTGAACATGGACATGGGATTATTGGAAACCAATGAGCAACGTATTACTACAAGGGGAGATTACACGGCACGATTAGCTGATGGATCGACTCAAAGACAACAATTCTACACGACAACCAACTATGTATATGAGGTCGATCAATTGATCATCAACATTACATATAACTTCAACAGCTTGAAGAACAAGTCGAAGAAAGTGAAGTCTGAATTCGGAGCGAAAGAATTCTAGTTTTAATTAAGAGTTAAGAATGAAGAATTAAGAATGGTGTTGAAGATGCTATCTCCACGAATCCCCACTGTTTGTGGTGTTAAGCGGTAGCGTCACTACGAACTTACATATTGAATAAGTTTTCAACTTATAACAACAAACAAAAAACAAAAACCTCTTTGGTCACTACGACTGAAGAGGTTTTTATATTTATGTATTGAACAGTAAAATGTTTTAAAGTGGTACAGTGGACGTTGCAATGCAACATCCCTACAAAATGATTTAATACGACAAACTAAACCACCACCACCCTTAACTTCTTCCTCAAATGTGCCAAAGCCTGCCCAATTTGTTTCTCCACCGTTTTTGGAGAAATCTCTAAAAGTTCAGCAATCTCTTTATAAGTAAGCCCATCATTTCTACTCATTCGAAAGGCATTCTGACAAGCAGGAGGTAATTCATTGGTTAGTTGTTCAATGTAGGACGAAAGGTCTTCAGCTTCTAAATCCAGTTCGGTATGCTCCTCAAACGGTTGGTTCTGTTCAAACTCAAAATAATCAGAACCTTCACCTTCATAACGTTGTTTAGCAGAATTTTTAAAATTAAGAACAGCGTTTTTGACACTACGGAAACAATAGGCCTTTAAAGACCCTTCAATTTCAATCTTTTCCTTGTTTTCCCACAGTTTAAAAAATACTTGACTGATGATATCCTCACCATCAGAATGAGTGACACCTAAGTGATGAGTATAGAGTAATAGGTTGTCATAAAGCTCTAAATATAAAGCTTTGAATTGATGAACATCCCCATTTTGAATTAGTCGCCAAGTATTATTGTTTTCGTCTCCCATAGCAATACAAAACTACAATTTCATCCCCTGCTCAGCGTTATAGCAATTTTAAATTTTGTATTAACGACTGTAAATATTGTGAACCTTGTGTTACATAATTTATCAAAACATTAATTCAAAAATTTCTATGGGGGTACCCAATATTCGACTTTGTCTTTACTTATGAATGACAAAAAATATGACAGAAAACAAAGAAACATATAGTCTAATAGGCAAAGCACTTGCAGAAGAATTAAATGAGGAAGAAAGAGATCTTTTCATTGAGAAAATGCTTTCTGATGCTTCATTTAAAGAAGAGTTTGAGCAATCAAAAAAGCTTTGGAATGCTCCTGCAAAAGTGTCTGATGAGGCTATTAGATCAACAGATCATTTAATGCAATCTATTGAGTATACTAAGAAGGAAATGAAGGTAATTCCTTTTTATCAACAATGGAGTAGATATATAGGAGCGGCAGTGGTTGTGTTAACAACTTTTATTGGTGGCTATAATTATATTAATCAGCAAGAAGAAATATTGACACAAAGCACAGGTTTTGGTGAGAGCAAAGAAATATTGCTTGCGGATGGTACGAAAGTATTGTTGAACTCAAAGTCTTCTTTAGAATATCCTGCTACATTTAAAGGTGATTTTAGGAAAGTAAACTTAGTAGGAGAGGCTTTTTTTGATGTCACAAAAGACAAAGAGCATCCTTTTATCGTCAATGCTTCAGACTTGGAAGTAACCGTATTAGGTACCTCATTCAATGTTTCGACTTACGTTAAAGATAAAGAAAATTCAGTGGCCTTGTTAACTGGAAAGGTAAAGCTGAAAAATGCATTAAATAGTGATGTCACAACTTTGTCACCGGGGCAGACTTATGTGATTGATAAAGATATTCAGAAGGGAAGTGTCATTACTGAAAACCAATTGAATAGAACCTCTTGGCTGAGTGGTCAGGTGGTCTTTAAGTATGCTTCATTGAATGAAGTAATTCATAAAATGGAAAGGTTGTATCCAATCTCTTTTAAAGTAAAAAATCAAAAACTTTTACAGAGAAAAATAACAACAAAAATCAATAAAGGTGATCAGCTAGAAGAAGTGTTAGCACTTTTGGAGATCCTCTTAGAATGCAAAATTGAAAAGAAAAACCAACTAATAATTTTACAATAAAAAAAGGTACTAGACTGCTGCAACAGTCGAATACCTCTTAACTAATTTTCGTTACGCAAATTTATGCAATTTTCTTCGAAACTTTCAAGAGCCTTAAGAATATTTTTTCTTTTAGGAGGGCTCACTACATCCTCATTTGCCCATGCAAGTGGACTCACAGAGGGTATTTCTACGACAATCACAGTAGAAAAAATGCAATTGAGAGACTACCTTTCAAAGGCAGAAAAACAATTTAATGTTCAATTTTCTTACAGTAACAACGTGGATGATGCCAAGTGGATCAGCGTTTCAGAAGCTGCAACTTTTGAAGCAATGATTGCTCAGCTCAAAGCAGAAGGTTACGACCTTAAGAGAATTGGAGATAATATCATCATTACGCCATCAGCCAAAGAAGTACAACAGGAAGTTCGTATCAAAGGGCAGGTGACGGACAAGAGTGGTGAATCCATTATCGGTGCGGCTGTACAAGTGAAGGGAACCAATATCGGTTCTATTACTAATTTAGACGGAGAGTTTGAATTACTTGTGCCATCGTCGGAATCTGTTCTTGTCGTTTCTTTTGTGGGTTTTATCACAAAAGAAGTGGTCGTAGGAACGGCAACCAACTTCTCAATTCAGTTGGAAGACAACACGCAGGAATTGGAAGAAGTAGTGGTGATCGGTTATGGTTCTCAATCCAAAGAAGAGGTAACGGGAGCGATTTCTAGTGTCCGTTCGGATGAATTACAAAACTATGCGGCTAGTGGTCTTGATCAGCAAATGGTCGGTAAGATGGCCGGTGTTTTGATTAATGAAAATAACGCCGCACCAGGGCAAGATGCAAAGATTACGATTCGTGGTACTTCTTCATTGACAGCCGGAACTAATCCATTGATTGTGGTAGATGGAATGCCACTTTCGGAAGGAACTTCAATGAACGATATTCCTCCAAGTTCTATTGCTTCCATTGACGTATTAAAAGATGCGGCGTCTTCTGCGATTTATGGATCAAGAGCCTCTAATGGTGTGATTTTGATTACCACAAAACAAGGGTATCAAGGAAAAACGAAAGTGAGTTTCGACTATTTCACAGGTATTCAACAGGCGGCAAGTTTGGTGGATTATGCAGATGCCTATGAGTCTGCACAATTCTTTACTCATGCACGTGATTGGGGATATGTTTCTAAAGACCCTGAAAATAGAAGTATTCATGACAGCCCAGATGTAAGAGCGGCAAATGGAGCTTCAAAAAGAGAGTATAGATTGCATTATGTAGATCCATATTTAAGAGGTGAACAAGGTTTGACAAATACGAATTGGAATGATCACCTTTTCCAAAATGCTCCTATCAGCAACTACAGCGTTTCACTGAATGGAGGTAATGAGAAAACAAGTTTCTATACCAATGTTGCCTATATGGAGCAAGACGGTATTGTACCGACTACAGGTATGGAAAGATTTACAGCCAACCTTAATTTGAGAACAAAATTAAGTGACAGAGTGGAGGCAGGTATTAGTATGAATACGGCTTATTCTGTAATTGAGCAAGGGTCAAATCTTGCTATTTCAAACCTTTGGATTGCATACCCTTTCTTTGATCCTTATAACCCTGATGGTACTTTAAATATCGGTGATCAACATGAGGCAAACGCTCCAGAAGATGGTGCATTGCAAGAAAATCCGTTGGCACTTTTGACATACACAAAAGACGTAATGACTCGCTTCAGAACGTTTGGTAATGCTTATGCTAGTGTGGAATTGTTGGAGGGTTTGAAATATAAACTTTCAGCAGGTATGGACTATAATGGAGAGTTTACAGATTTCTATTCACCCAACAGCATTGGAGGATACAGACAGCCTTTCCCTACTAAGCCGGCAGAAGCTAGAGAGATCAATGACAAGTATTTTAATTATCTTTTTGAGCATATCTTAACTTACAACAAAGTCATTGGAGACCATAATATTAGTGCTTTGGCAGGGATGACGATGCAGAGAGAAGATGGTACAAGAACAAGAGTGATTGGTATGGGAATGGTCGATGATAATGTGGACAATATTGGTGGTGCCTCTTCATTTAATGTGGATGCTTACCGTTACACATGGACGCAACAATCTTTATTAGGTCGTTTGCAGTATTCGTACAAAGGAAAATACCAAATGGCACTAGCGGCGAGAGCAGATGGTTCATCAAGATTTGGTGATAATTCAAAGTGGGGTTACTTCCCTTCGGTTTCAGGTGGATGGATTTTATCTAAAGAAGACTTCTTCCCAGAACAAGATGTAGTGACTTTTGTAAAGCTTCGTGCCAATTGGGGGCAAACGGGTAACAACCAAATTGGTGCTTACGGATCAAAAGCTTTGGTGACCCAAACAGATTATATTTTTGGAGGGGGATTACACCCAGGATATTCAGCAACTACGGCTCCTAACCCTAACTTATCATGGGAGACCAACGATTCTTACAACATTGGTTTTGATATGCAGTTGCTAAAGAAAATCAACTTATCGGCCAACTATTATAATTCCATCACAACGGACTTATTACTAGAAGTTCCAGTGCCGGAACAGTCGGGTTATTCTACCTCATTACAAAACATCGGTTCTTTAAGAAACAACGGTTTTGAATTAGAATTACAAGGTTATGATTTCCATATTGGTGGCGTAACAATTGGTTTTAATGCGAATATCACAACGAACAACAATGAGATTTTATCATTAGCTCCGGGTCAAGAACAGATCATTACAGGTTACAATGGCTCATTTAGAACGAGAGTGGGTGGCCCAATGGCAGAAATGATCGGTTATGATATTATTGGTGTATATAAAGATCAAGGAGAGATTGATAATTCGGCTCACTTACAAGGGACACTTGTAGGAGATTATATTGTCAGAGATGTGAATGGTGATGGTGTAATTGATGAAAATGACATGGTTTCTTTGGGTACTTATGAGCCTAAATTCCACTACGGTTTTGGAGCGAATTTAACTTACAAAGGGTTTGATTTCTCTTTCACTTTCAATGGTATTCAAGGGCGTAAGATCTTTGATAGAGACATGATGCAGTCGAATACAGGTGAAGGTTTTGCCGTACCAACCAAAGATTATTATGATAATTACTACCACCCAGAACACAATCCAAACGGTCATTATGCACAGCCAAACATGGGTAATTTCTCAGCAGCAAGAAAGAACACAAGAGGTAGTAGTATTGATGTAGTAAGTGGTGATTACTTACGCTTAAGAAACGTGACTTTAGGCTATAATTTGCCAAAATCAGTGCTTCAAAAATTAAATATTGCAGGACTAAGAATCTACGCTACAGCCAACAATCCATTGACGATTACAAGTTATAAAGGTATCAATATGGACGGTTCAAACACCAATAACTTGGAGCAAGGCTGGATCACAAATAACCCTCACCCCATTGTAAGGTCTTACTTACTAGGTGCTAATCTTAAATTCTAAATCAAACACAATCATGAAGACTAGAAATAGTTTATATATATTAATTTTTACTGTTTTACTATCGTCATGTGACTTTAGTTTAGACCAGAACCCAATCACTGAAAAGGATGGAGATAAGTTTTACAAAACGGAGGTTGAGATTGAAGAAGCGGTAACTGGTGCTTACAGTATGTTGAGAGGAAATGGCCTTTATGGTACCAATATGCCAGTTTTAGGTGAAATTCCTTCAGACAATACTTTTGATGAAGTACCTGCTAATGACGGTGGTAATTATGGTGAATTGGATGAGTTTACGACAATCCCTACCAACAGCGTAATCTCTTCTAATTGGAGAGAATCTTACCGAACGATTCAGAGGTGTAATACCGTTTTAAATCGTATTACTGATATCGCTTTCAAAAATGAGGAAGTGAAAATCAACCGAATGGGAGAGATGAAGTTTATCAGAGGTTTGATGTACTTCAATATGGTTCGTCTTTTTGGTGATGTTCCTTTGGTGATTACAGAAACAACAGACGTAAATGATCATTTCGGGCAAGGTAGAACAGATTTGAATTTGATCTATGAGCAAATCATCATCGATTTAGAAGAAGCGATTGAAGAATTGCCTGTAAAAGGAGATATGGATGGAAGAGTTGAAAAAGGTGCCGCTCAGACTTTATTGGCCAAAGTATATTTGACATTAGATGATAAAGTGAATGCAAAGAAATACCTCGATGAAGTAATCAATTCTAACCAATACCAACTTTTGGAAAAGGGTGAAGAAGTATTTACAATTGCCAATAAAGGAAATGCTGAAGTGATTTTTGCAGCAAAGTTTGCCTCTGGAATCAATGGTAATGCAATGGGATCTCAATATTACAGAATGTGTTCTCCATCAGGACATTTCGCAGGTGGAAAAGGTCATAATATCCCGACCCAGCAATTGTATAATTTATATGATGATAACGATGCTCGTAAGGATCAATTTGTATTGCCTGTAGAGACGATCTATTACGTTTCTGGAAAAATGGAAGCTCCCGTTACGGATCAAAATGATTGTGGTAGCGACTATGTCATCCTTCGTTACGCAGACGTAGTATTGATGTCCGCTGAAATTGAAAATGCGTTAGGCAATACTTCTTTAGCATTAGAAAGGTTGAACAGTATCAGAAGAAGATCGAATGTATCAGAAGTTACATCAACGACTGATTTGGAAGCTGTAATTGCAGAGGAAAGAAGATTGGAATTAGTAGGAGAAGGGCACCGTTGGTTTGACTTATTAAGAACAGGTAAAGCGATTGAAGTTATGAACGCTCACTTTGAAGAAAGAGGTCAAAACATCACTGTTCCCGAATTCAGATTATTGATGCCAATTCCTCAATCACAGATTGATACAGATCCGGCGATTAAGCAGAATCCGGGGTACTAATACCTTGTGGTGTCCCTAGCGCAAGTGTTAAGCGACAGCGTCACTTGTGCTTTACAGATCATCAGAAGTCTCTGACTTCTAAGAAACAAACAAGAATTTTAGATTGGATTAGATCAAGCGGTGCCGTGAGTTAGGGCGGTGCCGCACCTCCAAAAAACAAAAATATGAAACCGATTATTTCCCTTTTTATCAAAATTGGAGCTGTATTATTATGGTCATTATCAGCCCAAGCACAACAAAAATCAGCACAAGACTGGATCAATATTCTCCAAGATCATCAAGCAAAAGAAGTAATGGTGATTGCTCATAGGGGGGATTGGAGAAATGCGCCGGAAAATTCTTTGCAGGCCATTGAAAATTGCATTAAAATGGGAGTGGCTGTAGCAGAAATTGACATTCAAAGATCGAAAGATGGACACTTTGTATTGATGCATGATAGAACCATTGACCGTACAACTAATGGAAAAGGCAAAGTCGAAAACTATACATTAGCGGAGCTTCAAGCTTTTTACCTAAAAGACGGATTAGGAGTTCCTCAACCTGTTTACACGATTCCAACATTAGAAGATGCTTTGAAAATTTCGAAAGGAAAAATCCTATTGAACTTGGATAAAGCCGACAGATGGTTGGAGGAAGTTTTGGCTTTAGTGGATCGAATGGAAATGAGAGATCACTGTATTTTCAAATCTTCAAAACCTTATGCAGAGGTAAAGGCACAAATGGGTGATGAATTAGAAAAAGTATGGTTTATGCCAATCGTTCGCCCATCCAATCCTAATGTGATGGAAGACATCAAAGAGTACCAAGCGAAGATCAAACCTGTAGCTTTTGAAGTGTGTTTTCCAGAATACAATCAAACCACTCAAGATATCTTCGATGCTGTAAAAGAGGGCAATGGAAAAGTATGGATCAACTCACTTTGGGATTTCTTAAGTGGAGGACATTCCGATGAAAGAGCCATGGTTGAAGGTAAAGACCAAACGTGGGGTTGGATTTTGGAACAAGGAGCAACTATGATCCAAACAGACCGTCCAGAAGCATTAATCCATTTCATCAAAAACGAAAAACAAAATGAAGAACTATAAATTATATATCACTTTAACATTAGCTATTGCCTTAGGAGCATGTAATGTAAAGCAAGGTCAGGCACCACTTCAAGAAGCAAAAGTAGCCTCGCCAATTGCTTCAAAAAGCAGAGCTGAAAAGATCTTAGACAAGATCAAAAATCCTACAAAAGATTATGTTTTAGCCGTTGCCCATCGTGGAGATTGGCGATACGCACCAGAAAATAGCTTATTGAGTATTCAGCGTTGCATTGATTTAGGAATTGATATCGTGGAGCTTGATTTCCGTTTGACAAAAGATGGTCATTTGGTGGCGATGCATGATTACACTGTAGATAGAACAACGACTGGAAAAGGGAAGGTTTCTGATATGACATTGGCAGAGGTCAAAGCTTTACGATTGAAAAGTAATTGTGGTATCCGTTATTCCCGTCAGCAAGTCCCTACTTTGGAAGAAGTGATGGAACTTTGTAAAGGGAAAATCATGGTAAACTTGGATAAAACGGAAGGAGAAACTGTACAAGAAGCTTTTGATGTTTTAAAGAAAACAGGAACGGTAAATCAAGGGATTTTCAAAGGAGATGATTCCATTGAATTTATGCGAGAGAAGTATGGCCCATTGATGGACAGCATCATTTATTTCCCTAAAGTATGGCCAAGAACAAAAGACAAAACAGCTTTTATCGCTAATTATAACAGAGAAATTGCCCCGATTGGTTATGAAATGATTTTTGATGAAGAAGAATGCTTTATCACAGAGGAAATCAAAAGAATGAACCAACAAGGAATTACCATTCAAACGTGTGCATTGTGGGATGATCTTGTGGCAGGGCACAATGATGAGAGAGTATTGATTGATGGACCCGATGCCGCTTGGGGTTGGTTGATCGACAATGGAACCAACGCTTTGATGACTGATCGACCTGAAGAATTGATTAAGTATTTAGAGGAAAGAGGAGTAAGAAACCTGTAATGAGGTGTATTATTGAAAGTGAGTCAACCCTAGCAATGGGGTTGGCTTTTTTGTTTTGAAGAAAGATAAAGAGCAAGGAAGCTGGAAAACAGAACATTAATATCTTGCAGAAATTCCAATTGATAGTTGAGGGTAGTTTATTATATCATTGAGTAGGTCGTAATAAAAAAACAAAGCTAGCCCATTTTACTGAGCTAGCCTTTTAAGTTTGTTAAAACACTGTGAACTACTACAGTGTTTTTGGATTGAAAGTAGAGAGAGTTAGCGACGATTATATTTTTAAACTTCAGCAGGTGCTTCCGTTAATTTATTCTTGATTTTGTCTTCGAATGCTGAAAGTGCAGCTTTTGAACCTTCGCCCATTGCAATCACAATTTGCTTGTAAGGAACGATAGAGACATCACCTGCAGCGTAAACACCTGGTACAGAAGTACGGTTATGTGCATCAATCTCAATTTCACCCATACGGTTTGTTTCTATAATATCTTTGAAAGCATCACTATTGGCTTTTAAACCGATCTGAACAAATACACCATCTGTAGTGATCGTTTGTACATTTCCAGTTTCTCTATTATTGTATTGGATACCTGTAACTTTACTGCCATCACCGTCTACGCTTAATGTCTCAGCGTTAGTAACTACGGATACATTTGGAAGATCGTTTACCTTGTCTTGTAAAACTTGATCGCCTTTTAAGGTGTCCATATATTCTAAAACAGTCACTTCAGATGCAATAGCGGCTAAGTCAATTGCAGCCTCTAAACCTGAGTTACCACCACCAACAACTACAACTTTTTTACCTTTGAAGTAAGGTGCGTCACAGTGTGTACAGAAGGCTACACCAGAACCGATGTATTCCGTTTCACCAGGAACACCTAATTTTCTCCAGCTTGCACCTGTAGCAACGATTAATGCAGGAGCAGTGAATTTCTCACCCATTGAAGTTGTGATTTTCTTCACACCATCTACCACTTCAACCTCTTCCACCATACGGTTTTCTAAGATGTCGATAGGGTAGTCTTTCAAGTGACTGTATAAGTTGGCTGTCAATTCAGCACCTGTTGTTTTTGTAATTGAAATCATATTTTCAATACCCACAGTTTCTTTTACCTGACCACCGATTACACCAGCAATCACAGCAACTTTGAAACCTTTACGAGCAGAGTAAACTGCTGATGAAACACCGGCAGGTCCACCACCAACAACAATTACATCATATTCTTTTTCTACTGCAGCAGAAGCGTCAAAGCTAGTACCCGCAATATTCTCAATTTTACCTAACAACTCACCTAATGAAGCTCTGCCTACATGCAATTGCTCACCATTGGCTGTTACTGTTGGTACAGCTTGAATACCTAAGCTTTCCACTTCCTCTTTATTGATACCCCCATCAATGATATGATGTTCGATATTTGGATTGTAGATGGCCATAATGTTCAAGGCTTGTACAACTTCTGGACAGTTGGTACAAGTCAAAGAGATGTAGCTTTTTACAACCACTTTTTCATTGATCCCTTTAATTTTTGCTGTAATACCTTCGTCCGGTAAGTTTTTACCGATTCCTTCCATATTCAGAACAGCCATCAAAAGTGTTGTGAACTCGTGCCCTGTTGGTACTGCTCTGAAAATGATGTTATTTATTGTCTCACCATTTTTACTGATTGTAAAAGAAAGACCTTCTCCCTCTTTTACTTCTAAGGCAACTTTATCTGAACAAGAAGCTACATCTTCTAATAAATCTAATAAAGATTGTTTGCTAGGATGGTTCGCTTCAATTTCTACATTGAAAGTATATTTGTTGTTTAGATTTTGAAAAAGTCCTTTTACTTGGTTTTTTAATGCTTGTTCTAACATGGATTATTCGGTTTTTATATTTTTAATGTCCTTTTTATCACTGTTGATGGAACAAATTTAAGAGGACTTTTACGATAAGTAAAATTGATTGTTCCTATGATGGTATAAATAAATCTTATGTAGCATTTTATTATTATCTATTAAACCTTCTAGCTTCTATTTTCAAACAATCAATCTCTTCTTCGTTTTGTCTTTGTACTTAACACAAAAAAGAAATAAAAAATTCAAGGGAGATGGACGACTTTAAAATGATGAGTTTTACCAAACCTTCCAATTGTTTTCTATCGTTTCATTTCGACTAGTGGGCTGTTGTAAGCCATTGGTGATTTCTTGTACCTGTTGACTGACGGCCTTTTTGAGTTCTGAAACAGTAATTGTTTCTTTGTTCATCATCTGATTCAAAATACAATAGGTAAACACTCCATTTCGGAGATCTCCTCTTTCTTGAGCAAATTGAGTTCCTGCAGCGGCGGAGATAACTGTGGTACCAGTAGATCTGTCTATATTATTGAAAAGTTCTTTCATCAGTTCAAAACTGTTTTTAAGGCCCACTTTTGTCTTTTTATTCATGATGACGATCAAACCTTTCAACCCTTCTTTTTCGTTCTGAACTTTTCGGATAGAAGCAATCTCGTCTTTGTCCACTTCACCGCTGTGGCAAGCATCAATTAATAAGAGTTTCTTTCTTGATGGAATACCATCTAACAAAAATTCTAATTCTTCATAAGGCAATCCCTGTTCCTGTGGTTGCTCAAAATTGACATTATAGGTAGCCAAATAATAATCCAAATCTTCTGAGAGTAAACCATGCCCAGAAAAGCTGATCAACACCTTATCATCTACAGAAGTGTTTTTCAACCTTTCTTTTAATTGAAGAATATTGTCAACTGTAACGTTCTGATCAAACAGCGTATCTATAACAATTTTATCCCCATATTTTATTTTCAGCTGACGCGAAAGGTCACGGATATCTTTGACAGAATATTGTAGGTCATAGCCTTTTTCTTGATAGTGATCTACTCCAATTCCTACAAAAAACAGCTTTTCATCAAGAGTTTTCTTGGGTGTGTAATTCACATTCAAGGGAAAACGATAGCTTTCAATTCCATTATTATTAGTTACAGAAACTTCTATTTTATTACTGCCTTTTGAAAGCTTCAAAGCAATGGTTTTTGCAATACTATGTGTTTTATTTTTTCTAATTGAAATGCCTTTTTCACCAAAAACCGGTACCTCATTGATCCACACATTGTATCGGTCCAAATAATATAAACTATCCACAGCTTTGATTTCCAATAACAATTCACCTTTCGTCTGTTCATAGGCAATACCATTACGGTTTTCAATTGTGCATTCTGGAATGGAAAAGCCCGTATCGAAACTTGCCGTATCAATGTCTAATTTTTTTATTCGTTTCTCCCAAGCTTTTCGGTAAGCTTTGATCATAGTAGAATCCACTGCACCCGAAATTTGATCAATGATAGCCAAAACTTTATCTGGACGATTGTACTTTACATCCAATTGTTCAAACCCTACAGTCTGAATCCCTTTTTTATAAAATAACCGTTGGGCAGAGGCCTTTGTTGCCATGTAATATCCATTAGGGAGCAACCAAACAGGGTATTTCTGCTCAAAGACCAATTGTTTTAGAATAGGTTTTCCAGTTTTGAGATCCCAGAAAATGGTGCTTCCATCATAAGAAGAAGATACCAAGTAGTGAGTATTATTTATAAATTGAAAAGAAGTAATCAGATCTTGATGTTCTGTGAGTTTGTGGAGTAGTTGATTCGTTGAAGAGACATAGACATTCAAAA
This sequence comes from Flammeovirga sp. SJP92, assembly GCF_001583495.1. Taxonomy (GTDB): domain Bacteria; phylum Bacteroidota; class Bacteroidia; order Cytophagales; family Flammeovirgaceae; genus Flammeovirga. The sequence continues at coordinate 199,060 of NZ_LQAQ01000112.1, read as the reverse complement.
TATTTTGATCATAATCATTCACCACTTTATACTGTTGATTTGAAATTTCACCACTTTTTCTTTCTTTTTTTGGAGGTAGAGTAATGGTCATTAATTGTTTAGGAATAGTAAGGTCCCATAGCATTTGCTGTTCATTTTCTAGTACTAAAAGCAGTTGATTTTTCTTTTGAAAAAACTGAGCATGTTTAACTTTTGAAGGAAGAGGAGTAATGTCACAAAGCATTTTTCCTGTTATGGCATCCCATACTTTAGCGGTTTGATCCAAGGAAGCAGTAATGGCAATCTTTTGATCTTTGCTTAATTCAGTAAAATAAACGGTATCAGTATGACCAATAAGATCCATATAGGGCGTCACCCAACCATTATCGTCTTCTTTATTAAGGTGAACAATTTTTCGATCATCATAATCCACTTCAATTAAATCAAACATCGCTTGACCATAACTGTTGGAGTATTTCACATCTTTAATATACATCAAATCTCCTGTTTCAATATCCCACACCCATTGGGAGTCTTGATTAAGAATTTCCGCTCCTAAATCACTACCCGTATCAATGGCTCTTTGATCAGAATATGTGATCAAGTACTTATGATCGTTGGTGAATTCAGAAGTGACGGCGTATTCCGTTTTTAGCACATGCTTTAATTGTCCGTTGGTCAGATCAAAAAAAGTGGAAGCATAAGAATGTGTAATATTGGATAAGTACTTTCGGTCTTCACTTAAAGTACAGGACATTAATTCATCTACACTTGAGAAAAAAGCATTGATAAACTGTCCACTCTGAGCATTGAGAAGTAGAAAACCATTGTTGGCTCCAATTTCTGCTACGTAATCATTAATAGAAGCACAATCTACAACAGATAAATAATTCTGATCGGCACTGACCCTGAAACCGCATAGCCCTTCATCAAACCCATTAATTCTGTATACTTCTTTTCCAGAGTCAATCAGTTGAGCCACTAAATTTCCATCTTTCAGTTGTAAAGCCATTGTATTTCCTTTCTTGTCTTTCAGGAAATCAAGCAGTGTGGATTGATCCGTTTTCAACAACTTATTTTTTGTCTTTTTCCGAAGAAATATTTTTGAACTATCATTCTCAAAATTAATACCCCAATAAGCTCCCTCTTTATCAAATGTCACATCATGAAATTGATGTTGAAAAGTATGTTTTTGAAGGAGTGCACCGTCTGTTTTTCGATAAAGGAGGACACTGGATTCATCATTGATGATTGCAAAGAAATCTAGATTTTTGAGTAATTGTATATATTGTCTCCCTTGAGCAGGTTCAATTTGATATTTTGCCTTTAGTGTTTTGATATCAATGGCTTGGTATTGTTCCAACTTCATCAGCAACGTTTCCTGATCTACAAAACCTTTTAAATATCCTTTTAGCTCTCCTTTTTTACTCAAAGTTCCTGTATCCCAAATTTGAGTGATGCCATAATAATTGGAATAGGTAGCCACCCATTGACCATCAGGAGAAAGGTAGGCAGAGGTGCCTTTGAATGTTTTCAATAATTGCCCTTTGTCAAAATCCCATAGATGAATACTATTTTTTCGGTGATGTACTGTGAGTAGCAATTTTCCTCTCTCTGAAGTCTGAAGATCCTGAAAACGATATTGTTCACCATCAAGTTTCTTTATAAAACGACCCGTATAAGTTTCCCATAGATAGGTGCCGTCATAGGCCGATGAGATAATGTATTGACCATCATCTGAAAACTCAGTGAAACTGATGGGTGATTTATGCCCAAGAGGAAGCCCAAGTTCTAACTGTTGAGCCAGCAAAGTGGTATTAAAACTGTAAGAAAAAAGGAGTGTAGAAATGAGTAGAATATAGAACCTGATCATCAGTAAAAAATAAGATTAAAGTAAAGGTTTGCATTATATGACGAATTGGACTTCAATATAAGAAGTAATCCCTAAATAAAGCACATTATGAGTAGTGTGTACACTTTGTTTACTGGCGATTATAGTTGTAATTTCACACACATAACTAACTCCTTTAAATAATGAATATTACAAAAACACTTTTACCGGAACAGTCTCTATTAAATCAAACAAACTTTGAATACACGGATAGCTTTCAAGGCACATTAAAAGACAAAAATAACCTTCTGAATATTAAAGATATCGGGAAGGCTTTTTTTACCTCTTCACCAAAATGGATTGAACATTTATTTACACTCCGTAATAAAATAGTAGCCGTTTTTGGTTTGAAAACAGCTGGTAAAATCACAGATAGAGCAACACAATTGAGCAACTTTCAGTGTGAGCCCAATGAAAAAATGGGCTTATTTAGAGTTTATCAACGCAATGAAAACGAAGTGATTTTAGGAGAAAACGACCATCACCTCAACTTCAGAGTTTCATTATATTGTGCTCCCTCTTCAGAAAGTAACGAACATAAAAACCTGATCATTTCTACGACAGTACAATTCAATAATAAATGGGGTAGACTTTATTTTTTACCCGTCAAACCTTTTCATCAGCTGATTGTACCTACAATGTTGAAAGGGATCATCCGTCAGCTTGAAAGGCAGTTGGCTCATCAATATCAAAAATAAGGTACTGAAATTCAATGTTGGGCGAATTCTTATGAAACATTATAAGAGAAGGGGTAAAGGATCATTTGAGTAAATTCTTGAATCTTCTAACTTTGACCTTGCAACTTTAAATATGGGGTTGTTATCAGCAAGACGTCACACAAATTATTTTAATAAAAATGAAATCAAAGAAAGAGCAGTTAGAGGAGTTGGAGAAAGAGTTGGAACAGCATTTAGGAACTTTAAAACAAGATCTTGAAGTTTTACCCTCACTAAAAAAACAGCAAAAATTTGTCAAGAAGGCAAAAGAATTAGAGGAGAAGATCAAAGCACTGAAAGAAGGGTAATTGATTTTCAAAAAAGTGAAATCTTGAAGGGAAAAGCTAAATTTCATTTCTATTGCCTCATTGATTTTAAACTCGTTGTGCTCAAACATCAAAATCATTATTAACGGCTTAACCCATGAAATTTTTGACGCTTTCCCTTCAAGACTAAGTGTTGTACTACCAAACTAAAAAGGTAGAAAGCTCATCGGTATAAATACCTTGATACTGTCTAGAATTAAATTATAAAAGGGCGTCTTTATTCCTCTCAAAATAGGTTTCTGCACTTGTATATTCTTTTCCTGTGATGTTTTTATAATCTTCACCATATCCTGCGCTCCATCCTTGCTTGATGATGTAGTTTAGTTCCATCATAGCATCCACAAGCCATTCAGGCATTTGATTCTCCAGCATGCTTTCCCTTGCTTGGTCTTCAGGAACATCAATATAAGAGATCTTTCGGCCTAAAGTATCACTGATGATATTTGCAATTTTGTCGTTGGAATACTTCAAACCACTCAATTCATAAGTCTTACCATAATGCTCTTCACTTGTTAAAGCGATAGCGGCAATTTCTCCCAAGTCGCTAACATCCAGTAAAGACAACTCTGCATCACCATTTGGAATGTAAAAACCATTGTAATCTTTGATCGTTTGACCATAGTAATTGATATAGTTTTGAACGAAATTGTAAGGCCTTAAAATAGTAAAATTAAGAGAAGATGCTTTAATCAGATCCTCACTGTTTCCTGCCCATCGAGCCATCTGAATTTGTCCGTTGCTATCGGCTCCAGCAGCTGTACTTCTTACAATATGTTTTACATTATTTTTTTGAGCAGATTGAAGTACTTTTTCAGTAACAGCCTCTGGATTTTGCATTAATGGAGTTACAAGAAAAACTCTATCTTTTCCTTTTAAAGCCTTGTCTAAACTCTCTTGATCCGTAAAATCCACCAAAATAGGAGTGGCATTGTAACGGTTTACTTTATCAAAGTCAGCTTCTTTTCTTACCCCTGCAAACACCTCAACATTGCTATCTTGCAAGTGTTGTAAAACAGCTTGACCAATATTTCCTGTAGCACCTAATACGATTATTTTTTCCATTGTTTTTAAATTTTTGTTTCTACAAATGTCGGTCGAAAACGAAGGCACCTGATAACCAAAAACAATGGGATAATGACCAAAATTACATCAATTGATTTCGATACTCTTTGGGAGTAGTTTGTGTTTGGTTTTTAAAAAAACGAATGAAATGTGTGGGTTCATCATACCCTAAAGCGTAACTGATTTCAGCGATATCATCTGAAGAATATTTCAAATAACGTTTTGCTTCTTGAATGATCTGGTCAGAAATAATTTCCTTGGCTGTTTTGCCCGCAACAGACTTTACAGTTTGATTGAGCGTATTAGAAGATACCGAAAGTAAATTGGCATATGTACTCACCTTTTTATGCTTGATATAACTGTTTATCACCAGGTTTCTAAAACGATGGACCAAGTCTTCTTTCTTAGAAAGTTTTTTACTCTTATTGCCTATTGCTTCTTCTATACTTTTACATTTAAACAAAAGAGAAAGGAGAGAAGATTGTAAAATTTGATGACGATAGGTGTTAGAGGTATAGAATTCCTGATATAGTTTTTCAAAGTCTGTAATGATGCTTTTTAGATCCTCCTCATTCAGTTTCAGAAAGTTTTTATTGGAAAGGTCAAAAAGCCCAAACTCATTTTTGAAGTTACCACCAAAAAAATCAAGAAATTCAGCTTTGAAAAAGACATTAAAGCCTGTCATTTTGATATTTCTTTGCCAAGAAAAGATGTGATCAGGGGAAAGAAAATAGAGGGTGTTGCCAAGCTGATCAGTAGATTGTACATCAATGGCCGCACTTGCATTTTCGCCATTGAGCATTAATGCTACCTGATAGAAATCCTTTTGATAAGGAGGCATTTTTAAAGCCGTATCAAGGTTAAGCTCTTCAAATCGAAAAACAAAAAACTCTGGAATATCTGTTCTTTTTTCAAAGCCAGTAGTTTCAAAAAACGCGTTGATTTCTTTAAATCGTTTTAACTCTATTTTCAATGTTTAGGTTAATTAAGATGAGGAGGTCTATTCTTTTTATTTTACTTTAAAACTAACGGTTTCCTGTTGTTTATGTTTTAGAGCATGTTTGGAATGTCTCTTCTTTTTCATTTTGTCCTAAGACAAAACGAATTTAAAATGCCAAGATTAAGGTAAAGGTTGTGAATTAATTACTTGGTGATGTGGTGATTATTATGAATTGAAAGAAGTCTCAAAACTTCAAAAATAAAATGGTATTGAAGTTTTGAGACTTGATCTACTATTCTAACAGCAATAGGTTATAATGGCTAGCTGATTGGAATAGTGAATTAAAAATTATACTGAATCATTCCTTTTAGATAGAAGGGATTACCTGGTGTGAAGTGTAGTTCTTCCACAGGTTCTGATTCGTTTGGTAATCTTGATTCAGTGGCAAATTGTGTTTCATTCCACTCGACATCAAAGAGGTTCTGAATTTGAATACCAACACTCATTTTCTTCATTTTATACCCCAAGTTTAAATCAGTCACTGTATACCCATGCGCTACAATGGAATTGTCTTCATTGGCTGGGCGATCGTTGATATGACGTAAATTAATACCACCGTACAACCCTGATTTAAATTGGAAATTCAGACCGGTGATAAATGTGAAATCAGGAGCTAAAGGAATATAATTGGCTCCTTCTGGCTCATCAATGGCACGGGCGTGGGTATAGTTGAGGTCCACATTCCAAAACAACCATGATAATGGCTGATATCGATAACTTAATTCGACCCCTTGACGTTTTGTTTTTCCACTTGGCTCAACAACTCCAGCATCGCCGACATAGACAAACTCCTGCTCCATATACAAATACCAATAAGCCATACTCAACAACATCTTTGGAGTGGGTTTCCAAATATATCCAACATCAAAGCCATAAGCGGCAGGTAAAATCTCAGAACCTTGCTCTGCTACTACAACTCTACTATCATTGGAGTGGAACCCTTTTCCTGACTTTAAGTACAATTGAAGTTCATTGGTTGCATTATAAAAAACATTCAACTTTGGACTGATAATGGCCTTTTTCTCAGATAGTGTTTGGTAAGCTGTTACGAGTTTATCGTTGTATTGGAAATTGAAATAATCTACTCTTACAGAAGGATTTAAAGTCCATTTATTGAGGTCAATAAACGTTCCCACATAGGCACCAACATTGGTTTCGTTGATGTCTCCCAGCTTCATATATTCTAGTGTTTCCGTTCTGTTGGCAGTGTGTGAAAGCTCGTTGTTCATGCTCTGATCATTACGTAATGTGATGCCTGCTTGCCAGCTTCCGCTAAATGAATTGGTAGTGAAAGACTTATTGTATTCACTGCTAACTCCAAAAATATTTCTGCTTTCTTTTTGCTTTATTTGATCACCATTGACTGGATCATCAAGGAAGAAAGTAAAGTTGGAATAGAGCTCAAAATCATATTTACTGAAATAAACTTTACTTGTGATCGATGAATTTTCGTCTATGATTTTAGTATGATCTACAAGAATATTACTTCTAGAAGTGGCTCCACCTTCTGTATCATCAATGGCTCCAAAACGAGAAATCAAACCTGTATCTACTGCACGCTGAGGGATCTGTCCAGAGGCATCCCATTTACTGTCAAAATATGAAAAAGTTACTCCTAGAAGATCATTGCTTGTTGGCTGACTTGTATATTTACCTAATACATTGACTCTGTTGAAATTCTGCGGACTCTCAAAAAAGCCATCAGTAGAAAGGAACTCCGTAGCCACATAAGCATTTTGTTTCTCGCTTTCCATCAGGTTAAACATTCCCAGAAGCCTGTAGGTCTCAAATTGTCCAGCTTCCACCTTCAAAGTGCTGTGGTCCAATCGCTGTTTAGTTCTAAAATCCACATAGCCTGCCGTTGTGAAATTGCCTCTTTTTTGATAATAAGGTCCTTTTCCAAAATCAATTTTCTCTACAGTTTCAGGAATTACAAAGTGAAGGTCAGCATAACCTTGGCCATGAGCGTGTGATACCATATTGACAGGCAAACCATCAACGGTGATGTTAATGTCGGTGCCATGATCGAGGTCGAAACCTCTTAAAAAGATTTGCTCGGCCTTACCGCCACCTGCGTGCTGTCCGATGATGATACCCGGAATTTTTCTTAAAATGTCTTGAGAGGAATTAACAGGAGTAGTTTGTATATCCACATCCGTAAGGATATGATGTGCGTCCACTTTCGAAGAAATACTTACTTCTTCTAGGTTTAAAACCTGTTCTTTTAAAAGAATTGTAAGTGGTTGCTCCAAATCTTGGACAATCACTTGGAGTGTATAATACCCCACCATAGAAACCTGAAGAGTATCTCCAAGTGTACAATCTTTAGATTGGAATTCCCCGTTTTGATCCGAGTGGGAATGATAGCCAGTACTTTTATTTACAACATTGGCACCCGAAATACCATTACTCTTTGCTCCAACCACTTTACCTGTAATGGTTTGAGCAAAAAGAGTGCTACTGAATAGCAATAAAATGAAGGTCAAAAAATGTGATTTCATCCAATTATTTTCTTTGAAGTTTTTGTAGTAGAATAATGTCAACGATGTATGAATCTGCTTTACTGAAATATCGTATGACATTTTACTTATTTTTTGTGTAATTTTTGTTTATCAACAAAAGACAACATGAGGTAAGCTTATTTTGACCGTACTTATTGTAATACAATTTTTTGCATTGAAGATGGAGAGATAAAATAAAACGTTGTTTGTTGTAGTATTTTGTTGAAGAGCTTTTAGGAAATACTATCGTATTTCGTTTCGCTTAATGTACTTTCAGAAAGTATAGTTTTATTGACTGATTTGATTTTTGAACATATTATTTAGTTTAGAATAGATGAAAAGAAGTTTGATGTTAGCGATCACTAACATGTCTTATATGATAGAATGAATCACTATCATATACTTTGTTATTAGTTTTGAGGGCGAAAATAATGATTTCTTCTAGAAAAGAAAATGATGTGAGTATTACCTATTTTATTTTTCAAAAAATGCGTAATACTTAAATAAGAAAACTATTCTCAACGGTTCATTTCATGAAATGTACTTTATAGATCACAAAATGCTTGGCTTATATTTGGGTAAAGTGATCTCTTTACTATTGTATCATACGTTACTCTCCACCGTACAGTCTGTGCGGTGAAGAAAGAGTATATCATAAAAGCTTTAAGAATTACATCTTTATTAAAGACTCAATTTTATTCATTGTGGCATGTCTAATTTTCTCCTTGTATAAAATCCAACCTCCAAGAGCACCAATTATACTCCCGATCACAATCTGTTCAAATCGCAAGGCAATGAGAGTATTTGTATTGAAAAGGGGATTAGCGGCTTCATTTAATAAGATAGTAAAAGGGGTAATAAATACCACGGCAACTGCATATTGTTTTACAACTAAAATCTCAATGAAAAACTGGAGAATAATAATCGATAGGCATATTGAAAACGGACCATAATCGATAAAATGAAATAAACACCAAGTAAAGCAAATACCTACAAATGTTCCAATAATTCTTTGAAACATACGCTGTCTGATATGATATAGAGAAACTCCTTGCATCACAGCCGCACATGAGATGGGAATCCAATAGGGATTGTCAAGCTCAAAATAATGGGCAATGGCCAAAGAAGTTGACATAACTCCTCCATAGATTAGGGTTTCCCAAATGTCAGCATAAGGGTTTTGTTTGAATATGGGAACAATTTTGTCTTTGGAAGAAATGGGTTCTTTGTAAGATAAATACAAAAGATAAACAAGGGCAAACATACAAGTTAGCATGGTCCCTAAAGCCATTAACCCTACTTTGATGGGAATAGATTCCATGTCGAAAGGTTGACAGATCGACATAGCGGCAATTAAAATGAAAAAGAAGCTTTTGGGGGCCGATGTTTTATAAAACAAGATAATCCAATGCACTATCATGGAAAATAGACCAAAGGCAATGATAGATACGATCGGATTGAAACTGAGAAGATACCCAAACGCAGAAGACACCATAAACCCGAAAGAGCAAACTAATAAGGTTAAAATTCTATTGGTATAAGTGCCCGATTCAGGTAGGTATATGATCACTAAACCACTTAAACAGGCATTTAATCCGTATTTAATATTTCCGAGGAACAAACCCATCAGCAACGGAACTCCAATACTAATGGTGGTTAATAATGGTTTTTGCCACTTATTTTTAGAGGCTTTAAATTCAAATAGGAGTCGAAACTCCTCAATTAATTTTTCAGTCATAAGTTATTGAACTCTATTCCTTTTGAAAGAGGAGGAGTTGTATGGTTTGTAGTTTTTACTTCAAAAAGGCACACTTTCTTTTGCACAAAGATAATTTAATCTTCTAGCAGGGGCAAGTAATCTGAAAAATGAATAAGTCTTTGTAAAATGAGAATCTTACTTATCTTTCCTGAATAATAACATTATACAAAGTGATAGAACAGTCATATGGAAGCGTTTGAAAGTATAAAAAATTATTACAAACCAATTCAGCCAGCGGTAAAGGCTGATGATGGCAATATTGTCTATATCGAGGTGAAGCCTTCAAAAGCAATCGAAAATTTTGTGTACTGTTTTTGGCAATTGAAAACAACAAATCCTTTAAAAGAAGATTATAATTACCGAGTGGTGTCTGATGGTTGTATAGATATATTTTTCAATCATAAGGATCCAGTTGAAAACTTTGTGATGGGCTTTTGTAGAAAATTTACAGAATTCCCCATAGGAAAGGAATTTGATTATATAGGTATTCGATTTTTGCCTTCTGCATTTCCTCTTTTGTTTGAAGTGAATGCCAAAACATTGAGTCATCAATCTGAGGAATTAAGACATGTATTGCCTGATGTTTCTGACTGGATCAGTTCAACTATTAAAGTAGCTGCTACTTTTGAGGTTATAATTCAAAGTCTGGATGATCAATTGATTGCACTTTTAGAGCGGAAGGATATTCAATACGATCATCGTTTTTTTAATGCCTTAAAGTTGATTTTTCAGAAGAACGGACATCTTGATACTGAGAAAGAATTGACGACCGGTTTAAGTGCTAGACAACTTCAAAGAATCTTCAATTTTTATATTGGTACTACAGCCAAATCATTTAGCAATGTGGTCCGCTTTCAGTATATTTTAAATGCAAACCCAACAAAATATAGTTTGAAAGAAAGTAAGCTTTACTTTGATGTTGGCTTTTTTGATCAAGCACATTTTATCAAGAGTTTCAAAACTTTTTATGGAGTTACCCCTTCTGAGGCTTTTCGTTGATCTTGTCCGATTTTTACAATATTCTGATTTTTGGTCTATCTAAATTTGTGAGTATGAAAACACTTTTACTCATCGCGTTTGTATTCTGTTTTGGAATATCAAATGCACAGACCACGCAGAAAATGAAACTAAATGCAGGAATAATCACGGAAAAACTCGAAGAAACAAAACAATTTTATACAGAAGTTTTGGGTTTTGGAGTCAGTTTTGAAAATGAGTTCTACTTACTGCTTCATACGCCTGACCACACCGCTGAAACCAGTTTTTTGAAGCCTAAACACCCGAGTCAAAAACCAATTTTCCAACCTCCTTTTAATGGAAAAGGAGTCTATCTTACGATTGAAGTTGAAGATGTGGATAAAGTATATCAAGCATTAAAAGAAAAAGGAACTGCCATAGAAATTGAGATTAGAGATGAAGTGTGGGGTGATCGTCATTTTGCTATTATTGATCCTAATGGTATTGGAATTGACATTGTGACTTATACAACACCTGAAGATTAAGGTCACTTTAGTCCTAAAAAATGCAGTAGGAACAATTCAAAATGGCTCCTACTGCATCTAATTTTCTATTCAAAGTCTAAGATATTACTCAAGGATATTATAACCTTTCAAGGCATTATTGGGCTCAATAAGATCTTCTTCAATACCTTTTTCGTTCATTCTATCATTTTCAAGATCAACCCAAATATTGTATTCAAACTCATTCAATATCTTTTTGATTTGCAGTTTGTATTTTTCGTAATTCTTATCTCTAATTTTTAAGTATTCTGGAGGGTTATCACCATACTGTATAATAGCATTTCTGTTGGCGATAAAATAGGTTTGGGCGGCCATTTTCCATAAAGCTTTGGTCTCATTTGAAAGCAGAAAGCGAACACCCATACTCGAAAGTTCAGAGTTTAGGACAATGTCACTCATCTCTATTGATTTTTTATGATCAATAGAAGACGTGATATACATTAATGGATCATATCTGTATTTATGTCCTGTAAAGGTTTTGGGAGAAGTAAAGTCAATGATTTTTTTACCGTCTCTTTTTATTCTGACGTTGATTTTAGTTTCCCCGTTTTTTTTGATGTAGAAATCGCTGATGCCTTTTTTGGCAGATCCTACCAGCTTGTTATTTACATAAACTTCAGCGGGTGATTTCAACAATGTCACCACTTCAATCATTGCTTCTCCTTTATAGTTATCCTTCTTAGTTTTAATGGTAAACTTATCTCTTTCACCTATTTCATCAGGATAAAGGTTTCTGAAGGCCACATAAGTCATTTCCTCTTCTACTTTATTTTCTTTTTCATTCCACTGATTGATATAATAACTCAAAAGTGATGATAAGGCATAGCCATTATGGATCTCAGGGTTCAGGTTATTGGATAAGTTGTATAAGTTCCATGAAGAGAGACTTAACAATTCAACATCAGCACTCAGTGACATTTCCAATAGCGCTCTAAACTTCTTTGTTCCAGCAGGGGTATTAGCCATTAAATAAGTCTCATCAATAGGACGGTTTTTAGTAACATAAACTCTTTTACCATTCTTCTTACTGATAAATGAATTAGGCATATAATTCAAATAGAGATGAGGGAAGAATTTGACATTACTATTAGAAAATTTATCAATCAGTTTTTGATAGTCCTCAAAACTTTTCAGATAAATAAAAGAATGAGTTACAGCATCAAACTGCTTTATGATTTCATCTTGTACATCTGATAAATACGTTTGTACATGATAGACAGGGACGATGTTGAGTTTACTTTTTTCAATAAGGTCGTCAAAGAAAGTTCTGATGATTCTAATATCATCTTTGACAAACTTTTTAGGTCCTTTTAATTTGACATAGGAAATAATGTTTTTCGTATTTCCGGTAAATAAAACGATTTCATCTTTGGTGTTTCGAAGCCATTTTTTTGACATACGAGTACTACCATAAATTTCTCCCAAATCATTGGATACCCTAGCAAAGAGTTCATCTCTCGTATATCTAGTGCCCTTATTCTTTGGAAAAAAGACATCTAAACAGAAATTGAAATCAATGTTCTTATCTTCCGCCACTTTTACAGTGAGCGCTAGAAGTTGTTTAAAGTTGGTCTTGTATTGCTCACTGCCGAAAACATTGTATTTGATCTTAAAAACGTCAATACCATACATTTTTGCAGTTCTCAGCTCCACTTCAATGGCATCTTTCACCTCCAATAAGTTCACCTGCAATGAAGTTTCAGACACTGCAGTTTTGTATTTGTTTTTGATCATACTCTGATCCATTCCCAAAGTATAATCATACTTATAGGCTTGAAGGTTAGAAGATTCATCACCCAAAATATTATTCAGGTTGTAGGTAGCCATTACTCTTTTTTTCTTTAAAAAAGGCGGTGACGAGTCGGCAACTTGTGCAGAAGTAAGAGGGGCAGTAAGTGACAGTATTAATAGTAGTACAAATAAATTTTTAATAAACATCTTAAAAAGTAATTAGTATTTAGTAGTTTGTTTGTGATATACAATCTTGAAATGATTTTAGGCCGCAATTTTACATTTATTTCATAACATAACCAAATAAAGTAGATGAACTTTCATTCACAAATGTTCAACTTTTATAAAGTATTTTGATATTGATTTTGTTAAGTATTCAAATTCAAAAGGTTAGTCTAATTTTACAAATGAGAAACTTTATTCTAAAACTTAAGAAAAGCATTAAAATGTTTCCTAGAATCAACATCATAATCATTAAAAAGGACACCTATAAAAGAGTGTCCAATCATTTTAATATCAATTATTTTTTATTATCAAGGAAGGGATTATACATCATCACTGCATGGTTTTCTACCAGTAATTTTTCCTTCTTAAATGCTCCCTCTTTTTCAATTTGAAAAATCTGATTATGTCTAGAATAACCGCCCCACATTTGCTGTTTCATCTGATGATTTCGTTCAACTACTTCATACTCCTGGTGTACCTTGTCTTTACTCCATAACGATCCGTTAAGGTACGTTTGATCCAGCCATAAATTGAGCTGGAAAGTGTTCTCTGTCTCGTTTTTGATTTGTAAATCAATATGATTGTAAGAGAGTGTTGCTCCCGCACCAAATGGTACTTTTCGGTTAATGTCAGGAAACACATCAAAGCCGTGTCTATACCTCTCCGTGATGCTTAATGGAGAATGAGCAAAAATCCAAAAGAGCAGATTTCCCAATTGACAAAGGCCTCCTCCAATATCTTTACCGATTTTTCCCTGATTCAATATCAATCCTTCTAAATATCCTTTTTGCTTTGTAGGTCTTCCCACAAGTTTCCAAATAGAGAAGGTCTCACCTGGTTGGATTATGATTTTATCAAGATGCGAAACGGCAATTTTAAGATTCGTCCTTTTGTTTTCTTGCAAATACATATCAACATCCTTAAGTGGTCTTAAGATCATTGATTTATGCTGAAAGACATTATTATCAAATAGTTCTGTTTGTCTTGTAGTGGCCCATTTTTTATCACCAAAAAGCCAATCCATTTTTCGTTTTAATATGTAATATTCTTTCCCCAGCTTTTGTCTTAAAAGGCCCCTTTTAATAGGCTTTTCAATTTCGTTCATCTTTTAAAAAATTTGAATGTTTCCATCAATACACAGTAACAACATCTTATTGACTTCAATATAAATGATGCTTTCTATTATTCAACAATAGTTAACCGCTTCAAAGATCTTAAAAAATTGGAGATTTACTACTTAATATAGATAGAAAAGAATAGGTCAATTACAGATCTGCAACTGCTGTGACAGATATTTCAATCAGAACATCGCCCTCTAGGTCAACACCCAAACAGGCTCTTTGGGGCCAGTGATCTGGGTTGTCCCCAATCCATTTTTTCCATATTTCATCCATTACAGGTTTATCTTTGATATTAGCAAGATAGACTTGTGCAGAGACAATTTGATGTTTGTTTGAATGAAGTTCTTTTAAATTATCATCGATGATCTGAAGTGTTTCCTGTATCTGTGTTTCCAATGGAAGAGTGGTGTCTTTTGTAGTAGCCACGGTCCATACAAGGTCTTTATAAGCCGATGATTTATTTCGTCCTGTATAGGCACCTCTTTTTCTTGTAATCATTTTTAAGTGTTAAGTTTGTTTATGCTTTATTGAGTGTATTGAACTCCACCCATTGCAAAGGGCTTGCCAATTGATGTTGATTAAATTCTAGATGAATCACCCTTCTTCTTTTGCCGTTTACAGTTCTGTTAGAGGCATGTAATGTCAATGGTTTCATTAGCATTGCTCCACCTTTATTGATGGCACAGATGTATTCATCCTCCATATTCCATTCTTTCTGATCAATTTGAATGACACCTTTTAGATGAGATTCAGGAATAACTTTTAACGCACCGTTTCCTTCGTTTGTGTCATCTAGATGAATACGTACAGTGATTGTATCTTCCAAAACATGAAGAGGAGGTTGTACACCATATTGCCCTTTTTTATAGGTCCAATTGCTATAGCCATTCAGTTCCAATTTTTGATCAACAGTGATACTTAAATCCTGATGATAAGCCACAAACCAATTAGAATCGCTTGGTTTATCAAAGTAAATGGCCTTAGAAAGGAAATAGTTTGTATTTGAAAATGTACCAATTAGTTTTAAAAGGTTTTTATTCAATAATAAGCCTTTCAATTCTGGAATATGATTGATCAACTGCCTGATTGCAAATACATCTTTTGTTCTGACACTTCCTGAAGCGTCAGAAGCCTCCAAACAATTTACGATATCCTTTATTTCTTGTTCTGTATAGAGCCCATTCACAAGTGAATACCCTTGTTTTTCTAGCTCATCTTTATTTTTTGTGAAGTTCATAATTAGTAGTCTGATTATCAATGTTAACGTCCTTTGAAAGTGGAATCTATAAAAGCTTGTAGTAAGATCGACTGGACGTTAACAACAACTTAGCGATGTTTCAAACATGCTCTTAAT
Source organism: Flammeovirga sp. SJP92 (assembly GCF_001583495.1). Lineage (GTDB taxonomy): Bacteria > Bacteroidota > Bacteroidia > Cytophagales > Flammeovirgaceae > Flammeovirga. The sequence goes on along the minus strand of NZ_LQAQ01000112.1, from coordinate 183,875 downwards.
GGTTACTCTGTTTCCAATCCACTCATTTCAAGCTTTTTATTTAATGGTAAACTTTGAACTTCAAAAGTCCTTTCCACAGGAACAGTCAGTTCTTCAATACCATTTGTATCAAGCTTCAATTTTTCCGCTTTAACAAAGTCCGTAATATCACTAATTTCTAATATCCATTCTTGGCAAAATTTTTCTAATGTGCTTCCTTTTAATCCTAATTGAATGGCTTTCCGATCTTTCTTTTCACCGTAAGGGTCATGAGCAGGGTCCCATTGTAATCTCACATTAGAATGATTCATAGCTTCTTTCCATGCTTCATGCGTAGAATAAATATTGGGTTTGAAAGTCGAATGAACGGCTTCTTCTAAAATTTCAATAAAGCCTTCTTTTTTGATGCGAATGGCCAAAATCCTTTCCTGATTTTCCTTGCTGGCCCATCCCGCACGGTACATCATCCATAAGAAATTGGGTTTGATCCAAGTCATACGGTTAAAGCTGAAAGAGCCTCCAAAAGTTTGATGAGCGACAGCATAATTGGCTATTTTAGAATTATATGCTTGATAAACAATGATTGATTCATCATCGTATTGCCCTATAATGTGTTTACCTGTTGAAGGTAGTTTGTTTTCTTGTATTGTATATTTTTCGTGATTAATGTTCATCATAATTATGTGTTTTTTTGTTAGTCTATAAATAGATAAAACCAGTGTCAAAGTACTGCCTCAGGTCAAAATCAAATTATATGTATGGCCTTTTACCTATTACTGAAAAGCAAAATATCGATGTCTTTCAAAGAACAAATAGTGTTTATTTTCGTCATAAACGATCAGGTCTTTATAAAAACCAATTTTATCTTCTTCCATTGACCGCAACTCATAAGATCCATTTTGAAGCGTAATAATGGTATCATGGTCAGGTGGTTTTGCATAGATAAAAATGGAAATTCCATCAGAAATTTCATCACCACGTAAAAGCCTCAGCCTGGCACTAAACGTTTGGTTGTAAAACTCTGCAAAACTGATTGAATTGCTCAGCTCAATTATTTCAGAGGTGTTCAATGGAAATTGGTGTTCGAACTTGAAAGTAGAATCGAGTCGTATTAAAGTTCTAAAAATTACTTCCCTATCCAAAGCTTCTTCAATGATCATTGCTTGATAAATAACATCATGATTTGCAGAGGTTTTCAGATAAGACGGAATACTGTGTTCTAAGAAATCAGTATTTTCAGCAATTAAAGCATCGCTGAAAGGTTGACCTTGAAAATGAATATGATTAGGTCTGGTTGAAAAGTAGATGAATACTATGATTGCAATGAATAGAGAAGCAACACTAAAAAGACATCCCAATTTAAATATTTTTGATTTGCTCATTCTTAAGTTTGGCAGATGTAATGATACCCTTAATTATTAAGTTTGCTTCTGCAAAGTTCGAAAAAAGTATTTACTTTTCAGCCATTATTTTCAATTTTTCATTCATCAACTCAAAACCTTTTTGTGTATTTGCTACATTTAGAAGGCCGGTCAAAAGGCCACTAAACCTCTCATTTTGTATGAATGTCGTAGTTCCGTTGCCATGATCAATCAATTCAAAACGATGTTCTCCATCAAAAATACCTTTAAAAAATAGATGACCTACCCACGTTAATTCCTTATTCATTTTATAGCGGACTACTTTAGGTTTGAAGGTCATTCCCTTGCCTTTTGGTGGAGTGATTTCCACTTTTATTGTATTCCCTATCTTTACATCACCAGTCAGCGATTTAATAAAAGGGTTCCATTGAGGATAATTTTTAAAATCGGTTAGTATAGTCCATACTTTTTCAGAAGTTGCATTGATTAGAATTTTCGTTTTAATTTCCATTACCATAATATTTTAAGGTTAGACATTTTTTATCTGTTTATTTACCTTACAAAGGTCTAACACTTGGATGGTATTGCTCTTGACAAATATCAAGAATTCAGGAAAGTCGCTTTTTTCGTATTCTGCTAAATGTTTCAGCAGACATGCCTAGCATAGAGGCGATGTATTGTAATGGTACCTGATTAAAGAGGTCCTTATTATTCTCAAAAAAACTTTGATAGCGTTCTTCAGCTGACATAGATAAATGACTAAAAACTCTATCTTCCAACATCGTAAAACACTTTACAATAAAAAGCTTTTCAAGCTCACTCCACTTGGGTGCTATTTCATCTATTTTTTTATAATCGTCCTTTGTCAATACATAGATCTCTGTATCTACTAAAGCTTGGATGTTCCAACGTGAAGGAGTCTCAAAAATAAAGCTCGATAAGTCTATTGAAAATTGTCCCTTAGTAGAAATCCATTGAGTTACTTCTTTATCTTCTGTTTGAGCAAATATTCTTAGAAGGCCGGATTGCACAAAACATAATTGATCACTTTTCTTTCCTGTTTGTAATAGAAACTCACCTTTTTTTAATAAAGTTAATTTGAAAAGTGAGCTGATTTGATGGAGCTCTTCTCTTTGGACAACCCCAAAATAGGAATTAATGTATTGTTCAAGTTCTGTCATCTTAGATAGGGGACTCTTTATTTTAGCTTAAAAGTAGGGAAAAGTTATTGAAGTGTAGTTAAATAGATTGTTAGTTTTTTATTTGCCTAACACTCTAGCTCAATGCATTATAAACAAAAAAGGCAGAATATCACTTCATTTGGAAACGATATTCTGCCCATTAACTTAATATATTTTCTAGGTGTTTAGTGCCCTGAAAAATAGCCAGACATTTGCATGATAAATAAACCAATGCCTGCCAGGACTAAGTACCAATTGACAGCTTTATAAAAAGAGGGGAATTGTTTCTTTTTTCTAGAAAAAGTAATGACAAAAACAATGGGAATTAAGGCTACAATTTGACCAATTTCTACTCCAAGGTTAAAACATAAGATTTTTGCTAGAAGGTCTTCAGTTCCATTTTCAAATGACTGTAACCGGGTGGATAAACCAAAACCATGAATCAATCCGAAGATAAGAACCATGAGCAGTAGGTTGGGTGACTTGACTTTCAATTTTTCAAATCCACCTAAATTTTCAAACCCTTTGTAAAGTACGCTTAGAGCAATGACTGCATCTACCAAGTGTTCATTGGCTGTAATGCCCAAATAAGTAGCCCCAATTAGCGTAACACAGTGCCCAATAGTAAAGGCTGTAATAAACTTTACAATGTCTTTGAAGCCATTCAGATAAAAGACAACACCCGCTAAAAACAACAAATGATCATAGCCGGTTAACATGTGAGTAGCTCCAACATGTATGTAAGCAAATAAGCCTCCGTTCCTCAGTATTTCCTGATCAGCACTTGTTACATCATGAGCAAAACTCAATATTGGGAGAAAAAGGAACAATAAGGTGAATGCTTTTTTTGAATCGAGTTTCATATTTATTCCTTTGTTCTAAATACCATAAATAAAACACCAATGATGGCGATACTTCCTAATATAAAGACCCAAGTAGGGAGCTCATCATCATGGTGATGTTCGTGGTCGTCATGTGTATGTGTATGCGAACCGTGTTGATGTGTAACCTCAAAAGTTAAAGTACTCCATTTTGATTCATGTGTGATGTCACCTTTGTCGACTTTTGCCATATGAATGGTACGTAAATAGTAAATACCATCTTCTGGCAATTTGACAGTTACAATACCTTCTGCATTGGTACGTAATTGTTCGCCATTGGTGTGTGTATGATCTGTTCCGTGTTCGTGATCATGACTATGGTTTCCATGATGATCATGATGATGGCCATGGTCGTTGTGAGAATGCCCGTGTGCACTTTTGACAAAGTCTGCATAAACCAATTGATTGGCTAAGGGTTGACCTTCTAATAAAAGTTTTACATCAAGTGTTTGTCCGCTGTATTTTTCATAAGGATTGGATACAGGAACAAACTCAATGGGGTACCCTAAAACAGTTTTCCAATCTTCTGTCTTTTTATCACCCACTTGGTAAATGGCTTTTACATGTTTCTCGTAACTCTCGTTTACATCTTCATTCAGTGTATTGGTTTCGGTACGTTCTTTCAACATATCCAAGACGCCGTCATGTTTTAAATAACCATTAAAATCTTCTGCCGTTTGTTTAAGGCTATTGACTTTTGTAGAGATCCCTATCACATAAGTTCCAGCTTCACCAGCTTTAAAAGGAAGCTGTGTGATTGTACTGTCTTGATCCTTCCATTGTCCTTCATTGATTGCTGTTCTGTTGCCGTGAGCAACCACAGAAGCGTCCTCCATACGGTGACGAGCAATAGTATTTTCACTTTCCTCAAAAGTACCATTGTACAAACTGAAGATCGCTTCTTGATGAGGTTTTAAGAAATAGGAATCCATTTTGATATACAGATCATGACTGCACAAAAGAATCACGGCTGATAATAGATAAAATGGTTTAAGAATTTTATGCAACAATGTCTTTGAAAAGACGCTCTTGTTTAGTTTCATCATTGAAGCTTGTTTGTGAATTGATATGGTTCGTTATTTCCCGCAAAAGTAAGAAGTTTTAGTTTAGAATAGGAATGACATTGATAATACTTCGCGTGCAGTATGGAATATTTTAGTATTTTAAAGTGTTCGGAAGATGTTCTACTGAAACATCTCCCAAACAATCTATAAAAGGTTTTGTTGAATATTTTTACTCTGACTTCTCACTTAAGGCTACCTTTTCCATCTCTCGTATAATAATTTCAAGATCTGATAAGTCAGTACGCCAGTTGACAAATGAAGCTCTGATACCTTGTAATCCATTGAAAACCGTTGGAGTCATAAATACTTTTCCGGTGTTATTTAATGTGGTTAAAAATCGCATTACTTCACCGGCGTCATTTGTGTTTGATAAAGTAAAGCATACGTTATTCAATCGAGTAGGAGCGAGAAGTTTAAAATGTTGGCTTGATGTAATAAACTCACTGAGAATATTGGCCATTTTAACGGAATTGTCTACAATATCTTGATATCCTTTTCTACCATAAGCCGTGAGTGAAAACCAGGCAGGAAGTGCCCTTAAGCGTCTTGAGTTTTCAGGTAGAAAATTAAGAAAATTGAAATCATCGCTGGGTTCACCGAGGTATGGAGCATTGGAGTTTTTGAAGGTTTCCAATTGCAATAGCTGATGTTCTTTTTTGACCATGAAAAAAGCACAGTCATAAGGGACGTTCAACCATTTGTGGCAATCTATTGTAATACTATCTGCTTTTTCCCAATCTTCCACAAGATGATTAGTGTGAGGTGAACAAGCGGCAAAAGCACCAAATGCACCGTCTATATGCCACCAGAAATTATATTTTTCTTTGAGTTGGGCGATGGCTTTAAAATCATCAAAATCGGCCGTATTTACAGTTCCTGCACTAGATATCAAAATGAAAGGTTTCCCATTCAAGGCAATAATTTTTTGTTCCAAGTGTTGGATATTAATAGCCTCTCGGTTTTCTCCATCCACCTCAATGATTTCAACATTATTTCTTCCAATTCCCAACATTGACAATGACTTGATGGCAGAGGAATGTGGAACAGCACTCAAGATTTCAATCTTCTCAGAAATTCCATCCTTAGCAAAATCTTTTCCCAACTGAGCACCGATCCATTGTCTTGCTACAGCGAGACATGTGAAATTGGACATTGTGGCACCTGTTACAAAACCACCTTGAAAACTGTTTGGCAAGTTGAATAATTCTAAAAGGAGTTTGATGGTTTCTTTTTCAATCACAATAGAGACATCACCTTGAGCCGTTGCAGTTTGTGGGTTTTGATCATAAACAGTGGCTAACCAATCACCAATGATTGCTGCAGGAGTGACACCACCTACTACATAGCCCAAATACCGAGGGCCTGCAGAACCAACAATCACATTTTCAAACCTTTCATTAAACAATTTTAATGTATCAATTCCTCCTAGCCCTATTTCTTGTAACTGTGATTGGAAAGAGATAGACGGTGTGGTTGAGGTTTTTCGGTCTTTGATTGTGTTCAAATAATCCAGTCCTTGAAGTTTGACTTTTTCCAATAAATCTTCAAGATTACCTAAGTCATTTTTTAATTGTTCGTTCATTTTTCTTGTTTATCGTTTAGCTGTAATTTTTTTGAAGGTCAGCCTTCAGTATCTTTTAATTTCACTCCGTAAGTATCCAAAGCACTTTCAATCTGTTGTTGTTCTGTTGTGTCAGGATACATAAAATATTTAGGAGCTAATATTTGTTTTGTTCTTACAATTTTAATTTTCGTAATGGAATTAAATGGAAATTTGCCATTCGTCATTTGAAGTAGCAAAGGTTCCAGTTCGTGAAATTCAGAATGATCATGATTAATAACAACAGCATCACCTTTAATTTGTAACCCTTTTTGAGAAAAAATATCAATAAAGCTCACACAAACTTTAGGGTTTTCTTTTATATTCCTGACAGTACTTGGTGACGCTATGTTAGCAATGATGATGTTATCTTGATCATAGGCTCTAAAAATTTCTTTTGGAGAAACATTAGGTTCGCCATTGGAAGAAGCGGTAGCCAACCAGCATAGGACACTTTTCTCTATGCATTCTTTAATTTCTGTATTCATTGGGTGTCAGTTGATTTATAAATAGATGAAATGAAGTACCAATACAAAAGTAATTAATCGTAATTCTTCTTGTTATAATGTGGTTACTGCCTTAAAAAAAATATCAATAGAATTACTATTCACGCTTTTTTAAATTGTACTTACACAAAATATTTAAGAATTAGTTTAAGGTTAGTACTTATGATGATTCTAAATTTTTATCGTGCTTTAGTAAAAGCCATTTTTACGGCTAAACCTGTCAATACTGAAGCCATAAACCATTTCTGAATTCTAGCCCAAATCGGCTTTTGAGAGAACCAAGTTGCCATCTTAGCAGCAGAAATAACAATCATAAAATTGACAGCAAAACTTATAGTGATTTGGACAACGCCTAGTTGAAAACTTTGTCCCAAAATAGAGCCATTTTCTGGTTTAATAAATTGCGGAAAGAAGGAGAGGTAAAAGACAGACATTTTAGGATTTAAGACATTTGTCATCAACCCTATATTAAATAATTTAAGCGGTTTGTAGGACTGTAATTCTTGATTTGTATTAAAAATTTCAGTGTCGGATTTTATTGATTTATAAGCCAGGAAAAGGAGATAGCCTACCCCTAAAAATTTCACCACTGTATAAGCATACGGAATGGCTAAAAATATAGCAGTCAAACCAAAAGAAACCATTAAAATATGAAACAAAAAACCGCACATGACTCCCAATAAAGAGATGATTCCTGCATTTTTTCCTTGTGAAAGCGATCTTGAAATTAGGTAGATCATGTTGGGCCCAGGAGAAAGGACCATGATGAATGCCGCTAAGGCAAACAAAAGAATGTCATTAGTTGGTATCATATTTTGAAAGTATAAATGAAGCTTCTCTATTGGTTGTTAACTAAACCATTAAAAATAAGTTAGTTAATTGAATTTTAAAAGCATTTTTTGTGTATAGCAAGAATTGACGTAGTATCAGTTTTGAATTAATTTCAATTTTTATGGGTAATTACATTGTAAACTAATTATCGTCATCTTCCATTTGATATTCCTACAAGCTTTTTATGTTCTTCTTTTTTCCATTGATGAAAAAAAAAAGCAAAAGCTAAGGCTTAGAAGTCAAAAGCTAAATTTCACTTCAATGATTTTAAACTCGCTTTGTTCAAACAAAAAATCATTTTTTAACGGCTCAATACATGAAATTCTTCACGCTTTTCCCTTCAAGGCCAGTGGAAGCACTACCAAACAAATTGGGTAGAAAGCCTACAGGCGCGAATGTTAAGCTTCAGTGTCATTCGTGTCCTACAGATCACCAGAAATCTCCTGATTTCTAAACACTATAAATAACGAAAACTTAGTAAAGCTGTTTGAAGGAAATAGAAAAAGGTTCTCCATCTTATCAGTAAGTAGGAAAACCTTCATTGTTATATTAAAGCGTCTTGACAAAATCTTCAATAGAAAGTTGAGGTTTGCCCAATACCTCCCAAGTAGATTCAGAGACTTGTTCTTCTTTTAGTTGTTCTACATAAGTGAGAAGATGTTCCATAAAATCTTCATCCTCTTTACTCGGCAAACCAAGATGCTGAATAATATCCATTGGATACTCTGTCACTTTAATATTGGGGTTATAAGCGTTTAAGAATCGTTTTGCTACTTCTGGGAACGAAATACCTTCAGTACCTTGGATAGTGAACGATTGATTATAGGCTTTTTCATTGTCAATTGCATTAAAGATATTTTCAGACAAGTCTATTGTATTTGTGAAGAACACTGGAAATTGATGATGTCCGATGATGGCAAATTCTTCCTCTTGAATAAAAGTTGGGAAGGAATCTAAGAAAACAGAACAATGGAAGTAAGTATAATTCAATCCTGATTTCTTCAAATGATCCATGGCTGGTTTTCGAATCAGATTGGTTTTATAAATCATACCAGTAGTAGCAAATTCTGGGTTAGAAGAGTCAATGCCTACAATTTGCATGATATGTTTTACACCCAATTCTTTACTAATATTTACCACATTTATGATGCCCTCACGTTCGGGGTAGAAGGTAGCATTTTCATTCCAAGAAGTTGTATTCAAATTAAGGTAAACGGTCTCTGTACCCGTTAAAGCTTCTCTAAGACTATCTTTGTCGGCTACATCACCATAGACTATTTTAGCTTTTTCAGGTAATAGTGATTGTGCCTTTTCTACATCTCTAGCAACAACTTTAACCTGAACTCCTTTTTTTATTAATTCTTTTGTGATGGATGAACCAAGTGCCCCTGTAGCCCCAATGATTGTGATATTTTTCATAGTAATAATTTTAGTGACTGAGTTTAATACCTATTATTCCGATAACGATAAGTGAGAGAAAGAGAAGTTTACTCCAATTGAAAGGATTATCGAAGAAAAAGAAACCCATTAATATGGTTCCGCTGGCCCCAATTCCAGCCCACACCGCATAGGCCGTTCCCATCTCAATGCTCTGCATCGATTTCAATAACAAGCTAAAACTTAGTGCTCCAAAAATGAAGAAACCTACAATGCCTTTCCAGTTGGAAAAACCCTCTGACATTTTCATGGAAGTTGTAAATGCAACTTCAAACAAACCGGATAATAATAAATAGATCCAACCCATAGTGTTTTGTATTTTTTGATTACAGAACAAAAGTAGGGGAGGTCGATGAGAATTCTTTTTACATATGTTAAAATGTGGGGGCAATCCTATGTGATTGCCCGAAGGGTCACAAAAAATATGAAATGTATTTTAGAAATGGTTTGAAGAAGCTATTTCTGTGCACGAATACGACTCAATGTCACCTGCGTAATACCCAAATAAGAAGCAATTTGTCCCAGTTTCACCCTCTGAAGAATTTGAGGATGCTTTTCAATTAAAGAAAGGTATCTCGTTTTAGCATCCGTCACTTGATTCAATAGTATCTGCTGTTCCATTTCCAGCAAGCCAGTTTCAGCCAATTGTCTTCCAAAATTGGCCAGTTCAACATTGGTATTATAAAGTTCAATTAATTTAGTCCTATCAATTTTCAATAGCACAACATCCTCCAATAATTCTATGGTTTCAAGAGAGGGTTTTGATTCTACAAAGTTGCCTAATGAAGCGATAACGTCTCCTTCAAAACCAAACCAATACGTAATTTCTTTTCCATCAGCATTAATATAGTAACTTCTTACGGCTCCTTTTTTAATAAAATAGACCGAATGATGAATTTCACCTTTACTAATAATCGCCTCACCTTTTGATCTTGTCACTTCAGTGATATTCGAATAGAAAAGATCAAAGTTTTCAGGCGATAAACTGTATCTATTTACAAAGAGTTCTTTAATGGAATTCATTTAACGAGTAGTAAATTTTGAATTAGGAAGTAAAGATAATTCATTTCTTTGTGAAGATTAGGGCCTTTTACGCACCCATCCATTTTTCCAACTCAGGCGTCAATTTATTACAATAAGCAATGGCCTCATTATAAATGGCCTCCGTTTTATGCACTTTACGCTCCACTCTATCGACCTTCAATTCTTCCTCTGGATAAATAATATAGGCTTTACCTTGCTGTTCTAGTTCTTTTAGTTTTTTGATGGATTCATTGTATAGTTGTGCTCGGTTGACCAAGCAGGTATGCACTTTAGGATATTTTCTATAAAACCATTTTGAAAAGGAGGTGAATTTCATGTCAGATTTTACATAGCCTTCAGGCCTTGTGAGTACAACTACAATTTTATCAGCACCTTCCTCTAATGCAACATCAAAAGGGATAGAATTGGTCAATCCGCCGTCTAAATATTCTTCTCCTTTGTATTTTACAATGGGTGAGATAAAGGGCAGGGAACCACTGGCAGTGAGTACAGTGACAATGTCAGGTTTATCTAATTGATTGATGACGAAAAACTCAGCTTTTCCAGTGTTGCAATTACTGACACCAACATGAAAATCAGGGGAAGTGCGGAGTGTATCATAGTCATAAGGAAGGAGACGGTGAGCAATATCTCCCATGATAAAATCCCATGAAATATAGGAGCCATTCAATAGTAAATGTTTGAATCCCCCATAACGTTTGTCTTCCACATATGTATTCAGATGTTTATTTCGCTCAAATTGTTTGGAGGCAAAAGAAGCACCATATAATGCACCCGCAGAGATACCAAATATGGAATCAAAATTTATATTATTGATCAAAAATGATTCGAGAATTCCTGCGGTAAACATTCCTCTCGAACCACCTCCTTCAAGCACTAAAGCGACTTTGTTTTTCATAGTTTAGTTTCAAAGTAAATAATGGGTGTATCTATTTAGAAGGCTTAAAATTAATAATCCTATTGGATTATTTTTCCTTATTTCCTTAAAAGTTACCTTTTCGTAACCACTATTTTAAATGATATACTTTGTTATAGTTTCTAAAGTATACTAATATAAGTTTATTTGTGAAACAATTGAATATAACTGTGTTTTGAGCAGTTTTTAATGCGATTTTATGTAAATAAGCAATTTAAATAATGTACGTAAAACGAAACTATTCTATAAAAATAATGCTGATGTGGACACGTAGAAATATCTACAAGTTCCTGGTCATTGCTACAATTCCGACAGTATTATATGAAATATTGGATTGGAAATTTATTCATTTACCTTGGCTGCCAATTGCTTTAGTGGGTAGTGCTTTGGCTTTTATTGTGGGGTTTAAAAATAACGCCTCATATGATAGACTTTGGGAAGCTCGAAAAGTATGGGGTGGTATAGTGAACACATCTCGTTCATTTGCAATGATGACCAATGCTTATTTATCAAATGAACATGCAAAAGACGAAAAGACAGAGGAGGAATTCTTTGCAGTAAGAAAAGAAATGATATTAAGGCACGTCGCATGGATGACATCATTAAGACATGCTTTGAGAGTACCTAAACCTTGGGAGAGATCAAGTAGAAATCATTCTGACTTGGAGTACATGAAAGATGTAAAGATCAATGAGCGTATTTACACCTTGGAAGAAGAGTTGGAAGGCTATTTATCTGAGTCTGAAAAGAAGTATGTATTAAGCCAAACTAATAAGCAGGGAGCATGTTTGAATCTTCAATCCAATCAGCTTAAGAAATTAAAGGAAAGCGGTCATATTTGGGAATTTTCTTTCTTGGAAATGGAGAATCAGCTGGTGGAGTTATTTACCTTACAAGGTAAATTGGAGAGAATCAAAAACTTTCCATATCCACGTCAGTTTGCTACATTGAACCTGTTTTTCATCTGGATCTTTATATTATTACTTCCTCTAGGTGTAATCAACGTATTTGATGAAATAGGCACTGCGATTTTAAACCAATACAATGAACCTGCTCCCTATGTGAGGGTGATCAGTGAGGGATTTGTTTGGCTCTCTATACCTTTTAGTGTGATTATATCGTGGATTTTCCATACAATGGAGCGAATTGGTGAGGTGTCAGAAAATCCGTTTGAAGGCATTGCCAATGATGTTCCAATTACAACCATGGCTAGAGGAATCGAGATTGATATCCGTCAAATGATAGGAGATGATCCAGCTTCTATTCCTGCCCCAATTCCGGAGCAAAAAGGAATGCAGATGTAAAGTATCTCTTTAAAAGAAACCACTCCCATCTTCAAATTATTATCGAAGGAGGGAGTGGTTGTTTGAGGTGAAATAGTTTAAAGCCCAAAATGATTAATCGGACCATTTCCTTTTCCTAAAACCTTATCTTTCCCCTCAGTAATGGCATTGTTGACATAACTGCAACCTTTCTTCACCGCATTTTCCAGATCATTACCTTTACCTAAAAATGTAGCAATACTAGACGATAAACTACAGCCTGTGCCATGCGTATTTGTTGTATCTACTCTTGGGTTTTTAATAACGGTAGTTTTGCTTGTCGGAAATTCATAAAGCACATCATGCATTTCAGCAGTACCAAAGTGACCACCTTTCAGTAACACTGAAGTTTTGAATTGTGATCCGATTTCTTTAGCAGTCGCTTCAACATTTTCCTGATCAATAGCATGGCCAATTAACAGTTCCGCTTCTTTATGGTTTGGTGTAATGATAGCGACTTGAGGAAATAATTTCTTCAAACACTCAATAGCATCTTCTGTAATCAAAACATCACCAGAAGTGGCTACCATCACCGGATCGAGTACAATGTTTTTGGCGTTATACTCCGAAATCTTTGAGGCAATTGTTTCAATCACCTCACAAGAATGAAGCATACCGATTTTAATCGCACTAAAATCGATATCACTAAACACTGCTTCTAGTTGCTTTTCAAGATGGGCAACTGGAAGAGCGTGAATATCTGTCACTCCTTGTGTATTTTGAGCCGTAGTTGCCGTAATTACGCTTGCCGCATAAGCACCGCAAGCCGAAATACTTTTGATATCGGCTTGAATACCTGCGCAACCGCCAGAATCACTTCCAGCAATAGTCAATACACTTTTATAAGTTGTTTTTATACTTTCCATGCTTCTTTGTTGTATGCACTGTCCCAAAACATCCATTCCAATTTCGATGCTTTTTCGAAGGCTTCATTCATTTTTTCAATTCTTTCAGGAGAAGCTTCACTTGCCAATTTATTGGTAATATCCACCGCCTTTTTTACAGAGTTAGCAAACGCTTCACCACCATAGGTATTGATCCAATCTTGATAAGGGTTGTCGCCTTTGTTGCTTTGGTTGGCAAGAATATAATCCCCCACTTCTTTATAAATTGTAAAACAAGGCAATACTGCAGCAAGACCTTCTTCTAATGATTTTGTATGTACAATTCTCGATAAATAACTGATGTACAATTCGCAAGTAGGAGAGGCTTGAGTTGTTCTTTCTTCACCAGTTAAGAAATTCTCATGCAAAGCATCTTCAACATGAATAATACCCGTGGCTGATCCTAAGAAAAACTGAGTATCTTGATCGTCTTCGCATCTTATCCCCACTTCCGCCAAGATCTTTTTGTATTCCGCTAAATAGATAGAATCTTGATTGATATAAAAGTTGAATACTTCCTTCGAAAGCGTACCTTCCATTAAATCTTTGATGAAAGGATGTTTATATATTTCTTGTAAAATGTAATCAGTTTTTTCACTGATTGCTTCATACCAGTTTGTCATAAGATGTTTTAAGTTTTGGTTGCTTGTTAAGCTCTTTTCTGTTTAAGAGCAAAGTAAATCATTTAATACAATATTTCCTTACCTACTAAGAAGTAAGTGAAGTGTTTTAAATGGAGTAAAGATTTTAGAATTTTTAAAGAAATAGTGAAGATAAAAAAAACTCTACCCATTTTGAATTCATGAGTAGAGTTGTCCTTGATTAAAATTTTTGCTCAATATAACTTTTGAGCTTTCCTTTTTTATCCTGTTTGACGAGTTTTTCCATATCAGAATTTTTTCCAAGCTGTGCTTTATTTTTTATATAAAACTCAATGCTATTCTGAGCACCAGCTACTGCACATTCTACATTGTCTTTTGAGTAGTTATTTTGCAGACTGTATTTGACCCAACCACTCATAAATGACATTAGACAATCTGGAGAATCAAAAGGAACAATCCCCGGAACTAAATTAATAGAAACCGACGGACTTCCACCCATCCATTTCATTAAGAAATCATTGACCTCATTTCGCTTTTTAGCTTCTTCTGAAATTGGCGTTTTCAAAAGCCAGTCTGTGGCTTCTAGTACCAGTTGTTCTGTTTTTTTGTAATCATCAGCACTTTCAAATTTGACATTGGATGGAATCTCAACATTTTGTGCCCACAAGTTTGTACTTACGAATAGTAAAATAAAGAAAGCTTTAGAAATCTTCATGTTTGTTTGATTTGTAATCATTAATTGCCAATAGCCCTCACTAACATTAATGAGGCTAATTTCAGCATTGATTTATTTAAAATAGTTTACTGCACTAAAGATCTGAATTATTCTGTTAAGAAAGAAATTTTAATTGGTATTGCGGAATAAAGAATGCAGTTATAAACTGTGGATATATTGTTTAATTTCTTCACTTTTCTTGTATTCAGATTTTGCTAGTAGATCAAGAAACGTTTTGAAATAGGCAGAAGCCCTTGAATCAGGATGCTTTTGGGTTACTTTTGTCATTTGATGAATAAGTTTTGGGTTAAAACTATGTGTGGTAAATTCAAAAGAAGGACTGTTATCTTGTCCTTCAAAAATAAGGTATAGATAATGCTTAAATGTATCTTCACTAATTTCTGCATATTTTAATTCTTCCGATTTTTTAGACATTTCACCCCATCGATAGGCTCTTTCTACAAGCTCTTTCTCATCAATAATTATTGATGCATCTTCACAGCAAACCTTATCCAATTCATCACAATAAAGATTGATAAATTCAATTGAGGTAGAGTCAATCTTGTCGAGTAAATTCTTTTTTATGAAAGAAGTATTTTTGGAAAGGAAAATCATCCCTTCAGACATTGCCACTGTAAACCCATTGTCTTCTGCTTGTATTTCAAAGTTTATAGCCACTTCATAAATAGTATCATTAGGTGCATAGGCTAAAGTATTCAGAGAATCATAGTTTGACAATGCAAATAATTGTTCATTGACCTTATTTTCTATGACAGAATATTCTTCAAAAAATTGATAGATATAGGTATCGCATTTTGTCGGATTAGCATTAATCTGTTCTAAGAGTAATGCTTTTGCTTTTTTGACACCACCCCAGTCAATAATTACTTCTTTAGTTTCAAAAGGTAATTTTTCATCATTCTGCACTAAAAGATTAACCTCGAAGCCAATGAATGATAAATAAAGAAACGTCAAATTCAATAGAATGCTCATAGTATAGATATTAATTATAAACTAGCTTTTCATTTTAAAATTATTCCTTTGGTGATCAACCAAAATTCCCGCCGATTCTACCAAAATAACCATCAGCTTTCCATGCCACTTCATTTCCAAGAAGCATCCGTTGTCCTTTTGAGGGTGAAAGCTGAAAACTATTTTTTAATAGAAACTCTAAACCTATCTTGTTTTCTTCTGGAATCACAGCTTTATCCACAGTCGAGTACTTTAATTTCATCAATTCAATTCCAGCTTCTGGAGTGGTAGCTATGATAAGACCTTCACCTAAATTGGGCAGAAAGGCTCCTTGTATAAGATCCTTTTCTTTGAAAATAACGGCATCTTTTAAGCTCTTCATTAAAAGTGGTCGCCTATGTTCACCTGTGATTTTATAATCAAGTTTTAGAATTTCCGGGTAATGTTCTTCCTGATAAGGAATCAGTTTTTTGGATTCTAGATTTACCTTCATAATACCACTTTCTCTTTTTAGAAAAAGATAATTTGATACTGTTTTAAAACCCACTTTTTTGTAAACATGAGCACCGAGATCAGTGGCTATTAATAAACTTGATTCAACTCCATTTGCTTTATGAAGCTCAAGTAAATAGTTTACAATTGCAAGCCCAATTCCTTTGTTACGTTGCTCTGAATCTACAATGATATGAGCCAACCAACCTGTTTTTTTAAATACAATGGCACAACCTATTCCCACAATTTCGTTATCAATACTGACCTTGATAGGAAAAGAAAATTCCTGATCTATGTACTCCTCAAATTTTGGAATAATGTCAGGCCATCCCTCAGGTTGAAGTGCTCCAATTGCTTCTAAGTCTGATATGGTGCATTCTTCGAATATCATATAAAATTACTTGCTTTGAGTTTCAGGTTGCTGTTTATACCAGTTAATAAAACCTCTGATATTAATGATAAAAAAAATGGCATTGCCGATGGCCGTACCTAAACTGTTCATGGGAAATAAGCCTAAGTAAACCCAAACAATATTAGACAATGCAAAGATGATAAACCCCCATTGATTTTTGTTGCCTAACATGTATACCGCCAAAAGGCTAAGGGATATACCAAGCCAGTCTACTAAGTAGTATTCAAATATATTATCCATCGTTTAATTTGTAAGTCTAACTTGTCAATTTATTCGCTTAATAGAGCAAAATATTAATAACATTATAAACTAAACTTGCATCAACTATCAATTGCAATTTTTCTATTTTCTGTTTTCAATCTTTCTTCTTTTTTTTCTGAAAAAGAGAAGAAAATAGAGTTAATGAAGTGGACTTTTTTACCTTCTAGCAAGTGCAAGTTTTACTCCCATTGCAATAAAAATACCTCCTCTTAATTTATCCAATCGTTTCTGTAGTCTATAATTTTGTCGGATTTTATGGGATAATTTAGAAGCGAATAATGCTAGTATTAAACACCAAATGGTTCCTGTTGTGAGGAAAGTGAAACCGAGTATCAAAAAAGGAATGGAATCAGTGACATGATCTTCTTGAATAAATTGAGGAAGGAAAGCGAGGAAAAACAATGCCACCTTAGGATTTAAAACATTAGTCAAAATTCCTGATAAGTAGATTTTTTTATAGTTAGCCTCTTGAAGTTCTTCCTTGATTGAGAACTCCTCTTCTTTTTTGGGAAGGATTGTTTTTATCCCTAAAAATGTCAAATAAAGAGCTCCTGCATATTTTAAAACAGTAAATGCCATGGCGGATTTTGCAAGTAGAACAGAGAGTCCTAATGTGGCAAATAAGATATGAACTAAAGCACCGGAAGCAATCCCTAAAGCCGAAAGAATTCCCGCTTTTTTACCTTGTGAAATACTCCTGCTGAGAATATACATGGTATCGGAACCTGGAGTAATATTCAAAATAATTCCTGCGAGTAAGAAAGTTTCAAAGTTGACAATGCCAAACATAGTATAGATTGAGAAGTTTTGATTAAAAGTTTAGTATCCCAAAGATCTGATAAAAAATCTTTTATTCACTTGAAGAGGATTGAAACGTAATGATTATCGCCTTCTTTAAAATATTTTCGAGTAAATGTAAAAAGCTATTGTTGGTTTTGAAAAGGAAAATGTCAAACTGTTTTTGTAGTAACTTTCTCTTTGTTTATCTTGATTTTATCCCTCCATTTGATAATTGGAAGTTCGTAGAATTTGTAAATCAGCACTGATCCTAATACGGTTAAACCCCAATACAACCCATACTTTAGAGGCACAAAAATGTAACTACTTTCAATATAGTTTCTCCAAGGAATGACATTGATAAAACTTAATTGCACTACTGACAAGTTCAATAAATACATGGAATAGGAGATGAGACTGATAAATGAAACTCCTTTGTAAATGATGCCTTCGCCTGATTTTAAATCACTGAAGTAAGGAAGAAGAAACGCCGTAGCTAAGGAGATGACTGAAAATGAAAATACGCAATTATAGGCTCCAGTAATTGTGATAATTTGAGCGAGGTATAAGCTTTTAATGATCACAAAAATTGCAATGCCAATAAGGAGTAACTGTTTCTTGTATTTCAACCAATTGCTTTTGGAGTAGTATTGTATGTAGGCACAAATTACACCGAACATCAAACTGTCAAGTCTTGTAACCACTTGTTTTCTAAACAACAAATCCCAGTGGTCAAATGTATTGACTTCGAGGATTGAGAATCGGTAAAAACGGAAGAAAAGTACCGCAGTTAAAATAGTAAAAGCTAAAGTGATGATTGCTTGCTTGGGTTTAATTTTGAAGACAAGTATCAAGAAATAAAGGCATAGGGGAGTGATCAAATAAAACCATTCCTCAATACTTAAACTCCACGCTTCAGGGAAAAAGTTGGGGTGTTCTGAAAATAAGTTTTGACTAAATAACATGTAATCTTTGAGGACCCAGAAATTCAGATTATTTCCAAAGTAAACATTAATGCCACACAGTATAAAAAGGATCAAAAAATAATTGGGCAGTGTTCTTAACCACCTTCTGGTCCAGAAATCAATAAGGAGTGTTTTGGTCGGTTGATGCTGGTCCAGTAATTGAATTAATATTCCCCCAATCAGAAACCCGCTGAGTACAAAGAAAATGGATACACCATCAAAATCGATCATATCATGAAGAAAGAAAGTTCGGTTGGGTAACAAGTATTTACCGTGACTGATCACCACTAATAAAATGGCGATGGCTCTGAGGATATCTAGTCCATAAATTCTTTTTTTACTGATCTCTACTGTTAAAAACTTTGTCATGAAGTCAGAATGCTATATTTATCACCGTAAATATAGCATTCTGAAAACAAATTAATTTTGATTCGCATGTTCAATGTATTCTTTGGGGCTCAGCCCCGTTTTTTTCTTAAATAATCGAGAGAAATATTGAGGATATTCAAATCCAAGTTTATAAGCTGTTTCAGAAATGGAAACATTAGGACCAAGCAACAGGTTTTTTGCTTCTTCTACAAGGTATAAATTGATTTGGTCCACGGCCGTTTTTCCTGTTTCTGCTTTGATCGTATCCCGCATATAGCGGTGGCTTACTCCCAGTTGACTTGCTATCCACTCGGCAGTTGGAATGCCATTCTCTTCCAGTTGATTACTCTGGAAGTATTGGTCCAATATGTCTTTAAAACGTGTGAAAAGTGCTTTGTTGATGTCTTTACGGTTTAAAAATTGACGTTTGTAAAAACGGTCAGCATAGCGTAATAAAGCTTCCAAGTGGGTAAGGATGATGTCCTTACTGAATTCATCTTGATTGTTTTGATACTCTGTCTCAATCGTCTTAAAAATAGTTTTGATGGTATTTTCTTCCTTTGGCGAAAGATGCAGCGCTTCATTGATATTATAATTAAAGAAATTGTAATTTTTAATGCGTTTTCGAATGTCCGTTCCAGCAATAAAATCTTCATGAAATGCTATAAACCACGATTCAGAACTTACAATAATATCTTCTAAAATATACGTTTGATCAGGAGAAGAGAAAAACATGGTTCCAGTTTCACAATCATATTTTGTTCTGCCATAAATTAATTCACCTGATACAATATTCTTCAAACTAATAATATAAAACCGATTGGTATAACTCACTTCGGTTTGAGATGAAACACAGTTTTGAATTTCCTCAGCACTCAAAATCTTGCATCCCACCGTAAAAAGAGGGTTTTCTGGAGCAGGTAAATTTTGAGCCTTGTTGAATTCTGTGATATTATTAAAAACGATATTATTCATTTTACTATTGATTAGAAGTAAAAGCGTCTAGCTCAACTTTATAATTTTCCAACCTTGCTTTTGCATTACTGTCAATGACGGTAAAGACCATCATGGTGGCCACGATTGCTACACCAGTAGCTTGCCAAACCGGTTTTTGCATAAACATAATCAATAAAGCACCTAATATTGCAATGGCAGGGAAAACTTTAAAAGCAGCAGTTTGATAAGTGGCAATTGTTTTATCCACACGTTCTATCTCCGATATAACAAAAGCACTAGCATCTTCGGTATAAGCAGACTCAAAACTAGCAACTCTTGATTTATTAGAGAAGAATAAACCAAGTCCTGATACCAGCATAAAAATACCAGCGATGGAAATAGGGTAGATGAATCCTCTTGCAAATTCAGTTTTACCCAATTGCCAGAAACCTAAGCCTGTAATGATAAATAGAATTCCGAAGAGAATGAAAAATGAGATCGAAAATGCCTCTGCTCTTCCCCAATCTGTTGCTGCTTTTAAAATATCCATAGTTTTATATTGATTTTGTAATGATTATTCTTTGAATTCAATTTTCATTGACTTTCACATGATGTGTCTAAAGTGACGCATATAGAGTTTCAATGTAGTATGCCTAGAAATTCCACTGACAATCTGTTTCCTTTTCAGACAAAGTCCATAATCTGCTCATCACATCTTTATTCAATGCATGAGGCTCCAATTTACATTCACCTACTGGCCCAGTCCAATAATTCATTCCTGTTGGGCCATAAAACGCTTTTTGTTTTAATCCTTCTTCAGTGGCACACATTAATTCAGGATAAGAACCTTTTTCGGCAGACTGTACCAAAGGTGAAGCAGCCAAAATAGCCCATGTAATTCTGGTCACTAAAGGAGCATCTTTTTTAATCAATGAAGTTTTAGAAGCTCCAGGGTGACAAACGAAAACACTCACATTCTTATTGCTCTTTTTGATATGATCTTGCAATTCATAAGCAAACATCATTTGTGCAAGCTTGCTTTGGGAGTATACAGCATTTGCTTCATAGTTTTTATCCCAGTTCATATCATCAAACTGAATGGTTTTGATCCCCATTTTATACCCCTCACTTGCCACAACCACAATTCTACCGTTGGATTGTTCTATCTTATCAAACAATAAATTATTCAATAGAAAATGTCCATAGTGATTGGTACCTAGCTGACTTTCAAAACCATCTACTGTAAATTCTTGTTTAGCCACTTGAGCAACAGCGGCATTACAAATCAGTACATCAATTTTAGGAACAGTTTGATTTACTTTTTCCGCTGCTTTTCTCACAGAAGCAAGGTTTGCTAAATCCATTTCTATGTAGGAAATCTTTGCATCAGCACCAAATAGTACTTTCAGGTCTTCAATAGCCTTTTCTGATTTTGCCGCACTTCTGTTGAGCATGACTACTTCAGCACCTTTTCTCAGAAGAATTTTTGTAGCTTCGAAACCTGCACCTCCATTGCCTCCAGTGATCAAATACGTCTTCCCTTCTAAGTTACCGATTCTTTCAGGAGTCCATCCTTTTCTACCAAATTGATTAGCCATGATAATTACTATTTAGTGAATACAAATATTACCTTACAAAGGTCGCTAGCAATGGATCCATTTCACTTAAACATTTTGGCATCCGATGTGCACATTTTGGTAAACTGCTAGTTTTTAAGGTGTTGTTAGCTCAATATAGCGATAAACTAAATACATTGTAAACTAGATTACCGTGAACTTTCAGTCAATTATTCTACAGGCTTTTATGTCCTACTTTCAAGCTTCCTTCTTCTTCATTTTTCCATTGATGAAAAACGAAGAAAAAAATCTAGGCTTAGAAGTCAAAAGCTAAATTTCATTCCACTCGCCTCAATGATTTTAAACTCGCTTTGCTCAAACAAGAAAATCATTTTTAACGGCTCAATTCATGAAATTCTTAACACTTTTCCCTTCAATGCCAGGGGGAGTACTGCCAAACTATAATGGTAGAAAGCTCAATGGCGGGAATGTTAAGCGTTAGCATCATTCGTGTCCTTCAGATCATGAGAAATCTCCTGATTTCTAAATACTATAAATAACGAAAACTTAGTTTACAGTGTACTAAATATTTTCCTTTGAACCTGTAAAGACTGGTAATTAATGATTTAACATGACAAAAAAGGAGCTTGGACCCTCTAAAAGATTAAATTATCTTTAGATTGTTTTTATTAATATTCAAGAATTTTCTGATGACCTATTATTTACATCAAATGTATTTACCATAATAGTTGGGCAAATAACAGCCTCTAGCTACTATTAAATTATCTTCTCTTCACACACCCCAAATCATAAATAAAATGAGATTAAAAAAGAAATTCTTCGCACTACTACTTCTATGTTTTTCATTTTCATTCGTTCATGCACAATACGAAATCAAACCAGAAAAAGGATATTCAACCCAAATTGGAATAATGGTGGATATGCTGGAAGACTTGAAAGGCAGGATCACCGAAATGACAGCTGATTTAGATCAGGCGGAAACAGATTTTATGTTTGACAAAAAAGCAAACAGTATTGGAGCCTTAATTATGCATTTGGTGGCTACTGAATCCTATTATCAAGTAGAGACATTAAAAGGACGAACTTGGACTGAAAAAGAAGAAGAATTTTGGAGTGTTGCGAGTAGTTTAGGCGAAAAAAGCAGAAAGGAATTAAAAGGCAAACCGATTAAGTATTATCTAGATCTTTGGGATCAAGTGAGAAAAGAAACACTCAAAGGTCTTAAAACAAAAGATGATGCTTGGTTTGCAGAAAATGTAGATGAAGGTATCAATAATCATTGGGTATGGTTTCATGTAATGGAACATTCAGCCAATCATATGGGGCAAATAGCATTGGTGAAAAATAGGCTCCCTGAATAATTTTTCCATAATAGTTCATTCTAGTCTGCCCTTGCAGTTCCCCTACTCAACTTACAGAACATTGATAAATGGCTAACCTATATGTCATTGAAAAAAAAATATGATTAAACAAACCATAAAATATTGGTAGAACAAAGTCATCTCTTTAAATCCAGGAGTTACTATTGAAGAAATTAATACTGTTGAAAAAGAAGTCAACTTTGATTTTCCTGAAGATTTCAAAACTTTCTATAATCATATCAATGGATTTCGTAATTTGGATTGGACTCCTAATATGTTTTCTTTATTTCCAATCTAAAGAATAAAAGAGGAGTATGAATCTCATCAGAACTCAAAAGACTTTATTCCGATTTGCGATTATCTAATTTCGAGTCATCATTTCGGGTATATAAAAGACAAAAAGGGAATATTCAATAATCACTACACTAAAGATTTTGTTTGCAATACAATTTTAGAACTACTACAACTCATTGATGAAGATTCCGAAAAAGTCTATTAAATCCATACAAAATTATCTCCATCGTAAACCCAAGAATTAATGCATGGGTTTATGATGGAGATAATTTTGGCTTGGTACTTAGAGCATGTTTGAAATATCTTGCTTAATAAAAATTCAGTTCCAGTTGATCAAAAAAGAAATAATACTTAAAAAGTAATTGATCAATCCATGATTGCACATTAAGTGCACCTCCATGCCCTGCTCCTTCAGTCAAATAAAGTAAGTATTTGGATGTAGGATCACCTTTTTCCTGCAATGTTGCTAAAAATTTAAAAGAATGTAAGGGAGGAACTCTATCATCATGATCTCCTGTGATTAATAAAACATTAGGATACTTCACTCCTTCTTTAACATTGTGCAGTGGAGAATAAGAGACCAAATTCTTAAAGTCTAAAGAATCGGACACACTGCCAAATTCATTTAAATTGGTACTCACTGAACCCACTGTAAATTTTTCAAAACGAAGCATATCTAATGCACCAGCATCAATAATTGCGGCATGGAAAAGCTCAGGTCTTTGTGTAATTGTTGCCCCTACCAATAAACCTCCATGTGAGCCTCCATTAATACCTAATCTTTTACTGTTAGTATATTTTTGATCAATTAAGTATTCGGCCGCACTAATAAAATCATCAATAGCATTTTGTTTATTTAATCTTCTTCCTTCCTTCGCCCATTTACCACCAACGGCTCCACCTCCCCTGATATTTGGAATTGCTAAGACTCCACCATGCAACAACCATAATGCTTTCGCTTCATCAAAAGAAGGTTCAACCGTATGACCATAACCACCATAACCATAAATGATTGTAGGATTTTTACCATTCAATTTCAGTCCTTTTTTACATGTAATATACATTGGAACCTCTGTGCCGTCTTTGGATTTATACTTTACATATCTAGTTTCCAACATATCAGGGTCATAAGGAACAGAAATTGTTTTGCTTGGTTTTACAGATAGGTCTCCCAAATTAATCTGATACCATAAATCAGGATGATAGAATGAAGAAATACAAAATTCTGTAAACTTTGCATTCTCATTTTTTTCCCCTAAATAACTTATTTTCTTTCCTTCTTCAATATCAATTTTCTTTAATACTTTCCCTTCTAAATCAAAAACAAGTACCAAGAAGCTTCCTTCTTTTCTATAAATATTAGCTATTTTATCTTTACCCAATCGATAAACTCCTCTGAGCAATACATCATATTCTGGAATAATTTCAAAAAGCTTATTACGTTCTTTAAGATTAGCGCCTAATACTTTCCCATTGGGTGCATTCCAATTGGTCTGAATTAACACTGTATCTCCAAAGACATCTTTTACAGTAAGGGAGATCTTTTTATCATTCGGGTATATAATGAAATCCTTGAGGTAGAAAGACTCAGGATCATTATTTGCATAAGAAAGTGCTTTTAAAAACTTGTCTTTGTGTTTATAATAATGTTGAAAGAAGATTTTGTCTCCCATTTTTTTATAATAGAAGTGACTTGTTCCTGTAACATCAATGTGTTTATAAAGACTTTTATCTTCCGTCTGATCAGTTCCTAGCTTGTGGTAAAAGAGTTCTTGGCCAACGGCCTTATTTAAAAGTTCTTTTCCTTCTTCAGGTTGCTTGTACCGGTCATAATATACGTTTCTACCATTCCATATAATCTCACTTGATGTTCTCAGATACTTTAGATGATCTTCCAATCGCTCTCCAGTTTTCAAATCAAAGAAATAGGCTTCTCTCCAATCACTTCCGTTATGAGACATAATAATTGCCACCAATCCTTCTTCATCATTGACTACTTTTCTCAATATTACAACATTATCACCTTTGTTTTTTTGAAAGTCTTTTACCTTAACTAAAGTTTTAAAGTTACCTTTTCCTCTTAATCTGTAACTAATATCTGGCGTACGGCTCACATTTTTGAATACATTTTTAAATTCATATTTACTCTTTAGTTTCCGCTCTCTTTCTACATAACTCTTCATTCTTTTTTGTTTCACATCGACATACAAACTTGCAATTTGTTCTTTCAATGTGGCACTTCGAGTATGGCTATTTTCCTCTTTCTTGGTCAATTTCCCTTGTTGTTCCAACCATACATTCAACCTCAGATCACTAGGGTTCTCCATCCACTGATAAGGGTCAGTGATTGTTGTATCAAAATACACATCCGTAAAATCTCCTTTAGGAGCAAGAGGATACTTGTATTCCTTCTGTGCAAATACTGCCAAATGACTGAAAAAGAGAAAGATAATAGTGTACAAACAATAGTGATTGCTTTTATTGAAGTTCATTATATTAGTTTTTTGTATTATTAAAATAATTTACTTTGTTAGGTTTTTATCTATTTGCCTCAAATATAAATTAATTCAAAGATTTATCCCTATTCTTCTTCACCCAAAAATAAAACATTATTGGAACGTCTATAGTTTATATCTTTGATATGTATAAATAA
Source organism: Flammeovirga sp. SJP92 (assembly GCF_001583495.1). Classification (GTDB taxonomy): domain Bacteria; phylum Bacteroidota; class Bacteroidia; order Cytophagales; family Flammeovirgaceae; genus Flammeovirga. The sequence continues at coordinate 158,483 of NZ_LQAQ01000112.1, read as the reverse complement.
TTTACCGAATGGTTTTAAGTGAGAACGTCGAATTTCATTATTATAGGATCATTTTGCAATTCTCTTTTACTTCTCACAATCATTTATTAAATTATTATTGTGAAAATTATGATTGACACAACAAGTCAACCCAAAACTGCTTTCTGTCCATAAAATCACTAACTATTTTGTTCCTAATGGAACCGACTACTATTATTATTAATACACTATGTCTACTAATTATTCGGAAGGATTCAGAAAAGATTCCTATAACCAAATTTTAAAAGAGAAAGATCAAATACTATCTCTTATTTATGATACCGTTGGAGATGTGATTTTTGCTCTAAATGTTGATAATTCAGGAGATTACATCTTTAGTTCTGTCAATCAAAGTTTCTTGAACGCCACAGGTTTAAAACGTGAGCAAGTGGTAGGTCTAAATGTAAAGGATGTAATTCCAGAACCTTCTTTATCAATGGTTTTAGGAAAATATGAAACTGCAATTGCAACAAAAGCAAGTGTAAGTTGGGAAGAAATTACTCCTTATCCCACAGGCACTAAAATTGGAGAGGTAAGAATTGCTCCTATCTTTGATCACTTCGGAAAGTGTAAAATGCTTATTGGCAGTGTGCATGACATTACTGAAAGTAGAAACTACGCTAAGAAATTAGAAGATTCTATGGAGAAAATTGCCCAGAAAAACTATGAACTAGAGCAAATGGGTTACGTTACTTCACATGATTTAAGTGAGCCTCTTAACACTATACAAAGTTTTTCAATGTTGCTACAAGAAGAACTCCAAAATGACGAATCCAATGCAACATCAATAAAATATCTTGATTATATAGAAACTGCGACTAAGAGAATGAAAGTGCTTCTTAAAGGCATGATTGATTATAATATCATAGGGAAACAACTTGAATTGGATAAAGTGGATACCAAAACAATCGTAGATGGTGTGCTAGAGAATCTAGCAGGAACAATAATGAATGAGAAGGCTGAAATAATAGTCAATGACCTTCCTACAGTAAAAGGTTATGAATCTGAGTTGAAAGTTTTGTTTCAAAACCTGATAAGTAATGCTATCAAATACAAACATCCTGAAAGAACTCCAAAAGTAGAGGTTGTGTGTATTGAAGAACCCCAAAAGTGGAAGTTTGAAGTAAGTGATAATGGTATTGGCATTGATGAACAATATTATGAAAAGGTTTTCCATGTATTTCAACGATTACATAAGAAAAATGAATTTGACGGTTCTGGAATTGGTCTATCGATCTGTAAAAAAGTAATTGACCTGCATGAAGGACAAATATGGGTGGAGAAAAACAATCCCGAAGGCACTAAGTTTTGTTTTACGCTTTGTAAGAAATTAAAATGAAAAATAAATTAGATTGCATTATGTGCATTGATGACGATGAGGCAACAAATTTTTTTAATGCAACAATCATCAAGGCCATGGATATTGTTCATCACCCCGTCTTTTGTGAAGATGCAGAAGAAGCTTTGGAATATCTTTCAAAACCCCTTTCTACCATTCATATCCCCAACCTCATTTTTCTTGATCTCAATATGCCAAGAATCAATGGATGGGAGTTTTTGGATAAATATTTATTAAATGATTTTGATGAAAAATTCAAGGATACCAAAATTGTTGTATTGACCACATCAGTTAACCCTTTGGATAAAATGAAAGCGGATTCTTATAGATGCGTAACAGAACTTATCAATAAGACTTTGGACAAAACAAAAATCAAAACTGTATTAGCCACTCATTATGGTTTCAGGTTTGATGCTTAAACCAGATCTTTAGTAAAACAAAAAAGCAGTACTTCAAGAATAATACCTTGAAAATACTGCTTTGCTTTTAAATCGGTAAGCTACTTAACTATTACATCACATTATATTGATTTTCTTAGTTGTTATTTTACCCTCAGTCATTAACTTGATTAGGTAAACACCAATATTCTGACCTTTTAGGTCGATTGTTGAAATCGATTCACTTTGGGCAAGTGTTTTATCCAATACTACTTGCCCCATTAAATTGTACACAATTATTCTTGAGTTCTGTGTCAGCTGTCCCCACTTGATATGGAAAACACCTTCAGTTGGATTAGGATAAACCGTTACTCCTTCTTTTCCAAATGTATCATTTGAAGAAACGATATCATCAGAACCATTTAGTTTAAACTTCTGCCAATCTGTAGCTTCTTCACTTGTACAGAACATGTTATTTCTTAGATATAATTCATTATTACCTTTGATGGCATAAATATCATCACCAAAATCTTCCATCATGAATTTTTCCAATTCACCGATTGTAGTACTTTGACAAGTCAATGCTTTCAATCCATTCTCTGAACTGATATACATTCCATTGTGACCTTTAAATGAAAAAGTACCATCCGTATTTTCTATTATTTCAAATAACTCGGTGTCTCCAACATTTTCTGATTCACAATTCAGCAAACTTGGATCTGCAGCGCTGATATAATTAAAACTACCTTGATTCTGAAATGAGAATAACTTTGTTTCCTCTTCACCTGTCACTTCAAAAGAAAAAGAATCTTGGGCTAAATAATTACCCTCTCCTGCACTTGCTTCTTTAATACCCACTTCAACTTTATAACTTTCACCTGGTGTCCAGTTGAATGCTTGTGAGATGGTGAATACCAACGATCCTTTACCAGCTTTTACGCTTTGTTGAAGCTTTGTCAATTCTTCTCCTAAAGGTGAATAAGTCACTGCTATAATTTCATGAGAAGCTGTTGATTCATAACCTACTTTTATATCAAAACTTTTACCTGTTTCAACAGATTGAGGAGCACTTTCTATTCGAATTGAATTTATATTGGGAAGGTCTGTAACAGGTACCCAATCTGCACCAGGAATCCACTTTTCACCACCTTTTTCATAAGCTCCAATATCTGGAGCATCACCAACATAATCGCCAGTAAAATCAGCAATCACTTTTCCAGCATCTATTAACACTGAACCTTCAGCAGGCTCAAAATTCATATTTGCAGGGTCTACAAACGGAGAATTGGGATCAATAATATTTTCTGCTTGGATATCTGTACCGTACCAAGGAGCAATGTCTGCATAGTTATTAATCACAACTACATCATCCATAGTATAGCCATTCTCCCATCGCCCCATGGCTTCAGATGCTTTATAAATTGAGTTATTATAGATGTCTAATCCCCAATTGTCCCAATTAATTTGAATACCTGACCACGATACGTTGTACACTACATTATTGTACACTTCATATCCTTTACTGTGGTTATCTAAATAAATCCCTGCCACTTTATAACCTGCATGCGGAGCGGCAGTTGAACTGTGAAACCAATTATGATGAATGACAGAGTTTTTATAATCTGCGTTACCTACTGTATAGAAAACGCCACCATCGGCATTCATTTTCATAACATCAAAGACATTATTGTAAGCAATTACGGCTTCTCCTCCACTCACATATACTCCACTTCTTCCACTTCCAGATACTGTATTATTTTCAATCACTGTTCCTGGACAATTTGAACGGATAGGCTCTGCATGAATTCCAATGGTATTGAAGTTTCTAACAATGTTATTTCTAATTGTTGTATTCTTTGATCCTTTCCATGAAGCTAACATTGATATTCCATTGGCTGTTCCATATTCAATCAAGTTCTTTTCAATCAATGTATTTTGACCTTCAACAGTAATTGCCCCAGATCCAATTTGTGCGTCTGTATTATCCAATTCATCCAAAATTGGAATACCATGTCGGATGATTGAATTTCTGATAACGTTATGATTGCCAGTAGTCAGTACTATTCCTCCAAACGTCTCAATCCCGTCAAGAACGATGTAATTTTTCTCTAACTTAAAAGTGTATTTACGAGCTCTATATTCACATTGCCCTTCCGAAGGATTCTCACCTGAAGGTGCTTTAAAATATACTTCTTGATTTGAAGCATCATAATAATATTCTCTTTCTATATCCAGTGCATCTAAACTATTAAACAAGTAGAAAATACCTCTATGCCCATTTCTTTCAATTGTTGGGTTATGTACACTAAAAGGCCACTTATTTATGTCAACTGCATCAAACTCAATACTTGATGTTGAATATGAATTAATTTTCCTTGTCCAACTAGCACCAGAGTGTCCACCTAAATACCAGATATATCCCTCACTCCAGTCAAAACTTGGTATTCCTGCATATTCAATATGAGCACCAGAACCTCCTTTTATATATTCGGCATCAGGCGTATAAGGATCATTATCAACATTGTTGGGCCAACGTGCAATATCCATCATGTTTCCATTATAAAATAATGCGTTTTGCTCCATACCCAACGTCATACTTACATTTGCCTTATAAATATTATCTGTCATCAGTGTCCAGCTTTTGATAAGTTCTCCTGCTGATACAATTACTTTTTCACCTTCCGCTGCTTTAAAAACAATGGGGCTACCCTCTGTCCCATTTTTAGAGGGCACAACAGTTTCACGATAAATGCCTTCATGTATGATCACTACATCACCAGCACTAGCTACATTCGCCGCTTTTTGAATTGTCAAATAAGGACTTGAAGATGTTCCTGAATTGGCATCATCCCCATTTTTAGAAACATGTATTTCAGTAGCACAAGAAATTGCACTGAAACACACCCAAAGGAAAAGAGTGAGTATTTGTTTATTCATAGTTTTGTATAAGTAAATTAATTCGGTAATAACTACCTTTCATTTCATTGTTTAGGTGTTACTCACTTCAATTGAAGACGGATGCTTCCAGAAGAAAAGAATTCCTAATTTGTATGTTGCTCTAGTTGCATTAAAATTAGATCAAACCGTTTTGCTTTAATGGAATATTTAGACAGTTTAAGGGTCTCATTCAATATGTACCGTTTAATGAGAATGTAATCTCCCCCTTTTTAAAAGAAAAAAGTAGTAATATTTTTAGAAATTTAATTCCAAAACATTACTACTCTTTCTTTATAATTAGAAGATTGGTATTACTATTTTACTGACGAAGTAAATCCATAATAAAATGATTATATTTTTCACCCATCGGAATTTCATAATCTACTTTGATTGCATTTCGGCGTACAATCACTTCTTCTTCTTTAAGAGGATTCCAACCTTTTTTATCTACTTCTGTCCAGTAAAATCCAATTCCTCTTTTTTGCCAACTAGGTAGATCATTGAAATTAATACCATTTTCAAATAATAACTCATTTTTAAAAGCAGTTGATTTCCCTTCAATTGCCTTAGAAGCTTGAACAGCCGTCTGTCCTTTCTCTCTCAACAGCCAGTAACAGTGTGCATTGAGTGCATTTCTATGGGCGTCTTCATTTCTCCATCTGAAATAATCTACCACGTCTTGTTTTCGAGGCAACTGTGAAATTCTACAATCAAAAGCACCAATATCTCCTAATAAAACAGAGAATTTTGCACTTGCTTCACCCGCCAATACAGAATTGTACTTTCTCAACTTTCTTGAAAAAGCGTTAATATTCAGATCAAACAGTAAAGAAATTTCATCGCTTTGTGTGAAACCATAGATGACTTTAAACCCGCAGTTCATCAAATGTTTTACTGTCTCCACCATTATATCTCTAAAACTTTCATCAAATGGCCTTTTAAAAGGATGAGTTTGTTTGGTCAATTTTGTAAAACCTCTTCCATCAATTCTGGCCACTAAATAAATATTGGGTGGAACACAAAAATCAAAAGCCGTTTCATATACTCTCAATTTTTGATCTAATTCATCAAATCTCATCTTTCCAGTCTTCTATTATAAATTCATCATTGACTATTCTTACAAAATACAGCTTATCAAAGCCTTCCTGCATTTTCGGAATTTCCATTTTTCTATAACAACTTCTTACACCAACTTCAGGTATTTTTTCTTTACCTGTTCTTAAGTCATTTCTCTTCAATGCCTCATGAATAGGTGTACTAAAGTAATACCCTACTACTTCATATTTATTTTCCTTCGCTTGTTGGATGTATTTTTCTCTTTCTACTTTAGAAGGATTAGTATTATCTACTACAAACCTTGATTGTGTTTTAAAGCAAGTTGCCAGAAACTGACTTTCTTTATTTCTTGTATTCAACTGATCCATACTTATCCTAATATGACTGTTGAAGAAATTGTTCTTATAAAAAGTAGATTTGCCTGAAGCTTGAATTCCAATAAAAATAATAGCTTGCATATCTTTTTGTTTCTTATTGTCTAAGTTTTTCTCTTACTTTCATGAGGATTTTTCCTAAACGATTCTTTCCACTTCCATCACCTGCATCTCCCCAATATGCATCATTTTCGGTATGTTCAATTAAAAGAGCATCATTTGTACTAAGTAATAATTCTTTTAACTCATAATGTTGAGAGAATTTTTCTAAGACTGCCTCATACATCACATTATCTTTCATATTATCCCAATTCTTTTTGATACGTACTTTTCTCGACCTTCCTAGTTCAGCCGCTTTCATTGGACTAGCACTCTTTCTTATTTTTTCTTGGTAGGCTTTATCTTCAAATTTTTGAGCTTGAAAATAATGTTCACTAGTGCTCCATAGCTTTCCTTTTATCTTAACTGAAAAAAGGGCAAAGTTAGAAAACTCACCCCATTTCGCATTTTCGCTATAAAATTTTATTTCTTCTCTCTGCATTTATTCTATTTTGGCTTAGTACTTAAACTCTTTAATTTATCTTTTATTTCATTTAAGATGGTCTGTGTTACTGAGGTCTCCACACCTGTTTCTTTACCATACTGAATAATTGCTCCCGCAAAAAGTTCTAATTCATTTTCGGTTTTACCTGAATTGACATCCAACTGTAATGAAGTGGGTGTCGATGAAGGAAATGAAGAGGCTTTTTTAAAAGTAAGATCGATGAGATCTTCCTTTAATTGTATGTTTTTTTTCTGAGCAATCAATCTAATTTCTTTCATAATATTGGTAGCTTCTATTCTTTGTTCATTATCTGCACAAACAGCTCCAATTGAAGAATTATGCTTGGCTGTCACCAATCCAAAACTTGCTATAAAGAAGAACTTAGTCCATATCGCTTTTTCAGAATTATCTGTAAATTCAAAATCAATTGCACTATTTTCAATGATCTCTACTACCCAATCAACATCAGAATGGAAATGTTGAGGATCTCTCCCGAAAATAAGTTTTCCAGCTTTTCCCTTGTGTTCTACTACTCCTTTTTCTTTGATATGCGAAGCGACGTAAACGCAAGAGGGTAAGATAGTATTGTGAAGAATTATTTTTCTGATTCTATCATAAATATTCGCTCCGTTCATCATTGGAAGAATTACAGTTTTCTCAGTGATGACGTGTAATAGTTGATTACAAACGTTTTCAAGGTCGTATTCTTTTACGCAAATTAATACCAGATCAGGGGCCTTTATTTCAGCAATATTTTGCAATACAAAATCAGGCTTTGTGACTTTTATCTTATGCTCCTCTGACAATAAAGTCAATCCATTGTTCTTTACAACATCATATGTTTTTCCTCTCGCGATAAAGGATACTTGATGCTTATGCGCCCTTTCATTGGTTTGATTGATCTTAAAACCAAAATAGCCTCCAACACCACCAAGGCCAATAATTATTATGTTTTTTGCTTCCATGTTTATTATGTGATTTTATGCAAATGTCCATAATTCAAAAATTATAATTACTTGACAAATGACAAGAAATCAGATTTTACCAATCTCTCTTCTGATTCTACTGAGAGAACTGTCCGTGATGCCTAAGTATGATGCAATAATTTTTAAAGATACATTTTGGAATATATGAGGTTGTAGTTTTAACAGATTCATATACCTTGTCTCTGCTTTTTGGCTAGACATGGCAATCAAACGATCATTAAGTTTGTGATAATTCACTACAAATAATAATCGTGAGAACTCTCTAAAATCAGGTATATTATGAAAGTTGAATTGGACGTTTTCTAAACTTGTTTCCCAAAATGAACACTCTGTAATGGTTTGGTAAGATTCTTTAGAAGGCTGTTGTTTAAAAAAAGAAAGGAAGTCATTTACAAAACATGGAGCCGTATAAATATTTGTAGTGACTTGTTCTCCATCTTCATTCAAAATAAAAGATCTCATATAACCTCTTTCAAGAAAAAAAGTTTGAGTACTCACTGTATTCACATCAATTAATACCTTATTTTTTTCAAGCTCAAAATAGCTAAAGGATTCGGTGATCTTCTCCACGACTTCTTTTTCTATAGGAAATAAGGAATGAAAATATTGATTCAAGGAAGCTTTGTTCATTATTATTAGTCAGAAACTTCTATTCTTCTAGATCCTATTATTTAAGAATCTAGAAGGACGGGTGATAATTGAATGGATTATTCTTCCTCAAATTAAAAGCATTCTGCCCTTTTCTCAAAACAGTGATCAATATTGAATTATATCCTGATAAAGCTTAAGATTTTCATCATCAAAACAAACAAAAAATAGTTTTTCAACCTTTTCGCCCTTCCATTGTTTCACTGTATCTATAGCAATTGAGGCCGCTCTACCCTTCGGAAATCGATATATGCCAGTACTGATATTGGGGAACGCAATGGTTGTAATATTGTTCTCTTCAGCAATTTGAAGAGCAGTGATATAACACGATTTTAGTTTTTCATCTTCGCTAGATTTACCATCATTCCATCTTGGTCCTACAGTATGAATCACCTTTTTTGAAGGGAGATTTCCAGCCGTAGTTATTACTGATTCTCCAACTTTACATCCCCCTTGTCGGTTTCTAATCTTCTGGCATTCTTCTAAAATCTGCTTGCCTCCTTTTCTATGAATTGCACCATCAACACCACCGCCACCAAGAAGTGATGTATTGGCCGCATTCACAATTGCATCCACTTCCATAGTGGTAATATCCCCTTTAATTATTTCTATGATCATGACTTTTAATTTCTTTTTCTTTTCCAAGAAGATACTTAACATTTAATTGTTCAATTGCCGTTAATTGTTCTTCTGTTACTGCAACCTTTTCTGGTTTATACCATTCAAAACTAGAGAAATAATGCTTCATATCAGCAGATTTGAAAATGTATCCATAATCTGCAAAAATTTCATTTCTCATAATCCTCAATTCCTTTTGGGATAAGTTTTGGATGTCTTTTTCATTCAAAATTTTAGAAGAAGCTATTTTATATTTCCGTTGCTCACTAATTGTTTTTGAAGGCTCAAGTATGACCACTTCACTATGAAGAAGTTGTAAGTAATGATATTGATCTGAAAAAACGGTTTTCTGATTATGAAAAGAGAAGCCCGTTTTCATATTGAAATTTTCATCATATGTGGAAGTATCAGCAACCGTTTCTGTTGATATGTGTACCTCTATTAAATCATCTTTTAAGAATTGATAAGATGCAGATGTCGCTTTTGCATTTGCTCCATCTTGATCAAAAGACCATTCCAAACTATAGGCTTTTTCTACCTCATCCTTGATCACATATAGGTTGGTATAATTCCCCACTGATATATGCTGATCGACAATAATATAGATCAAACTATCAAATACTCTTCTATACCTCAAATACACAGGCTGTATTTCTCCTAAATAATTTCTAGTAGCACCAAGATGCTTTTCTGCAATTTCATTAGGAATTTGAGTATTAACTTGAAGCTTTTTTACCTCATCAAAAAACGTTGACTCTTGTGCAAGAGAGTTAGATTTAATTGTGAAGAGAAAAAGTATGAAATAAATAGTTGCTCGCATAAGTATAAATAACATTAACCTCAAAAATAAAAATACTTCAACTAATAATGTGAAGTAATAATTTTACTGAAAATTAAATTAATAATAATCCTAATATTCTCAAAAACATGTTTGGAACTCAATGTATTTCATCATTCAATTCCAAACATGCATAGTTAATGTATTAATGCGTTTTCTTGGGTCTAATCTTCATTGCATTGATCATCCAATCCCCTGAAAGAGTTAATGTTAAAAGTTCATCTTCAAGGATTTCTACTTCAACTGTTTCTATCTTTTGAATTCCAGTTAGTACGTCTTCATTATTCATCAATAATTTGCCATTCATTTTAAACGACATTTTATAATTCAGTCCTTGATTATAAATCATTTCTTCTTTGATTCGGGCATCTCCCATATAATATGTAATGGTATAAATACCTTTTTTCAATCGAACATAAAAATGGGACTCTTTCTTCCCCTTAAGCCCATCTCTTTGCCAAAAAGGAATTCTTTCTGAAGATTCATTATGTGAAAATTTGATATGTTTTGCATCTTTCTTTTCCCACCCAAATTGATTTATATTTTCATTAAAAATATGCCTTTGATTCACAGGTACGAAATCGTGTGCGTCTAGCATAGCATACATCGCAAAGTTTAAATTAATTGAGGTAAGAGGTTCTGGTTTTGGATAGGTTTTTACTTTTGTTGTCTCATTGGAAAATTGAGGTATCGAGGCATAGTTTTTTTCTTTTTGGTCATTGAAAGTATTATAACTTTCAGGACATCCTAACAACGACCTCTTTTGGGTGGTTTCAGCTTGTTGGTCTGTACAAATGACTATTCGATCAAAGCCAATTCCTTTGTCCACCTGATAAACTGAAAATATATGATACCCTGCCTTATCCACTGTAATTTTAAATGGAATTTTCTCCATCTGAAGTAATACATTTTTATGCCAAGACCAAGTTTCCTTGGTTCCATCAGCCATTACAGCAGTCACCTTTTGACCTTTGTGACGAACTCCATTTAATATTTGTGGTCTTGCATCATCCAAACCTATTGCTATTTGACACGTTTTTTCTTTTCCTTCATTGAGTGTCGGAATACGGTATAATTCTCCATAGAAAGTTCCCGTTGTTGAAAAGTATACAGTGTAATCTAACCTTGGTGAATTTTCCTTAATATTACCTTCTATCTTCTGTGCACCTTTTGTAAACATCGAAGAACCAGTATACCCAAAGTCTTTGTATTCCTCCCATTGTATCTTTCCATTTACTTTATTTTTTGAGGAATAATTTTCCGCTTCTATTGCTATAAAACCATTTCCTTCCATATACGACTTTTCTCTTAGTTGTAAATCAAACTTTGTAGCTTTGACAGGATATGTCTTAACTATACCGTTTTCCCCTCTTACATTAATATTCGTTTGATGAGTACCTACATCAATTTTGCTCCAGTCTACACTCATCCAAATTCGATCTTCGACTTCTACTTCACCTGACGATTTGGTGAAATTCAACCATTCAACATCTGTTTCTATTACCCAATTTTGAGATTGAACCCCCTTGTTAAACACATCAATAAAACGCTGGTTATTTTCGAAGGAAGAAAATCTTAATTCAACATTTTCATTACCATTCACTTGTCCCTCACACACTGAACCTATATCTGATATGGCTTCCTCTGAAAAACATTCATCATAAACTAAATTGTTAGGAATATTGGCTACATCAAAAACACGTTCTTTAAAATTGTATAAAGCATATGGATCCATAATTCCATTCCATTTCCCCCCTTTCAGTTGTTGATTATAATACTTTAAATCAGCTTGAATTTCTTCTTCTGCCTTTTGAGAAAGTACTTTATATGCATTCACACTTTTGAAACGACCTTGTTTTGCATAAGCAACGTTTTTTCGGTAGTACTCTATTTTCTTCAACATTAATGTTGTAGCTCGAATGGGGTAATAAGCAAGGTGCCAAAAGGGTGCTTTTGCTTCAGTTTTTAATTCATCATAAATAGATTTTGCCTGATTTTCTAATTCTTCAAATTGTTCAATTTGACGTTGTGATTCATCTCCAAAATCAAAAAGACTATAGTAATGATACATCCAATTATTCTGAAATGTCCAATCCCAAAATGGAGTCATAGCTTCAGGTCTTTTAGGTCGGCAAAGATTATGGAATGTGGTCATCAAATCAGCAACCTCTTTCGCTTTGTAATTATCAATTCCTAATTGCTGTTGGGCACTTTTCTCTAAAAAGTCTTTGGAGGTATTTTTGGGATAAGAGTTGATATCATAAGCCAGTTCCATAAAAAATTGCAACCCTAGTTCTGCTGGCTTAATATCTCCAACATTTACAATCCAAAATTGACGAGCTTTAGCATCATAAACTTTCTGTAATTCTTCTTGAATCAATGGTAATGGTGTAGTGTACAACCAATCATATGCTGTAGGATAACCCTGATAGGCTAAGTGATAATAAATACCATTCCCTCCTTTTCGTTGTTGCTCATAAGGTCTAGGTAGTTGCCTTGCATATCCAAAATTATCTTCAGTCCAAACCATCATTACATCCTCTGGTATGCTTACTCCTTCACATTTTTCTTTACCATCCTTGCTTTCACCATTGTATAATTCTCCTGTCTCCTCATAAGGAACAAAAACTTGTGGAACGGCATCTTCAGCTCCAAAAGTTTCTTTAATCATCTGACGTTGTCGATCAATGACAGTTTGTAAAAGTTTTACTTTATTCTCTAAAGTCGGGTTCTTTAAATTTTCATATAAAAATGGAGAATCGTGGACACCTCTTATTCCTAGAGTATAAATCATGTTATAGTCTTTAGACTCTTCCAATCGTTCCTGCCAATATGCTTCTATGGTTTTTGGATTAACAGTATAATCCCAAACAGGAACTCCTTTAGCATCGTATTGATCAGCGTGAGCTTCTGCCCAATCATGCCATTCATCGTAATTATTTCGAGCCATATTTTCACAATGAGAACTTCCCACATAGATACCATATTTTTTTGCATTCAAGGGATTTATTGGTTTCCCATCTTCATTTTTTGATTCAAAGAAATAGCTACTTCTTTTCATCATTGCTGGCCAAATTGTATTTGCTTTTAAACGAAGTAAAAGTTCAAACACTCGTTGGTAAACTTCAGGACTTGGATTGCCATGTAATTTATCTTTTGATGTATTCTCACTCCACTGCGTAAGTGCCTCTTCATCATTTATAAAAATTCCCCTGAACTTTACAGAAGGTTCTTTGGGAAGTAATAAACAATCTTCAATGATAATTTCCTTTTTTTGCTGAGGTACAACATCACACCACCAATACAAAGGTGAAACTCCTATTCGTTGAGAAATTTCATAAATACCATAGACTGTTCCCATAGGATCACTTCCAACTAAAACAAGTGCATTATTAATTTTTGAAACAGGTTTTTGAACCGATTTTAAAAGAAAAGACTCCCATTTATTCTCAATTTCATCTGCCTCTGAAAGAATTCCTTTCTTATACATCTTATTGATATTTCTATCTTCGATTGTTCCAATAATAATTGTATTATTTACTACTTCCTTAAGGTTAGAAACTACTCTTGGCTTTTGTCCCGTAACCATCTTAACATCATTCTGTAAATCTTGTACTGCTCTAAGAATTTGGGGAGCGGAAGTCTTTGAAACATAAATGTCCGCCAATTTTCCATCTTTAAATAGTGGAAATGAATTTTGGCTAAAAGTATCCACACTAATCAATGTTAAGGCAATCATTATACTTATGATTACCTCTAATCTCTTTTTCATATTTTGCCTAATCTAATTATACTAAAAAATATCCCTTGGAAAAGGAATTGTTCTCTTCGAAATTATAGGCAAGTGCTCATCTAACAAATTAAAAAAGATAGAATTACGTTTTTTAACCGTTTAAAACAAAACATACAAAACTGATAAACAAAACATTACAGTCAAATCTAAAACAACTTCAAACTATATTGATGTTTGTGGATTTGGGAATAGTTCTTTAATTTCGACCATCAACTAAGGCAAATGAAAATAATCAAAGAAGAATTTACACAAGACGAAATCGTCGCTCAACTAAACAAACTTGCTTCAGACAAAGCATTTTCTCGTTCTAAGATAAACCTTAGACTTTTAAGGTTTTTGGTAGAGTCAACATTAAAAGGAGATGATATAAAAGAGGTCAGTATTGGTACTGAATTTTTTGGAGTAAACTATGACCCCATCAAATCTGATAATAAAGTCAGAGTTTATATTTACCACCTTCGTAAAAAACTAGATGAGTACTATACTACTTCTGCAACTCCTGGTGAAATTGTATTCCGAATCCACAAAGGACAGTATAAAGTTCATTTTGAAAAGTTTCAAAAATTACCCACTGTTCCTCCTTCAAAATTCAATAAGCTGTACTTACTGTTCGCTTTAATTCCACTTGGAGTGATGAGCTATTTTCTTCTTCAAAATAAAGCCAACGATTTTTGGAATACGTTAATGAAAAATGACTTTTCTACTACGGTTATATTTGGGGATTATTTCACCATTGAAGGACCTATCTCCACAGGTAGAAAAGGTATTATACGTGATTATGAGATTAATTCAGATGAAGAGCTTCAGACTTTTATTGAAGAACATCCAAATGTTGAAAATATTGATCAATTTCAAGGAAGCCGTCACCACTATTTTAATTGGATGGCCCCCTATTGTAGTAAAAAGATCACCCAGTTTTGGAGTGAATATGACTATGCTTTCGATATCACACAGGTTTCAGAATGGAATATAGGGCAAATTGAAAATCGGAATTTAGTATACTTCGGGCAATCGAAATCGATGGGATTACTAAAAAACATATTGAAAGAAAACTTTCCGCAATACTCCTACAGTAGTCAACAGTTATTTAGGAAAGATCCAATTTCTAAGGAAGAGACCTCGTATAATGATTACGTTACAAAAGAAGGAAAAATTATAGATTACACAGTAGTTGCCAAAATAACAATGCCTGCTGGTAATGAAGTGCGATTTTTCCTTTCAGACCAAGACTGTGGTGTCATCAGTGCGGTGAGTTATTTTACTGATTCAGAATCTGTCGATGCATTTTATAAAAGACATCAACTACATCAAAACGATGACTTCTTTGCTTTATTCAAAGTTTCTGGTTGGGAAAGAAAATCATATGAAATGGAATTTGTGTTGCTTGATAGAAAAAACTAGTAGGCTATCGGGAGTTTCTGTTGAATGTTGCTTGGTTTGTCCATCTGTTCGCAACTGTTCAATAATATAATAGTGCCTAGGTTCCATAATAAGATTGAAAAATATATCTAACATTTTTTGTTGAATAAAATTTTTCGAAAGCGTTCAATTACACTAGGCTTTATCAAGTTCAAATAATGTGATTTCTGGTCTCACATTAAATCTCACTTGCCATAAATGGCCCACTGCTCTATTGATATACAAAGTTCTTCCATCCTCTAAATCTATTTCTCCTTGAGCGTATTTTTTGTTTTTCACTGGAAGTATTGGAGCTTCTAAAAACGGAGGTTTACATTGTCCTCCATGAGTATGCCCTGCTAATATCCAACCTTTATACCCATTCCAAACATCCAAATCACAAACATCGGGATTATGGCATAGAAGGAGATTTGCTTTTTTATGATCGTAGTCATTCATCACCTTTTGAGGGGCAAAATTCACCGCCCAGTAATCATCAAAACCTATAATATTTAATCCTTCAAAATCGGATTGAGAATTTCTGAGTACTTGTACTCCTACATCAGTCAATCGGGTAGCAATTTTATCTGCTACATCTTGCTCTGACCAATTTTTGCCATAATCATGATTTCCAAGAATCCCTGCAGTTCCAAGTTTTCCTTTCACTATATATTGAAGAACTTCATCCAACTGATTCAATTGTTCTTTATCCTCATAACTGACATAATCACCTGTATAAACAACAAAATCAGGGTTAAAACTTTGTGCCTTTTAAATGATTCAATGATATAATCATAATCAAACCGGTTTCCGATATGAATATCACTAATTTGCATTAAAGTTTTTCCTACAAGATTGTCAGGAAGATTTTCTATTGGCATTTTCTTCTTGACAAATTCCAGCCAAAAAGGTTCTACTTGCCAAGTATAAAGGCCTGTCATAACACCTGCTCCAACTGTACCAAATAAAGTTTGCTTTAAAAATTTTCTTCTGTTCATGATTTTAAAATAGGTTGCTTTTAAGATTGTATGTCAAGTTAGTTATTTTTCAATATAAAATTATTCATCTTCATCAGGATAGGCATCAAAACTACCTTCAACTCTTTCCTCACAAGTTTCAAATCCTATAATATTATCATCCATTAATTCATCCAAATAATCATATACCTCATCATATTCTCCATTTGGACTTACATCTAAAGAAAAATAGGTTGCATTCAACCCTTCAAATGAAACACCTAAGGTTTTCATGGATTCAAGCAGTTCCAAACGTTTTTCATTTGGAAAATGCTCTTCAAAATAAATACGAAATGTTTGATGTCCACTAGTTTGGACCAACTCTTTGATCTCAAAGACTCCATTCTCCTCATGCTTGACTGCTCGAACGGTATCATAAAGATTTAATCCATATGCATAAAAAGGGACATTGTCGATCTGATACAGATCTTTCCCCAATGGTTTTGCCCACAAAGATTCACCTCCAATCGCCCAATGATTTGGCAGGTCAATATAAACTTTCACTAAATGTTCTTTATCCATAATTGCAGATTTTTTTATTCCAATCTCAGTTTTTACTTATAATGCTCATAAAACTTATTACTAAATAGTTCGTCAGGATCATATTTAAGTTTCTGCTTGAAAAAGTGATCCGAATTTGGATATGCTTTTCTCATTTGCTCTTTTGTATAGTGCAAGCGATAAGGCAAGTAAAATGTACCTTCATTTTTGAAAGCAATATCTACTAAAATCAGAAACATATTTTTTATAATAACTCAGATATTTATCAGCACTTATATGCTTGAATTTAAACTGTAAAGCTTCATTGTCTACCACTTTGAGTTTCACATCTAAAATAATGCCGAACAAACCATAGCCACCAATGACCAACTTAAACAATTCCTGATGTTGAGACCTACTACATTCAATAATTTCGCCATTCTCTTGAAGTAAAGTAAATGATATAACACTTGCAGCAATAGGTGGAACATCTTTTTGCCAACTATAACCGTTTACACTGATTGAACCACCTAGTGAGAATGAACTAAAAGCCTGCATAATCGCTATTGATTTCCCATAATTATCCAAATATTCCAATGCCATCACTGTCACATAATTCTTGAGCATTATTTATCCATCTTAAAAAATCTACCACAACAGGATCTAACGAATCTTAATAATTAAAAAACTTAAAGCAAACAATTAAAAGAGAATATACTAACAGGAAGAATTTCTCAAGACAATCTACTTCTATAAAATGATTGTACAAAGAAGCCTTCTGGTAGATTAAACAATCAAAAGGCTTCTTTGTTAAACTTCATTCATCACTAAATAAATGGTGTATATCATATAAAATCCAAAGAGAAACCCTGCTTCCCAACGGTCTAATTTTTTTCTTTGACCTGTCCACATTGAGGTTAAAAGAAAAACAGTCCCTCCAATCAATATATAGAGATCAAGATCAAACTTTGGGTTGTATTCGATTGGTTGAATGATGCTACTTATAGATAAAATCAAAAGTATATTGAAAATATTGGAGCCAATAACATTTCCAATAGCAATATCACTATTCTTCTTTACTGCAGCAACAACAGATGTAACAAGTTCTGGTAATGATGTTCCCGCCGCGACTATAGTTAATCCAATGATTTTTTCACTTATACCAAGCGTATTCGCTATTTTTACGCTATGGATAACTACAAGTTGGCCTCCTAAAATCAGTCCGACCAAACCAAATATTATCAGTCCAATAATTTTTAGTGTTGTTTTTTTGTTCTCCGCTGTGATATTTTGAGGTTCAGTCTTAACCTGACAAAATACATAAAAGAGAAAAAAGCCAAATAACACCAACAAAATCAAACCATCTATTCTACTTGAATAAGTAGTTCCAGAGAAAATAAAATCATTCAAAAGAAAGAGAAGTAATACAGAAATCAGAAGTGAAATTGGTATTTCTTTCCATGCTGTTGATGATTGTACTTTTATAGGTAATATTAACCCAGTTATCCCAAGAATAATGAATAAGTTGAAATTGTTACTACCTATGATATTCCCTAAAACAATATCTGAGTAGCCATTTATTGAGGCAATACTATTCACCACAAGTTCCGGTGCGGATGTACCAAACGCAACAATCGTCAAACCAATCACTAGGTCAGAAATATTGTATTTCTTTGCTAAAGAAGAAGCTCCATCCACTACCCAGTTCGCCCCAAAAATCAATGTCACGAACCCCGCTGCGACTAATAAAATTGGTATAATCATGCTATTATTTTTTATAACCAAAAAGCTAAACGGAATTGAGTTTTGAATGTTGCAATCCCCTTTTTTTTTGTATAAAACAATTTTAAAGCATTTCTATTTAGTCTGATGCTAATGATTTTCGCAAAATGATTATTGACCAGATTGATGAGGTATAGATTCGTTTAGTGTCCTAAATGCCGTTGAAATTGGTACATTTTCAGGAGAGACGATAATCGCAAAGTGCCACCAGTTTTTAGAAGCTTCTTCAAGATCATCACCCGAATAATATCTGTCTTTGCCTTTATAAGAAGTATCATCATACATTTTGTTCATACTGTAAGGATCATATACTTCAAAATAGACTTTATCTTCCATTTTTTTATAACCTTTCAAAATGATAAAATGTCCCCATCCAGTAGTATTGGCAAGATAAAACTTATCCACTCTCCACTTGCTCTTCTTTTCACGCTGCACGTAATACATATCTAAACAAAGTATCACAATATTACCCTCATCAATTTGATGAGTTAAGGAATCACAATGCTCAATCTCTTCTGTATAAGGATATAAACCGTTTTTTAGTAGATAATTTGTAATATCATATGTGTACCACCAACCTCCTTCAGGACGATAAGTATTTCGAGCATCTTCTGCTGTTTTATTAAAATTAGGATTGATCCATTTGATAGACATAGTCGCAACTGATGGTCCACAGTTTTCATAATAATAGGTTCCTGTGTTTTTTTGATCTATATACCATTCATGCTCCACATTATTACTCTTTTCCTCAATCACCTCAGTTCCTAAACCCCATTTCCTAGCATTGGTAGTTTGAGGTAAACGGATCGTCTTTATCAAAGTATCAGAGAGTATTCCATCACTTACTATATGGTGAACTTCAATTTCTTCCTCTTTTTCTAAAACAGGCAAATAGATATAGGCTTTTTCTGAGTTGTGACTGTTGATTTTTATGAGTTCACTTTCTGTGCTCCATATAATAGACAATGAATCTCCATCTTCGTCAGTTGAATTAGAAACCAACTCAAAATTGTCTATCAAATCATTAAAATCAAAGCTTGCAATTGGGGCTTTATTCGGAATTGTTTCTTCTTCGATGACATCTTTTGTACAAGAAATAATACAAAAAATCGATAATAGGAATAGGTAATAGTTAATGTTTAGCTTCTTCATAATTTTATAAGTACTAAGAGATTTTTAATACTAATTCTATTTATTGCTTGTCGATTACTTCCTTCAAAAAAACACTAAATAGAGTCACTATTATTACTTTTTAGCGTTGTATTAGCAAAATATAAGTTACAATTAATTATGATCTATTTTTGACATAGTATTTAAGGTTAATAATCTATATGAATAAATTGTTTGTCAGATAAATTTGTGAACTTCAATAGGATTTTAATAAATCTACTGAAGTCTGCTTCATTTCATTTGTTTTATCTCTTTCAAAGAACGTGATTTAGTTTTGAATTACCTTGTATTTTGTTTCCAATTTTTCAACTTCTTGAACTGATCTTTTCTGAAGATTTTCTTTTTCTTTATTTAAGAAAAAAGTCCTGATATTTAAATATCAAGACTCTTTTACTGTTAACTCTTCAATGTTAAGTACTAAGCCAAAAATAAATGATAATTAATTCTTAGTTATTTTTTGTGAGTACAACGCTCAAAAACGTATAGATAGTAGTTCTATTTAAAGTTTTTGCAAGGCAGTAATCGGAAAAAATAATATGAATTAGTATTATATAATTTTGTCTTAGTACTTAGAACTTAATTCCTACAATCAACATATCATCAACTTGTTCCCAATCTCCTACACTCCTCCAATCATTGATTGTATTTCCTAAAACTGTTTTCTGTTCTTCTGCTGAATGAACGGAAATTTTGAGCAACAATTCTCTTAACTTTTTCACCATAAACTTCTTAGCGAAAGGTCCTCCAAACTGATCTTGGTAACCATCTGTTGCCATGTAAAGACAATCTCCTTTCTGAATTTCCCAGAAATGTTCTTCATAAGTAAGATTAAGCTCACCTCCAATCGACTTACGTGTAGCTTTCAATTTATGAATCTCATTATCTCTCACCAGATAAATAGGATTTTTGGCACCTGCACAATACAATTGATTGCCTTTTACTGCAATAATTGACATGTCCATACCATCATTGTTCATGGTTTTATCTTGCTGAAGATTACGGACCACAATGTTGTTCAGCTCTTTCAGAATTTTTGAAGGAGAAAAAATCTTCTTACCCCTTACAATTTCATAAAGTGAGCTTGCTCCCATCATTGACATCAGAGCACCTGGCACACCATGACCTGTACAATCTATACAAGCATAAATTTTCCATTCATCCTGCTCAGTGAACCAGTAAAAGTCCCCACTTACAATATCTTTAGGCTGATTAAAAATAAAGTTATTTGGAAATGCATGATCAATCACCTGTTGAGATGGAAGGATTGATGATTGAATCAATAATGCACTCTTGATACTGTTTGAAATTTTCTGATTCTGATGGTTCAACTGCTTCCCTTGAGCTTCAGAATGTTCTAATGTTTCTTTTAAAATATCATTTTTCTTCAACAGCTCTTCATTCACATTTTCAATCTCAATATTTGCCATCTCAATTTTATCCAAGGCGGTTGTAAGCTTGAAATTAAGTTTCTTTGTCTTTCTCTGATTTAAATAGATATAATAAAGGAATACCAAAAGAATCAATACAATAATTACAGCGAAATAGATAAATTTTCGTTGTGCATCTAAACGGTGACTTGATTTCAATTCAATTTCTCTTAATACATCATTTTCATCTTTCTGGTCTTCTACCTCATGAAAAGCCTGCATATCAGCCACTGCTTCACTTTTCTGTATATCAAATAAACTATCAGACAGTACTATACTCTTTTCATAAAAATAGATAGACTGATCTTTATTTAAATGTTTTAGTGTTTCCGCTAACTTCAAAGCTACTTCATATTCATAATCCAATAGCTTATTTGACTTTGTGATCTTGTAAGCCATTTCATATACCTCGTATGCTTTATTGAATCGTTTTCTTTTTAAGTAATAATCACCTATAGCCAAATAAGAATTTAATTTTGGAAGAGGAAGGTCCTTTTTATTGGCTTCTTTTACTGTAATTAAAAATATCTTTCTTGCTAAAGAGTAATCACCCTGACTCATTGCCAACTGCCCTTTCAAGATGGAAAATAAAACGTAAGACTCAAAATCGTTGTCTTTCGTAAATATTTTCATGTTATTAATTCTTGTCAACACCTTGGCCAATTCATCGTATTCTTTAAATACTAAATGAATATCAGCAATGTTCAACAAAGCTGTACCTTTTATTCTATCAAGATGAATGTTATTTGAATCAACTTTAATTTTCAGAATATCCTCAAAAACTTCAAAAGCCTGAACGTATTCTTTATGTTGTATGTAGATATAACCGATGTTATTGAGAGTATAAGCAAGATCTACTTGATCAACTCTTTGCTTATCAATTTCATAAGCAACCTTCAGTAAATTTAATGCTGTAGCAGTCTTTCCTTGAGATGTGTATACAGTAGCGAGATTTGTATGTCCAGTAGAAATTAATTGCAGGTCATAAGCTTTCTCTGCAACTTCTATCGCTTTTTCACAATAATACTCTGCTGTATCAATAGAACCCTTATACTCATAATAAGTACATAAGTTAGAGAAGAAGTAAAATTCTCTATTATAACTGCTTGAAACTTTCACACAGTCTGCCTCTAAGTCCAACCAATGTTTGGCACTGTCCAGTCTACCTAGAGTTAACGATTCGCTTATTTTCCATTCTATATATTGTTCACTAAAGGTTGAATCTTCAGTATTTAGTACACTTTCATTTAGTTTAGCATATGAACAATTATATATATTAAAAAAAAATAGTAGTAATGCTACTTGTTTCAAAAATTTAGTCCAGAACATATTTTAAATAAGAGTATCGGCCAAAAATACAAAATCACTTCAATAATTCTGTATAATCCGTGAGGAAAAGTAAAAATGATTTATTAAAATTAACCTCAAAGAATTTTAATTTGATTAAAACTATTGATTATGAAGCAATTTTTGGGCGTAGACATTGGAGGCACAAATGTCAAATTTGGCGTTGTGGACGCTGATGGTAACATTATCAAGAAAAAAAAATACCCTACTGCAGAAGTTTCTGAAGGTGGTGACTTCTGTGGCAACTTCTCCAAACTACTGGCTAAAAGGCTGAAAAAGTTCCCCGATATTGCTTCTGTGGGAATTGGAATTCCTGGTACTATTTCAGCAGATGGAAATTCTACCCTTGATTTACCCAATGTTCCTGCTCTAGGAAACCAACCTCTAGTAAAAATCTTAAAAAATGATTTTCCAGGACTACCTATTGCCATGGATAACGATGCTAATGCTGCGGCTTTAGGTGAATTGCATTTTGGCTTAGAGGCAATTCCTAAGACTTACCTTTTTATTACTCTTGGCACTGGTGTTGGCGGTGGATGTGTTATTAATGGCCAAGTTTTTAAAGGTGGCGACGGTAATGGTTTAGAAATTGGTCATGTTATGTCAAGTACAGGACGTACTATTGAACAAAACATTGGTAAAGCCGGGATCATTGAAATGGCTAAGAATTACATAGCTGAAGGTAAACTCTCTACTACTCTTTCAGGTGATTTTGATGCAAAAATGGTTGCTAATGCTGCACATGAAGGAGATGAATTGGCTTTACAAGTTTATCACGACATGGGTAAATATGTAGGTGAACTAATTGTATCTGTGGTTAGAATACTAGACATCAAGACTATTTTGATTGGCGGTGGTGTTTCTGAAACATTCAGCTACTTAAAACATAATATGCACGAAGTGATCAACGCTTTTTTACCACCCTATTATACCAAATCATTAGACATTCGTCTGGCTACACTTGGCAATAATGCTGGTATTTTAGGAGCAGCTTCTTTAGGTATCAATGCTATTGAAACAAAATAAAAGATACTTTTTTCAGAAAACTGCTGAAGACCTTTATACATAGTGTTTTCAGCAGTTTTTTTGCAAAAAAAATGATTGAAGTTGTTTTTGGTAAGCGGATATAGAAATTGGAATGGCAAACCTTACAAAAGATAGTTCTCAAATTACTGTTTTTAATAGAATACCTGTTTATCTTTGCAGAAACTAAATTAGCATCATGAAAAAGATAGGTATTTTTGCATCAGGAACGGGTTCGAATGCTTTTAAAATCATTAAACATTTTGAAAGAAACGACAATGTAGAATTTGTTGTACTTTCCAATAATAAAGATGCTGGCGTATTAGAAAAAGCAGCATCACTTGGCATTCCTCATTACAGCTTTCTGAAAAAGGAATTTTCAAATGGAACAGTTTTAAGTTTCCTTCAAGAAAATGATGTAGAGCTTATCATTTTGGCAGGTTTCCTTTTATTAGTGAGCGAGGATATCATTGATCATTATCCTAATAAAGTGATCAACATCCACCCTGCTCTATTGCCAAAATATGGAGGAAAAGGAATGTACGGTATCAATGTACACCGTGCTGTTGTAGAAAACAAAGAGGCGATTTCTGGTATTACCATTCATTATTGTAATCATGAATACGACGAAGGTCAGTTCATTTTACAAGCCACTACACAGTTAGACGCTACGGATACTCCTGAACAAGTGGCCGCTAAGGTTTTAAAGCTAGAGCATTTTTATTACCCTCGTGTAATTGAAAATATTTTAGCAGAATAGAAAAGGTGAACACACTATTTTGTATCTCTATTGAAAGTTATAAATTAGTGGTTTGATAAAAATAACGATTTACTTTTTGGAGAAAATACTCCAATTTGTAGCAAAAAAATAAAAAAATGGGAAGAGCATTTGAATTTAGAAAAGGAAGAAAATTAAAAAGATGGGCACATATGGCAAAGACCTTTACCCGTCTAGGTAAAGATATTGTAATTGCTATTAAAGAGGGTGGTTCTTCTGATCCTGATTCCAACTCTAGACTTCGTGCGGTTTTACAAAACTGTAAAGCTGAAAACATGCCTAAGGAGAACATCGAACGTGCTATTAAAAGAGCAACAGATAAAGATACTTCTTCTTATGATGAAAAACTGTTTGAAGGGTATGCTCCTCACGGTATTGCCGTATTAGTTGAAACTGCAACAGATAACAATAATAGAACTGTAGCTAACGTTCGTAGTTACTTCAATAAATGTAATGGTAGCTTAGGAACTTCAGGTTCTGTTGAATTTATGTTTGAGCATAAATGTCACTTCAAAATTGCCAAAGGCGAATTAGACATTGAAGAACTTGAATTAGAATTAATTGATTTTGGTGCGGAGGAAGTTTTTGTTGAAGAAGCTGAAAACGATGAAGATACTGAGAAAATCATGATCTACGGTGAATTCAAGAGCTTTGGTTCTTTACAGAAAGCATTGGAGGACATGGGCGTTGAAATCATCAGTTCTGGTCTTGAAAGAATCCCTACTACAACCAAAAAACTTACTCCTGAACAAGAAGAGGAAGTAGACAAACTAATTGAAAAATTAGAAGAAGATGATGACGTACAAAGCGTATATCATACAATGGAATAATAAAATATGATTTTGGAGAAAAAGGCACTTTTTGTTTATTCTTTCTCCTCATATTACATATTAAAAAGCCATCTTTTTATGTAATTAAAGGGATGGCTTTTATCTTATTCAGAATAATATGGATTATTCTAAGAGAAATAATACATTTTTAATTTCCGTTCGATAACTTTCAGTTGCTATCAATTAATAACCCTTTTTTAAATTTATGAAACATTTAAAATTTTTGTTTTTGATCGGTTTGTCAATATTCATGTTCTCTTGTAGTGACGACGACGATACCACATCAGGAAAAGATGTCAATCCGATCTATTTTTCATTCGGTGAAAGCATAACTTTAGACGAAGACTTAGAAATTGAAAATGTCCAAGTTTCATTTGACCACTCAAGCAACAAAATTCGTGTAGTATCACAACTCAAAACTAGTGTAGAAGACTTGGGTAGTGTATCTGTTGTTTTTGATGCCACGCTTAACCTTACAAGCACATCAAGATCTGACGATTACAAATACACATTTACTGCTGACTCAGGTGCTACTTACTCACAAAGCTTACAATTAGCGGCAGGTTGTTTAAATATCAATCCTGACCCTGAATTTGGAGTTGGTGTAGTTCAAAGTGACGTTGTTTTCGAAGACTTTGTACAATGGGATGATTCAGCCTCTAAATACTATATCTCTACTTCAGATTTATTAGTATTCATTCTAGGTTTGGTAGATCCTGGCTTCACATTGCCTCCAGGAATCGACCCTGATTTTGGTCAATTCCCTAAGATCTGGCAAACCGATGGATCAATTAAAGGATGTAGCGAATTGCCTACTCTATTCCTTTAATACTTAGGATTTTTAAAGCAAAAAAATAGCCTTAGTTTACTACTAAGGCTATTTTTTTTGAGTGAAGTATCAACTAAACTTGAGCCGCTACTTTCGCTTCTAATTCTTTTTTAGCTACTGCTCCAATGATCTTATCTACAGGCTCACCACCTTTGAAAACTAACATTGTAGGAATTGAACGAATTCCAAATTTAGCAGCTGATTGAGGGTTAGCATCCACGTCTAATTTACCGATAACTGCATCTGTCATTTCAACAGCTAACTCGTCAATTACTGGAGCCATCATTAAACAAGGTCCACACCAAGTTGCCCAAAAATCAACTAAAACTGGTTTATCTGAATTTAATACTACTTCCTCGAAGTTAGCATCTGTGATTTCTACTGCTTTTCCCATTATATTAAAATTAATATTTTACGTATGAACAAATTATCATATTTTCAATTACATATATAAAATACGCGATTGTTATAATTTGGTTGCACAAATGTAGCAAAAATAAAGGCATAGTTACAAAGATTAAATCTATACCTCTATAGTTTTTATTTATACAAAAATGTAAGTGGTTTATCTTACCCAAGTTACCTTTTCCTTGATATCCTTACGTTTACCAATTTTGTTTCCTTCACGTATCAATCCTAAATAAAATAAACCTAAAAATTCATCATCCTCCCCTAACCCAAAGAATTCTTTAGACTCTTTAAACTTTACCATTCCACCTGTACTCCAATAACCACCATACCCTAAAGCAGTCACGGTCAATGCCATATTTTGTACCGCACAAGCAACTGCTTCTATCTCTTCCACTTTGGGTATTTTAGGATTGTTACCTCTTTTCATTATAATCGCAATCACATGAGAGGACTGTAAAGGAAGTTTTGAAAGTTTTTCAAATCGAGCTTGCTCAAATTCACTTTCAGGAGTATTTTCTTTATAGATATTGCCTTGTGCTTCTGACAATGCCTTTAATCCTTCTTTTTCAAATACAAAAAAACGCCAAGGTTCTGTCAATCCATGATTTGGGGCCCAATTAGCATTTTCTAATATCAAATCAATATGTTCATTAGGAATCTCTCCCTCAATATATTCGTGCGGGTAAAAGGATCTTCTTTCTTTTATTAAAGAAGAAATCTGTTCTACTTTATTCATTATTAAGTATTGTTGTCAATTATTAGCTTAAAATTAATCACAATATTATAAATATATTTAAACGAAAAGTAAAAAAACTCCAACAATATTCTATTTTTGTTGTTACAATACGCATACTATGGTTTGAAAAAACCGACTACTTCTTACATCGATATATATTAAACATAAACAAAATGGTTGACACATCTACAGTAAATTTTGAAGATACAAAAACGGCCTTTGAGTGGAGAAATGATAATGAATTAAAGCAAACATATGCATTGTTTGCAATGATGCACTCGCCGGGTTTAGTAAAGGTTGGCACCACAATGTTGAATCTTTCTTTCAAATTAGGTTTGCCAATTAAAGGAATAGTAAAGAAGACTTTGTTCAAGCAGTTTTGCGGTGGAGAAACAATTGAGGACAGTAACGAAACTATTGCTACTCTAGGGAAATATAACATTGGTTCTATCTTGGACTACTCTGTTGAGGGCGCTCAAAACGATAAAAGTTTTGATACTACTGAAGCTGAAATTATTGAAACAATCAAGAAGTCTAGTAAAGATCAAAATGTACCTTTCTCTGTTTTTAAGCTAACAGGTATTGCAGCTGTAAGTCTTTTAGAAAAAGTGCACGCAGGGGAAATTTTAAGCGGTGAGGAAGAAGCACAATGGGCAAAAGTTGTCAAAAGAGTTGAGAACCTTTGTCAAACAGCCTATGATCACGATGTGAGAATTTTTATTGATGCTGAGGAAACTTGGATGCAGGGCCCTGTAGATCAATTAGCCTATGATATGATGGTGAAATACAATAAAGAAAAAGCTATTGTATATAACACTTATCAAATGTACTTGCACAGCAAGTTGGGACAGTTGAAATCTGATCTTGCAAAGGCACAACAAGAAGGTTTTATCTTGGGTGTGAAGCTAGTAAGAGGTGCTTACATGGAAAAAGAAGGGGAAAGAGCAAAGAAAATGAACTATCCTACACCAATTCAGCATACTAAGGAAGCTACCGACAGAGACTTTGACAAAGCTTTAGAATTTATCATGGAGAACCATAAAGATTTTGCTTTATGTGCTGGTTCTCATAATGAGAATAGTAATCAATTACTTGTTGCATTGATGAATAAATACAATGTGAGTGACAACAATCCAAATTTCTTCTTCGCACAGTTATTTGGAATGAGTGACCATATTTCATTCAACCTTTCAAAAGCAGGTTTTAATGTAGCAAAATATTTACCTTATGGTCCTGTAAAAGAGGCACTTCCTTATTTATTTAGAAGAGCTGAAGAAAATACTTCTGTGGCTGGACAAGCTGGCAGAGAGTTGACTCTAGTTTCTAATGAATTGAAAAGAAGAAAATAAACGTAGCATTACGTCAATATTTACAAAAATTAAACTCTTAATAGTTAAAATATGACTATTAAGAGTTTTTTTTACATTTTTAAACAGCTCATTGTTAATATATTAATAAATAATTACATATATTGCTGTTGATTATTAGATTAACGCATACAACTACTTACAACATGAAAGCAAAATTATTATTTTTTTTCATAGGATTATTTTTTTTAGTCTGTGCACATCATATAATGTCCGCTAACAACTCTGAAAACAAGCAGAGTGAAGCAAAAGTAAAAACACTTTCAATGGAGAAAAGTGCTTCTACTTTAGAATAAAATTTATTCTTCTTTTAGAACTTCCACTGAAGGTACTTTTGAGAGTGTTCTCATAAAAAGCACACCTATCAATATCGTCATTAGAATCACAATACCTCCTAATATTATGCTATCTTTGAAAGCAATATAAAACGGAAGGTCAAATACAAAGTAAGCAAGGCACCAAGAGCCAATCCATCCTAATATAATTCCTGTTAATGTTGAAATACTTCCAATAGAGAAATATTCAATCAGTGAAATTCGTATTAAGTGTTTTTTCTTTGCCCCAATTGCACGAAGGACTCCAGCTTCTTTCTTTCGTTGGTATTTTCCTATGGACATAAAACTCCACAACACGAGCAATCCTGTGAAAATACATAAGCCACCTAGCCATCGGAATACGAAAGAAACCCTGCCTAAAATCTCATTGATTGAGTTGAATACCAACCCTAAATCAATGGCTGATACATTAGGGAATTGAGCGATTACTCTGTTTTGTATTTGAGCAATTTTTGCCTTTTCCTTTATATTCAAAGCAAAAACATAAATACTTGGAGCAGCTTCAAGTACACCTGATGGGAACAGCACAACGAAATTGGCCTCCATTCTTGCAAAGTCTACCTTTCTGATATGTGCTATTCTTGTTTTCAATGCAAAACCCTGTACATTGAAAGTCAAGATATCATCAAATTGGAGACCTGAGGATTCTAAAAAACTTTCAGATACTGAAATAGGAACAATCTCATTAATAGTTGATTTACCTGTAAATTCTCCTTTTACTGTAACTTCATTAGGTTTTAAATGATCACGGTAAGTCACTCTATATTCTCTATCAAAGACCCACCTTTTTATTTTTTTTGTTGAATCTTGAAGGGTTGTTTTCTTATTTTCCTCATTCAAATATTCCAAAGACATAGTCACCACAGGTGCTTCTTGTTCCACCTTCAAGTTTTCACTATTGATCATATCTTCCAATTTTGCCTTTTGTGATTTCTGCACATCATAAAGAATCAGGTTCGCACTTCCATCATTTCCAACTTCACTCACTTTATCCATCAAAATACCACGAATGGACAGCATACATATAATCAAAAAGACGCCTAACCCAATAGTTGTTCCTAATAACAAGGTTTGGTTGTTAGGTCTGAAAAGCTGAGAAATTCCATATTTAAAACTAAATGAGAGATGATTTAAATCTTTCTTTTTCAATAATGTAATTAGAGAAAGACAGATTCCACCAAGAATCACAATGACAACAAAAATTGCAATCAGAAATAAAAAGGATTTGGTAATATCTTCTAGTAGCCAGTAAGAAAAGAATAAAACAAATCCACTGATTGTAATAAACAGAAGAAAAGTAAGCTTTTTATTATTCACGGAATTCCCTTCCAATAAAAATGATCGTAGCACATATATTGGAGATACATTTAAAATCTGCAATAATGGATACCAACCAAATAATATAGAAATGACTACACTCAACAGTATACCAATCATGATGGCTTTCATCGAAATATCATTACTCAAATCAACCATCAATAAATCTCCAAACAGTGCAGGGAAACTGAATTGAGCGACAACACCAATGGTTGAACCAATTATTCCTCCCATTAAACCAAGAAAAAGAATTTGAAGCAGATAAATCATAAAGGTTTCCATTGCAGTAGCACCAAGGCACCTTAAAATTGCAATTGACTTCAGTTTACTTTTGACATAAATAAATATTCCACTAGAAACACCAATACACCCTAAGAGCAATGAAACAAAAGATATAAGCTTCAAAAACGCATCAATATCATTAAAAAAGCGTCCGATTCTAGCCGTGTTGTTTTCTGATGTCACTGCACGAACACTTTCCTCTTCTAAAAAAGTATCATTCTGATTGATAAGATTCTGAATATTGGTTGTATCAGAATAAGCCCAGAAGTACCGGTAGTTTACTCTACTTCCTTTTTGAATTAATGAAGTTGAATCCAAGTACTTGAATGGGAAATAAATTATGGGAACTGCAGCCGCCATAATTGCACTTTGTCCTATTCCTTTTTTTAATGTTCCGGCAATTTCAAAAGTAGTTCTCCCAAACCTCAATGAATCTCCAATGGATAAATTCATTTGATAGAGAACAGCACTATCCACCAAAGCAATTTTCTCTTCATTCTCCCATCTTTTCCATGCTGATTTTGGTGAAATTTCAAGAGCTCCATAAAAGGGATAACCCTGTTCTAAAGCTCTTAAGTCAACCATTCTTGAAGTTTCATGTTTGGGAGAAAAAGCCATTGAGGCAAAGTTATATTGCTTTGCCATTTCACTCTGATTTTTTTCAAAAATGGAAAGTAGAGAATCTTGAATCAGATGATTTGATCTAAGTTCCAGATCTGCCCCAAGCATTTCTTTAGCCTGATTGTCAATATCTTTCACTACATTCTCAGAGAAGTTTGTCATGGCAACCAATGTACCAATTCCAATAATTATTGAAATGATAAATGGTCCTATTTTATAAATACTATTTGAAAGATCTCTCCTAGCATTATTAATTACGAATTGAATTCTCACTTTTATTTGCTTAATGAATCCTTAAAAAAGATAAATATTTCAATTATACCACATAAATTGTGTATACAGAATATTATGACAGTTTAATTTAAATAAAATTTACTAAAAACTTATGGCGTCTTTTCTTGGCTACTCCCATGAGGATCTTCCTGATTGGGTAAAGAAAGTAGAGCAATTTCCAGTTGTTTTATATGTACTAAAATGGGCATTGATTGGTACATTTGTGGGCGGTTTAACGGGTATAGGTTCAGCACTTTTCTTGTGGGGACTACACTGGGCCACAGAATGGAGAGAACTTCACAAATGGATTATTTTTGCTTTACCTGTTGGCGGTTTCTTAATTGGAGCCTGTTATTATTACCTGGGACAAGATGTTGTAAAAGGAAATAACCAGTTACTTGATGAGATCACAAGACCAAATCGAATCATTCCATTAAAAATGGCCCCTCTTGTAACGATCGCCACTATTGCCACACACTTTTTTGGAGGTTCGGCAGGCCGAGAGGGTACTGCTGTTCAGATGGGTGGTGCTATTGCAGATCAATTCACCAAGATCTTCAAACTCGATAAATATGATAGGAAAATTTTGATCATTTCGGGTATTGCCGCTGGTTTTTCCTCTGTTTTCGGAACTCCACTTGCGGGAGCAATCTTTGGCTTAGAAGTTTATATTATTGGCAGAATGAGATACGAAGCTATTTTCCCTTCCTTCTTTACTGCTATTGTTGCCAATTATGCTACACATACCTTTGGACATCATTTAGGAATCACTCACACAGAATATAACATCCCAATTGTCCCTGAAATGACATTGGAAAATTTATCATTATGCGTCATTGCAGGTGTAGCATTTGGACTGACAGGAATGTTATTTTCTAAAGCATGTCATTATTGGGGTGGATTATTTAAATCGAAAATAGCATATGCACCTTTAAGACCAGTGATCGGTGGTATTGTCTTAGCCATTGGAATTGTAGTCATCAATTATAATCATGGACTTGACTATAGTAATTATGATTTAAAATATTTCGGATTAGGTGTCCCTACAATTGTCGCCGCTTTTGATACACAAATGCATTGGTATGACTTCTTAATGAAAACTTTAACCACTTCATTTACTTTAGGTGCAGGGTTTAAGGGCGGTGAAGTGACTCCGTTATTTTATATTGGATCAACATTGGGTTCTTTCCTTTCTAATTATATTTCATTGCCAGTGGCTTTGTTGGCTGGAATGGGATTTGTGGGTGTTTTCAGTGGTGCAACCAACACACCAATGGCATGTACAATGATGGGTATTGAACTATTTGGAGCTCCTTCTGCAGTGTTTATTGCAGTTGCTTGTATTACAGCTTATATGTTCTCAGGACACACAAGTATCTATTCTTCTCAAATTGTTGGATCAGCAAAAAATCAGGTGAAAGAACATGAGAAAGGAAATACGCTGTCTGAAATTGAAGTTATCAGAGAAGCCGAAAAGAAACATATTCAAAATAGAGAGAAAGGAGAAGACAAATAATCAACTTTGATTTTAAGATAAACAATAAGACCTCATCAAATACATGATGAGGTCTTATTGTTTTAATACATATTTATTGTGTATTGGTTCCGAAGAATGTATGACGCTCTAAGAACCAATTACTTTGTTTTGAGCTTCTTTCTTCTTCCTCATCAATAAGTTCATTTAATGATAAGTCTCCAGATCCTCTTTCCCTTACTCCGTCTTGATTAAAAATTGATGTTTCAGTAATGGCTGTAACAGTACTGAGCATCAAAATATTATCTGTAGTAAATGGAGGTGAAACACTCAATAAATCAGGATATCCAATCAGGATTTCATCTTTATAATCACCGCTTGGGTCCTTCATGATTTGCTCAGTATTATTTTCTACCGAAGAGTTTGTCGCAGGAAATAACAGTTTCATAGATCCATCACTTGTCAATAAGAAAATATAAAGGTAACGGTCCTCCATATTCCAGCTATCGTAAAGATTATTATCCTTATAAAGCGCCAAACCATATTCTTCTCCTTCTACCAAAGCTCCATTTTTTACCAAAGCTCCAGTAGAATGCTTTTTCAGTGCAAACTTAAAAGGGAAATTTGCATTATTGGGAGGAACTTCCATTGTCAGCCACCCTTTCAATTCTCCAAGTCTTTCAGCATAATTTGACAATGTGAAAGTTCTATGTGGAGCTACCCAATCCGTATACGAAGGCAATGGATTATGCTTTTCCTCTTTTTGAGCACCAAATCTAACCCAAGAATACTCTAATTCATTTTTATCATTAAACCTTCCAATCAAACAGTAATCAAACTTTTCTTCAGCTTTTACAGCTTGAATCTTTGGCTGACCTGATAAACTTCCGTTCAATTCTTGATATACCGCTGTGCTTGGAGGCACTTCAATAAATATTTTGTTATTAGGAGTTTCTAACTTTGAAATCACCTTTTCCAATTTTTCAAAAGAAGGAATTGAATGACCAAATGATATAGATTCAGAAGGCGAATAAAACCCTTTCCATTTGTCATCTTCTTTCTTGATGATGAACCCAACATTTTCTTCATAAGGAGCATATTCAAGTACTCCTTTATCTGCCAATAACCTTTCTAATTCTTTCAATGCGTTAATTTCAATATCAGAAATACCCATTTCACCAAAGTATACCTTTAGACGATTTTTGTTGTAAGGAGCCCATTTTGTCACCTTTACAAGATCGCCTTCCTCTAGTGCTTTATCCCCTTGAATTACTTTGCCATAGCAGCCATTTACACCAAACAAAGCAGTTACTTCAACCACCACCTCTTTTTTCACATGTGTCAACTGTGTGCCCGGAACAATGCCCACTGCACTACCACCATCTAAAGTAATCTTGTATTTATTTTCGGCATCCACAATTCCTACCTGAACTCCAATTGAAGGGTCTGCTACGCCACCAAACAAAGGTTGCTTCATTCTTTCCTCCTGACCTTCTATCACCGGATCTTGTCTAGGAACAGCATTGTACAAAATGATTGAATTGACTCTTTTAAAAATATCCTCTGCTGATTCATTGACTGAACTCATCTGCATTGCTTTCATCAAAGCATACGTAAATACACCATGAGACTGTCCTCTGTTATCTTTGTATTCTTTTGCCAACTGATAATCTTGAGCTGCTGATACAACCAAAGCTCCTCTTTCTGCTGCAGATTTTTGCTTTTTATAAGTCTGATCAATGTCTATATCACTGATAGGTACGTAACGTGACTGCAGACTGTTAAGGTCAATAGCTCCTCTTGTGCCTGAACCGCTAAAACAGTTATCAAAAATCACAGTCAGCTCAGCTTCTTTATCCAGCAACCTGTTTAACAATTCATTGATTTCAACATCCAATAAAAAGTTATTTGTTCTTAACACATCAGAAGGAACTATTGCTTCGTGTTTTTTGTCTAATTCATAGAATTTAGAATTCTTTATTTGTGCACCATGTCCAGCATAGTAAATACAAACTTGATCACCTTTACTAGCGGACTTAATTAATTGATTAAACGCCTTGACAATGGATTTTTTAGTGGTTGATTTTGGAGAAACTAATAATGTCATATCTTTTGTACTAAACCCATATTTAGATTTCAAAAGATTGTACATTACGGTAGCATCATTTACAGCACCATCAAGATCTTGCCATTCAGCATATCTTTCTTTTTCTGAATCATAATAATGATCTATTCCAATCAATAACGCTTTTTTCCCGGAAGAGTAAGAAATATGACAGATTGTGAACAAACAAAAAAACAAAAAATAATTTTTGAGTTTCATTCTCATTTTTTTCTCTTTATTGTATAATATATAGTTGAATATTACAGATTGTAACTTTAAAATGTTATTTTGTATAATAACCTTTATGAAAATTAATTCTAATGTGATTCTTCATTATGTACCTGAAATAACTCCTAAAATCATAGAAAAGTATTTTAATTTGCTGAAAAAGGAAATATAAATAATACGTTAAACGTTATATCTACAATCCGGGAAGAATTCGATAAAATAACTTTCGTGATCTCTGGATTACTATGATCCCATGTACAAAATAGACGAATATTAGAATTCTAATATAACATCTTTTTTCAATACCAACACAACATTTGCTTTTATATGCGAGTCCTAAACTTATTACTTTTTCTACTTACTGCTATTCTTTTCCCTGCTATTGCTCAAAATACTACTCCTTCTGTAAACCTAGATGATTTAGTAGAAGAATTAAAAATTGAGAATGACATCCTTTATTTTCTGGACAATGATGAAACAGAATTTAGTAAAATAAAAGACGCCCCCGAAGATTATTTTATTAAAGCAGATGATGATCTCAATTTTGGATTTCTTGAGCAGACTTTGTGGTTGAAAATACCGATTGAGCATGAAGTAGACCACAATAAAAACTGGTATTTCGAAATTGCTAATCCTAACATTGATTATTTAAAAGTGTACTTGATTGAAAACGGTCAGAAAAACTTTATATCCTGGGAATTAGGAGATATTTTCCCGTTCAATTCTAGAGTAATCAATCATAGAAACTTCATTGTTCCTTTTGAACTAAAGAAAGACACTAAGTATAATGTATATGTAAAAGTCTACTCCAGTAATGGTATCAACCTTCCAATGAAAATTTACACAGGAGACGCTTTTCTAGAATACAGTCTTTTTTCAGAGATGTTATATGGTTTATATTTTGGTATCATCTTGATTATGGTCCTTTATAACCTAATGATTTTCTTCTCATTGAGGGACATCAATTACCTACTTTATGTTTTACCAATTGTAGGCAATGTGATCTATTTCTCCAGCGATAGTGGGCATAACTTCCAGTATTTACACCAATGGAGTCCGGGGCTTCAAAAATACATTGCCCCATTGGCTATTAGTTTTTGGATTATCACCTCAGCCATCTTTACGCTTTCTTTTCTGAAAGTAAGAAACTATTCCAAATATGTTTATGGGGCATTAATTGGAATGATTACTTTAGGTCTGCTATTGTTTGGTTATACCTTCTTCGGCAACTATCAAACTGTAATGGAACTCTCCAATAAATCAACTTCTATCAATGCTATTGTTTTAATTTCCTCTGGTATTTATGTATATCGGAAAGGAAATAAATTTGCTCGTTATTTTATTATGGCATGGGCATTTTTCACTTTGGGGATCTTAACACATACATTGACTACCGAAGGGGTTATAGAATCCAACTTAATGACACGTTATGCACTAGCGTTTGGTACCATTATGGAAATTATGTTACTTTCACTTGCATTGAGTGATAAGTATAAGTTTATTCAGGAAGACACAGAAAAAATTCAAGAATCACTTATTCAACAACAGGAAAAGGATAGAAAAACGCTAGAGCGACGAGTAAAAGAAAGAACACGTCAGCTTGATAAAGTATCGCAGGAAACAGATAGATATACTCGTAAAATTGAGGAGGCTTATGGTGAAATTCAATCAATGAATGCTAGTTTAGAAAAGCAGAATGAAGAAATAGAAAGTCAAAAACGTGAGCTTTCCAAGAAAAATGAGAAAATTACAGCTAGTATTAATTATGCACAAAGAATACAGAATGCTATACTTCCAAGTATAGAAGCGATACAGCATTCTTTTCCTGAATCATTTGTACTTTATAAGCCCAAAGACATTGTATCTGGAGATTTTTATTGGCACTATGAAAGTCAAACACATTCTTTTATTGCAGCTATAGATTGTACAGGTCATGGTGTTCCTGGAGCATTTATGTCTATGATTGGAGAACGTCTTTTAAAACAGATTGTAATTACTGACCGCACCACAGATCCAGGACATATATTAGATCAGCTCAATCACTATATTAAAGTTGAATTGCACAAGCAAGCAGAAGGGAAAGGTGCACTGAAAGACGGTATGGATTTATGTATGTGTGTATATGATAAGAAAAATTCTATTCTTACATTTGCAGGGGCGAAAAACCCTCTTTACTATATTGAGAATAATAATTTCGGACATATAAAAGGTGATAAATGTAGTATTGGATCTGCAAATCTGGATACTTTTGAGTTCACAACACACAAAGTAAGAGTAACTTCTCCTACTGTTTTTTATATTTCTTCCGATGGTTATCAAGATCAATTTGGTGGTCCAATCAATCGAAAAATTGGCGGTAAGAAGTTTAGGGACTTATTGGAGATGATCCACAAACTTCCAATGGATAAGCAAAAAATGGCTTTAGATCAATTTTTAATCAGATGGATGACCGGTGAAGGTAAAACAGAACATCAAATAGATGATATCCTAGTTATAGGCTTTCATCTCAAACCTTAACTCCAACGATGCTAAAATTTTTATTTCCTCTAATTTTATTAACTTCATTTTTAAGCACAGCACATGGTCAATGGAAAAATGAAAACCTAAAAGGAAAATGGATAGGAACAGCTGATTTTGATTTATATCCAGATTTAATGTTTGTTGATATTGATTCTGTAATCAAAGTCAAACTATTCTATCATCAAGAGGAAACAGATAAAGTAAATGATTACACTGAAACTTCAGATTCTTTAAAGTTTATCATTGACACGCCTTCTATGGCTGCATCTTATAGAGGTGAAATATTGAATGACTCAACTATTATGGGTAAGTTTCAAGTAGGTTATAAAGAATTTGATTGTAACCTCATTCGCCTCTCTCCTATACATATTGCTGATTTAGGTAACCTCTTGGGCTACTTCAGTTTTGAAGATGGACGAATTATTCAAATAGAACCCTTTTATATTGATGGATCTATTAACCCATTAAGGGTACTTGATTTTAAAAATGGCAAACAAAGAGTACTTTACCCTACTTATAAAGATGAGCGACAAATTACTTTTGCAGCAGGACCTAAAATGGCTTCTTCTTATCCTACAGATTTCACAATCACTTTATATAAAAATGAAAATGGTGAGGCAGAACGCCTTCAATATGATTCTTACACTGAAGGAACTTCACTAAAAGAAGGGAAAAGATTGCAAGAGCTCAGTGATTTTAAAGATATTAGTATCAAAAATGACAATGTAGAAATTGAAGGAACACTGACTTATCCGAATGTGGATGATAAGAGTATCCCACTCGTTATTTATGTACCTGGTGCAGGGGAACAGTTTAGAGGAAATATTTTTGATGAATATGTAAAGACACTTCCGTATTATGGTGTTGCCACTTTTGTGTATGATAAAAGGGGTTGTGGAGTTTCAACTGGAGACAGAAAAAGTGCTGATTTCTATGATCTTGCTTCAGATTTAAAAAAGGTGATTCACAAGCTCAAGAAAACAAAACGTATTGATGAAAAAAGAATTGGGCTTGTCGGTTTTGATCAGGCTGGATATGTAATGCCATTAGCAATTGAGAACGATGAGGATATTCAATTCATTGTCAATATTTCTGGTGCAATGAGTAAGTTTGTGGATCAAGAAAGACAGGGGTTAGAAAAAAGATTGATTGCAGACGAATTTACTCCTGACGACGTAAAAATCACATTAGAATATCAAGATGAATTAATAAAATACCTGGCATCTGGAAAAAAAACTGAAAGCTTGATCCAAGCACACAACAAGATTCTAGTCACTCCAATGATTGAGTATGTCACAACTCTTGATGAGACAGAATATATTGAATGGTGGAAAAGATACTATGATTTTGATGCGAAGGAAGCATGGGAAAAAGTGAATGTTCCTGTTCTTACTTTGTATGGCGAAAGAGATAAGCTTCTAGATCCAGTAATGAATAAAAATAGAGTTGATACGTTTAAAAATGCTTCTTTGTTTGATACGAGAATTCTACCAAAAGTGAATCACTTACTGATTAAAGGTGGAAAACGTGGAGATGTTCAATTGACAGAAATTGAAGGGTATCATCCTTTCTTATTCAAAACAATCAATGAGTGGATTGGTACACAAGTCGGATTGATCAAATAAAATGCTTTAATGATGAAAAGCCTTCCATGAAACTAATAAATCATGGAAGGCTTTTTTATTGAAATATTATCGAGCTACTTT
Source organism: Flammeovirga sp. SJP92 (assembly GCF_001583495.1). Classification (GTDB taxonomy): domain Bacteria; phylum Bacteroidota; class Bacteroidia; order Cytophagales; family Flammeovirgaceae; genus Flammeovirga. The sequence continues at coordinate 119,501 of NZ_LQAQ01000112.1, read as the reverse complement.
CTTTTTTGAATTGTTGATATCCTTAATTACTGAACGTATTAAATTAACTTTTGACAATGCTCCTGCTGACAAGAGTTTAACGATCCAATTCTCTTTGAATTTCAATGTTTTAAATATTTCTTTTTCATCCATCCCTTTTAGATATAAGTCTGCAACTGAATGAAATGAAGTTTCTAAAAAATTGAGTTTATCCCTAAGTTTCTGTTTAGGGTTTTCTAATTGAGGATTATGATTACAAAACATTACTTTAAAATCATAATTCAATATTTTTTCAATTGAAGAAATTTGTTGCTGAACGCTTTCGCTGTATAAAAAATATCCAATATAGGAATTGATATAAAGATCAGCAGAAAACAACCATTTTTCATTCGGTTCATATAAGGCGACCATATCAGAAGCATGACCTGGAATTGGAATGATTTCAAAAGTATAATTTCGTGTTTTTATTTCATTTTCAATAGGTATCAAATTACCATACGTTTCTCGGTCTCCCCAGGTGATTTTCTGAGCGAAACTTAGTGACGGTGGATTATTCATCAATTGTGCACACTTATCAGAGCTGTACACAGGACATTGGAATCGTTCTTTTAAAGGAAGAATGTTTCCTGTATGATCTTCATGATGATGTGTGACAAAAATCTGATCTACAGAAAGGTGATCAATTTTATCTAATAAAACTTCTCTTACCTTGCTCTGTCCAGTATCAATTAAAAGGCCGTCAATGAAATAGATATAGGTAGATAATTTTGGTTTCCCAATAAGGCTGTAACCAAATTGGTACCCTTTTACATTTTCATAGTTAAGTGATTTGGTAGTTATCATTTCTGGTGTAGTTATTCAACTTAATAGTGTATAGTTTCAATAAACCTGTCTGCAAATCTAATTGTTTTCAAACAGGCTTATATAATTTCTCAATTAAATAAATTAATTGAAATGATTAAAGTGAATAACTACTTTTGCAATAAAACCTTACGGGATTAGTAATACTTTACTAGAACTCTTGCCACCTTCCAGATATTCATGTGCTTTCTTTCCTTCTGAAAGTTTGAAACTGACAGGTTCCTTTATTTTTACTTTTCCTTGTTCTATCAATTCAAATAGAGCATTAGCTCTTGTCATTCTCTCATGATGATTGACCAAATAACTCCAAAGATCTCCACCAGTTAATGTTTTACTTGTATCCATCAACATTCTTGGATCAATGGCAACCGGGTCTCCTCCACTCATACCATAAAATACTACTGTACCAGTATCTTTTGTGACTTCAAAAGAATCCATGATTGTAACACCAACGCTATCATAAACTACATCAACTCCTTTTCCGTCAGTGATTTCTTTTACTTTATTTCCCCAATTGTCATCCAACTGTAATGCATGATCTGCATTGGTTTCCAATATAGTTTGTAGCTTATTTTCACTTCGAGTGAGCCCAATGACTTTAGCTCCTTTTGATTTACAGATTTGAGATAAGATCTGTCCTACCCCTCCAGGCATGGCATGAATTAATACCGTTTCACCTTTGCTCACAGCATAACTATCATTGGCCAAATAATGAGCCGTGAGACCTTGTAATAATACTGATGCAGCCAATGAAAAATCCACCTTTTTAGAAATAGGAATCACATGATCTTCGGGTACAACGATGTACTCTGCATTTGCAAACGGAACATCAGTGTAAGCAATTCTATCACCAACTTTATATTTATCAGACTTTGATTCAACTACTACTCCGGCGCCTTCATATCCGGCGATAAATGGAGGTTCTCCTTTTAAGTGATAATTTCCTTTTCTTCTATAGATGTCAGCAAAATTAAGTCCGATGGCTTTATTCTCCACCAATACTTCATTGGCTTTGATTTCTGGTTTTGACACCTCAATATATTCTAATACTTCAGGTCCACCAAAAGATGAAAAAGTAAGTGCTTTCATTAATATTTATTCGATTGGAAGTAAAAAAGTATATCTCGGTTAAGTATCTGGAATAAAGTAAATGAACATTTTATCTTTTCCCATGTACTTATTGATATACTTTATGTGGGTGCAATACTAATAAAATTTAGAATTCGAACCTACAGATCCGTATCGAAGTAATATATGCTAATCTTCGGTAACATTCTTTTTTTGTTGTAATTGTATCATTCTAATTCCAGCAAATGATCCCCAAGTTGATATACACATAAATAAGGGAGGAATCATACTTCTTAACATTTCTTTTCCATATACAGCTGACATATAAACAATTAGCACCAGATAAGCCAAACTAAATACTCCCATACCATTAACGAGTAGTTTGGAAAGTATTTTTTGTCTAGACCCTAATCTTAGTTCTTTGATAATCTCATTAAAGTGTTTAATAAAATCATCATAGTCATTTTGAACTGAAGGTGACTTTTTAGGAGGGTGAAACAAAAAGCTAAAGGATTTAAACTTGAGATGCAATGGATTCTTCTCTCCTGACATAACAGATGCTTTTCTAAATTCATAACGCTCCAAGTCTTTGAAATTCATTTTTTCCCCATTGATAGAGATACTCTCTTTGTCTAACTCAACTTCCAAATCCACCCAATGTATTTTACTAAAATTCAAGTAATAGAGAATACTTAAAAGTGCAAGAACCAATAACATTGATAATGTATACACATTTAATCCATAGATAAGAGGAAAAAATAATGAGGGACAACAAACAGCCATAATAAAATAAAATACAGACATTGGGTATTTTATCGAATGAAAGTTATAAGTCATTTTTAGTTTAATTTTTAGAAAATAATTAATCATAAAAAAATAACATGTTACAAATTAAATTATAACATGTTATTTACCTAAATAATAATCAAATTTAATACTGATGGAAAGACTTCGTAACAAATTCCAATACAGTTGGTAAGGCGCTTCTCCAATAACTCCAATTGTGTCCTCCATCTCTCATTCTAAATTCATGAGGGATCTCTTTATTTGTCATCAAGATGTGCATTTTACTATTGTCAATTGAAAGATGGTCATCATCACCACAATCAATATACCAACGGATTCTGTTGTTCCACTCGATTTTTTCTGGAAGCTGTTCCATTAATACTAATGGATTATTTCTTTCATAATGGGCTTGAATTTCTTTCTTTGATTTCCCTTCATAATACGGAGCCATTTCCTTTTTTCTCTGCTCATAATCTGCTTCTCCAAACCAAGCACTCAAAGGACAGGCGGCTACAAATAATTCAGGGTGATGTAATGCATAAATAAAGGTACCTCCACCTCCCATGCTCAAACCTGCAATGGCACGATAACGCTTTTCATTTCTTGTTCTATAAGTGGCTTCGATGTGTGGTATCAATTCCTCAAAGAAATAATCTTCATAATTCCATTTTCCATCAATGTTGTTGGTATAACCGATTCGATCCGTGTCTGCATCAGGCATCACAATAATCATTGGTGTTGCTTTACCTTCTTGAATAGTCAGATCCGCTATACGTTGAACTTCACCAAATTGTATCCAACCGGTATGATTATCACTGTAACCATGCAATAGATAAAGCACTGGATAGCTTCTCTCTGACTTTTCATATCCTTCCGGAAAATAGATAGAATACTTTTTCTCTACTCCCAAAATTTCACTTTTTACAGTTTTGGTTTCAAAGACTTTTGATGTTTGGCTGAAAAGTGTAAATGATAAGGTAAACAGAGATAATGTAAGTAGTAATTTTAAGTAATAATTCATTCGTTTGTAATTGATAAGTTTAAAAAGTTGAATCTAAATAGATTTGCTTAATGGGGCAAGAATAAAATTTTATTCATAAAAAAAGGAGCGCCGTAATCGCAAACGGCACCCCCCATTATCTCACAAATTATAGGTATATATAATTTCAGAATTAATTTTCCACTTCATCCTCTTCCAAAAGTAACGTAAGTACTTTCTTCGCTGAATATGGAACTCTAGTACCAGGACCGAAGATCGCTGCTACTTTGTTGTCATAAAGGAATTGGTAATCTTGCTCTGGAATTACACCACCTGCAAATACCATGATATCCTCACGACCTAAACGTGCTAACTCTTCAATTAATTGAGGAATTAACGTTTTGTGACCTGCTGCTAATGATGATGCACCTACACAGTCCACATCATTTTCAGCCGCTTGACGAGCCACTTCTTCTGGAGTCTGGAACAATGGTCCCATATCCACGTCGAATCCGATGTCTGCGAATGAAGTTGCAATTACTTTTGCACCTCTATCGTGACCATCTTGACCCATCTTAGCGATCATTACTCTTGGACGTCTACCTTCCAATTTCTCGAATTCATTCGCTAATTCTTTTGCTTCAGCAAACGACTTGTCACCTGCTACCTCATGAGAGTAAACTCCTGAGATATTACGGATTGTAGCTTTATATCTACCAAAATCTTTTTCCATAGCATCTGAAATTTCACCAAGAGAAGCACGGCATCTTGCTGCCTCTACTGCTAACTCTAATAAGTTGCCTTCACCTGTTACTGCTGCCTTTTCGATAGCTTCAAGTGCTGCATTTACTTTATCAGTGTCACGCTCTTCTCTCATTTTCTTTAAACGAGCAATTTGACCTTCACGTACTACAGTGTTGTCGATTTCTAATACGTCGATTTCAGTCTTCTCGTCTGAAATATACTTATTTACTCCGACAATTGTATCCTGACCTGAGTCAATACGAGCTTGTTTTCTGGCAGAAGCTTCCTCAATTCTCATTTTCGGAATACCTTTTTCAATTGCTTTTGCAATACCGCCATGCTCTTCTACTTCTTCGATAAGTTTCCAAGCTTTTTGCGCGATCTCATTTGTCAAGTACTCCACATAGTGTGAACCTGCCCATGGATCGATTACTTTACAAACGTTCGTCTCGTCTTGGATGTAAAGCTGCGTGTTACGAGCGATACGAGCCGAGAAGTCAGTTGGTAATGCAATGGCCTCATCAAGTGCGTTGGTGTGCAATGATTGAGTATGCCCCAATGCTGCACCCATTGCTTCAATTGCTGTTCTTGCTACGTTGTTAAATGGATCCTGCTCCGACAATGACCAACCTGAAGTTTGAGAGTGTGTTCTCAAGGCCATTGATTTAGGGTTTTTAGGGTTGAATTGTTTTACAATTTTCGCCCAAAGCATACGACCTGCTCTCATCTTAGCAATCTCCATGAAGTGGTTCATACCGATTGCCCAGAAGAATGATAAACGAGGTGCGAATGCATCAATATCTAATCCAGCTGCTTTACCAGCTCTTAAGTATTCTAAACCGTCCGCAAGTGTGTAAGCCAACTCGATGTCTGCTGTAGCACCTGCTTCTTGCATGTGGTATCCCGAAATAGAAATAGAATTGTATTTCGGCATGTTGTTAGAAGTATAAGAGAAGATATCTGAGATGATTCTCATTGATGGTTTTGGAGGATAGATGTACGTGTTACGTACCATGAATTCCTTCAAAATATCATTTTGGATCGTACCACTCAATTTCTCTTTTGATACTCCTGACTCCTCAGCTGCAACAATGTAGAAAGCCAATACTGGGATTACCGCACCGTTCATTGTCATTGATACTGACATTTTATCCAATGGAATATCATTGAATAAGATTTTCATATCTTCTACTGAATCGATCGCTACACCTGCTTTACCTACGTCACCAACTACACGTGGGTGATCTGAATCGTAACCACGGTGAGTTGCCAAGTCAAAGGCTACTGAAAGACCTTTTTGACCTGCTGCTAAGTTTCTTTTGTAGAATGCATTTGACTCCTCTGCTGTAGAGAAACCTGCATACTGACGGATAGTCCAAGGTCTCAAAGCGTACATCGCTGAGTAAGGACCTCTTAAGAATGGAGGAAGACCTGCTCCGAATTCAAGATGCTCAGCACTTTGAGTATCTTCTTTTGAAAACTTCTGCTTTACTTCGATTCCCTCCGCAGTTGTCCACAGCTTACCTTGCTCTTCCACAAGTTTCTCTGCTGAAACAACTTTGATATCATTTATATTTAATTTTGAAAAATCTGGTTTCATTTCCTTCGTTTTTTAAATTGAAAACTTTAATTCAAGAAGACCAATTAAGCGATCTCTAAATCAGCTTGGAATTGGCTTAACGCTTGAATGGCATTCGTTTTCACATGAACAAATCCATCAACACCTGCTTCTGTATAAGCTGCTTCGAATTCACCTGGGAATCCAGCAAGGATTAATTTCTTACCTTTTGCTTCTGAAGCCTTGAATGCTTTCGCAAATGCCGCTACATGCTCTTGGTATTCTGGATCCGAAGAACACATCACTACGATATCAGCATCTGTTTGGATAGCACCTTGGATTGCTTCTTCTACTGAGTTGAAGAATTGCTCCTCTGATGCGAAACCTGCTGTACCGAAGAAGTCCATAGCGAAAGTTGATCTTGCTTTACGCATAGCCAAGTTACCGAACAAAGTATTGAATACTTTAGGACGAGTACCGCCATCATGAACGTATTTTTCAGTCTTAAGACGAAGGTTCTCAAACTGTAGAGTGGCACGTTGTGGTAATAACAATTCTACCTCAGCAACTGTATCGTGATTTACTTGAACACCTTCAGGGTTGATCACTTCTAGTTGATTAGGGTATCTGTTTGTACCTACATAAACGCTTCTACGTTGAGCGATTAATTTTTCTTTTTGATCTCTAGTCTTTTGGATCAAGCTTTGGATTCCACCCGATTTGAATGAAGCTAAGAAACCATCTTCAGATTCAATTGTTTGGAATAATAATAAAGCAGCATCCAATAACTTTTCAGTCAATGTATCGATATAGTATGATCCTGAAGCAGGGTCAGCTACTTTACCTAAGTAAGCCTCTTCTCTCATTAAGTGAGAAATGTTTAAGGCAACTCTTTGTGACTGTCTTGTTGGCTTTTCATAAGAAGCATTGTGTGCTTCGATATTGATAGCATCAACACCACCCAATACAGCAGACATTGCTTCCGTAGTGTTACGAAGCATGTTTACGTTTGGATCATATAATGATTTAGACCAAAGTGAAGAATTACCAACAATAACGATATTGTTTGCATCGAAAGACGCATCGTAAAGTTTAGCGATTTCTAAAACTAATAATCTAAATGCCCTGAATTTAGCGATTTCGTGGAAGTAGTCACCTCCTACTGTCGCTTGGAAGATTACATTACTTAATACTTCAGTAGGCTCAACATCATATTTTGCTAATTGATCGATGTACTCTACTAATGTATTTAAAGTGAATGCTAATTCTTGTACATGGTTTGCACCAGCGTTTACAAAAGCATCAGATGCTACTGAGATCACTTTGAAGTTAGGCATTTCAGCAGTATAAGAAATCAATCTTGATAAACGCTGGAATCCTTCCTCATCCATTGCACCTGTTGTAGTGAAGTCATGGATCGGATCAAAATGAATGTAACCTGCTACTTTGTCTAAAGAAACACCATGGATGTGTAGGTAACCTACATAATCTCTCATTAATGTTCTTGGGTGTTTTACATTTTCGAAACCAATACTGATCATTTCAATACTGATTCCTTTTAATGCTTGCTCGATATCGAAGTCTTCAATACTATCAACATCAAACACTAGACCTTCAACACCGCGGTCTAATAAATATAAAGCATTAGTGTTTACTTCAGCATTATCTTTACCAACTACTCTCTGGAATGATTTCCAATCCATTCCTTCGTTTTCGTTTGATGGTAAAATGTTCTTCAGTTCACTTAATAATTCGGATTTATCTTGTCTATCCTCTGAAGTGAAGTATGGAGGAATAGTCATTCCGTTTTCAGTTTTCCATACTAGCTTTTTATCGAAGTCAGCTCCTTTTAGGTCAGTGATAACTTTTTCTTTCCAAGTCTCTTTACTGATCGGCTCGAAGTCTGAAAATAATTTTTCAGCCATATTTATGTTATTTAGTGTGTATTGGTGATACAATAATAAAACAAATCTCTTGGACTATACTAATTTTGGTATAGTTGAGCATGTTTGAAATCCATTTTCCGGCTAAAGTTTTGGTTCCAAACATACTCTTATCGCTATTGGAGAATTACATTCCTCCAACTTGCTGGAAGTAAGACAAGAAGCTAATCAAAATACCCGCTGCTACTGCCGAACCAATTACACCAGCTACGTTTGGTGCCATGGCATGCATTAATAAGTGGTTATTTGAATCTGCTCTTAATCCTTCCTGCTGTACAACTCTTGCCGAGTCAGGTACTGCAGAAACTCCAGCTGCTCCAATCAATGGGTTGATCTTGTTATCACCTTTTAAGAATAAGTTCATGATCTTAGCAAAAGCTAACCCTGAGAATGTAGCAATAGCGAAGGCAACGGCACCTAAAGCGAAGATTTTCAATGAACTAGTCGTAATGAAAACGCTTGCTTGAGTTGAGGCACCTACTGTTACTCCTAGTAAGATTGTAATAATGTCGATCATCGACGTTCTAGCAGTGTTTGCTAAACGTTCTGTGTGACCTGACTCTTTCAATAAGTTACCGAAGAATAACATGCCTAAAAGTGGCAGTGCACTTGGCGAGATAAATGTAGTTAAGATTAAACCTACCAACGGGAAAAGAATTTTCTCTGTTTTTGTCACCGTTCTTGGTGGCTTCATACGGATTTTTCTTTCTTCCGGCGTTGTCATCAAACGCATGATTGGTGGCTGTATCACTGGTACAAGTGCCATGTATGAATAAGCTGCAATAGCAATTGCTCCAAGTAAATGAGGTGCAGATTTAGAAGAAAGGAAGATGGCCGTTGGACCGTCAGCACCACCAATAATACCAATGGCAGCTGCTTCACTTAAATCAAATCCTAATGTGATTGCACCGATAAATGTTAAGAACACACCCACTTGAGCGGCTGCTCCTAAAAGCATTAATTTCGGATTGGCGATCAGAGAAGTAAAATCGGTCATTGCTCCAATTCCTAAGAAAATAAGCGGAGGATAAATACCTTTCTCAACACCAAAATATAAGTAACTTAATACTGAACCTTCTTCATAAATACCAATCTGATTTCCAGCAACAAATGGTATGTTACCGATAATTACACCTGCTCCAATTGGAATAAGTAATAAGGGTTCGTAATCAAATTTAATAGCTAAGAATATAAATAATAACCCCACACAGATCATTACAAAGTTTGGCAAAGTTAAGTTTGCAAAACCTGTCATTGACATGAAGTTCATCAGACCATTCATTGCCAATGTATTAAAATCTTGTGGTGCACCTGTTGCGACTGCTGCTTGAGTCACTTCACCAATTGTCTGATTTGATAAGCCTGCTGCTGATGCAGCTGCCCATGAAATCATGATGGTTGCGATGGCTCCAAAGACGATAAATAAGCGTTTCGTATTCATAATAATTGTTGTTTAGAATGAAACCACTTACGCCAACTCTACAAGAACCTCTCCTTGTAATACTGACGTTCCTTCTTCTACTTTAATGCTTGCAATTGTACCGTCTGCTTCTGCCAATACATTGTTTTCCATCTTCATTGCTTCCATTGTCATCAAGATATCGCCTTGCTTCACTGCATCACCCTCTTTTACGTTGATGGTCATTACAGTACCTGGAAGTGGTGCTACGATATTTGATTTTTTCGCTGAACGTGTAATTGCTTTCGGCGCTGCTGTTCTTGGAGCCTCAGAACGCATTAGTTTTGGAGTTTTAGAAGTTTTCACTTCCTTGTCCATCTCCACTTTATAAGGTGTACCATTGACTTCTAATTCAATAGCTTGACCTTCAACTCCTTTTATTGTAACGGCATAGTTGTTACCGTTAACTGTAAAATTATAGTTTTTCATTTTATTCGGTATTAACGGTTAAGCTGACTGCCATGAACTGAATAGATCTTCGAACTCCATGGTGAGTAAGCCTTCTTCACTTTTTGGATCGTTAGAATTGTTGATTCTTCATCGTGTGCCTCTGCCATATAGTGGTAAACTGCCGCAGCAATTGCAGCGTTTACTTCACCAGATACTTTAGTGGCATTGATAACCATCTCCTCATCATCCTTTTTGATCACAATTTGTTTTGGTTTGTTGATCTTGTTCATTACGATCGGAACCAAATAAGTGAACGAGATAAAAAGAAGGAATAATAAGGTTAAGGTAAAGAATACCAATCCTACTCCAACCAATGTGATCACTAATCCTTCGGTGAAACCAAATTGTGTTACTTGATCTTCCATATTATTATTTGATTAAAGTGGAATATTAGAGTGCTTCTTAGGAGGATTAACTTCTTTCTTAGTTGCTAATACTTCTAAACCTCTACAGATTCTGAATCTTGTATTTCTTGGCTCGATTACATCATCAATAAATCCGTATTTCGCTGCTTGATAAGGATTTGCGAATTTCTCTACGTATTCGTCCTCTTTATCTTGCATGAATTTCGCTCTCTCAGCTTTATCTTCGATTGAGCGAATAGCTCTTCCTTCTAATACCTCTACAGCACCTTTAGCACCCATTACTGCGATTTCGGCAGTTGGCCATGCGTAGTTGATATCACCTCTTAATTGTTTAGAACTCATTACGTCGTGTGCTCCACCGTAAGATTTTCTAAGTGTAATAGTGATTTTTGGAACTGTTGCTTCACCGTAAGCGAATAATAACTTGGCACCGTGAAGGATAATACCGCCATATTCTTGACCTGAACCTGGCAAGAAACCTGGTACGTCTACTAATGTTACGATTGGAATATTGAATGCATCACAGAAACGAACAAAACGTGCTGCTTTTTTCGATGCTTCAATATCAAGTACACCCGCTAAGAATGAAGGTTGGTTGGCAATAATACCTACTGGACGACCATTGAAACGAGCAAAACCTGTGATAATGTTTTTAGCATAAGCTCTGTGCGTTTCTAAGAATTCCTCATTATCAACTAACAAGTGGATAACATCTAGCATGTTATAAGGTTTGTTAGGATCATCAGGAATCACCTCGTTCAATTTATCCTCAATTCTTTCAATTGGGTCATTACATGGGATTTGTGGTGGCTCTTCAAGGTTGTTTGAAGGCAAGAAACTCATCAACTTACGGATTAACAATAATGTCTCCTCATCGTTTTCAGTCATCATGTGAGCTACACCAGATTTAGAAGCGTGCATGTTCGCACCACCTAAATCCTCTACAGAAATCACCTCACCTGTTACTGATTTTACTACTTTAGGACCTGTTACAAACATGTATGATGTTTGGTCCGTCATCAAGATAAAGTCAGTCAATGCTGGAGAGTAAACTGCACCACCTGCACAAGGTCCTAAGATTGCAGAAATCTGAGGCACAACACCTGACGCCATGATGTTTCTTTGGAAGATCTCAGCGTAACCCGCAAGAGACCTAACGCCTTCTTGTATACGTGCTCCACCTGAATCATTCAAACCGATTACTGGTGCTCCTACTTTCATTGCTTGATCCATTACTTTACAGATCTTTTGTGCAAATGTTTCAGAAAGTGAACCTCCGAATACTGTGAAGTCTTGTGCGAATACATAAACAACTCTACCGTCAATAGTACCGTGACCCGTTACTACACCATCTGATAAATATTGTTGTTTATCCAAGCCGAAAGATTTCGTACGGTGCGTTACAAACATGTCGTACTCCTCAAAACTGCCTTCATCTAAAAGAAGGTCAATTCTCTCTCTAGCCGTTAACTTACCTTGACTATGTTGCTTGTCAATTCTTTTTTCACCACCACCTAAGCGGGCTTGTGATCTTTTCTCTACAAGTTCTCTAACCTTATCTCTGTTAGTTCCCATTGATAATTCCCAGCGGGTATTTGTCAAATATTATAACACCTATTACGGTGTCTTTGATTCATTTTACTTTGGCGTAAGAAAGTCAAGGCAATAACCGTCCAGCCCTGTATTTCTACAGGTTAAAAAAATCAATTTTAATCTACTGTTAAGATAGCATCGTTAAGCCGTGTTAGGTCGAACGATTACTGCTCCTGACGTGCCTTTAGTGTTTTCTTACTTTTAGTAGTTCTTTCCGTCAACTACTGAAGCTTGGTAACTTACTTTCTAGAAGCAAGTCACCGATTTATTTTGGTTACTCTACTTATGTACTTGGTAGGTATTCAAAAGTAATAGTTATTTCTTCTCGCAAAGCTCAGTAAGAACTCCATGAGTTGATTTAGGATGCAAGAATGCGATATCTAATCCTTCTGCTCCTTTTCTTGGTGTTTTGTCTAATAAACGAACACCTTTTCCTTCAGCATCTTCTAAGTTCTTCTCGATATCTTTAACTGCGAATGCTAGGTGATGCATTCCTGGCCCTTTTTTAGCGACGAATTTTCCGATTGGTCCGTCTTCAGATGTAGATTCTAAAAGCTCAATTTTAGTATCTCCTACTTTAAAGAAAGCAGTTTTTACTTTTTGCTCTTCTACTTCTTCGATAGCATAACATTTAAGTCCTAATACTTCTTCGTAATACTTAATTGACTCTTCTAAGTTTTCTACCGCTACACCAATGTGCTCAATGTGTGATATATTCATTTCTGTTGCTTTTTAAAAGTTAGTAATAATAAAAGGCGTGATAAGCTTGTTGACCTTTATTATGTATCGTAAAAGTCATACAAAAAGAAATTGTTTGTGATAACATTCATCATCTAAATAAAGATTAAAATCATAAAAACTGTTTCCAAGGAAAAAAGCAAACCTTCAAACATGTTTTATACATCTGAATATCAATACTTTAATTTGGAAACAAAAATCATCTTTCGCCTTATTTAGAAACAATAAAAAAAATTAAAAAATATTAGAAATTGTATTATAAACACATTTAATACCTTTTTAGAAGAATTGTATGTAGCTTTGTGAAGGCAAAAACAGTGATAGGCTTCTTCTCTTTTATTATAAAAAATAGAGATACCCAGTTCCTCATTTATATCCTATAAATAGATTGGGCTAAATGAAATATTCAACATAAAAATCGTTCTTCTTTTACCATGAGATATAAAAGAAAAAAAAGACTTAGTGCACAGGAATATGCTGATGGTATTATTAGTGGTAACAGAATAATATTAAGTAGAGCCATCACAATCATAGAAAGTAAACTCCCTGCCGATGTTATTTTGGCAGAAGAAATACTTGAACTGATTCTGCCACATACCGGCAATACACTCAGAGTAGGTATTACGGGTGTTCCAGGGGTAGGTAAAAGTACCTTTATTGAATCTTTTGGAAAATACATCACTTCAAAAGAAATGCAATTGGCGGTGCTGACCATTGACCCGAGTTCACAAATCAGTGGTGGTAGTATTTTGGGTGATAAAACCCGAATGGAAGAATTATCCAACGATCCATTAGCGTATGTTCGTCCTTCCGCTGCAGGTAGTGCTTTGGGAGGCGTAAATCATAAAACTAGAGAAACCATGTTGCTTTGTGAAGCGGCAGGTTTTGATGTCATCTTAATCGAAACAGTAGGTGTTGGTCAATCAGAAACCACTGTAAAAGGCATTGTTGATTTCTTCTTGCTGTTAATGCTTGCCGGTGCAGGCGACGAGCTCCAAGGTATCAAAAGAGGTATTATGGAAATGGCCGATGCTATTGCAATTACGAAATGTGACGGTGATAATGTGCATCGTGGCAAAATGGCAAGAGCAAGTTATCAGAATGCATTACACTTGTTCCCTCCTGCTGAGTCTGGCTGGGCTCCAAAAGTAATGACCTGTTCTTCGGTGCAAAATGAAGGCTTGGATGAAATATTGGAGAACATCATGAAGTTTGAGAAGGAAATGAAAGAGAAAGGTTTCTTCCAATCCAACCGTCAGAGTCAAAACTTGCATTGGATGCACGAAACCATCGATAATCATCTGAAAAGAGCCTTCTACACCAATGCCTCTGTGGAAGGAAATCTAAATCATTTGGAGAATCAAGTAATTCAAAATAAATTGCCGGCTATTGCAGGTGCAAGAAAGTTATTGGAATTATTTAACCAAACGAGAACAGAAAATGATAAAAATATGGCATAATCCTAGATGCTCGAAAAGTAGAGAATCTTTAAACCTTTTGAAGGAAAATGGTGAGGAAGTGGAAGTAAGAGAATACTTAAAAGATGCTCCTACTAAAGCTGAAATTGAGGAAATTCTTTCGATGCTTAATATCGCACCTTTGGCACTTATCCGTAAAGGGGAAGCCATTTATAAAGAAAACTTCACAGGCAAAGAACTTACTGACGAGGAATACATCAATGCCATGGTAGAATATCCAAAATTGATTGAAAGACCTATTGTTATTAAGGATAACAAAGCCGTCATCGGAAGGCCTCCTTCGTTGGTTTTGGATTTATAAAATATTTTAAAGGTTCAAGGGGATTACTCTTGGACCTTTTTTGATGGTTCTTACTTGAATGTACTTCTCTAATTCCTCCATTATTAGAACTATGGCTTTTGGGTCGCTTTTTGAATCAATAAACTATCTATTATAATAAAGTTGTATAGCATAAAGAATTCCTGTTGCCACACTAATCATCAAAAAGTGTAGTAAGGGGTTATTTTTATTCAAATACCTTACTTATTCAGGGTAATGCTAGTAATTGTCCCATACTCATGGGAAAGATAGTCTCATAGTAATGGGAATAGCAGTCCCCTCTATATGGGAAAGTACTTCTCATATAGAGGGGACTGTTTGTCTTGAACTATCATTTGAAAAGTTTGCACGTTTTTCACTTCATTTAAGCTAAGAAATCTTCCTAATATTTTACGCTAAAAATGAACATTCAATTCAAAACCATAAGTATTAATCTCATAGCAACTCATACAATCATTTGTTCTTCTACCCTGAAAACTAGTTCAATTTTGAAATCAATTTATTTAAAAATATAACAATAGCGTCATTAATTTCTCAGTGATTTTCAGCTAAAAAAAACAATTTTTTAATGAAATACAGGGTGTAAATGAGCATTCACTCAATTATTTTAAAAAATTTGTTGATTCCAGAAAAAACAAAACTATATTTGCCATCTGAAAGCTAAAAGAAGTTCGAACTAACTAAAAATGATTAATCATTCATTGTCCGCTTTCAAGTACTTTTAAATAAATAAAACAATCTATTAAATCCAGCGAGAAACAAATTACTAAAAATTGGAGGTTGAGTAATTACAACATGTCTCCCTCTTTAAATCAATTCATTTAACAAAAACACTAGAAGGTTACAAAATCAATTAAAGTTCCATTATTGAATTATTTCAGTTCCTATTCTTAAGTATCAAGATAAAAGAAAATGGATATTTCGTACATCATAGTTTAAACTATGGGCAGTTAATAGCCCAACTTCATCAAGACTGAAGTCTTGAAGGTTGGAAACGTAAGCAACACTTTAGTGTTGGTGGAATCAATATCAATTGCCCATGATATCAGTCATGATGCACGTTATTTTGTCCCTCTTTTCTGTCTTAATACACTGTAAACTAAATTTCGTTACTTATTTAGAAATCAGGAGATTTCTAATGATCTGTAGAACACAAATGACACTAATACTTAACATTCACGCTAGTGAGCTTTCTACCATTTTAGTTGGGTAGTACTCCCTCGGCCTTGAAGGGAAAAGCATTAAGAATTTCATGGATTGAACCGAATGATTTTCTCGTTTGAGCAAGGCGAGTTTAAAATCATTTAGGTGAAAAGAATGGAATTTAGCTTTTGACTTCTAAACCTTGATTTTTTTGCTTTCTTTTTGGTTCAAAACAAAAATGAAGAAGAAAGAAGCTTGGATGTTGAACATAAAAAGCTTGCTAAAATGCCTATTTAAAGTTTGTGGTAATTTAGTTTACAATATACTTAACTATAACTCTAGGAATAAATAGGAACGTTATTGCCATATGTAACGTAATTTAAAATTATTTATGCTAAATTTTAGAAGATTGAATTCATCAATAAGGATCACTATTGGTGCAGTTCTGCTATCCTTCTTTTCTATTCAAGGCTCTACAGCACAGGAGATTTTACAACTGACACAAGAAGAAGGCATCAAAGTCAAAAAGTTAGAAAGAAAAGGTAATCGTTATTTTAAAACGCATGATACAGGCAAAGGAAGTGGGTACAAATTATACCAACGTGCACTGTATTGGGCAAAAAGAAATGCAGATGATAAAGGTCGTGTATATACTGACAAACATATCGTTCAGCAAGTAGAGGGTTTCCAATCCCCTGCCCCAACATCCAACGGTCGTGTTGCAGCAGCAAATGATGGATGGCAAGAATTAGGTCCTTTTAACTGGTCAAGAACTACAAGCTGGAACCCTGGTTTAGGTAGAATTGTAGCGATTGATGTGGAACGCCAAGCTCAAAAAATCATCTTTGCAGGTTCTCCAGGTGGTGGTATCTGGAAGTCTGTTGATGCAGGACAATCTTGGAGACCAGTTGGTGATGATCTTTCAAATATGACGATTTGGTCTGTTGCGATTGACCCGACTGATGTTAACACTGTCTACATTGGTAATTCTGCGGGGCAAATTCTAAAGTCTACTAACGGAGGTAACTCATGGTCAGTGATCAAAAGCGTTAGTGGTACGCCTAGAAGAATCTTAATTCACCCTAATGGAAATACTATTTTTGTAGGTACAACAAGAGCATTATACCGTTCTACAAACGCAGGTGGTTCATTCTCAACAGTGAATAACTCTGCTTCAGAAGATGTTGAATTTATGCCTGGCAACACAAATGTGGTTTATGCTTGTGGAGATTACTTCTTCCGTTCTACTAACGGTGGTGCTTCATTCTCTAGAGTGAGTAGTGGAATTGTTTCTTCTGAAAGAATGAAAATGGCTGTAACGCCTGCTAATGCTAACTACATCTATATTGTACAAGCTTCAGGTAGTAGTTTTGGACGTTTATACCGCTCTACAAATGGAGGTCAGTCTTTCTCAGTAGTCGCTGACAATAACTCTGTTTCTACTAATCAAGTTTACTTCACTCAAGCTTGGAGAGATATGGCCATTGCTGTTTCAGATTCTAATGAAGATGAAGTTCACTTAGCAGGTATGGATTACTCTAGATCTACAAATGGCGGTAGAAGTTTCACAAAGTTAGCAACTTGGAGCTCTCCAGGTGGAAAATCATATATTCACGCTGACGTAGAATTTATGCGTTTCATCAACGGTGTAATCTACTACGGTACTGATGGTGGTATTTACAGAAGTACAAACAATGGTTCAAATACTTCTGACTTAACACAAGGTGGTTTAGCGGTAAGACAATACTACAGAATCGGTGGTTCTAAAACAGATGCCAACAGAATTGTAGGTGGTGCTCAAGACAATGGTACTAACATCATGCACGGTACTAGCCGAAACTTCAAAGAATGGCTTGGTGCTGATGGCATGGAGTGTTTTATTGATCACGTGAACAAAAATGTGATCTATGGCACCACTCAAAATGGCTCGCTTTACAAAAGTACTGATGGAGGTAACAGCATTGGCAACATCAGCAGACCAAGTGGGTCTGGAGAATGGGTCACTCCATTTGCAATGGACCCCGTAGACAATAATACAATTTATGTGGGTTACCAAAGTTTACACAGAAGTAGAAACGGCGGAAGTAGCTGGAGCAATATTACATCAAGTATCAACATTGGTGGTTCTTTAGACGAAATTGCTATTGCCCCTTCTAACAATAACTACATTTACATTGCCAATGAAGGCAGTATGTGGAGAACAAAAAATGGGCAAAGCTCTTCTCCTTCATGGACTAGAATTGACAATTTCTCTGGTGATGTGAACTACATTGCAGTTGATCCAACAAACCCTGAAAGAGTTGCTATTGCTACAACTGGTTCTAGAGTTTATCTTTCTGTGAATGCCGGTTCTTCTTGGTCAAACATCAGAGGCAACCTTCCAAACATTTCCGCTTTATGCTTAGCATTTGATGACACCAGTGAGAATGGATTATATGTTGGCATGAGCGCTGGCGTTTATTACACCAACGACAACAGAAATGATTGGGTAAAATATGCTACTAACCTACCTAATGTTCAGACTACGGAATTAGAAATCCACTTCCCTTCTCGTAAAATTAGATTAGCCACTTATGGTAGAGGAATCTGGGAAGCTGATCTTTATGGTGGCGATACTGACACTGGTATTACACTGAATGCCCCTAACCGTTTAGTGGCTGCCGTAACAGACCAATCTGTAAAATTAGATTGGGATGACAACTCTAACAACGAAGATAATTTTGTATTAGAAAGAAGTTTAAATGGTGAAGCATATACTGTGATTGCAACTTTAAATGCCAATACAGAGACATATACTGACGCTGGCTTAAACCCTGGATCATATACTTACCGTTTGAGAGCGAAGAAAGATAATACCTACTCGGATTACTCTAATTCAGCTGATGCAGTAATTGAAGGCCAAGTTGAAGATGAAATTGGTGCTCCTAGTGGTCTTACTGCTTCAGTAAGTTCTAAAAATGTTACTTTAAACTGGGTAGATAACTCAAGTATTGAAAAAGGTTACACGATCCAGAGAAGTGACAATGGCGGAGACTTTACACGTATTGACTTCATTAGCCAAAGCAATGCAGTAACTTATACTGATGAAAACTTAGAAAACGGAACTTACATCTACAGAGTAAGAGCTTATGATGAGACTCGTTATTCTGGTTTCTCGAATGAAGTAGAAGTAGTTGTAGCAGTTTCTGATAATAACGGCAACGTGGTGGATAACTGTAATGGCTGTGAGGTATATTCTGTAAACAGTGAAGAAACAGGCAGTGCACAACAAGGAAAAGAAAACCTTGTAGATGGTAATACATCTACAATCTGGCATTCGAACTGGTATGATGATAACTCTTCACACCCTCACAACTTTAAAATTGATCTTGGTCAAACTCGTGAATTAGAAGGTTTCTCTTACACGGCACGTCAAGACGACAGCAAAACAGGTATGGTCAAAGGTTATACTTTATATGGCTGGGATGGAAATGAGTGGCAAGCTCTTTCTTCAGGAAATTTACAAGATACTAGACTTAAGCAATCTGTTAAGTTTAATAAGTTCTCAACAAGATATATTGCATTCCAAACTTCATCTGCAATAGATGGTCGTAGATGGGCTTCTGCCGCTGAATTCAGCGTTCATTACAAAGATGTGGCTGGCGTGGCTCCAACTACGGCTTCTAGTTCAAACAATCGTCCTTTAGTTGATTTGGAGGAATTAGAAGGACTTTCTATCTATCCGGTTCCTTTCCAAGATCAATTAACCATCAAAGGTGTGGATACTAAAAAGGTTTCTAAATCGATTGAGCTTTTTGATGTAAACGGAAAAACACACAGAGTAAAATCACAGTTTGGTGAAGGTAAAGTTATTTTGAATACCGCAAATCTTCAGAGTGGCATTTACATACTTCGCTTTACTGTAAATGGTCAAGTGAAAACTATGAAAGTTTATAAGAGGTAGATTCTGATCACTAACCCCCTCGATCAGTAATTGAGGAATTAACTATTTCGATTCATAGGAAGGTTCAAGGGATTTTTTCTCTTGGGCCTTTTCTTTTATTGTCTACGGCTTTAGGAAAACTACTGATTGGTTTCCTTATGATCATATCGATTACCGTTGTCCTATTTTTAGGCAAAGCAATCAAAGCAGCAGTAAACTTTTCTTGTGCTGCTTTTTGAGCATCACTTGGGCACTTCTTGCTTTTCTCCCGTCTAATGTTTCCAAAAATTTCAGCAATTCGTCTTCAGGTATAACCGTTTCTTTGGCAGTCTATTTTCTCTCTTTTTTGGCTTCTCATTAATTTATACATTTGTTCAAAAGAAAATTACAAAGATGCTACAAGAAAAATACATCAACCCTTTTACCGATTTTGGTTTTAAACGCTTATTTGAACAAGAACCAAGCAAGGCTATTCTTATGGACTTTTTAAATGAACTTCTTCGTGAACAAGAAGGAGAAATTAAGTCTATGACTTATTTGAAAAATGAGCATTTAGGTAGCGGTGAAATTGATAGAAAGGCTATATTTGACTTGTATTGCGAAAATGAAAGAGGTGAGAAATTTATAGTAGAACTACAAAAAACTAAGCAGAATTTCTTTAAAGATAGAGCTTCGTATTATTCTACTTTCCCGATCCAAGAACAAGTCAAGAAAGGTACGGATTGGAATTATGAACTGAAGGCTGTATATACAATTGCTATTTTAGATTTTGTTTTTGATGAAGATAAAGGACAAAATAAATACCGATATGATGTGAAGTTGACTGATATAGAAACCCAAAAAATATTCTATAATAAGTTGACTTTTACATATTTGGCCATGCCTAATTTCAATAAAAATTTATCTGAATTAGAAACAAGGTTTGACAAATGGTTATACGTCATTAAAAACCTCCCCAAACTGGATGAACGACCAAAAGAACTTAAAGGTAAAATCTTTGATGCTTTCTTTGAAACTGCTGAAGTAGCTAAAATGACGAGAAAAGAAATAATGAGCTATGAAGATTCTTTAAAGTATTATAGGGATTTGCATAATTCTTTGGATACAGCGAAGGGCGAGGGAATTGAAGAAGGTATTGAAATTGGGGAGAAAAGAAAAGCTATTGAAACGGCTAAAAATGGTTTGGCAATGAACCTTACAGTTGAGCAAGTAGCGGAACTAACTGGGTTAACTATTGAAGAAATAAAGAATATAACTCTTTAACCAATCAACCTTTCTACAAGATTTTATAGGACCTACTCTCTTCTTCATTTTTGACTTAACACAAAATGAAGCAAAAATGTCAAGGCCTGGTAATCACTAACAAACTTTAAATTATAAAAACTACTAGTAAAATTTAAGGGTTGTATCATTTGCGTGTGCTCTTGATGTTATCACAAATATCCTAGATTCTAGATGTAATAATTATTGATTTTTTATTTATCGCTAACTAAAAACAACTCTTACCCACCCAGTAAACCAATGATAATTTCTATTTAAGAGTAATAGAACTGGGTGAATAAGAGTATCAGTCAGATTAGTACGACTTTCTTTCGAACCAATCGTCTTCAGGAGTTACTGTATAACGTCCTTCTACCTGATCCCAATGATAACGATTACCCATCATTTCTCGGATTCTTTGATCAGTTGTGTTGGCTGAAGCGGCGACATTACCTGTTTTAGAACGGTTCCACCAGCTGATAGTACATTCGACTGGAGCTTCAAATGACTTAGAAAAGAAGTAATGATGACGAGAATAAACGTGTTTATCTGGTATTTGAAGGCCATTTAAGTACCAAAATCTCATGTTCACCAAAGCTACTAATTCTTCCATTGGTCTGTTTTTATCACCAACACCAAGATCAGCTATACCTGATGATCTGTACCATGTCACTGCCAAGTTGTCCTTGGTAATCATTTCCTTGACATACCAACGGCTTACTTCTCCAACAAAATCATCTTGGCCATCCTTGTTATAGTCTGACAAGTAGCTCTTGCCCCCTCTACTCCAAAACGGATCTAACAATTCTAGCCTTTTTAAAGCAATTGGATTTTCTTTCGAAAACTTGTAAGCAATGGCTGTGGCTAATTGACTCCCTAAAGAATGGCCTACAAAACGAATATTATTCGATGTATTTGCTGGTAAAATTTGATTTAATTGGTGAAAAGCGATTTCTGATACAGACATATCAAAATTACTCTCTACATAGGAACCATTTGCTTTCTTGTACCTCATACTGCGAGGCCCTTCTGAAGACCAAATTTTTGCTTCAGCATTTTTTACTTCTAGTTCATCAGCAAATTGGTTCCAATAAAATATAGCAACGTTCCAACCGTCACGCTTCCATTGTTCTGTTGTATTGATTTGCATAGAAAGAGCATCATCATCAAAAAGAAAATCTTCTCTTCCTCCATTAGTTAAGGGTTGCCACCCATGAAAAAAAATAACTGTTGGTTTTGAGGCATCATAGAAACTACTCCCTACCTGACGTTGCACTTGCGTTTGCATGTCAAATGCAGGAGTTGAATTGTGATTCTCATCAAACCAATAAAGACCAAAATCTAGTCCTTCTGTCGTATATCCATCAAAATTAAGTTGAAGCGGATTGGTTATAGTTCTTGAAGAAAAATCGTTGAGGTTCTCATTTAATCGGCAACTAGCAAGCATCGTAATGCCCGCAAGTACAAAAAGTTTTAATAGACTGGTTTTCATTTCCTTTAAAAAATTCGATAGAAGAAATTATCATTAGTTTTTAGAATTGGTACGCAAATGAAGGAAATAATTATCAGTTATACAACATTGAATACAATTAGTTATATTAAGTTATTGTTGATTTTAAAAGAGACATTGTAAACTGTTAATCTGTAGTTCTATTATACTCTCCTTCTTCAATAGCCTACGGCTTAAATATGGACTATTGATGAAGTAATAAACCGTGAAAATACTTGATAAGTACTTAATGGCTTTTTTTAATTCATATAATTAAAGCAATAAGGGAGCTAAGTCCTAGCATTTACACCATGCAAGTGCTAGGACTTACACTCCGTACATAACAGCACTTAAACTCTGTACATGCTAGGACTTACATAGTGTACAAGGAAGGACTTATACTCTGTACATGCTAGGACTTACGTACTGTTTTAAAAAATCAAATATTTTTTCATAAAACAATCCCCTTGCTTCACTCTGATAATAAGTGAGACAAAGGGATTTTTTATAGTAAATTAAGGTAATGTATTACTATATATTAAGCTCAGTTTGACTTCATTCTACAATACAGTAACAAAAAAACTCAAAAATACAGAAAAAGTTTCCAAATGAGGTTCTAGAAGGTAGATTAAAAGACTATCTATCCAAGATATCATCTATAATATCCAAATACATCTCTTCCAAATAGTCCTTTCTGAAATAACCAGCTGAAGTATTTGGTGTAAAATGCTTCCAAAAGTTTTGATCAACATCCATAATAGGTACTCTTAAATACCCATCAAATAATTCTAAAAAGGTCAGTAAAAGTGCTACTAATACCTTTTTCCCTTCTAATTTTTGAATATCTCCTGTTGAAATTTTGATGATGGTTTCATGGGTTTTCCAAGTTTCACAAAATACCTCTAAGTCTTTCCATGTAGCATTTCCCAAATCTGTTGCATCTAACCAATATAAATGAGGAAATTCTGGAGCTCCTTTATATTTTATTATTTGTATTCGAATGGGGAGATGATAGTCTTTCACCATCAGGTGTTGATTACTTTCTAAAGTGATTCTTTCATCCCACTTTTTTGGTTGCATCATAAATTCAATTCTTCCTTCTTGGAGTAAAGAAGGATCATTGTATATATGTTGGTAACATTCTCCAAAATCTCGCCATGAATTACCTTCTATAGATTTAAAAGGAACTATATCTAAAGAAATTGGCATGCTATTGTTCGTCTGAGTATTCGAAATTAACTTCACATTCTTTGAATTGTAAGCCTTCAAAGTTTGCTTCTTCTAATGCATCCTTCAAGCGTTCGCTTATATAAAATTCATTTCCACCATTGTAACACATATCTATTTCTCTAAAACTAGGTTTCATAACAGCTTTTTCAAACCTCCATCTAAGCTTCATACCATATTCTTTGCTATATTTTGCTGTTAATTCTGGTAATGTCTTGAAAGTATTTTTAACATTATTAATAGTTAATTTACTAGATTTAATTTTGAAAGTAGAATAATTAAAATCAAAATAATTTTCAACTGAACAAAATAAAAATTGAATACATTTTACATCTATCATTTGCTCTCCAAATAATATTCTACCATCAAAGACTCGATGTTCCATTAAATTAAACTGCGTC
Source organism: Flammeovirga sp. SJP92 (assembly GCF_001583495.1). Taxonomy (GTDB): domain Bacteria; phylum Bacteroidota; class Bacteroidia; order Cytophagales; family Flammeovirgaceae; genus Flammeovirga. The sequence goes on along the minus strand of NZ_LQAQ01000112.1, from coordinate 95,739 downwards.
AAAAGATTATACATCCTAATTGAAAAGACATATATTTGACAAGCAAATGGACCTCCATCTAATGACTCAAATTCACGTAATTTTAGTTCTCTTTCATCAAATTCAGATAAAGTAAATGGAGTTATATAATTAAATGAAACCTCATCTGACAAAAATTTTCGCCCTCCTGCTCCTCTACAACTGTCATAAAATAATTCTTTACCTACAACAGATCCTCCTGACAAATTCCCATAAACATACTCTTCAGAACCCCTTTTATACCCTAAATTATACTTTTTCATAATTTATTCTATGCTATTAATTTGTTTGTTGCTTCCTATAAATTCAGTAGATATCTTTTGTTTCATATCAGAAGAAATACTCTCTACATAAGAGAATGTATCAAAACACAACCCATATAACAAATATGGTCCGTAAGACATAATTAATTTTATCTTACAGACCATAATAATAAGGCTTAATTTTCTTTTATTAAAGCACCTTTAAGGTTCTGACTTTTGAGAGATCACTCTCTACATTGTAGATGGTTGATGCTTTGATTGTGAACTTATAAGTCCCTTGTTCCAGGTTCTCTAAAGTAATATTTCTGTCCTCTTTAGGTATTTTAGAATACTCTTCTCCATTGACATAAAGTGTAAATTCTCTGATGTCTTCTATGTCTTGAGGATATTCCCATTCTAGGTTGATACTTGTTCCATTGACTGAGAAAGGCCAGATATTTACCTTAGGGAGTTCTGGAGTTGGTAATATTACTTTTACCGTATCGGTATAGTCGTATACCAGTTCGTTTTCATCAGCATATTTGACGGCAAAAGTATAGGTCTTTCCTGCTACTCCTTCTACTTTATAGATATAGTCTGAACGCTCAACAAATCCAATAGAACGCTCTCTTGCTAAAATTCCTCCTGATCGATCACAATAGATGACATAACCTTTTGCTTTGCCTTCTAATTCTTTACTTGGATTCCACTTCATTTTCACCACCACTTCATTATTTTCTATGGCAGGTTCCAATGTCAAGTTTTTCTCCTCCTCTGAGAGTATTAAACTTGGTGAATAGTAGAGTTTTAAGTCATTACTCCATAACTCATAGCTGTCAATAGGCTTTACGACCAATCGGTAGGTGACTTTGTAATCAATGGCTTTGATGTTGTTGTCCTTATATTCTCTTTCGGTGTTGGATAATGTATCTGAAATTGTTTCAAAATCCTGATCATCAATTTTTCTTTGAATCACAAACCCTCTTAATTGATCATTGATCACTTCTGGCAATTCCCATTTCAGCTCCACTCCTTCTTCCACAAAGTCTGTTGCGTTGTTTTGATCATTGGTGATGATAGGTTTGATCAAGGATAAGTCTTTGTTCTTTGACCATTCCAATTCAGTGGGTTTTCCTGTATTTTTAAAGATAGAAACAGGTACAATTTCATAGGTGTAATCGTTGTCTTGATTGATGCCTTCATCTGTATAATAAAGCGTTCTGATTTTATCTTCTTTATTCAGCCAGATTGTTTTAGGTGTCAGCTTTGTTCTATTTTTACCATTTACTTTTCTCCAAATATCAAAACCCACAAAGGTCAATTTCTCATCCAAAGCCTCTCCTTCATATGCCAGCGTCAATGACATCTTTCTTCCTTGTCTTTTAATTTTTTCAGACTTTGGAGGTACCGTTAAATCTAATTCATCAGAAGTGTTGGCTTTAAAAGTAGCCACTGCCTGAGGAGATTCTTGACCATTGACCACTGTAAATAAGCCGTATTCTACTTCTTGGTTTTTCTTGATTTCATAATCTTCATAACCAAAACCATAAATCATTGCTACTGCATAATCATACATAAACATGGTCAAAAGTAGATTGACATTGCTCGGTGATTCAGTCAAATAATTGATCAGAGAGGCTTGGTCTACTTCATTCAAAGCGTTATTAGGGTCATTTGAATTAATCATCTGATTCCTCACCGTTTCTACTTCTCTGATTACAGCTCTATTGTTGCTGATATTGTCCAGGCTTTTTGAACTTGCATTAAACTGCAAAAGCGGGTCTGTATTCAATACAGACCAATCGCTTTCATTGTTGACTTTTTTCTTAAAAACAACGCCCTGCAAGTTCTGGTCATAGTTATCTACGTACCAAAGTAAAGACACCTTGTTGTTTTTATCTACCTCACCTAAGAGTGTATAATTACTCTGTCCAAATGAAAACATCTGAACAAAAAATAAGATGTATATAATTAATAAGCTCTTTTTCATATTCCTATTCATTGACCGAACCAAATGTTTTAGTATAAGTACCTGAGAAGGTTTCAGTGTGTCCTGAAATACCGATTGTCAGGTTATATGAAGTATCTAATTTCCAATCTGTATTCACTGGCATAAATTTACCTGTTGCTGAGATGGATAATGTTGGTTCTACTTTACCAAAATAAGTATCGACCACCACGTCTGCTGATGCTCCCACATTTACAGCGATTAGATCTGTTTTGAATTTCTGATCATCAAAAGATGTATTGATTTGACCGTCTATATTGAAGCTAAACTTACAGTCAATCGAGTTGCCTAATACCGAAGTAGAATATTCTCCATTGTACTCATAAATCAACTTACCACTCAAACTACCATCTGCTTTCAATAAAACACCTGATGAATTAAATGTTCTTTCATTCGAGAAGTTACCGATGAAGTCCACTTGGTTAAAGATCTTCGCATTCATCTCATTTGTGCTGAATGTAGTCTTCGTTGAAGTGATAGAATAGTCAATATCTTGATTTGCTTTAAAGATAAATCCACTTTTCGCTGGGATATTGATCTTAGCGGCTAATACTCCTTCAATATCATAACTTGGAAGGTTTAATGTCATACTTGCTCTACCGTCAAAAATTGGATTTACTTTAGGAGATTTAATCGTACCATTTAAGTGAAGCATGGCCGTTCTATTTCCCCATGAATAAACCGCTGGATCTACGGCAAACTCAACGATACCGGCCTGATCTTGTAATCCAAATGAGAAACCAGCAATGTATTTACCATACTGTGGTGTACCTAGTTTATCGCCTTTGGCAAAATCAATATAGTAGTTATAACCAAACTGCCCTCCAAGTTTCGAGATAGAAACACCTGTAAAGATTGGAATTGGTGCTCCGACTGTCAATTTATAATACCCGTATACGAACTTGTTGTTTTCATTACAGTTATCACAATCACTTGTACCCATATCTACTGCTCCCGAGATGCTCAGTTTCTTAGAGACTGTTGCATCAAATGTACCTGCAAATTGGTTTTCTTTAAAGGTTGCTTCAAACTTGATTGCCATTAATGATTTATTCAAATCACCCGAAGCTTTACCTACTGAAACAGCACCATCTAATCCCACTTTAAACTTATCAACTTTCACATAAGAATCACCAAGTAATACTTTAGCATTCATGTTCAAGCCTGTTTGAGCAGTGTATGCGGCAGATAAAATATCAAATCTGAAGTTTTTGTAAGATACGTTGGCCTTACCTTTCACAGTTTTCACTTTACCTTCTTCAATCACCAAATCTTTCAACGTCAATTCAGAAGACATTCCTTCAGGTTTTACGCCAAAGCTACCTTCAATTTTCTTAAGATCAAGATTGTCATCTAATGTAAATTCAAATGCAGGGTTCTTCACATCAAGCTTACAGAATTTCAAACTCTTCGTTTTAGTACTTAACCCTGCCAATAAGTTTTGCTGATTGTACTCCAAACTCAAAATTACATCTCCATCTAAACCTTGAATACCGCTTACTAATAATTCACCATTACCTGATTTGAATGTAAATTCTTCCGTATTTAGATTATAATCGGCATCTACATCAAATTGATTTAAAGTGGCATTGAAGCTATTCATTGAAACTGACTGAGGTTGTGTAACCGCAAATTTACCGCTCATAATTCCCTGATTAGAGATACTTCCAGTAAAGATGGCAATTTGTTTCTCCTTCTTAATCATCACAATATTGAAGTCCTTGATTTTGCTTAGGTTGAAGTCTTTTAATCCTCCGTCCACTTCAGAATCCAGATCAATACTGATTGTACCACCTACTCCTTTTTTCAGCATTACAAGATCTTTGTATAAATATTTATCTTCTTTCAATGAAGCATCTAAGACAATTGATCCTGAATAAGTAGGTTTCTCACCTTCAAAATCATAGCTGATGATAATGTCTTTCACCTTGGTCTGAACACCGTAGATTTCAGGGAATTCCTTTTGCAAATCTTTAGCGTCTACCTTCAGGTAAGTGAAACCTTTATTCTTGTCTTTTTTGTATTCTACTTCCGTTTTAAAAGTTAAGTTTTTATCCACTTTCCCTTTCTTCACAAGTAGTGAAACTTCAGCTTCTACTTTTGTTATTTTTGATTTGTTGCTCGGTTCTTTTGCAAACTTCACTTTTACAGGGCCAAACTGTGCTAATGCATCTACAGATATTTCTCCAATTTCATAGTCACCATTTTCTTTAATAATCACTTTATCAATTGTTGTTGATACTTGATTATCCTGATTGGCTTCTACATCAATTGATGCTGCAAATTCTATGGCTCTATCCTCAAAATTATAAGACCCTGCAGAAAGCGTCACTTTCGCAAAATTAGCATAGGACACTGTACCGTCACCCTCAAATTTTCTCAATGAATCTTTATTGTACAAGAACTCTTTGATATTCAGTTTACCTTGTAATTTATTGCCATTGATTTCTTTTGAATAAGACGACTGAAGGTCTTTACCTGAAACCGAAAGCAACTTGAACTCATCAGAGAAAGAGGCCGAAAGCTTTTTCGCTTCCATATTGATACCATAAATATTTAGAGAGTCTAAATCCTTGATCTTACCGGTAATTTTATTGGAAGTCATCCCCAAGCCTATTTTCATTTGAGTTGAAGTACCTGGAAGATTTGAAATAACTCCAGCACCTGTAACATTCAATACTTTAAAGCTCTTCTTCTTAAGGTTATAATTGATTTTACCTTTTAAAGAAGTCAATGTCACGTCCAATCCGTTCTCTTTGTACTCTACCTTTTCTGTAGTGACAATGTCCGCTTTCACCATTCCTTTATCAGTAATAGCCGCGTTATTGATCTTCGCGAATACTTTATTGTCTTTCTTAAAGTCGATATTTATTTTCTTTAAACCGACAAGATCAAAACCACCATATAATTCTGATGGGTCAGCGGATGTATAAGCAACATTGTATTTGAATGTACCGTCAAGGCCTTTCTTCAAAATGATTGTGCCTTCTCTGTAAGATTTATCTTCCGTAAGGTTACCATTGAAAGTCACAGAACCTGAGATATCCATGACCTCATTTTCATTTTTATAGACTACGTCAAAACCAGTTACCTTACTTTCAATATCATAAACATCAGGCAATGGAATATTTTGATTGGAAGCGATTGCCTTTACATAAATCAACTCACCACCTCTTTGTTGATATTCAACTTCTGTTGTGACTTTTACACTGTCTTGATACGTAGAATCTTGAATACTTACGGTTACAATAGCTTGAGCTTTTACCTTTTCAGATAAGTCTTGAAGAGGCTGTAAAAATTCTACTCTCATTGGTCCGTAAGTAAATAAGGCTTCACCTCCTGCAGATCCAATAGAAACATCACCATTTTGATCAATCATGATACTTTTGAAAGTCAGGTCTACCGAATTATCACTGTTGGTAGTATTGGCTTTTACATCAGCATCTAGTTTTATTGATTTTTGATGAGCAATGTATCTACCATTTGTTAAAGTCATGGATGCTAAATCACCATAACTCATAGCACCAGTCATCTCTAAATTCTTAAGTGAATCTCCTTTAATTTCTAAGTTTTTAATCAAGAAATCACCTTTGAATAGTTTTCCATCAATTGTTCTATTATAAGTACCTGCAATGTCTTTTCCTTTAAACCCTAGGAAATTAAAATGGTGATCAAAGGATGCACTAAGCAGTTTTGATTCCATTTCTACACCATAGAATTCTAACTTTTCAAGGTCTTTGATGGCACCCGTAATCTTATTGGTTGTCATTCCCAAGCTCACTTTCATTTGAGCCGTTGTCCCTGGCAAGTTAGAGATCACCCCTTCACCTGTTACGTTCAGAACACTAAAGTCCTTTTTCTTCATATCATAGTTGATCTTACCTTTTAGTGTATTTAAAGTAACATCAACTCCATGATCCTTGTACTGTACTTTTTCAGTCATTGCAATATCAGCTTTGACGATTCCTTTTTCTGTCACCGCAGCATTTTTGATCTTTGCAAAAACTTTATCTTCCTTCTTGAAGTCAACATTAATGTTCTTCAAACCAACTAAGTCAAAGCTACCATAGATTCTCTCTGAACTGACAGAGTTATAAGCAACGTTGTATTTGAATGTACCATCAAGACCTTTTTTCAGAATAATAGTACCTTCTCTGTACAACTTATCTTCAGTAAGGTTACCGTTGAAAGTTACTGAACCTGAAATATCAGTAACCTCATTTTCTTTCTTATAGACTAAGTCAAAACCAGTGACTTTGCTTTCAATATCATAAACATCTGGCAATGGAATATTTTGATTAGAAGCGATTGCTTTTACATAAATCAATTCCCCATCCAGTTGTTGATATTCAATATCAGTTGTCACTTTCACGCTATCTTGGTAAGTAGAATCTTGGATACTTACTGTGACAATAGCTTGAGCTTTTACGACTTCGGTAATATCTTGAATTGGTTGTAAAAATTCGACCTTTAAAGGACCATAAGTAAAGAGAGCTTCTCCACCTGCAGCACCTAGTGTAATTTCACCTTCTTCATCAATCATGATACTACGGAAAGATAAATCAACAGCATTATCTTCCTCTGCTGTATTTGCTTTTACATCAGCATCAAGCTTAATTGATTTCATAGAAGGGATATACATTCCATTTGTCAAAGTAAGAGAAGCCAAATCACCGTAATTCAATGATCCTTTCATCTCTAACTTCGTCAAGGAATCTGCTTTCATTTCCAGTTTCTCAATAGTGAAATCACCTTCGAAAAGCTTTCCTTCAATTGTTTTACTATATGAACCTGCGATGTCTTTTCCTTTTAAACCAACGTAATCGAAGTGTTTGTCAAATTCTGCACTTAACTGTTTAGTTTCAATTTGAACACCATAGAATTGTAGTTTTTCTAAATTCTGGATAGAGGCTGTAATATTTCCATCTTTCAATTCTCCTTTTACATCAAAACTTGTAGGTATACCTGGTATTTTATCTATACCAATAGTTGACGTCAAAGTTTTAAAAGTGATAGTATCTTTCACAGAAATGATAAATGAAGCATCAAATTCTTTCAATGACATTGTCAAACCTTTGTACGTAAAGCTTACAGGATCTGATAATGATAAATCCGCTTCCAAAGAGGCTTTATTTGATAATGTAGCATCTTTGATGGAAGCGATGACTTTATCGCCTCTTACATAATCAACATTTAATGAAGAAAGATTAGCAAAGTCAAAATCGCCTTCAAAGTAATCTGTAGTGGTTGTGTAGTTAAAAGTGAAGTCTCCTCCAAAACCTTTCTTCACTACCACTGCCGATAATAATGTTTTATCTGCTGGCAAGTTGGCCGTTAAGTCAACGCCACCTGACAATTTCCCTTTATCATCTAACGAAAGGTCCAACTTCTTCACTTTTGAATTTATAAACCCTAAGCTTACATCTTTTCCATTATTGTCAGACCAGCTGATGGAAGCACTTTTTAATTTTTCAGTACTACAATACAGCTCGTATACTAGGTTCGCTTCTGAAATATCGATAGAGTATTCGCCTACATATTCATTTTCAAATGGCAACTTAAATGTGACATTTTTCAACTCATATTTACAAACATCTTCTGCTTCAGACAATAGTGTTGGATCTTCAGTCAACGCAATGGCAATTGGTCCAAACTTCACTTCATCCCCTTTCTTAATGTCTTTTCCTATATCCAAGTTGGCTACAATGATATCCTCTTCAGTATTATCTTCTGTAGAATCACTTCCATCCTCAGCATTCTCCTCTCCTGCAGCTTCATCACTGTACTTTTCGAATCTAATTTTATAAGCCCAAACCGCCTTTCTTACATTTTCTATAGCTGTTGGCAAATCGCTTACGCCCCCACCATCAATGATAGTTGCTCCATCATGAATTTCATTATAAATAGCTAATAACGCCTCATCATCTGTTACGTCTTTGTAATCATTCAAGTCGTCTGGCTGTTGAGACTGTCCGTCCAGCATATTGAAGAAACTTAAAATATCCTCACCAAGCGTCATACCTTCTGTTACCAATACAACACGCTTGCTTTTTTCCTCCTCACTTAAAGTTGATTGAATATTTTTCTCAAGCTTTCCAATAGCCGTTAACCCTTTCTTAAATTCTTCTTTAATGTGTTGTAATGCTTTGTTGATGGCTTGCTTATTACTTGCTTTTGCATCTGCTTTCGCTTGTTTCGCTAGTTCTACTGATTGTTCAGACGCAGCAATTGCATCTTCATCTCCAGACTTCTTAGCTTCTTTCAATACATCTTTTGCTTCATCTAAAGCATCTTTTGTCGAGCTAACTTCGTCTTTCAATTTATTCAACTCCTCCTTGATCTCATCAGGAAGGTTATCAAAAACATTTTCTACAAACTCTGCTGCTTTTTCAGCTTCTGCTAGCACTTGATCCAGTTTGTCCAAACCATCCATAATTGCAGCTGCCAAATCTGGATCAATAATATCAGTATCCGAACCCGTTACATAAGCTTCGCCTTCAATCAATTGATAATCCGTATTGATCACTAAATCTTCATATTCTACAGTAAAAAATACTTTATTGAATGCATTAATACGGATCATACCATTACCCGTATGCTTACCATCTTTGAACTCATCTTCTACAACAGTTACATCAAAATCGCCTGCTGTAAATTTCTCCCCTACATTTAGTGGTTCATTTAGAGGGTCACTATTTTCCCAAGAGATTAAGAATTCACCACCTTCACATTTATAAGTTCTTTCTGGTTGTTCTTCTGTTGAAGCTGAAATAATTTCCGACCATTCGCCATAACGATCACCCGAACAAACTCCTCTTACTTGTAATTCATATGCAGTTCCTGGAGTCAAAGGTTTCACATTTCCTAAATCCGCTAAAAACTCTTTTGTACTCCATGGCAATACTTCTTCCCCTTCTTTGGTTTTTCTTCTATACCTAACCTCCCAGTTATTATGAGAAAAATCTCCAGTCCACTCCACTTCAATACGTGATGGTGTTGTGTTTGCTACAGCAAATTTTTCACACACTCTACATGCATCACCAAACTGGAAAATTCTAGGCTCACTCCAACCGTCATTTTTTAAAAGACCTAACTCATCTTCATCATAAGCTTGCACTCTCCAAGCATATTTATTTCCTGGCTCAAGTGGCGTATCCATCACACCCACTTGATAAGCAGGCGTCATTACTCCTTCTTCATCAATGATTGGTCGAGTATTTGAAAAAGCATCACCTGCAGGCTGGTTCTCACGCAAGATTTCAACGACCTGAAAACGATAAGTAACATTTTGAGGTCTATTGGGTGAAGTAAGGTGTCTTGGGTTCCATGAAAAGTTCACAAACTGCGGATCTGAAGCCACTACTTTCTGATTTTCATAAGGCATCAATAACAACGGAGGATCACTCAAAATGATAAAACATTGATACATTGACGTATTTGAAATCTTCCTTCCAGTATAATACTCCAATACTTCCAGAGAGAATACATAATTACCATCTGGCAATTTCCCACCATTATTTACAATACTTGATGTACTTCCGCTCACTGCTCTAAGATTGTTCAACTCAAAGTAGCTTCCCAATTCTGTTCCATCAAACATCTCTGCCTGACCTCCGATTAAGTGTATTGGGTCAGGTAGATAAGTAGGTTTGGTTTCTAATATTAAACGCTTTTGCTTATTCTCAATTCTTAGTTTGAATCGGACAGGAATATCCTGCTGGCTTAAATCTTTCAGCCAAATATTGGCCTGTACTTTAGAAGACCCAATCTGTGAATACTCAGACAAGCGTACAGGGTATGGTGCATTGAGCATTAGGGTTGCCTGCACCGGATATCTCTGTGCATTGACACTTTGCAAAGTGACAAATGTCAGAAGAAGGAGTATTAGTTTTTTTATCATTGATATGTTAGTGTTATTGAAATACAAAAGAGATCATAATTAAAAAATAATTTCAGTTTGTTACTTTCTCTCTTTCACTAGATTTCAGTTACCTAATTTTATATTCTTGAAAATTTAGTTCCCTGATTTAGATACTTCGGGTTTATCTTTAAGTATTAAAGTTGTACTTAAGTTTATTACTAAAGGAAAGTAATGATAACCATCATCTCCACCATACAAATCCATATTGTAAGCCATTTTATAACTTGTACCGTATTGATCTCTAATCTCAGTAATACCTCCTGAAATAGTTGTTTCAAACGTTAAATCATTTACTGTAACCCCTTGTGTAGAATAATTTGTGGATCCATCAAAAGTATAGACAATTCCAGAAGCTTTAATTTGAACTTTAGTTTGACTTTTGTCAATTAAACCCTTCCCTTGCGTAACATAAGGAACATAAGCATTAATCTTATCTGAAAAATATATATTATCAATTTTAAATACTTTCATACAATTACTTCCAAAACACATGTTATTAGATTTGTTTTCACTTTTCGAAAGAAGAAATGATAATACTTTCTTATTTACACTTATGGTTTCAGTTTGTGCGAATGACACTTGAGATAGATAAGAAAAATTCAAGAATAATAATATTACAATTAATTTCATCATTTTGCAATTGGTTTATCAGTATCACAGTAGTTCCATTTAATTATAAAGTTCATATCTGGAGATGTCGATATATTTCTTTTTATTTCTCCATAGTTTTTATTATCAGAGTTATCAATAGTGATGTTCATTGTAATTAATGGTTTATTCCAATCCATATTAGGATAATTACAATAATCATTACCATCTTTCCTACCTGTACCTGAAACTGACCTATACTTAAACGAAAAAGTATTTGATGTTTCTTCCAATGCTGTAGGAAAAGAATTGATTTCATTATAATGACATGTATTCCTATCTTCTACTATTCGGTTATCTACACTTATGGTAATATAATAAGTACCTTGTTTTAGAATAGTTTGCCCAAATGTTTTCGATTCAACAAAAAATATGATGAATGTTAGAGAAAGGAATAGCTTAAGGCAATCAAATTTTGTTTTGAAAGTAAGCTTAAAAAAGCATTTATTTAATATTTTTTTTATTTCCATAAGTTATCTTCTTTATAAACTACCAAATCGTATTGAAACAAAGCTGATAGTTTTACTTCATCATTTATTTAATCCTTTGTTGCCCTAAAAAAGAGGTTTAAACCATTCAGCTTGATTTTAATTTAACATTAAAATCAAGCTTCAAATGGTTTCTATAAATTCAGAAAAACTGTTTTCTATTTTTCATATATAAACAACTCTACTCTTCTATTCTCTGCTCGATGCTCATCCGTATCGTTATCAACCATTGGCTCATTGTCAGATTTAGAAGATGCCTGTATTCTATGCGGCTCAATACCTTCTTTTCTTAGATAATCTCGGATTTGTTTTGCTCTCTCCCAAGCTACTTTTGCTTTGACTTTTGGAGCACCCAAATCATCACTATGACCCACAATTCTAATATTGATATGATCGTTAGATTTTAACAATTTCACTGTATAGTCTAATTGCATTTGAGAGTGTCTTGTCAATGTAGTTTCATTCAATCTATATTGTAAAATATATTTGATTGGCTTCATTTCCCTTCTAGGTTCATCAATGACTTCATCTGTTGATGCAGGGGAAGTATTTAGGTTTTCATCTCTACCTCCACCTCTGTTGGAATTAAATGAACGGTATTGATCTCTCGGGTTTGTTGCTGTAGATTTATAATAAACAGATCTATTTCTTTTTCTTTTCGCTAATCCTTTTTTCAACCTGAATGCTACTTCAAAAGTTGATTGTTCTGGGAATGCACTTGTTGCTTTTGTTTGGAAATAGTTGAAGAAAGCAATCTCATAATGCTTTTGATCAAACTTAAAACCAAGTCCCATCTGACCGTGATTAGAATAACTTAATCCAGCTTCCAAACCTCCTGTACTTAATGGATCTGTAGGGTTTTCGTTGAAGAAATGATAACCTGCCCATACTGTACTTTGAATAGTATGTCTTTGATCCATATAATCATACATCAAATCAGGTGTAATTGAAATATATGGATTTACCCAAATATGAAAATTAGCCATTGCACTCCAACCAAAGTCTAGAAAATCGTTAGAAAGGTCTGAACTATTTTCCGGTCTATTCAAGCGGTAAACATTTACACCGAAACGATGTTTTTCTCTGTCATAAAGATCTAATGAAGACCATAATAAACTACCGTAAATACTTGTGTAACTATTTCTTTCTGTTGAAAGATTTTCATTGATTTCAGCTCCATCCACTAGTCCATAAATGGGGTGCCATAAACTACCTGTCGTTACCCCTTCAGTATTCAATCGAATAGAAGTCCAGGAAACACCCAATCCCATAGACAGGTCATGGTTTTTTCTTAATCGAACAGTATAGGCAAAAGAACCTCCAATTTCCTGTGTTTCGAAACCTAAAGATTCTGTTGGTTTTTCATTTAAATAATAAAGACCGCCACCTCCTTTCAAGGCTTTTGTTTCTTTATCAACCCATGGCAAAGCACCTGTAATAATACTTCTATTTCGATTCACTCCCTGACCGTAGTTGACGGATTTATGAAGCAAGGAAAATGAGGCGTCAGTGTTCAATCCTCCATAAGCAGCAGAGTACCTTAATGGGGCATAATCTCTCAATGTTCCGTATCCTGCTGTTTGGGCAAAAATAGTCTGGCTTAAAAACAGGAGCACAGAAAAGCAAAAAAGTCTGATGATTATATTTAAAGAGTTATTCATTTTCTATTATCGTTTTAGGTTAATCGTTCCATGAGTGGTTCCGTTATACTTGACTTCTGTTCCGTCCTCATAGATTCCAGCAATTTTCCATAAATAGGTACCATTTGGAAGGTCCGCTCCATTTAGTTTGCCGTCCCAACCTTTTTCATTGATATCTTTATAGTTATCAGAATAATAGACTGTCTTTCCAGCGTGGTCCATTACTTTAAGTTCTAGTTCTTTTATACCCTTTCCATACACATGGAAGGTGTCGTTTTTACCATCATCATTTGGAGTAAATAAGTTTGGCACAAATACCTCATTTCCGACAAAGACAGTCATTGATTTTGTATCTACACACCCGTTTTCTGTCATCACTTGTACTGTATATGTGGTCGTTACTTTTGGTGAAACTGTAGGTGATGAAATGGATGGAGAATTGATTTCATAATCAGGTGCCCAAAGATAGTATTTTCCTCCTGAAGCTTCTAATGTTACCTCTCCTTTGTATCCAATAGATACATCTTCACTAATTGTAATTTCAGGTAGTTTATGTACCGTTACTGTGACCGTATCTTGGTATTCTAGACAATCACCAAGTTTAGCTGTCACAATATATTCTGTTGTTTCAGTTGGGAATGCCAGTGGATGAGAGGCGTTTGCATCATCAAGTGTAGCCGCATTATTCCACTCAAATGAATAGTTATGCTCTCCTCCATCTACGATTGGATAACCTCCTATTTCAACACTTTCACCAATACAGATTTCTACATCTGGACCGGCATTTACACTATAAAATTCGTTAACGGTTACAGTAACTGAATCTAATAAAGATACGCACCCTTTGTCGTTTGTAATTTGCAGATAGTAAGTGGTTGTACTTTGAGGTGATGCGTTCGGTGTTGCAATACTCGCATCAGACAATCCTTCAGATGGGAACCAATTGTAAGTCCAATCTGCATTGGATTCGTTTTCTCCAATTTGAACAATATCGGCAGTACAAATCACTTTATCCTCTCCAGCTTTGGCAATTGGTAATTCTAATACTTCAATTTCTGTTGTATCATAACTTACACAGCCTTGCCAAGAAGTTACTTTTGCCACAATAGTATGGCTTTCATCTGCAGTAAAAGTATAAGAAGTTCCATCCTCTGCATATGTATTGTGATTGATATCCAACCATTCCACTTTACTCCAATCTCCTTCTACTTTGATAGTACCTTCTTGATCAAAACAGATCTCATAAGTTTCAGGAATTTGGAAATCTGGCAACTCAAGCATTTCTACTGTAACTGTATCTTTCCAAATACAACCCAATTCGTTAGTACGTTCAACGTAAATTGTATCTGTTTCATATACACTGTGAGTGTACTCATTTCCTTCTTTAATTTCACCTAATAAATGAGAAGACCATTTCACGATGTCTGATGAAATTCCAACTTCAAAAGTTGTAGATTCTAAGTAACAAATCTGTTGTGTCTCTCCTAACTCAAATGTCGGTAATTCTAGCACTTTCACTTCCACTGTATCTCTGTAAATACAGCCATTTGTATTTCCTATTTCTACCCAAATTGTCTCATCATTAAAAACTTCTTGAGTAAAAGAAGTATTATCATCGTTGTCTAGTTTTCCTTCAAACGTTGAATACCAATGGATATAATCTACTGACTCAATTTCTCTGTCAACCTCAATAACTACTTCAGTATTGTAGCAAATAGACTGATCCGCTCCTAAAGAAAATTCAGGAAGCGCTAACTGTTTTACTTCAACAGTGTCATACCACACACATCTTTCAACATTGAAAGCCTCTACTACATAAGTAATCGTTTCTGTCATTTGAGCAGTGATAAACCTTTGATTTTCTACAAATGGGCTATTTTCTCCTAACACATACCAATTCACTGAATCTAAAGATGAATCAACCGTTAATTGGTAATTCGATAAATGACAAATCTCTTTTGTTCCTTGTGTTTCAAACACCGGAAGATCATAAACTCCCATCACTAAGGTATCATATGCGATACAACCATTTTCATTGGTCACTTCCGTAAAAATTGAGTCCTTCACTGTGGCTGTATAAGTGATTGAATTTACGTTAGTGGCAATTTCTCCTCTTTCTTTTGAGAACCATTTTACATTAGTCCAAGTGTCATTACCAATAGATAATTCAGCACTTGTTTTGTAACAGATCACTTGATCTTCACCCATTGTAAAATCAGGTAGTGCAAATGGATTGATGATCAATGAGTCGTATTCAGTACAGTTATTCTCATTTGTTACTGTCAGCCAAATTGTATCTTGAACTGCAAAAGTATACGCAATGGTTTTATCTGTACCAAGATCTCCATATTGTCCTGAAGTCCATTGGTAAGTTTTCCAATCTCCTCCATCAATTGTTTCCACATCTCCAATACATGCTCTTAATTCTTCGCCAATATTTGGAGTTGGAAGTGGTGCCATTTCTACATAGATAGAATCAACGTTCTGACATCCTTCAGTATTTGTTGCAATGGCCCAAACTGAATCAGTCTCCGTTACGGTCCAATTCAACAAACGAGAAGTTTCTGCTAATTTTCCTTGATTTTTGGAATACCACTCCACTTGTGTATACCCTCCACCAACATCTAAATCAATAGAAGAACTGTAACATATCAATGTATCATTTCCTAAATCGAACTCAGGGCGTGGATATACTTTTACAACTACCGTATCAATTCCAACACATCCATTACCATCTGATACAGTGTGTACCACAGTGTCTTGCTCTGTAATTAATATACTATAGGTATTCTCAGTGCTTACTACTGTTTCATCTGATAATCTTTTCCATTCAACATTAGCCCATGATTGAGTTGCTTCTAATGTTAATGTCTCATATTCACAAATAAATACTTCTTCTGAAAGACCTGGATCTGGCTCATCCCAAATTGTTACTTTAAGTGTATCCGTGTTTACACATCCATTATTGTCAATCACTTTTACCCAAACCGTATCATCAACCGCAAAATCCCATTCAACTTGAGTTACATCTGTTGCAGTATGAGCAGAGGTTTGCAAAGCACCCCATTCAATCGAAGCCCAATCATTTGTTGTTAGATTGATGGTCAAGAACCCATCTATACACGTATTCAAGTCATCTCCAATCGATACTGCTGGCAATTCCCTAACTCTAGATTGAATTGTTTTTGAAAGTTCACAACCGTCAGCATTTGTTGCTGTGAATTTGATTTCAATATCTTCCGTAGCTGTATAGGCCAATACTTTTCCTTCACCCATTAAGGTATCCGCATTGACATCCCACCATTTGTATGTGGTATGTTCGCCAGCTTCAATGGCAGTTACTTCTTGGAAACAAGTAAAATACTCCTCTTCTAATGTAATGACTGGAAGTTCAAGCATTTCAATTTCTAAGGTATCATAAGACCAGCAACCATTTTCATTTTCAACTGCCAGGTATAAAACATCTGTTTGTGCTACCGTCCATTCCAATGTCATTTCAGAACCGATGATATTACCATCACTTTTTCTTTTCCATTGAATAGTTTTCCAATCGTCTGTAGTAAAAGTAATGGTCTCATCTTTACAAACTTGTAAGTCTTCTCCTAAATCAATCGTAGGCAGATCCCATACTTTTAATGTAATAATATCTGTTCCAACACAGCCATTCGCGTCCGTTACTGTTACTTGTACTCTTTCCTCTACGTTAGAAATGTAGGTGTAAGTATCACTCTCAACAGGATCTGAACCATCATCTAAATTTTGCCAAACGACTTTTTCCCATGAATCAGGAAGTGAAATTGTATTTTCTTCTCCTTTACAGATAAAAACTTCCGTTGGTGCTTGTGGATCAACTTCTTCATAAGGCGTTATTGTAATGTCTTGAGTAGATGTACAGCCGTCTTCGTTTTCTACAGTCAAAGTGACTACTTCTTCTTTTTCAAGTAAAAGAGTGAAAGAAGTATCTGTTGTTTCCAGTGGAGTACCATCTTTAGAAGTCCAAGTTACTTTTGCGTAGGTTTGATCTAATGTATAAGTATATTTTTCATTGATACAACTATTGGCTGTTTTCGGCATTGTAATTTCTGGAAGAGCAAGTGTATTGATTTGAACAGTATCTTTCATCACACAACCGTAAGTTGGTTTTGATACTTCAACCACTATTGAAAGAGCTTCCTCTACTTTATAATTTAAAGTAAATCCTGACCCTAACACCTCTCCGGTACTCATATTTTTCCAAGTGACCACTTCATTTCCTGTACCTGCAGAGAATGTCACCGCTTCCTCTAAACAAATCTCAAGGTCTTCACCTAAATCAGGTTTATCACAAATGGTAAATGAATCTTCAGTAGAAAAACCACTACCCTTGTAATCTGATCCAATAGATTGAATAGAATAATAATATTTCCCTTCCGCTAAGGAATCAATCGTCAATTGTTCAAAGAATGTTTTTCCGTATGAAAATAGCTTTCTAGTTCCATCTGATTCAGCATCTGCACTTACTACATCTCCTGCTCCTGATGAAGTTCCTATCTTAAGATCATACGCAATAGCATCGGCTACATCATTCCAGAAAATCTTCACTGTATTGACTTGCACAACTGGCGTCAATGGTGTGGGTACTTGGGGAGCAGTAACTGCACTTGTGAAATCATTTTGGTATAAAAATATTTCAGTACCAAAAGCAGTTGTACCTGAAAGTAAGACATCTAGCTTATCATTGTTGTTCCAATCAAGAACGGTAAGGTCACCTGAAGTAATTTCTTTAAATGAAATAGTAGAATTGGTAAAAGAGGTTCCTGCATTATTATAATACAGCTGCGTAATACGGCTGTAAGATCGATCATAACCGTTTAAGAAAACATCAATGTATCCATCTCTATTAAAATCACCTACTTCCAAACCTCCTGTTGCAATATTATCTAAGCCCCAGTTTACTTGTTGCCAAATACCAGTGTTATTAATGTAAGTATAAGTGGATGGTTGATTTGATGCATTCAAACCTGTCATCACTAAATCCGAATAGCCATCATTATTGAAGTCAGCAACTTTTAATTTTGTCTGGTTTAATGCAGGAAAAGATATTGCTTGTGCTTCATACTCTCCTTTTCCTAAGTTATGGTAAAGCTTTGTTTCTCTATTTCCATAAGGGTTATCTCCAGAAAACAAGACATCTATTCTACCATCATTATTGGCATCAAAAGCGATAGTTTCTGCGTTTTGATACCCTAGAATATCCACATCAAGTTCAACAAAGTTACTGCTTCTATAAACGAAATATCTTGTCTGGATTTCTCCACTACTATTCTTACCCGAAATCAATAATCCATTTTCTCCTTCAGCTCTAAAATCACCTGAAATAATAGAAGCATTTTCTAACTGAGGAATACTTGAATTTATATTAGTCCATGAACCATTACCGTTATTGATGTAAACATCAATTCGAGCAGAATTCGTATTAATGTCTTTACCTGCAACAAACAAGTCCATTCTACCATCTTTATTAAGATCTCCGATAGATATTTTTGGAGAAGCAACAGGTTCTAACCCATTACTCCAGTCCAACCATTCACCACCGCTAATGTACTTGGCACCAATAACCCAAGTTGATGAGGAATTGATACCAGCGTAAATGACATCATTTTTCTCTTGGTTCCCATTTAAATCAGCACTGATATAAGTACTGTTATTTAAAGCCTCTAACCCCTCTACCGTTACTTCTGAAAAGTTCTGGGCATTTACTTGAAATGTAATAAGCAACAGCAGAAGATTGCTGATTAAAAGTTTGCTATTCATGTTAATTCTATTCTAGTTTCCGATCATTACTTTTAAAACTTTCACCCCTTTCAGAGTGTGCAATTTCAACAAGTACATACCGGTTGGAAGTTTTTCGTTTGAATATTTAATTTCATAATGATCACTGTTTTTCAAAGACTGATCCCAAAGTTTCAATCCGTTCATTTGATGCAGTGATACATAGGCATTCATTTGTTCTGACAAACCAATATAAACGCTGAAGGTTCCTTTAGATGGGTTTGGAGTGACTTCAAATATTCTAATTTCTTCTTTTTCATTAGAAACATTATCACCAATAATTCCAAAACGACCTCCTGCAAAAACGCCTACATTTACAGTCTGTACTTTTTCCGCCACACAACCTGCTAACACAGAACGTTGACGGATTGTATATTCACCAGCTTGGGTAAACCTGATTTCATAGGTATAATCTGTTGAGTCTACCACTTCAATTTGTGGTTCAATAGTCCATGAAATATCATCAGGAACAGGCTGAGTAAGATCTACAATAACATAAGTATCAAATTTCTCTTGAGCTGAGTGATCAATCAAGAATTGAGGAATTAAAAGATCATCACGGTGTACAACCTCAAAATCATATGTCGTTTCACAGCCCTCTGTTGTTGTAAGATGTAATGTATAGTTACCCGCTTCAGTGATAATTAAGGTTCTATTGAAATCATCTAAACCTCTATCTGAAGTCCATCTTACATCTTTCCATTGACTACCCGCATCGATAGTGTAAAATGCTCCTTCGCAAATCTCAATAAAGTCAGTAAGATTATGGATGTCGACAACAATTGGATCTGGATCTATGATTTCCTGTGAAAGTGTAATAGAACACCCATTTTTATCTGTAACTACTACTGAATAACTACCGCTTGCCAAGTTTTCAATACTTTCGGTTGTCATTCCATTGCTCCACTCATACGTGTATGGTGCAGTTCCTCCTGAAATACTTAATGCAATAGAAGCATCACCTCCTTCTACACAAGTTGGGTTTACAACTTGTGCTATTTCGCCTTCTAAAGCTGAAGGTGATGTTACAGTATATGTTTTCGATTCCTCACATCCTTTATCAATATCACTGATATATACAGTATATTTTCCAGCACTCAATCCATCTACAAAATTGCCGATTCGTCCATTATCCCAGACATAAGATAAGTTGTTGGTTCCACCTGAAGCATGAACAGTAATTGAGCCATCTTCGCTTCCAAAACAAGAAGTTTCAACAATTTTGACACTATCAACTTGTATAGAAGCTGGATCATTTAATCTGAAAGAAATAAAGTTAGATCTACATGCATTTTTATCTGTCAATTGAAGGTCATATAAACCTTGTCCATAACCTTCCACTTTGAAAGTAGAATCAGTTAGTGACTCAATAAATACGGCATTTGTTGAAGTTAAAATGTAATCTTTTGTACCGCCCGTTGCTTTCAAGACTACACTTCCATCAAATGCTCCAACACAAGATGGATCTGTCAGTTCGATAATCTCTCCAACAATTGGATCAGGTGCATTAATTTGTACTTCTACTCTTTCGAATGTACATCCGTTTCTGTCTGTAACATCAACAAAGTATGTTCCTTTTGATACATTCTGAAGTGATGTTCCTCTTTGATTATTGTTCCACTTGATGGTATAAGGAAGTGTACCTCCTTGCACAAAAATTTCAGCACTACCATCAGATAACTCATCACATGAAGCATCTGTTTTTGAAATCACAGTAACTTGAAGTGGATCTGGTTGCTCTACCAAAGAAATAACGGTGTCCTTAACGCAAGCATTTCTATCGGTGATTATCACTCTATAATCTCCTACAGTGATATTATTCAACTTATTGGTGAAATTATTAAAACCATCCCATTCAATTTGATATGGAGCCTCACCTCCTTGAATTCTGATTTCAATACTACCATCCGCATTTCCATTACACTTTGGAGAAACTAAATCAATTTTAGCAATACTCAACGTATCTAGTTCTTCAATTGTAAATGTTCCATCAGCACTACAATTCAAACTTGAGTTATTATCAGTCACCTTCAGTGAATAAGTACCTACTCCTACATTTTCAAGTAGAGAAGCATTTCCGACTGTTTGTCCTGCTTGATTTGTCCATAGATAAGTGAAATCTCCGCTACCACCTATTGTGTTCACTGAAATTCTACCATCTGTTCCATCTAGACATTTCGGTTGATTTGCATAGTCTAATTCAAGTTTCAAAGGATCTGGATCTTCTAACTTAACGGATGCATTTACTGTACAACCACTATTAGAAATCACTTCTAAAATGTATTCTCCAGAACTCAACCCTTCAAACAATGTTTTGTAACCTGAAGTACTAACCACATTGTCTAAGCTGTCTTTAAGAATTAATGTATTGATAAATGATGCATCTTTATTGATTCCAGCAATTTCAAATGTACCATCACTAGCTCCAAAACATGTAGGGTTTGATTTCTCAAGTATCAGCTTGATTGGATCATCAGCTTCCAATGTGACAATATTTGTTTCAAATGTACACCCTCTTTGATCCTTCACAATCACAACATGATTACCAGAAGCAAGTGCTGTATTTGTATCCTTGCCTTCTACAAAACCAGTGTTATCCCAGTTAAACTCATAAGGTGCTAATCCTCCACTTACAATTACTTGCATCTCACCATCATTCACTTCTTTACAAGTTGAATTTTGGATTGGCAATAATACTGCCTTAAGTGTTTCTCTATCTTGAATTGTTATTCTCAATGTGTTACTAGAGCATCCGTATTGATCATAAGCGGTTACATGATACACACCACTGAAGAGATCTGAAATTAATTCGCTCTTCTCATCAAACTCAAAATTCCCTTTTTTCCATTCATAAGAATAGCTATTTCCTCCACCAGAAGCGATGACTTCAATACTACCTGTTCCTAAACCACAGTTGGACGAATCTGTTGCAACTAATGCCAAAACAACTGCACTTCTTTCTCCAATTGAGATTTGTATAGTAGTATCACATTGAGTATCGTTATGTATAATTAAGGCTTCATAATCACCTGCTAATACATTTTCAAGAAGTTTTCCTTTTTGAGAAGTACCTAACCACTCAATCGAATAATCTTCTTCAGCATAACTTGTCAGCTCATAACTTCCGATCTCTTTGCCACATGATGCTGGTGTTACATTACCCGCTACTTTTCCAAATACATGTCCCACTTTCTCATCTTCAATCTTAATGGTGATGTATGATTCACAGCTCGCATCTCTTAGTTCAAAATTGTATTCTTCATCTACTTTCAAACCTCCCAAACGGAAAGTTCCTGTAGTTGTATTTTGATCTAAAACAGTAATTCCTTCATAAGGCACAAAACTAAACGGACTTTTTCCTGAAGTCGCTTTAATAACCACCTCACCTGTAGGTTGATTACAATAAGGTAATTCTCTCAATGCAATATCTTCTTCAAAAGCAGCTGCATTAATCGCATTCAATTGAACCGTCAGTTCCTCTTGACATCCTCTTTGATCCGTAAGCATCACTTTATGAATACCTTTACCTAAATCACTTCTTGTTACTGATGTTAGGTTATCTTCAACCCATAAAATTGTAAAATCATTAATATTAAGAGGATTATCATCTAAATCTTTGACCAAAAGGTTTACCTCTCCATCTTCAGAATCACAGTTTGGAGATGCTACAACCTCGTAATCTGCATAATAGCCTTTTGTTTCTTGCTCTATGTTAAACTCAATGACTTCAGATTCACAACTCGTAGTAAGGTCTGTCACTTTAATAGAATGCTGACCAGCTTCTAAATTAGAAATTGTAAATGTCAAAGTATTGATATTTTGATAGAATTCACCATCCAAAATTACTTCTACATTATTTGAGATATTTTGAAGTTCAATGTCTACAGATCCTGTATTTAATGCACAATAATCCTTATCTGCAGGTGTTGCATTTAATACGATATCATTTGCATCAAAAGTTAAGTTTCCTGTTACTTCATCACTACAATCACCATCTACTAAAATAAATGAATAATCTCCTCCCCACGATAAGTTTTCAATATTATACGTTCCTTCTGCATCAAATTCAATCTCTCTTTCATCTGAGAAGCCATCACTAACACTAAGTGTATAAGGAGCTACTCCTCCAGTAATATTTACAATTGCTGTTGCTGTATAACTTCCAGAACAACGAACAGGCAAAGTATTATCTGCTTGAACATTTAACTGTAAGGCATCAGGAATATTGATAGAGAAATAAGTAAACTCACTTGTTTGAAGACATGATACATCAGCACCTTTTGTGGCCTTCACATAATAATCTCCAGCTTCAAGACTTTCAAACACACCTAATGTATTAGAAGTCGACTCTACGTAGTTGCCTCCCTCTAACTTGTATAAAATATAGTTTACATCTCCTTGGACTAGGTTACCATCCAATCTTGCACTAACCGCTATACTTCCTAAATCATTCCAGCAAGTAATTTGATTTTCTAAATCAATAGTATTCAATACAAAATTACCCAATGTATAACTGTCAGAGTAGTAAGTATCACATGCATTGTGATAGCTCAAACCAATCCTATAAGTACCTGCGCCTAAATTTGAAAATGTCTCAACGGCATTGTTTGATCCAACCACCTTATCTTCGTCATTCCAGCTTCCTGCAACTTCTTTTTGTAATGTAAAAGTAATTGGCACTGCAGTAGAGGCTATTCCTGTTCTAAGTGAATATAATCCACATCCTTGCTCAGAAGGAATGATATTTTCTATAAATGAGGCTGTAATATCAGGTAATGAAGTGATTGGAATTGTTGGTCCAAAATCTTTCCAACCACAACTGCCTCCCTCATTATATTGAAAGCTATAACTACCATTTTCAAGACCATTAAAAGCGAGAAGGTTATCCATGCCTGCTGATACTGTTTTAACATCAGTAGCATCAAATTCAGTTCTATTTCTTACCCACCTTACCTGGAAAGTATTAGTCAACACATTATTTACACTCAATAAAATTTCACCATCAGCACTTGCTTCACAAGATGTCTTTTTTGAACTAAGGGATAATGATGAGTAAAGGTGCTTCTGCTGTAAGAATTGAGTACCATATAAATCATCCGAATTACTATTAGGCTCATCGATACCTAATTCTGAATATTTCTCATTTTCAAAATTGATATATCTCTCAACATGAGTACATCCCAATGCATCTTCAATATATATTTTGTAGTACTTACCACCTAATAGGTTATTGATTGAGAAAGCGACAGGAGATGTATTCTCTAGCCCAGTACTTGTTCCTACGGAAATAGCATCAAGGTATTCTTCATCATGATAAACAACCCCTTCTGATCCATCATCTTGTTGCCAAATTCTAACAGTATATGGAGCATAACCTCCTTCAACCGACAAATCAAATGATCCATTATTGATCCCTTTACAAGTAGGTATATTCACATCAGAAAGCGTTAATTCAACTGGTACTGGCTCTTTCACTTCAACAACTGCATTGGTAATTGTACCTATACTCGTAGTCTGATTATTTTTATTTATATAAGTCAAACTTATAGTATCAATCGGACGATAAAATTGGCATTTGTCAAAAATCACTTTCACTTCATAGTTGCCTTGGGGTAAATTATTAAAGACAAACTCATCAGAAGCATTTTTAGTAGTTTCTTGTAAAGGTGTACCACTTCCTTGAACAAATAATCCCACCTGATAACTTTGGCCAGTTCCACCAATTAAATTCGAAACCACAAGACTTCCGTCTTCTCCTTCTTTACATGAAGTCCAATTGGAAACAATATCTGCTTCTATTGGAGGGTAATCCGATAAGAAATATGGGAAAGTTGTAGGTTCTTCAACTGTGTCATCATTTTTTACAGCAGTTGCAATAGTTTGAATTTCTGTTTGATTATCATTTCGAGTAGTTTCATCATAGATTGAGTTACTATACTCAGGAGTCAAAGTGATGTCCTTACAAGGGCAATTATATCTATCTTCAACTTTTATTTGTAAAGTTGAACTGATATGATTCCCATTATCAGCCAATCTAAATTGACTTACTGTATCTGAATAGATAGGGTAAGTAGTATGCTGAGTGAAAACATTATAATATCTTTGGTCAGCATTCCGAAGGAAAATTCCACCCTCAACGGATAGTTTTAGAATACCATTTGTTGTTTCATCACCTGTCACAGGAGTACCCGTAATACAAGTTGGTAACTCTGGAGCTTTGAACTCAATTGCTAATGCTTCAGGTGCTTGTAAATCATAGGCTACAGACTTATCATCATGTTCCACATCTGATGCATCAACATCCTTAGAGAAGGCCTCATAAGTAATTGTTATTTCACCAGCTGGAAGAGCATTGTGCGTCTTTGTTTCTGAAATGTATTTTCCTTCAGTAGCGTTATAAGTTGCAGAATAAGTAGTAGAAATCGAGTTTCCATCACCATCTTCATAGGATAATTTATAAAAGATATTATTATCTGCTTGAACATAATAAGGAATACCTCCACTAATCTCAACTTGAACTACACCTGTATAGGCTTTTGCACCAAAGTTACATTGAACATGTAATTGTTCTGTATCTTCAGAATCATCTATATCAACAAATAAAGTGTTATTTGAAGCATTAAAATCAAGTGCTTTTACTGTGATTGCTAAAGGTGGAGGTTCATTTAGAGTCACAACTCCAGAGACAACGACATCACCTGTTGTATTGTCAGTATCAGGGAAAGCAGTACTAAAATCCGTCACCGTTGCTATACTACTTCCAAATGTGTAGTATTTATCCTTCACAACAATTTTATAATCACCTGCACTTAAACCTGTAAAAGAGTGGCTTCCTCTAAAATCATCGACATTTTTGGACGCAATTAATTGATAGGAATTACCAGTATCATCATACTTATAGATTAATGCAGAATAATCTGGTATACCGTCACTGACATTGATTGTGATAACACCATCTGATTGATTATTACCAGAAACTTGATATTCAGTAAGTCCCCCTTTATTTTCAGCGGAAGTTGTAAAAGTTAATGCATCAGGTGCTTCAACTGTATATTGGTCATTGGTATTACTAGGGATTACAGTACAAATACTTTGGTCACTAAATGTTCCAACTTTATAAGTCCCTGCCTCTAAAGCATCAAACTGATAAGCAACACCAGAAATTGTTGTAGAGGATTTCACTTCATTACCTGAATCATCTATCAAGTCAAAAGAATAATTACCAACACCTCCATCAAAATTAACATAGAATGTACCGTCAGTACCTCCATTTCTTGAGACGTGATAAAATTGATCCGCATCCGCGTCATCTTTATACCAGAAAAGATCAGAAGCACTCTGATTTGTAGTAGATGGCTCTTTTTCGAAGGTGATGCTGATTTCTGAAGGTTGAGTAATTTCAATTGTAGTTGTATTTATTTTATATCCATTAAATGTTCCATCTAAAAATAAATCTTCATGTTCTAAAACCCATAAATCATACTCACCGGCAACCACTCCATCATATTGAACATCATAATTTTGAGGAGTAACTATATTTACTGATATAGTATTATCCTCATTATAATTTATTAAAGTTGGTGTACCATTTTTTGGTATCAAAGCAAACTTTATCTCATTTTGATCAATCCCTTGACTAAGACCTCTTGCTCTAGTATCAATAGTAAAAATCAGATTTACAGATTCCCCAAAACAATTAATATGCCCGCTTAAAGCTTTATCTGTCCGATCCTCAACTCCATTATAAACTTTAAGTTCATCAATCAATAAATTAAGCTGATTAGTAATTTGACCTATACTTTCTTTTTTGAAATAGCCTTTCGTACCACTGTCATCAATGACAGAGCTTTTTATATTACCAGCTGTACTGACCCAAATATCTCTTGCCTTGTCAACATTATCCATTAGGAAAATAGTATAGCTCGTATTGAGTTTGAAATTTTGTAAAAAATACTCACCATCTGTACCTAATTGGAAATCTTCTTGCTCATAACCATTAGTTACACCATAAATCTCATAAGACTCTGATCCTCCACCAGGTATTATAGAAAATGACATTTGATGATTCTCACTTAATGGGTAATGATATTTTGTCAGATCTAGGCCTTCATCATTAATTGTATTAATGTTGACACTTCCAGATAACGCTTGTTTTCTCTCAATAGTTAAAGAAGTACGGCCTGTATTTTTAACCTTGTATTCAGATGCATCTCTATTTGAGGCTTGAACTATAAATTCATAAGTACCTACATTTCCTTCACTAAATAATGTTTCTACAGCTAAGATATCTCCTTCACTATCAAAAGGAACAAAAGTTGAAGAACTTCCAGACTCACTTTGTAGCTTTAATGAATACTCATAATTACTATTGAATGATGTATTAATGATACCATCTTTTGCATCATGGTAACTTTCGGTTACAGTCGTCACATATCTATCCCATTGATCAGATGTGAAATTAATTTCATTGGGAATGATATAGCTCTCGGAAACAGAAAAAAAGCTTTCACTTTCATCTTTAAAATGTAAATCAAAATTATAAGTTCCACTTTTTTGTTTATCTCCATAATAAGTAACAATTGAAGTTGCTGAATTTCCTGCACCTGTATCAATGGTTTCAGTTGCTATAGAGCTGTGACCTGTGGCATCAGGTTCCTCACCATATAAAGTGAATATATTATTAATTCCATTTCTGAATAAATCTTTATTATTAAAATTTGTAGTTATACTTACATCATTTACTAAAAAATCATCTGGATTTAAATTAGAGTCTGAAAAGTCTTTACCTGTTACAATAAAATTAGGCTTATCTACTGGGTTTGATACAGTAATAGATACTGTTTGATCACTTGAATTTAAAATTGATGTACTTTCAACCTCAGTGACTCCATCGAAAATATGTGTTGTAAGGACAGAATAAATTTTATCATCATTAAAATTTTGGTGCGCTGGTAAAATAATTTCAGTATTTGAACCATTTAATTCCTCACCGTCATTTTGATATGAATAAAAACCTACAGGCAAACTTGTTGTTTCAGCTGGATCATAATAAAACCCACCTTCATTTGAAACTGAGATTGTAACATTATTTCCAAAAGAAGTTGTGGTAAAATTTGTATTGCCTGTATACGTTGATTTAAATTGATCTTTCCAGAAAGAAGAAAAAGTAATCTCCATTACTTCATTACAATTATTAGCTTTTTTCTGTGGATCTGAAACAATACCTTCAAAAATATCAAATAGATAGGTCGATGAAATAACTTTTCCGTATTTATTGTTGGTTAATTCATCAGAATCATTGTAGAACAATTTAGGTTCATAATATAGGTTAAATTTGTATTCACCGCTACCTGTATTTATGTCTACTAGTTCAATACTATATGCACTATTGCTGGCTTTTCTATAAAACTCTGTGTCCGAGAAATTAAAAGAACCACTAAAATAAACATCAGGTTCGGGACTTGAAGTATCTTCGTATGCTACAAAAGTAATTGAAACAGTCCCATTGCTAAAATCACTTCTATTTACTGTGATGGGAATTACCGCACCATATAAAGGGTCAATTTCTTGATTACCAACAACAGGTGCTTCTAAAATCTTATTGACAATTATTTTATCAGAACTCTGACTTTTAAAGTTCCCTCTTGATACTACTAGAAAAAGATCCTTTCCAATATTTTCATTACCAATTGTTGCACTTGTCAAGCCAAGTGTCTCATTACCAGTCCCTAAATTTGATCCAATATTAGTATTAGTCCCTGGAATTTTAATCTCATTATTATTAATGTCATAAACCTTCCAAGTGTAATTTCCAGAAGCAATAGTTCCTAAAATAGGTGGAGCCAAAAACTTTACACCCTCACAATGTTGGGTATCGTCTGCATTTATCGAAAATAATCTAGTAGGTTTTATAGCCAAAGTACTAGCTTCGACTATTGAAGTTACTAATAAAAGAAGTATGAATAATCTTATTGTTTTCATCATCATTTAGTCTAGTTAGTATTTGATTTGTTTTGGTTCACTCAATTTAGATGAGGCTCCATCTTCATAATTTACTTTCAGCCTATATTTATATTTCCCTCCATCATTAACAGAAATATCTTCCCAAGTTTCAGAACCTTTCTCGACCCTTGCATAGAATCTTAATGGTTCCTCTTCAAAAGACCTATAAATATCAATACTATAATTTCCAGATATGGGGTCAACCCATGATAATTGCACTCCTTTTTCACCCCTACTCAAGGCTAATTTTTCTATCCCTTTTCTAACTTTTGTATCGAACTTTCTGATACCCACTGGCTTTGTAGGAATTGACTCAAGATTAGAATCATCAATTGCAATCATTAGGTAATGATAGGTTTGGTGATCAACTACAGATGAGTCTAAAAAAGATTGCTTTCCCTCTACAACACCGTACTCTTTAATAAGCTCCCAACGTTCTACCTCGCTATTTCCTTTTCTATATAAGAGGTAATAGGCGACATCGTTACTACCACTTGGATACCACTCTAAATAGGGCCCTTCTATGGTACTTTTTGTATAGGAAATCACTGGAGGAGATGGTGGAATAACATCTGGTCTTTTCAATTGTAATGCCTCAGACAGCTCAGATGGATTACCTCTTTTATCTACTGAAAGCACTTTATAATAAACATTTTTAGCTAGTGTTTTTATACTAATTGAATCCTCAAAATTTGTATAAGGGATCTCTTTTTTTGTGATTTGAATATAAACACCATCTTTTTTATTGGCTCTGTATAATCGATACCCAAAAACATCTCTTTCGGGACTTGGTTCCCACGTAATTTGCACTCTACCTAAAGAGTCTACCTCACCTGCAAGATTTTCAGGAATTGAAGGAGGCACACTGTCTGTAAGTTGAATAAACTCAACATAAGACCAGTTGACCTTACCTACTTTATCTTTTGCTCCTAATTTATAATAATTAGAAATCTCTGGTCCTATATCCAAATATTCGCCAGTCTTCACAGGAATATCTTCTTTTAAAATAAAGAAGTCTTTCTCCTTATCGGTTTCAGCTCTTGCCAATAATAATGACTTTACTCCAAGTGCTTTACCTTCGTCAATTTCCCATTTCAATAAAACACTTCCAGACTTATGATCTTCAAAAACTTTTAATTCCGGGGTGAATTCCATGACAGGATAAGCTTCTATTCTAATAGGATTAACATAAGGTCCCCATTCTCCAAAGGCATCTTTACCTTTAATTCGGTAATAATAAGTCCCTTCTTGATTTCCAATACTATCCATGAAAATCATATTAGGAGAAGGTTCATCCTTTGATGGCTGAATAAATGGTGTTTTTGTTACGTCATAATAATTAACACCATCCTCAGACTTTTGTACCCAGTAACTATTATATACATCACTCAACATCAACCAATCCCACGTAAGTGTTACTTTTCCCTCTTTATAGTTGGCTGCAAACCTTTCAGGCTGGGGAAGTTCATAGTGCTCATTTTTAACAGTTGCTAAAACTTTCCCATATTGAATCTGCTCAATACTATCAGGTACTAATGAATGGATTCTATAAAGATATTTTTCACCAAGTTTCACAGTCTTGTCTTCGTAATATAAACCTGACAAATAGGCTGCATTACTTGATTGATCCGCCGAGAATAAGGTATATGAATATCTAGCTTCTCTTTCTTTCACTGTATGAATTAATTGTGCTAAACCATCTTTTGAATAAGCATCTGCATCTAATTTAAACTCACCTCCATATAATGCTTGAGCTGCAATAGCGATATATTGATCTGTAGTATCCTTATTAAATACATTTGTCCATTCCTCTTTTTCTTGAGGCAAGATTTTGTCTTCAAGAATAACTTTCTCCCCCTTTCGCAAGAGTTTACCATTACGAAAAGTTGTAATTCTCTCTAATCTATAACCATACTTATTGAGTAGTTGCCATGATATTGAATTATCTGGAGCCCATCTCAATTTCACATTACTCTTATCCGATTTAACAATCACCTTTATTGTAGGTTTTTCATTATCGGTTTGAGCAAAACTATATTCGCTAACACAAATAAGAAATACTATAAGTATAAAAATAATTCTGTTCATCAGTCTATAGTATTGTTAATTATTAAATTATAAGAAGAATTAGGTTTTGTTTTACCAGGTAAAGTATAATATAGAATGACTGTATAAGGACCAAATGTGATATAAGGAGCTCCAGGAGATTCTAATATATTTATTACCTTATTAAGATTCTTTTCTGATAAGTTATCTAAACTTTGATCGTGATATAGATTAAATAAATTAGTCTGAATATCTAGGTAATCTTTAGAAATACTTCTATCTGTAAAATAGATCATTTCATAATTATCATAATTCAATAAACTACCAGAATTAATCTCTTCTTCACTTAAAATCGGAGGTATAAAACTCGAAGAAACTGCCTCATTATTATTAGCAAATCTGAAGTAAAGACTATTTTTAGGCTTCACCCAACCATAGCTATCTGAAGAATTCCTCCATTCTATATTAGCTTCTAAATGATATGGATATGTATCATATATCAATGGATTAATTCTTTGCTTATAGAACGTATCTTCAAAATCGGCCTCAGCATGTATTAGTTGTTCAATATTTTCTTTACCATAAAATTCATATTGATCAAATGTCTCACCTTTATAATTTGGAATATTAAGGTAGATATATCTTCTGAAAGAAGGTTTGTAACGACCAGTCCAACTTTGACCTATATTCATCCCTTCCATTTTTGCAACGAAAGTTTTGAAATAACTTGTTCTAATATTTGATGAATAAATAACTTTTTCATCATTATTTTCAATAGTTTCAGTCGCTTTCCTTGTTGTTAACTCCAATGTAGACCCACCATCAGAACCTTCTTGTAAGTTTTGTGATGCAGTAGACTCACTCACATTTGCATCTAAATTAAGGGCTGTTTTTGGTAAGTGAACCAACTCAAATGTATACATATTATTTAGAGTCATATCCGATGGAATATCTAATGATACTGTTGTATTATTATCATTATAAGATACATCTCCATAAACAGGTTGTCCTTGATAATTTGTAAACCTTGCTTTTACATCCCACTTATCAGGATTTTCTACCTCAAATAAATAATCCCAACCTTTAATATTCAGTTTTATATATCCTTGATTTGATTCTTGAGGGAAGAAGTTCATTTGTTTATCAATAGGATAACTATAAACTACTTTATCCATATCTATAAACTGTGGTCGGTCTCCAGAAATAAATTGTACTGTTTTGCTTAAATCTTCAGAGTACCTCACTTTCACCCAATCGTTGTTAGACTTCTCTTGGAAAGTAAGTTTAATCCCTAATTCGTACTTAGTTCTTTGCTCTAGCATAGAATGAGGCCTTAAAACTAATGTTGTATTATCTTCATTCCACTCTTCATCAAAAGTTTCCTCACCATGAGAACCTTTTAGGAAAACATTATCAACTCGAATTCTATACCTTTTCTTCTCATTGGTATTTGGATCCATTAGTACCATTTCATCATTCAATGGAACATTAAATACAAATTGAGGAGCTGCAAAAACATCTACATTTTCAGATTTACTTTGAGGAGTTATTGATGCTACAACTTCAACTCCTGCCAATGGACTGGCACCTTCTATTTTACACTCTTCTCCAATTGTAAATTCAAAAGAACACTGCCCTTTCACTGCTCCACCCAAGATATTATAATAACCACCTACGGCACCATAACAATACATTGGGTTAGGTCCTTTGAACTGAAGTAATGCGGCTACGCCTAAATCTAGAATGGCGAATTTACCTTTCACAAACCACAAATCAACTTTAACACCAATAGCCGCTTTTACATAAGCATATACTTGACCTTGAGCATACCATCCTTTGATACCAATTTGTCTACCCGTGTTAGCACAAACTGCGTTAGCTCCATAATTGGCTAACATAAGGTCAAACCCAAAACCTGCTTTGATGTCTGCATAGAAAATCAAAAATGTTTTTTCTCCCGTATCAATTTTCAATGAAGCACCGAAAGCTACACCTCTACCACCTGATAAAGCACTTTCGTTCCTTCCTCCCGATTCTGGTTCTGGGGTTAATCCTAAAATTTCTTTCACCTCATCCGGTGCTTCAAATCCAGAAGGGAGATTATCTCCTAACATGAAATAAGAAGTTGCTTCAACTGCTCCTAACAGCTTTAAGTAAATCGGGTTTTTATTTGTACCAATGTGAATATACCAGCTATCAGGTTCAAAGTGAGCAATTGCTCTACCTCCACCTTCTAACACACCTGCTTGAATACTAACGTTTAACTCACCATGATATACTTGGTTCTGGAAATCCAGACTCACTACAATACCCGCAAAAATTGGGGCATCACTTGCATTAATATAAGCACATTGTGAATCAACTTCTCCATGATCTGGAGGTTCTGGTGTGGCTGTTGCATCTCCTTCTTTACCTCCTGTAGCGGAATTAGCGTCATCCATTACTTCAGCCATCTTCTGGAGTTTAGCCATGTCTAAACCTCCAATTTTTGGTGGTGTCATTAAATTGGCACAACCAATAAACATTGCTTTTTGAACGCCTCCTGTTTTGTAGAAGTTCATCTCAAACTGCGCTTCTACAAAAGCGGTTTCTTTCCTTACAATTGCCATTATAATGATGGCTTTAAAACCAAAGCCGGCATTTTTATCGGGTACATACACTCCACCTGTTGCGGAAGGAGTTGCATTTCTTAGCGAGGCATCTGCTTTAGAATAACCTACTTTTGTCATACCATAGTAAATACCTCCACCGAAACCGTGGAAAGTCAATGGTCCTACAGGAATTCCTGCATCAAGAACTGCCAATGCATCAACATACCAATATCCTTTCCCTTCTTTCTTACCGAAAATCACTGAAGCTTCAACGGCTACTCCACCACCACTCATTGGGCCTAATTTCGCCTCTAAAATTCCTTTAAAAACATCTCCGTAAATTGGATCGTCTTTTAGAATCTCAATTGTACCTTTTATATCGTAGACATTTTCTTTTCTTGCCTCAATTGTTACTTTCGTGATGTCCGTTCTGACATATTTCCAAGAACCATTACCATTATCACCAATAATTTTCAGTCCTGCTTCTCCTCCGAATCCTTCAGAACCTTCATGAAGTGACAGTCCGACATCTAAATCAAGCCGGAGTTCTGTCCCCTTCGTATTCATCCCTATTTCATCAATACTTATTTCCCGTCCAAATACTTTCTGGGTGAGTAAATCTGAACTTAACCCAAAGGCCGTGGCGGAAACATAAGGGGTTTCGGTTTGTATCATTAAACCCTGAAAATCAATATCCACCAATTCCAGCTTGGCGTCTTTTGTGGCGACATTCATTGCCCCATCAAGATCTACACCGGCATAAAATTCTCCGTCTTCAATCTGTATTGTGATATCCGTCCTTGTCAGCAACAAAGTACTATTTTCTCCAAAAGGCTTAAACTTCAAAGAATCTGTTGTAGCGGCTGAAAATAAAAAATCACCGCTCATTTGAACTTGCGCTTGATAACTTAGTACTCCAACGGTATCAGAAGTTGGTATTTGGAACTGCCCCACTAAATCAGCTTTCTGGAACTGCCCCATCAAGATATCTACTTCAATTTTTTCTAAAGACAATGCCCAACCTGCACCAAGCTGTCCTTTTTCGAGGGATAGTAAATAATGAGCCTGGAAATTTCCGGTTAAGCCATTCTTATCTATAATTAAACCATTGACCCTAAACGAGGTCCGGTTTTTATTAGCCCCCGCAAGTGCCTTATCATCTGCCTTTTGTTGTTCCTCTGTCTTTTCGGTTGTGCTATTTTTATCGTTTTCAGCTTGCTCTTTTCTTACTTTATCAAAGTCACTCGGCATCATTACGACAGCCGATTTAATATAAAATCCTTTCCATAGATTCTGATTCCCTTCAATAAAGTCTGTAGATTCATAACCTTCAGGAAATACCACACTACCATTGGTTATTTCTGATTGATCGTAAACTACATTCTCTGCTTTAAATACAAATCCTCTATCATTCTTTTCCCCCATTCTAAACATGGGGAGATTGACTTCTAAATATAAATCATCCCAGGATTCTATTTGGGTTGCTACTTTAGCACGAATTTGACCATTTGGTATAACATCTCCTTCTTCTGTTGCTGGTCTGATTAATTCCCTGTTAAATACAACATCAAACTCAACACCCATACCTTGATATCCATCGCAACCAAAGTTCACATAAGTCTGTCCACCATTATTAACTCCTTTAAAATCAAGGGTTATATCTTTTGAGAGTTTTACGGGGTAATCTTTTAATAATGCTAATTTCCCTTGACCTCCAATTCCTCTTTCTTGACTAAATGGAATATCAAAAGCACCGAACATCAATGTATCTGAAGAGTTAGGAAAAGCAACGCCCATTCCTACATCAATTTTGGTTCCTTCAGGTGTTAATTTCACCTTGTAAATAACAATTTCGAAAGAAGTACCTCCTACATTCTTACTTATACCTACGGGCAATGAGATTAGATCTTCCTCAGACAATAGAGATACAAAAAGCTTGTTTTCTCTAATTTTGTTCAAGGCTCCTCTAATTTCACCAATTTTTTCACTTACAGGTACACCATCTACCATTTCAGGTGCATCTTCTAATCTCTTCACATCTATTTTTTCCTTTTTGATAGGCACAGATGGAATTTCTACATCAAAATCTCTAAAACGTTGGAATTTCGATGCTCTATGAACTGATTCACTCTTAACTGGAGGTGCTTCATTACGATCTACCGACCAGCAATCGACATGAATAAAAAACAGTAAGACAAGAAGTATATTTAGTATTTTGCTCATCATCATTTAGTCCGTTTTATTTAGCTAGTCAATTTTGTTTATCTCTTTTTTTTAAACCTTTAAACCTGTAACTATAACCAAGAGTAACAGTCAATTCTGTAATCGGAGGTTTATCATTCCGGACATCCTCCCGATTCAGTAAAACAGAACTAAGGTTTAATGAATGTACTTCATTGAAGGTTGTGGAAGCGCCAAGCCTCCAACTGTAAACCATACTTTGTACTTCATCGTTTGCTCTGCTTTGGTTGAATGAGATACTGCTTCTTAATTTTAATTTCTTCTCAAAAAGTCCCTTAGAACAACTAATTGTCGGTCCTATGGTTGATGTGCTTCCTGCTTCTGAATTGGTTTCATTTAAACTTGCATTGGCACTTAATCCTATTCTAAAATTTGAAGGCCTATTAGACCAATTCCATGAAAGGGAACCATTCCAGAATGTGCTATTGGGGCTTATTGAAGTGGTATCAGATTGTTCGTTAGAAGTTTGCTGATAATTAAGATTTAGCGATATATTTTGACCTACAGTTTTCGATTGAGAGACAACCCAATTTAAACCAAGGTTACCTGCATCTGTTAACTGAGTATAATTTAAAGTATCAAGAGGCATTAATGGGTCTGAATCATTAATGATTTCAAACTGATTTCGAATGACCGTAAATGACCTAAAGTTGGAATAACTTGCATTGGCATTTACTTTTTTACTGATCACCCATGCTATGTTAGTTGCCAAGTTAAAATTGGACATATCACTAGCATTATCTCCGTTCAAATTATCTCTTTGCATACCCACATTTGCTGAAACAGAAACTTTCGATTGGAACAGCTGTCCCGAAATATTCACACTTCCTGTCTCTAAATCATTATTAGCATAATAACTACCCAAGGTTCGATACTCCGGGCCAATTCTCTCATAAGATGCTCCAAGGTTCCATCCTAATAAGTTGTAGGTAAATCCACCATTGAAAGCCCAGTAGGCTGAAGTTGAAGTTCTTTCTGTAAACAACCAATCCATACCATTCACTCTATCCCCTTTAGCTTCAGAAAATGTATTTGAAGAAAGGAATGACATCCCCACTTCTGCTTGCACAGTTAAGTTCTCTAATAGAGTTTGTCCGGCATATATACTTGTGGCAATATTTTCTTGAGGAAGTAAGCCTTCTGGAATTGAATCGGCACTATAACTTGATGGATCATCTTTAGCTCTAAATAAAGTAAAACCAATATTTCCACCTTTGTGTCTATATTCAGATTTCATTGCAAAGCCCATTCTCCTAAATGATGCTTCTGAATGTGGAGCATCAGGATCATAAATGGAGGCTTTCTTTAAACGACCATACATCACTCCAAAATCCCACCGATCTGAAGGACTTCCTGAAAGTTCAACTCCAAAAAATGTATGACCTCCTAGGGTATATGGAGAATAACTCACATTACCGTAACCAATCTGTGTGTTCAACCATTTATAAGATGGTGTCAAAGAGAATTGATTAAAAGGTTGCGTGTAATTGAAATTTTGATTGGAATAGGAAATGGACAAAGGTATTGACATTCCATAGACATCAAAATTCAGATTACCTGAAAGCACATAGCGATACGGATCTCTTCTATCTTCCATACCCCATGCGGTATAAGCTGTTTGATTTAGCGATAGTCCTCCGGTTACTTTAATTGGTGCATCTTTGCCAATTTGATCTAGTTTTTGACCTAATGAATAGTTGCTCGAAAAAATTAAAGTTAGAAAGAATATTGTACAGCTTGCTTTAAAAGTTTTAAAAGTATTTCTAAGCAATTTTGTAACATTTAATTGTTAGTCGTTAGGCAAAGTTAATATTTTTTCAAAAAAAAAACACTTTTAATCAAAAATAAGTTAAGCAAAAGGTGTAATATTTTGTCACAAAAAAGGCTAGCTCTTTTTAAGAACTAGCCTCAACATTGTACAGAGTGACAATAAGTTACTCTTCTTCTACATAATTATACGTTGGAGTTTGAGGTGTTGCTTCCTCCTCCTTTTTCAGTAATTCTTCCTTCTGCTTTACTTCCTCAACTTTATAACGGATTTCGTTTTTCTGTTTCGCAAGTTCAGCATCCCGTTGTTTCTTTTCTTCGCAAGTACCGGCAAACCAATGACCTACTTTTGCCTTATAGGCTTGATATGGATTCTTGTAATCTTCACCATCACAACCACATACAGGATCTTCTGAGAAATTGTATGTCACTTTTCTATCATCACCTTCAGGGAAATTACAATTAAAACCTCTTAGTGTCTCAATATCTTTTTGTGCTAAAGGAAGTGATGTTTTCATGGTACGAGTACACTTCGTAGGATAATAAACAGTTTTATCAAATTGATAAGGGTGAGCGTATACTAGGTACTCATCTCCCTCAAAATACACATAATCACATGAAGAATATTCTGCTCTCAAATAAACCTTTCTTGAAGGGTATAACGAACCTTTCCAATACTCTGATACGATCATACCTACCCTATCATACCCTTCTTCCATGGCCTGCACTTCAAATACTTTTCCTATAAACACAGCTTCAGACTCTTTATAAGATTGTTCAATTGAAACACTCTCACGGATACAGTCACAAGGTATGAATTTATCATCTGCCCACATTCCTTGCTCAGTACTGCCATCAATATAAAGCATTATACCTTTTCCATTTCTTTTACCTTGAGCCCAGCTTCCAATGTATTGTGATCCATTGGCATAATAATGAATTCCTTCTCCAGAAACTTCATTTTGAATCCATGTTCCTTCGTGTCTTTCACCACCACTGGTTA
Source organism: Flammeovirga sp. SJP92 (assembly GCF_001583495.1). GTDB lineage: Bacteria > Bacteroidota > Bacteroidia > Cytophagales > Flammeovirgaceae > Flammeovirga. Next base: position 57,313 of record NZ_LQAQ01000112.1, on the reverse strand, counting down.
CTAAAACACCTCTACCATGCATTTTACCATCAAGAAATCCTCCTTGATACACATCTCCATTTGCCCAAATGTATACTCCCATTCCATAGGGCACTCCTTTTTCAAAGTTCCCTTCATAAGTATTCCCATTGGCAAAAATAAGCTTGCCCTTTCCTTCCATCAGGTCATTTCTCCATTTTCCTTGGTAAACAGTTCCGTCTTCCCAAGTGTATGTACCGTGACCATGTCTTTTACCATCACCATTAAACTGTCCCACGTACTTATCTTTATCGGGGTTCTCACTGATTTGAGCCTCAGCTATTGAGAATTGCAACGTAAATAATATTGATAATAGTAAAGGGAAAATCGACTTTCTATTTGTAAAAATAAATTCTAAAGAGGTTCTTTGTTTATTAAAGATTGTCATAATTTAGTATTGATCGATATTTAATGACGATTGAAATCAAAATATTTCATTCTGCTAAAATGCTAAAAAAATAATATGTTCAGATATATCTTCTCCTTTATTATTACATTATTTATCACTTTTTCACTTCAAGCTCAAATTGTCTGCTCAAATGCTAGCAAAATTGCTTTGAATAAAAAGATTGAGGAACTCAATAAAATGAAGGTAGACAGTTTTAATGTTTTTCAAAGGGAAGGAAATATTGCCAGAACTTTTTTAGACACTCCTTATTTAGAAAAGACACTTGAAGTTGGAAAAAAGGAGGAATTGATTGTTAATTTTGTTGGTTTTGATTGCACTACTTTCGTGGAAAGTGTTACGGCACTCAACTTACTTTTTAATAATAACGCTTCAATAAGGAACTTAAGTCACTATGCTACAATTCTTGAAAGGTTAAGATACAGAAAAGGCCAACTTTCAGGATATGGCAGTCGATTGCATTATTTCACTGAGTGGGTTTTGGACAACCAAAAGAAAGGAATTTTAAAAGACATCACTGTTGAAATTGGCGGTGAAACTTATGATAAAAAAATCAACTTCATGAGCACTCACATCTCCTCTTACAAAAGACTGATCAACAATGATTCAGCAGTAAATGCTGTAAAAGTAGCAGAAACAACAATCAACCAAAATCAATTATCACAAATCTACATCAAGAATATAAGTTCCGTAGAAGACAAAATTCAAGAAGGGGATATTATTGCATTAGTCACAAAAATAAATGGACTTGATGTTTCTCATGTCGGCATTGCTGTCGAAAAGTTAGGAAGAATACATCTTCTTCATGCTTCTCAATCTTCTGGGAAAGTGGTTATTACACATAAACCCCTTGCTGAATGGTTGAAAAACAGTAAGATGAACACCGGCATCACGGTCGCTCGATTAAATTAGTCTATTTAAAACCGTTAAAACATTTTTATTAATATTTATTGATCAAAATCACTTCAATTAATAATACTTAGCGATAGGAAACTAAAAATCTATCGGTCATATTTGCACATGTAAACAAAGGGAACTTGGTGAAATTCCAAGACAGTCCCCGCTACTGTAATTCTTGCCTATTGAATTAGGTTAATGGTAAGTCACTTTCATTTTGATGGGAAGGCACATTGTAAAAGAAGAGTCAGGATACCTTTTTTACATTTTATCTTCGGGTGCAAAGTATTTTTTATGATGAGTCAATTATCCAACAGATTAGTAGTTTTTATCGTTTTCCTAATAACATTAGGATGTAATTCTTCCAACCATGAAAACGCTAATACAGCAAATCAACAACAATCTGATAAAACTGTCAGTGTTGCTGTTAAGTATGCAAAAACATTCCATCTAGAATATAAAGAAGGTTACAAACTTCTTCATCTTATTGATCCTTTTTCAGAGTATCAAAACACAAGTACTTTTGCCTTGGTTCCTCACGGAGCAAAAGTCCCTAATGGATATAAAAAAAAACAAATCATTCGAGTTCCTGTAAAAAAAGTCATTACGACGACGACTGCTCAAACATCTATGATGGAAGAGTTAGGCAGTATTGAGCAGATCAAAGGTTATATTTCAAAAGACTACATGTATAGTCAAACCGTTGTAGATAAAATGGAAAGCGGTGAGATTATTACAGTAGGTTATGACATTGCAAATAATACTGAAAAAATCATTGCTTCTACTGCTGACCTTGTAATGGTTGTAGGAAGCAGCACTACGAATTCCTCTTCTTTTCCTATTTTGAATAAGGTGAATATTCCAGTGATTGCTAATACAGACTGGCAGGAAAATCATCTTTTAGGCAGAGCTGAGTGGATCAAAGTTTTTGGAGCATTACTTGATAAAGAAGAAGAGGCTAATACTATTTTTGAGGAAGTAGAAAGTAAATTCAATAAGTATTTAGAGGTCGCCAAAACGGCAAAAACAAAGCCTTCTGTTATTTCTGGTTTACCTTATAAAGGCTTATGGTCTGTACCAGGCGGAAAATCTTACTTGGCCATTGCATTTGATCAAGTAAAAGCTGATTACCCTTGGGCTGAGACAACACAAACAGGTAGTATTCAACTGGATTTAGAAGGCGTTTATGCTAAGGGTGGAAAAGCCGATTACTGGCTAAATGTTGGTCAACTAACTACATTAGAGGCTCTTAAAAACAACGACGAAAGATATCTAAAATTCGATGCTTTCCAAAAGCAAAATATCTTCAACAATAATAAAAGACTAAGGAATTCGACTGCCAATGACTATTGGGGAACCGGCATGGTTCATCCTGAATTGATCATAGCTGATCTTATCAAAATCCTTCATCCTGATCTTCTCCCAGATCACCAACTTTTTTTCTATCATAAATTAAAGTAGAAAATGAAATTCTATATTTTCGCTACACTCCTTCTGCTATGCTTTCAACAAGTTTATAGTCAGGACTATCATTTACCAGATAGAGAGTTAAAAGAAGTTGAGATTGTATCTAAATCGATGAAATACTACAGTCAGGGAACACATATCCAATCCATTGACAGTGCAAATATGAAGTTTCATAATGAAGGAACTCTAGCTTCTTTATTAAGAGAAGAAGCTTCAGTTTACATAAGAGAATATGGAGCTCCAGGACAGTTGTCTAGTATCTCAATACGTGGCACCTCGCCTGTTAATACCGCAATTATGTGGAATGGCATCAACTTGAATTCAATGACATTAGGTCAAACTGACATGTCAACAATCAATACGTTTTATTTTGACAATATCGATTTACAATATGGTGCAAGCTCTGCTCAATATGGAACTGGAGCGGTTGGTGGTTCAATTATCTTGAAAGATAATATTGATTGGAGCAATCCTAAAAGTCAATTTGAATTTCAAACTGCTTATGGAAGTTTCAACCAACAATTTTATGGATTCAAGGGTGAATATGGAAAGGGAAAATGGAAACACAAAACGGTTGCATTATATCAAAAATCAGATAACAACTATCCTTTTTATAACGAATATGATAAAGAGGAGCAATCTGTAAATAATGCAGGTTTTGAACATTATGGCTTATTACATGAAACCTATTTCAAACCAAGTGAGAAAAGCGAAATATCTGTAAATCTATGGTCAACGATGGATGTAAGAGGTATCCAACCGATTATGATTGACAATATGAATCCTAATTTTAATGACTCAACTATTAATACTGCTTTCAGAGGTGTTATTAATTATAAGTTAAACACCGATAAATGGACTCACATTAGTAGTATTGCATATATAAAAGATGAATTAGATAATAAAGGAAGTATCATTGGAACGGAACGACTTCAAGCCGATTACAGAGGGGAAACTTCACTGAGTAATTCTATTTCACTTCAAACTGGCTTTACTGCAATGAATATTTGGCCAGATGTGTATGCATATAATGCAAATACAGAAGAGTTTAGAGCATCGGTATTCCTAGCTTTAAGGTATGATATTACTAGTCGATTCTCTGCCTCTACTGTTCTTAGACAAACCTTTGTTTCAGGATTAAACGCACCATTCACTCCGTCAATCGATCTTTCTTATGCTTTAATTAAAGATTTTGATAAGTCACTAAAAATAAAGAGTTCAGCTGGAAGAAGCTATAGAATACCAACAATGAATGAAAGGTATTGGGGAGAAAAAGCGAATCCGGATATTGAGCCAGAGGATGGTTATAATGTTGACTTAGGCCTTGATTATTCACATGATTTTGCAACTCTAACTTTAAACGCCAATGTTACTGGGTTTTATCTAAGAACATACAATAAAATTTTGTGGGTACCTGGAAATCCAACATATGCGAAAAATATAAAAAACACAAAGTCTTTTGGTATTGAGTCCAATGTAAATTTAGGCAACCAACATTCCAAACAACAAATAAAATGGAAAGTGGGGCTTGCTTACACATTTACGGATGCTCAAAATACCGATAAAGACAAACAACTTATATATGTCCCAAAAAACCTTTTTAAATCCTTTGTCAATTTAGGATTTAAAACTTGGTCAATGAGTGTTGATCACAATTTTGTAGGTAAAAGAACTACATCCAATGATTATTATAATCTAGATGCCTATCACATCATAAATCTTGGGGTTAATAAATCATTCAAAATCAACAAGAGCAATTTATTATTAACGCTAAAAGCAAATAATATCACGGATGCTCAATATCAGAATTATGAGGAGTATCCAATGCCGGGTACAAATTATATGTTAAAAGCAAATATCATTTTCTAAAATAAAAAAGCATGAAAAACAATTACAATTTCCAACTCGTCTTTGCTTTAATCGCTATTCTTTTTACATCATGTATTGAAGACAAAGAAACTACACCTTATGTACCTGGTTCAGAAGGATTCCATGTCGCTCATTCAGGTGCTTTTAGTAAACCAAAAACAGCATCGGTTTCTGCGATATCAATGACAGACACTGACACTACATTTTCTCACCTAGCATATAAAAGTGCAAATGGTGAAGAACTAGGTGGTAATATTGAGGGTTTTGATTCAAATGGTCAACTTACCGTAATTACTACAGCTTCAACAAGTCAAATCATTATCTGTGACACTAAGACTTTAGAAAAAAGATTTGTAGTAACAGATAGTGTTGATAATCCAAGATATACAGCATTTGATGGAAATAAAGCTTATGTAACTGTGTGGGGACCTATTCAACCTGATTACAGTTACATTAATCCTAAAGTTTTAGTCATTAACCTTTCTACAGGTAAACTTGAAAATTGGTTCTCAGTAGGTTCAAATCCTGAAGGTATTGCTATTAAAGACGGTAAACTTTATGTTGCTCCTTCTTATACTGCAAATGTTGAAGTTTATGATCTTTCAGATTTAAGTGCCGCCCCTGAATTAATCAACATTGACGCTGCACCTCAACATTTTGCCTTTGATGCAGACAACAACTTATGGGTTTCAGCTACAGGTGCTTGGAACTTTGTCGTAGCTGATGAAAATAAAGGTTTAGCTAAATTAAATACTTCAAATAATACTTTAGAAACTTTAATCAACTACACTGGAATTGGCGGCGATGGTTATATTAAAGCTTCTTCTGATGGTTCAACAATCTATGGTATTGGCGCTGAGGCTTGGCCTTCTACAACAACTGAAATTGTTGAATTTAATCTATCAAGTAAAAAATATGATACAATCATTACAGGTGAAGGCTTCAAAGGAGTGGGACAAAATCCAGCTTCTAAAGATATTTATGTAGCAGTCACACCTGATTATGAAAATAGTGGTTTGGTAAATGTATACACAGAAACTGGAACTAAAAAAGGTTCAATGGAAGTTGGTCTTGCTCCTTACCACTTTATTTTCTACTAAAAACATTTTGTCAAATATTAAGTGTATAAGAGCCTAGGGGTGATATTCCTAGGCTCTTTTTATTTTTCATCTTTCAAACTCCCACCACTTATAGAAATGATGAGAGTAAAAGATGAAACTTATTGATATGTTATAGTAATATTCTGTTTAACTGTACTGTTCTATTCAACTTCAAAAATGTTAAGCTGATAAACAGTTTACTACTAATAACTTACGATCAATCGTTTTGTAATGGTTTTTCCTTCCTTATTGGTAAATGTCATAATGTAAATACCTGAAGGAAGTACTTCTTTCTCTCCGATCACAAATGTTCGTTTCTCATTAATTTCGAAAGAAGAAATAAGTGTTCCTAATGGAGAGTAAAGCTTCACATTACCACTCAAATTTGAAATGGATTCCACATTGAATTTACCAAAGCGATTAGGATTTGGATAAACACTTATATCAAGTTCATTTAATTCTTCAGCCAGATTTTGTGAAGCTGATCTCCCAGAGGAGGATGTGCAAGCTAAATCAGCCTCGGCTTGTGTTTCAAAACATTGGTCACAGCCTTGTATTGGTCTACAAGGAGGACATTTTACTGTAATTGAGGCAACATCTTGGGCGAATACTGTACCCATTGTGCTCATCATCAAAATAGAAAAATATATTATTAATTTCATTATTGTATAATCAATTAAAGGGATTCAACAAATTTCACAACAGCTTGTTTTTCTTCTGTGCTCAACGCTTCATACGCTGCTCTAGCTCCTGCTGCTTCTCCTCCATGTTGCATAATTGCTTGATCTGTAGTTGTTGCTGAACCGTTATGCATGTAAAGTAAGTCTCTTCCATTACGATCTAATAACTGTAGGTTGTAATACAAGCCCCAAAGTGCTGGAGTTCTGTATGAACCTCCTGTTCCGATGTCATGTAATTTCATATCAGTGTAAGGACGGATCACAAGGTCTCTGAATTCAACCGGTGCATCATTTCTTGTTTTTTGAGTTTCGGTATGACAACCAGCACAACCAGCTTCCAAGAATTTGATATGACCTAATCCTACTGCAGGATCATCATAAACACCTTTTGATCGTGTAGGCACTGTTAAGAACTTGGTATAAGCGACAATTAAATCAACATCTTCTTGAGAAATTTGTGTTGGATCTGTTGCATCTATACCATGGTCATTCAATAAAGCAGCAACTGTCTGACTTTCTACAGTAGGCTGTGAACCATCCCATGTCAATCCTACTTCAGCACCAGCAATCCATTGTAATAAACCAACACCATAAACTGGAGGAGGTAACAACATTCCTTTTGGAGTACTGACTAATTCAGAACCTCTACCATCTCTAAAGTGACACGTTCCACAAGTAGTTGAACCTATTTTCACTTCACCTAATACTCTGTTGTCTTGCTGACCATCACCCTGACCTCTATGTCTCACTCCATGGAATAAATGGTGTCCTTCTAAGAAATCATCTACATCATCATCGTCTTCCAAAGTGATCAAGTGTTGCGTAAATACAGCGTCTTGTTCTTCTTTTGTAAATTGCCCTGAACCAGATAAAATCATATTACTTGATGCTTTGCCGGCCATTGATAAACGTGGATCACCAAAAGTATTGAAACCCTGCCCTACTACATAGTTTTGGAATGTATTGTAGTGCTGTGCTCCTTTACTCCAAGGTACCCCATCAACTAAAGCGGTTACGGCTGTAATTTCATAAGAGATAATATTACCGTAGTTAACTGTATTGATATCTGACCACGGATATAGATCTCCTCCTTCATCAAGAGTTGGTCCACCTGGAGCAATATAGGCAGAGTAAGAAGGTGTTGAAGCCCCTCCTTTTGCAAGGAATTCCATTCTACGAACAGGAATTCTGTTACCTCCTTCCCATATCAATTTATCCTTATCAGGTAAATTATCTTGATCTTTATGCCTGATGGTATTGTCTTTTGTAGAATACAAGAACTGTTCAAAACGTACATTGTCAGAACCATCAGTAACTACTGTCTCATATCTATCTAATGTTCTTAGTAAAGATCCATTATGTGATGCATCGAAAATCGCCTCTGTAATACCATCTTGAGGGTGTGGGTGTCTGAAACGCATCCAGCTTGCTCCTTTTGATGTGATTGTAGGTCTGTTATCAGGATCTATTCTTTCTCCTTTTGTGGTAAACAAACCTGAGTAATGCCAGATATCAGCAGGATCATACGTATTCATCTGTGTATTACGCTTATATCTGAAGAAATAGTAATAATCTCCTGCTCCTACACATTCTGCTGGCACTTTTGCTTGGAAATCATCTCCAAGCTCTGCTGTATAAAATGTTACTTGATTACATGAACAATGCATTTCGAATGAACCTGCATTTGTCTGCATTTGATCCAATACTCCTGGACCGACATTTACGGATACCTCTGTTAAGTCTTCACTCAAATCAAATGACCATCCGTGTTCTCTTGCAGGGCTTCCAATTGTTGGTGTTGGTAAAGCCGGAGCTGGATAAACGACTAATGGAATATCGCCACAAGGGTCTTCTTGGCAAGCTTCACAAGGTCCGCCACAATCCACTCTTGTTTCACCTTGATTTCTTATTCCATCTGAACAAGTTGGAAGAGGTCCACCTTCAGTCACTGTCACTTCTCCTAAACTAATAGGACAGTCACCTCCTTCACCCCAACGTACTACAATATCATAAGTCCCTGATGCCATATCAGCCAAAGTAAACCACTGTGAGTCATCTTGTTTCACATAAGGATAAGTTACACCACCATCAATTGAGAACTCCAAAATTGATCTTCCTTCTACATCGTCATAAGCGAAAGTAATAGTACCGTCATTTTCGTTTTCAAAAGATTCATTTGTGCTTGAAATTGTTGCATTAGGATTAGGTGTTCCATTACATACTACATCACATGATACACATTCACTACCACCACAGTCAACGCCTGTTTCGTCTCCGTTTTGAATACCATCATCACAAGTAGGACATGCTGTACAACTTGAACCACCACAGTCAACACCTGTTTCGTCACCATTTTGAATTCCATCATTACAAGTTGGCACGAAATAACACTGTGCTACTTGAGTTACTTTTTCTTGCTCATTACTACCTTGTACTTTAATAGTATAATCTACTCCTGCACTAATGGTTACATTTCTCTTATAGTAACCGTCTTCTTGTGCTTCTGGAGGGTAACATGCACCATTTAAACATAAATACAATGCAGTTCCAAGGTCTTCACTGTAATATAAAACACCTTGACCATCAACAATTGTAAGTCCGAAATCACCACAAGTTCCTTCACCTGTACCGCCTGACTGACAAGGGGCACAAGAGCCACCACAGTCAATACCTGTTTCATCACCATTTTGGATACCATCAGAACAAGTATCCACTTCTTCTTCATTAACAATCCACCAAACACCTCCAGCACCTTCACCGTTAATATCACCTTCATTATTATCACCAGTATAATAATAAAGTGGTTGACCGTTTAATGTGAGCTGCAACTGACCATCACAAGTACCGCTTAGTCCGAACTCACCAGTTACACCATTTGGTAAACGGGAAGGTAAAACTAGGTTTAACTTTGCATCTGTCACTACATAAGGCCAGCTTTGAGCACATCCACCTGTACAACTTGTAAATTCACTGTTATCATTTGACCAAGTGTAAATCGTTTTAGCAGGTTGATCGCCATATTTTGCAATCAAGTACTCCCCGTATTGAGATGAGTTCTCAATTGAAATTACTAAATCTTTAGTCTCAGGTTCTGGATCTGTACATTCAGTACAAACTCCTCCACAATCAATACCCGTTTCATTTCCATCTTTAATTCCATTTTCACAAGATCCAACAGTTACTGTCCCCAAATAAGTAGAACAATCTCCATTCCCCCATTTTACACCTGCCGTATAACTGCCTGCCATTTTATTATTAAATGTCACTGATCCTTCATCGATTCCAGCAAGTATAGAATCTCCATCAAAGAAGAAAAGAATGGAATCATAATCGTTGCTTACATTATTGAAATTAAAAGTAACGGACCCATCCAAAGCACCTTCTGCAGTTTCATTTACAGTAGTGACATTTGTAAATACAGTTGCAGGGTTATTCAAACCTGTACATGGCTGTGGTTCTCCGCCTATAAATTTAACTTGATCAATATTTAAAGCGTAATCTCCCGTTTGATACACTATAGAGAAATCATCACCTTCATTGATTGTTTCTTGTATAGTGATGCTTTGATAGTTATTTACCCATGATCCAGTTGAACTGAAAGTTGCATTGCCTTTATCAACACCATTAATAAAGTATGAAATAGCACCACTCTGTTCAGAAGCATAAACAATTTCTACTGCTATTGAATTAGGAGCATTTGCGATTTCAAAACCAGCTCCCTGAGATGAGATATAAGCAACACCTTGTCCTCCAGAGGCTGATAAATCACTATAAAGACTTGCACCTCCTAAAATTGTAGCACTTTCAGCTTCTACCACCACTTCAGTACCAGGCTCCTCAACTTGACATGGGGCACATGACCCGCCACAATCTACTCCGGTTTCATCACCATTTTGGATACCATCATCACAAGTCGGCGAAGGTTCTGTTTGACATAGTGCACACGATCCACCACAATCTACTCCTGTTTCATCGCCATTTTGAATACCATCATCGCAAGTTGGTAATGGTTCCGTTTGGCATGGTGCACATGATCCACCACAATCCACGCCTGTTTCATCGCCATTTTGTACTCCATCTTCACAAGTTGGAACTGGAGCATCTCCCGCTTGTGTAGCTACAACACTGTGTACAGGAGAAATAAATTGTCCATTAGTCGCTGCAATTTTGATTTGTATGTCATAAGTGTCTCCTACAGTAACATTAGAAACAGGACGCTCCCATCTGTCACCTACTTTTTCACCGCTTCTACAATCTGCACCCATGCAGATATAGTTCCATCCTCCAGTCCATTCTGCCTGATCTGTAAAATAGATCACTGCATCTCCTGAAGCATCTACCTCTATTCCATAATCTTGAGCAAATGAAGAAATGTTAAAAGAGAATAACAATAAGACAGTACAAAAGATAGACTGCTGTAATTGTTTTAAGAAGGAATATCGCCCAAAATGGGAACAATAAACCTTTAAGTTTTTCATCAACATAACTGATTATTAATTCATTAAAAAAATTTCATACCACTTTAATAATTTGAGTGTGACGTTAAATTAATAGCTGAATGAATTAACAGTGATGTATTGGTGTACTACAAATCTACGAGTCGGAATACGTTATTACTACACTCCACCAAAAGCGTAGTAATTCGATAACGTCACCCTTTTTCATAAAATACTTCAAGGTAAAATGCATGATCGTTATTGTTTTTTGAGACTAAAAAAGACCATAATTAGGTGTTAATAATACATTTTATAAGAAATAATGTAGCGTTGACGTAGTTTAAAAAAAGATAAGACCATCAAAAACAAAGCATTTTATCAGTAAAAAATTACTTCTTTGATGACGCTTGTTCCCAAATTTTATAATTGATTTTAATTACATTCACAACAAAAGAAATTGAAGAACATGTAATAAAACATGTATCACTAAAATCTAAACATCAAATGAAAAATAGAATTTGTGAACTTTTTGATATTCAATATCCTATTATTTCTGGAGGAATGGTCTGGTGCAGTGGCTGGAAGTTGGCTTCAGCGGTAAGTAATGCAGGTGGACTTGGATTGATTGGTGCAGGATCTATGCATCCGGAAACTTTCTTGGAACATGTACAGCAATGCAAGCAAGCCACTGATAAGCCTTTCGGTGTGAACATCCCATTGTTCTACCCAGAAGTTGATAAATTAATGGAGATTATTGTGGATGAGAAAGTTCCTATCGTTTTCACATCTGCAGGTAGCCCTAAGAAATATACTTCGTTTTTAAAATCGCACGGCATCAAAGTAGTACAAGTTGTATCTTCTTTGAAATTTGCTTTAAAATCTCAAGATGCTGAAGTAGACGCTATTGTAGCTGAAGGCTTTGAAGCTGGCGGTCATAATGGTAAAGAAGAAACAACAACCTTATGCTTGATTCCTCCAATTGCAGAACAATTAGAGATTCCTGTGATTGCTGCGGGTGGTATTGGTTCAGGTAAAGCAATGTTAGCTTGTTTTGCTTTGGGCGCTGAAGGTGTTCAAGTAGGTTCTCGTTTTGCCATTACGAAAGAATCATCTGCTCATGATAATTTTAAAAACAAAGTGGTTGAAGCTGGTGAAGGTGATACTGTCTTAACTTTGAAAGATTTGACAGCCGTTAGATTAATCAAAAATAAATTCTACGAAAGAGTTGCAGAAGCGGAAGCTAGAGGTGCTTCTAAAGAAGAATTAGCTGAGATTTTAGGGAAGAGAAGATCGAAGAGAGGTATTTTTGAAGGTGATTTAGACGAAGGAGAAATCGAAATCGGACAGGTTTCATCTCAAATCGACTCAATTAAATCAGCAGAAGAAGTGGTCAATGAAATGATGGAGGAATTTAATGCTGCTAAAAATCATTTGATAAATGGGTAATTAATTCATTTATATTGTAAATTAATAGTAAAGGCATGTTTTAAGGATTTTCTTAAGACATGCCTCTAATTAAAAATACAACAACTGTTACTCTCAAATATTACACATGAAACTTTTTACAGCCGAACAAATAAGAGCTTGGGATAAGTACACTATTGAAAATGAGCCCATTTCCAGTATTGATTTAATGGAAAGAGCCGCCACTAAACTCACAGATTGGTATTTAGAAAATTGCAGTAATTTTAAAGAAGTTACAATTTTTTGTGGGGTTGGCAATAATGGTGGTGATGGCTTGGTGATGGGGAGGTTATTAAGTAATGAAGGGTGTAATGTCACTTGCTATATTGTTCATTTTTCTGAAAATCAATCCAAAGACTTTCAAGAGAATTTAGAAAGACTTCCCAAAAGAGTTTCATGCCATCATATTATCAATGAAGAAGATATTCCTTCACTTGAAAAAGATACCGTTGTAATTGATTGTATTTTTGGTTCTGGGTTATCCAGAGCGCCAAAAGGTATTACACAAAAAACCATTGTCACAATCAATCAATCCAACGCTCCAGTAATTTCAATAGATATAGCATCAGGCCTTTATGCTGATCATTATTCAAGTCATTTTAATTCAATTATTGAAGCTGATATTACATTGACATTGGAAACACCAAAGCTCTCTATGCTCTTTGTTGAAAATGCCAAGAATGTCGGAGAAATGATTGTTATACCCATTCAACTGAGTAATCAGTATCTTTCAGAAACCCATTCAAAGCATTTCTTCTCAACTGAAGATGTAGTCAAACAGATTTATAAACCACGCACCAAGTTTGATCATAAAGGTAAATTCGGAAACTCATTGTTGGTTGGAGGCTCAAAAGGAATGATAGGTGCTATTCAACTTGCTACAAAAGCCGCTCTAAGGTCTGGTACAGGAAAAACGACAGCTCTTGTACCTTCATGCGGTTATGAAATTATGCAGGCTACACTTCCAGAGGCGATGTGTATTGCTGATCCATCAAGAAATCACATTGTTGCTTCCACCCTTCTGAAAAACTTTACTGCTATAGGTATTGGCCCTGGGCTTGGACAACATGATCAAACCAGAAAGGCCATTCGTTCAATTATTGAAGATTTTGAAAAACCAATCGTTTTAGATGCTGATGCTTTAAATCTGTTGTCTGAAAATGATGAATGGTGGAAATTTCTCCCTGAAAATTCTATCCTCACACCACATGTTGGAGAGTTTGAGCGATTAACCAGAGTACATTACGTTCAGTCATTTGACCGAGTAGAAGCAGCAAGGAAGATGGCTGTACACCGTCAAATCATCATTATCCTCAAAGGAGCAAATACTGCAGTTTGTCTTCCAAATGGAGAAGTACACTTTAACTCAACAGGCAACCCTGGATTAGCAAAAGGTGGAAGTGGCGATGCTTTACTTGGTATCATTACAAGTTTGCTTTCGCAAAAATACACTCCAAAAGAAGCTGCTTTATTAGGTGTCTTTTTACATGGTAAAGCCGCTGATATAGCCGTTCAAGACAGAGGTTATGAAAGTTTGATTACATCGGATGTTATTGATTGTCTTGGAAAGGCTTTTATCAGTTTATTAAAATGATTAGATATTAGAGAACACTTAGTCCTCAATTCATTGATGATGAATACATAAAAAAATCCACATTTTCTTCAAACAAGAAAATGTGGATTTTATATGTAAAATTAAATAAAATTAACGGATATCTAATAAACCATTAATCTCATCTTGACTCATATCTGCTTTATTTGCTAACTCTTTTCTTAAATCATCTTTCACAATTCTTTCAGCCTCAGAAATTGGGTATTTAATAGACATTGTGATATACGTTAAACCATCCACTTTTTTCAACATTACAATTGGAGTTGTTCTACCCAAACGAGCTGAAACGTTGTTTTGGTAAGCACCAATTACTTCGGTTACTGAAGCAGCATCAGACATTCCTTCTGAGTTGGCTATGTTTGACTTGATTCTACCTACAATTTCAGATCCTATTTGTGAAGCAATATCAGTTAAGCACAATTGCATTGCCGCTTGTTTTGCTGCTGCAAATGATTCAGCTTTAGACTCCTGAGTTGTTACAAAGAACTTAGGATTACCCATATCATCAGTAGATAAACGTGCTAAATATGAATTTTCTATTTGCATATCCATTGGCAAGTCACCAGGTATTTCAGAATAACCTTGCTTCTTAAGCTCTTTAGCTGCCTTTCTAGCATCTTTAACGGCTTTTCCTTTTAATTCTTTAAGAGTAGCTTTTTTTTCTTTTTTGGTTTGGGCATGATTCTCATTCGCAATAAAGATCATTGCAACAAAAACAAGTAAAAAACTTAAAGTGAATTTATTTCTCATAGTTTAATAAATTAAAAAGTAATTGTCAGTTACGAACTTAAATATATAAATAATATAATTTAAATTGACAGATCAATTAAAAAGAACATTCAATTCTAATCAATTTCAATGAAAAAAATATTATTCATTACCTTTTTCATTAGCCTAACAATGAACATTTATGCTCAGAAAGTAAAAAAATTAAAAGGTAAAGTCACTGAACAACTAGAAGATACGCATACTGTTGGTGAATTTAAAGAAACATTGCTCAGAAAAGCTCAAATTATGGCTTTGGCAGATGCTTTTGGTACAAATCTCTCCGCCGCTTCCGATTTGAGATTGGGAAATACAGAAATGGAACTTCAATCTTTAAATACGTCTACTATTAAAGGGGAATGGATCAAGACAGATCATGTAGAATACACTTGGCATCTTACAAGGGAAAATGAGCAACAAGTGATCTATCTAGAATGCAATGTAGAAGGAAAAGGCAGAGCTATAGAAACACCTGAACTGAACTTCAAAGCATCTACACTAAACTGCAATTCTTCCAATTGTGAAACAACAATGTTCAAAGAGATGTCTCATTTTTATACTTATTTCCAATCTCCAAAGAAAGGTTATGTTAGTATTTATATGAGAGAAAACGATAAAGTATATCGACTATTTCCTTATTCTACTATGCATGGAGATAATGCTAAACCTTATAAAGTGAAAGCAGATCAGGAATACATTTTCTTTGACCCTAAAAAAGCTGAAAGTTTTGAAGGAATAAGCAGTAGACAAGTAGACGAACTAGTTTTATCGACAATGGGGCCAAAAAGAATCTTCAACAGGCTTTATGTCATTTATTGCCCGACTGAATTTGACAAACCCATTTTAAAAACGGAAGAAGGGGGTATTAAGACAATTTCTCCTGAAGATTTTCAAGAATGGCTTTCTGTTCAGAAAACAAATACAAAAGGCTTTCAAGAAAAAGTGATCTATTTTTCAATCGAACAGTAACATTTAACAAAAAAGCAGACCATCCTAGTTTAAATGGAATGGTCTGTTTTTTTTAAGGGTTATGTGACTTTCTATAAAAGGCTATTACTACTTTTCCTCAAGAGCTCCATTCGCATGAAGAGCAAATCGGCCTTTACTTTTCTCATGTACCATTTCTTTTTTATCCCAAGGCCACCCTCCAAACTCTGTTCTTTGATAATCTGCAAAGGCTTGCTGCAGTTCCTCTTTAGAATTCATCACAAATGGACCATGTTGTGCCACGGGTTCATTAATAGGCATACCTTGTAACAAAAGAACATATGTATCCTTAGTACCTGCTTTTACTTCAATTTCTTCCAATGGGTTAATATGAAATAAACTATTTTTATCCACATTTTTATCTTCTACAGTGATAGCGTCGCCTCTGTAGAAATAAAGCACTCTATTCACTTCTCCTGTCTCTTTAGGCAATTTCCATACTGCATTAGGAGAAAGTTTCACTCTCCAAATTGCTACTTTATGCGACAACTCTGAAGCCCAAGAATCTGGTGTTGGTGGTAAAGGCACTTGATCTCTATACTGTCCTGCTATCACTTTTACGCTAATTGAATTACCATTACGATCATTTTCATTAACTATGGGGATATCTTCATGCCAAAGCATTTTGTAACTTGGTTCTGCCATTTTATCCTTCTTTGGTAGATTCAACCAAATTTGAAACAACTCTAATGGATTTTCTTTTTCAGTATTCAATAAAGGAAACATTTCAGAATGTTGCACCCCTGCTCCAGCGGTCATCCATTGTACATCACCTTCTCCGAATCTTCCTGCAGAACCTAATGAATCGGAATGATCTGCTAATCCTTCCTCAACTATTGTAACTGTTTCAAACCCTCTATGTGGATGATATGGAAAACCCGGAATTTTTCTTCCATGATACATACTAAACCCATCCTTTCCCGAAAAATCCGAACCGATATTTCTCCCTTCCAGTGAAACTGAAATACTCATATCTTCATTTCCTTTTGGATATATTTCTTTATGATGAGCAGTGAATAAAAATGGATCTAATGTCGGCCATTGGTTGCCTATTGATTGCACTGAATATATTTTTTGATTTTCCATATCTTTTATTTTTAATGTTTATACATTATTTGTTTAAACAAATTAAATAAAAATAAATGCTAAATGCAAACTGAGACATCAAAAAAGAACAACCTATAACAAGACAAAAGTCGTAGTAAAATACAATTTGAAGGAAAACTTATTGCGGCAAATAAAAAACCTGTTTGAAACAAACTCAATTGAAATTTCAAACAGGTCATTAAATAATGAATAAATATGCTCTATCCTACCATTACATGGGCTTCAGGATATTGGAACTTGTTAGTCTGAACTGTTGAACTTAATGCCAAAGCCAGCGTTAGTGTTCCTACTCTACCAATATACATGGATAAGATAATAACTACTTTACCAAAAGAAGATAGTTCACCCGTAATCCCCATACTTAATCCTGCCGTACCGAAAGCAGAAATTTGTTCAAATACTAATGGTAGAATATCAATATTAGGATTATCGAGTTCTGTAATTGTCAAGACAAAAATGGCCAATAAATTATATATGGCGGCAAACATAAAAATGGAATAAGACCTCTTTATGTTATCATCACTGATTGTTCTTTTGCGTACCACAATTCTTTCTTGACCTCTAATAATACCAATTGAGGAAAGTAGTAAAACATAAAAAGTACTGCTCTTAATACCTCCTCCTGTTGAACCTGGAGCTGCACCAATAAACATCAGAAAAATCATGACTATAATTGTTGAAGGTTTCATACTTCCAAAATCCATAGAATTGAAACCTGCTGTTCTTGTTGTTACAGATTGGAAGAATGAAGCGACTAAAGATTCAAATAGTGTACGGTCTTCTCTTAGTTCATCTATCTCTAAAAAGAAAACGGCAATCATTCCTATTAAAATCAGTATTACAGTTGAATACAACGAAATGGATGTACCAATTGAAAACTTCTTCCAAGGATTTCTAAAACGATCAGCAATTTTTTGAGGTGAGAAAATTTCCTCTATCGTAGTGAATCCAAAACTACCGAAGATGATAATAAACCCAATCACCAAATGTAACCCATACATATGTCTCAAATCTACTACCATACCTGGTGTACTGAATTCAGTCGTTTCATCTGAAACAATATAGGTGTTTAAGCTATCCGGAAATAGACTAAAACCTGCATTACAAAATGCAGAAATTGAATGGAATATTGAATAGAATATTTTTTGGAAAAGATTATTAAAAACAAGGTTACTATCCCAAGAAAAAAAGATGAGAATTGATCCTAACGCTTCAATGAGTAGAGTTAAGAATATTACTTTTCTTAATAATCCTGTAGCTGATGAAAGATCCTCACTACTGAGAACATCCTGAATAATTGTCTTGTGCTTTAAACTCACTCCTTTTGATAAAAATGTAGCAAAGAAAGTCGCAAATGATACAATACCAATACCTCCTAATTGAGCTAATAATAGAATAACGATTTTTCCTTTGAAGGTAAAAAACTGCCCCGTATCTACTACGGCCAAACCTGTTACGCAGGAGGCACTTACAGAGGTAAATAAGGCATCTAAAAACGACATACTTTCATCCACACCCACTGAACATGCAGGAAGCATCAGACCAAAAGTCCCCAATAAGATCAATAATATAAAACTGAAAATAAAGGTGGTTGAAGGCTTAATTTTATATTCAGAGATAGCCGAAGAACTCTTCGTGATTTCAATACAAATCAGAATAAATAAGCAGAAAAAAAGATAATTGACATATTGAAGAAATGAATTTTCAAACCAAAAACTCTTTAAAAACTCCTCTATTAATCTTACTCCAAAGAAATAATGAAACAGCCCATTAAAAGCGATATACAATAAAAAAGTCCCCTCAACAAAGGTGGATTTAAAAAACTTAAAACGATGACTTGAAAAAATTATTCGTAATAAGTAAGAAATACAGTACACAAAGAAGATCACATCAAGAATAGAAAGTAATATTCTTATGTCATCTTCAAGTAAATAAAATCCATAATTGTAAATCAGTATAACTACAGCAACAACAGTATTTATGAAAGAAGCGATTCGCTCGTATTTAAAAACTGATAGTTGATACTTAAGCAACCATTGATTTATGAAGTCATTCGTATTTGAACCCATATAAGATTAATAGTTATAGAGATCAAATATAATAACATTCATCCAATGTTAAATTGAAATACTAAAATTTCTATGGAATATCAATATACTTATGCGTCTGCAACGACAATTGCCATTCTGGATTGCTTTTTACAAACTCCACTAATAAAGGTGTGATTTGAGCTCTTTTTGACCATTCTGGCTGAATGTACAACTTACAATCATCAGACAATTTCTCAGATAAATTAATTGCCCATTGAAGGTCTGATTTGTGATAAACAACAACCTTGAATTCATTTGCTCTTTGATATACTTCTTCAACAGGTTGTTTGAATTTTTTAGGAGATAATGTGATATAATCCAATTCTCCACTCAAAGGATGAGCACCCGAAGTTTCAATATTGATATGAAACCCCTCTTCCTTCAGTTGTTCTGTTAATGGTCCAAGATCATGCATCAAAGGTTCACCACCTGTAATAATTGCTAAACGTCCTGGATATTTCTTTGCATTTTGAACAATTTCCTCAACAGTCAAAACGGGATGTTTGTCTTGTTCCCATGACTCTTTTACATCGCACCAAACACATCCTACATCACAACCTGCTAATCGTATAAAATAGGCAGCTTGCCCTGTATATGCTCCTTCTCCTTGAATCGTATAAAATGCCTCCATCACTGGAAGTGAAAGGCCCAACTGCACGCGTTCCTTCGTTGAATATTCTAAATGCTTTACCATTAAAAGTCCTTTTTATTATTTTGAGATGAAAAAGCCCTTCAAGGGGTGAGGGAACCCTTGAAGGACTCAGACCGCAAATTTCGTAAAAAAATGCGACTAATTATAACTTATATTGTTTCCTTAACAGATTTTCTTTTTACAGACTCCAATGTGTTCATCAATAAAGAAACTACTGTCATTGGTCCTACTCCACCTGGTACCGGTGTAATCCAACCTGCTTTTTCGCTTACTTCATCAAATTTCACATCTCCTTTTAAAGAGAAACCTGATTTTTTCGAAGGATCTTCAATTCTTGTGATTCCTACATCGATTACTGTCGCCCCTTCTTTCACCATATCAGCAGTTACAAACTCTGCCTTACCTAATGCCACGATCAAGATATCGGCTGAAAGACACTCCTCTTTCAAGTTTTGTGTTCTACTGTGTGTCAAAGTAACTGTACAGTTACCTACTTTGCTGTTACGTGACATCAATAAACTCATTGGTGTACCTACAATATGAGAACGACCAACAATCACACATTTCTTTCCTGAAGTTTCAATATTATATCTGTCTAACAATTGAACAATACCGTAAGGTGTTGCGGGAAGGAAAGTAGGTAAACCTAGCATCATTTTTCCTAGGTTTGCTGGATGAAAACCATCCACATCTTTTTTAGGATCAATAGCTTCTGTTACCTTCGTCTCATCGATGTGTTTTGGTAATGGAAGTTGAACAATAAATCCGTCAATATCATCATTATTGTTAAGTTCCTCGATAGCTTGAAGTAATTTCTCTTCTGTTATATCGGCGTCAAACTTGCATAATGTTGAATCAAATCCTACTTGCTCGCAAGACTTTACTTTGTGATTCACATATGTTCTACTTGCTCCGTCTTCACCAACTAAAATAGCGGCTAAATGTGGTTTCTTGCCTCCTGCGGCAGTCAGTTTTCTTACTTCCTCAGCAATTTCTTGCTTGATTGCATTTGAAGTCGCTTTTCCGTCAATTAGTTGCATGGAATATCTGTGGTTATCCTAAAAAAATTATAGAAGCACAAAAGTAATGACTTTCGTCTCTTTTTTCTAAAAAATGTGTTCTTTTTTATTTGTTAAAGCTTTTTTAGAATAACCACAGCGTTACACTCATGGAGAATTGTTAACTCTATAGATAGACATATAGGTAGTTTCTTTTTCTCCTTTTTCCAATAAAGTTGTTTTTACAGAATTAATATTCCTTTTCAACATTGGCTGAGGCACGTCCGTATTTGTATTTTCATTGGTTTTCTTTTCTCCTTTAAAAAGGAAAAAGGGCATTAACACAAAAAATGTTGTACCTCCTAAGTATAAGGCTGTTTTAGCTAATGCAACAAACAATTCTAGATTTATTGCACATGTCGACCCGATCACAACCATAGTGATCAATCCAAAAAATAGTGTGTTCTTTTTCATTGTTTTAATTTTTGATGTCTTTGTTTTTGAAATTTCTTTTTGATTAAAAATTGTGACCAATCCTTCCCTTCGGCAAGGAAATTTTGTTTTGGAATTGAAATCATATCAACTCGGGGTTTAAAAAGTGAAACATAAAAAAAGGTCCTAACACCGAAGCGTCAGGACCTTTCTCATAAATATATAGATATCCTTACATCGCTTCATATAGCCTCTCTTTCACTCTGCTTTCGCCAAATGAAACTCCTTGAGGTGCGTCTATATGTAAAGTGATGTATTTCATTATTTCTAATTTTTTATGACACAAAAGTATTTAACATATTTTTAAGAATGAATATAAATAAGACATTTTCTTTATTATTTATACTTATCATTTAGGCCAACACCTTGTTTGATCATGGGTATAACTTTTTCTAGTCTTGACAAACGTGTGGCTTCTCTTTTTGCAGAGGCAATATGCTCACCATATTCTCTCTTCTTTGATAAAGTAAGACTCTTAAAAGCAGATTCTAATTCTTTATCTTTTGTAAATGCGTCTACAAGTTCATTCGGTAGAATTAAAGGTTTTGGTGTTCGGTCCACCTCCACTACTTTACCTGCTTTTTGATTTTTTATAGCCTCCTCAATGTATTCTTTCAACACGTCCGTGTTTTGTTTCAATTCTTCAAAACTACTAAAGCGCCATTGCCTTAATGCTTTTGTTTTATTTTCTTGAGCATTGATCAAAAAACCGCCTTCATCTTTCAATAGAACTCCTTGATGGAACCACAAACCTACATAGTTTTTAAAAGATGCAATACCAACGACATTTTTTCCTTGAATCATATAGATTGGTGCTCCCCATTTCATTCCTTCTTCTAATTCTGTATCAATTAGAATCGACCTCAGATAGATCAGTTCGTCTTTCCAATTGTCTGAAGATGTAATGTAATCTTCAACCGTTGCATATCTTTTCATGGTAGTTTCTGAGTTTGAAGTACAAATTCAACATTATCTAATACTAATTCTATTTATTGTTTTGCGATTACTTCCTTCAAAAAACTTTTAATAGAACCACTATTAATACGTTTTTTAGTGTTGTACTCAAAAAAATAAATTAGAATTAACTATGATTTATTTTTGACTTAGTACTTACTTTAATTTAAGGCTGGATTATTTATTTTACCAATAAACAATGGCTCTTTTGTCTTTTTATGTCTGATTATAAAGTAAAATGGTCGATTAAAGAGGTATTCTTCATAATTATTAAGATCCATGCTTCTAGAGACTTTAGCCACTGAAGCGGCAACAGCTACAGTACCTTTTTCATCAATCTTCAAATAAGACTTCTGATACATCTTACTGACAAAAAGATCTTTTTCTGACTTTTTGAAAAGCATTGAAAAGTCTGCACCACTTTGGAAGGGAGAAGTTACCCCCATCGATTGCATCAACTCAACAGCATCTAAAGAGGAATTCAAAACAAATTTAGGAAGCTCGAGATGTACTTTTTTCTCTTTCATTTTTTGATTGACCTCTTGTAGTATTGTATAAGAAAATGATGCTGAGCTCAATAAAAGCATTTCATAATTACCTTTGTAAGGTAAAACTAATGCTTGGGTTTCATTTGAAGAAAAACATTTAACAGTTGCTGTTTTGGATAGAAAATCCACTTCCAATTTTTTATTGTCCTCTAAATAAAATTCGTTTTTGTAAGTCGATTTATCATCGAAAAAACTCTCCCATTCAGCTTTAAAATAGAGTGCATTCATCAAAACCATTTTATCCATTGGTGAAATAGATTCAATCATATTTTTGATTTTGTAATTCGTATTTTCATAAAACCAATGATTGATCTCTTCTTTTACTCGCTCTCCTTTTCTTACAAAATCACCAGATTTGATTTCTCCATTATAATTCTCTTCCAGTATTTTTTTAAATGTATTATTCAATGAATACCCTTTAGGATATCTTAATGCGTTTTTTAAAATACATTCTTCTCCCAGTCTTTTTTGTAAATCTATTGTATAGGAGTTTAATAGAACAATTTCATCATTTGAATATCCAAGGTGACGAATCAATTCCTTCTTCGTCTCGTTTTTGGCCATATTTGCCAACATACTATTTAAAAAATATAGGCTTAATGGCGAGTACAGTACATTTTTCGTTTTTTCAGCACTTAGCTTTTCAGCTTCTTTCAACCCAACCTCAACTAATGGATATTTCTCTTGAGAAAAAACAGTCGTCTTATGTAATAATATGGCGAAGACGATAAGTAATGATAATTTATGCATATAAAAGAGTTTCCATTCTTAGAGCAAGATTGTTACCATTTCTTCTTAAAATCCAAATCAAAAATTAATTTCATAATTATATAACATAAAGTTTTATCTGAAACACTTATTGTTATTTTTGTAAATAAAAAGAGATTTGTATGGACTATCTTTTTTTTTAAATTACTTTTGTCTCATAGTAAAATTATCAATTATAATCTTCTTCCGAGAATGGAATTAAAAAATTCAGAATATCAGATCCAAGGTGTGCCGGTAACGGAAATTGCAAATGAGTTTCAAACTCCTTTATATGTATATGATGCTGATAAGATAATCAGTCAAATTTCATCATTAAGAAATGCATTTAATGGCGTAAACTTAAGAATAAAATATGCAATGAAATCTTTATCTAACTTGAGTATTTTGAAGTTAGTGAAAGAGCACGGCGTAGATTTGGATTGTGTTTCTATCCAAGAAGTACAATTGGGTATTCAAGCTGGATTTCCTAAGGAAAGAATTTTATTTACTCCTAACTCTGTTTCTTTTGAAGAAATTCAAGAAGCAGTAGCATTGGGTGTTGTCATCAACATTGATAACATTGCCATTCTTGAACAATTTGGAGACGTTTATCAAGATACCGTTCCATGTGCTATTAGAATCAACCCGCACATTACTGCAGGTGGAAATGCGAAAATTCAAGTAGGTCACATCGGTTCTAAATTTGGCATTTCCATCTTCCAAATGTCTCATGTAAAGAAAGTTGTTGAAAGCCATAACATTAACGTGGTAGGTCTTCACATGCACTCAGGTTCTGATATTTTAGACTCTGAAGTATTCTTGATGGCAGCCAACGTAATGTTTGATTGTGCAAAAGACTTCCCTAACCTACAGTTCATTGATTTAGGCTCAGGGTTTAAAGTAGCTTATAAAGAAGAAGACATCGTAACTAACATTCCAGAATTAGGTAAAAAGATGTCAAAAGCATTCCAAGAGTTCTGTGCTTCTTATGGGAGAGATTTAGAACTTTGGTTTGAGCCAGGAAAATATTTAGTTTCAGAATCAGGGCATTTACTGACAAAAGTAAATGTATTGAAGCATAGCCCTGCCGCTGTGTTTGTAGGTGTTGATTCTGGGCTTAATCACCTTATCCGACCTATGATGTATGACGCGTACCACCATATCAAAAACGTCTCGAATCCTACTGGGCCTAAGAGAGTGTATGACGTGGTGGGTTACATCTGCGAAACGGATACATTTGGTTATGATAGAAAACTCAATGAAGTGCGTGTAGGTGACTTATTATCTATCGAAAATGCAGGTGCTTACTCTTACTCAATGAGTTCAAACTACAACTCAAGATTGCGTCCTGCAGAAGTGCTGGTCTTCAACGGAGTACCTCACTTAATCAGAGAAAGAGAAACATTAGAAGATCTTACTAGAGGGCAAGTAGATATTTTCTCTTCTATCCCTGTGAATGAAGAAGCTTCACTAGACTAAAAATATAGACAACTCACATTGTTTAACGCCTTTCATACATTTTTTGTAGAAAGGCGTTTATTTTTTCTAATGAATAGTATTATTTCTAATTGATCTGATGTAAGCATACTTTCCATCATATACTTTTGAGGAGGATATATAATAATAGATGATGGAGTCGAGAATTGAGTTTTTCTGATTGGAAGTGAGTACCAATTGATCATCCAACTTAAAGAAAATATCTTCCGATAGTTTTCCTAGCCAAGGATTTTTGACATTCTGATGCTTTGTAACTCTGAAGATATCTTCAAGGTAAGCTACAAGAACATCTTCCACATTATTTTCCACCAAAACGTGCATTGTTTTAATGAGAAAATCAATGTCTTCAGAGTCTTGAATTCCAGATTTTAGCTGAAGAATAGCTTGAAAGACCCTATCCTGCAAAACGGTCAGTCTTTCATATTCATTGTCCAGTCGCCTGTCGTTTATCTCTTCAATATAACAAAGCGACAAAATATACAAAGCAGATTCAAAATCACCTTGGTGTTCATAGCATCTAGACCAAAGTAAAAATTCGTCCAATGACAGTCTTTCAAAAGTGTCAATTCTGTGGTTAAAAATGCTAATAATTTCTTTGTATTTTTTTTCCTCAAATAGTTCTCCTAGGTCTTTTATTGACATATTCAAAGATCAATTTTAATAATAGAGTAATGTAACAATGTGCTCAAGTACTACTATAAGCTTATACTACAATATACTAAATTTTGAAGTGTTATTTTGTCACTATTTAAATAATTCTTATCTCTTTACTAAGCCTATAAATACTCATACAATCATGTATTATCTTTATCTCAAACTACTATATAATCGAATATGATACGAGGATTTATGTTAATCCTAGCGATGTTATCGTTGGGTACACTTATTAATGAATTAATTGACTTGCCCATCCCTGGCAATGTGATCGGGATGATTATTTTATTCTTATGTCTTTATTTTAAAATTATCCCTTACGAGTGGGTAAAAGATGCCGCTCAGGCTTTGACTCGAAGAATGTCTTTGTTTTTTATTCCAGCCGGTGTGGGTATGATGGAATATTTGGATATGATCCAGAATAATTGGCTTATGATCAGTGTGACTATTGTAGGGTCAATGTTTGCGGTGATGCTGTCAGCAGGTTTTGCTGGTGAATTTTTAGGTAAAAAAGAAGATAAATAATGGAAATAATCAATCACCTTTTCGAAAGCGAAACTTTTGCTTTAGCCGCTACGCTCGGTCTTTTTTTAATTTTCGAAGCAATCTATCAAAAAGTTAAAACACCACTTCTTAATCCTGTATTAATGACCATCATTTGTCTGATTGTTATTTTAAAACTTTCAGACGTTCAATATGAAACTTATCAGGCCAATACCCGCATGATTCACTTTATGCTTGGGCCATCTGTAGTAGCATTAGGCGTATTGCTTTATGAACAATTGAAAACTATTGGCAAAAATGCTGTTGCTATTCTTTCTGCAACATTTTTAGGTAGTGTCATGGGCGTTTTGTCTGTTATTTTAATCGGCAAGTTATTTGGGGGTGGAGAAGATCTAATTATCTCTATGGTACCAAAATCGGTCACTACTCCTATTGCCATGGCTGTTTCAGCACAAAATGGCGGTATTCCTTCTATGACAGCGGTATTTGTAATAATTGTTGGTGTATTAGGTGCTTCTGTTGGCCCTCTGATTGTTCCAAAAGTATTTAAAACTGCCATTGCAAAAGGATTGGCAATGGGCACTTCCGCACATGGTATTGGTACAGCACAAGCCATTCAGATGGGAATGGTAGAAGGTGCTATCAGTGGACTATCCATTGGGCTTATGGGTGTTTTCACAACACTGGTGACACCCGGTATTCTTGCGTTTTTCTATTAAGTAGAAATAAATAAACTAATGAAACCCCATTGTAAAATTAATATTTACAATGGGGTTTTCTTTTTCAGTTATCATTTCTATTGTATTACAATTTGAGCTATATTTAACCCGACTTTAAATATTCATTGGTAGTAATGAGGTTCTTTTTGGTGATCAAACTTACTCTATTTTTAATCTATAAAAACCTATTACTTATCTGCTGGTCTATTAAATAAAAACTATTTGAAAATGAAAAAACTGACTTTTATAGTACTACTCGTACTTAATGCTTCACTATTGTCTGCTCAAAACTTCATCAAGGGGTATTTGAAAAACGCCGAAACACAAGAAGCGATCCCTTATGCGAACATAGTAATTAAAGGAAAAACAATTGGAGGGACAACCAATTCAAATGGGTACTTTAATATTCCCATTAAATCTTCATTCCATTCAGACACGCTGAGCGTCTCTTCTATTGGATTCACAAAACTTGAAGTCCCTATTCGAAAACTTTCCAAGTACCTCGAAAATGAATTGGTCTTGCTTCCTGCTACTGAAGAGCTTAATATGCTTACCATCAAAGCAAAAATGCCTACTCTCAAAGAAATTGTAAAATACAGTAGTCAATCTTTCAAAGAGGGTATTCGAAAGAAACAATATTTGGGTGAGTTCTATTATGCGGAAGCTAAATATACCAATGATGAATTCCAAGGTGGTATGGAGTCCACAGGCGAAATTTATTTTGAAAATTACAATCAGATACAGCCTGACGAATCTCATAAGAGATCCTATCATATTTTAATGTTTGATAATATCAAAAGAAACCAAGACTATAATTGGAACTATAACAATTGGGACCATCAAGAGAGTAAATATGAGCTCAAACTTAATAAAAAGGAATATGAAGGACACAATCTTTATGAAAGAGATCAACGAAACCTCAATTTTATTAGTAACCAAAACATCTTCCATTACCAACAAACATTTATAAAAAATGGTCCTTTGGTCTACCCTTCTAATTATAAGTTTGAACTTGAAGAGATGCTTATCAATGATGATCAACTCGTTTATGTTTTAAGTTTCATAGATCAAAAAAATAACAATGGCAAAGGCTTACTTTATGTTACTGAGCAATATGATCTTTTAAAGGTCACTTCTGAAGATTTAAGACCTAATAATAATTATAAAGACTATACACGTGATAATGTCCCTATTTTCAAAAACCGTCTCTCTTCAAAAGGTAAAATCACATTTACAAAAGTAGGAGAAACGCTATATACAGATCATGTTGATTTTGAAATGACTTATAAAGATACTATCGATGTAATTAAATATGTTGGTAAACTAAACATTCCTAACTTCAGTACTACTGCCTGTTATGACCTTAGAAAGGCTAATATGTTTAGATCCACGGACAGAACCTTTTTAGTACAAGCTGAAAGCTTCCCTTATGTAGGATACAGCTGTTCTTATTGGGGATATAATACAAACATTGCATCAGAACTATCAAATATCATTGACTCCAAAGATATTCTGGTGGACTCTACACTCTATCAAAAAGAACAGACAATCAGGAAGGGTTTAACACAATATGGTTATGATAAAAAAAAGCATCAACAATTGACGCCTGAAATGGAGAAACAAATTGAAGATCAAAATTTATTTCATTACTACACTTCCAGAAATCTATTGCATAGAAGTGCTTATGATGATCTGATAATTACCGAAAATAAAGAGAATAAGGGTGTTTTGAAAGATGAATTCAACAAAATGACCAAATTGTCTCAGTATGATCAAAATCAGGTCACAAAAGAAGTAATGGATAGTTTGAGGTATACAATTTCATTTCATTCTCAGCTTAACAGTATGTCTGACGACTTTCATCGTCAAAAAGATGGGTTAGCTCTTAAAGATTTTCAAGAATTAAGCACCAACTATATGACGCAATTTATGGATACTTTGATGATTTATAAACCTCTTTTATCTGATCAATATGCCAAAACCATGAAAGGCAATATTTTGGGTTTATGGCTTAATATAAATGCACTTTATGCAGAGGCTAACCCAGAAATTGTAAAAACACAAGCACCTAACCTTTTATTAAATGCCTTGAATTATTTTGATTTGGATGATCCCGAAATGAATAAAAGTTATTTACACTTTCTTATTGCAGAACATATAGATATTCATCTTACTTTTATTGAAGACGAAAACCGATTATTTGCCGATGATGCTACTTTTAATGACAATAAAAATACAGTGGAGCGTTTTCAAGAAATCAACAACAGATATGTAAAAAATAAGGAACTCAACGAAATGGTTTTAAGTACTTACCTAAAGGAATTTTATTTCTATAATGATACAGTTCAGAATACTACTTTTTCAAATGCTGTCACCTTTTTTGAAACTAGCTACCCTCAATCTGAACATCAAGCAGATTTAAAACAATTAGTAAGTCAGCGAGGAGGGTTTGATAAAAAAGAAAAATTAAAATCAATAGCAGGATTGGATGTGAAATTTGGCAATAAAACCATTGATTTATCTGAAGGCATACATATTGTAGATGTTTGGGCATCATGGTGTGGCGCTTGTATACATTCTATCAAAGATAAATACCCTGCTATGATTCAAAAATATGAAAAAGAAGGTGTACAATTCCACTTTGTCTCAATTGATCAAGGCAATAATAAATGGAAAAACGCTGTTGAAAAATTTGCCAGTAATTATGAAGATTATCATATTAAAGTGGTAGATGAAGGTATCAATGGATTTAAAAAGAAATACAGTGTAAGCGGTATTCCATTGGTGTTTATCGTAAAAGATGGCAAACTGATTAAAAGAATGACCGGTTTTCATGAAAATGTACTCATCAAAGAACTTGATAATATCAAACAATAAAAAAAACTCCCACTTCATTTGAATCTATGAAGTGGGAGTTTTTACATTTTAACCTATAAATGTATTTTTCTATTACTTACATCTAATTACTGCACCACCCTCATCAGTTAGTCCAAAACCTCCTATTTCTTTATAATTTGGATTAAGCAAGAAAACTCTGTTTTCATACTTGCCTCCTTTTGAAGGAGAACGCTCTGCATCAATCAACCATCGTTTTATGGCTTGAACAGGAACAGCAAAATCAGCAATTTTTGGAGATGTAATTTCTGCTTTTCCTTTCTGCTCAGCAGTACTTAACTCAAAACCTAATAAGTTTTCAAAATCACCATGAAGGCTTAACGAATCTTCAACTGTAAATGGACCTCCTAGTTTAGTTCCATAAATCTCCGCTGAATTAGTTACATTCACATGAGAGAGGTAGAAAATACTCCATTTAAATGCACCCAAATTCAATGAATCGTTATTTACCATTGGCTGAGGATTAGCTGAAGAACCTGTTATATCTGCAATCTGTTGTTTTACTTTGTCATATTCCAGCTCTGCATTTGTTATTCCATCATCATCTAATTCCAGCGGGCCTCTTAAATAACTATTCCATGAAACTTCACCCCCACTGAATGCAAACCTAGCATCATTTAATGCATCCGTAAAAGTGAATCCCCAAAGAGATTCTTCAGTTCCCAGTTCTTTCATATTGGAAATCAAATATAAATACTGGTTGGTCAATAATCTAGCATTTGCCGGTTGGTCCGCGTGTCTGTAACCTGCCACACCTGTACTAGAAATAGGACCATTTTCAAACCCTGGAATCATGAAAAATGTTCGTATTTCTAAATTATATTCTCCAGTAGTACTTGTAGGATCTTCTAAAACTACTCTTATAAAGCCATAGTCTTTTGCAAAACATACTTCTTTAAATCCAGTGAAATCATATCCTTTTGCAATTGCATCTTCAGGAGTGAAAACATAAACGTTATTGTAAACGACTTCATCTACCTGTCCTTCATTGAGTACTTTGGTTTGTAATGTTGTAAAATCAGGATAGGGTTTATTGTACAACCCATTTAAATTGGCATTGAAAAAGACCGTATCTGTTGAAGTTGAAATGGATAGTTCAGCTTGAGGAATGATAGCATCCCCTTTCATAGTCACCGAAGCGTCTATAAGGTTAAACCTACCAGACAAATCAATTTTTGAAGATCCAACAACATTGGTGTGATCTTCCGGTCGGTATCTTGTATCACTTTCATCTCTAGTTGATGCTTCTACCGTCAGTGGAAATATCACTGTATCGTTTTCCACATAAACCAGCTCAGTTGAGAAGTTTTCAGGTGTACTATAGCGATATGATGCATCTATACCTACTAAATGCCTTAGTTGATCTTGGGTGAGATGATTTGTTCTAGCACTTTCGTTATTACAAGAAAAAATAAAAGAAAGGATAAATAGTAAAAGGTATGATAAACGGTATTTCATGCAGATCATATTTAAAAAATAAGTTTCAGCCACAAACTTCGTCAGATATTTAGTTTAAACAAATCATTTATATCAATTTTTAAAATAAAAAACACCTTGATAAGAAACTTATCAAGGTGTAACAATAATAGTATCATTCTAATTTTCTTCACACCTAACTTTTCGG
The DNA here is from genome assembly GCF_001583495.1 of Flammeovirga sp. SJP92. Taxonomy (GTDB): domain Bacteria; phylum Bacteroidota; class Bacteroidia; order Cytophagales; family Flammeovirgaceae; genus Flammeovirga. Next base: position 26,131 of record NZ_LQAQ01000112.1, on the reverse strand, counting down.
AAAATTAAAATAAAACTGGCCAAGCACGTGATGAACGAAATAACGAACAAGGGGTACAACTCTGTTGTGATTGCACCAATATTGGCTTCAAAGTGCAATACTTTTCTAATAGCTTTTAAGAAATGAGTTAGTGGGATACAATTTGCTATATTTTGAATCCATGAAGGCATTGCCTCTAGTGGCCAAGTAAAACCTGATAAAATGAAACTTGGTGTAGAAACTACCATCAAAACTTCTGTTGCTTTGAGTTGCGATGGTAAGATCCAGCTGACCATAATACCAAGACCTGTTAAGGACAGAATAAAGGCAGAGGTTAATAAAAATAATGTTCCTTGATGGATTGGAATGTCTATTTTGAAGAACGGCAATAGAATAAATTGGATTCCTGCCCATAAGGCGACTCCAATTATCCAATATGGAATCGATTTGGAGAGAAAAATGATCAATGGATTTTTCGTAATCGATTTGATTTCTGGGAATGTCTTCTTCTCATGTTCAGAACTAAAAGTCAAAGCCATTGCCAGTAGATATACTTGCTGCATTACGGCACCTAAAATACCCGGAAGCATAAATAATAGATAATTGGAAGTAGCGTTGAAATACCTTGTATCATCTATCGCAAAAGCTTCCCATTGTTCTTTGGCTGTTTCTATTGGAATTCCTTTCTTCTGAAGACCAATGATCTCAATACCTGCATTCAGCGTTCCAAGCACAGTTCTAATACCAATATTGGCATAGTTACCCGTAATCATATTAGCACCATTCACTTCGACTTGTATATGTGGGTGTCTTTTATAATTAATCGCTCCCTCAAATCCATCAGGTATTCTCACAATTGCCTCATAATTGTAGATTTCCTTTTGGATATCAGCATCTTTGGAAGTTACTTTCTTTACTGACAAGTAAAAATTCTCATCCAATGCATCAATGATTTTATGACTCAGAGGTGTATTATCTTGATCAATCACAGCAATCGAAAGGTCTTTCACACTTGCTTGTTGATAAGTAAAGCCTATTAATATTCCGAAGAAAATAGGTGCACCAAAGAATACAGCAATCAAAACGTCATTGGAGAAAAAGAGCTTTAGTTCTCTTTTTGTTAATGCAATAAATGCTTTTATTCCCTCTTTCATGACTTTACTATTTTTTGATCACTAGAGTAGTATTTGTCAATAAACCTTCCGCTTTAGCTGTTTGCTGTGGTTTTACTTTTAAAACGTAAAGCGATTGATCGATTTTATAATTAGGATTCATGCTTTTTCTATTCGCATAAGATAATTCCTCTTTCACAGAAACAATTTTTCCCTCTTGTTGAATTGTATTATCAAAAGGTGAAGTTACTTGCACTTTTTGATTGACTTTATAATTCAATACATCTTCTTCTGAAAGCACAAATCTGAAGTAAGTCGAATTAGCCTCATAGCCTGTAAAAATATTATACCCTGGCAAAGCTAGCTCTCCTTCTTGCAATGCAATTGATGTAATTCTCATCGCTTTAGGTGCAATTACATATTGTTCTTTCATGGCAATTTCCACTTCTTTCATAGCACCTTTTGCTCTTTCCAACTGTCCAAGGGCCATTCTCTGCTTCTCATTTCTAACCCCTTTCTCTACTTCCCTTTTCTTTGCTTCAGTACCTTTGTACTTTGCTTTCGCCATTTGGTACTTCGTAAATACCTCATCGTATTTTTGATCAGAAATCAAATCCTCATCATGCATTGCTTTAATTCGCTGATAACTTTTCTCAGCAAAAGAAAATTGTTCTTTTGCCGCATTGTATGCTTCATTGATTTGATCTAATTGATCAGAAGTTGCTCCATTAAAAGCCATTTCATACTGTGCCTTTGCCGCTTTGATAGCACCTTCAGCTTGCATTTGCTTTGCTTCTAATTCGGGCATATCAATAGTAGCCAAAGTATCCCCTTTCTCTACTTGTGCACCTTCTTCCACGTAAAGGTGACTGATTCTTCCAGGTATTTTTGAAGAAACATATACCACTTCACGTTTAACTTTACCTTTTAATAATTCAGCTTGCTGTGCTTCTTCGCATGAAAATAAAAGAGCGATTAAAGCGATAAATATATATTGATTTTTCATGATTCTAATTTTGGATATGTTCGATTGTTAAGGCTCCCATGGCGTTTAAGAAAGCAACCGCTTCATGTCTTTGAGAGGCAATTTTTTGGATATAATCTAATTGGAGCATCTCATAGTCTGAAATTTCCTTTAATAGTTCAGGAATATCAGCCAATCCATTTTTCACTTCTTCTGATTTAATTCTCAACCCTTGTTTTGCATCTGCCACTTTTTCTTCGGCAACAGTGACTAGCTGAGTAGAAACCTCCCACTCCATTTTTTTCTTTTCAAACTCTAATGAGATAAGCTCTTCAGCATAAGCTCTTTTTTCCTTCATGGATTCCACTTGCAAAGCTGATTTCTGAACTTCTCTCTTACGTTGTAATCCATCAAAAATTTCCCATTGCATGCCTACTCCCACAAATGGAATTGGGTCAACATTTGTCAAACTTGAACCGCCTTGCATCACGTGAGCGAATGCTTTTGCTTTTGGTAAGGCACCATACTGCTCTGCCTTATGCTTGTACTCTAAAGCTTCAATAGAAGATCCCAGAGCCTTTAACTCTGATCTATTCTGAAGATTGATTTCGTTGTCGTCCACCATCCATAACTCTAAGTTTGGATTGATCTGTGCTAACTTCTCTTTATCAATCCCTGTCAGTTGATGCAACTTCTGAATCACTAATCGCTTACTGCTTTCCAGCTCAATTCTTTTTGCTTTAATATCTTTTTCAGCGATTTTGATTTTGTTCAAATCATACTCTGTTGCCAGTCCAACTTCTTTTGCTTTAAACCCAAATTCTTTCTGCTTGTCTAGTCTTTTTTGACTTTCCTCCAACACTTTCAATGATTGATTCACGACGGCTATTTTGTCATAATAATCCAGTACCTCAATCATAATTTCATGTTCTTCTTTTTCAACCATTGCCATTTGAGCTTCAGCTTTTGACGCCGCTGCTTTTGCATAAGTTGGAGCTTGAAGCCCAGAAAAAATCACCATTTCAACATAGGCATCATAAAACCATAAGTTGTTATCTTCTAATGTGATAGAAGCATTATTGGGCACCTGATTCACCAGGCCACTGACGTTATTATAAACGCCTTCAATAAGTGGAGTTCCAATGGCTATCATTTCCGGAGGCATTCCTGAATTCGCCAAATTACTCAAACTTTGTTGTTTGCTTTGGTCTAAACCATGTAGTAATGAATTCTTCTCCGAAGAAATATCTCTAGTAATGGTTAAGTCATTTAATAAATGAGCGTAGCCTGCTTTGACTCCTACTTTTGGAATGTAAGTGTACAATGCTCTTTGACGGTCCAATTGTGAAGCCGAAACTTCATTTCTCTTTATTTTCAAACTATGGGAGTTGTCAATAGCTTGAGTGATAAGTTCTTTCCTAGTTATGTTCAATGCATCCTCTTGAGCATAACTCAATGAAGCACTTAAGCTAAAAATACTTATCAGAAAGTATTTCCAACTATTGAATGATGTGGTCAGCATTTCTTTTTCTACCCAGATTGGTGTGAATTATTAGAATGATATTTACATGAATGAATCTTCATTCACTTATTATGTAACGCAAATGTATACGGTTAAGCTTAAACAGTCAACTAATAATTATTAAATAAATGCTAATATGATTTTTTGTTTATTTATGATTGAAGTCCACTTCTTAGATTTATCCTTACGAAGTTTTAATAAACAAGTATTTCGATATAAGTTTTTTTGTAAACCCTACTTTTTTTTTGATCTTGCAAAGCATTTTTTATCAACTATATAAACATAGATTTGGAATCACAAGTCACTCCCCTATTTACCAATGATGCCATTGTATTTGGACTTTTAATGTCTTCACTGGCTTTTGTATTTTATACTTCAAATTTGAAAGAAGGATTCTTCATCAAATTTTATAAGATATTTCCACCACTATTGATGTGTTATCTTATCCCCTCTTTACTTTCTACTTTCAATGTCATTTCACCAGATCATTCTCAGTTATATACAATGGCTAAAAACTACCTTTTACCAGCCAGTTTAATTCTGATGACTATATCTGTAGATATGAAAGGCATTGTGAATTTAGGATCAAAAAGTATCATCATGTTCCTATCTGGAACAGTAGGTATTGTAATCGGTGGCCCAATTGCCATTTTGATTGTATCTGCAATTTCTCCTGAGACGTTTAATGGTGTTGGTTTTCAAGAAGTTTGGAGAGGTTTAGCCACATTAGCAGGTAGTTGGATTGGTGGAGGTGCTAATCAAGCTGCAATGTTAGAAATTTATCAGTACGACCAATCATTGTATTCTGGAATGGTAGCTGTAGATATTATTGTAGCCAATGTATGGATGGCCATTTTATTGATGGGTATTGGTAAAACGAAGGCCATAGATAAATGGTTAAAAGCAGATGTAACGGCTATTGAACAATTGAAAGAAAAAGTTGCCGCGTTCCAAAACAGCGTAACGAAAAACCCTTCGTTAACTGAATTGATGATTGTATTGGGTGTCGCTTTTGGTATTGTTGGGTTCTCTCACTTTGCCGCATCGACATTAAGTTCTACCATCTCTAATATGGTGGAAGACCCTTCTACAAGTGTGATGAGTAGTAAATTCTTCTGGTTAGTATTGATTGCAACAACTGTAGGTGTAATCCTTAGTTTTACCAAAGCTAGAAAATTGGAAGGTTATGGTGCCTCAAAATTTGGTAGTGTATGTATCTATATTTTAGTAGCTACAATTGGTATGAAGATGGACGTTACAAAAACAATGGATAACCCAGGGTTGCTTGCAGTTGGAGGTGTTTGGATGTTTATCCACGTTGTAATTATGATCGTTACAGCAAAAATTATCAGAGCACCTTTCTTCTTCTTAGCAGTTGGCAGTAAAGCTAATGTTGGTGGTGCCGCCTCTGCACCTGTTATCGCTTCAGCATTCCATCCTTCACTTGCTCCTGTTGGTGTTTTACTAGCAGTTCTAGGCTATGCTTTAGGAACTTATGGAGCCATGTTCTGTGCTTATTTAATGCAGATAGCTTCTCAGTAAGTTTATCGTACTCATATATATAGCAAGGGAGATTATTTTTAGAGAAATGATCTCCCTTCTTTTTTCTGTTAACAGTCTTTCTTCCTCGCTTCCACAATACCATTTTCTGAAAGCAATATTGCTACGGCTCTGGTTGAATCAAACTCGGCAAAAATGATAATCATCAATACTGTTATTGGAACACTGAGAATCATACCCCAAACACCCCAAATTGAGCCCCAAAACGACAATGCCAACAAGACTACTAAGCCACTTATATTTAATGAATTGCCCATTATTTTAGGTTCAATTAAATTGCCGACTACTACTTGAATTGCCCCTACTGCCAAGAGAACGATAAGGCCTGCTGAAAACTCTCCAAATTGAATGATCGTGAAGAATGCAGGGAAAAGTGTGGCAATTAAAGAGCCTATGGTTGGAATAAAGTTGAGGTAGATAATGATGGATGCCCAGAAAAAAGGTGCTTCTACTCCCATTAATAACAAGACAACATAACTTAATATACCTGTCAGTAGACTAACCAATGTTTTTAAGGTTAAGTAACTACTAACAGTTTTTCCAATTTTCTGAATCATAGCTATAGCATTATCATATTCTTCTTTGTTGGGGTATATCTGCTCGATCTTTTTCCCAAATGCTACTTCTTCAAAAAGAAGGAAAATCATATACAATACTATGGTGAATGTATTACCGAATAGACCTGTAACAGATGATAATACATTTTTCAAAAGCGTTGTAAAATTGAAATCACCTACCATTTTATTGAAATGAGAAGTTATATCAATATTAAAGAAATCATTGATCTGTTTTTCTATCATCATCAGATTATCATCATATTTAACCATCGAATTAGATAGATTTTGCATGCTTATACTAAGGACTTTTACTTCCAAAAAAATGAAAACAAAAATGGTAATGGAAGCTAGAATATTTTGAATCCACATTGGAATTTTATGTTTTTCTGATCCGATAATTCCTCCAATTGTACTTCTTACTTCAACTACAATCAACCATGCTATCACAGCTAAGACAAAGGGAACTAATATGTCTTTCAGGAAAATTAAAGAGCCTATTATTATTAGGATTAAAATTGCTCCATATGTGAGCTTATCTAATCTGACCATCATTTTTATAGTTTTGAGTTTTCTCTAAAATACGAACAAAGTTGAACAAAGCGTACGGCAATGGACATTATTTACAAACGTTACTTTACGCACATTTAACATATATCACTTATTTTCAGTGATTTATATTTTTTAGGCATAAATATAGAATTATAGAAAGTGTGTCAAATTAATAACTATCATCTTAGATTCTATAATAATGAAAAAGCAATTTATTACTCTCTTGCTCTCAATAGCTACTTTGTTTTCATCATTTGCATTTGCAGGTACCTTAAATACTGCCAATGAAAAAAATTCAAAGCTAATCCGAATGGTGGATAAAGCGGATAAAAACGACTGGAAGACATTGAATTTAGCAGCCCGACTCTCTATCAATTGGAATGCTGATCTAGAATTAGCAAAACAATGGTTGCAGGCTTCAATAAAAATCAATGACAATCCAGAAGCTTATGAAATCTTAGGAGATTATCATCTAAGAAAAGGAGATGCTAAAAAAGCATATGAACATTATTATAAAGCCGCTAAAATGGGCTTATTTAAGTTGGATAAAAAAGATCTTGACCGCATACAAAGAAAAGTTCTATTATTTGGAAGATCTTTATAATTACTAGTTCAAATTAATTATTTTAATTCAACTATGACGTTAGATTTATTCTAACGTCTTTTTTTTCGTCTTTTTTCACCTGGACAATTACATTCCTCCTTCTGTTTGATACTATATTTAAAAGAAAAACCATAAACAGGTGTGATGATATTCAGGTTTCGCTCCGGCTTACCCTCAGCGATCAGATTGCCTTCAGCATCAAAACGAGGTCCTGTAGCGGGAGCATAATAATATTGCGTATCTCTCATGGCAAACAATCCCACCCTTATTCTTTCAGAAGCTATCCAATAAAGATCAAAACGAAGGCGTGTCAAATCTACTAATCGATCTTCTGCAGATTTGTCATTTTGGTGTACAAAAATCTCATAAGAAAATTCTCCTCTTAATTTAGCTTTTGATATTGTAAAGTTTTTGCCCAACATAAGCCATAAACTAAATCGACCGTAAGGATCACGTGTTCCAGGTGAATCCACTGTTTTATTCGGTGAGATGTACTCATAACTCAATCTTTTTTGAAATTCTACAAGATTATCTCCCACTATTCCATTGTGCTGGAAAAATCCTCTCCAATACCAAACATTCCAATTCGGTTCAAATACTGAACGTACCGAAGCTCCAATCATCAATTTGGGGTTCTTAAACTTATGAGCGTAACCAAGCATCATATGAGCTCTATTCATACTCAAGTCATCCACAATGTAGCTTTCAAAAGCTGAGGATCTGGTATTTATTTCAAAAAAGAGACTATCATGATTAGAAAGTTCATAATCTACATTCCAAAAAGTCCAATACGAGTTATCAGAATATCTTTTCTCTGTTTCTTGAGCATTTATAGAAAATGAATTCGTTAAAAAACAAAAAATAATTATACCTTTAAAAAATACAAATGAAGGGGTCCAAATAGGTTTCATTAAGATCAGAAAGATTTATTAACATCGAGTTATGTAACCAATAACGGCAACTTTAGGTAAACTAACAAAGAGTTCTGTAAAAATAAAACACAAAAACTCTGCTAAATTGATACATCATTAACTAAAGCATATATGAGTAATAACGCAACATCTACTATCGGGCCTGCTACTGGAAAACAACGACTGGGTGTCATTGACGCACTTAGGGGTTTTGCAATATTAGGTATTTTATTTGCAAACATTCTTAGTTGGAGTTTATTTAAGTTTACTCCATTTACAACTCTAGAACAACTTCCTTACTATGAACTCAACGATACTTTATACTCTTTATTAAGTTTCTTCGTTGACACAAAATTCTACAGTATTTTCTCTATTTTATTCGGAGTAGGTTTCTATATCCAATACGATAGGCAAAGAAATAACCAAGAGGCTTTCTTGAAAGTGTACAAAAGAAGATTATCCTTCTTAATCCTTTTTGGTTTTATCCATATGATCATATGGTCTGGTGATATCTTAATGCTATACGGTATGATGGCATTTGTTTTCATCGAGTTTAGAAATCTTGCTCCTAAAAAGATTTTAAATTGGGCTGTTATTTTATTAGCCTTCCCTTTAATTACAGATTTAATTGTAATGCTAGTGGCTCCGGGATGGATGTCCCCTGAAGTTTCATTAGCAAAGAAAACATATCTTGATCAAGATCCTGCTTCAGTTGTTGCAGCTTTTGAAAGTGGTAACTTCCTAGTTACTTTCAAACAAAACATGCACAATGTGATGTGGAGATGGTTTGATTTCCTTCCTTCAGGTAGACCTTTTAAAGTTTTAGGTTTATTCTTACTAGGATTTTACTTACAATCTCAAAACTTCTTTACGGATAAAGGTAGATCTTGGAAAGTTTTTGGTGGATTCTTCACAGTTGGTGCAATTGCCCACTTCATTGGATACCAAATTGGTGGTTCAATGGCCTTATTTGCTTCAACACCAAGTGATTTAGCTTATAAAGGAATCATGGTATTTGGTCAAATCTGTTTGGCATTATCTTATGCCTCACTTTTATCTATTATCTATTACACTAAATGGGGTGAGACTATTTTCTTCCCATTGACAGCAGTAGGTAAGATGTCATTCACCAATTATCTTTCACATACATTCTTCGGTATTGTATTGTTCTATGGAATAGGATTTGGCTTAGGTGGTCAATTGAACCTTGCTCCTATCTTTACAATTGCTGTATTGATGTATGCATTCCAAGTAACGTATAGTTATTTCTGGCTGAAGTATTTCAAATTCGGTCCATTAGAATGGGGATGGAAATGTTTGACATACAAAAAGAAATTCCCGCTTAGAAACAGCACTTATGAGAAATTAAAAGCTGCAAAAAAAGCCGCTTAATCATATAAACAACAAAAAGCCGTCAGTTTTCACAAACTGACGGCTTTTTTCGTTTTTATTTTTACGCCATAAAAGAGACCATTTCTAATGCTACTACACCGATTTGCTGGTCTCCCTGTATTTTAATTTCATCTTTCAAATCATATGCTCTTAAACTCTTTGAAAACAGTTTCCATGAAGCTTGAGCATCTATTGTGATTGTACAAATAATAACACCTTGGGGAGCTTCTTTTGATAAATTCCACTGATGACCATCAAATTGTACGTACCAACTTCCATTTACATCACCTGAAACATTCATTACTAAGATATTCCCGTTTTCCGTTTTGGTATTCCTTAAAGTAAATGGCAAGGCAAACATACATGTATCTAAGAAAGGAATGTAAAACTCTTCTGTCATAATACCTTGTTTATCTACAGCATCACGTATTTGTTGCTGATGAAGAAATTTCTCTGTGTATTCCCTTGCAATATGCATCCAATTTTCACTTTCATTCTCCCCTGCCCAAGCCACAGCATATGTAGCTTTAGCGTGTGGATCAATAGATGTGTAATAATGATAAAAAGGCTCACCCGTAAATTTTAATAATTCAATTAAAAATGCAGGACTAACACGTTGCATCGCTTTCACCCAATCTGCATTCAATTGATTGAGATAACCTAAGAGATCCTGATATGAATTAATTTGAGGAGCTTTAGGTTGGTATCCATCCTTAAGGCCAGATAAGGTTCTGATATTACCATCCAATAAATGAGCAACCACATCTTTTACTTTCCATTTTTTAGCGATCGTTTGTTTATTCCAATCTTCCTCAGATAAACTTGAAAGTAATTCTATCAGTTTTTGATCTAGACGAGGTAAATAATGTACTAATTCAATCATGATAATCTCATTTTTGTTAAGAATATTTTAAGTGATTTAAAATTAGTTTTTAAATAAGTAATGTACGATGTTATTCATTTTTATTAATGAGTAACTCTAGACTAAACAAAAAACTATTTCCCTTCAATCATCACCTTTCCATTAGTATTAATATATAATACAGCCTCTTTGTCTTTTTTATTTTCTAATTGATGAAAAGTATTCAGTTTAGATGAAAAATAACTTCCTGCTACTAAAGAATTTATTGAATTACTAATAAAATAATCTACCTCTCCTTTTATGACTACAGAATGGAAGGCCTCTCCTGTGGAAAGAAGTTTCATCTTAGTCCTTGGCGGAATTTTGACAAATAAACCTTGAGAACTGCTTGTTTTATTTTCCCAAAGAAAACTTATTTCTGCATTACTATTTTTAGAAATCCAATTGGTCTGATTATGGCCAAGCCAAACCACATTAGTTTTATCAATATTTATAGGACGCTCGTAGGTTGTTTTAGCTTCTTCTATAGGTTTTACCAAATAAGGTCCTTGATCTATTTCTACTAACGCTATATTTACGTTTCCTTTAGCGGCAGTGATATGAGGCTGATATGCAGGTTGTGTCCAGAAGCTTCCTGATTTCATCCACATCATTTCAGCTTTAGGATCATCATTATGAATTGTTCCTTTGATGACTACCGCTTTATAAGTAACATTATGAATATGTGGTGGAGATGAAAATCCATCTTTGAATTTTGCCAAAAAACCTGTTGGAACCTCAGCATTTCGATCTCCCCACAGTGTTGCGGCCAATGGACTATTATCACCTCTAGCAGGGTTGAGTTTTCCCCATTGAATGTCTTTATATAAAAGTACTTTTTTGGTAGGATTTTCAGTCAGTTTTGGTGCTTTCTTTACGCTAGTTTTCTTCTCTTTTTGAGCACATGAAATTAGCAATAACCCCAAGCCTAGGATTAAAATAGTTCCCTTAATTCTCATTTTTAATTTAGTATTGATGGGTATAGTAATAGACTATCGGCTTGAAGATAAATGGAGTATTAAAATACTCCATTCATTATTGTCAAAATTTCAGGTTTATCTTCTGTAATTAATATAGTATGTTCATGTTGTGCAACAAACCCACCTCTATTGCCTACTAATGTCCATCCATCTCCACCTCTTTCTGTCGCAAGATTCGATTGAGTAGATATAAATGTTTCAATGGCTACAGTAGTATTATTCTTAAAACGATTTTTATTGGTCTTCACTTGATAGTTCAGAATATCATCTGGAGCTTCGTGAAGGCTTTTTCCTACACCATGTCCCGCCAAGTTCTTGATGACCTTAAAACCTCTTTTCCTAGCCTCAGATTCAATAATTCTACCTACCTCCGAAACTCTAACACCTTTTTTTATGCGATAGATAACATCTTTCAAAATGTCAGTAGAAGCATCCACCAAAGATTGTAGTCCTTGAACATCTTTTCCTACAATAAATGATTTTCCGTTGTCTGCCCAATAACCGTCTAGTTCTGCCGAAACATCAATATTGATCAAATCACCTTCTTTAATAATAACATCTTCAGAAGGAATACCGTGCGCCGCTACCTCATTAACACCAATACATGTAAAACCTGGAAATTTATAAGTTTCATAAGGAGCCGATTTCGCACCATATTGCTTTAAAATTTCTGCTCCAAAATCATCAATCTCTTTTGTAGATTTTCCAACGGCAGTAAATTCCACCATTTGTCTTAAGGTCTCTGCGACTGCTTCACTGACTTTTTTCATTCCTGCTAAGTCAGCATCATTTTTAATTAACATAAAATTCTAATTCTATAGATTCAAGTATCAGGAGAGTTTTTAATGATTATTTTGCTCTTAGTTAGGTCCCAATACTGAGAAATTTAAATGAGAAATTAATCGTAAGTTTTAATATTACTACATTTTTTCCTAATCCACCAAAAAAGGCTTTCCTAATCGAAATTAGAAAAGCCTTTTAAGGAAAAAACTCAAGTGATAAGATTGCTGCCTAACGGCAGTAAATTCTTAAACTTTAATTATGCAGAAACTACTTCTAATGTAATTTCGTGCTGAACTTCTTTATGAAGATCAAGAATAGCAGTGTATTCACCTAACATACGGATCTCAGAAGAGAAACCAATACGCTTACGGTCAATATCGTAACCTTGTTCTTTTAAAGCGTCAGCCACCTGTAAAGGTGTTACTGCACCGAATATTTTACCACTCTCACCTGCTTTAGCAGTAAGAGTAAGCTTTAATTCACCAATTTTAGCAGCTAAAGCTTCAGCATCTTGTTTGATTTTCTCAAGTTTGTGAGCTGCTTGCTTGATCTCTTCGTTTCTCATGCTGATGTTAGCTGCAGTAGCTAATTTAGCAAAGTTTTGAGGGATCAAGTAGTTTCTACCGTATCCAGGTTTAACGTTTACAATATCGTTTTTGTAACCTAAACCTTTGATATCTGTTGTTAAAATTACTTCCATTTTAGAAAAATTTTTTAATATCTAATCTAAGATTACTTTAAACCGTCTGCTACGTAAGGTAGAAGAGCTAATTGACGAGCACGCTTAACTGATGTAGCAATTTTCTTTTGGAATTTTTGCGAGTTACCAGTGATACGACGAGGTAAGATTTTACCTTGCTCGTTTAAGAATTTTAATAAGAATTCAGGATCCTTATAGTCGATGTATTTCACACCGTACTTTGTGAAGCGGCAGTACTTCTTAGTACGCTCTTGCTTTCTGTTGATTGGTTCGTTTTGGAGACTCATTATGCTGTTTTTTCTTCAGTTTCAGATTTTTTTGACCACTCACCGTTTCTTCTTCTTTCGTTGAAGTTCACACCGTGCTTGTCTAAAGACACAGTTAAGAAACGTAAAATGTTTTCGTCACGCTTTAATTCTAATTCGAATTTAGCGATGATCGAAGGATCTGCTTTGAATTCAAACAAGTGGTAGTGCCCAGAAGTTTTCTTTGCAATTGGGTACGCCAACTTTTTAAGTCCCATGTCCTCTGATGAGTACACGTCTGCACCTGCCTCTTTCAGATGACTTTCAAATTTAGCAATAGCCTCCGTGGTTTCGGAATCGGACAACACAGGTGTCACGATGAAGACTACTTCGTAATGCTTTAATGCCATTTTTTAAAATAATTTTGAAATAATCAAAAATTTCAATACCCGAACACAATTCGGGTGTGCAAAAGTAATAATTAATTATTTCAAAGCCAATATTTTTTATAAAGTGATCAGTTACTTAACAAGAATTTACAGATTTAGCGTAATAAAGACTTGATTTTCTTCTCAATAGGCCCTCTTTTAATACCTTTACCTATAATCACCATCTTATTTTCCTTCTTGTCTCCTTCTTTCCAAGGTGAACCAATATTGATTTTTGATTCATTTCTCACTCCTTGAATGATCACTTTATTATCTTCTCCTTTAATATTGAATATTCCCTTGAATCTGAATAGTACTTCAAATTGCAATTGGAATAAAACGGACAACCACATTTCCAATTTTACTGGGTCTACTTCACCCTCAAAAGTAAAGGCATGTGAAACAACTTCGCCATGAGCATGTTCATGAGCAGTAGGTATAAAGCTTGTTCTCTCTTCTACTTTATCTGCATTAAATGAGTTTAATGATAGAATGTCTTTTTGGATCATTTCACCATTATAATTTTTCTCTACTAATGCCAAAGGGTTCATCAGCTTCAAATGAAAAGCAATTTTCTTCACTTGTTCCTCAGTTGAAAGGTCACATTTTGACAATACTATATAGTCACTGAATGCAATTTGTTTTGAAGCTACTTCATGATCTTGAAGCGATTGCTCAAAATTGACAGTATCAGCTAAACAAATACATGCATTTAATTCAAATAATCTAGAAATAGCTGGGTCACCGATAAAAGCAGCTGCAATAGAGGAAGGTTCTGCAATACCAGTCGTCTCCACTAATAAATGATCTATTTCTTTGCCCGAGTTCAGCAAGTTTCTTAACACCTCTCTCAGCTCTCCATTCAGACTACAACAAATGCAACCATTGGACAACTCGAAAACATCTTCTTGCGAATCGACAACCAAGCCTCCATCAATCCCCACTTCTCCAAACTCATTTTCAATAATGGCAAACTTAGTGTCAGGATACTTTTTAATAAGATTATTGAGGAATGTTGTTTTTCCTGCTCCAAGGAAGCCTGTTATTAATGTTACTTTTATCATAGCGTTCTTTACCTGAAAAATTTTGTGGATGCAAAGTTAATAAGCATTCATTCAAATTGAAATCTTATAAGAAAACTCCTTTCATAACATTATGTTTTCTTCACAAAAAAAAGCATCCCAAGTGTCGTTATAAAATAATTGCTTTCCGTATATTTGTATGTTTTGTGAATGTAAAATCAGAGTATAATCTTCCATTATGAAAATCAGAAAAGCCTATAGTTTTGATGATGTATTAATTGTACCAAAATACAATACCATCAAATCGAGAAGAGATGTTAGCTTTAAGACTAAAGTCACTAAAAATCATACTATTGACATACCCGTTTTAATTGCAAATATGGACACAGTCTGCGAAAGCGAAATGTGTATTGCAGTAGGTAGATTAGGTGGATTAGGTGTACTTCACCGTTTCTTAACGATTGAAGAACAAGCTGACGAAGTGAGAAAAGTGAAAGCTGAAGGCTTAATTTGTGCTGCCGCTTTAGGAATTAAAGATTATGAGGAAAGATTAGCCGCTCTTGCAGAAGCAAAAGTTGACATTATCGTTCTTGACATTGCACATGGTCACTCAGAAATGACAAAAGAAACATTGCTTTTCATCAAGAAAAATTATCCGCAAATTGACGTGATGGTTGGTAATATTGCCACTAGAGATGCTGCAGTTGATTTCTTAGAATGGGGTGCTGACGCATTAAAAGTAGGTATCGGTCCTGGTTCAATGTGTACTACTCGTATCATGACTGGTTCGGGTGTTCCTCAATTAACAGCAATTGACGATGTGTATCAAGCCGTTGGAAACCGTATTCCAATTTGTGCTGACGGCGGTATCAAACAACCTGGTGATGTAGTTAAAGCTATTGGTGTAGGTGCTGACAATGTGATGGTAGGTTCTATCGTTTCAGGTACTGACGAGGCTCCAGGTGAATTGATTACTACTTCTGAAGGAAAATTCAAAACTTACAGAGGTATGGCTTCATTTGATGCTGCAATAAGTAAGTTGAAAAAAGACAATAAAAAATCAAGAGAAGTTATTTCTGTTGAAGGTGAGAAAACATTAGTTCCTTACAAAGGGCCTGTTGAGCCAATCATCAAGAAGTACCTAGGTGGTTTAGCTTCTGGTATGACTTACCAAGGTGCAACAACAATTGAACAAATGAAAGGTGAAGTTGAGTTTGTTGAAATGACAACATCAGGACTTTATGAGTCAAAAGCGCACGGAGTTCGTAACTAATCTTTGACGATATAAAAAAGAGTCATTCTTAATTTACAAGAATGACTCTTTTTTTATGCACAATATCTTCTACATTGCATTGATCTTTTTTAAGAGGTCTTCAGTCTCTGAGACATCTTCGCCTACTTTTTTTCCTAACTTAATGGCTTCTTCTGCCACTTTTCTAGCTTTCTCATTCTTTTCCAATTGAAAAAGAATATGAGCCTGAGTATCTAAATTAGCAAAGCCTTTTTCTATTAATACAGACCTGTTTATCCAAGTCAATGCTTTTTTCATGTATTTTGCCTCTACTCCAGCTTCATAAAATTTCCAAGCATAAGAGTTGAGTCGGCTTGCCAAGTAAGGATCTTTTGCCGCTTCATAAAGCATGATTGCATTATCAACACTCATTGAAGCAATTTGCCATTTACCTTTTGAGATATAATATGCGGCATCCATTGAAGCCACCGCTAAGGCAACATTATTTTCACCTAAAACCTCAACCACTTCTTTTTTTCCTTTTTCCCAATCAGCCTCAGAAGCAGTTTTATAAATTGATCTTAACGATGTACTAGCAATAGCTCCATATACTCCTTCCAAAGTTTCTCCTTCTAGTTGAGCAACAGCCTCTTTATCATTTGCTTTAAAGACAACCACCACTTCATCAGAGACATTTGACATTGTAGCAGCATAGGCAATTAACTCAAGGTTTTCATCCTCTTTAAAATCCGCATCATTAAGCTTCCCTAACCATTTATCTAATGTTGTCTTATCTGGAGCATAAGATTTATAAGCCATCATCAGGTAACTTCTCAAATCCTCTTTTGTAGGGTTTGTAGCATTTTCCACTTTTCTTTTTAAAGTATAAAGCTGTTTAGATGGATCTAACGCATCTTTCCCCCACTCTGCAAATTCTTTAGGTTTTGTAGCACCTACATTTTTATGTGCTAACTGAGCGTCTGGAGTAAAATACAATAACGTTGGGAATACTTTCACATCAAACTCTTTTGCAAAGTCAACTCCTTCTCCTTTTTCCATATCAATAGCGATAGAGATATAATTCGAATTGTACACTTCACCTACTACTTTTTCTGGAAAAACACTTTTCTTCAAGTATTTACAAGGACCACACCATGTGGTATAAGCATCAACAAAAATGTGTTTGTTTGTTTTCTTTGCTTCAGCTTTCGCTTCTGCCCAAGTACCTTCAAAGAATACAATTCCTTGGGCATACAAAGAGATTGTCAATACTGACAATAAAAATGATAGAGTAATTTTTTTCATTTTAGTTATTTAATGATGGAAGAAAAAGAAGTATCTCATTAAAAAATAAAACCCAAGGCAAACACCTCGGGTCAAAATTATTTTGAAATACCTTTATAATTTGACATCCCTAATATATATGAAAAAAATCAACTATTAAAACCAAGCACTCAAACTCACTGAGAAATTCCTACCTGGTTCTGTTATATTCAATAGTCTATATCTTGAGAGGTGCCTCATATATACATTATTTGTCAGGTTGTCAATTCTGAATAACAGATTTCCATAGACATTATTGATCGAAAAACCTGTTCCCATTTTAAAACCAAAAGCAGCATAACCTTCTGTTTTCTTCTCATTTCTGTCTACCCTATTTTGTGCTTGAACTAATTCAGCATTAAGAGCTACAAAGGGCTTTGAGAAAAAGCTATGGTTAATTTGTGCAGTGTAAGTAATCTCATTTAATGTAGCTAATGGAGGAACAAAAGGGAAAGACCTGTTAGTTGTTGTATTTAAGGCATACACATACTCTGTTGCATTATGAAACTTAAAAGAGGGAGAAATATCCCAATCGAGCATTAATTCATATCCTGTAAAGTAACCTTCACCTTCTGTATACTTATAGATTTGGCCTGCATCTGGCAATGATGAAGCCTCTCCACTTGCTGACAAATAGATATAATTGGAGTAATAATTGAAATAAGGATTGAAAGTCACTCTCCAACTTTTTGAACCGTAACCCAAGTTCAAGTCAAATTGATAACCTTCTTCTGGCCTCAGGTCTGGATTACCTTGTTCATGCCTAAAAGTACCATGATGCACACCATTTGATGCCAATTCATTGGCTGTAGGTGCTCTAAATGTTTTAGCTACATTAGTATTCGCATCAATTATTTTAAACATTTTCCATTTCAAGCCTAGCGAGCCTGTAAAGTTGTAATATGTATTATTGATATCCTCCACTCTTACCCAAGGAATCTCTGAACCAGGAGGATCTTTAAAGAAACCATCTGTAAATTGATCAGAAATGAAAGAAATATAATCAAACCTCAGACCGCCTATTAAATCAAGTTTAGAAGTCAATGGCAAACCTATGATTCCATATGCTCCAAAAGTATTTTGTCTGTAATCAGGTATCAGAAAATCATAACCACTTCTTGTATTTTCCTGAAATTCATGACTCATTCCTACTTCCCATTTACTTTTTTTAGACTCTTTATCAAAATGAATGGCACTACTAAAAGTTTGCAAATCTAGAGCATTGGCCACAAATCCGTTTTCCTCCAATTCTCTACCATGACGTACAGGGTCTGATAGTTCTCTTCTGTCATTATGTTGATAGCCTAAATCAATCCATAACACTCCTCCCCAAGTATCAACATGAGAGTTTACAGTCATCATTTGATGAATAATTTCCTGCCTTGGAATATCTGGATTCCTTCTATTCCCAAAACTATCAATCCATGATTGTGTAGGAATACCCGTAGCTCCAGGGAAAAGTCCAACCGTTTGATCAAACATACTGTAAGAAATACTTGTCACCCATTTGTCTCCACTATAACCTACCATGGCTTTGGCAGAACCAATATTACCACCTGTATTGGCTAAGAAACCATCTCTTATCTGAAAAATCTTACCTAAATAATCAAACTCAGTAGAAGGTACTTGGTAGTTACCAAAATCTTCATAGCCCCCTGAAAGATGGTAGAAAAACTTATTTTTCTGAGCATTTACTTTGAAGTCTCCTCCAAAATATTGGTTATTACTTTTATAATTCAAAGCAGCGCTTCCTTCTATTTTATCTTCTCCCAAAGGTTCAGGTGATTTCACTCTAATAACACCTCCTAATCCATCTGAACCATATTTCAATGTTGCTGCCCCTTTTGCGATTTCCACTTCATCTACTGTTGATTGACCAATAGATAAACCGTGATCCATTCCCCATTGTTGATCTTCCAATTTTACACCATCCACGCTCACCACTACCCTGGCACCAGCCATACCTCTAACAGTAGGCTTAGAAATACCAACGCCTGTACTAATAAAAGAGACTCCGGCTGTTTTAGATAATGTCTCTGAGATTGTAGTAGCTCTCTGGGACTCTAAAGCGAACGCATTGACACTTGTGGTATTCAGTCCCGACAATGACAATTCATCATGTCCGTGTGCGTGAACATCTACTTCATCCAATTGTTGTAATGATGGAGACAACACAATGGTTGTTCTTTTGTTGGCATTAACTTTAATTGTTTTTTCGTCAAAACCTAAGAAATGAAATAGAAGTGTGGCACTCTTTTCATTGAGGTTAAAACTAAACTTCCCTTCCTTATTGGTAAGGGAAAGAACTTTTTCATTTTCTGTATCTTTTACTGAAACTCCTTCCAAAGGAGTCTTCGTTTCTGAATCAATTACTTTACCTGAAAAATGGTATTCTTGAGCGGAACTTATTAAAGAAATTGAAAGAAATAAGATTGTTAAATAGTATTTATGCAACATGATTGCAAAAGTATGAAAATTGAGAGGATATCAAAATATAAAAATAGTCAATTTAAGGTCTATTATATTTTCAAATAGACCACTTTTCTCAATTCAAAGTAGGTTATTTTTGCTTTTCATTTAAAATCAACCAAATACCCTATTATCAATGTTTGTAAAAATCACTCAAACAACTTCAAACCCTACGTTTATTATCCTTCGTATAATGGTCGTTGCCATTTTTTTATCTGAAGGAATTCAAAAATTTTTATTTCCTGCACTCAGAGGCACTGGACGCTTTGAAAAGATCGGCATTCCTTATAATGATTTTATGGGAAACTTTGTTGCAGGACTAGAAGTAGTATGTGGTATTTTAATTCTCCTCGGATTACTCACTCGATTGGGTGCATTGACTACACTTATCATAATGATTGTTGCAATTTCTACAACTAAACTTCCTTTAATTCAACATGAAGGTTTTTGGAGCATGGCTCATGCAAGTAGAACAGATTGGTCTATGTTATTAGGAAGTGTTTTTTTATGCATTAATGGTGGAGGAAAATGGTCTTTGGATGAATTTCTTCAAAAAAGATACAAAAAATGAAACTTTAGGGCAGGAATAATACAGCTGAAAACTATCTCTAAATAAAAAAATGTGGCCATATGGTGGTGTTTTGAAATTAAATTTTGAATTATACATTAAAAAACAATGCTTTTTATTTCATTCAATAATAAAGACTTACTCTCCCCTTTACATTTTTTTACGAAAATTACTCCTAAAGGATTTGCACTTTAAGAGCTTACACCCCATATTTGCACTCCGAAATGGCGAGGTAGCTCAGTTGGTTAGAGCGTCGGATTCATAACCCGGAGGTCACGAGTTCAACTCTCGTTCTCGCTACAAAATAAAAACCAGTAAGCATTGTCCGCTTAGAAATGGCGAGGTAGCTCAGTTGGTTAGAGCGTCGGATCCATAACCCGGAGGTCACGAGTTCATCTCTCGTTCTCGCTACAAAATAAGAACCAGGAATCATTGTCCGCGTACAAATTGGCGAGGTAGCTCAGTTGGTGAGAGCGTCGGATTCATAACCCGGGGGTCACGAGTTCAACTCTCGTTCTCGCTACTAAATAAAAACCAGTAAGCATTGTGCGCTTACAAATGGCGAGGTAGCTCAGTTGGTTAGAGCGTCGGATCCATAACCCGGAGGTCACGAGTTCATCTCTCGTTCTCGCTACAAAATAAGAACCAGGAATCATTGTCCGCGTACAAATTGGCGAGGTAGCTCAGTTGGTGAGAGCGTCGGATTCATAACCCGGGGGTCACGAGTTCAACTCTCGTTCTCGCTACTAAATAAAAACCAGTAAGCATTGTGCGCTTACAAATGGCGAGGTAGCTCAGTTGGTTAGAGCGTCGGATCCATAACCCGGAGGTCACGAGTTCATCTCTCGTTCTCGCTACAAAATAAGAACCAGGAATCATTGTCCGCGTACAAATTGGCGAGGTAGCTCAGTTGGTGAGAGCGTCGGATTCATAACCCGGGGGTCACGAGTTCAACTCTCGTTCTCGCTACTAAATAAAAACCAGTAAGCATTGTGCGCTTACAAATGGCGAGGTAGCTCAGTTGGTTAGAGCGTCGGATTCATAACCCGGAGGTCACGAGTTCAACTCTCGTTCTCGCTACAAAATAAAAACTAGTAAGCATTGTCCGCTTACAAATGGCGAGGTAGCTCAGTTGGTTAGAGCGTCGGATTCATAACCCGGAGGTCACGAGTTCAACTCTCGTTCTCGCTACTAGAAAGCTCAAGGTATTGCACCTTGGGCTTTTTTTATCCCCTTCTGTTTTTTTAAAATCTTTCTTAAAAAACGAACTGCTTCATCTCTCCAAAAACAGAAAAATGAAGTAACCCTCTCTCAAAATAACTAATCCAAACCTGCTTAAATTTGAATCATATTTTATACATTTGACAAAATTTTGCTTAGAGGGTATTTAATCGTCATTAAATACTTCGTTTTTTAACCGAGAAAAAACACATACTAAATCATGAGTGATCAACAAACACTAAAGAAAATTGCCCTTAATGATGTTCATGAATCATTAGGTGCTAAGATGGTTCCTTTTGCAGGTTACAACATGCCTGTAAGATACTCTTCAGACCTTGAGGAACACAAAACAGTACGTAATGGTGTAGGTGTTTTTGATGTTTCGCATATGGGCGAATTCTTTTTGAAAGGACCAAAAGCATTAGACCTTATTCAAAAGGTATCTTCAAATGACGCTTCAAAGCTATTTGATGGCAAAGCTCAATATTCTTGTCTTCCTAATGAAGACGGTGGTATTGTAGATGACTTGATTATCTACAAAATCAAAGACGAAGAATACATGCTGGTAGTGAATGCTTCCAATATCGAGAAAGACTGGAACTGGATTGCTGAACGTAACACTGAAGGTGTTGATATGACAAATGCTTCAGATGAGATTTCTCTTTTCGCTGTCCAAGGACCAAAAGCAGCAGAAGCAATGCAGTCGCTTACTGATGTGAACTTATCAGATATGACTTTCTACACTTTCGAGAAAGGAAAGTTTGCAGGTGTAGATAATGTGATTATTTCTGCTACGGGTTACACTGGTGCAGGTGGGTTTGAATTATACGTTCCAAACAAAGATGCAGAAGAAGTTTGGAAGAAAATCTTTGAAGCAGGTGCAGCATATGACATCAAACCGATTGGTTTAGGCGCAAGAGATACATTACGTTTAGAAATGGGTTATTGCTTATATGGTAATGACATTGACGATACTACTTCTCCTCTTGAAGCTGGTTTAGGCTGGGTGACAAAATTCACGAAAGAATTTACAAACTCAGAGAACCTTGCTAAACAAAAAGAAGAAGGTGTAACTCGCCGTTTGGTGGGTATTGAATTGATTGACCGCGGAGTTCCAAGAGGTGGTTATAAAGTAACAACAGTAGATGGTGAAGAAATTGGTCATCTGACATCTGGCACCATGTCCCCAATGCTTGGCAAAGGTGTTGCTTTAGGTTATATCAACAGACCTCATACTAAAGCTGGTACTGAAGTAATCATTGAAGTAAGAAATAGAAAATTGAAAGCCGTAGTAAGCAAACTTCCATTTTACAAAGGTTAAGCTGAATACATCAAGCAATTTGACATAAGAAAGGGCAGTCATTTAATATAAATGGCTGCCCTTCATGTCTTCAATTAAGGTAACAAAAGTTCTAATTGGCAATTTCCAACAAAGAACTTGCTTGTTTATCTCCTTTTTTCGTTAATGACGTTTTGGTTCTTTTGTACTCTACACGAGTATTCTTGATGAAACCTTTTTGTTCCATATAGTGCAAAATCTCTTTGATTTCAGCACTATTTGATGATACGCCTAAATGTTTTGCGATGTCTTCCATTGAATCTCCTGCATTTAAACAGAGACCCATCAAAAATTTTTGGATTTTTTGCTCTCTAGTCATGATAGTTATTAAAATGGTTACTAAACGAATAAGAATGTATCTTTAAAAAGTCACTTGTAATATACACTTTTGAAACACAAGTGTTTAACTAACACGAAATAGAGTTACACAATACTTGGAAAATTTATTTCTTTTACCAAAAAATTACAATTCCACATCTTCTATTGTAATTCCTCCTCCAAAAAACTGTTGCATTTTCTTCAAGGCGTTCTCTTTATGCTCAGGTTTTACGTGCATTGCCACATTTACAAAAGCGCCTGTTAAAGCTACTAAATCATCCGTAAAACCAATACCAGGTGCAATATCAGGGATCAAGTCCACAGGAAATATAAAATACCCCAAAGCCCCCATAATCATTAGTTTTGATGAACTCGGAGTATCTTCATCAATCATAGTGTAAAATAAAGTGATCGCATAAAATGTCAATTTCATTCCAGCTTTTTGAGAATATTTTCCCAATTTTTCCCAAAAACCTTTTTCTGTAAATTTAGAAGCAAACTTTGTTGACTCCTCTCCTACATATTTAATTATTCCTTTGTAATTCATTATTTAATATGATTTCGTTTCTTATTTTCAAAAATACTTCTACAAAAGAGTAGCAAACACGCTGTTCTTATACCATTGATACCCCTGTTCTTCGATCTCTTTCATAATTACGGCTTCATATTTCTCAACTGATTTAGGTTTTATTTTACCATTGATCTTAGAAATCTGAGTTGCAATATTGCTTAATGTAATTGGTCTTGAAGATTTCCTTAAGTGCTTTTTAATTAAATCTTTGATCAATACTACCTCACCATCATCGATACTTACAGCATTTTCTTCATTGGCTTGAAAAGCAACCGGCGTATTCCCCAACCCGAAGAGTTCTAAAATATTCCGATTTGTGATGATTGTATCGGCGTCCCTTGCCAATCCATTGGTATAATTCTTTTGTATTTCAATTAATCCCAGCTTTATTAATTTCCTTTTTGCTCTACTAACTACTGACAAAGATACATTCAGTTCTTCTGCTACGATAGCGTTAGGTTCTGTAAAAGAATTATTTAATGTATAAAATTGTAAAATTATAGCCTCAGTCGTATTTATTTTCCGGTCTTTTATTAAATCAAAAATTAAGCTCATTTGATTAGAATTTGGTTATGTCATTTTTGAATATAGCAGATAACAACCTGAATACCAATTTTTGTTAAATTATTCATCAATGTAAATCAATATTTTAAAAGTCTTAATCTATCCTAATTTAAATTAAAAACAATGTCTATATCCAACTGTTTCTTGTCAACAAAGTATACTTAATTAACCAAAACTTAATTTTATTATATACAACTAAACAATCAAATAAAATGAAATTCTTGAGACTGAAAATGCTTTCATTAATGTCAGTTTTGGCGTTCTTGACAGCCTGTGATCCTCAAGGTCCTCAATCAGCTGATGACTATGATATTGTCATCACAAATGTATCTCCTGATGCAGATTTTGAAAATAAGATGACCTTTGGAATGCCTTGGAAAGTTATACATGTTGGTGATACTACTGAATCAGAGCTCACTGAAATGGACCTCGTAATTCTTAACACGGTAAAAGAAGAAATGCTTGCCAAAAACTGGGAATTTATTGAAGAAAACGATTCTCGTAAACCTGATGTTGTTGCACTTTGCTACTCCGTGACCACAACCACAATTTATACCTGGTGGAACTGGTGGGGCGGTTATCCTGGCTGGGGCTGGGGTCCTGGATGGGGTTACCCATGGTATCCTTACCCAATTCAAGGAGTTAGTGCTTACCAAAAAGGAACAATCACAGTAGAATTAGCAGACAATGTCCCTACACAATTACCTGCTACTTTAAGTGAAGATGACAGCGTTGCTATTCCTATTCTTTGGGAAGGTCTTACAAATGGATTTACCACAAATGATAAAGATGAGCAAAGAAGAGCAGAAAAGAATATTAGACAAATGTTTGAACAATCGCCTTATTTGAATAAATAATTACAACAATAAATCATCATGAAAAAGATATTTTCAATTTTGATCACACTTGTAGTTATTTCAGGTGGATCAGCATTAGCTCAAGAAAACATTTTTAGTTTAACTTACAGTATGTCTGCACCTGCAGGAAATACAGCAGGTTTTGTTGGAGATGCTAGTTTTAGAGGGGGAGCCTTTGATTACAGACACTTTATCAATCCAAAAATGAGTGTTGGTTTCTCTGTAGGATACCATAGGTTTTATCAAGACAATGGTTTCACTACTCAACCATTACCAGGAGGTGACGGTCATATTTCAGGAAACAACTACAGATATGTAAATGAATTTCCTTTGATGTTGACTTACCATTATTACTTTGGACATCAAGGTGGTGTGAGACCTTATGTGGGCGGTGGTATTGGAGCGGCTCATTATGAATACACTGATCAGATTGGTTCTGTTGCATGGGTAGACAAACAATGGCACTTTAATATTGCTCCTGAAGTGGGTGTGTTAGTTCCTATTGGGAGAACAACATACTTCACAAGTAATATAAAATACAACTACGCTGCAGAAGCGGCTGGTATTCCTGCTCAGCAATATTGGAGCTTAAATCTAGGTTTTGCTTTTGATTTATAAGAACGTTAGCAACTGATAAATACGGAAGGTCGATAATTCATTTTATCGGCCTTTTTTCTTACTCTAAAATCAAATCTACTCCACACTGAATTATTTCACCTATAAAACATTAAAATTGACATTTTTGTTAATAAAAACTGAATATTTTTAGACAAGCCTAAAAATAAAGTTATATTTACATCAAGAAGTTGAAATTGGAACTTCCAGTTATCAACTGAATAATATCAAATCAAAGGTTTACGGTCTCGATGGGTATAAAAAATTGGTTAAACACACTGCTTCTTAAAAGAGTAGATCAAAGTATTATCGAAGAAGATGTCTTGAAATACTTATATAAAAATGAGGAAAAAAATAAGACTTCCAATTTTAAAGAAATCAATGAAGAGCTCTTATTTTCTTCGGAGCAAATCCAGAAGAGTATTCAACAGTTAATCGAAGATCAATCGATAACAAAAGCAGACAATACGCTTATATTAGAGGATAAAGGTAGATTCACTGCAATTAAATTGATACGCAGACACAGAATCTATGAGAAATACCTCTCTGAAAAAACAGGCTTTTCAAAGAGTTCATGGCACCATAAAGCAGAAGAAATGGAACATGCTCTTACCGATGAGGAAGTGAATTTGATGTCGAAAGAACTAGGTAATCCTCAGTTTGATCCTCATGGGGATCCCATCCCAACAAAAGACGGAAAACTACCTCGTTTAAAAGGAATAAGCCTTTCAAAAATAGAACATAATTGCACTGTAAAAGTTTTACATATAGAAGATGAACCAAAAGAAGTTTATAAATCTATATTAAAACAAGGTCTGCACATTGGATCAATCATGACCATCAATT
>NZ_LQAQ01000111.1 GCF_001583495.1 Flammeovirga sp. SJP92 | reverse complement strand
GATCCCATCCCATCCCAACAAAAGACGGAAAACTACCTCGTTTAAAAGGAATAAGCCTTTCAAAAATAGAACATAATTGCACTGTAAAAGTTTTACATATAGAAGATGAACCAAAAGAAGTTTATAAATCTATATTAAAACAAGGTCTGCACATTGGATCAATCATGACCATCAATTTCACATCTTCTATGTACGCTACTGAAGGTCACGCATTGCATTTCAACAGAAAAGACCTTGAAAACATAACAGTGCAGGTGTTGGAGGAAGAAGAAGAAATACCAAAAGGAATTGTAAGGCTTTCTCACCTCAAAAAAGGAGAGCAAGCAATAATCACTGGATTATCTTCTGAGTGCAGAGGCATTAACAGAAGAAGGTTGCTGGATTTGGGTTTTGTAAAAGGCTCTAAAATCATGATCAATATGGTAAGCCCTTTGTCTGACCCTACCGCATTTTTGATCAGAGATACACTGATTGCTTTAAGAAAAGAACAAACGGACATGATATTAATTAAAAAGATTAATAATGATGCAGAATAATACACCAAGTGCCTGCGATTCATGTGCTCATAACCCCAATACAAGTTTAAAAAAATTGGGTGTTGATGTTGAAAATACAGATTTTGTAATTGCTCTCGCAGGAAATCCTAATACAGGAAAAAGTACTGTTTTTAATAATTTGACAGGGTTAAAACAGCACACAGGCAACTGGCCCGGTAAAACAGTAGGCAGAGCTGAAGGCGGTTTTATGTACAATGAAAATAGCTATAAGATCATTGACCTTCCAGGAACTTATTCTTTAATGTCTACTTCGGAAGATGAGGAGATAGCGAGAAATTTTATTTTATTCGGTAAGCCTGACGTGACCATTATTGTTGTTGATGCTGGGCGTTTAGAAAGAAACCTGAATCTCGTACTTCAAATTCTTGAAATCACAGACAAGGCCGTTTTATGTCTCAATTTAATTGATGAGGCAAAGCGTCATAACATCACTGTTGATGAGCGAACATTGTCAAAAGATCTTGGAATTCCAGTAGTGGCTACTTCCGCCATCAGAAACGTGGGGATTCAAGAGCTATTAAAAACAGTGGATGAAGTCGCTAAAGGAAAAATCAAATGTACTCCACACAGAATTAAAAATGTTCCTAAGGAGATTGATAAAAAAGTATCAAAGATTCAAGCTTCTATTGAAAGTGTGTACCCTGGACTTCCAAATGCTAGGTGGATTGCTTTCAGATTGCTGGATGGTGATGAAGATATTATTAAGGCAATTGAAGACGGAGAATTTATAAACGACAAATAAAGCTACAATGGACAAGCAAAATGCCATTAAAAATCTTTTAGAGCAAGCCGCCGATACAAGGTGGGAAATTGGGCAGGAATTCCATGACAAGCTCTCTGAAAGTATCTATCAAAATGCTGCGCAGATTGCAGATAGAACAGTAATTAAAGAAGGACAAAAAGGAAATTTTAATATAGATAGAGCCATTGACAGAGTGGTAACAAGTCCGATTTGGGGCTTTCCAATTATGTTTTGTGTGTTGGCCATTGTTTTATGGCTGACAATTATTGGTTCAAATTATCCCTCTCAGTTTTTAGCATTTTTACTTTTAGACAATGCTTATGAGTGGCTCAGAGCTTTTGCGATTGATATTGGAACACCTTCATGGTTAAGTGGTTTTTTTATTGATGGTGTTTTTCTATCTCTGGCTTGGGTAATTTCAGTAATGCTCCCTCCTATGGCTATCTTTTTTCCATTATTTACCATTTTGGAAGATCTAGGATACTTGCCAAGGATTGCATTTAACTTAGATGCTCTTTTTAGAAAGTCTGGCGCACATGGTAAACAAGCTTTAACCATGAGTATGGGCTTTGGCTGTAATGCTGCCGGAGTGATTGCAACAAGAATCATTGACAGTCCTAGAGAAAGATTAATTGCTATTATCACCAATAATTTTTCACTTTGTAATGGCCGTTGGCCAACGCAAATTCTTTTGGGGACAATTTTCGTAGGACAAATGGTACCAGAATCCTACAGAAGTTTAGTTTCTACAGCCAGTGTAATTGGAGTTGCACTTTTAGGGATTGGATTGACTTTCTTAACCTCTTGGGCACTTTCAAGAACTTTCTTAAAAGGTGAAGTATCTTCTTTTACATTAGAGTTACCTCCTTATAGAAAACCAAGAATTTTACAAACCATCTATACTTCACTAATCGATAGAACGCTGATTGTACTTTGGAGAGCCTGTTTATTTGCTGCTCCTGCAGGTGCTGTAATTTGGCTAGTGTGTAACATTAATATTGGAGGAGAATCAATTGCAAATCACCTAATCTATATCTTGGATAATTTTGGATTATTGATTGGATTGAACGGTGTCATTCTTTTAGCCTATGTTTTGGCCATTCCAGCCAATGAGATTGTTATTCCAACCATTTTAATGCTTACTGTAATGACTTCTTCTATCACAGGCTACGGTGCTGGTGATGGCGTAATGTTTGAATTAGATTCATTAGGCAATACTCATGATGTTTTAGTGGCTGGAGGATGGACACTACTGACTGCTATCAACGTGATGCTTTTCTCTCTAATTCACAATCCTTGCAGTACTACAATATACACCATTTACAAGGAGACGAACAGTATCCGATGGACTACTCTTGCTTCTATTGGGCCAGTCATTTTAGGTTTCATAGTTTGCTTTATAGTAGCACAGGTGTATTATTTGGTCTAACTGAAAACTTAATTATATATCATTCCAAAAAGCTCAGAACTGTGGTTCTGGGCTTTTTTTGTTTGACTATTGCTTATAAAAAAAGGACGTAAACCATTTAGCTTAGCGTCCTTTTTATCAATGATAATTTTAAAGATTAATATTCATCTTCATCTTCATCATCAGATCGTTTATCTTGTGTTTGATCGTCTCTGCTTGCTTCAGCAATAGAATCTCTCATTGTAGTGTCTGCTTGAAGGTTTTTCAACTTATAGTAATCCATGATACCAAGATTACCACTTCTGAATGCCTCTGCAATTGCCAATGGCACTTCTGCTTCTGCTTCAATTACCTTCGCTCTTGACTGTTGTGTTTTCGCTTTCATTTCTTGCTCAATCGCAACGGCCATTGCTCTTCTTTCCTCTGCCTTTGCTTCTGCTACTTTTAAATCTGCATCTGCTTGGTCAATCTGAAGTTTAGCACCAATATTGTCCCCAACATCAACATCAGCAATATCAATAGAAAGAATTTCGAAGGCAGTACCAGAATCCAATCCTTTTTCCAACACTAACCTTGAAATTTTGTCAGGGTTTTCTAATACCTCTTTGTGTGATAATGACGAGCCAATTGAAGTTACAATACCCTCACCAACTCTGGCTAAGATAGTTTCTTCACCGGCACCACCTACCAATTGAGCGATATTGGCTCTAACTGTTACTCTAGCTTTGGCAACCAATTGAATACCATCTTGTGCTACAGCTGACACATTTGGTGTATTGATCACTTGAGGGTTTACTGAAATTTGAACTGCTTCAAATACATCTCTACCTGCTAAATCTACAGCTGCTGCTTGTTTGAATGATAATGGAATATTGGCTTTGTCTGCTGAAATTAATGCTTTGATCACTGATGGTACATGACCACCTGCTAAGTAGTGCGTTTCTAAATCTGTGGTATTTAAATCTAAACCCGCTTTGGTTGCAGTAATTAATGAGTTGACGATAACTTTTGGAGGTACTTTTCTAATTCTCATTGTCACAAGGCTAATTAAGCTAATTCTAACACCTGAGAATATGGCTGTAATCCAAAGGTTTACAGGTACAAAATATAATAATGTAAAGAAACCTGCTATGCCCAAGACCAAAAATCCAGCGATAATAGTTATGTTCATTAAATTATTTAATGTTTATATAAATGAAAAAATTAATACTTATTGGAAAGATAATACAAAAAAATGAGTGTTTTAATGCTAAATATCAACTTTTTCTTTCTAGAATATTTTGCATATTTGTGGATTAAACATTTAAACGTAAAAATAAGAGACTTAATGATTAATATGTTTTTAAACTTCGACTTCCATTGAAGATTTTTTACGTCTAAAATAAATTTATTACTAACCAAAATTTAAAATTGTGAATAAGGCAACTTCAACAGGCCACCCTAAAGGGCTTTACACTTTGTTCGCCACAGAATTCTGGGAGCGTTTCAGCTACTACGGAATGCGTGGTTTCTTCGTCCTTTACCTAACTGCAACATTAATGGATGGCGGTTTCGGGCTTGAAAAAACTGGAGCTTACGAAATCTACGGTATTTTCACTGCCCTTGTATACGTAACTCCTATCTTAGGTGGTATTCTTGCAGACAAACTTATTGGTCAAAGAAAATCAATCTACATCGGTGCACTTCTCATGGCACTTGGTCAATTTACTATGGCCGCTTCAGTTCGCTACGGATTGGGTGAATTAGTAACTGCCAGACAACTTTCTCTTTACTTAGGCCTTGGTTTACTTATTATTGGTAATGGTTTCTTCAAACCAAACATTTCTACAATGGTTGGTGGTTTATATAGTTCAGATGACCCTAATAAAGATGGTGGTTTCACGATCTTCTATATGGGTATCAACTTAGGTGCATTCGTAACAAACTTTGTAGGTGGTTCATTAGCTGAAAAAGTAGGTTGGGAATATGGATTCATTGCTGCAGGTATCGGTATGGTTGCTTCAACAATCTGGTTCTTCTTTAGAGAAACTTCTGTTGTGAGTGGTGAAACAGGTCATGCTGTTGGTATGGCTCCAAAAGACGATGCGTCTACAAAATTCAAATTGAATCAAAAAGATTGGATGCAAATCCTTGCTTACGTTGTAGGTCTTGCTGCTATCACTTATGGTACAGTATGGTCATTAGTAAACATTGATGCTGATATTATCAATACAGTAGTTCAAATCATTGCTATTGGTGGTATTGGTTACCTTGCTTTCACTATCTTCCAAAATACTTCAGGTGGTACTGAATGGAGCCGTGTTGGAGTAATCTTAGCTCTTGCTGTTTTCAATGTCATTTTCTGGTCAGGTTTTGAACAAGCAGGTACTTCATTCAACACTTTCGCCAATGAATATACAAACCGTGATGTGTTTGGGTTTGAGGTTCCAGCCTCTTGGTTCCAATCTATCAACGCTGTATTTATCATTATCTTGGCTCCAATTTTCACAATCATGTGGACTAAGCTTTCTGAAGCTAAATTGAACCCAAGAACACCAGTTAAATTTGCGTTATCATTAGTATTCCTAGGTGTAGGTTTTGGTATTATGGCATTAGCAAATGACACTTACACTGAGTCAAACATGCTAATCTCTCCATTGTGGTTAGTGATGGTATACCTTTTCCACACTGTTGGTGAATTATTCATGTCTCCAATTGGATTATCAATGATTACAAAATTATCTCCAGCCAAAATCGTTTCAGTTATGATGGGTCTTTGGATGGGTTCTATTGCTTTGGGTAACTACTTAGCGGCACAAATGACTGCAATCTCACAAAGCTATGGTTTTGATACATTCTACTTCATTACGGTTTACGCTTTAATTGCTGCAGCTGTAGCATTTGCTGTATCACCAATCTTAAATAAGATGATGAAAGGTATTCACTAAGAGTGTACTACATAAATCAACCCCTTATGGTTCTTTAATAAAGTCCATAAGGGGTTTCTTTTTTCTAATGTATTTTACTTTTTAGCTACAATTTCCTGTACTTTTTCTGCTTCCTCCTCTATCATCACATTATAAGTATTAACAGGCATATGACGGTTGAATTGGATCTTATTTTGCACAGCAAGCATTTCATAATTTCCTGACTTTATATAAAAGTGCAGACCATTCTCTTCGTTACACTCTTTTACCTCACTGCATTTCTTGTTTAAATAACCCATGAAGTCATACATGTCTGTATTTTCATTTTTTACAAAAACGAAAAACCCCTGCTTTTCAACTTTCTTTGCCGCACTGAAAAAAGTCATTTCTCCTATATGTTTTTGATTCACAAAAGGAGAAGGAGATTCATGGTCTTCTTTCTTAAAAATAACCGTATGATTGTATGCTGTAAATACCTCCGTAAGGTTATTATTAATGTTTAGGAATACATTTTGATAAGAAGCTTTTCCATTTTTTATCGTACCTGAAGCATAAACCGTTTGAGCATATTTATAATCATGATACAAAACTTTAAGTACCTCTCCATTTTTCACTAAAACGCTAGCATCAACAACTTCCTCTTTTAAATCAGTAATATAGTCAGATTCCGAAGGCATAATAACCCAGACCTCATGCCAACCTTCTTGTGGACTAGGTAACTGCTTACTATTTTCTTTGTAATAATTTTTCAGATCTTTTTTTGAAGTGAAATCTTGAGCATTTAATTGAACAGCCCCAATAATAGAGGCAATGAGTAATAAAATTCGTGAGTAATACATATGAGTCAAATTAGGTTTTTACAAATATCATTATTTAAAGATTTGTAGAATAATGAATTAGAGAGACTATATTACCTTTGTAAGGTCTGTTCTGATTATGCAAAAAATCATTTTCAAAGCAAATGTATACATAGAATATAATAAGAAACCTCATGACAATATTATATTATCATGAGGTCTTCTGTTCTGCTAAAAGTTTCTTTAATTCTCTGTTCCAGTAAATAACTCGATGGGCCTTGATGCATCACCTTTCACCTCAATGGAGTATTTACGAGTAGGCATTTTCCTGTTGATTTGAATTTTATCTTTTACCGTATAAAATTCATATTTTCCATTCTTCAATACAACCTTTAAACTGTTGTCAGAAGTACATTTTTCTGCATCACTACATTTCTTATTGATAAACCCTACAAAGTCATAATCCTTTGATTTTGTATTTTGAATAAAGACATAAAAACCATGCTTCTCAAGTTTATTTTCATTAGAATAAAAAGTGACATTACCAATTTCATCGGCTGTATTTAATAGAGGTTCTGTTGGTGTTTTTTGAGGTTTGAAAATAACGGTATGGTCATATGCTACATACACTTCCGTCAATTCATTACTAATATCTAAGATTACTTTTTGAAATGCCCCCTTTCCCTTTTTTATCGTACCTAAAGGATAAACTTCTTGATGGTAACCATATCCTTTATAATGAATCCACTTCATCTCACCATTCTCAATATATATTTTAGCTTCTACAACTTCTTCCGTCAAGTCAATCATAAAATCAGCTTCTTCAGGTAAGATAATCCACGCTTCATTCCATCCCTCTTTCGGATTCTGAAACTGGTTACAATTTTCTTTGTAATATTTTTTCAGTTCTTTTCCTGTAGAAAAATTTTGTGCAGTAAGTTGATTTGACCCAAGAACAATAGCTATGATCAGAATCAGTTTCGAGTAATACATCTAAATTCAAGGTTAATTGGTCTACTACTTCCAAATAGAAAATGAAAGAAGCAGGGCGAAAGCAAATTAAATTATAGATGCAAGGTAAAGATTCAGTGCTAAAATCAGGTTCGCAGTTTCTTATGTGTAATAAAATGTCATTCAGGAATTACAAAATCTAAAAAACATGCAACATTTATTCAATTTCCCACCCTCTGTTTTTATCGTAAAAAATTGTCCCGTCATTTACTGTAAGCGGTGAAGGGTAGTTATTGTGATAGAGCTGTCCTGTTCCTAAGCCATGTGGCTTGTCTATTGTATAGTTGGCTGTAAACTGAGCAATAGCATTCAAACCAATATTAGATTCTAATGCAGAAGTCATCCACCATGGAATGTTCAATTGTTCCGCATAAGTAATCCATTGCTTTGATGCTTCCAAACCACCCACCAAAGCAGGTTTTAAAATGATATATTGAGGCTGTATCGTTTCTAGAAGCTTCAACTGATCTTCACTTTTAACACCAATCAACTCTTCGTCCAGTGCTATTGGTATTGGCGTCTTTTCACAAAGTGATGCCATTTCATCAATTTGCCCCGCCCATATTGGTTGTTCAATAGAATGCAAATCAAAGGCCGACAATTGATTTAATTTCTCTAATGCTTCCTCCACTTTAAAAGCTCCATTAGCATCTACTCTTAAAGTGATTTTATCTGCGGTAAACTCTTTTCTTATGTATTTCAGCAGGTCTAATTCATCTTGGAAGTTAAGCGCCCCTACTTTTATCTTTATACAGTCAAAACCTAATTGTAATTTCTTATCAATCTGTTCCTTCATGAAAGCCTTATCTCCCATCCAAACCAATCCATTAATTGGAATAGGTGTACCTTCAATAAAACTATTTTGATAGATTATCTTTTGTCCTCCATGCTGAAGATCAAGCAAGGCTGTTTCCAATCCGAAATAAATACTGGGGTATTTTTCCTTGTCAACAAATTCATTCAAGTTTTCTAAGGTTACCAAGGAAGTATTGCATAAATTTAAAATCGATTGCAAACGACCTTCATAATCAGAAAACGCATCGACACTCAATCCTTTTAGAATGTTACACTCCCCCCATCCAGTTACTTCAGGTGACTCTTTGTGATACACTTTAATCAAGAAGCAATCTTTAGTAGAAATAGAACCTCTTGAGGTTTTAGCGGGAAAATTAAATCTCAACTCCCTTTTTACATATTCGAATTTCAACATTCTTAAAGAACATTATTAGGTTCACTCAATTGAAAATTTTCACCCAAACGTAATGACGAAAGTTTATGGATCAATTCTGCATCTGAATACAAACCATCTCTATAATTAGACACTTTTCCAATCAATCTATCATTTTGGAAAATAATTGACTCAGCCATATAGGCGATTCTTCTTGTTTCAGGATTACGTCTTCTGATTTTATAAATAAAAGCATCACGACTTCCAACAAGTAGCTTTTCTACCTTACTATCATTGATGTAAGTAGAATATCTTTTCTTGAAAATTCGATCAGTTATTGCTTGATCATTGATATTTTCAAACTGATAGACAATTGTACCTTTTGCTGAATCATTAAATAGAAAATCAGCATTTGTTTCTTTTACCTCCAAAAGTGCCGTTTTTCCTCTTAAACTTTTCTTCGTCTCAAAATTAAAAGCCACCAAACGTTCTGTAGATCCTACATTATCAGGCAAAGCTCCAAGTATTCTTCCTAAACTATGGTAATCTTCAATGGACTTATCTTCTCCAATTTTTGATGCAAATCCCTTCAAAAGGTTAATGTCATTATTGGTGGACTGAAACAAGGCAATCAGCAATCCTGAGGCACTTTCCTGTACTAAATAAGACTTCAGTTCCCTTGGGTTGATCGTAACGGTATATCCTTTCATTCCCCAATTATTATTACTGTCATGAAAGTCCATTTTCTTGACGTTGTATTTCTTGGAATTCAAAATCTTCTCCGCTATCATTTTAGATACCTCTTCACCAAGTTCATGTTTTTCATGAAGCTTGATAACATGTACAACTACTTCATCTTTATAAATTGGATCAAAATAACGAGCTTCTGCTATTTCCTCTACGTTTTTATCAAACATTCGACTAGATAAACCACGAGGCCAATCAAAGTCAATGTTCTTGCTGATTTTATTACTTCTATGGCTAATATCTTTGTAATAGTGAAGCGATTTTACATCAGTAAGAACATGATTGGTTGAAAAAGGCAACTGTGCGATTAAATCAAGGCTAGGCCATGTCACAGGATAATTTTCAATATCGTCATCATCATCGACTGGATATAACTCCTTTGCTATTTTATTATAATTCTGGATTTCAAGACCTGTCAATCTTAAGTCGTCCTCAATATTCATTTTCAATGATAATATATCCTCTAACGACTTTTCAGTACCCGCCATGATATGGAACCATTTCCCATTTTCTGATGAAGTCTGTGAAATCATATAAGGTTTAACCCCAAGATCCTTGATTCTATCAAAAGCCCTCTCTGCATCATCATATTCTCTAAAAGAGGATATTTTGATTGAAAAAGGTTTCTCTTCATCAAATTGCTCTACACTGCAACTGAAAAACACAAAACTGTAGGCAAGCAGAATAAAAAAATAGTTAAACCTAAATATCATTTGTCTGTAAATTATCTCCTGGAATTATATACACATTGGTAAATTTATCATTTTTCGCGGATATTATTGTACCTCTGCGATATTATCTTTTTGTAAATTGACCTTAATAATCTGATCACCATACTCTAAAGATTTCATTACTGCAACGCCATTTACAATTTCTGCAAAAATGGTATATCGTCCATCTAAATGATGCGTAGCCACTTCTGTCATAAAGAACTGACATGATTCTGTATCCTTACCGGCTGATGCAATACCCAATGATCCAACCTTATATTTCAGGTAAGAAAATTCAGAAGGAATTGTTGTTTCTAAACCTCCAAACCCATCTCCTCTAGGATCTCCTCCTTGGACCACAAAGTTTGGAACGACTCTGTGGAAATAAAGGCTGTCGTAAAATTTCTTTTCAATTAAATCAACAAACATTGCAACAGTTGCAGGTGCTTCTTCCACTTTTAATTGGATTGTGATATCCCCTTTTGAAGTTGAAATTACTACTTCTTGGTCTTGTTTAATGTTTTGGATGCTCTCCCAATTTATGCTCACATTCTTTTTTGGAATACTTGAAGGTTGGTAATCATAGCCTTGAATTTTTGCGATTGTTTTCTCTAATTCAATATAACCTTCTACTTGCAAAGGAAGAGATAAACTATTTTTCACACTATCAATTAATGCCACCGGAGGAAATGCATCACCAAACTTCTCGTTATTTTTCTGCATAAATGCACCTATAGTATAAAGTTGTCCAACATCCTTAGTTCTTAAAGCATCCGATAAAATTCCTTTCAATTGAGCTTCGTCAGATTTCTTCAAATGTTTTTTACCATCATAATTATTCATCACTAGCTCAATCGCTTTTGTCTGCAAGACTTTTTCATTTGAATTTATCCAAACATCAAGTACAAAAGATTTTCCTAGAGACGATTCGTTCATGGCCTCTAACAAAAGCGACTGTTCATACACAGAACTGCTATTTTCATAAAGCTCTTTCGTGTATTCATAAATATTCTTCTGCTTGTTTCTCTCATTCATTACTGCTTTCAAAGTCAGAGCTCTAGTGTTTTTATTTTGGATAGTTTGAGCTACTTTATAAACATCATTTGAAGTTTTCCAACCCAATTTACCATATAATACCTTTGCTGCACTTATAGAAACTCTAGCATTTTCATGATTTAAAAATGGAACAGTTTCTTCTACAACACCATTGTATTTAACTTTCTTTGTAGCCAAAATTGCATTGACTAGTACTGATGGATCTTTTTCATCCTGAAGGATTTTTTTAAGAGCAGTTGAACTTCCATTACTTTTTGAAAAAACACCAATGGCTTGTGTAAAGTTAGCTCTTACTAAAGCTGACGTATCTCTTCTTGCTTGGTTGAAGATGTTAGAATTAAAAGTCTCCACCATTTGCTTGGAGTCCATTCTTGTAAAATAAGCACTGCACCATTCCCTAGTTTCTGTGTCTTTTGTGGAAGTGAAAATTCTCATCACTTGTTCTGCCGCATCATAAGACTGAATTCCTTTTCTGGTTAATGCTCTATAAAGACCTTTCACAATACCTCTTTTCACTAATTCATCTTTGGTATTGAAATGTGACATTACAATCACCGCTCTTTCATCGGCACATTCTCCTAAAGTTTCAAAGAGAACTTCCAAGCCTTTACTTTTGTCTTGATAGTTGATGATTAGATCAATCAACAAATCATTTAACCTAGGATCTCCAATTTGTCCAATTGCAAAATCAGCCGCTAGTTTTACATCCAACGGATACTCTCCCATCAAGATTTCTTTGCAAGACGCTAATGCTAATGTATCTTGAACAGACCCTAAAGCGGTTAGAATTTCAATTTTATATGAATTATCTAATTGAGGAAGTAATTTTACCAATTCGGAGGCATTTCTTTGATCTCTCAAATCATAAATCGCCCGAATTTGCTTATCTTCAAACTTATTATCAAAGTGAATTATTTTTTCTTCCTGAAGGTTCTCATTTTGTGTACAACTTAAAATTGTAAGATTAATTACAATTAAGTGAAAAAGTAATATTTGCTTTGTCATATACGCTGAATCAATTTATTACTGATAAAAATAACCAAAATAAAGTTTGATATCAAAATAAGATTTACATGAGAGCAGTAGATATCATCACAAAGAAGAGAGATGGAATTCTCTTATCTGATCAAGAGCTACAAGAGTTTCTATCTAACTATCTGGAAGGAAAAGTAACTGACTATCAAATGTCCGCTTTTTTAATGGCAGTCTATCTGAATGGCCTTTCTGAAGGGGAATTAAAAACCCTGACAAAAACTATGAGAGATTCAGGTCAACTGATAGAATTAGAAGGAGTTACACGATTCCTAATTGATAAACACAGTACTGGCGGTGTTGGAGATAAAACTTCTATAGCCTTGGCTCCTCTTTTAGCTACTTTCGGAATTGGAACTGCAAAAATGTCTGGTAAAGGTTTAGGACATACAGGTGGTACATTGGACAAATTTGACGCCATCCCTGGATTCACATTTCCTGACTCTGAACAAGCTATGGTCAAAACCATTGAACACACAGGTGTTGGAATTATGGGACAGACGGATAACATTGTGCCTTTAGATAAAAAACTGTATGCATTGCGTGATGTTACAGGTACAGTGAGTAGTTATCCTCTAATTGCATCAAGTATTATGAGTAAAAAACTTGCAGTACGTAGTGATGGAATTATCCTTGATGTAAAAGTAGGTGACGGTGCCTTTATGAAAACACTTGAAGATGCTCAAAAATTAGCGAATATTATGAAAAATATTGGCGAAATGTTTGGTAGAACAGTAAAAGTGGTACTCAGTGGCATGGAACAACCTTTAGGGAATGCTGTTGGAAACGGATTGGAAGTTTATGAAGCCATTCAATCACTGAAAGGTGAAGGGCCAAAAGATTTTGAAGAACTGATCACTACGATTACTGGAATTGCCTTGGTACAGAAAGGTGATGTTAAAACAGTTGAAGAAGGTATTGCTCTAGCAACTGCTAAATTAAAAACTGGAGAAGCCGTAAATGTTTTAAGAGATTTTGTGGCTGACTGCGGTGGCGATGCATCCTACATCGAAAACCCTGAGAAATTCCTTTCAGCTCCTCATCAAGTTGAATTAAAAGCAAAAGAATCTGGATGTATTTCAGCTCTAATGGCCGAAAAAGTAGGAATTGCAGCTATGATGCTTGGTGCTGGAAGAGAAACGAAAGAGGATAAAATTGACCACGCTGTAGGTATAGTGCTCAACAAAAAAATTGGCGATCAAATCAGCAAAGGAGATACGCTTGCTACACTTTACTATAGAGAGGAAAATCAAAAATTGTCGGAAGCAAAAGAATTATTAGAAAGTGCTTATGAATTCTCTACAGAATCCATTGGAACTCCTAATATCATTCTTGATATTCAATAATTTTTGACTTTTGTATACATCGAATTGTATTATATTAATTAAGATTCTTAATAAGTATAAAACAATAACAATTAATAAGTACTACAGCCATAAATAATAAAACCGTATTATTAATTTGCGAAGCTTAATTTGCATATAAACACTAAAAATTTCCTTATGAGTATTGCAAAATATATTGACCACACATTATTAGCAGCTAATGCTACAAATGCCCAAATTGTTCAACTTTGTAAAGAAGCAAAGGAACATCACTTTTTCTCTGTTTGTGTTAATTCGGGTTATGTACCGTTAGCTAAGAAAGAAACTGAGGGTTCTGATGTGGCGGTATGTTCTGTTGTTGGTTTTCCATTAGGTCAAATGGATACTGCATCTAAAATTTTTGAAACAAAAACAGCCATCGAAAACGGTGCTGACGAAATAGATATGGTCATCAACGTTGGTAGAATGTTGGACGGTGATCATGCGTATGTTCAAAATGAAATTAGCGAATTAAAGAAAGTGGTTGGTGATAGAGTTCTTAAAGTAATCATTGAGACTTGTTACTTATCAAAAGAGCAAATTGCTGAAGCTTCTAAGCTTTCTATCAATGCTAACGCTGACTTCGTGAAAACTTCTACTGGCTTTGGAACAGGTGGAGCAACTTACGAAGACATTCAAATCATGAAAGACGCTGTAGCTGGTAAAGCTCAATTGAAAGCTTCTGGTGGTGTTCGTGATTATGAAACTGCTCAAAAATACATCGACATGGGTGTAACTCGTTTGGGTACATCTAGCGGAATTAAAATTATCTCAGGTGGTACTGCCGACGAAGGCAGCTACTAGAAAATAACTACTATTACTATGGTAAAAAGAGTTGCCTTAATCGTTTTAGATAGTGTAGGTATTGGTTTCAGTGCCGATGCCGACGAATACGGTGATAGAGGTGCAAACACGTTAGGTCACATTGCTGACAGTGCTGGTTTGGATATTCCAAATATGCATGAAATGGGACTTGGTAACATTGCTCCTTTGTATGGTCTTCCTCCAATGGGTACAACTTCTGCTGCTTATGGAAAAGCCAAGGAAGTTTCTCATGGAAAAGACACTACTACAGGTCACTGGGAAATTGCAGGACAGATTTTAACAGAGCCTTTCCCTACTTATCCCAATGGTTTCCCTGCTGATATCATGGAAGCATTTGAAAAAGCAACGGGTAAAGGGACTATCGGAAATAAAGTGGCTTCAGGAACTGCCATCATCAATGAATTAGGTGATGAGCATGTAGCTACAGGAAAACTGATTATTTATACATCAGCAGATTCTGTATTCCAAATTGCCGCACATGAAGAGGTTGTTCCTTTGGAAGACCTTTATAAATATTGTGAGATTGCTCGTGAGCAATTGGGCGTAGGGCGTGTCATTGCTAGACCTTTTGTGGGAAGCAACGGAGATTACCAACGTACTTCTAACCGTCACGATTATTCTTTGGAGCCTGCTGATAACATGCTTACAAGAATTAAAGCAGCCGGAAAAGATAGTATTGGTGTGGGTAAAATCTTTGATATCTATGCAGGTAAAGGTTTTACAGAACACACTTACACAAAAAGTAATGCAGAAGGAATTGATAAAACAATCGAATTCCTTAAGCAAGACAATGAAGGTTTAATCTTCACTAACCTTGTAGATTTCGATATGCTTTTCGGCCATAGAAGAGATCTGATTGGCTATAGAGACGCCTTGGAATACTTTGATCAGCGATTACCTGAAATCACTGCAGCAATGAATGATGACGACTTATTGATCATCACTGCAGATCATGGTAACGATCCTATTTTCAAAGGAACAGATCATACGAGAGAACATATTCCAATTCTTATCTATGGTAAAAAAGTAAAACCTGTCAATATTGGTTTCCGCTCTACTTTCGCAGATATCGGAACTACAATTGAGGATGTTTTACTAGGAGAAACTACAGCTAACGGTAGTTTCGCTTCAATGATTTTATAATCGAAAAAATTAGAAAAAAATGAGTATTCATATTGGTGCAAAACCTGGAGATATAGCAGAAGTAGTTTTAATGCCTGGCGATCCGCTTCGTGCAAAATTCATCGCTGAAAACTACTTAGAAAACCCTGTACAATACAACAACGTTCGTGGAATGTTGGGTTACACTGGTACTTACAAAGGTCATAAAATTTCAGTTCAAGGTTCAGGTATGGGTATCCCTTCTATCGGTATCTACGCTCACGAATTGGTGACTGAATTTGGTGTTAGAAAATTAATCCGTGTAGGTAGCTGTGGTTCTATGCAACCGCACATCAAGCCAAGAGATTTAGTTTTTGCGATGTCTGCTTCTACTGATTCTTCTTTCAACCAAAACCGTTTCGGTGGTAAAGACTACTCTCCTGCCGCTGACTTCGAAATGATTGCAAAAGCCAATCAAATCGCGAAAGAAAAAGGTATCAAGCCTTTCAACGGTAACGTTTTATCATCAGACACTTTCTATGGTGATGATGCTGACGAGTGGAAAAAATGGGCTAAATACGGTGTTTTAGCCGTTGAAATGGAAACAACTGCACTTTACACTATCGCTGCTCAATTCAACGCTCACGCTTTAACTATCCTTACTGTAAGTGATAGTTTAGTGACAGGTGAAGAATTAAGTTCTGAAGATCGCCAAAATACGTTCACAGATATGATGGAGATCGCTTTAGAAACTGCAATTGATGGTTTATAAGAAGCATTTTTATAAAACTAAAAAGAGGTAAAAGTTGAATGACTTTTACCTCTTTTTTTTATTGATATTGATTCAAAAAGAGAATGAACACAACTCTATTGCTTCTATATTAATCACAAACTGGTGGTAAAATTCATTTTATTACCGTCTCTAAAATCTTTAACAGTATCGCATATTTCAGAGGGGAGGCTTTCCCATGGATTTCCCATCCAGTAAATATTTAAATCATGAAGATTACCAATAGATTTTGGTAGAGTTTTTAGGCGGTTATATTCTACTTTCAATATCCGTAGCTTGGAACATTTCCCTATATCTTTGGGTAAAGTAGGGATCACATTATCGGAGAGATCCAAATAGTCTAAATGTTTCCATGTTTCAATATTTTCAGGACCTCGAAACTCTGTGATTCTATTTTTAGAAATATCTAACCTCTTCATTTTTTTAAAATTATTAATAAATTCAGGAGTTTTTGTAAGATGTAAATTATTTAAATACAAATACTCTATTGGTAATGAAGACAGTTCAATAGGAAAATCTATTTCCTGTGCTGAATTGGTTATTGCAAATGTTCTCAGTTTTGTTTTTGACAATTCTTTTGAAATACTTTTTAAACTATCCGCCTCTAAAGATAAATATCGTAAATTAGTCAGCTCTCCTATAAAATCAGGTACTGATGTAATGGTAGGTATTTTATTATTTTTGATAATTAACCCGCTTAAACTTTCCATACCTGCTATACATTCAGGAAGTTCTGGTAGTGAACAAAATAGCTTAAACTCTTCTAGCTTCTTTAATTGACTTAATGAACTAGGTAACGATTTTAATTTAGGACTCCCAATATGTAATTTTTCTAATTTACTGAGTTGAGCTACTTCTGGACAAATATACTCCAGACTGTCAGAACGAATTTCTAGCTTCTTTAAATTCTTAAGGGATACTATTTCGGGTGGTACTTCCCTTAGAGACTTTTGACTGATATCAATAATCTCAAGATTTTCCAATGTGTAAACATAAGTAGGAAAATTAACTGTTGCTTCTGGACGAATAACTAAAAGATCTTTCAAACCTTTCAGCTCTTCTAAACCTGTGTAAGAAACTAAACTATCTTCCTTATTATAAAGAACCAGACTTTCTACTTCTATTGTTTTAAAAATATCAGGGATATAAGAAAAGTTTCTTAGTTTTAATTTATTTAATGTTTTGATTTTTCTTAATCTTGACAAAGATTCATCTAATTGATCTACTCTCTCCGCATCTGAGAAATAAAAAAGACTTAAATAAACTATTTTTGAATTTTCTATTTTAGTATACATATTTATATACTTATCCAAAGTATATTTTTTTAATAGTCTATCTGGAGTAAGTTTATAAAAAACATCTCTTAAAATTTCTTGATCTTCATTTGAAAGATCTGATAAGTCTTGCTCTTCATATTTATTAGATTTACACCCTACTAATAAAGAAAGGAGTATCAGTAAAAAAAGTTGTTTCATTAAAAAGTTTGCTCTGATATTTATTCTTTTTTTTCAATTGACATTTAAATATAACATTTTTATTAACAAAAAGAGAGAAAGGTTTTAGCGATGGTTTACTACTTTTCTCAACCAATAACCTCTCTTCTAGTATTTCATAAAGTATCACTTCAAAATTTGTGACTTTTCACTACTCTCAGATTTACCAATCACTCTCATCTGCTCCTCCAAAGAAACATTTCTATTCCCCTCTTTCTCCGGAATATGCGACATCGCATACTCGCTTAAAGATGTAATGGTCAAACTTGGGTTCACTCCCAAATTACAAGGAATAATAGAGCCATCAAGAACATAAAGGTTAGGATAATTGTGTACCTCAAACTTTTCATTGACTACTCCTTCTTCTGCATCTTTTCCCATATTACAACCACCTAATATATGAGCAGTCATGGGTGTGTTCAATAAAATTTCAGAACCTGCATTTAATGGTATACCACTTACCTTTTCCGCATAACGGTGCATCACTTTTTGTCCAACATCAATATAGGCAGGAACGGCAAAACTGTTTTTGGGGTCAAATTTTAGTTTTCCTCCAAACAGCCCTTTCGACCATTTCAAGGTCATACTTTCTTCCAAAGACTGCATCACAAGTAAAATCAAAGAGCT
Source organism: Flammeovirga sp. SJP92 (assembly GCF_001583495.1). Taxonomy (GTDB): domain Bacteria; phylum Bacteroidota; class Bacteroidia; order Cytophagales; family Flammeovirgaceae; genus Flammeovirga. The sequence goes on along the minus strand of NZ_LQAQ01000111.1, from coordinate 314,699 downwards.
TCGCCCCCATTTTCTGATCTTAAAAGTACTTTTCAAAAACTGAATGGGTTTTGTAGCAATATTCCCGATCAGCTTCGCAAACCTTACACCTGTTCTGGCAGGGCCTGTTGCTAAAGCGGACATACGGCCCATTGCACCTGAATCCGTATTGTATTTCACTACTTCGATATGTGTGTTCTCATCAGGATTAAAGTAAGAACTAATGGCGATACTGTTATTGAGTTTTCTATCCGCATTAGAAATACCACAAAGCATCTCTGAGTTTGTTCTTATATTAAAACCTAATCGATTGGAGATATTTTTGAGCTTGCCGGTTTCGTACTTTTCTTTTAAAAGTAATTTCATGGTACCAATAACCCCCGCACTTACCACTACTCCTTTTGCTTTGAGTGTCCTTTTATTTTTTGTGAAAATGGATGTACTGTTCTCAACGCTTACTAAATACTCTTCATTGATCTTCTCAATACCTGTTACTTTTGTTTCTGGAAGTATTTCAGCACCAAATTTCTCTGCAAAGAATAAATAATTTTTCTCTAATGTGTTTTTAGAATTGAATTGACAGCCCAGCATACAACCGGCACATTTCTGACAAGCATCACGCTTTGGTCCCAACCCTTTAAAATAGGGATCTACTCCATTTTCTCCTTCATAATATACCCCAACATTCACGCCTCCAAATGAAGCTTCTTGCCCCATATCTTGGGCGATTTCCTTCAAAATAAAATCTTCTTCATGCAGGTCTTTAAAAGGAATAGTCCCCAACATAAATTTTGCTTTATCATAATAGGGTTTCAATGTCGCTTTCCAATCCTTATCTAGATGACTCCACGCTTTATTTTGAAAAAAGTGATCTTGAGGGTACATATGGGTATTACCATAAACATTGCTTCCGCCGCCAACACCAACTCCTCCAAGGATAAAAACTTCTTTAAAGAAAGTAAGGCTTTGAGGTCCAAAACACTTAATAATGGGTGCCCACAAAAAACGTCTGATATTCCAATCGGTTTTGGGTAACTTCTTTACTTCAAGCCTCTTCCCTTTTTCAATCACTAATACACTATATCCCTTCTCTGCCAAACGCATGGCTGAGACACTTCCCCCGAAGCCGGAACCTATTACTATATAATCATATATTTTATTTTCCATAGTGTTTTATTGGTACTTTTATGTGTTTGGTCTCTTAGAATAATTCAAAGTAACTATCTGATAAACTGTCTGTTTTCTACTTTGTTTATTCAATTTCACAGTCAGAATTGGATTTTAATCATTAATGACTGAATAATTCTTCATTTGAATTATTGAATATATTTAATTTTGTTCACTTATAGAAATCCGACTTTATAAAAATCTATCTTTCAAAGATTTTTTTATTTTTGTGGTATGGATCTAACACTAAACGACTTTTTTCTATATATCTCCATCCCTTTTATTAGTGGCTTTGTAGGTTGGTTTACAAACTGGGCGGCAATCAAAATGATGTTCTACCCCATTAAGTTTATGGGGGTCAAACCTTTTGGCTGGCAAGGTATTATCCCTGCCAAATCCACCAAAATTGCTTCTAAATCAGTGGATCTATTGACCGCAAAATTGATTAAAATTGAGGAACAATTTGCAATGCTGGATCCTGATATAGTTAATATTGAAATGAAAGATTCAATTAATGCTGTATCAAAGAAAACGGTTGATTTGGTGATGCAGTCAGAGATTCCTTATATATGGGAAAAAGTACCTGATGTGATCAAAGGAAAAATCTATGAAAATATTGAACAAAGAATTCCTAAAGCTACTGAAAATGTGCTTATTGATATGGGAGCCAACATCAGAGAGATGCTTGACCTCAAAAAACTAACATTGGACACGGTTGCTTCTCGCCCTGCTTTGTTGAACACCATTTTTATGAAGTGTGGTAAAGATGAATTCAAGTTTATTGAAAGGTCAGGCCTTTACTTCGGGTTTCTGTTTGGCTTGGTACAGATGGTTGTCGCTTACTTTTATAATCCTTGGTGGCTACTCCCTTGTTTTGGACTTCTAGTTGGTTATGCTACAAACTGGCTTGCTCTTAAATTAATATTTGAACCAAAAGAGCCTATTTATTTTCTAGGCATGCGATTTCAAGGACTTTTTCTTAAAAGACAAGTCACCGTGGCTGAAGAATATGCTACATTGATCACTTCTGAAATCTTAACCACCGAAAGACTCTTCAGGTATACACTTCAAAATACAGGTAAGAAAATTCTTTCTGACATTTTCAAAAACAGAATCGGACAAGTGGTAGATGAAGCTTATGAAGAAGTCCATGAGTTTGTTTCCAAATTTGCTGATAGAGAGATCACTGACAAACACCTTAACATCATTAAAAACATAGCTCATTTTACTTTTATGGCAGAATTTCATATTTGCCTGAGAGATGCATTCCCCTATGCCGATCGTGTTTTTGACCTTAAAAACAATATTCAGAAAAAAATTGAAGAACTTCCTTATGATGATTTTGAAGGACTTTTACGCCCTGCCTTCCAGGAAGATGAATGGATTCTGATTGTTGTTGGTGCCATTTTGGGTGGTTGTGCTGGAATTTCTCAATATATCCTTCTTTTTCAGTAATTCTTTGAAAATCATTACATTATATTCATTAATTACAATTATTATATTGAGATATTGTAAAATATGGCTATAATTGTGCATTATAAATAGGATATGAAGAGATATTTACGAACATTATTCGTTTTAAATGCACTGCTTTCCATCTCATTAAATCTAAATGCCCAATGTATCACAGGTAACTGTGAAAACGGAGATGGAAAAATGATTTACAAAAATCAAGATACGTATGAAGGCCACTGGACCAATGGCTACCCAAATGGAAAAGGCACTTTTGCTTTTGGCCAAAGTGTATACGTCGGTGAATTTCTAAACGGAAACTTTGACGGAAAAGGAAAACTAACTTGGGCTGACGGAACAATTTATTTTGGCGACTTCCAATCCAATGCTTTACATGGTGAAGGCGTAATGCTGTGGGCCAATGGCAACCGCTATGAAGGACGCTTTCATCAAGATGCTATTCTAGGTAAAGGACAATTTGACTTTGCCAACGGCGATCACTACCAAGGTGAGTTTAACGATGGCAAAGCAGAAGGAAACGGTGTTTATACCTATAAAAATGGTGATATCTACACTGGAGAATTCAAAAAAGGCAAGAAGAGAGGATTAGGTACTATACATTACGTCAATGGTGATGTATTTAATGGCTCCTTCAAAAAAGACCTTCGAAATGGCAAGGGTACACTGACTACTGCTGATACGGTGGTTGTTGGGTATTGGGTCAATGGAGAATTGAATAAAGTTTTTGAAAAGAAGAAAATCAAAACCTCACAAAGTACAGGTGAGGCATTGTAATTCACATGAAATGTTATTAATGAAAAAGACTGATGATTAAGCCATCAGTCTTATTCTTTTATCTACCCTCATAACATTGATTATCAACAAGTCACTATATAGCTTTATATTATAACCTGGATTATTTTAGTCATCACTCATATAATTTAAGGTCATTTCTTTAAAACACTCCGACCTATGAAAAGTATCATGATAGAATTTAGTATTAACATTCCTAATATTGATACTATAGACACCAGAAGGTTCATTAGTATGTTTATCAATTACATCATAGCATTGTATATAAATAGGGCTATGATTCTTAAAATAAACTGTTACATAAATCACCCATTTAGATGATAATTCATATGCTCTACCTGTATAACCTATTGGTTCTATCACATTCTCTAAACAAGATATAAATTTCGAATAATCATCAATTTTTAATTTATGGTTTATGTTATTCTTCAATATAGGTGAATGTAAATTTTCCACTTCAAAAACGACACTATCTATATTGTACTGATTATTTATTATTTCCAGTTTAGAATAATTTCTACTTCCATCTCCAAAAAGTAATTCAGCAATAATTAATAAAGCTGTTGGAAGAACAACCAAGGGTATAATTAATATAAATTCCTTTAATGGATTGTTGTTTATTATTTTCTTAATCATAGTTCTCAAAAACACATCAAAATAATCTGTCTGTAATATCCTTAAACAAAACTCTCTTCTTATTGTGTATCAAAAACATCCAAAGCAGGCAATGCCTTATTCCCAAAATCAAACAACGCCTGATTTTCCCATGAGGAAGCATCTCTAGCTTCAGGACCTTTCCAAGCGATCAGTTCTCCTCCCCAATAGCAGAATCCTTTAGTGATTCCCTTTTGTTCTGAAATTGATTTGATTTGAGATAAGAATTCCTTTTGACCTTCTTCTGTAGCTGGATAGTCTGATGGAATAATTTGTTCATCCGAACTAATTATATTATTCGTCCAATCATTCCAACCTAATGTAAAAGGATAAGCCGTTTCGGCAATTAATACTTCTTTATTGTATTTATTTGACAAACTTTTAATAGACACATCTAAATCAGATAATGATTTGCCATGCCAATTTGTATAGTAAGACAAACCAATATAATCAAAGTCCAAAGCTTTCATTTTATCAAAAAAACAATCAGCACCTTCATATCCTGCAAAGTGCAACATAATCTTTGCATCACTTTTAATTTCTCTTGTTGCCTTTATTCCTGACTGCAACAACGTAAGACATTGTGCTTCATTAGAATGTAAATTTCCTTCAGGATGAAGCAGTCCATTATTGATTTCATTACCAATTTGAATATAGTCTGGCTGGATTTTCTGAACGATATCTTTCGTGTATTGGTATACAGTAGTATTTAATTCCTCAAAAGACAAATTCGACCAAGCTTGAGGTTTTTTTTGTTGCCCTGGATCAGCCCAAGTATCAGAATAATGCACCGTTAACCAAATTTTTAAACCAACGCTTTTTAACTCATTTGAAAAAGTCGTCACTTCCTCCAAGCCAGAATGTTCATTTTCAGGATCAACCCATAACCTCAAACGAATTGTATTTACACCTTTCTCTTTCAAGTGCTGTACAAAGTCAACCTCTGCCCCTTCTTGACTATAAAATTGATGATTGTAAGTTTTAATTTCAGGATACCTTGAGATATCAACACCTTTGATAAAAGTATCTTTATCATCTATGGGAGTTTGTTCTTCACTAGAGGATTTACAGGAAAAAATACTAACTAATAATAGCAGGGTAATAATAGAATTTTTAATCATAAACATGGATTAATGAGCACCTTCTTAACTCTTAACTCTTAACTCTTAACTCTTAACTCAATTTCATCATACTTCGGGAAAAAATAAACCCAAGTAGTTCTTTATCTCGAATACTTGGGTCTAAAATTACAGATTTAATTTAAAACTTTTTCTTGTAAATATGACAATACGGTAAGCCTGCTGTTTTCTCGTAATAATCTTGATGATAATCTTCGGCTTTCCAGAAAGTTAAATCTTCTGCTGGTGTAAGTTTTGTCACAACTTCATAACCTTTTGCTTTTAACTGAGCAATCAACAGTATGGCTTCTTCCCTTTGTTTCTCGTCCATATAAAAAATTTCTGAGCGGTATTGTGTTCCAATATCCGGTCCTTGTCGGTCTACTTGAGAAGGATCATGCGTTTCAAAGAAGAGTTTGGTCAGTGACTCAAAACTAACTCTATCTGAATCATACACTACTTTTACAGCTTCTGCATGTCCTGTCTGCCCTGTACAAACTTCTTTGTAAGTAGGATTATCAACGGTTCCCCCTATGTAGCCCACATCACATGAAATCACTCCTTTCCATCTTAAGAAATAAAATTGAGTACCCCAGAAACAACCTGAAGCAAAAATGGCTGTTTTGGGATTCTTGACTTCATTTCCTTCAAAGTTCATAGACACTGAATTCACACAATGTCTAACATTTTTGGGCGTTAGCTGTTCCCCTTCAAAAACATGCCCTAAATGACCTCCACAATTGGAACAAAGAATTTCTACTCTCTGCCCATCAGCATCAGGAACTCTTTCTACTGCACCGGGTATCTCATCATCAAAGCTTGGCCATCCACAAGAAGACTCAAACTTATGATCTGATTTGTACAAAGGAGCATCGCATCTTTTACAAGTATAAGTTCCCGGTTCTGAATGTAAATTATATTTTCCTGTATTGGGTCTTTCTGTCCCTTTATTGACAATAACCCATTCTTCAAAGGGTGTTAATTTTTTCATAGCTTGATGCTCTAGTTTTGGTGTAAAATCGTATTAATTGATAGTTATATAACAATTAATCATTCACAAGGTTATGAAGAAGACTAAAAGTTCTATTCACATCACGTTTTGCAAGAATCAATGTAAACTCATTGGTCGTAGAAATTACCTCTACAATGTTGATTCCTTCCCAAGCAATTTTTTTCAATAAATAATAATAGATACCCGGAACGGAAGTATTGTCCTGTGGCAATCTCATCGTTAAAGATGCTAGATTTTCTTTTCTACTGATGATCTCCTCTCCTTCAAAAATTGATAATAATTGATCCAGCATTTTTTTACTGGTTACAATGTTGGTTTCATACACCCCTTTTGAAGATGCCTGAAAAACATCTTTTTCGCCTTGGATGGATCTCAATAATTCCTGTTGCTTTCCGATCAAGCTTGGTGAATTTTTAAAAGTGTAATCGACTAAATCAGATCTGACAATAATTTCACCCATTTTCTTTAGGTAATTGAGCACTTCATGTTCAATATCTAACTTTGATAATTTGGGTCTCAAACGCTGAATCGCCATCACTACACCACCGATTTGAACATCTTTCATCAACTTGTCTTCCACCTCTGGCATAATCTGTCTTGCCAATCCTGTGTAGTTAACAATACCGTCTACGATCGCCTCTTCTAGGAACGGAGATTTACGTACAATCTCTTCTACAGCCTCTGCAATTGTTATCATTTTCTAATATTTAAATTCTTGAAGTTATAAATATAACAACTTGTTACGAAAAGGTTTTCTTTTTATTGTAAATTTGAGCAATTAATAGATCTATTTATTTTTGTTCTCGTAAAATATAAAGAGAAACACCATCAAAATTCATATAAATTTATAATCATGGAAACGTTTATTGGACAAGGTATTGCATTAGTGACACCATTCACATCAGAAAACACGATAGATTTTCCTGCTTTAAAGAAACTTTTAGAGCACACAAAGGATGCTGACTATTGGGTAGTAAATGGAACAACAGCTGAAAGTGCAAATTTATCCAAATCCGAAAAACGTGCGGTTTTAAATTTTGTAAAGTCAAACAATCCTACTGAAAAGCCAATCATGTTTGGTATTGGCAGTAACAACACTGCTGAAGTAGTTGAACAACTAACTACTTGGGATCTTTCTGGGGTAGATGCTATCCTTTCTGTTTGTCCTTACTATGTGAAGCCTACACAAGCGGGTATTGTAGCACACTACACTGCCATAGCTGACGCTTCTCCTCTGCCTGTTTTATTATATAATGTTCCTGGTAGAACGGGTGTAAACATGAGCGTTGAAACGATTGTTACACTTTCTCAGCACAAAAACATCTTTGGTGTTAAAGATGCTGGTGGAGACCTTGCTCAAGCAATGCGTGTGATCAGCAGTACTCCTGATGATTTCCTTTACATTTCTGGAGACGATGCACTAACAGTGCCTATTCTTGGTGTTGGCGGTAATGGTGTTATTACTGTATTGGGTAATGTTTTACCTCAAGAATTTGGTTCAACTGTGAAAAACGCTTTAAACGGTGATGTTAAATTAGCAACAAAGCAAATGTCTGAGATGCTAGATTTCACTGATGCTTTATTTGAAGAAGGTAACCCTGTCGGAATCAAATTAGCATTAGATATTGCAGGTATCTGTGGCAAGAGAGTTAGACTTCCATTGGTGGAAGGTTCTGAGGAATTGGAACAAAAACTTTCTTCTATGTATGAAGCAATTAAAATTTCAAGTAGAAAATCAATTTTTGTATCGAACTTCGATGCAAAATACGCGATATAAAAGACTCACAATCACATCTATAAGCACCTCTAACGTTATGTTGAGGTGTTTTTTTATGCTCAAATTTTCAGGCACAAAAAAATCCCATAAGTAAAAACCTATGGGACTTATAAGCACTAGCTAAAATATTATTTTTAACAGTACTAAATATCTTGAAATAAGTTTAGCTGTTTTGCCAAACGATCTTTCTATTCTTGCTATCCACGTTAAGAATAATTCTCAATGGATTAGGAATAATCACCAATTTTGTTGGTTTTCTCTCCAAGTCATCCACCTCTACAGGAACTCCTTGACCGTGATCACAGTCAAACTGAGCACCTACTTCATTGTCTCCTGTCTTCGTATAACTTTGAGCGATATAACTTAACGGAGATAATACGTCTGTATCTACAGAAAAATCTTCATGGACGTCACCAATAATGTCTTCTAATGTCTCTCCATGTTCATCAATAAAGTCATCCTCTAAATCATGAAGTTCATCCTCGATATCATCATAAGACTCATCTTCATAAGATAATGCGTTTAATTGATTACGCTTCTCAATAATTTCAATTAGTGCTTTATCAATTGCAGTTGTATCCATGTATCTGATTAAATATAAATATGTAAAAGTATTTTTTATTCGGGGTTAAAGATAAAAGAATAATTTCTTCTATGAATTAAAAATAGGTAATTGTTTTTGTTAATACAAAGTAATATTTATGATAAAAAACTCTTTTTCAAAGACTTTAAAAAGGGATCGATTACAGGATATATTTAAAACCCAAAATGTTATTAAAGATCTAAATCCTCTTTCTTCAGTACGATTTGTAGTGTATCAAAAGAAATTTGTCTCATATATACTTTTGATAGATCAATTCCAAGTTGTTGAATGATGTCCTCCTTGTAGTTTTTAACCGTCACCAACTCCATTTGATTCACAATCTCAATATTGAATTTATCTTGGAACAATTCTTCTAGTTTCTGAAGTTTCTTTGGCTCATTGTTCGTACAAATAGAAAGTGAAAGTGCACTATTTTTTATCAAATTCACTTTCATATTCATCTTTGAAAATTCACTGAATACTAAGCCTAAATCACCTTTACTTACATTCAAAAAGTCTTTCTCTTCAAATCTGATAATTGTCTGATCGGTTTTGAAGATAATTGAAGGCAAGGTAGGTGAAGTCTCAAAATCACCAATCACTGTCCCATTTTCCTCTGGATTTAAGAAACTATTGACATGCAATGGTATGTTCTTTAATGCCAAAGGTCTAATAGTCTTAGGATGAATCACAGAAGCCCCATAATACGTTAATTCAGCCGCATATTTATAAGGCAACTCATGAAAAAGCGTAACATCTTCTACCCTTCGAGGATCACTGCTCATAATGCCCGGAACATCTTTCCAAATACAAACGCTTTCCGCATTTAAACAATAGGCAAAAATGGCAGCAGTAAAGTCAGATCCTTCCCTCCCGAGTGTGGTGGTTTTATTGTTGATCGTCCCACCAATAAAACCTTGTGTAACTACTACATTTTCTTCAATTAATTTCGGTACATCCGCATTCATCATACGTTCTGTCCAAGTCCAATCTACATTACCTTCTCTCCAATTATCATCGGTTTGAATGTAGATTCTCGCATCCAGAAAGTGAGTCGGTATTTGTTCTTGATTTAGATAAGCTGAAACGATATGAGTGGACAATAATTCACCGTAGCAAACCGTTTGATCATACAGTTCTTCCTCCGAAAAATAACGGAGATTCAACTTCCCCTCTAAATCAATAATTAATTTTTCTATTTGCTGAAAGATACTAGCTTTAGGATTTTGAAATAGTTCTTTCGCAATGGTGAGGTGAAAAGATTTCAGTTCGTCGATATGATGTTCAAAAGGTTCTCCTTTAATGACATCCAACACAACCCTTTCGATCAAGTTGGTTGTTTTACCCATAGCAGAAACTACCACAACTAAATCTTTCTGTTCAGAATATTGTCCAATAATCTTTTGAACATTTCTTACAGCTTCGGCACTTTTTACGGATGCTCCTCCAAATTTGAATACACGCATGGGTTATTTATTGGTAATAGTGATAAAACAAGAGTAATGAATGTTACATTCATTACTCTTGCCTCCTTTCTGTTTTACAGTTTTATTTTTTCAATAGCTGCTTTTGGATCTTCCGCTCCAAAAACATAGCTACCTGCCACTAAAACAGAAGCACCTGCTTCTTTCAATTTAGCAGCATTTGATGCATCAACTCCTCCATCAATCTGGATCAAAACTTCTGCACCCGCTTCATCGATCATATCTTTTAAATCTCTTACTTTTTGATAAGTAGTCGGAATAAATTTTTGACCTCCAAAACCAGGGTTTACAGACATGATACATACGTAATCAATCTCATGCAATAAGTATCTCAAGCAATCAATTGAAGTATGTGGATTCAAAGCTACACCAGCTCTTAAGCCTAATTCCTTGATTTTTTGAATTGTACGGTGTAAATGAGGACAAGCTTCAGCATGTACTGAAATCATATCTGCACCTGCTTTCTTAAAATCTTCAAGATAACGGTCAGGTTGTTCAATCATCAAGTGAACATCCATAGGTTTCTTAGCGTGCTTGCTAATGGCTGCACATACTGGCAATCCAAAAGAAATGTTAGGAACAAACATCCCGTCCATAATGTCAATGTGAAACCAATCTGCTTGGCTTTCATTAAGCATTTCAGCATCTCTCTGCAAATTTGCAAAGTCTGCTGCCAATACTGAAGGTGCAATTAGTGTTTTCATAAGCGCAAAAAAAATAAACTTCCTCCGTGTAACAAAAAAAGATTTGGTATTTCTTTATTGTAAAATAAAATATTTTTCGTTTTCTGAATTGTTAACCCACAGAGAAAAACAAAGAAATGCATTGATTAACAATATTTTATAACTTATTATTAGTATGTAATTTATACACTTAAATTGAGAAGTCCGAAACATTGACTATGTTAGTACTTTCGTTCGTGTTATTTGTTTATCACATCTAAAAAATAATGAGTACAAAATTACCAAAACTAGTTAAGGACGACCCATGGTTGGAACCACAAACTGAAGAGATTAATGCTAGAATAAACAGCTTCGAGCAACTTAAAAATGACCTGAATGATAAATATGGTAGTATATATGAATTCGCCGGTGCTCATAAGTTTCTAGGCTTTAACTACGACGCAACAAACAACGGTTGGTGGTATAGAGAGTGGGCTCCTGCTGCACATGCTTTATATCTGACTGGAGACTTTAACAACTGGAATAGAGATAGTCATCCTTTGAGAAAAATTGAAGGATCACTGCATTGGGATGGTGTTTGGGAGATTTTCCTTCCAAAAGATGAATACAAAGACACGTTTGTGCACGGAAGTTTTGTAAAAGTAAGAGTGTTATCACAGATAGGTGATCATGATAGAATTCCTGCTTACATTACTAGAGTAGTGCAAGAACCTAATTCTCCTAACTTCAAAGGACAGTTATGGTTCACAGAAGAGACTAACTTTGATTGGTCGGGGGATAACTTCGAAACTGCATCAATCAAGAATCCAATCATATACGAGGCTCACGTTGGAATGTCCCAGGAAGAAGAAAAAATGGGTACTTATGTTGAGTTCACAGAAAATGTTCTTCCAAGAGTCAGAGATTTAGGGTACAATTGTATTCAATTAATGGCTGTTCAGGAGCATCCTTATTATGGATCATTCGGATATCACGTTAGTAATTTCTATGCAGCAACTTCCAAATTTGGTACACCTGAGGAATTAAAACAATTGATCAAAACAGCACACTCTATGGGTATTGCTGTGATCATGGATATCGTTCACTCACATGCTGTAAAAAACCACAACGAAGGTATCAATGAGTTTGACGGTACGGTATACCAATACTTCCATACTGGTGGAAAAGGAGATCATCCGGATTGGGATTCTAAGTTATTTGATTATGCTAAATGGGAAGTAATTCAATTCCTTGCTTCTAATGTTAGATACTGGTTAGAGGAGTATCACTTCGACGGTTTCCGTTTTGATGGGGTTACTTCTATGATGTATCACCATCATGGTCACGCTGGCTTTGGTAGTTATGATGACTACTTCAATATGGGCGTTGATGTAGATGCTGTACGTTACCTACAATTAGCTAACGACGTAGCCCATCAGATCAAGCCTGACGTTATTTCTATCGCTGAGGATGTATCAGGTATGCCAGGTCTAAGTAGAGCGTCTGAGGAAGGCGGAGTAGGCTTTGATTATCGTTTGAGCATGGGTATTCCAGATTTCTGGGTAAAGATTCTTGAAGAGCAACAAGATGAAAACTGGAATGTATGGGATCTTTGGAGCGTAATGCTGAACAGAAGAGCAAATGAGAAAGCCATTGCATATGCTGAGTCTCATGACCAAGCACTTGTAGGTGATAAAACAATTGCCATGTGGTTAATGGATGCAGAAATGTATACAGGCATGGACAATGAAAGTGGAAGTCTTGTTGTAGACAGAGGTATTGCACTTCACAAAATTATCCGTTTCTTAACTTGTGTTCTTGGTGGTGAAGGTTACCTTAACTTTATGGGTAATGAATTTGGCCATCCTGAGTGGATTGATTTCCCAAGAGAAGGAAATGGCTGGAGCTACCAATACGCTAGACGTCAATGGTCATTAGTTGAAAATGGTTTTCTACGCTATGAAAAGTTAAATAACTTTGATGGTGCAATGGTTCACTTGGTAAGAGACCACAACCTGCTTCAAGAACACACTGCTGTCAACTTATTGAATATGGATACTGAAAATAAAACCATCTGCTTCAAGAAAGGCGACCTTGTTTTTGTTTTCAACTTCTCTCCTACAAATTCACTACCTGATTACAAATTCTATGTTGGTGATGAAGGAACGTATGAGATTGTATTGTGTTCAGATGACAAACAATATGGCGGACATAACCGTGTAGATACTTCAAGTAAGTTCTTCACTGATGAAGACAAAAATATATCAATATACAATGTCAATAGAACAGCAGTTGTATTAAAGAAAGTAGATTAATAAATTCTACCTGTAATATGAAAATATATAAGGCTGATTTGTACTGTAATGGTGCAAATCAGCTTTTTTTGTACATTATTCGGTAAGTTGTTCACTGTGAAGGTATCTCTTAACGGTACTAACTATGAGAAATACATGAGTATTAAGTGAAATACTATTTATTGTAGAAAATTTTTGATTTAATCGTTAAAATTATGAAACAACCTTTTATAATCTGGAAATGAAGACGGGTATTCATCTTCTTCGAAAAAATCACAAAAAATTCTAATGAGGTTAATACTAATTATCGTTTTTAAATTTTCATTATATTGTTTATTATCCTTTTTTGATAAATCTTCATATAAATAAAACAAGCCTTCAATATGTCCTGGAAAATCACCCACACTTTCTATGTATTCAAAATATTCACTTACTGTGCTATTTTGTTTTCCTAACTCTTCAATTAACTTTAAATATGTTCCATTAAAATTTGGAATTAACACATAAAGGCTATCTTTTGTTACAGTATTATATCCTCTACCAATATTCCAAACCGATTTAAAAGATTTTATATTTATGTCGTTTAGTATTTTATAACCGTTTGTCTTATAAATAGCGAGAACATCATTACCATTATTAATTGACACTAATAATGTTTTGTAATCATTTAGATTTTTTAAATTAAAATTCTTTTCAAAAACTTTTACAATTTTCTTCTGTTCTTCAAAATTAACCTGTGAATATATCTTTGTACTACACAGTGTAATAAATAAAATTATTGGAATTAATCTCATACTATTGTTTGATATGATTCTGAATTCACCTTTTTAGCCTAAATCGTCTTTCAATTTATCGATATTACCAGTTTACTTGATTTATCCCTAACTTAATTGGTTTTATCTTCAATCACATATTAATCGAGACTTAAAGTTATCTTTTTTACTTCTAAATACAAGAGTGTTGAAATGGTAATGTTGTTATTATTATTTGTAGTACTACTTTTGGTGATAATGAATAAATTGCTTTGATAAAACACTATTTAATCTTGCATCATAGTATGGTCAAATGCCATACACACATAACGGGGATACACTACTACAGACGAAAATTGATTAGTATTGAAATTTAAGAACAGTCATATTGCATAGATAAAAAAAAGAGGCTACCCAAAAGGATAGCCTCCAACTCGACTGCAACCTAGTTACAGTACGAAAATATGATTAACTTCTAATTAGAAGTTGAAGTCTTGCTTGAATGCTTTCAAACCTAAGTATTTAGCAGTAGAACCTAATTTTTCTTCGATACGAAGTAATTGGTTGTACTTAGCCATACGGTCTGAACGAGAAGCAGAACCAGTCTTGATTTGACCACAGTTCAATGCTACTGCTAAGTCAGCAATAGTGTTGTCCTCAGTCTCACCAGAACGGTGTGACATTACTGAAGTGTAACCAGCTCTGTGAGCCATCTCAACTGCAGCAATTGTTTCAGTTAATGAACCGATTTGGTTTACTTTGATAAGGATAGAGTTAGCAATACCTTCGTTGATACCACGCTCTAATTTCTCAACGTTAGTCACAAATAAATCGTCACCTACTAATTGTACTTTATCACCGCAAAGATCAGTTAATACTTTGAAACCTTCCCAGTCATTTTCGTCCATACCATCCTCGATAGAAGTGATACAGTATTTCTCAGCTAATGCTGCTAAGTATTCAGCTTGCTCTTGAGAAGTTTTGATACCACCTTTCATGTCACCAAATTTCTCATAGTTGTACTTACCGTCTACGAAGAACTCAGAAGCAGCACAGTCTAAAGCGATAGTGATGTCTTTACCGAACTCGTAACCAGCGTTTGCAACTGCAATTTTCACTGAATCTAAAGCATCCTCAGTTGAATCAAAAGCTGGAGCGAAACCACCTTCGTCACCTACTGCAGTAGAAAGACCACGATCATGGATAACTTTCTTTAATGCGTGGAATACTTCACAACCGATACGGATAGCATCAGTAAAGTTTGTTGCAGATACAGGTTGGATCATGAACTCTTGGAATGCGATAGGAGCATCAGAGTGAGAACCACCATTGATGATGTTCATCATTGGAACAGGCATTGTGTTTGCTGAAACACCACCTACATATCTATATAAAGGAAGACCTAACTCAGCTGCTGCTGCGTGAGCTACTGCAAGTGAAACACCTAAGATAGCGTTAGCACCTAATTTTGCTTTATTTGGAGTACCGTCTAAAGCGATCATTGCTTGGTCGATAGCGTTTTGCTCAAATACAGAAGCACCGATTAATTCCTCAGCAATAATTTCATTAACGTTTTCAACAGCTTTTAAAACTCCTTTTCCAAGATAATCTTTACCACCGTCACGTAATTCAACTGCTTCGTACTCACCAGTTGAAGCTCCTGAAGGAACAGCAGCACGGCCAATAGTACCAGTCTCAGTTGTTACGTCAACTTCTACAGTAGGATTACCTCTTGAATCAAGAATTTGTCTTGCGTGAACGTCTACGATTAAACTCATGTCTTCGTAATTTTTTTATTATTGATTTTTAAAACGATACAATACTAGGGAATGGAAACGGTTTAAAACATGACTATTGTCAGTCTAGCTTAAAGACATCAATATGTTTCAATTAGATCATTAAATAATCCTTTGTTTTTGACCCATTTACAAACTTTACACAAGATTGATAAAGATTAAACAAATACAATTATTTAACATTTATTTAATATAAAAATCAATTAAGTGTAACTTTAACCTATTTAAAATCAATGAAATAGAAAGTCTTTTACAGATACTCTCTCACATCTATCACTTTCATCCCTGCCGCTCTTGCCGCCTGAATACCAGGATCACCATCTTCAAATACTAAACAAAAACGAGGCTCCACTCCCATACGGATGGCACATTGTAAAAACGTTTCAGGATCCGGCTTAGGGTTTTCCACCTGATCTGCCCCTACTTTTACATCAAACCAATGATAAACGCCCAAACTTGTGAGTGTATGTTCTATTAACTCATCAATATTTCCTGTCCCAATAGCCATTGGCATTTTACCATAATTCGCTTCCGCTATTTTAAATACAGGTTCAATAGGTTTAACATCATCAATCAACTGTAAGTATTCCTTTTCTTTGAGGTCGGCAAGTTTAGGCACATCCATTTCAATATTATGTTCCTTTCCGATTTTCTCAAGGATTCTTTCTGTTGACATACCTGCCAAGCTGTAAAACTCCTCTTCTGTAAAATCATATCCAACGGATGCCAATGTCTTTTTCCATGCTAAATAGTGCGTTGGCATTGTATCTGCCAATGTTCCATCCATATCAAAGATCAGGCCTTGAATACCTTGTGGGATTTTGATTGTTTTGCTCATTGCTGTCAAATTTAATTTTCAACAAAACTAAAGAAAAAAGAGAAGATCTTTTATGAAAAATGCAGATGTAGCAACGTTAATTATTACTTTGTATACTATCAGTAGAAATTTCTGTTAGCTTTCTATACACTCCTTCCAAATCTCTTGGTTTTGCATCTTTTCATTGCTAAAAAACGAAGCATTATTTTAGTTTGTAATGATTTACCGAACAATCACTTTTTCTGTCTTTAAATTTCCAGAAAATGATTTCACCTCAACAATGAAAAGTCCCGTTCCATACACCATTGGTACTTCCATATAATTTCCTTCTGTAGAAAATTGACCATACCATTTTCCCACTGAATCATATATGTTGACATTAAAACCATCGGAATTTGATAATATGTTGAGCTTTTCATTATAGTCTATTGGGTTAGGGTAAATGTTCAATTCTGGAGCAGTTGATGAATTTGATACCGCATTGGGTCCATAAATAGATGCGGCCCCATCAAAGTCTATCTGTTTTAGCCTGTAATATATAATGCTTGAATTGGGAACCTCTGTATCTAGGTACTCATATTTTAATGGGACATTAGAGTTTCCAGCTCCTTGAATTGTGGTGATTTCATACCAGGCTTTCTTATCTATACTTCTTTCTACAATAAATTTCTCATTATTGATTTCTGAAGCAGTAGACCATTCCACCAGAACGCCCTCTTCTTTTTTAGTTGTATTAAAATAAAGCAATTCAACAGGCAAGTCATCTCCTGAATCAAAACAACCTCCTTCCTCAGGCATAATATACTCTAGGCCATCAATATCAATTCTCACTCCTTCTTTACCACAAATAGAATATTTATTTTCAGATTCAAATGTAATATCTGTAAGATGTGCGCTTCCGTGAATCATGATTTCAGCCCCCTCTTTCATAAAAAGACCTGAAGAAGTCAATTGCACTGTCACCACATCTACCCTAACGTTTTCATGAATTGTCACATTTGACCATATAAGATTGACGGCATTAATAGTAGTGTCATTTTTAATGTGAATTTCAGTGGTTTCAAAACTAGGTTTAATTCCCACCGGTACTTCCTCAAGATTAGAACATGAAAAGAGCACCATTAAAGACAGTTGTAATATGTAAAATCGTTTCATAATAAAACAAGTTAGCTGATCAATATACTTTGATGTTTTAGTTCATTCAATTGTATATTATCTAACTAACTTGCTCATGCTTCGTTTACCTCAAAAGGCTCACTCAATTCCTTAATAAGACCATCTTTATTGTCTTTGCTATGTCAAAAGATATCCTTTGGCTAGTTTCTTGTATTTTTTGATTTGATCGATCTCCCATTCCTCATCATACTCCAAAATACCTGACATCAATTTAGCCACCTTGGGAGCAACCTTTATACTTGCTTTTGCATTTAAAAGTAAACAGCGTGTTCTCCTTGCCAATACATCTTCTAAAGTCATGGCCATTTCAAACTGAGTTCCCCAATAAATATCAGCAAAAGTATAAGGTAAATCCTTGTGCAATCTTTTCTTGAGGGAAGGGACATTTTCTGTCAATTGATCTATTTTATCAAGATCATTACCATAAACACTTCTTACATCAGATTTATCCAATCCTTTTTTGTAACCATGAAGCAAAACCTCCTTTGTAATGCATTTTACTGGAGGCCACTTTCCTACTCTTTCTATGGTATTTACAGCATCTTCAGCCATTTGTCTGTAAGTGGTCCATTTTCCTCCAACAATTGTAATCAAGCTGGAATCACTTACTACAATTTTATGCGACCTTGAAATATTTTTCGTTTCTGCTTTCTGTTTTTTCACCAAGGGGCGAAGACCTGCATAGACACTTTTCACATCTTCCCTTTGAGGCGTTTTATTTAGGTATTTCGCTGCCGTTTTTAATATAAAATCAATTTCTTCCTCCAATGCTCTTGGCTCATGTGATACTTTTTTTAATGGTGTATCAGTGGTCCCGACCACAATCTTATCATACCACGGCACGGCAAACAGTACTCTCCCGTCACTTGTTCGAGGCACCATAATTGATGAAGCACCCTGAAGAAATTCTTTATCTAAAATAACATGTACTCCTTGGCTAGGGCTTACCATTCTTTTATGATCATCCTTATCCATTTTAAGGATTTTATCTACAAAAACACCTGTTGCGTTTACGATGACTTTGGCTTGAACTTCAAAAACCTCCTCATTAATTGTATCCTTCACTTGCACACCACAGACCTTTTCATTTTCATCTTTGATAAGACCCGTTACTTTGGTGTGATTTAGAATAGTTCCGCCATAATCATTGATGGTCAAGGCCAAAGTCATAGCATACCTTGCATCATCAAATTGTCCATCATAATACCTAACTCCGCCTAAAAGGCCTTCTTGGTTGAGATTAGGAATGTGATTTAATGTCGTTTCTTTTGAAATCATCTCGGATGGACCAAGCCCTAAATTACCGGACATAACATCATAAACTTTCAAACCTGTGGTATACAAAGGAGCATCCCACCAATCATATACAGGAACAATAAACTTTTGATCATGAACCAGATGAGGTGCATTTTCTTTCATCAAACCACGTTCTCTCAAGGCTTCACGTACCATCGCCACATCACCTTGCTTCAAGTAGCGCACACCTCCATGTGCCAATTTTGTACTTCTGCTAGATGTTCCTTTGGCAAAATCATGCTGTTCTAATAGCAATGTTTTATACCCTCTTAAACAACTATCCAATGCTGTACCTAAACCTGAAGCTCCACCTCCAATAACAATTACGTCATATCTCTCAGATGCTTTAGTATCTTCCAGCATCTTATTCCTGTTCATCATATCTTAGTATTAAAGTGTCTATTTTATGGTAATTTGTAAAAGTAATTTAATAAGATTCTCTTCTTTTTGATTTATTTTTCTAATTTTAATAAACAAATTAACTCTTAATTAGTAATTGTAATATTACATTAACTTAATCACCCTTTTAGTAAACTACATGTCAAAAGTTAGACGAGTTGCTCTCATTATCTATAGTTTGTTTTTCTCCTCTTTTCTCTATGGCCAAACAAAAAATTTCACATTAAGTGGCTATATAAAAGATAAAACTACAGGCGAAACACTCATTGGCGCTACTGTTTATGCCAATGAAATCAAAGCAGGTGTTGTCACGAATGCTTATGGTTTTTATTCGTTGACACTACCAGAAGGAGAATATACCATTATCTCTACTTTCGTTGGTTTTCAAAGTTTCTCCAAAAAAGTAAAACTCAACGACAATAAAAAATTAAGCATTGAACTTTCAGGCACAGACACAGAACTTGATGAAGTATTAATCACTGGTGAACGGGAAGATGCTAATGTTTCTGATATTCAAATGAGTACTCAGAAAATGGACATCGAAACCATGCTGAAAATACCTGCTCTTTTGGGTGAAGTTGATATCATCAAATCAATACAACTGCTTCCTGGTGTAAGTTCTGTTGGAGAAGGTGCCACAGGGTTTAATGTAAGAGGTGGCGGAATTGGGCAAAACCTAGTATTGCTTGATGAAGCTCCAGTATTTAATTCTTCCCATCTTTTTGGCTTTTTCTCTGTCTTCAATCCAGACGCTGTAAAAGAAGTGAAACTGATTAAAGGTGGTATTCCTGCACAGTACGGTGGACGAATTTCTTCAATTCTAGATGTCCGTATGAAAGAGGGAAATGCAAAAGAACTTACTGTTCAAGGTGGAATTGGCGTCATATTCAGTAGACTTACCGTTGAGGCACCTATTATTAAGGATAAAATGTCATTCCTTGTAGCTGCCAGGAGATCCTATATTGATATTCTTGCGAAGCCATTTCTAGAAGAGGATCTTAGAGATTCAAAATTCAACTTCTGGGATTTGACTGCAAAAGTAAATTATGACATTAATGACAATAATAAAATATACCTTTCAGCTTATTGGGGACGTGATAATTTTGGTGCTGCAGGAACTTTTAATTCCGGATGGGGAAATGTAACAGGGACATTCAGATGGAACCATTTATTTAATGACAAATTATTCCTTAATACTACGGCTTACATTTCTGACTATGACTATGATTTAAGTTTTAGTCAAGATGGCACAGACGCTTTCAATTGGAAGTCGAGAGTTAAAACCTATTCAGTCAAACCAGAATTCACTTGGTACTTGGGCAGCCATAGTACGGTCACATTCGGTGCTCAATCTATTTATTATGATTTTGCCCCAGGAACAACAACGGCTAAAAGTGGAGGACAAGAATTACCTCCTTTTGCTTTGCAAAATCAATATGCTTTAGAAAATGCTATTTATATTGGTAACGATCATAAAATTTCCAATTCCATTTCTCTTCAATATGGTATTCGAGGGAGTTCATTTACTTATTTAGGACCGGTTACAACTTACGAATACGAAGAAGCTGTTCTTCCAAACACAAGAAGAGATCCGATAGAAGAATCTGAAACAGTGTATGGTGATTGGGATCCAGTAGAAACGTACTTCAGCTTAGAGCCAAGGCTTGCTATTAAGTATCAATTCAATGAGAAAAGCTCTATCAAGGCAAGTTATACGCATATGGCCCAGTATATACACTTGATCTCAAATACTTCAGCCGCTTCACCACTCGACGTTTGGTCTCCTAGTACCAATAATATTGTTCCGCAACGTGGTGATCAGTATGCATTGGGTTATTTTAGAAATATAAAAAATAATACTTTTGAATTCTCAACAGAGGTTTACTACAAACCAATGAGGAATTTGATTGATTATATCAATGGAGCCGATTTATTACTCAACCCTTATCTTGAAGGAGATTTACTAAACTCAACCGGCAGAGCATACGGTATAGAGTTTTATTTAAGAAAGAAAAAAGGGAAATATACAGGGTGGCTAAGCTATACTTTAGCTAGATCTGAACAACAAACGGAGGGAATTAATCAAAGCCAGTATTACCCAAGAAGGTTTGATCAAGCTCACAACTTAACACTGAGTAATTTTTACACATTAAATAAGAGATGGTCTTTTGCTGCAAACTTCTCTTTAATAAGTGGAACTCCTACAACATTCCCTACAAACCAACTTCAAATACAAGGTTATGGAATACCACATAATGTAGATGGTGTTAGAAACAATCAAAGGATACCTTACTATCACAGATTAGATGTTTCAGCTACATTGCAAGGCAGAAAAAAACCTAATCGAAGATGGGAGCATTATTGGGTATTTGGTTTTTATAATACTTATGCTCGTAAAAATCCTTATTCTATTTACTTCTTGCCTTCAGAAGAACGACCTGAACAAGGTGAACCTGCTCCAAATCAAGCAATACAGTTCTCTGTTTTGGCAAATATCATCCCTTCTGTTTCATTCAATTTCAAATGGTAAATAATGAAAAACTATAAGATATATTTATTCGTATTCCTCGCTTTTCTTTCCTACTCCTGCGAAGATATCATTGATGTTGACCTCGCACAGGGAAGAGCCCAGATTGTTGTTGACGGTTTCCTCAATAACAAATTTGAAAAACAACGCATTAGACTTATTTCAACAAATGGTTATTTTGATCCGACTACTCCACCTCTTATTGAGAATGCTGACGTTAAAGTGACTGATCTGGTCAATAACAAGACAATGATATTTTCATACGAAAGTAATGGATATTATACATGGACGCCACAAACATTAGCAGATACGTTAATTGTTAGACAACGTCCTGCTGATTTTGACAGAGATGGCGATGGCCGATACGACAACTATTATAAGCTTGATGTAACCGTTAATTTCTTAGATAAAAACCTTGCTTTTGAAGCGTATACTTCTTTAGAAAGAGTACCACCTATTGATTCACTGATATTTAAAACATCAAGAGAATCTAATGTTGAAGAAGAGCTTATTTTTGGTGAAATTTGGGCCAAAGATTTTGCAGGACCTGCAGATTGCTATTGGATCAAAACTTATAAAAATGGTGACTTCCTAAATAAAAGCAATGAACTTTCTATCGCTTTTGACATCACTCCTGGCCGTAGTGAATTTGGTGATATCATTACAGAAGACACTTACTTTATTCCTCCTATCCGTAACAGTATCAATCCTAGCCGTACTGAAGAAGAAATAGAAAACAATGCTCCTTTATATGAAATAGGAGATTCTATCTATTGTGAAATCCACTCAATCACTGAAAATACATTTGATTTTTTAAGCCAATCAAGGCAACAGATGTCAAATGGAGGACTTTTTGCTAGACCTTTAGCAAATGTTCCAACCAATATTATCCCTCTGAACGAAGAAAGTGAGGGACAAGCTGTTGGTATTTTTTGTGGTTCAGCAATATCTTCCAAAGGATATCGTATTACTACACAACCTCCTTATGATGATTAATAAAAAGGTGGAGGTTTTTCGTTAAATTTTTTTGATATGTCAATAGAGCAAGAAGTAGATAAATTCACTCCTACCCGGGAAAGAGTTGAAAGTTATTATTACGAAAACTTTAAAAGATTAGACAGAGCGATGCAATACACCCTGATTGGGTCATTTATACTTGCAATAGGACTGTCATTTGAGTCGGGAAACTGGATTTTAGCGTTAGGACTAGCTACACTGAGCTCTATCGCTTACTTTTTATTACTGTATAGCTCTACAAATACATCATCAACAAGGTACATTTTAGCATTTACTTTCTTTTTATACCAAGTGCAATACCTTATGGTGTCACCTCAGACGCCTTATGGGCAGTTTGCCTTTTTTGGCATACTCGCACTGCTGGCACTCTATCAAAACGCCAATTTGCTTACCGTATATTTCATGCTGACAGTATTAATGTACGTTTCATTAGTGCTTTTGGGGTCAGACATGTGGCTCACGCATGTTTATCAAGAAAGTTTAACGACTAAATCTTTTAAAGGTATAGTCTCTATCCCGCTTGTTGCATTGAGTTTTTACATGGCTTGTGTATTTATTGCCAATCAATTAAAAAAGCAGAGTTTTAGAAATGCCCGTTATGCTATTTTCCTTGAAGATCAAATGCATATTGACGAAAACACTAAACTTGCACAAGACATTGAAAATGGCAAATTATATGAAGAATACAACATTCATGAGAATGATATTCTTGGAAACCTCTTGATCTCAATGCGTGACCAGGTCCGTATTCAAAAAGAAAATGTAGAAAATCAAGGTTGGATCGCTTCAGGTCTTTCTTCAATAAGTGAATTATTATTATCTGTAAAAGATATAAAAAGGCTGTCTACCAAAACACTCCGTGAGATTACTGAATATACACAATCCACTTTGGGTGCTTTTTACCTTTACAATGATGAAAAAGATTATCTAGAAATCACTGCCTGCTACAGTCAACATAGAAGGAAAAAAGTGGGTGATGTTTACCAAAAAGGCGAAGGTCAAGTTGGAGAGGTTTTCTTGAAAAATACACCTACGTTAATTTCTGATATTCCTAGCGACTACACTCCTATTCAGTCTGGATTAGGAGAAGCAATACCTAAAAATATCTTCCTCGTTCCTCTTGCGATTAAAAATGATGTAGTGGGTGTAATTGAACTGGGTTCTATAAGAGAATATAATGAACAAGAGAAAGCACTTCTCACGGAGATTGCTCCTTCTATTGCACTTACTATACGTACTATTCAATCTACTCTGAGAACAAATCAGCTATTGGATGAAGCACAAAAAACCAACGAAGAACTCAAGGAGAAAGAAGAAACACTCAAGGAGAATATGATGCTTCTGGAAGAGACCAAAAAGGAAATGGAGGTCAAGCAAGTGCAGTTAGAGGCACAGGAGGAAGAAAGTCTTCTTTTCTTTGAAAGAGCCATGGACGCTATGATTGCCTTTAATGAAGATGGAGAAATCTTAAAGCTCAATCCTGCCGCTTCTCATATCTTCCAGATTGGAATTGTTTCGGACGGACAGAATATCACTGAGTTATTAGGCAAAAGCTATGACAGAGCAATTAATAATAGAAGAACAATGAAACTGAAGCGTTCTTCTGGCGATGTCTTTACTGCTTTGATTTTTATTACTGAAATTAAAAATAACGAAGGTGTAAGGAGGATTGCTTATATACAGGATATTTCTGAACAAGATAAAAAAGAGAAAGAACTTCGAATTTTATTGGATAAAGCACAACTAAAGAACGAGCAATTAGTTATACAAGAGAAGACTATGAAAGAAAGCTTGAGTCTTATGATCAGCACAAAGGAAGAGCTTAACAATGCAAGGAAGAAAGTGGTTGAGCTTGAACTTGAAATTGGCCGTCTTCACCAACAAATAAAAAAGAATTCTTAGTATATATCTACTTACATGGACAAACAACTTTTTAAAGAGGCAATGCGACATCTAGCCGCTACTGTAAATGTCATTTCAACAGATGGGGAAGCAGGGAGAAATGGAATTACAGCAACAGCAGTCACATCTCTTTCAGACACCCCACCCAGCTTATTAGTATCTGTGAATAAAAATGGAGAATTCCATGATCAGGTCTTGAAAAACAAAAAATTCTCAGTACACATTCTCAGAGAAGACATGTCAGAAATTTCGAATTGTTTTGCCGGTTACAAAGGCTTGCAAGGTGAAGAAAAGTTTCAATTAGGTTCATGGGAATTTTCTGAAGAAAATAGAATTTTAGAGAACGCTTTGACCAACATAGAATGCGAACTTCAGGAAGCTTATGACGGCTTTACTCATAGCATTTTCATTGGGAGTATCACAAGCATAAAAAACACTGAAAATCAAAATGATAAGCCGTTATTATACAGTCAAGGGCAGTATACAACTATTCAAACTTAAATTTTGATTGTAAAAATATTGAGGTTGAATTAATGTTCTGCTCAAAAAATAATTAAAGCTCAATAATAATTGGGCTTTTTTTATACCCTCATTTTTATGCCCAAATAGGCAATATTAGATAAATATAATTTTAAGTATTTCTTTCAAAAAAGATAATTTTTATACAAATTTGCACAATATCAAGATTGATCTTAATTCATTAATTAAAAAAAAGATAAAAAAATGCTTGATTTTAAGATCCATTATTACTTTATTTAAGTATTGGAACTATATTATAACTATAAACTACATGGTTATCCTCCTATTATTACACAGAAAGTTGATTATAAGTAATAGAAAAAAATTGCACATTTTGTATAACTGATGTCGAAACCCATATGCCTAGGTAGGTAGTAGTTATTTCTCCTTTTTAATTACAATGACTATGATAGAAGATTACAACAAAATCATTGAATCGTTAAACATCAAGTTTATCCGTTCAAACAGTTTAAACGTTATCCGTTCTGTAAAAGTCTCTAACTTTTATGATGTTCAAAACACCCTTATCCAAGTTAAATCTGGTGATATCACTATCAACGAGAATGAAGTAGCTCATGCGGGTGACCTAGTTTTTATACCTGGAGGTAAATCGATTGAGATTGCTTTCGGTAACTCAAACACAACGGAAGTAACGAATGAGAGCTTTATCAACGATAGAGACTCCTACTTAAGAAAAATCAATGACGATGTCTCATTGCATACCATCCACACAAGCTTTACGTCAGTAACTTTTGATGCAAAGGCTTTTGATTCGGTAAATTTCTTCAATTCACTTGATATCCCTCCTTTTATCATTCCAAAACATGAGGAAATCAGTGAAGCGATTGAAAAAGTTTATAAAGAATCTTTAGGCGATAAGCCAGGTAGAGACAGAATCGCTACTAATATTACAGAATATGCTGTAATAGAAGTATTCAGACATGTGTTAGAAAAGAAATTGTTTGTGGAGCAGATTGCTACTAACAGCAATTACTTTAAAGATCCTCGATTGATTGATATTTTCAATTTCATCAAGGATAATATTTCAAGTGACCTTTCGAATAAAATCCTTGCGAACGTTGCGAATGTATCTGAGGATTACGTAGGGCAATACTTTAAAATGCTGACGGGTATCAACCCTCAAGATTATATCGAATACCAAAGAATGGAAAAAGCAGTTGAATTGCTTCGTACATCAAGAAAGAGTATCCGTGCTATCGGATCTGAAGTAGGCTATAAAGACACTGCATATTTCTGTAGACGTTTCAAAATGATGTTTGGTATTCCTGCAGGAAAAATGAGAAGAAGAGATTCATTAATGAATGTATAATCTCTCTTTAAAAATATATGCTATCAGGCGGAGGCTCTTATTAGGAGCCTCTTTTTTTTGACCAAATATCCCTACAATATAAACAAAACATTAAGATTTTGGTTATTGGTAACATAAGTAGAAAGACAATAGAACTGTGAACAAAATCGTTTTATTTTTGATTTTTAAACTCCAATAGCTGAAAAAAAAGAAATTTCTCTTCACTTGGCTTTTAGGAATCAACGATAAATTATTTTTGACTTAATACTTATAACATTTATTCTATTCCCAATCTAAATTTTATCTGTATTTTTGTCGCAAACAAGCATTTCAATGAAAAAAGAAGATATTCAAACATATAACTACTGCGACAATATTAACGCATATCAGAGAAGGCAAACCGTAACCGTTAATATTGGAGGAGTTCCTATGGGAGGAGACAACCCTATACGAATTCAATCTATGACCACTGTAGACACAATGGATACAGAAGGCTCCATAGAGGAAATAATAAGAATGGTTGAATCAGGTTGTGAGTATGTAAGAATCAC
Source organism: Flammeovirga sp. SJP92 (assembly GCF_001583495.1). Lineage (GTDB taxonomy): Bacteria > Bacteroidota > Bacteroidia > Cytophagales > Flammeovirgaceae > Flammeovirga. Next base: position 287,643 of record NZ_LQAQ01000111.1, on the reverse strand, counting down.
TGCTCCTAGTAAAAAGGAAGCTGAAAACCTTCAAAATATTAAAGATGGATTAAGAGCTAGAGGCTTTAATGTCCCTTTAGTAGCTGATATACATTTTACTCCAAACGCAGCAGAAGTAGCCGCTAAAATCGTTGAAAAAGTAAGAATCAATCCTGGTAATTATGCCGATAAGAAAAAATTTGATTTTATTGAATACGATGATGCTACGTATCAAGCAGAGCTAGATAGAATCAGAGAAAAATTTATTCCTTTAGTTGAAATCTGTAAAGAATACGGAACAGCAATGAGAATTGGTACAAACCATGGCTCTTTGTCTGACCGTATCTTAAGCCGTTATGGAGACACACCTCTTGGAATGGTTGAATCTGCTTTGGAATTCCTTAGAATTTGCGATGAATTAGACTATCATGAAATTGTACTTTCTATGAAAGCAAGTAACACTCAAGTGATGGTACAGGCATACAGACTATTAGTTCAGAAAATGGATGAAGAGGGGCTTAAGCCTTACCCTCTGCATTTAGGTGTTACAGAAGCTGGTGATGGTGAAGATGGCAGGGTAAAATCTGCTGTTGGGATTGGAACACTTTTAGAAGATGGCTTAGGGGATACAGTACGTGTTTCTTTAACTGAGGCACCAGAAGCAGAAGCTCCTGTTGCTGAAGCCTTGATCAAGAGATATGATAACAGAAGAGAAGAAAGTAATGTCATTCCAACCTCAATTACTTCATCTCCTAAAAACCCTTTTAAATATGAAAGAAGGTCAACTGCAGAAGTAGCCACTTTTGGTGATCACAATGTACCAAGAGTAATTGCTAACTTTGCTCCGGTGGATGAAATCACTATGAAAAGTTTAAAAGTCATTGGTCACCATTATTTACCTGCTACAGACAAGTGGGCTATGAGTGATCATGGTGCTGATTATATCTATACAGGTACTAAGCCTCTTCCTTTTATGGCTCCAAATGGATTGAAAAATATTGTTGACGCTTCAATCTGGAACAAAGAAGATGACACCTACCCTCTTTTTGAGTTATCTGAATACATTGATAGTAGCAACAACTTACACCAAGATCTTAATTTTGTAAGGACTACTTTAAAGGAGCTTGATGAATCCATCATCGCTACTTTAAAAAATGCATCTAATGTGGTACTTATGATTCATACTGAAAATGCTCATGCGATGCCAGAATTAAGAGCTTTACTGTATAAGTTGTATAGCAATGATGTAAAAACACCTGTGATCATTGAAAGAAACTACACAGATCTCACAGATGATCAGTTACAACTTTATAGTTCTACAGACATTGGTGGTTTATTGATTGATGGTCTAGGTGATGGTGTGATGTTGAGCACTGATAACAGTTTAGAATCCATTGAATTCTGTAATCGCTTATCATTCGGCATTTTACAAGCAGCACGAACAAGAATGACAAAAACGGAGTATATTTCATGTCCTTCATGCGGTCGTACTTTGTTTGACTTACAGGAAACAACGGCTATGATTCGTCAGAGAACGGATCACTTAAAAGGTGTCAAAATTGGAATCATGGGTTGTATTGTTAATGGACCTGGTGAAATGGCTGATGCTGATTATGGTTATGTTGGATCAGGTAAGGGTAAAATTACATTATACAGAGGTCAGGAGGTTGTGAAACGATCTGTTCCTGAAGAAAATGCAGTAGATGAATTAATCAAACTTATTGATGAAGACGGTAATTGGTTTGCTCCTTCGGAAGAAGTTGTTCAATAATAAATAATAGTATTGTAAAGGAGGGTTAGGTGAAAGCTTAACCCTTTTTTATTAATACTATATTCCATTATTCGAATTGTGTACACAGAATATGAATCAGAATTAATTATTATCTATTTTCGACTTAGCACCTAAAGAAAAATAGAAATAAAGTAATTTTATTACATCAATATAACCGGATTATTTATTTGACGGTATGTTATATGTATTCATCTTTATATATTAAAATACACAAAACCTGCTTAAACCTATGCCCATAACATTTGCTCACCCAAGTGCTGTATTACCACTTTTTAGATATTCGCATTATTTGTCAGTATCTGCATTAATCATTGGAAGTGTTATTCCTGATTTTGAACATTATCTTCAACTTCAACAAAGTGTAAAATTAGGCCATACGATATTAGGGATTTTTGTCTTCAATTTACCTGTAGGTATTTTAGTTTATTACATCAATAAAAGGCTTTTTAAACCTGTCTTAAGAAGAGTGACACCTATACGATTTAAAAGACAGCAACCCCGTACTCAATATTCATTTTTTCAAATTTCCCTATCTATTTTCATTGGGGTTATCACTCACTTCCTATTGGACGCAATCACTGGAGAAGAAGGATTTTTCGTCAAAGATCTACCTTACCTTATGGATGACGTTAATGTCACCCCTAATTTTAAAATGAACATTCATAATATTATTTGGGTCAGTATTTCATTATTCGGTACAATTCAATGCATTTGGTTAGGGATTACCGCCTTTGATTTAAATAACAGCCTTGTAAAAGTAAAATTTACAGAATGGTTTCCTGCTTTTTGGGTAGAGTTAATTATTGTTCTTTTCTTAGTAATTTTTATTAGAAACTTAATTCTACCAAAGCCTTTGATACTTTGGGATTGGGGCATTGCTATCGGCGGTGCGTTTTTCTACGCTCTAACCTTTACATGTTTCAGATGGCGTTATTTTTTGAAAATGATCAGGAAATAAAAGTTGCCTAATAAAATGAAAGGATTGAGCAAAGTAACCCAATCCTTTCTGAAAGTTATAAATGAGGAATGATCAATTAAGCTAGCATTAATATTCCTACTTGAATTAAACCAATAAAGAAACCTAAAACAGCACCCATTATTTCAATAAAAGTGAGTTCTTGCTTAATTACTGACATTAATAAATCTTCAAATTTTGCATCGGAGAAGTCCATTACTTTCTCATAGACCACTTGTTCAATACTTATGCCTGAGATATTACTTCCAATATCATCTAAAAGTTTGGGGACCATTTCCTTCACAGAATTCTCCATCCCTGTTCTGATCTGTTGGATAATAGCATCACCTCCAAACATCTGTAACATTGGACCAAATTGAGTTGCTTTTTCATCTACAAACTCATTTACCCTCACCATAATGGCCTTAAAAAGCTTCTCTTTATTTTCCTCCGTCTTCAATTTATCTAAGATCATATCAGGGGTAAAAAGATCTTTCTCCACAATAATCCCTAATCTTCTTGCTAAAGTCTTCTTTCTTCTAGGAAAAACTCCGTGCAATGTAAAAAACAGTACTTTAATTGGCTTTCTTGGATGAAAAAGCATCTTAATCGCCACATAGTTAGTAATCCACCCAATTCCAGCAGAGATCACCGGAAACATCCACATTAAATATGAATTCATTAATTATCTTCTTTTAGTATTTGATTTAATTTTTGATATAAAATAGCTGTTGGCAACCCCATGACTGTAAAATATGATCCCTCAATTTTTTCAATCATTGTCATGCCAATCCATTCTTGGATACCATAGGCTCCTGCTTTGTCAAAAGGTTTTTTTTCATCAATATAATAATTCAAAACCTCATCACTCATTGGAAGAAAAGTCACTAAGGTTTCATCTGTGAATGAAATTACTTTTGAATGCGTTTTTATACATACAGCAGAATAAACGGTATGAGATTTCCCTGACAAACCTTGTAACATTGCTTTTGCCTCATCAAAGTCTTTTGGTTTACCTAATACATCTTTTTGGTTTACCACCACAGTATCGGAGAAAATCGCAATTTCATTTTCATTTAAATCATCAAATGCCACTGCCTTTTGGTTAGCAATATATTCTGCTACCTCTTGAGAAGGGAGGCTTTCTGGATAGGACTCATCTACCTCTCTGACTTTTATTTCAAAGGGGATGTCCATATCTTTTAAAAGCGAGGCTCTTCTAGGACTTTTTGAAGCCAAAATTATTTTTTTACCTTTTAAATCTATCATCAGGTATTATTTCTCTTTGTTGTTCAGTTTTTCAAAACTCAAAAGTAATAAATTTGATCCTTTTAAAGACTTTCCTATTAGAGATCCTTAAAAAAGTTTAGAATATCAATTATACATTCTTCAATCAAAGACTCTTTTTCTTTTGCTAGATATACTTTGTGGTATTTTTCACTTTTACCTTCCACTATTTTCATTGTCAAGGAAATAGAATCATTGACAACAGAATATCTTCCTTTGACTTGATATACATCTACGCCTTTTGCAAATGGAGAAAAAGTAAAATAATTATAACCGCTATTTAGCCCTTCCGATAATCTTAAGAGCCTTTCATCAATAGCTTTTGACAAACCTTCATGGTCCACCCAAGAACTATCTTCTTCAATATCACTAGAAGAAATACGCGATAAAGCAGTTGAAATATCTATACCATTTTTTACTTCATCTGTTACTCTACCAATATCAAAACTATCTCCTCCTTCTGGAATTCTCATTTCAGGCTGTTGAGATGCTCCAAACCTTTCTGCTAACCTCGGCACCTCATCGACGGCATTTCCAAACATCATTTGAACATCCAAAAACTCCCCTTTTCTCAATGTTCCTCTTTTCAGGTAATCCAAAATAGCATATGTCAACAATCCCTGCCCATACATTGTAGATTCATAACTTACTTTATCTGCTGCTGAACCTGCTAAAAGATACATCCCAGACCTTGACCTCACTCTTTCTAATGCTCTCAATCGAACTGACTCATCATCTACATTACGCATAGCAATTATTGTTTCGGCAAATTTCCCTGCATTACAAGCATCCATGATAAATACTTGGCGGGTAATAGGAATTTTCTTCATCCAATCCAGCCATTCTTTACCTGCAATAGTATAATTATCTCTAATTGACGTATCTTTCAGATCTGCAGTCATCATATCTTTTGTGAGATAATAAAAATCTTCATCTCCATTTTGCTCCTGCACTGCCATGCCATGCCCTGCTAAAAAGACAAATAATACATCTGATGGATTGGCTAAAACCTGAAGGCTATCAAAACTTCTTTTAATATTTTCTTTAGAAGGCTGATAAAGGGGATTCTCTGAACTTGTTGAGAAGAGATCTACCTTCACACGATGTTCTCCAAATAATTCTTCTGCTGACTCTTGAATAGATGAAGCAATCTTCTCTGCATCACTTGCCGCATATTTCAGGTCTAATGTATTTCCCCTATAATCAGAAACACCTATTACAATTCCATAGAATGAAGGGATCTCTTTTTGCGTATTTTTTGACTTATGTTTAATTGTAAGTCCTCTTCCAGATAAGGTACCCTGTTTGTTCTCCACCTTTATTGTGATCTGATTTAATGCATCACCACTTTGAAAAAGATAGCTTAACTTTTCCATAGGGACAGCATACTTAACAGTCTGCTGTTTTTGTTTTAGGATATTAAGGTTAAGGTGGTTAACATCTATAGCCACTTTATAAGGAGAAGCATCATCCAATACTTCTTTATTATTGACTAACACCGATACCTTCCCTATGCCACCACCTCTATCGAAAACCTCTATATAAAGCTTATTATTTTTAGTATAAGAGTTTGCTTCAGGGAATAAAGAAACGGTACTTAAAAGTGGCACTTCACGGAGAGGTTGTCCGTTGAAAAGCTTGGTCCCTAAACCAGGCTCCCAATACATACCTTGCAACTGCCCCAAATCAATGGTTTCATTATCTACTACATAATAAAGATTATTCATGTTCGCTTCAGAAGCATCGAATAACCCTGAAAAATGTTCCACAACCCAACCTACATCTCCATCAGAAAGCACTGCTCCGTATTTGTATGGAGATTCTAAATCCCAAATTCCTACCGCAAAGTCATTTGACAGTGTAACAAAAACTTGTTTACCTGGAAAATCAAACAACTCAATAATATCTCCATTACTTTGCACATAGTTGAAAACCTCATTTTTTAAGTCGCTTGAAAAAGATTGTAACTGTCCACTTTCCTCTGCGACCAATATATATTTACCATCGTAAGTAAACGTACTGCTCTTAACAGGGTGCTCAACCATTCTTTCCTGAAGAATTTCACCTTCAGAAAGACTATATAAAGAGAGCTTATTTTTACCTCCTATTAATATCGATTGACCATCAAGACTGAAAGCCAATGAATTAATAAGCCAGTCGCTTACTCTTATTTTCTTTAAGAGCTTAAAGTTATTTCTTACATCTAGAATATGAACGGTTCGATTACTTAAGCTTAAGGCTACTTTTGTACCATCCAAAGAAATATCAAGAGCGGTGATATTATTGAAAGAACTGAATATCTTTCTAGCCTCTTCAAGGTGATTGAGATTTTGTAGTATCAGATCTCCCCCATTGTTAGCTAATATAGCCAAAGTGTCAACAGGGTGAAGCTTTGCAATTGTTATGGGATAATTAAAGTTTTTAGAGAACTTAAGTTTATAATTATTTTTATGATCCCAAACTTTAAATGTACTATCTATGGACGTCGTGACCAATTCACCTCTTCTGTTGAAGAAAATAGAAGAAACACATTGATGATGAGCCTTCCATTTTTTTAAATCCCCCCTGCTCCCTGACTCCCAGAGCCTTACATACCCACTTTCAGAGGATACCGCAATAGCATTAGAAGCTAATGACGCTGAAAAACCAATAGCTTTATCCAATATTGGTTTCCAAGCTGCTTTTAACCGAGAACCTTTGATCTCCCAGAGTGCTATTTCTCCATTTTTATAGGCCACAACAGCAAGTTCTCCTTTTCTATTAAAAGCATTCGTTACTATTTCACGCTCTTCAAAAGTAGAAATTAGCACTAATTTATCATTCTCAAGACTATAGTAGTAAGCGTGATTACCATGTGAAGTAACAATTAGCCTATCAATAGAATGTGAGTAAGTAATCGACCTTACAGCATTGTTATCCGGTAAACGAATAGGCTCCGAAACGGCGTCTGTTTGTTGGTTCCAAACCCTTAAAGTACCATCGTAGCCACCCGAAACAATTACTTTTTTACTATTGATATAAATAAGGTCTGTTACCCAATCATCATGAAGGCTTTTGGAATACTTAAGTTTTTTCTGAGTCGTATTCCAGATCTCTACTTCCCCATTATATTTACCAAAAGCAACCCAAGAATTGGATTTTGGTTTTGTAATAAAACAAGAAATACCACCTGTCATTTCATGAGCCCAACTCCTTAAATCTTGCTCATTTTCTTGCCAATTCCAATGGTATATATTCCCTTGTGAATCAATAAAAACTACAATATTTTTTAGAAATTTAACTTCAATAACAGGATCGTCAAGATCTTCTACTTCAGCCAAAAGAGCTCCGGTTTTGGTTTGCCAAACTTTGACTTTATGATCAGCTCCACAAGTGGCTATAAACTTTTTATCAAAAGATAAAGCAATATCAGTAATTTCAATTTCATGAGCATTGATTGTCCTCAGTAGTCTTTCCTGCTCTATATCCCACAGTTTTACCTTTTTATCTTTTCCAGCAGATATAACCAAAGAAGCATCTTTGCTAATATCTAAAGCTGTCACTTCTCCAAGATGTCCTTGAGAAAAGGTAAGTGTAATGTTAGAAGTTTGGGGAAATAAAAAAATTGGGAAACAAAAAAGAAGGTTCAATAAAATTATCAACCTTCTTTTTTGTATATGATTTTCAATGAAGTACATATCACATTGTTTAATTTACAATGTAAATATAACCATCAAATTAATTTCAAAATATTATTTAGTGAATTTTTCCCATGCTCTTTCATGGAAATAATAAAGTACCATCTTAGAAAATACTTCAAATGAACCAATTGAGACAGCCATTGTTATTTCACCTGTAACAAAATAAGAAATTACCATAGTATCAACCGTTCCTACAGCTCTCCATGAAACTGATTTAGCAACGCTCACCCATTTAGGCTGTTTATTACTCTTGTCTTTCACAGCCTGATCGCTTTCTTCGATCTTTCTCTCTAAAACTTTATCTACAAGCATTAAGTTATTAGTTTATTTTTTTGAGTAAAAATCTTTACTCTAGTGGATTAGTAGGCAATTATATAAATAAGTTTACAAAATTCAAAAAATCACGTTATATTTTACGTAAAATTATGTTTTTATAAAATAAACCTAGATAAAATTGTATAATTCATTGCATTTGATTTAATTAACATTTAATTGAATATAGCTACCAATTAGCGTCGATACTAATATACTTAACAAACTAATGAGAAAAAGGAAAAACTATCCTGGAGAACAGCGTGAAGTAGGAACGAAAGACTACAGCTTAATCCTGGGTAACTTGATGAATTACCGCAATCAACTAATGAGAGAAAATGATGAACAGAGAATGGGATTTATTTTTTCTAAGATAGCTGAAAAATTAAAAGAACTTGGATGTTTACGTGCCTCAAATACCGTGAAAAATAGAGTTGGACGTCGAAAACTAGGTCTTTATCAAGACATTACTCAAAAGAAAAAAGAAGAAGTAATTGAGATAACGAACAAGTACTGGCATGAGGCTAAGGAAAGACATGAAGCTGCTAAAGAAAAGAACAAAAAAGCTGCTAAGAAAAGTTCAACTGTGACAATTTAATTATTTTTTAAATATCTCTCCTCATCTATCATGCTTGTCAAATTACAACTAAAAAACTCTCCAAATCAGGTGATCGTTGATGATCATGTATATGAATTTTTAAGAGACAATCCGTACTACAAGAGCCTAGACTTTATCTACAACCTCAGGGAGCATTCTTCAGGAAGAGCAGTTTTCCAAAAATCTTGGAAACAGAGTGATGGTAAATACAAAACAGAAACTATTTATCTTCATAAACTTATTGCTGAAAAATATTTAGATGAAAGTTCAAAGGGAGATTACACTTTAATCAGAATTATTAATGGTAATAAGTTAGATTGTCGGATCAAGAACCTTACCTATTCAAACCGATCAATTATTAAAAGAAACACACCTTCTAAACATAATAAGACCGGTTATATTGGAGTAGTAAAAGACAAGTATAGCTACAGAGCAGTTATTTATAAGGACAGAAAACCAATTTCTTTAGGCACTTATAAAACACCTCAAGAAGCTGCACTTGCTTATAATAAGAAGTCAATTGAATTGTTTGGTAAGACAAGAAACCTCAATAAAATTAAGGACATTGAGGAAATTACTCCTGATGTCCCTAACAGGGAAAGTCTTGATTAAAATTCACCAACTTTTTTTACAACTTTATCGCTAATATTAAGTGATTACTGCATTTTTTTAATTTGCTTTATCGAAGATATTAACTAAAACAACTACCTCTTTCATATGTTAAATGGAATTTGATTTTCTATTATATGAAAGAGGTAGTTTTTTATGTCTAAAATTTCCCAATACAAAATCATCATTATTTACAACCATATTTAAGTGATTTCAAAATCTTGATTGAAATCAAGATTTTGAAAATTAAAGGGTGGCATATTTGTTTAAATTAAATACTTAAACATGAAAATTGATCAAAAACAATTCCTTCGCTCCCTTCTTCAGAATCTTCAAGAAGAATTAACTCAAACTCAAGACCTGGAAAAGCTTCCTATAGACACATTGCAGTTTCGTAAAAATGAAAAGGCTTGGAATATTCTTGAATGCCTTTATCATTTAAATCTCTATGGTGAATTTTATATTCCTCACTTCCTTAGGCTACTAACAAAAGCACAACCTAAAAAAAGAGATGTTTACAGAAGTGGGTGGCTAGGTAATTACTTTGCTAATAGTATGAAACCTACAGCTCAGAAAGTAAAAAATAAAATGCCCTCTCCTAAGGACAAAAACCCATTAGGTTTACCCTTAGAAAAAGATATCATTTCAACAAGAATCAAACAGCTTAATGAGCTTATTGAAGTGGTCAATAAGGCTCAGGAAAAAGATTTAGAGAAAAAAAGGTGTCCCATAACAATTTCAAAATTTATTACACTACAGTTGGGTGACACGATACATTTCATCATTAATCATGAAGAAAGACATATGCTACAAGTGAAGAAAATATTGATTTATAAAGAAGAGTTAGAACAATTAAATTCTTAATAAATTATGTAATTTCTGATAGAAAATCATTGAATAGTAGGATAATAAGAAAACACTGAACCTTTTAAAGATTCTACTTTCGTTACACAGGGTTAGAAATTTTTTTTTGGTACTTTTAGAATAAGCAGAATTTATTAACCCATTAATGACATTTACACCCAAGTACTAACTGTAATTTAATCACTATCAGGTCTATACATATAAAATGTATAGATCTTTTTTTTGTCCAATTTTTGATGTAGTATTATGTAAAGAATATCTTACGTTACTTAATATGGCAAAACAAAGAATTTCACTTCAGAAAGTTTTCAAAGAAATCATATGGCCTAGAAGAAAATATCTTCTTATTGGCTTATTACTAATTATTGTCAATCGTTTAAGTGGACTTGTATTACCTGGTGCAAGTAAGTACTTGATGGATGATGTGATTGTCAATGAAGATTACGAAAAATTGAAACTATTAGTCTCTGTTGTTATTTCTTCCATCTTCATCCAAGCCTTCAGTAGTTTTATGCTCACAAAGGTACTAAGTATTGAAGCACAGCGCCTTATTTCGGAATTGAGAGCCAAGGTTCAAAAACACATTATATCTTTACCTATCTCCTTCTTTGACAACACTAAGTCAGGTGTACTGGTCTCCAGAATAATGAGTGATGTGGAAGGCGTTAGAAATTTAGTAGGTACAGGATTGGTACAGTTAATTGGTGGGACTATTACAGCTGTTATTTCAACTATTTTATTGGTAAAAATTAGTCTATCAATGACTTTGTTTGTACTTATTCCGGTTTCTATTTTTGGAGTAGTATCTATGAAGGCTTTCAAATCTATCCGACCTATTTTCAGGAAAAGAGGACAGATTAAAGCAGAGGTTACAGGTCGACTTACTGAATCTTTGAATGGCGTTAGGGTAATCAAAGGGTTTAATGCTGAGAGTGAGGAAAATCGAATTTTTGAGGACGGTGTCATCCGTTTATTCAATAACATAAAAAAGAGTATGACAGCCACAGCTATTATGACCAGTTCTAGTGCTTTTCTTTTGGGATTGGCCTCCACTGGAATTATGGGTATTGGTGGCTATAAGATCATGCAAGGAGAATTGACTGTGGGTGATTTCCTTTCTTTCACATTGTATCTTGGTTTTATGGTTGCTCCAATTGTACAAATGAGTAACATAGGCAGTCAACTTACAGAAGCTTTTGCAGGGTTAGATCGAACAGAAGAAATTATGAATCAAGCTGGCGAACAAGATGATCCTTTAAGAGTGGAAGTTGTTCCTCAAGAAATCAATGGGGATATCAAGTTTGAAAATGTTTCTTTTGAATACGAAGAAAACAAGGAGGTTTTACATAATATAAGTTTCAACGCCAAAGCAGGAAGTATTACGGCACTTGTTGGTTCATCGGGATCAGGAAAAACAACTATAGCAAGTTTGGCTGCTTCCTTTTTGAATCCAACCAAAGGAACTATTTTTCTTGATAAACAAGATCTCAGAACCGTCTATCTTCCCTCTTTCAGACAGCATCTTGGAGTTGTACTTCAAGATGATTTCCTTTTTGAAGGAAGTATAAGAGAAAACATCCTATTTTCAAACCCAGAAGCTTCAGAAGATGAATTACAAAATGCAATAAAAAGTGCGTATGTTGATGAATTTACGGACAGATTTGATGATGGACTTCTAACAATAATAGGAGAAAGAGGAGTGAAATTATCAGGTGGCCAACGACAAAGAATTGCAATTGCTAGAGCTATAATTGCCGACCCTCAAATCATCATTTTAGATGAAGCAACCTCAAATTTGGACACTGAAAGTGAAGCTTTAATTCAAGAATCATTGGCAAAATTAATGCAAGGAAGAACTACTATTGTCATTGCACATCGCTTAAGCACCATACAACAGGCTGATCAGATACTAGTAATGGACAAAGGTGAAATTATTGAAACAGGTACACACAATGAGCTACTAGATAAGCAAGGAAGGTACTATCAACTATATAAATATCAGGCAAGAATATAATTTAAAAAAAATAACAATTGTTTTAGTATAAACATTTTTCATTATACGCTTTGTTATTAATGTTTTTGATTAGTTTCATAATTCAATTTCATTTTTATCCAAATATGAAACGATGATTGTTAGCATTGTTCTAGAGAAAGTGTACAGACTATTATTGTATTAAAATCAGATACTATATTAATTCAACAGATAATCTGTCTATAACTTTTAAGATGAACAAATCAAATTTATTCAACAACTATAAGAAGGATTTTCCTGCTAGTATAGTTGTATTTCTAGTAGCATTACCCCTCTGCCTCGGAATTGCATTAGCCTCAGGTGCGCCATTACTTTCAGGTGTCATTGCTGGTATCATTGGAGGAATTGTAGTAGCCTCATTTAGTGGATCTGCAGTTGGTGTAAGTGGTCCTGCAGCTGGACTTGCTGTTATCGTTTTCCACTCAATTCAAGATTTAGGTTCTTTTGAAGCTTTTCTTTGTACCGTTGTTTTAGCCGGTGTTATTCAAATTCTCCTTGGTGTTTTTAAAGCGGGTGTGATTGGATATTACTTCCCCAATGCTGTTATCAAAGGAATGTTGACTGGTATTGGTATTAATATTCTTTTCCAACAATTGCCTAATGCATTGGGTTATGTTGGTCCGGAACATGAACTAACGTTGAGCCTTTCCAATATCACATTAGGTGCAGTGATTGTAACTGCTGTATCGTTACTCATTTTGATTAGCTGGGAAAAACCTTTTATTCAAAAAAACAGGTTCCTTAAAATTATACCAGGACCGTTAGCAACAGTATTGTTCGGCATTCTTTTTTACGTAGGTACAGAAGGGCACCCTACCTTAGGTATTCTTGATTCACAATTAGTTGCTTTACCTGTGATTCACAATATGGATGAGTTTTTAGGAACGTTCAGATTTCCTGACTTTAGTGCATGGAACAATCCACATGTTTATACTATCGCTTTTACAATGGCAATTGTGGCTAGTTTAGAAACACTTCTGTCTGTTGAGGCTGCTGATAAAATGGACCCTCAAAAAAGACACACACCTACCAACCGTGAACTAATTGCACAAGGTACTGGTAATATTATTTCTGGTTTGATTGGCGGGCTTCCGATTACTCAAGTAATTGTTCGTAGTTCTGTTAACGTTCAATCCGGTGGACAAAGTAAATTATCAGCCATTTTCCATGGCGTTTTGCTATTCATCTGTGTATTGACTATTCCAGTTTTATTGGATTTGATTCCATTAGCATGTTTAGCTGCTATACTTTTGACAGTAGGTTACAAACTTGCTAAACCCCAAAACTTTATTCAGATGTACAATAAAGGTATTCAACAGTTTTTACCTTTCATTGTAACTACTTTAGGTGTTGTATTTACAGACTTATTAGAGGGTATTGCATTGGGACTTATCGTTTCTGTTGTAGAAGTGGTTTGGGAAGCAATGAAAGATACTGTTGAGGTTAAAAAAGAAGAATTAGAAGCAGACCAAAATGGTCCAATTCATATTGAGCTTTCTAATCAAGTAAGTTTCTTGAATAAGGCTCAAGTTAAAAAGGCATTAGATGAAGTACCTGAAAATTCACAAGTTATTATTGATGCTAGTAAAAGTAAGGCACTTCATAGTGATGTAAAAGAAATTATTGAAGACTTTATGAAAAGTGAAGCAGACCAAAAGAATATTCAAGCTGAATTGATATTAGCGAAATAATCTTTGAAACACAATTTTTTAATTTTAGGCTCCTTGCAGTATTGCAAGGAGTTTTTTTATATTAATTCTATTGGAACAGTAGATAATTCTTTTCTGATTATTTCTTCAAAAAAGAAAAAATGACTGCTAGGGAGTAGAATAAATCATCAAGAACCACATCACCAAATAGTAATGAGGTTCTCAGTTTATGATTTACGAAAACAATCTTTATTGAAAGTAGGTACTAAATCAAAAATAAATCATGATTTATTCTAATTTATTTTTTGTGAGTACAACGCTAAAAACGTATTAATAGTAGTTCTGTTAAGAGTTTTTTGAAGGAAATAATCGCAAAACAATAAATAGAATTAGTATTAGATAATTTTGAATTCGTACTTACTATTCAATTAGTACAGGTTTTCTTTTAGAAGATTTATCCAACATTTCTTGATGCAGGTCTTCATAAAGTTGTAACCTCCTTTTCTGGTAATCTGAAGATTGCAACCATATTACAGGCTGATTATCAACATTCCAAGTATTCCATAGATCAGCTAAATAAGCTTTCTTTTTGGATTGACTTTCTACTATATTTTTATCCTCATAAGGATCCTTTTTCATGTCAAAAAGTTGAGGCTGACCACCAGGTTTATTCAATAGGTATTTTGAATCTACAGTTCTAACAGCCCAAGATTTACCCTCATATTCTCTCCAGAAGATCGCTTCATGGGGGGAACCTTTTTTCTCTTTTTTAATGAATGGGAGCAGGTCAATTCCGTCGAGCTTTGCCCCTGTTGTATCCACACCCGCCACAGCATATGCAGTTGAAGCGATATCCAAAGATGAAACCAATCCTTCAAACTCAAGAGCCTCGTTGATTCCATTTGGCCAATGAACAAAAAACGGAACGTGTACACCGCCTTCAAAGAAAGAGCCTTTACCTTTTTTAAAAGGATAATTGCTAGTATAATGTACCGGTTGCCATGGTTTTATACCACGGTCTCCACCATTATCTGACAAGAAAAATATAATTGTATTTTCCAATTTCCCAGTTTCCTTTAGCGCATTGACAACCATTCCAATTCCTTGGTCCATTTCATCAATCATAGCCGCATAAACTCTGCGATATTTGTTTTCAATATGGCTGTACTTTTTTATCGTTTCTTTAGGTGCCTCAAGTGGCTGATGAGGAGCATTATAAGCCAAATACAACAAAAAAGGCTTGTCGGTGGACTTCACAAAAGCAGCTGCATCACGACTTAATGCTTTGGTCAAATACTCCTTAAATTCTCCAGCTCCATTATTTCGCCAAAGAGGTTTATAATCCCCTTCGTTTGCACAATAATTTGGATCGCCATTTTTATTGATCAAAGGTGAAATTGCATTTATTCCCGAAGGGAAATAACTATGTCCGCCAGATAAAAATCCATAAAAATGATCAAAACCTCTATTATTAGGGTGATAAGGAGGAGCACCACCCATATGCCACTTTCCTATAATTGCAGTCTTATATCCTACCTTTTGCAATCTTTCTCCAAATGTCTTTTCCTCAAGTGGCAATCCCATATGTAAATCAAAAGGTGAGTTAGTAGGATTGATTTCCATTCCAAACCTAGCCTGATATCGACCAGTGAGAAGACCAGCACGGGAAGGCCCACAATAAGGATGCGTTACATATGCATTAGTACAAATGATTCCATTACTAGCAAGTGCGTCCAATTGAGGTGTCTTGATGTCTTTACAACCTGTAAAACCTACGTCCCCATACCCTAGATCATCCGCTAGAATTACTATAATATTAGGTCGATTTCCCTTTTGAGTTTGAGCTCTTACAACTTGTGGTAAAACTGTTATTAAAAACAGTATTGCAATAAGTATTTTTTCATTTTTCATCATTTCAAATCAGATTTTAATGTACTCTTCTCCATGTATTGAAGCAACAGTCAAATATCTTTACTTGAAAAGAAAATGAAGAGATAAATCATTCATAATAAAGGGCTATAAACATTTGTTCTCTTTATCTGAACATTTATTACTCTACTAAAAATCAATACTTAAACCGTATCATGATCCAGTTTTTCTCTAAGTTCACTTGGTAAAATACCATATTGTTTTTTGAAACATTTTGCGAAATAGGAAGTCGTATTAAAGCCTGTTTGATACATGATTTCTTTGATACTCCAATCTGTTTTTTCAAGGTATTGATGAGCACAAGTCAACCTGTATCTTCTAATATAATCACCTGCTGAGAGTCCTGTTAGATCCTTGAATTTATGATAGAGTCCAGTTCTACTCATCCCCATTTTACTCACTAATGCGTCTACATTAAAATTCGCATCCATCAAATTATCCTCAAGAATTGTAATTACTTCTTCTAAGAATTTTTTATCTTTTGATATCATTTCAATTGCTTTAGGAATTATGAGATCTGGTGTTTGAAATTCTTGAACCAAAGACGATCGGTAAGCAATTATATTATTTACTTTATGAAGAAGTACGTTTATATTAAATGGCTTACAGATGTAATCGTCTGCTCCCATTTTTAAACCTTGTACTTGACTTTCATCAGAAGTTTTTGCGGATAAGAAAATGAAAGGTATGTGATCATATTCTCTATTGGAACGTACTGTTTTCGCAAACTCCAAGCCATCCAAAACAGGCATCATGATATCACTTATAATCAAATGAGGTGTATGCTTGTTTAATAATTCCAAAGCCTCTTTACCATTACTAGCCTCCTTAACTTTGTAGTGATGTATAATTCCTTCCCTTAAGAAAAATCGCATATCCTCATTGTCTTCTACCAACAAAACCAATGGTTTATTTTTAGATTCAATTGGAGAGGTAGTATTGTTTTCCTTTAAATCTAACCTTTGCTCCGCCCCTTCTTTGTTGTTTGTTTTTGGAAGTTTGTTCACTTTGATTTTATCAGTTTTATAATACACATCTGACATTGGAATTTTTACAATAAATCTTGCTCCCGATGTATATGTATTATCCAACTCGATTGAGCCATGATGTAATTCCACTAAACTTTTAGTCAATGATAATCCAATACCAGAACTATGGTTGCTGTCAGCAATTTTATCTTTGAAATTAAAAAAGCGATCAAACAGTTTGCTTTTATTTTCTAAAGGAATTCCATCTCCTGTATCTTGAACTATGAAGTGAAAACTATCTTCAACAATTTTTATCAATAATAAAACCTCACCTCCTGCTTTGTTGAATTTGAAAGCATTCGAAAGAAGATTATAAATAATCTTTTCCATTGCATCAGGTGAAAATAAAATGGTAATGGGTGAAAGAGGGGTTTCTATCTCAAAGTTAATTTGTCTTTTTTGGGCTAATGGATAGAACGGTTGAATAAGATCTTGAATAAAACTAATAATATCATTCCTCTCAAATTCTAATTCGTAATTATCCGTTTCCATTTTTCTAAAATCCAATACCTGATTGATTAACTTCAATAATAATGAGCTGTTCTTTTTCATCAAGGTATATTGATTCAAACGTTCTTGATGAGACAAATCCATATCATTTTCATTAAGGTAATCTAAAGGGCCGTTGATGAGCGTTAGCGGTGTTCTGAACTCATGCGAGATATTCGTAAAAAACTGAAGTTTCATCTTGTAAATGGCTTCTTCCTTTTCTTTTTCAAGCTGAGTTACTAACAATCTATGCTTGTTTTCGCGTCTTTTCTTCATTATGTCACTGAACCCAACTATCATTACGAAAATCAAAAATATATAAAAGAAATAGGCCCAATTACTTTTCCAAAAAATGGGCTTTATCATGAAACGAAACTTTGTACTATTTATAGACCAAACCCCATCATTATTGGCACCTCTAACTTCAAAAATATAATTCCCTGCCGGAAGGTTTGTGTAGCTTACAAAGCGACGTGATGCTGTTGCATTTTGCCATGTACCTTGATAACCTAACAAACGATATTGGTATTTATTATTATCAGGAGATAAGAAATGCAATGCTGAAAACTCAAATGACACACTATTTTCATTATAATTTAAAATAATATCTTGAGGTGTATTTATACTATTTTTCAACAAAACTCTCCCTTCCACCTCATCACCTGCTGTGATTGCCTTATTCCATAGGTAAAATGCTGTAATTTGTACTTTAGGAGGATTTTGATTAGACAGAACCTTTTCAGGATAAAAGCTATTGAAACCATTTATACCGCCAAAAAACATCATTTCATTATCTAACTTTAAACAAGCTTGTTCTTGAAATTCATTCGCTTGTAAGCCGTCACTTACATCATAAGTAGTATATAAACTATCTGCTACATTTATTTTACATAAACCTGTATTTGTCGAGACCCATAAATTCCCTTTTAAATCCTCCAATATTCCTTTTATGGTATTGTTGGGTAAACCATTTTCAGTAGTTAAGCGTTTAAATTCTTCTTTTTTTTCATCTTCAAGTCTGTTCAAACCTCCACCCAAAGTGCCTGCCCATATTCTGTTTTGATTATCTTCCAAAAGGGAAATAATATAATCATGACTTATGGATAATTCATTCTCTTTTTCATGTTTGAAAACCTTAAAAGAAGGATTCTCTAAATATTTCTCCTCACTACTTATTTTCACCAATCCCTTGTCGGTGCCAACCCAAATATTTTCACTAGTATCAATAAGTAAACTTCGAACTGTATTGGATGGAAAATTGGAAAGGGTACTTGTATTGAATTGAGTTAGCTGTTTTGTTTTGGGATTGAACCTCAGTAAGCCATCAAAATAAGTACCCAACCAAATGACATCTTTTTCATCTTGTTCCACACAAAAAACAGCACCCTTATACTCTTTGAATTTATCAACCTTATCATTTTTTGAGGAAGACTCTACCCAATAAGGTCCACTTCCATTTGAGGTTCCAATAAACATTTTTGCAGTACTTCCTACCCTTAATTCTTTGATACATACTGCTAGATCAATTTCTCTTATTTTCTGATAATTATTTCTTCCTTCTTTAAAATCACTTAAATTAATTACATTTACACCTCTCTGAGTTCCAATCCATAACTTTTGACTTTGACTAACAGCAAATGATTTCACTGTGTTATTCGATATATTATTATTGATGGATGATTTATAAATATGTCGAAATTGTTCACTTCTACGGTTGTATTTATTCAATCCACCACCCTGTGTACCTACCCAAAGCAAGCCGGTATAATCCTTATAAATAGATCGAATAGAGTTGGTAGTCAAACTTTTATCATTAGCAATTTGATGGGTAAATGATTTCAGAATATTCACATTATTTTCTGATAAATTCAGAAGCTGTAAACCATAGATGGCACCCATCCAAAATGTTTCCTTTTTATCATTCAAGAGTACCGTACAGCTTTGATTTGTTAACCTTACTAGCTGATTATTAGAATAAGAATGCAATCCACTCAAAGTAGCAAGAATTAGCTTTTCTTTCTTCATTATGATATCATAAATGGAGATTGAACTCACAATTTTTTCAATATCATATTGCCCTTTTTCCTTTTGTTTTATGAGAAATAATCCTTGTGTTGTGCCGGCAAAAATATTCCCTTTCTTATCTTTTATTATACTATTTACCTCAAGGTTTTTATCATGATTATAAGTCAGAATATTTTCAATTATTGCTTTTCCAGTTTCAGCATCAAAAATTACTTTATCCAACCCTCTTCTTGTTCCTACCCAAAGAGTATCCTCATCCATCCATAATTCTTTGATATAATCATTACTTAATTTCCCTTGGTGTTCATTACCTTCCGTCGTAATTATGACAATTTCATTCGTTTTTTGATTAAAATAGTTGAGCCCCTTTCCTGTTGTTCCTATCCATAAGTTTCCTTTCCTATCTTCTTCAATTTTATATATTAGATTACTGCTTAAACGCAGTTTACCATTCGGATGAATTCCATAACGATGAAAGCTATAACCATCATATTTGTTGAGTCCATCATTGGTCCCAAACCATAAAAACCCATATTGGTCTTGTAAAATACATAACACATCATTCTGGCTTAAACCATCATTACTTGTTATGCTTTCAAAAGAACCTAAAGACTGGGCAGAGCTGAAAAAAGGATGAAGAAAAATGAATAAGATCAAATAATATTTCATACAAAATCAAGGAAGTGAATAAGTATTCTAATTTAATGTTTCCTCCACCTTTGATCTATTCTAAAAAGATGAGATTGAAGACCTTTAAAATCTGACACCTTAATTTGATTAATTTATTGACTACTTAAATGTTCTTTTGAATGATTCTAGTGGTCAGCTTTAAAGGATTTCATTGTAATCACTACCCAAAATAATTGCTTTAAAGTCACCTGTTGTCAATATCTTTTTAATCGCCTCATTTTTATTGGGTGCCTTTTCATAATATGATTTACAAATGAGAAATCCCATCGTATAACCAAGATTGCTCGGCCTGTCTTTAATTGCTCCACCGTTATGCATCCATTTTGACAAGTCTTTGCTGTAGATATCTCTCTTTAATTCGTTCATCACAAAATCATAGTTTTTTTGAACAGACAAATAATCAAGATTACGTTGCACTCCAGGGCTTACTTCTTGATTTTCCGTCAGCAATGAAACTAAAAAGTCGCAGGAACCTTCTTCTATTAGTTTACCAAAGAGCACTTCTTTTCCTTCAAAATCAGAATATGATTGCTGAAAGTGCATCAGTTCATGCACCAAATCAAACTTCATATTCTCAAACTCAGTGATGGTTGCAATTTGCCAATCATTCAGATTTTCCTTAGGCATACTATCCGATTTGGCAAACATGTCTACACCTATGTACAAACTTGATTCAGTAAGCGTACCAGATCCATTGATCAAATCAGGAACAATATAGGTTTTAGGAAATACTGCTTTAGGATATAAACTTGCAAACTTCTGCATCATTTGGGTAGCTTCTTGTGCTACTTTGTGTAATTTTTCTTGGCTTATATGATTCCTTAAGTAGAGATAATAATTAGGATTTTTTTTAATCATCACCTTATACATTTTATCAGTATTTTCATATCGTATATGATAATAATCTTTCAGAGCAAATGATCCTTCACAGATATAATTTGAAAGATAAATCCGTCCATTTAGAGTATCAGTAAGTGCCTGATCAAAATACTTCCAAAACCGATCAACAGGTGCGGTTACAATTTCAAAATTTGACACATTGTTCTGTTGTAACTCAATTTGATGAAGAAGGCTATCCAACTCTTCTCTCATATCATGATTTCTTGTCAATTTTTCAAGACCTAGCTTTTGAAGAATATAAGGACTATTCAATCCATATTTGATGGACTCCTTTACTGCTAATAGGGCTGAATCTGCTATGTTTGCTATTCCAAATTGCCATGCAGAATAAACAAAAAGTTCACTGGATTGATTTTGTTGACCTGCTTTAAAATATAAATGAGCCGCTTTTGCATTCTCTCCTCTCTCTCTGAAAACATCACATTGTATTCCCACTTGACCTAAATCCAATAGATCGCACGTCTGGGTATTTTCTTTTTGGCAACTAACTGAAAGTAAAAACAATAAGTATAATAGCGGATTGAGCTTCATTTTTTATTTAATTTTTTTAATAAGAAGAAGAGCAACTCATGATAACTATTTAAGGGTATTTTCAAAAGAAATAGAAAAGATAATTTATAAAAAAACCTCATCACCATAAGGCAATGAGGTTAAAACAATAATCACAATATTAAAAAGTGAATCCTAGTTTAGTATAGAAATAAGCTCCATTGAATCCCATTTGAACAGCATCATGATAACCACCTGATTCGGTAGCTAAAGGATCTTGTTTTGTAGGATACACATTGAAGATGTTATTTCCACCTAAAGTCCAGTTCACTTTTGGATTAACAGCGTAAGTAATAGCGATGTCTGTTGTTACCCTAGGGGCATAATGATCAACTTCTCCATCCCAGTTCATTAATTCTACTTCAGAATATCTGTTCAGACGAATCATTGATGATAATTTTTTATGGTTATGGCTCAAAGAGAAATTGAATTTACTTCTTGGAGCCGAAGCCAATAAGAACATCTGTTCTCTTTCTCCAAAATAAATATCTTCCTTTCCTTCTAATTTTTCATTGGTATTAATGTCACCTAATTCCATGTGGTTGAAGTTACCTGCCACTGAAGCTGTGAAATTATGCAAATCCATCTGGTAAGTATAAGCCAATACAACGTCTACACCATATGTTCTTGTATCTAATGCATTTGTAAAGAATTGAGCAGCACCTACATTCAAATCTTTCAAATCGTCTCCAATATCTGGATCATCATCTGTAAATGCACCTGTCAATACAATTCTATCGTCAATTGCTACATAGTAACCATCCACTGTTAAAGATAGGCCTTCAATTGGATTTAATGTAAAACCTAAACTTGCATTCAATGCTTTCTCTTGTGATAACTCAGGAATACCTAAAGCCTTTGCTAATTCACTATCGTTTGGAGCAATTACTTTATCAATTGTCACACCACCTTCCACGTCTGTAAATGTTGAACTGTAGTGTTTTTGTGCCAATGAAGGTGCTCTAAAACCTGTACTTACCGAACCTCTCATCGCAAAGGCAGGAGAAAACTCATATCTCGTTGCAATTTTACCATTCAGTGTTGAACCAAAATCACTGTAGTTTTCATATCTACCCGCTATAGCAACCATCCACTTTTCAGTAATATCAGTTTCAATATCTAAGTACAAAGCAACATTTGTTCTGTGAGCATTGACAACATTTTCAGGTCTAAAACCTGGGAAACCTTGTGAACCACCTGGTGCACCTTCAGGAGCTCCGCCAGTACCATTTGGATATTGTGCATATGAATCATACTCACCAGCACCAATTCCGTAGGTATCAATTCTAAATTCAGAACCAAATGCAATGTTCATTCCTTCTAAAATACCATCATAGTATTTTGAAACATCAACACCTGTTACATTTTGAGATAAATAATGTTTACCTGCATAAAAACTTGTAGGTGACATCATTCCCATTGATGCATTTACTGTATTGTTCAATGAATACTTGAATTCGTTGTGACCGAAAGTGTTGTTAAAATCAATTTTCCAGTCTTTATAATTTGTTTTCACACCAGCACTGATTGAGAAGTCAGTAATGTCTGAAATAATATTTGGATCAAAACCGTCAGGAAAGATACCTGGAACATTTCTGTCATCATCTGCTGTACGTGTCCATGCATAAGATTCACCATGACGATAGTTTGCTCCACCAAAAGCATAAATTTCTGTATTTTCAGAAAGCGGTAAACCTGCATTAAAGAATGCTCCCCCACTTTGGGCCAGTGCATCACCAACGTAGTTTCTAAATACTTCTTGATCTTCTGGTACTCTATTGGTTCTATCTCTGAATTGATATTGACCTGTAAGGTTCAAATATCCACCATCGTTACCTAATTTTGTTCCGTAGTTTACGTCCATATTCGCAGTCGCACCATCTCCTTCTGAAGTCACACCAGTTCCTATATTGACATTAACGCCTTCACTGTTTTTCTTTAATACAATATTGATTACACCAGCAATTGCATCAGAACCATATTGAGCTGAAGCACCATCTCTAAGAATTTCAATTCTCTCAATTGCCGCCATAGGAATAGCATTCAAGTCGGTACCTGTATTACCTCTACCGCGTGTACCATAAATATTGACTAATGAAGATTGATGTCTTCTCTTACCATTAATTAAAACCAACGTTTGGTCTGGACCTAAACCTCTCAAAGTCGCAGGGTCAACGTGGTCTGCACCATCTGCACCAGACTGACGGTTGGCATTGAATGAAGGAGCAACATATTGTAGTAATTGGTTCATATCCAACTGCCCTGTTGCTGCTGTTACTTCTTCTAAATTAATAACATCAATAGCCACAGGTGTTTCAGTCACTGTTCTGTTTTGACTTCTTGAACCTACCACTTCAATGGCCTCTAATTCCATAGCATCCTCTTTCATTATCACTTTGATATTTTGAGTTGCTATAACTACTTGTTCTTGAAATCCCATCAAGCGAACTACCAATTCAGAGTTCTCTTTGACTTCAATCTGAAATTGTCCTTCAAAGTTGGCCGCTGTACCATGCGAAGGGTTTGATTTCTCATATATTACAGCTCCAGGCAACGGATCTCCATTTTGATCATTAATAATACCTGAGATAAGTGTAGTTTGAGCATTTAGGCTCGTGAAAGATATGAGTAGTAATAAAAATAAATTCGGTAAGATCTGTTTCATGTAATTATTGTACTTTTCTTCTTTTCTCTGTTTGAGATGAATCAAAGTTGTAGGGATTAAGATCACAAAAACAAATCATATACAGTGTTACAAGGAGTATTAAATCTTATTAATAATATTCCACTGTTTGTTAGTTTTAGATAAAAGAGCTGTGTTCAAAATTTAACACCACTTCTCATGTGTTAAATTTTGAACACTTTATTTATATTAAAATAGTACAGTAAAATCACATTGAAATTGTACTATTCAAAGATTTTAATTGTTTTTTGATGCAATAAAGGCAGTTGTCCAAGCAGCTTGAAAATTAAATCCACCTGTAATTCCATCAATATCCATGATTTCACCCGCAAAATGTAAGTTCTTTACTTTCTTGCTTTCCATGGTTTTTACATCAATATCAGAGAGGCTGATTCCTCCACAAGTCACAAATTCCTCTTTAAACTTTGTCTGACCCACCACATCATATTGATCAGACAAAAGGAAATTGATCAGTTTATTCAATTCCTTTTTACTTAGGTCCAACCAAAGTTTAGTTTCAGGCACCTCAATTCTTTGCAAGCAATAATCCCATAAACGCTGAGGCAACTGAAATGGGTTCTTATTTTTGATTTGCTTTTTCTTTAAAACCTCTTTTTGTTCATAGATATATTGCCTTAATTCCTCTTCCGTGTAATTACTCAGCCATGAAACAAGAATTGAAAATTGATAATTTTTATCAGATAATGTCCTAGCTCCCCAAGCTGAAGTTCTTAATACAACTGGTCCACTTACACCCCAATGTGTAATTAATAGAGGTCCTTCTTCTACCAATTTTTTCTCACCAATCACTCTAATTTTAGCGTTAGGAACCGATAATCCCATCAAAGCAGTAAGTGGTTTATGATTTATTTTAAAAGTAAATAAAGAAGGAACCGGACTTTCAATTTTATGCCCAAGAGATTTCAACCAATTAAAACCATCTATCTTAGGCTGTCCTCCAGTACAAACAATTACTTTATCAAAAACCTCTTGTTGTCCATCAATCTCCAAACCGATGCTCTCCTCTTCTAAAGCTGTAAGACTTTGCACCGTAGTACTGTATCTTAATTGAATCCCCAATCTCCTCACTTCATTCATCAAGCAATCAATGATGGTTTGAGAATCATCTGTATCAGGAAACATTCTTCCATCCTCTTCTGCTTTTATTTTCACACCTCTATCTTCAAACCATTTTACAGTATCTTGGCTATTAAAATGGCCAAATGCTTTTTTGAGAAATTTTTCACCCCTTGGATAATGTTTTGACAAGGGAACAGGTTGATAAATCACATTAGTGACATTACACCTTCCCCCTCCAGATATTTTTACTTTTCCTAATACCTTACTTGTTTTCTCAATGATATGTACTTCAGCTTCTGGATTATTTTCCGCTGAATGTATGGCTGCAAAGAACCCTGCAGCACCTCCTCCAATAACTCCTATTTTCATTTTTCTGTATTTTGAGCAAAGGTAATTAATAAGTTCAACTACAAAAAAAGCGAAGCCTTCAAAAGACTTCGCTTTATATTTAAGATAAGAGAAACTCTATTTTTTTGTTTCCTTATAAATAACTAATCCAATGGCTCCAAATAGTAGCAAGATTGTAAGATAACCGGCAATTTTTGAAATCATTCCTCCAACTACAAAAGAGTTGGGGTCAAAATCAAAGGTAATCTCATGCTTTCCTGCTGGAATTTGTAAACCTCTTAAAACATAATTGGCACAAACAATATCCACAGGTTCCCCATCAATTTTAGCTACCCAACCTGCAGGGTACCACACTTCTGAGAAAACAGCAAAACCTCCATTCTTACTATCAGCCGTATATTTCAACCTTCTTTGATTAAATGAAGTCAATTTGATTTGGTCACCTTCCGCAAAATTAGTTGTGATTTCAGCATTCGGGAATTTCTGAACATCCACAATTGCTTGGAAACTTGGATCAATGGTTGATAAAGCTTCCATTTCTTCATCTGCAGAATTGACCTTAATTACCTTATCCACAAACCAAGCATGTCCTAAAGCATTTGGATTTCTATAAACCGCTTGTGCTGTTGAACCTAAGATTGCATATTTCATATTCAGCATGTTCAAAGCAGGTGTTGCTTTTACTGGCAAAGGCTGTCCTGATTGGATACCTGAGGCTAGAGTTTGCATTTCTGTCATTAATTCACGCTCAATGAGGTCTTGATATCTGCGCAACTTAGCGGCAAAATAACCACCAATTGACTTATGATAATATGATGTATTGGCTTCATTAAAAGTACTTGTTGTCAAGTTTAAGACCCTATAGTTCGGATCTTTGTCTTTTAAGATTTCTTTATCTGCTGCTGTTGGAGAGTGGAATTCAGCATTCGATTTTTTCTGGAATGAAGACTCATTAATGTATCGCTTTGCTACTACCCAAACATCCGTAAAGGTCAAAATTGATAATACAACAACAAGAATTGATGTTTTGATTTTCCCTTTAGAATATACAAATAATGTCACTAAAGCTAATAGTAAGAATATGATTGATCTTCTCACATCACTTCTCATTACAAAAACTCTTTCCTCTTCTAAGATCCCTTTATTAGTAAGACCTAACTGTTGGATGATTCCTGCATCTCTTGGACCACTGACATCCATGAAACCTGCTCCTAGCCACATTAAGATCAAAAGTCCTAAAGTACTTCCACCTGCATATAAAAATGCTTTTTGGTTCTTTTCATTCCATCCTTCTTTTATTAGCTTATCCAAACCAATAGCACCACCTAAAGCCATCACAACACAGCTCACTCCTAATGACATCGCCGGTGTTCTGAATTTATTCATACCTGGTAAAATATCAAATAAGGTATAGTTGAACCATTGAAGGTTTTTTCCCCATGCAAACATTAAGGTAATTAATGCACCACCAATTAGCCAAGCTCTAGTTTTAGTATCAAGAATAAATAATGCTAAAATGAAAAAGAATGAGATCAAAATACCTTGGTAAATTGGACCTCCAGTAAAAGGCTGCTCCCCAAAGTATAATGGCATTCTAAAATTAGGCTGACTCAATACTTGATTTTCAACTGTCCTTTTTCCATATTTTTTTACCAAAGCTTCAACTAAAGGTCCATCTTTAGAGATTTTTTCATGGCTACTTCCTCCATAGAAATTTGGAGCTAAAAGTGTTAGAGATTCCATTTTCCCTTCACTCCAACTGAATGCATACCCTTTGTCCAATCCTTCTTCTGTGTGATTATTTTGTTCACCTGGTAAAGGAGTTAATTCTTTTTTACCTCTAATTGAAAACTCTGAATATTCTTTAGTTGTCAAGACTCTCCATAATTGAGATGATGCTCCTAAACCAACTGAAAGAATTCCGATAGGTACAATAATCTTTAGGAAATAAGCCAATTCACCTTTTTTATAGGCATATATTAATTCAACAATACCATAAATCAAGCATACAAAAACCAAGTAATATGTAATTTGATAGTGCCCTGCTCTCAATTCCAGCAACATAGCCCCAGCTAAAACGCCTGCCCCTAATAATAATTTCTTATCAAAAAGAAGACGCATACCACCAATTACCAATGCAGCATATCCAATGGCTAAAAGTTTTGTCATATGACCCGCTTCTAGTGATGTAATATAAAAAGTATTGAAGGCGAATGCAGCCGATATAAAAGCTGCAATCCATGGGTTTACTCTAAAACACATCAAACAAATCCATAATGTCGTCATGAGTAACAAAACTGTCATTGGAGATTCGTAGTTTTCATACATTCCAAACATTGAAATAGTATAAAGGACATGGGCTGGATCACCCTGAATACTAGAGAAAAGTAATTCTGGCATACCAGAAAACATGGCCGAGTTCCATAATGGTGGCTCCCCTGTTTTTTCTGATTCAAGGTGAGACTGATGAGACATCCCTTTAAAGTGAACTAAGTCACTTTGCTGAATCGATTTATTATCAAAAAATTCTGGACTAAAGTATATTATAGTCAAAATAAAAAATACTGGTATTACTAATACCCAATTATATTTTTGAAAACTAAATTTGTTCATTAATTATCTGTATTTTTTTCTTGGTTTAATCTTCCTTCTATTATTTTTTTAAAATTAAAGCCTGCATCTTTAATATTAAATTTTTCAACTGCATTTTTCCTAATTAATTCCCTATTGTAAGTTTTATCCTCTTCAATCCAATCCTGAATTCCTCTCGCCAAACAATCAGAGTCAATTTCTTCTAAAAGCACACCATTCGATTCATTCAGTACTTCTCTCATTCCTCCATTAGCAAAAGACATTACGGGTGTTCCACAGTACAAGCTTTCCAACATAACGTTTGTCAATACATCTTCACGCGTCGGCAAAATAAATAAATCTGAGGCACTATAGGCCATAGCCATTTCCTTTTCAGAAGTTAAAAGACCTGCAATTTTTATATTTTCTGAATCAAAAAGCGTTTTATCATAGTTACCCACAATAAGAAGCTGTATATTCTTCAAATCTACTTTTTTCAATGCTTCAATTAAAATATCAGCTCCTTTTCGGTAATTGGAAACCCTTTCACTAATAAAAAGAATTACTTTTTCTTCCTTATTTAAATTGAAAAACGACCTTGCTATCTCCTTTTCATAAATCTTATATTCACTTTCATCTAAGCAATTATAAAGTAAA
Organism: Flammeovirga sp. SJP92; assembly: GCF_001583495.1. GTDB lineage: Bacteria > Bacteroidota > Bacteroidia > Cytophagales > Flammeovirgaceae > Flammeovirga. The sequence continues at coordinate 258,937 of NZ_LQAQ01000111.1, read as the reverse complement.
TTATGTTTGAAATTTGATAGTAATTCACTTCTTAGGGAGTGATCCATTACCCATTGAGAAGGAGCCGAGATCTCAATATCTTTATTGGAGAAAGCCTCTCTTTTCACTTTTCTGAAATCTGCTTCCAAAGCAGCAAATTCTTTGAATCTGTTGAGATCATTTAAATAATGAAATCCTCCTAAAAAATGAGCCATATCGTGCAAATAAATAACAATAGGCTTATCTATATTTTTAAAGAAAGACGGGTAATCTAAAAAGTTGGTAGTCCAATGTAAAACAACAACATCTGCCTGTTTAACAAAAGGATGTCTATCTACTCGAAATAATGAAAAAGGTGAACTAAACCCTTCACAATCTGGATTTTCTTTTAATACTTTGGGGAAAATCCTTATTGCTTTCCACAATGAAGATAGTTTTCTAAACCATACTGAAGGATTAAATGCATAGACTTCTTTCAGTCCATTTGTCTCTGCCCTTGTAATTATCTTAGAATCAACACCGTGATGCAACAGTCCTTTATGTAAACGAAAGGCTGCTTTACCTGCTCCTCCATTGGGATATGTACTGATATGAACTACTTTCATTAGCCTTTTTGAATAATGTGATCTAATGTTTCAAATGGATAAGAGTCGATCCAGCTGTCCTGAGACAAATTTAAAATTTTTTGTTCTCCAGATTGAATAGTTGGATGTGAATTGAAATGCTCATAGACCTTAAAATGGTCATACTGATATTTAAATTGATCTACAGCTTTTGACCAGGAATTCTGATCTGAGGCATTCTTTCGGACATCTTTCTTTTTAGAATCATAAAAATGAGTAATGTTTGCCTTCTTATAATCTCTCATCACTGTACTATCACAACCTAGAAGATAAATCTCAGAATAACCCAAATACAAAAGATAAGGAATCATCATTTGAGGGCCATTAATTGGAGGCATAATTGGTTTAGATATATCATTGAAAGCATCGGTATGTCGGGCTAAAAACAAATATTCTACTTTTCTGTTTTTGAAAAGACCTTCTCTACTTTCTATAAATGGAATATTTTTATGACCTGTAACAATTTTAGTTCTTTCAGGAAGCTCCTTATCAGATTTCTGAAGCCAGTCTAGGTAATTATCCAAAATTAAGGGTTCATGATATGGTGCATAAAAATGAGCAAGGGGGTTAATCACTTTAATATCTTCATGCAAAAAGGCATTACTAATGGTGTAACAATCCTCATTTTCCAACAATTTTAAGTTCTCTAACTTTAAAGAAGGTCCTGTGGCAATCATAAAACACCTCTTGCCCTTTTTAGTATTTTTTAATGATTTATTAGCCTTAATTAGCTCTTTTTTATTGAACGAAAAAAATTGTAGATCAGCAAACCTCTTAAATAAATAAACATAAACTTTTTTCGGCAACCAATCCTTTATAAAACTTTCAGCTTTTACTCTATTCATTAATTTAATTTTTATTGAATATCAACCCCTTATCTGCTTCTAAAAACTAATGTATAAATGGGTTACATTTAATGGTTTTATTTCTAACCAAGAAAATGTAATTTTGATTGATACAAATCTAAAAAACATTATGACTAATATATATAAACAACCTAAAGTTATTGCTGAAATTGGTTGTAACCATAAAGGTGATATGGAAATTGCCAAAGAGCTGATCAAGCTTGCTAAATTCTGTAATGCAGATGTGGCAAAATTCCAAAAGAGAAATAATAAAGAGTTACTGACTGAAGAACAATATCAAGCCCCACATCCTAATCCTAGAAATTCTTATGGAGATACTTATGGTGAACATAGAGAATATCTTGAGTTTAACTTGGAGCAACATAAAGAATTAAAGGAATTCTGTGAGTCTATCGATATAGAGTATTCTACTTCTGTTTGGGATGTTACTTCTGCTCAAGAAATTATTCAACTCAACCCTACTTTAATCAAAGTTCCTTCTGCTTGTAATAATAACTTTGAGATGCTTAAAGTATTGAGAGATGAATACCAAGGTGAAGTACATTTATCTTTTGGTATGACCTCAAAATCAGAAGAGCTTGAAATCATTAACTTTTTCAATGAAACATCTCAAGGAAAAGATAGATTAGTGATTTATTCTTGTACATCAGGTTACCCAGTTCCTTTTGAAGATGTTTGTCTTCTTGAAATTAAAAGGTTACAGGAAAACTATGGTGACAAAGTAAAAGATGTAGGTTTTTCTGGACATCATTTGGGAATTGCCATTGACAATGCGGCTTATACTCTTGGTGCTACTTGGGTTGAACGCCACTTTACGAAAGACAGAACGTGGAAAGGTACTGATCATGCTGCCTCTTTAGAACCTACAGGACTTCAAAAATTATGTAGAGATTTAAAAGCGACCTACACAGCTTTATCATATAAAAAAGAAGAGATTCTAGATATCGAAAAAGTTCAAAGAGAAAAATTAAAGTACAGAAAATCATAATGTCTTCTATTGCATTTATCCCTGTTAGAGGAGGAAGCAAATCTATCCCTTTAAAAAATATCAAAGCATTTTGCGGTCAGCCTTTAGTGTACTGGACAGTAAAAGCCGCTGTGGATTCTCATCAATTTGATACTGTAGTAGTTGCAACAGACTCTATTGAAATCAAAAAAGCAGTTCAATCTTTTCAATTTCAAAATGTAGAGATTTATGACCGCTCAGCTGAAAACGCTCAAGATCATTCTTCTACAGAAAGTGTGATGCTAGAGTACATCAATCAGCTAGAGTCTGACAGCAACAAAATTTTCACTTTGATTCAAGCCACATCGCCACTCCTTAGTGCCAATGATATTGAACAGGGGTTTGCCAAGTTTAAACAGGAAGGTATTGATTCTGTCATTTCATGTGTAAGGGAAAAACGTTTTTACTGGAATGAAGACGGAACCCCTATTAATTATGATTATAGAAACAGACCTAGAAGGCAAGATTTTGATGGTATGCTCGTTGAAAATGGTGCATTTTATATTAATACCGTAAATAATATCATTAAAGATAAAAACAGGCTGAGTGGGAATATTGGTGTAGTTGAATTACCTCATTATACTGCTGTTGAGATTGACGAGGAAGATGATTGGATCATTGCTGAAAAATTAATGCATAAACATTTGTTCCAAGATAAAACTTCTGATATCAAACTTGTACTTTCAGATGTTGACGGCGTACTTACTGATGCTGGCATGTATTATTCTGAAAATGGTGAAGAACTCAAAAAGTTCAATACAAGAGATGGTATGGCCTTCCAACTATTAAGAGAAAATGGTATAAAAACTGGAATTGTAACTTCTGAAGACACTCAACTTGTAGAGAGAAGAGGCAAAAAAATGAAAGTTGATTTTCTTTATCAAGGTAAAAAAGATGGAGGAAAGCTAGAAGTTGCCAAAAAGATTTGTGGTGAATTAAATATTAAATTATCACAAGTTGCTTATATCGGTGACGACATCAACTGTAAAGACCTTCTATCTTCGGTAGGTTTAGCCGCTTGCCCAAATGATGCATTGAAGAAGATTAAAGAAATTCAAAATATTAAAATTCTTTCTAAGAAAGGCGGTGAAGGAGCCTTTAGAGAGTTTGTTGAAGATTATATCCTGATTTAGTCCATGAGAAAAATTTTCGAGGATTTTAATAATTGGCGGAAAAAAGAGGGTGTCGTTGCCATCTTTAAAAACCTCAATTGGCTCGCTTTTGATAAAGTTTCAAGGATCTTAGTTGGTCTCTTTATCAATGCTTGGGTAAGGAGATATTTGGGTGTTGAAGATGTTGGGCTTTGGGAGTATTCCATCGCCTTAACTGTGATGTTTACGAGCATCGCCACTTTTGGGCTTGAAAGAATTGTAATAAGAGATTTACTGAGTACTAAATTTAAAGAGGAAGACGTTTTAGGCACTTCCTTTTTATTTAGGGCTTCTACTTCATTACTGAGCGGATTAGGAATTGTGGCATATATCTACTTTTTCTCGGAAGTAGAATCCTCACTGCTGATGATGTTAGGTATATTGGGTGCTTCAGGGCTATTTTTTCAGACCAGTGATATCATACAATATTTTTACCAAGCTCATTTGGATGTTAAAAAGACTGTAATTGTCAAAAACATCTCATTTATCTCTTTTTCGCTTTTTAAAATATTCTTGATCTACAACGAAAGCAGTTTGTTTTTCTTTGCTCTTGTCAACACTTTGGATATTTGCATAGGCAGTATATTCTTACTAGGTATTTACGCTTTTGAGACCAAGAAAATAAGGCTTTGGAAATTCAATATACAATACCTAAAAGAACTGTTTAGAGATTCTTGGCCTTTAGCCGTTTCGAGTTTAGCCTTCATTATTTATTCCAAAATTGATCAAATAATGCTGGGTGATTTAAGAGAGTCTACTTATGATGTTGGTATTTATGGTACAGCAAGTAAGCTCTATGACATACCAATTTCAGTCATTGGAATTATCTTAGCGTCCATTTACCCGCCCTTTATTGAGCTATGGAATAGAGACTCAAAACAACAGTTTTATGACCGTTATAAGAAAACTACTTTAGGATTGACAGTTTTAGCTTATTTAGGATGTCTATTTAATTGGTTCTTTGGGGAATGGATTATCTTATTTCTATTCGGCGATGCCTTTTTACCATCTTATCACATCTTCTCAATTCAGTGCATTGGAGCTATATTTTTATTCAATGCATCTTTAAGGTCAAATTATTTATCCCTTTCTAATAATCAACATATTATAATGTACAGTACCATCTTGGGAAGTATTATCAATGTGGGGTTGAATCTTTATTTGATACCAGAATATGGCGGTACAGGAGCAGCCTATGCTACATTAATTACTCAGTTTTTCAGTTTATATGTAGTGAATATCTTTTTTAAAGAGACAAGAAAAATTTCTTTGATTCAGGTCCGAAACTTATTTTTAATAGATGCCTATCTTTTCCTTAAAAGAAAGAGATAGACACCTATCTTTAATTCTGATTAATGGTATTAAAGAGCTATCAATTATTGGCGAATATAAACTCTTAGTTCTTGACCTGGATGAATCACATCTGAAGATAATTCATTCAGCTTCCTGATATCCTCTGGCTGGATATCATATTTATTTGAAATAGTACCAATGCTTTCTCCAGGTAAAATTTTATGATCAAAGAACAACGCTGGAACTCCTACCTTTACCACTTCATTATTTTTCAAAATTCTATCCATAGAAATAGGTTTACCTTCTGCATCTAATACCTTTTTTTCCGGTACTTTATAATGATTGGCTATACTGATAACGGTTTCACCAGCTTTACTTTTATGCTTAAACCAGAAATCTTCTTTCTTATTATCATTCATAGCTGAAATTTGTCCCATTATAAATCCACTCAATTGGTTCAGTCTCTTTTCTTGAGCTGGAGTCAATTTATTCGTTCTTTCAGCTTGTTCAATCATTGTAATTCCTTCCTTCAGCTTTCCAATTCCATAAGTGTAATTTCTAAGATCAGCCATCTGTTTCAAAATATCCCCTTCTAGCTTTTTAAAGTAAAGGTCAGATTCTGTTAAAGTCTCTTCTGTTGAAGAATTCATTTCCTCTCCTGTATCAGAGCTACTATCTATTGATGTACCACTAAAAGAAAGTATAAAGCTAAAAATTGTTGAGATAAAAAGTCCTAAAAGAAAAGAAATTGAACCAATAATTGTATATCTGATTTTGTTCTTTTTTGATAAACCTCTTCTTCTATTAACAGGCCCTGACTTTCTTTTTAACCTTGAAGTAGATGGTGCAGGTTCCGTGACTTCCACTTCCTGTTCCTGTGCTTTTACCTGAGATGCTTGTTCCCTTTTTAATTCCTCATCAATTAACTCTACTCTTTTTTGAGCATTGGTCACCCCAACTTCTGCCGCTCTTGCAAAGAATTGTCTTGCTTGGTCAATATTTCGAAAAGTACCCATTCCCTTCTCACACATATCACCTAATAAATAAAGGGTTTCTCCATCTAGCAATAGATCATCAGCATAATCGTAAGCTATTGCTTTAAAAGTCTCATCATACAACTCTTGTTTATAAAGACTTTTAATATCTAACAATTTTTGTGTACGATCTAATTCCGGTAATTTCAAGGCAAATAATAAGTCTTTTTCATGCTGCCTTAAAGACTCTTCATCTTTCTCATTAATAATTTGCTCAACTTTACTCTGAATTTCTTCAGAATAATTGTCCAACATTCGAATTGTATATTGAATAGAACCAAAAACATAAGTATCCGTACTTTCTGACGTTCCTTCAAAAGAAAAAGTAGCTCCTGCTTCAAAGGAATCTACAGGTTCATTGGCTATTATTCTGGGAGAAAGGTCTGAGATTACGAGTACCGCATCCTCCTCTAGTTTACCATAAAAAACTTTACATCTATCACCAATTACAATTGGTGTTTCACGATTAAACTGATAACGCTCTTGAAGTTCCTGTATTGTCATATTTAAAAAGTTCTATCCTTTTTTGAGTAATATTTTACCATTATCCTAATCTAGGAAATTTATTGAAATCATGTTTCAAAAATATTATTTTTCTGTAAAAGAAAAAGGCTATTTCATCTCTGAAATAGCCTTTTTTGAGCTTTAAGTACTAAGCCGAAAATAAATGATAATTAATTCTTAGTTTTTTTTGCGAGTACAACGCTCAAAAACAAATAAATAGTGGTTCTATTTAAAGTTTTTGAAAGGCAGTAATCGGAAAAAACAATATGAATTAGTGTTATTTAATTTTGGCTTAGTACTTATAAGGATTAATACCTAAATGTATAAACTAAGTTTGCTTTAGTATCAACAAGTTTAATAATTAAATGATCGCTATTTACATTTAATTTCACATTGCCATTACCATCTACTTTTCCATTTTGTAATAATCTTCCATCAGCACTAAAAATTGAATATGAATATTCATTATTTGATAAATCGATAAATTGAAGAGCACTCGAAGCACCTCTTAATAGAGGATCAGTATTCAACAATTTCGGTACACTGTTCTGTAATTCACTTGCTAATGATCCACCAGATACTTCACGTAAATTACTAACACCTACAGGATAGTTGAATGTAAAGAAGAATTGCTCAGGATTCTCCTCTGCTAATACAACTACATGATCATCATGAAATCTTACCCCAGTACCAAAACGAATGGCATCTGTTTCGCCTGCAGGAACAAACAATGCAAGTGAATCATATGTAGAATTAGCAACATCTACATTGTAAAGATATGCTCCACCATGTACTTCTTCACCATAAGCACCAACTAATAAAGATCCACCTTTTAGTTTCACATCAGAACCAAAACCATCTCCATGACTTGATGACGGATTATTAATTGTCAAGTGCGGAACATTTGAAGTCCAAAGTGCTCCAGAATTCTTTTCGAATATATGTACTTTTCCAATAAGGTTTGATGAACTTACATAATCTGTAATTGCAATTCTGTCACCTTCAATATCTAAGTGTATTCCATATTGGAAACCAGAATTATCAGGAGATACCAACTCTACATCAGGAGTAACAGAAGTAGTGTTAAAACCACTAGCTGGCAGGTTATAAACATATGCAGTACCTCTCCATGAATTTTTACCTAATGCTCCAACCAAAATTGCATCATCAGATAAACGGATTTGATGTCCAAAATACTCATTCCCTCTTGGAGAAGGTGAAACTAAAGTTGTCACTTTTGAACCATCTTTCCATGAAGCTCCTGTTTTTGTAAAGTAGAAACCTCTACCCGTGTAGCCTGAATATCGATATGCTCCAACTACAATTTCAGAAGATTTGTTATCAACAGAAAATCCAAAATAGCCAGAGCTTCCTAAAGGATTTTTTAAAGTTTTAGTTTCTGTTGCATTTGCCCAGCCACTTGCAGGCTTTTCATAGACATAAACAGTATTAGATGCTGGTGCTCCAACTACAATATCGTCACCATGAATAGAAACAGCAAAACCAAACATATCATTATTGCTTCTGTCAGATGGTGTCAATTTCGCTTTTAGCAACCACTTCCCGTTTTGTCTTTCGTAAACAAATGCTGTTCCTGACATCGTTTCAGTAGTTTCAAAAGCACCCAATACCATTACATCTCCATCAATGTCCAAATGTCTTGATCTTGTGTAATTTGAACGAGGTACACCTGTTGCATTACCGAAGAAATAAAGTTTGTCAATTTCTTTCACTGGAGCAGCTACCACAAGTTCACTATTTCCAAAATAACATACTTCTTTTCCGAAAAGATCTCCTTCTTGACCATCTTCAGCCACATAAGTTTTGACTAATCTAGCCGAATCAGCAACAAAATTAAGGGCATATTCATACACCTTGCCTTTGTTATTGTTTTTGCTTCTAGCACTAATTGCTATTCCGTTTCCACTTATGCTCAAAGCAGCACCGAAATGATCATTATTCACTAGTTCAGACTCAGTAATACTAAAAGCTTCCTTTCTGTCAGTCCAATCAGAACCTGCAGATTTCTTGAAGATTTTCACTGAACCTTTTTTCGATCGTCCATACTCAGTAGCAGCAATAAAATTTCCATCTTCAGATATAGATACATGCATACCTAATTGAAAATCTGGAGCAGATGAAGTTAATTTAGCTTTAGCAGTGATAGTAGATCCAACTGATGAATCAATATCAAAAACATACAAAGCACCCGTCCAAGAAGAGTTACCTATAGCTCCTGATACTAATGTGCTTCCTGCTAAAGCAATTTCATGACCAACATATTCTTTTGAGCTTGGAGATGAAGAAGTTAAAGTAGTTAGCTTAGGGGTCTGTGTGCTCCACTTGCTCCCCGCTGATTTTTTATATAAGGCAATTCTACCTTGATAATTATAGGCCTTAAAAGCACCTACTGCAATTTCGTTGTCTCCAAGAGCAACGGAATAACCAAAATGATCTCCTGTATGATAAGGAGAAGATAATTCTAAAGTTTCAGTCATGTCTGACCAGCCTGAAGCAGGTTTTTCATAAACATAAACTTTACCCGATAATGGAGCTCCAACAACAATCACATCATCATTGACTGCAATTGAAAATCCAAATAAGTCATCGTTAGCCAATAGACCTTTAGAAGATCTTAAAATGGCTACATTTTCCCATACATTGTTTACATTTTTGTAAACATAGGCCGCACCTGCATAATCTGAAGATCTAATACCTCCGACTACCATAATGTCACCATGTTTTTCAATACTGTTAATATCTTGATACAAATCAAGATCTGGAGCAACACTGTAACAGTATGAAATGTTAGACATGAGGAGGAGGAGTACGCACAAAGACATGTTACGCACCCAGAAATAGTTCGCTTTCATTGTTTTGAGTTTAATTTAAAATCGTTAAATAAAATTTAATAAAAAGTACTTTTGACAAAAGTATTGATTAATATTTAAATAGCAAAGGAGTTATTTATTTTTTGTAATATTTATTTTAACTTCACAAAGGGTTTTTAATTAATTCACTCAAAGATAACCTGTTTTAAATTTGTTTATCAAGTCAGTTTTTATTGATATAAATATTGTTATATGATTTATAATTACATTCTCATCTAAAAAGCCAATAATGATCAATTCATCTACATACAGATGAATATCAAGTCGTATTATTACAACAATTCCATCAAAAATTAATTCGCATTCAAAAAAATTAGGCTATTCCAAAAAATGAAATAGCCTTATTCTACTGACTCTATAGTTGTAACCTAATTCAGATAAGTACTAAATCAAAAATAAATCATAGTTAATTCTAATTTATTTTTTGTAAGTACAACGCTAAAAAACGTATTAATAGTGGTTCTATTAAAAGTTTTTTTGAAGGAAGCAATCGCAAAACAATAAATAGAATTAGTATTAGATAATTTTGAATTTGTACTTAATTATTCACTAATATCTAAATGTGTATTTCGTTTTAGACTTCGATTCAATAAGCTGTATGATAAAATGAGCACCTTCAGTTTCTAATTCAATCTGTCTTTTAGAATTTAATTCTCCCTTTTGTAATAATTTACCATCAACACCTATAACAGAATAGGAATAATGTTTAGACTGAAGGTCTACAAACTGTAAAATCCTTGACACGTGTCTTAACACAGGATCTGTATTCAATAATTTAGGAATAGCAATTAAGTCTTGATCTTTTATTGAAGTAACAGCACTAATTGTAGGCAATGTGAAAGTATGAAGAAAGTCTCCTTTTCTATTCCCTGCCAAAACCACTAAATGGTTTTCCATCAATTTTAGATCAGCACCAAATAAATCATTTTCTTCACCTCTTTCTAATTGATAATTGAAAATCCACCTCGCATTATAATCAGTAAGTTGATAAACATGAGCTGATCCAATTTTGTTATCACCATAAGATCCAATTGCAAGAGTATCACCTTTTATATGAATTGCACTCCCAAAACCACTTCCATCTGCTGGGTTTGGATTTTCGATTACATAACTTTCTGTCCTATCAGTCCATAATTTGCCTTCTTCTCTCTGGTATACATAAACGTTTCCATTTACATCTCTTCCATAATCAGTAACAGCAATAGTATTCTGATTTAAATCGAAATGAATTCCAAATTGATAATCTTCACCATCATTGGATACTGAAAGGTCTACAGGTGGAGTGTTAAGATCCAATTCTCCATTAGGTGGAATATTGTAAACATAAACGGTCCCTTTCCAATTGTTATTCCCTAAAGCTCCTATTGCTATTGTATTCCCTTCAATTTTTAAAACATGACCATAGTATTCATTGACTTGCGGTGATGGAGAAGTTAGATTATGTACTGTTAAATCATCAGACCAAGTGGCTCCATCTCTTCTATAAAGGTAGGCACTACCTTGGTAGTTATTAGTTTGGTACGCTCCCACTAAGATTGTTTTATCTTGCACATCTACAGAATAACCAAAGTAACCTTTGTTTATAGGCGAAAGTGCTCGAGTTTCTTTCATACTTTTCCATGTCTCTGTAGATGACTTTTCAAACACATAAGTCTTCTCTGCGTTTGGTGCTCCTACAACAATTACATCTCCTTGGATCGCAACTGCAAAACCGAACATATCTCCCTTTTGGCCATCACTTGGTACTAACATTGCTACCTCAACCCACATTTCATTCTCAAAATGATACACAAATGCAACTCCTGAATGATCTCCGTCATAAGCACCCATCACCATATAATTACCATCAATGTCAATATGTCTAGACTTGGTATAATATTCTCTATTGAATGGACCTTCCTGATCTCCAAAGAAATATAATTTATCGTTTTCTTTTGAAGGAGCAGCCACAATCAATTTTCCTTCCCCAAAATAACAAAGTTCCTTACCAAAAAGATGCCCTTCTTCAGCATCATGTGCCTCATAAGTATTAATCAAACTTACAGATGGTTTATCATCTGCAATCGAATATTCATAGACTTTACCTTGTCCATTATTCTTTTCTCTTGCACTTATTGCTATTCGATTTTCATTAAAATTCAATGCTGAACCAAAAAGATCTCCATTGACAATGTCATTTTCGCTGATATTAAATTTTTCTGTTCTATCACTCCAAGCTTCAGTATCTGATTTCACAAACATTCTCACCGAACCGGCTTTACTACGTCCATATTCTGTAGCTGCAATAGTATTTTGATCCTCTGATATTGCAAGGTGAATTCCCAATTGATAATCTGGTGATGACGCTGTTAGTTTTGCCATTGGAAGTAAAGTCCCCTCAACTGTTTTTTCAGCAGTTATATCATAAACGAACAATGCTCCATTCCAAGAAGAATACCCTAATGCTCCTGTTACTAACGTAGTACCTTGTAATACAATCTCGTGACCAACATATTCATTTGTTGTTGGAGATGCTGACAGCAAAGTAGTAAGAGTTGTATTTTGTTCACTCCATTTTTCATTTTCCAATTTTTGGTATAATGCAATACGACCTTGGTAATTATACGCTTGATAAGCTCCCACAGCAATTTCATTTGCTCCAATTGCAACTGAATAACCAAAATGATCACCTCGTTGATAAGGTGTCGATAAAACAGCAGATTCTGTCATATCTTCCCATCCTGTTTCAGGTTTTTCAAAAACATAAACTTTTCCAGCTTTTGGAGCCCCTACTACAATAGTAGTTTCAGTCAAAGCGATTGAATAACCAAACCAATCATCATCTGCTTCATTATTTACAGAAGAACTCAGAATTGCAATCTTGTCCCAAGTATTATTTACATTTTGATAAACATAAACTGCCCCTTTGTAGTCTGATGATTTAAAACCACCTACCACCATGATATCACCCTGTTTTTCGACACTATTTATATCATTATATAAATCAATATGAGGAGCAACATCAGCAGAATAAGCCAATATTGATGTTAAAAAAAATAAAACACATAATACGATATTACGCATTTCTAAATAGTTTGCTTGCATTTGCTTTATAGTTGTTGAATAAACAATAGATTTGTGCAAATATCTTTATCGAAAATGATAATTCAAAAAAAGAAACCCAACTTTCATCACTCACAACATCATTTTAGTGTATTTTGTTATTATTCTTATTTCATTCGAAATACTAATAAAAAAGTAAAACATTAAGAGGATTTTTATGTTTATTTATATTGATGATTGATTATTCACTTTCATATCATCATCTTTAAATTTTATAAAATTTCAATCAATATTCCAGCAATAAAAATATGAGTACACCATTTTATGACTTCTCTGCAAAAAACACGTTAGGAGAAGATATAGCCATGAGTGACTTTGAAGGAAAAACGGTATTAGTGGTGAATACTGCTACACAATGTGGTTTAACTCCCCAATTTCATGGATTAGAAGAACTATATCAAAAATACAAGGATAAAGGTTTAGTGATCATTGGTTTTCCGTGTAATCAGTTTGCTAGTCAAGAACCTGTTGAAAATAAGGATATGGTCTCTACTTGCCAATTAAACTATGGCGTGACTTTTCCACTTACTGCAAAGGTAAATGTGAATGGCTCGGATGCTCACCCTATTTTTAAGTTTTTGAAAAAGGAACTTCCAGGCACGCTTATCAATGCCATCAAGTGGAATTTCACAAAGTTCTTAATTGATAAAAATGGAAATCCAGTAAAGCGTTTTGCTCCAAATACTGAACCTCAAAAAATCGAAGGTGATATTTTGAAGGTATTATAAATTTTAATTTGATGTCAGACGTTATTTTGAAATTAAACAGATAGCGATCTGATATTAAGCAGTTGAACAATTAAAATCGGAAGTTTTGGATTTTCTTTTTTAGCCCACTCTGCGTTAGAATATCATCACGTAGCTTCGGCTATGCTCTTCTATTCTGCCTTGATTAGACTAAAAAATAATAATTCAACTTATCCCAATTTTAAATGTGCAACTGCTTAGTGCATATAAAAAAGTCAAGGCCTTTCAGCCCTGACTTTTTTTATACAGTTTGTAGTGATTCTCTATTTTGTAGTAAAGATAATTTCCTTAGCTCCCACTAAATCTTTGTGAGAAATAAAGTACCCTTTCTTCGTTTTTCCATTCACTTTGATGGATTGAATATGGTTTGTATTTCCACCTTCTTTTTTAATGACAAGCTCATCAGTTCCCCAAACATCGTGATCTAGTTTGATCGTCACTTTATCAAAAGCTGGAGTAGTTAATGCGTATTGAGGTGTTGATGGTGCATCTGGATAGAAGCCCATCATAGAGAAAACTACCCAAGCTGACATCGTACCTGTATCATCGTTTCCGGCAATACCGTCAGGCTTGTTCGTGAAATATTTCTCTCTTAATTCAATTACCTTGTCTTGTGTTTTGTATTCTTTTCCTTTGATGTAGTTGTAAGCATAAGGATATGCCATATCTGGCTCATTGGCCATATCGAATTGATCTTTTTCGAAGATCTCATCTAAACGGTTGACGAAAGCTTTGCTAGCGCCAAACTGCTTTACTAAACCAGGAATATCATATTGTACCATTAGGTTGTATTGATAAGCATTCCCTTCTACGTACCCGATATTGTGCTCAAAGTTTGCACCATGTGCTGGATCAAATGGTTCGTGCCATTTACCATCCATGTGTTTCGGTCTTAAGAAGTTTGACTCTTTGTCAAACATCTTTTTATAACCCATTGAACGGTTATAGAACTCTTTGTACTTTTCTTGATCACCCAATTCTTTTGCAAACTGAGCAATACTCCAATCTGCCACCGTATATTCTAATGTTGTTGAAACTGAACCCCAAAGTTTATCTTCTAATTCATCTTCTACAGGAACATAACCGTATTTTATATAATTGTCTACACATGGTCTTACCGGGTTACCTCCTTCAACAGGGTAAGCTGATTTAAGAATGGCTTCAAATGCTTTCTGCTCATCAAAACCTCTTAGTCCTCTTAAATAAGTATCCGCTACGACGATTGCAGCAGGATCACCTACCATCGTAAATGTCTCTGTTCCGTTTAATTCCCACTTTGGTAACCAACCTGTTTCATCATAAATATCCAACATGGTATTGACCATATTCAATTGTTGCTCTGGATAAACAAGCGTCATCAATTGGTGCAAGTTTCTGTAAGTATCCCAAAGACTGAAAACAGTATAACGTTCACCTTCTGTTTTCTTTGTTTTACGCGTTTTTGCTTCAGGGTATTCTCCATTTACATCACTCATTACATTCGGGTGAATCATAGAGTGATAAAGGGCTGTATAAAAAACAGTTTTGTCATCATCAGAACCTCCTTCTACTTCAATTCTTGATAATTTTTCATTCCAATTGTCTTTGGCTCTGTTGGCAATTTCATCAAATGAAACGTTAGCAACTTCTTTTTCTAAATTCTCTCTTGCATTTTCGATACTTACATAAGAAATCCCAATTTTTACTTCTACCTCAGTCGCTACTTCAAAATCATAAGAGAAATAAGCTCCTAATGAATCACCAATGATTGGGTAATAAGCATCTTCAATAATTCTTTGCTGACCATTGTAAGCAGACATCCATTGTGCTTCAATGCCATCAATTTTGTTGTGCTGTTGCCAAACTCCTGTTCTATCTGCTTTCTTATTTACTTTCATCACGAAGTAAACAGGATAAATAGTTTTAGGATTATTATAGCAGAAAGACCCTATCATTCTCATTCCTTCGATCTCCTGATCATTGACAACTTTTACCATTGCACCACTTTCATTAGAAAGGGCTTGACCTAAGTTCAAAAGTAAATTGGCTTTACCTGCTGGGAATTTATATTTACTAATCCCTGCTCTTTGTGTCGCCGTCACTTCAGTTGCAACTTGATATTTCTCTAAAAAGTTAGAATAATACCCTGCCTTAGCTGTTTCTTTTGAATAAGTAGTACCGTATTCTGATGGATGAATATTCAAATCGCCCGTTGTCGGCATTACAATAACTGCTCCTAAATCAGGACAACCTACACCACTTAAGTTGACGTGGCTATAACCTGTAAAAATGGTATTTTCATAAGCATATGGGAAGGACAACCAATCGCTGTCTTTTTCCATTTTATTGCCTTTACCTGATGTATTAAAAGGAACTACTGAAACCATACCTCTTGGTGCAATTGCTCCAGGGTTAGTGGCTCCGTAATTTGAAGTTCCGATAAATGGGTTCACATACTCCGTGTAATCTTGTGCTAAAAGTGAAGTGCTCAAGAAAAGAGTTAATAAGTAAAATACTTTTTTCATTGCATCTATTTTGAAATTAAGCCCCATGCCTAAGTAATACACATGGGGCCTTTATAATTGGCTTTATTCAATCACTAATTCATCTGTAAACATCCAAGGTGTGTTTCCTGCACCTAAATGCCAAGTAGGTAATTTCTCGAATGGCTCAGCTACCACTTTTACATATTGGTAAGTACCGTTCACTTCTGCTGAGAATCTTGTTACGCTGATCACTGGGTGATCATTTGGCATTTCAACTGTTTGTTGGCTTACCTCTGTAAATTCTTTGCCGTCTTTTGAAACGAAGAATGTAATTTTTTGAGGTAAGAATAACCATGAAGAGGTGTTTTCCAAGAAGCCCATAGACAATTGGTGTAATTGTTTTGGCTCACCTAAATCCACAACAGCTTCCAAGTCTTGTCCTGAAACGCCATCCCACTTACCGTCTCTTAAGTTATCTGACGCATATTCTCCATTCAGAATACCATTATCACCAGCATCATATGAAGCATTTTTCTCATAGTTGATCGTCAACTTAGGGAATTCTTCGCCAGTATTGTAATACGATTTTTTGAAATCAAATTCTGATACTTTGCTTGATGCACCTTCCTCATTGACAGCAATCGCTTTTACCATCGTAGATTGATTCAATGTAAACTCTTCAGTGTACTCTTTTGAAGAAGTTGTTGGTGTTGAACCGTCCAATGTGTAGTAAACTTTCACGTTTGGTGTGATGCATTTTAATCCTACTGTTGCAGTGGAGTTAAACAACACTGATTTATTTGTGATTGCCGGGCGGAAAACCTGATCTCTTACTTCCAATAATTCTGCTTCTTCTGAAGGTAAAATGGCATAAGAAACTGGACGGCTTTCTTTTGCCTCACCCCATGTCGATTTTGAAGCTCCCATTTCAAATGTGATTTTTCCACCTTCTTCAATTTGCTGATGCGTGATAAATGATTTATCAAATGGGTTACCATTTAAAGTTGCACCTTGAATATAAAGATTATTGATGTCGTTGTTTTTCGCTTCAATCACGAAATCGTTTCCATTGTCCAAGTGAATGGTCACTTTTGAGAAAATCGGGCTACCAATGATATACTCTCCGTTGGCTGGGTTTACAGGATAGAAGCCCATTGCTGAGAACACGTACCAAGCCGACATCTGACCACAATCTTCATTACCTGAAAGACCATCTCTTTCGGCAGTATACATTTCGTCCATCACTTGACGGATTCTTGCTTGTGTTTTAGAAGGCTGACCTGCGTAGTTGTATAAATAAATAGCGTGGTGCGAAGGCTCATTACCTTGTGCATACTGTCCAATCAAACCTGTCACATCATGTGCCATATGGTTATCATTTACAGCTTCTTGCTCAAACATTTCATCCACTTTCGCTACAAAACCAGCGTCACCACCGTGCAATTCAATCAAGCCGTTCACGTCTTGTGGAGCAAAGAAGTTATAATGCCATGCATTTCCTTCTGTATATTCACCAGCTCCCAATAAAGAAATATTCATTGGGTCAAAAGGTGTCACCCAATTACCATATAAGTCTTTACCTCTGATAAAACCTGTTTCTTCGTTGAATAACAACTTATAATTTAAAGCTCTATTGCTGTATTTTTTGTAATCTTCTGTTTTACCCAAACGCTTTGCTACTTGAGCTACCGTCCACATATCATAAGCATATTCCACTTGCTTAGAAACAGAGTTTGCTTCTTTTTCCATTGGAATATATCCTTCAGCATTAAACCAGTTCAATCCTCTTCTTGGATCTTCAGCCGCAGCTACTAATGCCTCATATGCTTTTTCTTCGTCAAAATTAGTTTGACCTTTCAGCATTGCATCCACAATTACAGGTGCTGAGTGGAATCCAATCATTGTTCCTGTTTCATTAGCGGCTAATTCCCAAACTGGCAACTGACCTGATTGCTCATATTTTGCCAACATTGATTTAATGAAATCGTTGTTTTCTTTTGGCGATGTTAATGTAAATAATGGATGCGTAGCTCGGAAAGTATCCCATAAAGAGAAAAGCGTGTAGTTTGTAAACCCTTCCGCTTTATGAATTTTATGATCCATTCCTCTGTACTGATGATCAACGTCCATGAATACGTTTGGAACCGTCATAGAATGGTATAAAGAAGTATAGAAAATAGTACGTTGTACTTGGTCTCCACCTTCTACTTCAATTTTTGAAAGCTTTTCATTCCAAGTTAAATCAGCTTGTCTTTTTACTGCTTCAAAATCGAAACCTTGTGTTTCTGCTTCCATATTTTTACGAGCACCTTCCACTGATACAGCTGAAATAGCCACTTTCACAACTACTTCCTCATCTAGTTTAGTGTCATAATTGATGACTGCTTTTACATCATTTCCTTCTACTTTTGATGGTCCGTCAATCAACTCACCACCTTTAACACCTTGAACGGATTTGAAAGGTTTTGAAAATTGAGCTACAAAATAAATGTACTGATCTCTTGCCCAACCTGATGAACGTCTTAAACCAACAATCTCATTATCACCATTCACTTTAAACCATGTTTCTTTCGGTGAATCAGAAATACCATGTTTTAAGTCTAAGATAATATGTGAAGCATCAGACTCAGGGAAAGTATAACGGTGTAAACCTACTCTAGTCGTTGCTGTTAACTCTGCTAATACTTTATAATCTTCTAAAAATACAGAATAATACCCTGGATCGGCTTGCTCATTTACATGCTCAAAACGCGAGCGGTATCCTTCATCAGGATTAGCTTTAGTGCCCGGCTCAGTTTTGATTTCACCCACTGTAGGCATTAATAAAATATCTCCATAATCTCCGCCTCCTGTTCCTTGAAGGTGCGTATGTGAAAATCCCATTACCGAAGAATCTGAAACGTGATATCCAGAACTCCAGTCCCATCCTTCAACACCGGTATCTGGACTTAACTGCACCATACCAAATGGCACCGTAGCACCAGGGAAGGTATGTCCATGACCACCTGTTCCGATAAACGGATCAACATATTTTGTGTAAGATATAATTTCAGGCTCGTCTTGAGCACTACTTGCAACGTTATTTAGATGGGACACACACCCAAAAAGGAGTGGAATCCACAATAAAGAAATGGAGAATCGATTCATGTTATAATTAAATAGTAAAGTATTATTGTATGATAATTTCGTCAATAAACAACCAAGATGGATTGCCTGATCCCATTGTTCCTTTCGGCAATTCACCCCCGTTGGTATATATAATCTTGATAGATTTAATCTCTTTGATTTTTGATAAGTCCTCCCAATTATAAATTAATACGTCTCCGTCAGTCGAAACGGTTTCGGATTTAAATTTATTAGCAGATTTATACTTTTTCCCATCTTTAGAATAAAGCATTTCAATATTCTTTGGTGCCATAATCCATGAGCCTACTTCATCATAAGCTCTGAGTTGAATGCTTGAGATAGATGTCTTATTTTCAAAGGATAATGTTGCTGTCACGTCCTTTCCATTGAAACCTAACCAGCTTTCATCTTTGAATTTTCTTTCAGAACCTAAACGTCCATCAACTAAACCTTGTACACCCGCTTTTTCATAAGGATTTGAAGGAGGTGTAGATAATTCAATTGTTGCATTACTTCCTTTATGCATCACGAAGTTTGAAGAAACAGGATCACCATAAGGCCTTCCATTTCTATAACCTTGAATGATAACTTTCCCTGTTTCTTTCACTTCGACAGCTTTATTGTAATCAACAAACACTTCTGATAAAGGCGTTTTATATTTTAAGCTCACACCATCAATTAATGGTTTGGCTTGTACTTTCAATTGTCCATTCTCATTCAAAATTTCAACATCTAAAACTTTAGATGATGGGCCATACTGAATGCCTTTTGAATCCAAGTAAGAATATTCTTTTTCCAGTCTTTCAGAAAAGTCTTCGAAACCTTTCTGCTGACCGATCCACAATGCTTCTGAGAATGCAATGATTCTTGGGAAAACCATAAAATCTAGACGAGCATTATCAGGAATTCTTTCCGTCCAAACTGTACATTCACCACCCAATACATGATGGTGCTTCTCTTTTGCTAAATCTGAAGGAACAGGTTGATAGTTGTACACTTGCTTTACATCCGTCGTCACAATATCATAATCGAAATAACACATTCCTGTAGGTGATACGATGACATCATTGCCCATTTCAGCAATCTTTCTTACAGCATCTTTATCATGGAAATCTCTCCACAACTGTACTGTTGCGGTTTCCGATAATCCTCCTTCAAGAATCTCATCCCAACCTGTCATTTTCTTACTATTGGCATTCACCATTTTCTCGACTCTCTTGATAAAGTAGCTTTGCAGTTCGTGCTCATCTTCTAAACCTTCAGTTTTGATTTTAGCTTGGCATTTAGGACACTCTTTCCATCTTGCTTTAGGGCACTCATCCCCTCCTATGTGCATGTATTTTGACGGGAACAATGGCATAATTTCATCCAGAATATTTTGAACAAACTCATATGTTCTTTCATTGCCTGCACATAAAACATCTTCGTGAACACCCCATTCTGTTTGTACCTCAAAAGGCCCTCCTGTACATGAAAATTCTGGATAAGAAGCTAATGCGGCCACCATATGACCTGGCATATCAATTTCAGGAATCACTTCTATTCCTCTTTTCGCAGCATATGCCACTACTTCTTTGATTTCCTCTTGTGTATAAAAACCACCGTATTTTGTACCGTCTTTTTCAGTTCTATAGGCTGAGTTTTCAGTTAAAAGCGGGTATTGTTTCACTTCAATTCTCCAGCCCTGATCCTCAGTCAAGTGCCAGTGAAATTTATTCATTTTGTAATGTGCCATTAAGTCTAAGTAAGACTTGATGGTTTTCACATCAAAAAAATGTCTGCTCACGTCCAGCATCATTCCTCTCCATGCAAAAAGTGGAGCATCGTTGATTACAACTGCTGGAACTTCCTTTGTACTTCCTATAAGTTGAAGTAAGGTGGCAGAAGCATTAATAGTACCTTTTGTAGTTTTAGCTTCAAGCTTTATTAATTGATCTGTTACTGTTAATTGATAACCTTCCTCTTCTTTAATATTTTGGCCCAGAAGGATCAATAAAGCGGCCTCTTCTTTATTCTCTACAACTTGTAAAGAAATGCCTGTTTGAAACTTCACCTCCTCTAAAAAGTGATGGATATCAAATGCTTTGTCCTCTACAAAAAGTGTAGTCTCATTGGTAAGGACAAAATGATTTTCATTCCAGTTTACCTCTTGAGGAAATGGAATAAGCGTGGGCTTGTTTTGTGCAAAAACAAGGCTTTGGACCAAAAGTAATGCTGTTAGTAAATATAGTTTCATTTCAATTTTGTTTATCTGATTAGTTAAGTATTTGTAGTAGTTTATTTGCAGTGTTATGGCGTTAAGAATTTTATCTTACAACCGTTTTTGATTAAGATTAATAAATAGGTTGGTACGGAGCCGCTTATTCAACAGCTCCGTACTTTTATGTTAAATGAACTCTAAAGTTCCTCCTTTCATCAATTCGTTGTGACTGATTTTCCAACCTTTGATTTCCTCTCCATTGAAAAGTACTTTCTTCACTGTTGGCTTAGCATCAGAAACTGTTTTTGCAACAATATTTAATGTATTTCCATTGCCCAATTGAACCGTAGCGTTATTGAATAAAGGCGTCCCTAAGTCATACATTGCATTACCTGGGTTTACGGGGTAAAGACCAATTGAACTTAAGATAAACCATGATGACATCTGACCGCAATCTTCATTACCACATACGCCGTCAGGTGTTGACTTGTATTGCGTATTCATGATTTCACGGATCAATTTCTGTCCTTTTTCAGGCTTATTGATGTAGTTGTACAAATAGGCAACGTGGTGACTTGGTTCGTTACCGTGTGCGTATTGACCAATCATACCTGTTGAGAAAATTGGCAACTCATCTTCTGGGGCTGGATAGTAAGTGAACATTGAATCTAATCTTTGCTCAAAACGATCTGCACCACCCATTGCATCAATCAATCCTTCAATGTTTTGTGGCACATAGAAGAAATATTGCCATGCGTTACTTTCGCAGAAGTGATCTGTATAATCTTTAGGAAGGAAATCTTTAATAAACTCCCCTTTTCTATCTTTTGGACGCATAAATGAAGATTCCTCATCATAAACATGTCTCCAGTTTTCAGCACGCTTCGCGAAGTATTTATAATCGTCCTCCTTTCCTAATGCTTTTGCAAACTCAGCAATACACCAGTCATCGTAAGCGTATTCTAATGTTTTAGAAACTGACCAGTTTTCGTGATCAAAATTCAATGGCACATAACCTAATTTGATATAATCCGCCATTGCATCCCCTTTCTCATTCATCGCTGAGGCCTTACATGCTTCATACGCTTTTTCAACATCAAAACCTTTGATTCCTTTGAAATAAGCATCAGTAATTACAGGAACAGCGTGGTACCCAATCATCATATTTGTTTCGTTACCTTTCATCGACCATACAGGAAGTAAACCTGTTTCGTCATATTGAGAAAGGAATGAATTGATCATATCTGGTACTCTTTGTGTGTGGATCATAGTATACAGCGGGTGTGCTGCTCTGTAAGTATCCCATAAAGAGAATGTGTCGTATTTTTTATAACCTTTCGCAACGTGATTTTTTTGATCCGCACCTTTATAAGCACCATCAACATCTGAGTGTAAAGTTGGAGCCAATAAAGACTGATACATTGCTGTATAGAAAACTTTCAGATGCTCCTCATTCATAGAAGAAACTTTGATTTTTTCTAGTTCAGTTTCCCAAGTATCCGATGCGTCTTTTCTTACTTGATCAAAATCCCAAGTTGTATTTTCAGCGGCTAAGTTCTTTTGTGCTCCTTCAATGCTTGATGATGAAAGGGCCACCTTTACCAAAACTTCATTTTTATCATTTGGTGTATCAAAATTGAAATAACCTCTTGTTTTCAAAGCTTGAATCTCATTGCCTTCAACTACTTTAAGGTCATCTCCTTTTACAGAATTCACTAACTGATAAGAAGTGAATGGAACACTGAATTTCGCTACAAAATATTCTTTTTGGACAGGCGCCCATCCTGATGAAAATCTATAACCAACTACTGTTTGATTGTCGATCACTTTCAAATATGTATCTGTAGGACCATCCCAGTTCAAGGCATAACCTAGGTTGATATAAATTTGAGATTTATCGTCCTTCGGGAAAGTATATTTATGAAAACCAGTTCTAGAAGTAGCAGTCATTTCAGCGTGGATATCATAATCCAATAAATCCACAGCATAATAACCTGGCTCTGCTTTTTCTTGATCGTGAGAGAACAATGAAACTGGACGCACATTTCCATTTTCAGTCAGTGTTCTGTCTGATTTACTGTTGAAAGGCATCACCAAAATATCATATAAATCTCCTGCACCTGTACCTGACAAATGTGTATGAGAAAAACCGGCTATTGTTGAATCAGGCCAAAAATAACCTGCAATTCTATCCCATCCACCATAACCGTTGTCAGGTGAAAGTTGCACCATACCGTGAGGTACAGTTGCACCAGGGTAAGTATTACCTGGGCCGTCAGTTCCAACAAATGGGTTGACATAATCTGTATATCTAACCTTTTTAGTAGATGTTTGCTCCTTCTCATTAGAAGTACAAGCACCTAAAAAAGGCAGGATTAATAAAGCTAGTAATGTTGACCTTAATTTAATCATCGATAAGGGTAGTTATAAATAATATGTAATTTGATTTTAGTGGGAATACACCAACGCTACCATTTCATTTTGAACTGGGCGTCTTCCATTCTATTCCCATTTTCCGTATCTACAATTGCGTAGTTAAATCCATTTCTAATACTATATCCTCCGTATTCCCCATTTTTATTAATGGCCAGAAAACCTACTTGAAGGTTTTCCATACGGGATTTATGTGTGTCCATAATTCTTTTGACAGCAATCTCACAAGCTTCAACAGGTGATTTGCCCATTCTCATATGCTCTACTACCATGGCCGACCCTGCCGTTCTGATCACAGCCTCACCAAGACCAGTTGCACATGCTGCTCCAATTTCTCCATCTACAAATAAACCTGCACCAATCAAAGGAGAATCTCCCACTCTGCCATGCATTTTATATGCTGCACCAGAAGTGGTACAAGCACCGGCAATATGACCTTTTGCATCAATGGCCAAGGCACCGATAGTGTCATGGTTTTCTATATTAATGACTGGCTTATACTCTGATTTCTTCAACCACTCTTCCCAATCTTTTTTTGATCTTTCAGTCAATAAGTTTTCCTCCTTAAATCCTTCTGCTAGCGCGAATGTTTGCGCTCCTTCTCCCACCAACATGGCATGAGGTGTTTTTTCCATTACTAATCTTGCCACAGAAATTGGGTGCATAATGTTTTCTAAAGCGGCAACAGCTCCACATTCGTACTCGTGATTCATGATACACGCATCTAACGTCACTTTTCCGTCACGATCAGGCAAACCTCCGTATCCTACACTTCTTTCCTTTGGGTCAGCTTCAGGTACTCTCACTCCTGCCTCAACAGCATCAAGTGCGGCGCCACCGTCTTTTAAGATCTCCCAGCCTGCTTCATTTGCTCCAAACCCATGATTCCAAGTGGATATCATCAAAGGCTTATTACCTTTTCTCTTTCCTGCAAACGAAAAAGTAGATAATGAAGGTGTAATCAACGCGGCTGATGACAATGCCGAAATTCTCAAAAAATCTCTTCTGCTACCCATAGTTTAAAAATAAAAATTGAGGATTTAGTAATTATTTAACGTGTTAAATTTACACATTCATCTAAAATAAACGCATAAACACGCACAAACAAGCTCAAACAAATGATATTTATTAACAAAATCATGCAAAAAGAAAGAGGAAAAATTAGATTCGAAAGAGCTTTTTTCTTCTTTTGAAAATCCGTTTTTAGGGAAATGGGTTTATTTAAGGTGCTCCTTCAAAGTATGTACAATATTATTTGACTATTAAGTTTAATAGATGCATATTAACGTAAATTATACAATTATAACACACTACTACACAAAATCTGAAAATGCAGCAACTAACATTGCTTAAGAATGGCTTTGCTGTTCTTTTATGCACACTATTAACAGCGCCTTCAGTATTATCGAACAATCTAACGCCAGTTAAACTCTCAGGATTTACAACTAAACAGGGATTGTCCCAAAACAATGTAAACGCTATCATTTACGATAAGAATGGTTTTTTATGGATTGGTACTGATGACGGACTCAATGTTTTTGACGGCAATTCGTTTAGAACTTTTGTTGCCTCAGACATGATTGATTATGGATTAAATTTCAACACAATAAGATGTTTAGCAGTTGACCCTGAAGATAATAACTTATGGATAGGCACTAATGGAGCTCTTGAAAGAATGAACCTGAAAGATAAAAGGGTTCAACGAGTGGTATTAGAAAACAAAGAAGAGGTTGAAGATGTAAAAGGTATTACATGGTCATCAGAAAATGAACAATGGGTTGGAGTCAACAACCTTGGTGTTTTTTATTCTGACGATCAGGAAACGTATTATAAAATACCTAACAGTAAGGTCTCCATCAACGCTTTAGTTTCATTTCAAGAGTATATTTTAGTGGGACATGACAATGGCTTATTTATTTACTCCGCTAAAACACATGATAAGTTATTTATACCGAATTTCAAGTTCTTTTCTGAAAAATCAATTTTCTCTTTAAAAGTCACTAAAAATCAACTATATATTGGCACTACGCTTGGTGATTTGTTTAAAGTGGACCAAGATTTAAAAATCAAAAAACTGTATTCAGGATCGAATAAAATCAAATCCATTACTGAAGATAATAATGGAAATATTTGGCTTGGAACGGAAGGAAATGGCATTATCCGTTTGAAGAAAGAGGAAGACTATAAACCCTACACTTTACTTCATCATAAGTGTACAAATAGAACAATCAATCACCTTTATTATGGTGCTAATCATAACATCTGGATTGGAACATTTGGCAATGGTCTCCAACTTTATAATGAGAATGACCCTTTCTTTACGTTAAGCGAAGATAAAACTTACGGAAAAGGTCTATCCCATAACAGTGTGACTTCATTTGAACAATTAAATCAAAATGAAATCTTGATTGGAACTGATGGCGGTGGAGTGGACAAACTAAATATTCAAAATGGTAATATTGAAAATGTGGTACCTAAACAATATGTTATTTCATTGAAAAAAATAGATGATTTAATTTTAGTCGGCACCTATCAAAGTGGATTGCGAATACTTGACAAAAAAAATATACTCTCTCCGTTAGATGCAATAGATCAATATCACAACGATCTTTCAACGGATAATGTATGGGACATTGAAGAAGATTATTTTGGAAATATCTGGCTTGCTACCACCAATGGCGTCGTCAAACTTAATCTTAAGAAAAAATCTTTTGTGAGGTATAAAAATAATCCTGATGACTCTCATTCCATCTCCAATAATGATACCCGCAAAATCTATAGAGATATAAAAGGTGATATATGGATTGGCACTTTCAACGGTTTAAATAGATACGACAAAGAAAGTGACACTTTCAAACAGATTCATTTCAAGAGTAAGAAAAATCAAAATATCAATATCAACAACGCCATCATTTCAATTGCTGAAGATGATAAACTTAATTTGTGGATTGGTACGTTTGGCAGTGGGTTATGGAAACTCGACCGACAGACAGATTCTTTATATGCTTCTGGAATAAATAACAGGTTGCCGAACAAGGTTATCTACTCAATTGAAAACGATTCTCATGGTGCATTATGGTTATCCACCAACCAAGGCATAACTTCTTACAATCCTAAGGATGAAAGCATCAGAAAGTTCACAGAAGAAGATGGATTACAAGGGAAACAGTTTAATGTGGGTGCGTCTTTGATGTTGAAAAATAACTTTCTGATATTTGGAGGCACAGAAGGGTTGAATATTTTCAACCCCACCAAAACTATTACCTTTTTGCAAAATATTCCAGAGGTAAAAGTAAATAGTATCACTGTGGTCAGAAATCAATTAACGAATAAAGACGTTGATATTTCACAATTAAATCAAGTTAGCTTATCTCCTGAACAACGTACCTTTTATATCAATTACTTCGGTTTGGAATACAATTACCAACATAATATTGAATATGAATACCGTTTGCGAAATTTTGAAAGCAATTGGAATCAGTCATTATCCAATTCTTCAATGTTGTACTCCAATCTGCCCAACGGTACTTATTTCTTTGAGATCAGATGTCGATATAAAAATCAAAAATGGGGTAATACATTAAGTTTCCCAATCATATTGAAAGCCTATTACTGGGAAACACCCCTTTTCAAATTTGCTATCATTCTAACGTTAATTCTTATAGGCTTAGGGATTTATTTTCTTTATGTACGCAACTTGAAACATCAGAAAGTAGCCCTCAATAAAATCGTTAAAGAAAGAACACAGGAACTCTTGAATAAGGAAATTGATATTATTGAAGTAGAAAATCAGAAGGCTCAATTGATCAAAGAAACCTTGAAACTAAGAGAAAAAGAGTTGACCACTCATGTTTTAAGGTTGGCTCATATGAACACTTTGGTAGATCAGATTGATAAGAAATTAGAAGATCTTCAACAATCAAATGATCCTATTTCAAAAAATAAAATCAGCAGTATTAGACGTGAAATCAAACAAGCAGAAAATATTGAGAATGATTGGAAAACCTTAAATACGCTATTCTCTGAAGTTCATCAAAACTTTGCTCAGAAACTCAAAGAAAATCACCCCGACTTAACAGAAGGAAATTTAAGACTTTGTAATCTTATCAAATTAAATATGTCCAGTAAAGACATAGCCGCAATCCTTGGTATTTCTCTCAACAGCGTGAAAGTGGCTAGAAAGAGGCTGAGAAAAAGACTTGGCTTGGAAATAGATGACAGTTTAGAAGAATACCTAAAAAACATTTAAGTATTCTCACTCAAATAAAAAACCTCGAAAAATGATTCAAACACTTTTCGAGGTTTTATTTTATATAATAGCTTTAATCTATTTTTGTTGTTCCGTTTTTTGATCAACAATAGGTGCTTTATCTCTATTTGCCAATTCCCATGCTGTAGAAAAAACTAACTTAGCTCTTTTGGCCATTGGACCAAACGTGATCTTATCTACCGTATCTGTTGGTTGATGATAATCTTCATGTGTACCATTAAAATAGAAAATCACAGGAATACCATGCTTTGCAAAGTTATAATGATCTGACCTGTAATAATACCTGTTTGGATCATCTTTCGCATTATAAGTATAATCTAGATCCAATTCAGGAACATATTTCTTTGCTACTTGCTCATGGAGTTCGTGTAATTCAGATGATAGCATATCCGCACCAATCACATAAACAAAGTCTGGGTTTTCACTATGTGCTTCATCCCCTCTTCCAATCATATCAATATTCAGGTCAGCAATTGTTTTCTCTAATGGGAAAATTGGATGATCTGAATAGTATTCTGACCCCAATAAACCTTTCTCCTCTCCTGTTACAGTCATAAAAAGAATAGATCTTCTTGGACCATTCCCTTCTTTCTTTGCTTGAGAAAAAGCATTGATAATTTCAAGAAGTCCAGTTGTACCCGAGCCATCATCATCTGCACCATTATGAATTTCACCATTGATAATTCCTACGTGATCATAGTGAGATGTTACAACCAACACCTCATCTTTCAGATCCGTTCCCTCCATAAAGCCTAATACATTTTCAGTAGGCATTTTTCGAGTACTGAATTTAGCATTGATTTCCATTTTGTAGCTTTCGCCTGTTGCTGAAGGTTTTCCTTTAGCAATCGCCTTATCTATCTGCTTTTCTAATTTCTTTTGATCGACACCAATCATTTTAAAGAAACTAGATGGTTTTACTAATATTAAACCGAAACCATTGTCTGAAGTCTCTGATGGCTTTTCAAAAGTTAATCTTCCTTTGGAAATATAGCTACCATATCTACTTGATTGAGTGTTGAATTTTTCGTCAGACTCACTAATCACAATTGCAAAAGAAGCTCCTCTCTCAGCAGCAATCTTAGCTTTCTTTCTAAGACCGCTCATCTTATTTGAAGCCCCATACTTACTTGGTGTATTTTCAAAAAAGACTACACCCTTTCCTTTCACATCAATATTCTGATAGTCGCTAACGCCTTCATTGTCCTCACCGTAACCAATAAACACAACCTCTAATTCTTTTTGGAATGAGAAGTTACCATATGGAAAAATATCTTCAATCAACTGCATTGAGACATTTCCTTTAGAAAGCGTAAAATTGGTATATTTTTGATTATAAAGATCAAATTGTTGAAAATAAGGATTAGGAACGTTAGGCACTGGCCCTTGCAGTCCTTGATCCATAAAAAATTGAGCAATATAATCGGCGGCCATTTTCTGACCTCTTTCCCCTGTCTCTCTACCTTCAAACTCATCTGAAGCGAGTATAGAAAGATGGGATTTCATTTCTGATTCTGTTATAGTAGACTTGTACTTATTTACCTCTTCGCTATTTGCTTCTAGGGTAATGTTCTGAGCAAAAGAAGAGGAGATCGTTAATGATAATAGGGACGTTAAAAGTATCTGTTTCATAAAACGCTACGGCTGGGTAGTTATATTGAATTGAATTGGTAATATGATTAGTGTCCAACGTTTAAAATGAGCATTAGACACTAATCATAATTGCTAGATTTATTTTTTAAAAAAGACCTAAGGCACTGGAATCGTATGAGCATCTTTTGGCGATGAAAGTACAATCATTGACTGTAAATCATCTACCTCTTTAATTTCACTAAGTTTATTTAATAAAACTCTTTGATACTCTTCAATATCAGTTGTTATGACTTTCAACAAGTAATGGCTATTACCAGTAACGTGATGACATTCAATAACCTCAGGAATATTCTCTACTTGCTTTAAGAAAGACGTATGATTTTCTTGATTGTGCTTCTCGATTTTTACGTTAACAAAAGTAGTTACTCCCAAGCCTAAAGCTTTGGTATTCAACTTTGCATGGTAACTTTCAATGATGCCTGAGTTCTCCAATTTTTTTACTCTTTCCAACGTAGGGGCTGGAGATAAGTCAATCTCTTTGGATAACTGAGCGTTTGTTATTTTAGCTTGTTTCTGAAGAATATCCAATATTCTTCTATCAGTTTGATCAAGCCTTAATACTGCTTTTTTAAACGTTGACATTTATAAGTAATTATAATGATTAAATATGTGCTGTGAGTATATTTCGATAGTTTATAGAAATAAAATATTCATTTATCATTAAGATAGAATATCGCAATTTATTAGAATATTTTGTTAATTACGAATTACACCAACTAAAATTTCGAAAAAGTAAAAAACAATTCAGTTCACAAAATATGCTAGAAGTAAATTTAGGGTGTATGCTTGGTCTTCTGATAATTGACATATTCTAATATGCCATAAAAATAACTGTTGGCTACTTCAATCACTCTTTCAGAAATTTTACCTGTTTTCAGATCGTTATCGTTCAGTGCTTTGAGTTCATTAATATTGTCTTGCAACAGAGGTTCCCCATAACATAATGGACTGTTTAACAGCCTACATAGACGAAGATTTCTTGCATAAATTCCATTCCCTAAAGGCATTGCTACATTCTTCAAATAGCGTGGTTCATTGGTGTTATTGACCGCTGGTACTTTGAGGTAATCAACAAACTGTTCCATTATAAATTTGCTAAGGAAATAAGAGTCCTTCGTATTATCACTCACCAGTATTCTGAGGAAGTCATATCGATCTCTTTTTGTTGCTAATTCTTTACGCATAAAGGAACCTGGAACAAACACCATACTGAAGTTTCGCTGAGATGGTTTTTGCCATCCTACATTCAATTCATCTGCGTTGTAATGCAATACTACCGTAACATCCGGCTTGAAGTAATTGATTTTATTAGCTCTTATTTCTAAATCATCCTGAAGGTAATAATCCCTATAAATTTTAGATTCAGGTGAATGATAAAGAATGTGCAACAATTGTTTTTTTGTTAGCTTTCGATGCGTTCTTAGTTTATTGGGGAGATGCTTGCTTTTCCATGAATCATAAGACTCATTGGATGCACCTTTATTTCCTACTGAAGTTCTTGTCAGAAAAACCTCAGCTCCATATTTTTCTAAACTGTCTTTCAAGACATAAGCTGTAGTCAGTGTTAAATCTCCTTCCCTCAGATTGATTTTTTCTCCATTGGCTAATGTCATATCAATAAACCGCCCTTCAATTTTGGCCATTTTCATGTCCGATGCTATATGTCCAGGATCAATAGCTACTCTTAT
This sequence comes from Flammeovirga sp. SJP92, assembly GCF_001583495.1. Taxonomy (GTDB): domain Bacteria; phylum Bacteroidota; class Bacteroidia; order Cytophagales; family Flammeovirgaceae; genus Flammeovirga. The sequence continues at coordinate 227,907 of NZ_LQAQ01000111.1, read as the reverse complement.
TCCCGAAAGTGGTTTCATCACTGTAGTAGGAATAAAATTATGATTCAGCTTTAATATCCTAATAGTTTGAATCAAGTCTTCTGAAAATGGTTTTACTCCTTTTGTGGCGTAGACATTATATTGGAAATTTCTATCTGTAAATTCAAAAACATCTTTCAAAGTGGAAAGCTCATTCCATGGAAGAAAAAATTCTGGCATACCCCTTTTATGATGCAATGCAGAAGCATAAATAGTTATTCCTCTCTCATTGATAGTAAAATATTCATAAAGATACGGGCTTTTGACAAGGTACTTTTCTGCTCTTCTTTTGTAGTAATTAGCAAGTTGTTTATTCATTTGAGCATAAACATCCCCACCTACCTCAAAAAAGAGTAGAATTGAAAAAAAAAGTATTTTTAGGGATTGTCTGAGCATTACGCGTGATCTTAATTAGGGCTCCAAATTTAAGTAGTTAATACTGTAGTATTTACAAACAAATGAAAAAGATGGGTAAATCTCACTAAAAAAGTAATTTTTTAATGATTATTGCCCAATAATTTACAAAACAACAATATTAATGTCAATTCCTGTTGAAACAAAAAAAGACTCCAACAAACGAGTCGCTGGAGCCCCTGAAATCTATTTTTATCTTTTTTTTGACAGATTGGTCATTAAACCAATGCTTCGCTGTATAATTCTTTGTGTAATAAATTCAGTGCATTGTTTTTCTCAAAAGTTGGTATCAATACAGAAATGTTACTCTTACTACCACCATAAGAAATCATTCTAACAGGCAACGATTTTAATGCGTTAACCACAGATGAGACAATATTTGCATTTTCAACAAGCATTTGACCTACTACACAAACAATTGTCATGTCTTTGTCTACTTCTACTAAACCTAATGATTGTAAGTCACGAACGATTTCTTCTAAATGTGTATCATTGTCAATCGTCAATGAAACTGCCACTTCTGAAGTTGTAATCATATCAATTGGCGTACTGTATTTCTCAAATACTTCAAATACTTGTTTTAAGAAACCGTAAGCCATTAACATTCGGCTTGATTTGATTTTAATGGCAACAATACCATTTTTAGCAGCAACTGATTTTACAGGAATTGCATTATCCGAAGTTGGTCCAATCAAAGTACCAAAAGCTCTAGGAGCCATTGTATTCTTCAATCTTACCGGAATATCTTTTGTTTGAGCAGGTAAAACAGCAAGCGGATGAAGGATTTTTGCACCGAAGTACGCTAACTCCGCTGCTTCATCATATGTTAATTGTTCTACTGCTTTTGTATTTTCTACAAAACGAGGGTCGTTATTGTGCATGCCATCAATATCAGTCCAGATTTGAACTTCTTCAGCATTGATACAAGCACCAACAATTGTAGCAGTATAATCACTACCACCTCTTTGCAAGTTATCTATTTTTTCAAATTCATTCGTACAGATATAACCTTGAGTAATAAACAAGTTATCCTCTTTATGCTCCGCTAGAATAGCTGCTAATCTTTTTTCGATTTCATCATATAAAGGCTCTCCATTTTCAGATCTCATAAAGTCAAGAGCGGGCAAAAGCACTGACTTCACTCCTTGTTCAGAAAGGTATAAGTGCATCAATTTAGTGGAAATTAATTCACCTTGTGCATGAATTTCTCTCTCCTGTTCTGTTGAAAAACCTTCTACAGCATAAGAATTTAACAATGCATATTTTTCATCCATTAATGCATGAGCCTCTTCTCTTGAAGATTCTTCTTGAAGAAGTTCATATATATGTTGATCATACTTTGGCTTAAAATCAGCGACTAATTTCTCTACTAATTGCTTATCGCCTGCAAAGTAAGCATCACAAATACCTACTAACGCATTAGTCGTACCTGAAACAGCTGACAATACAACTATTTTTGGCTTTTCATCCACAATTAGATTTGAAACTTGAACCATTCGTTCTGCTGAACCTACCGAAGTACCTCCAAACTTATAAACTAACATCGCACTAAATCTGTTTTCTTTGTTAAATCCTTAATTATGTTACAAATATGATAGAGCTAATTTTGTTCTTGAAATTTAAACATGAAAAATACCCAAATTTCACAAAATGTTATATATAAAACACATCAAGTAATTTATAACATCATTTTTTGAAGAGATAAATAGCTAATTTCCTAAATATCACTACATATAACAACGTAACTTAACAAAGTATCAAATGAAACATTAAGAAATATTTAAAACTAAAAATTCGTTAAATGTTATTTATTTTGATGGAATTCTAATTTGATGATAATAATTACCATATTTGATTCTTTATAGTCACTACTTATTATTACTATTTACATGACATTTGAGCGGTGAAATAATCCGTTTAGAAAACTCTCATTTTATTATGAAATTAACACTAGCAAAAATTAGTATTATCTGTCTCACTTTCGTAACATTCTCATGTTCAAAAACTGAAAAGCAAAATACTGATCACCACGATGGTAATATAGCATACACAGAAGCAGAATGTGATTTTGGAGATATACAGTCACCAATCAATATCCTTTCTCAGAGAACAAAAGGGATAATTAAGTCTAGAATTAATATTGAGGCACACTGTAATGCAGTAGAAAACAAAGGCCATACTGTGCAAATTGATTTTGACAGTACTTCAAAATTAGTTTTTGGAGATGACCAATACAGTTTTAAACAGCTACATTTTCATACCCCATCTGAACATCAGATCGATGGTATTACCTACCCTATGGAAATGCACATGGTAAATGTATTAGATAATGATGAATCTGATAAGCCACATTTCCTTGTAATCGGTGTTTTATTTAAAATGGGTAAGGAAAATAAATTCTTAAATGAGTTCATAAATAAAATCCCTAAAGATAGTAATGGGTTGGTAAAAGTAAATGAAGCTGAAGTCAACCTTGAAGATCTTTTTGGAAGTTATGATTGTGAAGAGATGAAACATTATTTTCATTACAATGGTTCTTTAACTACTCCTCCATTCACAGAGACTGTTTCTTGGCATGTTAATCAAGTAATTTTTGAAGCATCAGAAGAACAGATCAAAATTATGAACAAAATAGAAGGCAATAACGCCAGACATATTCAAGATTTGAAAGGAAGATATGTAGAAAAAGAAGATCTATATGTTTCTTCAAACTAATTTCAATAGAGAAATTAGATATAAAAGACTATAAAATAAAGGTGATCTTTTCAAGGTCGCCTTTTTTTATAAATTTGCAATTCATTACTAATCAATCCTTTTTAAAATGAATGCAATACTCCTTACTAATACAACAGATCTCAGTCATTACTTCCTCCCTTTCTTACCCCAATTAAAAGTATATTCATATATAGAGGATCTTTTGCATTTTGAAGATATTGAAATCATTATTATAGATGAACAAACTATTCATTCCAATGTGGAATTAGACCTAAAAGCAATCAATACAGAGTTCGGTAATGCAACAAAGTATATTATTTCAACAAAAAATTGTATTCAAAATTTAGAATTCTACCAAAAAAATGAAATCCAGCATTATATATTACATGATGAAAATTTTGAAGAGAGGCTAAAGAATCATTTTTCTAACATCTCCATCGATACAAATAAAAATAATTTCACATTCTCAGATTTAATTAAAGGAAGCTCTAAAGCCATTGAAAAAGTTTTCCATTTGATGAAGAAAGCATCCACCAGTAATATTACTGTCAACATAACAGGTGAAACTGGAACAGGTAAAGAGCTGGTAGCGAGATCAATTCACGAAAACTCTCATCGCGGTCACAATAATATGGTAGCTGTTAACATTGCGTCCATACCCAAAGACCTTATCGAAAGTGAATTGTTTGGTTATGAACAGGGAGCATTTACGGGAGCCACACAGAGAAGGATTGGAAAGTTTGAGGAAGCCAAAGGAGGAACATTATTTTTAGATGAAATTGGAGAGCTTCCTCTAGATCTTCAAACAAAACTTCTAAGAGTCCTACAAGAAGGAGAATTGACCCGCCTTGGTGGAAATGATGTCATAAAAACGGATGTACGACTTATCACTGCCACTCACCGTGATCTTTACTCAGAAGTGTCCAATAATACATTCCGTGAAGACCTTTATTACAGAATTTTGGGACTTCCAATTCACCTCCCTCCTTTAAGGGAAAGAAAAGAGGATATTATTGAACTCACCAATAACTTTTTGGTAATGGTTTGTCAGGAAAATAATATTCAGCCACAAAAAACACTAGGCAATAGTGCTGTTCAAAAACTACTCAATTACAGCTTTCCTGGCAACATTAGACAACTAAAGGCGATCATTGATTTGAGTGTTGTTCTTTCCTCCAATTATGTAATAAGTGCAAGTGACATATTAATTGAATATCAAAAAAACGATATTAATTTGTTGGAAAAAGAACGAACTCTTGAAGAATATAACATTGAGATCATTGAGCACTTTTTGAAAAAGTACTCAGGAAAGGTGAACTTTGTAGCAGACAAGCTTGAAATGAGCAAGTCTAAAATTTATAAGTGGATTGCTGAAGGCAAATTGACCAAACCAAAAACCTAAATTTTATTCTCATGAGTACAGTTCAAAATACACAACTTTATAATCTATCTCAGTTAGAAATGCTCTCAAGAGGCGACCAAGGATTTGTAGATAAAATGCTCAATTCTTTTACTGGTAACCTTAAAGATGGTATTAAGGAAATAACTGATGCCTATAAATTGCATGATTGGACTACCATAGGTAAAGTGGCTCATAAATTAAAACCATCTATGCTAGTACTTGGAGTTACTAGTTTGAAAGAAACTATCATTTACCTAGAGAAAGATCATGGAAATGTCGATGAGAAAGAAATTAGTAACAAAGTGGAAGGCTTTCTTGAAAAATGCGGAATTTTGTTAATGCAAATCCAACAAATTTCGAATAATTAAGAAAAAAACTGACATCTGTCACTTAGAGGGTAAAAGTATCTATCTATTTTTGCAGAGTAAAACGAAAAATTAAATTTACTCTAATGAAAGAAATTATTTTTAGTGAACTTGCCCCATCACCCTTAGGGCCGTATTCTCAAGCTATTTTAACGAATGACACTCTTTATGTATCTGGTCAAATCGGCATCAACCAGTCAACAGGAGAATTTGTGTCTGATTCAATCGAGAATGAAACACATCAGGTAATGAAGAATCTTGGTTTCATTTTAAAGGAGGCCGGAATGACTTATGAGAATGTAGTCAAATGTAGTATCTTTGTCAGAGATATGAATGACTTTGCGAGGATAAATGAAGTATATGCTACTTACTTCAATGAAGAGACTGCACCTGCAAGAGAGACGGTACAAGTAGCCCGTCTGCCAAAAGATGTAGGAATTGAGATCTCTTGTATTGCAATTAAATAAGTAAAAAAATGACCTGTTTCGTAGATTGTTTTTATCAAATGTTATCTTAAATCGATGCATTAGTAATAATTCACAATTAATTGAAACATAGAATTTGATAATACGTGCATAAATAGAGATCTTTTCATTGTTGGGAGATCTCTATTATTCATTTTATCTACCACGCATATAAAAATCAACCACCATTTCAAATCAAATGACAAATTCGATTTACATCAGTACTGCAGAGCCTAATAGTGGCAAAGCCTTAGTTGCCTTGGGTATTCTAGAAAACTCGTTACGTAAAAGTTCTAAAGTGGGCTTCTTCAAACCAGTAATTGGAGACTTCAACTCTGGAAAAGAAGATGAACACATTTCTTTGGTAATCGAGCACTTCGGACTAGACCAAACGCATGAGGAAGCTTATGGTTTGACGCTGAAAAGAGCAAACGAGCTTATCTCTCAAGGCAAAAAAGATGAGATGCTTGAAATCGTAATCGATAAATACAAAAAATTAGAAGAGCGTTTCGACTTTATTCTAATTGAAAGTAGTGATTATAAAAATAGTATTACATTAGAACATAGCTTGAATATTGAGTTTGCTAAAAACTTAGCGGCTCCTGTTCTAATCTTAACAAACGCACACAAAAAATCTCTTGATGACTGTACTGACTCATTGAGAGTTGCTATTGATGAATTCAAGTCAAACGACTGCCAAGTGATTGGTGCAATTGTCAATAGAGTAAATCCTGATATCGTAACTGAATTACATAGAGGGTTAGCTGAGAAATTTGCAAGCAAAAGTATGCTTTTAGCAACTATACCAGCAGATGAGAGAATCTCAAGTCCAACAATCAGAGATATTGCAGAGCACTTAGATGCAAAAGTCTTATACGGAGTAAGAAATCTTGATGTATTGGTTGACAATATGACTATTGCCGCTATGCAAATGCAAAACTTCTTACCGAAGATCAAAGACAACTCATTGGTAATGACTCCTGGCGATAGAGGTGACATCGTTTTAGGTACATTATCTGCACATAGATCTCAGAATTACCCTAACATTGCAGGTTTACTTTTAACTACTGGATTAGAGCCAGACGACTCTATCAAGAAAGTAATTGAAGGTATGAAAGATATGTTCCCTGTACTTTCAGTAAAGGAAAACACTTATCATACTGCAAATTCTGCTGCGGATGTTACTGCATCTATGCGTCCAAATGATCTAACTCGTATCGCTTATGCAAAAGAACTTTTTGAACAACATGTTGATTCAAAAATGTTAGAGGAGTTATTGAGCACTGTGAAGATTGATGGTATGACTCCAAAAATGTTCCAGTACACATTAACGCAACGTGCTAAGAAAAAGAAAGCAAAAATTGTATTGCCTGAAGGTAACGATCCAAGAATCCTTGAGGCTACTGCTATTCTTGCTACTCAAAATATTGTTGATATTGTATTACTAGGTAAAAAAGACGAGTTGGTTGACATTGCTAGAAAAAATGCAATCAATCTTGATTTTGACTTAGTGGAGGTAATCAACCCTGTAGAATATGTGAAATTCAATGAGTACGTAAATACTTTATATGAATTAAGAAAGCATAAAGGTATGAACTTGGATATGGCAACGGATGCAATGTCAGACGTTTCATATTTCGGTACTATGATGGTACAAATGGGTGATGCTAACGGTATGGTTTCAGGTGCAGTACATACTACAGCCGCTACAATCCGTCCAGCATTACAAGTAATCAAAACTAAACCTGGTACATCAGTAGTATCTTCAGTATTCTTTATGAGTTTACCGGATAGAGTTTTAGTATATGGTGACTGTGCTGTAAACCCTAATCCAAATTCAGATCAATTGGCTGAAATTGCACTTTCTTCTGCTGAAACTGCTATCGCATTTGGTATTGAGCCAAAAATCGCAATGCTTTCTTATTCTTCTGGTTCATCTGGATCTGGTGAGGAAGTAGAGAAAGTTCGTAAAGCAACTGAAATTGCAAAAGCAAAGCGTCCTGATCTTAAAATTGAAGGTCCTATTCAGTACGATGCTGCTGTAGATGCAACTGTAGGACAAAAGAAAATGCCTGGTTCTGAAGTAGCTGGTCAAGCAAACGTATTGATCTTCCCTGACTTGAACACAGGTAACAACACTTATAAGGCCGTTCAAAGAGAAACAGGAGCATTAGCAATTGGTCCGGTTCTTCAAGGTTTGAACAAGCCAGTTAACGACTTAAGTAGAGGTTGTTTAGTAGAAGATATCTTAAATACAGTGATCATTACTGCAATTCAAGGTATCCAATAGTAAACAATTATTAATAATAATACTTATTAAGAATACCCTTTGCAGCCTGTAAAGGGTATTCTTATTAATTCGCAAAAAATTTAATTTAAAAATACTTCATACAGTTCAATGAAAATTCTTGTAATCAACGCAGGTAGTTCTTCTTTAAAATACCAATTGTTCGAAATGGAAGGCGAACAAGTTCTTTGCTCAGGTATTGTAGAAAGAATTGGTTTAGAAAATGGTATCATCACGCACAAAACTTTTGATGCGGAAGGTAATGCTTCTAAAACTAAACTTGAACTTCCTATTCCAAATCACAATGTTGGTCTTAATGAGGTGGTAAACCTTCTTACTGACTCGGACAATGGCGTGATCCAAAATACAGATGATATTCAAGCTGTTGGTCATAGAGTTGTACATGGTGGTGAGTTCTTCAACAAAACAATGCTAATTGACGCTGATGTTGAAGATAAAATCAAAGAGTGTTTTCAATTGGCACCTCTTCACAACCCTGCCAACTTACAAGGTATCTTAGATTGTACTAAAATCTTTGCCAAGGCAAAACAAGTTGCTGTTTTTGATACAGCATTCCACCAAACTATGCCTGCAAAATCATACAGATACGCTATTCCTACTGAATTGTATGAAAAGAATGGTGTTCGTGTATATGGTATGCATGGTACTTCTCACAAGTACGTATCTGAACAAACAATCAAGTATTTAGGTCTTGAAGGTAAAGATTCAAAAGTTATCACAGTACACTTAGGTAACGGCTGTTCAATGGCTGCGGTTAGAAACGGTGAGTGTGTTGATACTTCAATGGGCTTCTCTCCTCTTGATGGTTTGATGATGGGTACTCGTTCAGGTGACATCGATCCTGCAGTAGTTTTCTACTTAATGGACAAGTTAGGAATGAAATCTGAGGAAGTTTATGACTTATTAAACAAGAAATCAGGTATGCTTGGTGTAACTGGCGACAGTGACATGAGGGATATCGAAGATAGATTCAACGCAGGTGACGAAGTGGCTATCTTAGCGCTTCATATGTACACTTACAGAATCAAGAAATATATTGGTGCTTACATGGCAGCATTAAACGGTGCTGATGCTATTGTATTTACTGCTGGTGTGGGTGAAAACGACCATGGTGTTCGTCTTTTAGCTGCTAATGAGTTAGAGCACTTAGGAGTTGTAGTTGACGAAGCGAAAAACCATAAGTTAAGAGCTTCTGATATTGAAGAGATCCACTCAGCTGACTCTAAAGTGAAAGTTTTAGTAGTTCCTACTAATGAGGAATTAGAAATTGCTCAACAAACTTTAGAAGTAATTGGATAATTCGTCCTCCAAAACTAAAAAATCCCATACCAGTAAAACGGTATGGGATTTTTTTTGGGAAAAACCGTAATTTCAATTCTGAAATCACGGCCGATAATTAGGTTTTAACAGGAAGTTTCGTCTTCATTTAACGATGTTTGATCATCCTATAAACCTAAGTACGGTGTTTTTATGCTTTAGTCAATCCTGCTTTACACTTGTTGTCATAAGTTTATCAAAGAATAACATTGATACAAGTTTGTTAACAGAGCTCTATGAACTTTTAGCAACTCAGATGATTAACTATAGATCGATTCCAATCGTTTTCGTTCAATAACCTCTGATTGATTAGTGGTGATTTTATCCACTACAATATGTTCAGGCAAGGTTTGAGATTTTGCTGTTTTACATAACACAAATTGATGATTGGACATTCTACCTACCACTCCAACTTGGTCCAAATCATTCATATCTAACAAATCATATAATTTATCTCTTTCTTTAAGATCTGTAACTAGGTAGAGTTTATGACAATGTTTTAAAGCTTCAATTATTTTTGGATTATTTTCAACAAAAGACACATCTGATAAAACTAAAAAACCTATTATCATATTATTTGAATTTGAATAAATAATAGCATCTAATTTCATTTCTGATGAAGAAGGAAAATAATCTTTTTGAATTAATATTTTATTGGTTTTTAATCCAGCTTGAAGTGCAATAGACTTCCCAAAGCTCTTTTTTAAATTCTTATAAAGTGATTCACTAATTCCGTCATTAATCAGCTTTGTAGAAATATTAAGAGTAGACATGTTTGTAAAATTTAGGTTATTAAATTGTTTAGCCATCACATTGTAAAAGGATACGTTTGCTAATAATTCCTCTTACAATAGTTCATTTAAATAATACAAAATATCATTAAGTACAAAAATTATAGATTTACTTTCCGAAAAGTTGTACTTATTTTTACATTAATCATTAAAATAGTTCAATTACACATATGAAGCTCAAATTTTCACTTCTAATCGTATTCATTGTTACCGCGATTACAAGTTTTAGTCAAGACTACAAAGAAGTTCCCAAATCATATTTCCCCTCTTTTGAGGAAAATTATCAAATCATCAGGCATAAAAACTATATTATTGCCTATAGTGAAGAACATGAACAAGCTGCGTTTGTGATCTATAAACTCACAAAAGAAGAATTACATAAACATGTTGACAGATCTGATCATTTTGAAGTGGATCAGGACGTAACAACTTCTTCTGCAGACGAGGACGATTACTATCATTCAGGCTATGATAGAGGACACCTTGCCCCTGCTGCTGATATGTCATTTAGTGAAACGGCTATGGAAGAAAGTTTTTATTACTCAAATATGAGTCCTCAACTTCCTTCTTTCAACAGAGGTATTTGGAAAAGAATGGAAGAACAGGTAAGAGACTGGGCTTATTTGAAAGACAGTATTATTGTAATCACAGGTCCAGTATTAGAAGATGATCTGAAAGAAATTGGTCCTAATCATGTAAGTATTCCTGAATATTTCTTTAAAGTGATTCTATTTCAAGATGAAAAAAATGAGTTCAACGCATTAGGTATGCTCGTTGAAAATAAAAAATCTTCTCTTCCCCTATCCCATTACTATGTCCCTGTCGACTCTATCGAAAGTGTGACCAACATTAATTTCTTTCCAGGTTTAACCACACAGGAAGAGTTTGAAAATCACTATGATGCAGTTGATTGGCCTGTAGAAAACATTAGTTATGAATTGATTGAAGAAGAAGAAAAGGAGGAACATAAAGAAGATGAAAACGCCAGACAATGTGAAGCTTATACAAAAAGTGGACAAAAATGTAAGAGAAAAGCTAATGAAAATTCAAGATTTTGCTGGCAACATCAATAAAATTTAAAAACGTTAAGACTTTTTAAGATCATATTCATTAAATTGGGGATAATAGCATCCGAAATGTTATTACCCCAAAATATATGAATGTATTTCTTCAAAATGACAAGGAAAAAATAAAGACTTCTACAGCTACAACCAAAAACAATCATTACTTGATCATCAATAGTAATGGAAACATCAAATTCATCTCAAAGGACTTTTTAGATGGTTCACACACCTTTGAGGAAAATAGATCAATAGCCGTAGGACTTTCTCCAAAAAATCAGATTGTGTTCAAGCAGAAAATTTTTGAAGCTTTAGACACTCAGGATACTATTGTCTTTGAATTTACAATCTCTATAAGCTCAAAACCACACCTTTACAAGATCACACTTTTTCCATTCTTCATCAACGAGGCTTTTGTCAATGCCACTTTTGAGGAAGTCAATCGAGAAAAAGAACTTCATCTAAAAAGATTTAAGGATACTTATATTCATTCTCTAGATGCTATTATATGGATTGACCCTTTTTCTAAAGAAGTTATTTTTTCTAACCCTGCTTTTGAAAAGATAACAGGCTATTCAGAAACAGAAACATTAAATCAATCAATTTTCAACCTCATCTCATTAGAAGATAAACAAAAAGGTAAAAAGGAGTTTTCACTTCTAAAAAAGAATAAAAGTATAGTCACAAAAACAGTACTGATCACAAAAGAGAGAAAAGAACTCCATGTTGAATTGAGTGCTAATGTGGTTACTTCTGAGAATGACTCTCCTTATATTGTTTGTGTTATAAAGGATCAAACAGCACTTGCTAAAGCTAAAAAAGAATTAAAGGATAACTCTAGGAGATATGAAGCCGTTCTAGATAATTCCAAGATAAAAATCTGTCAGTTTGATCTCCAATTGAAACTTCTGTGGACAGGGCAATCCAATGACACTATCACTTCCAATTTTCTTACTGAAAAAGATTACGGACGCACCATCAAAGAAATCATCAGAAATGAGTCTGGTGTAAATATCTATCATTTGATGAATGAAACTCTTAAATCACAGAGTACTGAATTTGGAAGCTTCTCCATTTTGTATGACAAAGAATGGAAAGTAGTGGAAGTATATTTCACACCAATTTTAGAAAAAGGAAAAACAGTCGGTTTAAATGTTGTTTTCTTAAATATATCGGATCAAAAAAGAATTGAAGATAAATTAGATCACTTTGTATATAGAGCTGCACACGACTTGAGAGGCCCTATCACTACCATTCAAGGATTAATACAATTAATCAAAGCAACCGATGAAAGTAACAATTATACAAGCATGTTGGAAGAAACTGTTTGGACACAAGATATGCATCTTCAAAAAATCCTAGCTTTTTATTATAACCAGAAAAAAGAAATCAATATTCTACAAGTTGATCTCATAAAAATTGTCCAACAACTTAATGCTTTTATTAGTAATTCTGGTTACAATATTTGTATATCTACAGAAAATAAAAGTAGGAAAATTATCTTTTCAGACAGCGAACGTATTTTATTGCTCTTCAAAAATATCTGCAGTACTATTCTACAAAATGTTTCTAGAGATATTCATGTTGAATTAAACATCATCATCAAGGACATAAAAAATGGAATCTATTTATCTTTTGAAGATAATGTTTCCCCAAAAGACTCATTTGATTCCATTCTTAATAGAAATAATGCTGTTGAATATATTCACAATGACTTCTCAAAAGGTATTTTTATCACCACTGATATTATCGAAAAATTAAAAGGGAAATATCAAGTGAAGTATACCAAAAAAAGAACGCAATTGCTTGAAATTCTATTACCGGATCTAAAGTAAAACCCTTGGATTAACTTCTTTTGAAAGACTGAATAATTTCTGTGTGATCTGGAAACTCTTCCACTAACACATCAATATTTGCGATTTCAAAGTCTTCAAACTCAAACCCTGGAGCAACCGTACAACCCACTAATACAAAGTCATCTTCATTTTCAACTAAAGCTCTAGCTGCAAACCAGTTTCCGCCTTTGATAACATATTGAGGCACCTCTCCTTCTAAAAAGTTCTTCCCTACAATAGTTTCAATCAACTCACCGTTCGGCGTAATTTCAACGATCTTCACTCTAGCCCCATCGTAGTGATGCCAAATTTCAGTATATTTCAATTTATGAAAAGTGGAAAATTCATTCTTTCCCATTAAGTAGTAAATAGCTGTTGAGGCATTTCTTTCCACTCCGTCTGCATTGACTTCAATTGATTTATGAGAACGGTAAGTTTCATAAAAATATCCCCCTTCAGGATGTGGCGTCATCCCTAAAAATTCAATGATATCGTTTTTTTTCATCTTTAGTATTTATATTTTAAGAGCAAGAGTTGTTCTTCTCTTCTTCCAATATACATTTTTTCAATTTAGAAATTGGAATTCTTTTGGTGATTAAGAACAGTTTTAATAATTACTTAATTATAACATCTGTGAAAGGATATTCTCATCATAATATTTACAAAAACACTATTATGAGAAGATAGAATAAAGTAAATTTGAAACATGTACAAATCATCATATATTAATTTGTTATGAAAAATAATATCGAGCATTTTATTCAGAATAGTTTCCCCACACTACCTGCTGATCATCCACTAAAACAAGAGTTTTTAGATGTAGGAGAATTAATTTCAATTGATGAAGGTGAGTTTTTAATTGATTTGAATGAGGAAATGACTTTTGTGCCGATTGTTACCAATGGTGTATTGAAAGTAACAAGGGAAGATGATGAAGGGAATGAACTTTTTTTATATTATTTGGAATACGGTGAAACTTGTACTATTTCAATGATGTATCAAGAAAGTGCAGTAAGGGTAACTGCTGAAGAAAAGTCACTAGTCTATAAAGTACCACTAACTAAAATCAATGACTGGATGGCACGCTTTCCTGAATGGAGAGATTTTGTAATGCATGCTTATAAGGTCCGCTTTGATGGTTTATTAAGAGCTATTGATGAACTAGCATTTAAAAAAATGGATGAACGCTTGATCAATTATCTTCAAAAAGTCAGAGATATAAAAGGAACAGATTTATTGCATATTTCACATTCAGAAATTGCATTAAATTTAAATACTTCAAGAGAGGTAATTTCAAGATTACTGAAGCAATTAGAAAAAATCGGAAAAGTAAAGCTTGGCAGAAATAAAGTTGAACTTCTTGCGTAACATTTATCACAAAGGAATTCTAGTGATTCACTAATTTTGTTTTATCATCATATTTAAAAAACACACTATGGGATTTTTAAGAAAATTATTCGGGCTTGGGCCTAAGGTTGATTATAATGAATTAGTAGCCAATGGGGCTAAAGTTTTAGATGTTAGAAGCACTGGAGAATTCTCTTCTGGAAACTTTAAAGGATCTATCAATATCCCATTGGATCAGGTGAGCAAAAGAATGCCTGAAATTCTAAAAATGGGTGAACCATTAGTAGTTGTCTGTAAATCTGGAATCAGAGCTTCTAATGCCATTTCAAAAATTAAAAAAGCTGGAATTAAAGAAGTTCATAACGCAGGTGGCTGGACCAATTTGAAATAAAAAATAGTACATAAAGAATGCTACCCAACAACGTCGGGTAGTATTACTTTATATACTATTATCTATGAATTCCTACTACAATCCTCCCCCGTTAGATTGTAACTTTCTCTTTTGACGTCCTTGGAACTGACCTCCAAAGGCATAAGAGAATGATAATCTATACACAGGATTTTCTTGTTGAAAGTCTGTCATCTCTATGAAACCGTCTCCAAAAGCGGTTCTTTGCTCACCACTGTATAGCAAGTTATTAATTTTGAAACTCAAGCTACCTTTGTGATTCAATACTGATTTTTTGATGGCTAAATCCATTGAGTATTGAGGATCTGTAATTCTTTGAGCATCATAATTTTCACCTGTATACCTTCCCATCAACTGTACTGTAAGTGTTTTTATTGGGGTTACTTTTGCACTTAACTTTGCTGACCAGTTAATTGGATTATTATCGGCTGGAATCGTGTATTCTTCATTATCATCTTGAATATCCAAGTAGTAAAGGTCAACTGATCCATTCCACTCCAACCACTTTGTCATGTTATAATTAGATGATAATGATACTCCGCCTGTCATCGATTCCCCTAAGTTTCTATATGTAATTACTGTAAGATCACGATCTGCTTCGTATTCAACTATTTCTCTAATAATATTTGTTGAATGTCTCATATAAACAGCTGTGTTTACACTAAACGCTCCTCCCATAAAACCATGAGAGACTTCTAATGAATTAGTATATGAAGGTTGTAAACCTGGGTTACCTCTCATTACACTTTGTGGATTGGAAGACATTTCAATTGGCAACAATTGCATTACGTTCGGTCTCTTAATTCTTCTACTATAACTGAAACCCACTGTATTTTTTTCTCCTAATTTATGTTGAATATGCAATGAAGGGAATAATGACTGATAGTCAATTGTATAAGTTGTATCAGCAATTGAAGAATTAGTAATTTTACCTTCCATCAATGCAGATTCAGCTCTTAACCCAGCTTTAATACGAGTTTTTCCTAATTGCAATGAATAAGAACCATAAACTGCATGTACTTGTTCCAAATAAGGATAAGTATAAGAAAGTGTATCATCAGAGATAAAATTGATACTCTGCACTCTCATTTCAGCATCTGTCATTTGTCCTTTATAACCCACCTCAAAAGACGATTTATCATTAATTTGCTGATCATAATCAACGCCTAATTGACTGTAAAACCAGTTCGCTGAGTTATTATTTCTACTGATTTCTTGCCATTCTCCATTTCCAATTTTCTGAGCGTTTTGAGGGATGATATCTGCCTCTCCGATATTGGCAAATAAATCAACCTCCAAGTTTCCTTTCTTGAATTCCTTTCTGTGATTCAGGTTAAATTGATCACCTTGAGCTAAATTATAATTCTTACCCAACTGAAGGTTCCCATCTACCACTTCATCACCATTCAAATATTCATTGTTATATTCAGAAAATGCATCCGATTCCCATCTCCATCGTTCATAAGCAAAAGTTGAAGTATTTGTTGAATCCCAGAAGTAATCCATTCCTAAACGAACATTTCTAAAACCATTATCATCATTGATATTCTCGTGCTGTCTTAAATTATTTATAGTGTTATCCGTATAATCCCTATTTAAGTCACGAGTATTATCCCATTCATTAGTACTCATATAAGATTGAGCAAAGAAGTTCAATTTTTTCACTCTGTAGTTTAAGCCAATAAAACCTGAGTACTTGCTATTTGACCCTGCATTCAAGCTAAAGTTGCCATTAAAACCTTTTAATGCATCTTTCTTCGTAATTACATTAATAATTCCCGACAAACCATCAGGGTCATACTTTGATGAAGGGTTTGTAATTACTTCAATTCTATCCACAGCATCTGCAGGAAGAGACTGTAATATTTGATTAATATCCATTTGAGAAGGTTTACCATCCAACAACACTCTTACATTATTGTCACCTCTTAATGAAATTGTTCCATCAGCACCTACATTCACTTCAGGTAAAGTATTCAGAATTTCAGATGTAGAATTACCATCAGCAATCATGGCTTCACTTACATTGATTACTTTTTTGTCAATTCGATTTTCGATGAATGATTTCTCACCAGTAATTTCAACCTCTTCAAGTTGCTCTACCGATGAAACCAATACAATTTCACCTAATTCTAACTTTGATTTTTTAGGAGTTAATTCAATCTCCTCAATGTAATTTTCATAACCGATGAATTGAACAACAAGATTGTATTTCCCTAACGGTACTTTTGTAAGTGCGAATTCTCCATTATCGTCTGATAATGCTCCTGTAATTGATTTTTTATCCGCATCTAATAATGCAATTGATGCATAACCTACGGGTTGATTGTTATCCTGATCAATTAAACGGCCTTTAACCGTTCCTTTGGCAAGTGGCTCATTGCCCAATGTGGTAAACGACATAAAGATGAGGCATATAAACGCAACATATGCACTTACGAGTGTAGAAGTCTTCATAGATTGTATAATATAATTTGACACTAATAGTTAATTACTGCTTTTTAAACAGTTTCATAGATATAGTTGAATGTTAAATACTTAACTGGAAGTTGTATTAAGTTTCACATTCTTTAATAATTAATTCAATTATAGATGTTCAATTTTAAATTCACAAACAAATCACAGTAAAAATTATAAATTCACTAAAACAGACCCCTATTCTGTAACACTGTTGAACACACTTGTTCATTATCGTACGAAAATTACAATTAATACTATATTCACTATTAAAGACACTGCGGTTTTAAAAGGGTTGCATGAATTCGTAATTTTTTCAAAAAAATCTAAATCATTTATGTAGTTTAGTTGAAAACGACAAAATATGGATAAGGATCAAATCAAAGAACATTTCAAGAAACAGCTTGAATTACTCCAACTAGAAAGAAAGGAAGACTTAGAACAATACAAAAAGTTAATGAGTGACACCTCCATTGAAGAAAGAAGAAAAAGAGGTATTTGCTGGCACCCTGTACAACTCAACAAAACTTCTTTTGATGCTGGAGATCGAATTATTATTGAAGTAACAAGAAATGAAAACCATACAGAAAGTCATGTTTTTCAATCTGGTAAAAGTATTTCTTTGTTTTCAACAGCTGGTAAAAATGAGGAGCATACTGAAAATGTTAAAGCGGTTGTCAATTATGTAAAGAAAAATACAATGACAATCACCTTAAATGCTGATGATAGTCCCGACTGGATTAATGATGGACAATTAGGAGTTCAGTTATTATTTGATGAAAGTACTTATAAAGAAATGGAAAGAGCAATTACACTATGCATGAATAGTGAAGATGCTACTTTACAAAAACATAAAAATATTTTATTTGGGGATTTAAAGGCTAAATTCAATTCCATTTATGAATACAACATCCCTTATTTGAATGAGAGTCAGAATAAGGCTTTGATGAATGTATTATCAGCAGAAGATGTGGCTATTATTCACGGACCTCCCGGTACAGGTAAAACCACAACCATCATCCAATGTATTATTCAAAACCTCAAAAATACTGATCAAGTATTGGTTTGTGCTCCAAGTAATGCTGCTGTGGATTTACTCACTGAAAAGTTGGTAGAAAAAAAGGTCGATGTTGTACGTTTAGGACACCCCGCAAGAATTACAGATACTATTTTACAACAAACAATTGATGTAAAAACAACCAAACATATCAGGTATAAAGAACTTAAGGCTGTAAAACAACAAGAAAATCAGTACCGAAATGCGGCTCAAAAATATAAACGAAATTTTGGCCGAGAAGAAAGAGAAGAAAGGAAAATGCTTTGGTCTGAAGCCAACAAACTAAGAAAAGAAGTCAGATCTCTTTCTGAATATATTGCCAATGATATCATCGATAAAGCACAAGTGATTACCTGTACTTTAGTTGGTTCTTCTACACAAGTATTGAGAGGCAAAAGGTTTTCTACAGTTTATATCGATGAGGCAGGTCAAGGTTTAGAAGCAGCAACATGGATTCCAATACAAAGGGCCGATCGTATTATTTTAGCTGGAGACCACCAACAATTGCCTCCTACGATCAAATCAATAAAAGCAGCCAAAGAAGGTTTAGAGAAAACATTATTTGAGCAGTTAATCACTTCCAAAAAAGTGGATGTGATGCTGCAAGAACAATACAGAATGAATGAGAAAATCATGAATTTCTCTTCTGAATTTTTCTATAACAATAGCCTCATTGCCAACGAAAATGTAAAAGATCATTTAATTTTTGATGGAGATTTACCATTAGAATTTATAGATACTGCCGGAACTGGTTTCAACGATTACACTGATCCTGAGTCATTGAGTACTAGTAATAAGGAAGAGGCTGATATTCTTCAAAAACATATGACTGCTTATTTTGAAGAAATACAGCAACAACAAAAATTTGAAGAAGTCCAAAATGTTGGTGTGATCACTCCATATAAAGCTCAAGTGAAAGCGTTAAAAAGTACGCTCTATCACCTTGACTTTTCTGATGAAGTCAAAAGTAAAATTAATATCAATACTGTTGATTCTTTTCAAGGCCAAGAAAGAGATATTATTTATATAAGTCTTGTTCGTTCTAATGATGACGGAGTAATAGGTTTTCTTCAAAATACAAAAAGAATGAACGTTGCCATGACAAGAGCTAGGAAAAAACTTGTAGTCATTGGTGATTCAAGTACTATTTGCAGGCATCATTTTTATAAAAAGTTTGTTGACTATACTCAAGAAATTGGTGCGTATAGAAGTGCTTTTGAATTGATGTATTAATTTATGATATAGAAATTCAGTTGGTTTTAATCAGGAAGTGAAATGTTTCCTGATTAAAATCATTCTGTTATACCTCTTGAAATGAGAACATCTTTAGCTCTTTGAAGGCCGTTTTCGCTTGCTTTTATAAGCCAGCTTTCGTAATCCAAATCTGTATAACCTAAACGTTCTAATTTCTCTTTTTCTTTAAAGATCAATGAGGACAATTCAAATTGGCAGAATGGATTTCCCTTTTTCGCTCCATTGAGTAAATAATAATACTCATATTTCAACTTCTTGAACCTCTTACAATATCTGCCTGCATAGAAATAACCAATTGCATTTTTATCATCTACTGATGATGTGATTAGCTGTTGCAAGCTAGAATGACTTTGAATAGGCACCATTCCTTCTGACTGTAAAATGGTCAGTAGAAGCAGATGTTCATTGTTCATCTGATCAAAATGTTCTGCTGTAAATGCAGTGTAAGCTCGCTGTGAAAACTCTTGCTTTTCATCTTCACTTAACCGAATACCATGTCTGCAATGACTCATATAAGAAGCCCAAAAGGATGCTTCTACATTTCCACTTTTAGCCATTATATAAAACTCGTTGGCTATTTTTTGAAGTTGCACCGAATTTAAAAATGTTTTTTTAGAGAACTCAAGCGATAAATCCTTCAAATAACCATAGTAAATATTCACTAAAACTTCTATTCTCTCCTTTTCACTTACACTAGACGTTGAGCTCTTTGCCTTAAAAACAAAATCTGAAATTCCAACAGTCTCACCAAAGAAGCCTAATACAGGATTTGATGAAAGTGTTTGAAGTTCCAACTGCAACTTTTGAGCAGTGACGATACTAT
Organism: Flammeovirga sp. SJP92; assembly: GCF_001583495.1. GTDB lineage: Bacteria > Bacteroidota > Bacteroidia > Cytophagales > Flammeovirgaceae > Flammeovirga. The sequence goes on along the minus strand of NZ_LQAQ01000111.1, from coordinate 207,870 downwards.
CCTTTGAATGTATTTCTAAAGCTGAGATAAATTTTTGGGCAAATGGGGAATGTTGTCCTGAAATACCATCAGAAACAGGATTTAATCTACCCGAACTTAATACAAATCGTCCTTTTTCTTTTAATTGATTTTTTAAAAATACATCTGCATTCCAATGATAATTTCTAGTAACACCACTCCTACTTTGGATAATTTTTTCATTAAATGCTCCTCCAAAACAAACGTCCACCACCAACATGACTTGTTGTGACGGAAGATTATCAGTAATGCTTTTGATATGCTGAAATGGCAAATACGTTAATAAGTTAGGATCTAAAGCCTCACTTTTAGTTTCCTTCATGACCAAAAAACCTTCTTTATAATATGTATTATCGTATGTACCATGACCAGCAATATAAAGTAGAAAGCGATCATTCTTTTTTAATTTTCTGTGATAGGTCTTAAGGACAGAAATAACCTCATTAGAAGATGGGTTCTTTAAGATTTCTGTATCAAACAAATATTTATTTTTTAATAAATCACCCACTTTTTCCACATCATGGATTGGGTTATTCAATGTTGGAAAGTAATCATACTTATCTGTACCAATCAATAAGGCATAAGTTTTAGAATTAATATCTAATTGATATTCCTCTTCATAATCAGGATTAATAACAATACTCCTATCGGTCTGCCCCATTACAAAAGTGAGGTTTACCAAAAGAAAACAAAGAAGAAATAGGGTTTGTCGAAAATTTAAAGTCATAGTACCTATCAATTAAAGCAATATATAAGGGGTTAAAGTATCTATTATTTAAAATAATACTATAATCGTGCTATTTTTTTCGATATTTGAAAAAATAAACTTCCATCAACTTTCAAATCAACTGTGCGAGCAATAAATAAATTTTATTTCTTCCTGGTATTTACCACTCTTATTTGGGGGGTAAATTTCCACGTCACCCAAGTAGCTTTACAATATACATCTGCTATGCTAACAGGCACTTATAGATATACTTTAGGTGCAATTTTGCTTGTGATTATCATGTATTTCAGAAAGCCTACAAAAGAAGATATTAAAACTGCTTTTTCCAAATGGAAAAGTATCGTTTTTGTGGGTGTGGTAGGTGCATTTGTCTATAATATCCTTTTCCTGGAGGGCATGAAATACACTTCTGCTTTTAATGGCGTGTTAATTATAGGACTCACTCCATTAAATACGGCTTTAATATCAATACCGATGTTAAAGCAGAAACTCAATCTCAGACAAGTTATAGCAATGATGTTTGGTTTCTTAGGGATTTTGTTTGTCCTTTCAAAAGGTGACATCAGCGTCATTACGAATCTCTCTTTCTCCAAAGGAGATATTTACATTTTATGCGCGAATCTTAGTTTTTCCTTTGGTAATGTCTATATCAAAAAGTATCTAGGTGGCGTTGCTCCACTCTGGCTTACAACTTTAGTCACTGTAGTTGCCTGTATTTGTTTTATTGGCTTTAGCGTCTTTATGGAGGACTTTATTTTCCCTACTAATTTGGAATATCTAAGTGCATTGTTCTTCATGGGAGCCTTATCAACCGCTTTATGTGGTGCTTTTTGGTTTATTTCCATCAAAGAAATTGGAGCAGAAACAAGTGCCCTATTTATGAATTTAGTTCCTGTTTTTGGTGCTTCTGCCTCATTCATATTAGGAGAGGAAATTGTGACACCTCAATTGTTTGGAGGTTTCTTGGTGATCACCGGCTTATTGATCAACAGTGTAAAACTGAAGTCAAAAAAGGCAGTGTTAGAACACTAAAAAAGAACAAAAAAATACCCGCCAAAAATTGACGGGCATTAATACAATATACTCTAAATTATAATTGATATAATCTTTCGGCTATCTCTTTATTATGAGATAGCCCCATTTTTTTTCTCAATCTAGACTTCGCTACATTAATTGCATTTGCTGTAGTATTTCTTAATTGAGCTATTTCTTTTGAAGACATACCTAATTTCATATAGGCACATAGTTCTCTATCATTTTTTGTCAACACAGGATATTGTTCGATTAAGCGAACTGAGAATTCAGCATTGACATCTTGAATATTTCCTTGTAGTGTGTGAAGCTTCTTATCTGTATCTAATTGAGATCTCAATTCAATGATGATCTTTTGAAGCTCCTTTTTCATTTCTGTCTTTCCTGAGAGCCCTTCTAATTGATGAAGTACCTTTTCCTTGTTTTTCATTTGAACAAGGACATTAGCATTGATACTTTCAATATCATTCTGTTTTAATGAAAGCTGATTTTCTAGCTCTTGTTTTTGAACACTTAGTTCACTTAACTGAGCTTCAACTTTCTTCTCACTGCTTTTTAAGATTTCATTTTTCTCGTTTAAGGCTTCGTATTCAACTTTCTTTGAGTGGTTCTTATACACTCTAATTGTGAAAAATATGATACCAGAAACTACAATTAATGTAGCAATGTGAAATACAGAGGCTTGCCAGTTCTCAATTTCAATAAAAAATTTATCTGGAAAAAATATTTTTGCCAATACTATTAAAAAAATCATAGAAGCAATAAAAAAGAGTGTTTTTCCACTTAGTTGATTTTCTTTTTGAAAGACCATCAAAATCATAGCAGATAGGAAAATAAAACTTTCCAAAAGGGTACTTGGAATTACCAAAGTAAATAATACTCCGATAAAGGACATTGATACTGCATTAAGCTGATTAGACATATCATATCGTTTATACTTGATAAACTGCATATCTAATAATAATGTAGCGATCATTACTGATGGTATCAAAACAGTAAAAGCTGTCTTGGAAACCAAAAATAGAAGTGAAGATAATATTGTCATTACGATCAAAGCTTTATGACCAATAAGACAAATTTTGTTTTTTAATACACAATTAGCGAGAGATGGTTCCGAAAAAAAATTGTTTTCATTTAAAGCATACACATCCCTTACTAAAGGACTTTTTGTTTCGAGCGAATTCATGTTATAAGTAATTAGTTAATCATCATTCTACTAATAATCTGTTACAAACTTACGGCAACATACGCTCGAACATTGTCAGCAGTGTTGTAAAAAGTTTAAACTATGTTGCAACACTATAAATTATCACTTAAAAAAAAAGAGACCACATAAAATGTGGCCTCTCGGTATATTTTTGAAGGTTTTTTATTTTTTATTGATATTGATTACAGCTACTCTTACACCTACTAAAGCATTAATAGAACTGATCATTTTGTCTGATCCTGCATAAAAAACATGTGTTCCATCTGTTTGTGTCATCGGCACAGCTTCATTTCTCATTTTCATTTTTGACTTTCCTCCATTATTAATTGTAACTACCGGAGTTAAGAAACCTGTATCTTTAACTGACAATTGAATATGCTCAGAATTATTGTGTTCAAATTTTTTCTCTAAAAACTCTGAATATTCTACTTCAGATTGTTTTGGAGTTACAAATGAAACTGATGGTTCCTGATCATCTCCATCTTCTAGCGTAGTAATGATTTCTTTTGTGACATCTGTCAGATATTCTTTACTATCTATAGTTTGTGCAATCGAAAATTGAGTAACAAAAATGGCCCAAGTCAATAAAAATATCTTTTTCATAAAAGTCCAGGTTTAAATGTAACTGTAACACTATATATAAACGGAATTGTATTGAAAAAGATTCTTAATTAAGTGAAAAAGTTTCTTTGATTTGAAGTATTAAACTCCATTAACATTACTTTACTCCAATTACCTCAATATCAAAGAATAAAGTGGCATTTGCTGGAATTGGACCAATTGCTCTTGAACCATATCCTAACTCAGCTGGGATCATCAACATGGCACGTGAACCGATCGGTAAATTCATCACACCTTCATCCCATCCTTTGATCACTTCACCAACACCCACATTAAACTCAAATGGCATATTTCTATCTCTTGAAGAATCAAACTTTTTCCCATCTTCTAAAAGACCTGTGTAATGAACGATTACTTTCTGACCTTTTTGAGGTTTTTCACCTTTACCTTCTGTCAACATCTTAATCCCTAAACCAGAAGCCAAGAAGTCATATCCTATTTTAATTTTTTCATCATTCCAAACTTCAATAGCTGTCTGGATAAATAAAAGCTCAAGCGCTGAGACCTTCAATTTCTTATTGGTTACCATTTTTTTGTATGATAATGGATCTGATGATTTATCAAAATTGAAATCAATGCGGAGCTCTTTCTTTTTTCTATCTAAAAAGAAATAAGATTTTCCTTCGATAAATTTTGCACACAGTCCTTCAAAGCGAGAATCTGTATAACAAAAATCTGTCTCTTCTGAAGCTTCGTTACACTTATCGCACTGAGCATAAGATGAGAGCGAAAAAAAGAAAGACAATACTGTTGCTAAGAATAAAAAATTTTTCATGTCTAAATTAATGCGTAATTCAAATATTATACTTCAAATATACTAGAGGCATTAAATATTATAGAAAATTGTGTTCAAAATGTACAAAAATGAACAGTTTATTATTTTTAATCGAAATGGACAAACCTCAATAAATTACACCTTAAACACTGTATATCAGAAACTTACAAATTCACTCGAAGCTAATCTGCAAAATTGGTCAAATTTTAGATTTGATTGATTATACTTATACATTGAAAACCACAATACTTAATCACTTTTATATGATTCAGAATAATGTACATATAGGAAATAATATATTTAAAATCACAGAAGAAGCCAAGTCTCTTTTGGACGGCTACAGAAGTGCCCTATATGATCATTTGAAAAGTTTCAATAATTCTGAGATCATTATTAAAGAGATTGAATACAAGCTAGCTGAACTGCTTTTGCCTTGTATTGACAACGAATTTGATTTTCTTACCGAAGATGACGTAAAACAAGCTATCTTAATCATTGGCCTTCCTGATGGTTATACAATTCCTGATTTACAAAAGGAACAGAATACTGAATTTCAAAAACAGTCAATATATGACGAAACGGTTTCTTCTTTATCTGAAAAAATCAAGGACCTCTATAGGGATATTGATCGACAACAAATAGGTGGAGTTGCGGCAGGCATAGCTGATTCTCTTAAGACTGACCCACTTTGGATTAGGTTATTATTATTACTGCCTATCTTTTTCTTGAGCTCCACTAAAGTTCCTATGTTAACTTTTGCAGTGGCTTACCTAGTGGGATGGTTATTACTTCCTGAAAAAAGAAACATTCAAAGAGATGAAAATACACGAATTTTCTTTAGAGATAAGGAAAATAAAATCTTTGGAGGCGTTGCAGCAGGTTTGAGTAACTATTTAGGAATTGATATTAATTGGATTCGATTCGGTTTGATTGTATCTACTTATTTTCTGAATGAGTTAATTGTATTATATGCTGTCATTTGGATTGTTACGCCTTATTCAAGAAGCTTGAAAGACAAATTTCAAAGTAAAGGAGTTCAATTCAATCTTACAGAAATTGAAGCGTACCTGACAAAGACTTTTGAAAACACCAATTTCTCTGGTCAATATTTCCAAGACCTCTACATTAAGTTTGAAAACACTAATGTCAATGTAAGCCCACTCTTATATAAATTAGCAAGAGCTTTATCCTTTATATTAGGGTCCATCTTATTTATATTCACGATTACAATGGTTTTCACTTCGATTCCCATTCTTGGAATCAGTCTTAAGATTATACCATTGTATTCAATTTTCAACTATGTTTCTAACGATATTGCCAATGAGGTTTTATTAGAATATGACCGTAATATTTTAAATACTATTCAATATAGTATTCCAAATACAACAGCTATCATTAGTGCCATTGAATTTACGGTACTTTCTGTTTTATTATTTGTGATTAGTACTTCTTTGATCACTTTCAGAAAGAGCGTAAACAACACTGTACTTTTTGCATTGATTACTTTGAATGTTGTTTTTACAATCCTACTTTTGACGGCTTTAAATATGTCAGTCCATAACTTTGACAATCAAGCTACTCACAAAGAAGAGGTATTATTACCGCTAGGTGCAATGCCTTTAGATTTAAAAATGGAAAAGTTGGGCAATTTACCTATTAACGAAACTAAGATTTACCTCAAGAGCTACGACGGAGACAAACTAAAATTAGTTTTCTTGCAAGAAGCATTGGGTAAGACAAGGGAAAGAGCAATTATTAATGCTAAAGCCATTGACTACTCTTCCAAGATAGATGCTAACACAATCACTTTAGGTTCGCATTTTGCATTTCCAAGAGGTGTCAAGTATAGAATGCAATCTATGAAGCTCTTCATTTATGTTCCACATGGTAAATTGTTTACAATAGACAATAAAATCAAGAAAAAGATTGCCGAGCAGGATATTGAATTTGAACATTATGACAAGAGAAGATTCTTAGTTTTTGATACAGATGACATCTGCCATTCTTTCAATAAAGATGATATTGACGATACTCAAAATAAAGTTCAATTCTCAAAAAAGAATGATCACAACGTTCATCAAGATCACTTTAATTCTTCTTTCACATCAACAGATAAGGATAAAAAACTTCACATCAGAGTCACTCCTACCGACTCATTGGAGATTTATGGAAATCTTAATGTAGATATCACATTTGATGACGACATTGACTTTACTAATATTAATCTGAACAGCGATAAATATTTAGTAAAAAGTATCAATGGCACATTGAAGATATATCCTGTTTCCGAAGAAAATGACGAGGAGGAACACACTTTAAAAATCTCATCTCCTAAAGACATTGCTTTTATTAAATTTAATGGAAAAGGTGATCTTAAAGTAGCAAAATGTAGTGTGGACACTGTGAAGTTTGAACTTGATGGTAAGATTGATGCTGACATTGCAATCGAAAGTGAATTTTTATATACCACTTTAATTGGGTCATCAAATATGGTACTCAATGGAAAGAGTCAGAAAGCATTTATCTTTGCTAATGATGGGTCTCAAATTGAGGGTAAAAATTTTATAACTCAAGAAGTAAAGGCAAAAGCAAAAGGAGTTTCAAAAATAGAAATTACCGCAAAACAAAATGCTACTATTTTTCAAACTCCTTTAAGTAAAGTGACAATATTAGGAGATCCTATTCACTTTGAGAAACACACACAACGTTAATATTTTAAGATCGATTGACGATTGCTTTTCTATGTACCCTCCATGCGTTCAATCCTCTTACTTTCTTTGCCTCACCATAACTTGTCAATGATATCTTTGGACCGCTTGTTCCATTATCTGACATATATTCATCAAACATCATTGCAAGGTTCATATTCAATGTTTTCTTTGCATCTTCCTCATCTACAAACTCAAAATCAGCTGATGTATCATCAATTACTTTGACTTTGTATACATGCTTGTAAGTAAGCTTTTTTGAGGATAAGTTAGTCAAGAAACCATTGCCATCTGGTTCGGCATAACATATTTCTATATAATTTCCGCTATTTACATCATCTTCCTCATCCACAGAAATTTCTGGTGCTTTGGAATTAGAAATGACAGCATTTGAAGAGGAGCTCTCCCCTTTCTTACTTTTCACGTCACTAACAGCAATAAATAATTCATGTTGCTTCTCATTCACCTCTGCAAATGAATCATTGATTTTTTCCGTTAGCTTATCTATAAATGATTTATTAGTAGAAATTTCATCTCTAAGCATGGTTTGCAACTCCTGCTGTCTACGTGTCACTTCATCGGCAACGTTAGTGATTTGTCCCATTTCATTTTCCAGCTTTGAGTTCAGCTGTTCAATTTTTTCAGCGACATTTTCCTCGATAAGATTCATCTTATCACGCAACTCTAAACGCTCACCTTTGATTTTTGTAAATCTTAAATCAACCTTCTTCAATTCATTCCCATGATCGTCTGTCAAGAAACTAATTTCTTTATTCAGCTTCTCCAACTGCTTAGAAAAAGATTGAAGCGCGTCATCTTTCACGTACTCATCTTTGATGTCAATAATATTTCTTTCCACTTGATCTAGACGCGATAAAAATTCACGAACCGATTCTTTGTTAAAAGAAGACTCATTGACTTCTGTAATTTGATCTGAGACAGATTTTAATTTTTCCTCTAAAGAATCAAAAACTTCAGTAAGTTCTTTCTTTCTAGATTTTTGAAGGATCTCAATCTGCTCTTCTAATTTCTCTATTTTTTTAAGACTAGCTTCAAGTACCAAAATTTTCTCTTGGTCTTCTTTTTCCTTGGATTCTAATCTCTTATTTTCTGTTTCTAAGTCATTGATCCTTTGCTCAAGCACTTGAAACCTCTGAAGAAACTCTACTTGTAATAGTTTTATAGGTTCGTCAACTGAAGCCTTACCCTCCGTTTTCTTCCCTTCTTCACTAAATTCTTCATTCTGATCTTCATGATCAGCGTCTTGTAAATTCATCATCAAAGCAAAAATAAAGTTTGCTGTTTTAGTATCTGAGACAAATAATGTTAAATCATTGACAGATTTTGCTTCCAAGATATTAGAGAAATTATCAACAATTTCACTTTTGTAAGCAAATAATCTATCCATGTCCCATTTAGGAGTTCTATTCGACAAGGAATACAACTCTAAACAAATATCCTCAAAAACTAACTCGTCGAGGTTATTATATTCAATAAAATCTTTTTTTGAATATAAGTTTACGCCTCTTCCTTTTAGTTTAAAACATTGTTTGCCATCTCCAATATTACCTTTCCCTTCTTCTAGAAGAGAATAAAAACGATAAACTGAAAACTCAATAATTTGAAAGAAGACACTTCTTTTATCAGGTTGAATCATCGTTGTTATAGTCATATTTTTTTGGCAAACCTTGGATTATTATTGGCTGCAAATTTAGTGTAATTCATTTAATAAAGAATAGATTAATAGATCGTTAACATGTATTCACATATACTATAAATATAACTCAAGTAGTAAAATACCATCATCCATTGTCATAAATTTACTCTTTACTTTCCTCTCTAAAAAAAAGAGATGTTTAATATCCTCTGACAAAGTATTTTTTTCATAATATTTCTTGGATAGATGATAATCTTACATCGAGCTTTTAACTGAGGAGACTGAAATTCATTGAATAATCATATTAAATACACTTCTTAATTCATAAAAAAGTAAAGCTTCAACAGGGGACTTCATTAGGTGCTTTATGAATAATCTCTTATTTTTGATTAAAAGATACATACAGCATAAAATGTAAGTATCGTCGTATATCTGTAATTTTTTTTAAACTAAAATAGAATGAACTTTAAAAGTCTATTACAATACTTTTTAACAAGCATCTTATTATTATCATTGACTTCATGCGGTCCTGAAGCACCTGAGTTTGTTACATTGAAAAATATGGAAATGTTCTCTCTTGAAGATGGTAACTTTGTAGTTAAAGCGGAGGCTGTGTTATACAATCCCAATAGCGTTTCAATTACAATTGATGAAATTCATGTAGATGTACTTGTTAATGGAAATAATATTGGATCTGTGAATCAAAATTTAAGTTCTGAAGCTAAGAAAAAATCAGAATTCACTTTACCTCTTGAAGTTCAATTCCCTCCTAAAGCATTATTCTCCAATTTATTAGGCGGAATTATTAACATGGCTACTGGTGAAGACTTTGAAGTAAGATATTCTGGGTATGTTAAAACAAAAGCATTAGGCGTCTCTTTTAAAGTTCCTTTTGATCAAAAAGAAACAATTGGTTTAAGCATTTTAAACTAATCTGTCAAAATATATAAGGCCACTCAAAAATGATGAGTGGCCTTTCTTTTTTAGAATAATAAGATTCTTTTTATTCCAATACTACTTTCTGTAGGTTGATGGAGGTTCTGAATGCTCTTCTTACATTATTCATTATAATTTCTACCATGTGCATATCCGTAGCTAGCAGTAAGAAGAATGATTTCTCATCAATCTCATACAAATAACTATCTTTCAAAGTGTACATATCACCAACCCATGCATCAGCCTTTGTTGATATATAAGTACCAATCATCATTCTGTTTTTATATAAAAGAGTATGCGCATCACCATTTCCAATGGCTATTTCACCATCTTTGACAATATACAACCCTCCCTCTTTCAGTGCTTCGGCATTGATAATCGTTTTTCCTTTTTCTACGAATTTCAAATTAGATATTTCAGCCAAATCAGAAAGTTCATCACCTGTTAGATTATGAAATTCAGAAATGTTTGAATAGAAAAGTGCCTTAGAGAAAGTAAATTTAGGTGTTGTTTTCCAATCCAAACTGTCTACATCCCTTAGAAGTTCTCTTAAGTCAGATTCCGTCTTATGGTCTAATCTTGAAAAAGATTCCTCTAAAGTATCCGGAAAGTTTACTTTTAATATCCAAGCAGCCAATTCTGAAAGTAGTTTGCTTGAATCAAAAAGATAACCCACAAGCATATTAGGATTACACATTCTAGGTTTAAATGCCAAAGCATATAAAGCTGAAGCTCTTGCCCAGGAAGACAGCCAGTTTGGATCTCTTGTCGCTAATCTAACTAAAGCATAATCACTCGTATAAGATTCTCTATAATATAAGTCTTGTAATTTCTTCACTCTTTCCTCTGCAGAGGCATCTTCAAACAGAGGCAATACATAACCTTTTATATCTTCATCAATAAGTACATCAAGTAATTCTACTGCGTAACCAATACTATCTGCAGTTCCTAATTCATAGTTTTTTCGAATCAATTTCAAAGAACCCCTATCATAAAGCATATCCAATAAAAGGAACATCTGATTATAATTACTAATAATCTCGGCTTGTATAGCACGTTGAACTAATACTGTTTCCTTTGAATCTTCTAACTCCAAAGAAACCGCAATATTCCAATAACAGTTATTCGCTTCCCTTTTAAGTGCTTCCTTCAAAAACAAGATCTGATATTCATCTTCAGCATTCCATCCTAATGCACTGAGAAGAGAAAGAGCCTCATATGAAATTCTTCTCTCTGGAGATGTTATCTTTTCTGATAAAAGCTGTACAGATTCTTCACTACCAATTTTTGCGTAGGCTTGTAGAATTAGTCGTTTGGTCTGCTGTATTTGACCATTTTTATGAAAGGCATTTTCCAAAATCTTAGCACCCTCTTTACCCACAGCTACAATTGCAGACAATGCTACCCTTTCATCACCTTTAATAGATAAACGCTCTACCAAAACTGGAATTAGTGTGGATATTTTGTGATATCCCACCAAAGACATTGCTTCTACTCTTACATCATAATTGTAATCTCTGATTAATTTGGAAACTGTATTTTCCAACTTTTCATCATAACAACTAAAAATTAACCTTGAAGCCTTCATCCGCTTTTTCGGATCAGGAGACTTTGATAATTCTATAATATTCTCTATGTCACTTTCTAATAATACTTCAGCTTTCAAATCATGAGCTAATGCCTCCGCGACTGCTATTAATTCATCATCTTCGAATGTACCCTGAACAAAAGCATTCAAAGCATCTGCACTTTCATAAATTCTATATTCTTTGATTTTACTTAAAGCAATTCTTTTATTGACAAACCTCAACAGGTTTCCTTTTTCTGATAAAATTGATCTGAATAGAAAAATATCTAATCTCTCGATGAGTTTAAAAAGAAGCGGTGAGAGTTTTGTAGAAACTGAATTCCACCTACTTTGAAGCAAATTCTGAATTTTATTATTCTGAAACCTATTTCCCTGATCTGATGTATATTCATTTTCTGTTGAGTTGGCCGCCAATAAATTTTGAAGAGAAACTCTGTATTGAGCATACATTTTAAATGTGATAAAGACCCAAACTCCCACTATTGCAAAAATTACAAAGTTGTTATAAAGTATATTATAACCGCCCAATCTGGAAATAAGAATCATCAAAATACCAGCCCCTAATGTTGACATTTGAGCAACTGTCCCTTCTACTAAAGTTTGAGCTTCATATCTTATTTCCGTTGGCAATGGAAAGAAAAAGATCTTTACTGTGGGACTTTCTAAGGAATCCCTCAAGGCATCTGTCACAAGTTTTGACATTGATATGATCAAAAAGAACATGAGAAAAGCTCCCGATTCTTTACTATGACCAAATAAAGAACCTATCACTAAATCAATCACTCCAAAAAACACTAAGATACCGGGAAGTAACATCAATGAATATTGTAATCCATAAACTTCCAAAATCTTATCATTAAGGAACGTTTGTACTAAAAAGGAAACAATAATGACAAAAGCCTCAAAAAAGGCAAGGAAATTGGCAAGCTCTTGTTCTTTCAAAAAGTACTGTGGTGTTACTGTTACAAATGAATAGTCTACAAAAGCTGCTGAAAAACTTGAACACATTACAAACGTACTGATCATAAAAAAGTACTTCTTATAATCTCTTAAACGCACTCTTTTATGTGGTTCTGTTTTGTGTTCATCCACAGTCATGGCTTCAGCTGCATGCATTCTAAAGTTTCGAAGTATATAAACGATAGAAACAAGACATCCTAAATAAGAAATAGCTCCTACAAGAGATAAATAAGAAAAAGATGGTAATAGGTTTTGTACAAGAGGTACCGAGAAGAAGGCCAAAATCGTCGCTACAGCTTGTCCTGTATCAATTCCACCTGATAAACGTTTACTTTGAGAAAAATTAAAAAGACGTCCAAATGCTCCCCAGAAAATCAATAATGAAATAGATGCAATTGGCCCCAGTGTAGCAAAACCAAAGAAGACTACCCATTGATTTTCATCTAAAAGAATCAACATCCCCGTTATACTACCTATTATTAAAAAAATAATCGTAGATGTAAAATAAACGAGTTTACGGAAACCAATAATATTTTGAAGTTTGGAGAATAATATGGTAAAGATGATACCTAAAACACCTTGTGTCACCAAGGCTAATGGGAAATCTTCCTCATTTCCAAACTTAGAGATAAAGAGGGTATTAATGGCAACACTATAACTGGCCATAAAAATACCTGTAAAAAAGCCTAAGGTTAGTAGTGCTGCAATTCGAGGCCACTCTGATGAAAGGCCTCCAACCATAGTGAGCAGTAATTTTTTCATAGTAAGTCGAAGTAGTATTGAGCTAATCTAAAAAGCTATAAAAGATGGATGTAAATGATAAAAAATCAATCTTACTGAGAGGAGGAATTCTTAATTCATTAGAACTTAATCTTCTCTTTTCATCAGAATTTCATTCATAATGTAGGCATCTCTAATTCTATTCGGATTCTTAAAAAGCTGAGCAACATTTTTCTTTTTCTTTGGCCTTCTCTTTTTGGCAATTGTTTTACCCTTTTCAACTTTCTCTTTATCGAGATCGTCATTGGTGAAATCATCCTGCCACTGATAATCATCTTGATCATCATAATATCGATCCATTTCAGACTCGTAAGTTTCTTCAGCCACATTTGAAGGGCTATACTGGTCTAAATCACGAACTAATCTTTCTTCTGATTTTTGAGGATCCAAAGGATTGATATCACGTTGTCTTGACTCTATCTTTCCAGGGTCTGATAGAATATTCAACAAGTCTGTAAAAGATGTTGGTGCTTTTACTTCTTCCCTATTTTGAATATGATCACCCTCACTTTGATTTATTTCTCCTTGGTTTGTTGGAGGGATAATAGTTTCTTGATTAATATTTTTGTTTTTATTCTTATCGTTTTTCTTCTTCCCTAAGTTAGATAAATACCAGTATACAACTAAGCCTATAACTGAAAAAATGAGTTCCTGAATATCCATTATTTATATAATATATGTGGTAAAAACCATGACAAATGCTATTTCTATCATTAAAGATAATGATAATACAAATATTTTTTAGAGAATTGGTTATTATTTGAGGGATAAACACTCATTTAATATAATTTTTTAAAGATTTATTCAATATTTATATTTTCCTATTTTTTGACGTTCAATAATCTATTATTTTTCGAACAAATTTAAACTAAGAAATTTATGTCGCTTACCACTTGGGCTATAATAATTGCCATAACAATCCTTTTTATTTTTTATTTAAGATTTAAAAAGAACTCAAAAAACCAAGCTTTAAAAAAACAGGAAGCGGAAGCTAAAAAGAAATACCAGCTTTATCTCAAAAGGTTTAACGACACTTCAAATCTAAAAAAATTAGAACCTCAGATTACTAAAGTTGCTGGCACAAAATATGAGAATGAAGACACCGGTGTCAACAGACAAGATATTATTAAAAAATCAAAAGAAGGAGAATTACTAATGTTGATTCCTGATGAGTTGAACCGTTTTGACAGTTCAGCCATCAAAGTTGTAAAACTAAATGACGAACAAATCGGATTTCTTGATATGGATATTTCCGTAGAAATCAAGTCCAGACTCAAAAGTCAATCATTAGTAGAGGCAAAAATTTTGAAAATTTATAAAGAAAAAGACAATTTTGAAGTTGAGATAGCTTTACAACGCTATAGTCGTAAATTAAAACAACCACTTTAAACAGTTTGTAATACAACTAAATAATCTACAAAACAAATGACAAAGTTAGTTAATTATCTTATCGGAGCTTTATTAATCTCTGCAATAGGTTGCTCATCACCTAATAAATCAAATGAGTCATCATCTACTACTTCTACTGAAGAGGTGAAGTCAGAGGCAAAATACACATATGATCCAAATGGCACTGTAGTTTCTTTCACAGCATTCAAAACAACTGATAAAGTTGGTGTAGGTGGAAAATTCTTAAAATTTGATGTTACTCCTAAAACTGAAGAAGTCAGCAATGCAATGGATATCCTTCCTGGTTTAACGTTTTCAATTCCTGTCAACTCTATCGAAACTAATGATGTTGGTAGAAATGGTAAAATCGTTGAGCACTTCTTTGGTACATTATTGAACAATGAAACAATTAAAGGAGAAGTAAAATCAGTGAGCAATGGTAAAGCCACTGTTAGTATTACTATGAACGACGTAACAAAAGACGTTGAGCTTGTAGCGAAAGCTGATAAAAATGTTGTAGTACTAAAAGGCTCAATCGATATGGCTACTTGGGATGGTTTAGGTGCTATCGATGCGTTGAACAAAGTTTGCTATGACTTACACAAAGGTGCTGACGGACAATCAAAATTATGGTCTGATGTAGAGCTTTTTGTTAAAGCCAAATTAGCAATGTAATTAGAGTTGCTTCTACTCTTATGCAGAAGCATAATAATATATATACAAAGAGAGTTGATTTAGAAATATAAATCAACTCTCTTTTTTTATTCCTTTGCAAAAAGAAAGACCACTATTTACATAGTGGTCTTGATTAATTGAAAGTTTGTCTTTTTTAAATTAGATTATTAATCTTCAAAAGTCTGATTAGTAAAGTTCTAATTTTATGTCTTTATAATTAGTTGGAAATTTGTCTCTAGTAGTTTATAAAAATTATATCTATTCGATATCAGATTCGTTTCGTTATCAAAAGCCTTTGCGAAAAGAACTTTTTGTTACAATACAAATTTACTAATAATTTTCATTAAATAATATATCATTATAAAATATATTCAAATAGTGCAATGGAATTAGCAATAGAGCTCTTCTTCTATTAAATATTCATCAAATTGTTATACTTCATTTAAAAAGAAAAAGCCGAGAAACATTTCAACTGACTCACTTTTTTTTAACTTTGTATTCAATATTTTTAGAAACTGAAAAGGATTTTATGGATAATTTCGTTGTTTCGGCTCGTAAGTACCGTCCCAATACATTCCAAACTGTTGTTGGTCAAGAACATATCACAAACACACTAAAGAATGCTGTTTTAAGTAATCACTTAGCACAAGCATTTTTATTTTGTGGTCCAAGGGGTGTGGGTAAAACAACCAATGCTAGAATTCTTGCTAAAACTATCAATTGCGACAATTTATCAAAGGAAGGAGACCCTTGTAATGAATGTGCATCTTGTTCTAGTTTTAATAATAATGCTTCTTTAAATATTGTTGAACTTGACGCTGCTTCCAACAACTCCGTGGAAGATATCAGAAATTTAATTGAACAAGTTCGATATGCTCCTCAGCCAGGCAAAAAGAAGGTCTACATTATTGATGAGGTGCACATGCTTTCAACTGCCGCTTTTAATGCTTTCCTTAAGACATTAGAAGAGCCCCCATCCTATGCTATCTTTATCTTGGCCACTACTGAAAAACATAAAATCTTACCAACAATTCTTTCTCGTTGTCAGATTTTTGATTTCAATAGAATCACTGTCAAAGAAATTGTAGGTCAACTTTCAAAAATTGCATCAAATGAAAATATAAAAGCTGACAATGATGCACTCCATCTTATTGCTCAAAAAGCAGATGGTGGTATGAGAGATGCTCTATCCATGTTTGATATGATTGTTACATTCTCTAATAATAATGTAATTGATTACCAAACAACAGTAGACAACCTACATATTTTGGATTATGATTACTATTTCAAACTAACAGACTTCTTAAATAAAGGAGATGCTTCTCAAGCATTGATGGTGTTTGATGAGATTTTGAGAAAAGGGTTTGATGGACATAATTTCATTAATGGATTAGCTGAACACTTCAGAAACATTTTAGTATGTAAGGATACGGTGACTTTAGAGTTATTGGATGTTTCTGATACTGTAAAGCAGAGGTATGACCAACAAGCTAAAGAAGTGCCAATGTCATTTATTATGACGGCATTGAACATTTGCAGTGATTGCGATACTAAATACAAAGAAAGTAAAAATCAACGTCTTCATGTTGAGCTGGCCTTAATGAAAATGGCACATATTAATAAAGCCATCCGTTTAGCTCAAATAGAAATAAAAAAAAAAGACTAGCTGAACTTAAGGCAAAACAAAAAGCTTTAAGTGCTGAGAAGAAACCTGCAGAAAAAAAATCTCTTGTGAGTGAACTAACTCAACAAGAGAATAAAATTCATATTCAAACTACCACAAAAGTTTCAGGTAATTTAGAACAACTTAAGTCTGGTTTGTCTAATAAGGCTAAAAGTATTAAAGCTACTGAACAAAAACAGGTGGCTTCAACTGCTTCTTCAATACCTCCTACACCACAACAACCAACACCTCCACCAGCTCCTAGCTTTGGAAGTAGTAAACCTAAAAAGAGTAAAGCCATTGTAGGCCAATCTTTTACTTTAGAGCAGGCTAAAAAAATATGGACCTCATTTGCTGATGAGTACAGACAAAATGGAAAGAGTAAATTTGCTAGTATATTATTAGACGAAAATGAAATTACTCTTGATAGTCAGTTAAATATAATTGTTGAAATCACGAATACTATTCAAAATGAACATTTGAATATTGTAAGACCTGAGCTTCTAAGACAACTCCGAACAGAGTTGAAAAATGAAACGATAGAGATTTCTACCAAATTAATACAAATTGAAGAAAGCAAAGAACCTAAACGTTTGTATTCTCCTCAAGATAAATTACAATTCTTACAAGAGAAATATCCAGCTTTGAAAACTTTACAGCAAAAGCTTGGACTTGATTTTGATTAATATTTTGTTTTTCTTCATTATTATTTTTTAAACTCACTTACATACTCTTAATTGAAATTTTACGCGCTTCTACTTACGTTATCGCTATCACTGTATTATAGTTATAACAACATATACGCACAGAATGATTCTATTCCAAATGAAGTTGTCTTGGATCATGATACGACTTATTATAAATCGTACAACAATGACCTTCATTTGAGATTATATTCTGTTTATAAATTTAATAACCTTATTCTCACAGGGAATAATGATCAATCCAAAAGGATCGTTTACTCTCCAAATGGCAACTTAAACTTAGGTTTTGGTTTTAACTACAGAGGCTTAGGCATTAACATCGGTATCAACTTCCCAGCCATTAATAATGATAATGATACCTTTGGAGAAACAAAAAAGCTGGATATGCGCTCTTATGTTTACGGACGAAAAGTTGCCA
Organism: Flammeovirga sp. SJP92; assembly: GCF_001583495.1. Classification (GTDB taxonomy): domain Bacteria; phylum Bacteroidota; class Bacteroidia; order Cytophagales; family Flammeovirgaceae; genus Flammeovirga. The sequence goes on along the minus strand of NZ_LQAQ01000111.1, from coordinate 190,012 downwards.
TTGATTTCGGTTTACAATTTTATAATGGATTCTATATCAGTGAATATGAAAGTAGAAACAGCTTTAATCAAAGTAATCAACCAACTCAATTAAGGGGTGACATGAAGATTAATACTATTGGTGTTTCAACTTTATTTGTTCAAAACCATAGAAAATTTTCATTCAGAGCCGCTTTTGCACAAACAGAGGTTCAGAAAAAAACAGCAGGATCTCTTCTTTATGGTCCTTATATCAACTTCCTAAATATAAAAGCCGACTCCTCATTGATTCCATCTCATATAAGAGAGGAATATCAGCTAGAAGACAACATCATTAAAGGTGTTTATGGAAGTGCTGGATTAATGGGTGGATATGCATTCTCATTGATTATTTACAAACGCATCTTTTTTACAGGTGCACTCGCTCTTGGATACGGCCTCAATTACGGTAATACATGGTATGACACTACTGAAGGTAGGTTTAATGAAGATGTTTGGGATACTGGCTTTAAATTGAATACTAGAACCGCTTTTGGTTATAATAATAGAAGAACTTATCTAGGCTTTTCATTCGTTCTAGAGTCTTATAATATTGCTACCAGCTATGACATCACTGAGTTATACTGGATGGGACAATTTCGATTTAATATTGTCAGAAGATTTGATTGGAAAGTTCCTCCTCTCGATTGGATAATGGATCGGCTTCCTATCTTGAAAAACTCTGGCAAAGAGGCTTCAGACATATAGAAAAAGGTCACTTGAACTGAATCAAGTGACCTTTGCTTTTAATATATCAATCGAATATTAATATTCTGTATTTCTACCTGAAGCAGTGATCAAACCTTTCAACTTAGAGTTGAATGCTTTTTGTTTCACCAATTCTTCACAAGTAAAGTGCATTCTATATCTCCAGTAATGGTGCTTGATAGCAGGAACGTTGATACGTTCATCTTCTGGATTTTCTCTTCTCAACTCACCATCAATCGCAAGTAAATCTTGTAGAGGGAAAATAGTCCAGATTGAGTCAGCATACAAATGCTGTACTAAAACCTGCTCAGCAATCCAAGGCTCACAATGTTGTGGCGCTTCACCCCAGTTACCAAGAATTTCATTATAGAATCTTTGAGTTTCACCTCTATCTTCTTCCCACCAGCCTCTAACAGTTGACATATCATGTGAAGATGGAGATGCTACAGATTCGTAAGGATAGTTACCTGGGTGACCAAATGCAATTGTAGGGTCTTTAGGCATTCTTTGGATCTCTAAGCTTAAAATTTCAAGTTCAGTCATCACACCTGGAACACAATCAGGAACCATACCTAAATCCTCACCACAAATCAACATGTTTGTCGCTTCTTTGATTGCTGGTAATTTTTCCATTGCTTGCGAAGCCCAAAGATCTTCCTGACGTTTGAAGAAGTAATCAACATATAAATCCCAGAAAGTATGCTTCTGAAAGCTTTCCAATTCATTAAATGTTCTTGACTTATCCATTGTTACACGAGGAGCATAATGCATACCGTCATCATAACCTAAAGCTGCAATTAGCAATACTTCATTATGAAGGCTATATAAACCATCTCTTACTGCGTCTAATCTTGCTTGATCAGCTTCATCTTTCGCATTAAGACCATTGAAGTAAGTTTGAATTTTCACTTGAGAATCAAACTGCTCCTTGAAGTCATAAGCACCTGTATACTTTTCATTTAAGAACTCAGCTCTTACCCAATCAGTATCAGCTCCAAACATCTCACCCAAGAAATGCTCACGGATGTATGGCTTACAGAAACGATCAAAATCAAATCTCACTCCTCTGCTTTCAAACTCATTGATGTGTAAAGGAAGAGCAGGTCTGAACTGACCTAATAAACCTTGAACAGAGTCAATTGGAATCTCCCAAATACGGAAGAAGCCTAAAATATGATCAATTCTGAACGTTTGGAAATACTGTGACAAGTGAGTCATTCTACTTGTCCACCAAGCATAGCCATCTTCTTTCATTGTATCCCAGTCATATGTCGGGAATCCCCAGTTCTGACCGTTTACAGCAAAATCATCTGGTGGAGCACCAGCTTGACCGTTCATATTATATAAGTGAGGTGCTGTCCAAGCATCTGCAGAATATCTGTAGATACCAATTGGAATATCACCTTTTAATACTACACCATTATCTTGAGCATATTCAGATGCTTCAAGCAATTGAGCATGAAGATGATACTGAACAAACACGTAGAAGTTCACATCATCTTTAACTTTTGATTTTGAAGCAAAAAGTTTAGCTACTTCTTTCTCATCATATTTAGCAAACTTCTCAAATTTAGAGAAATCTGGTGTTTTATATTTATCTCTCAAATGACAGAAAGCAGCATATGGCAACAACCAATCTTCTTGCTCTTTCATAAATGCTTTTACTTTTGCATCCTTAAAGAAGCTTGCTTTTTGCTCAGACCAAATCTCCTTAAGGTAATCCATTTTTGCATTCATTACAGCCTCATAATCGACAGTATCCAATGCATTTAATTTTTCCTTAAGATTTTTCAGCTTCGTCATCTTCTTCTTATCCTTTAAAGCTCCAACAGCTTCAAGGTTGATGTAAAGAGGATGTAATGCATAAACTGACACAGAAGCATATGGATAAGAATCTACCCATGTATAAGTGGCCATTGTATCATTAACAGGTAAGATCTGTACCAATCTCATTCCTGTTTCTTTCGACCAATCCACTAAACCTTTGATATCCAAGAACTCTCCTACTCCAAGACCTTGTTCAGACCTTAGTGAGAATACAGGAAGGGCAACACCCATTCCTCTCCAAGCTCTCTTATCATAAGTGAATCTATGATCAGCAAAACGAACATATGTTTTTGGATCATTTTCCTGAATGTCAAAAACATGATCAAATCCACCTTCTAATTCAACATGATTAGCATCTTTTGTAGATACTAATACATATTTATATTTTAATTTGTGGTGATTCTTTTTAATAGGAGTTGTAACCGTCCAAAGCTTACGCTCGTTGTCGTAATTCATTGGAAGGGCATTATTGATATCCCAATTTCCTAATTCGTCTACAGACCCAACTACTTTTGCTACCATGTCCTTGTTAATACGAGGCACATTTACTTCAAAAGTATACTTTGCATCTTTAGTTGACTTTTTAGCTGCTTTATTTTTAGGAGCTGATGTTTGGAAAATTACATCAAACGCCGCTGTATCATAGGCGTTTTCTGTTTCGTGGTAAGGATTCCAAGCATCTTGTAAGATATAATTCTTGTACAAAGTTTTGTCTAGTTCCACTTTTCTTGGAGCTCCATCCTCTTGGTATACAATACCATTTGACTTATCAACTAAAAGATAGTTGTAAGTAAAACTCTTTGCTTTAGTTTTTGAGAGGTCAACTTCTGCAAACCAAACTCCCCCCCCTAAATATGACATTTCTAGGGCCTCATCTTTTTTGTTTTTTCCCAAACTTGGTAAAGAACCAACAATTTTTAATTGCTGACCAAATTGAGTATCATAATGTATTTTAAAGGTCGCTTTCATTAAGAACGATTTTATAGAATTTCCAGTTTTAATGGTTTTCAACACCACTTTGTTTAGCTAAAATACTATAATGTTATTCTTATTAAAAAGGGTTTTTAATACATTTTTTAGTTTTTTTTTTCGCAACGGTTTGCGTTACGGTATGCATGATTAAAATCATCAAATTTATTCTTCTAATGATCCACTTTCTTCCTCAAGATCTCGCCTTATAATACATTAATGAGATTTATATCCTGTCTTTTTTCTTGTTTCAATTCCACCCAATAGCGTCCTTTGGTCAAAATCTCTGACAAGTAGAAGCTTTGTATAACACGTTCTCCTTTAGAGGTTTGAATATTAGTATTATAGACCGAATTCCCCTCTCTATTGTAAATACTAAACTGTATTGTTGAACCAAACTCAACGGTTCTAAGCATCAACTTTATAGGATTATTCTGATTTTCTTTAGTGAACAATAAAATCTGTAGCTGAGATTCACCAGAAAGGTTTAAAGAAGAGACTACTTCAGTAAATCCGTTTTTTTCTACTTTTACAATTCTATAATATTTTGATGGAAAATGATCCATAAATCGCACTGCCATATTTGGATTTACACTGTTAGATGTCTCTATTTCCGTTTTTTTATGCCAGTCTTTATTATTATCAGACCCTTGTATGTAAAGTTTATTTTCCTCTACATCAAATGAGTTTTCGAAAGTAAGCATTACTTCTTTCCCCGTTACACTACCCTTCAACTTTTGATCATGTGACATGTTTTCAAATGTAGATTGATCGGTTTGTTGTGAGAAAGTATTGAGAATAAATATTAGGTTAACTAATAGGCAAAGTATTGGTTTCATGGTATTTAAATATAGTTTTTAGGCAAATTTTATCTTTCTATATCTAAAAAACCAATATTTTCTCTTAATAGTTTATAATTGAATTTTGAGAAGAAAAGCTGTGAATTATTCTAAGCTATTTTTATTGGAATGATTTAAGCTTTCTATAAAATATTTTGAGAGTATTGATCCATGCCGTGGTTGTAAACGGATAAAATTTGTGGATTCTTTCAATTTTAAGAAGGTATTTTTTTACAGAATTATAGTCATTTACAATAGTAGTATCGCTATTACCTATTTTAAATACTGACCTTACAAATTGATTTCCACAGATCATCTTAAAACCATTTTTAGTGAAAAGGTTTTTCAACGTTTCTAATGTAAAATGAATTGTGTGAGCATTTTGAAGGTAGAGTAAAAAGTCTGATTTATAATTGCGGTGCACTTCTTTTACGCCTGGAACTTCTATGTAAACCAAAGAGTCTTTATGCAATCGCTCTTTTAGTAGTTCTAGCTCTTTATCCAAATCTAGAATATGCTCCATTACATGGGAATAAATGACTAAATCTGGCTTTTGATCCTCAAATGAAAAATCATTGATTGTTCCCATTTCTAGATCTAAGTCGTAATTTTTCTTTCCCCAATTGATGTAATCTTCTCCTAAATCTATACCTTTTATAGTATGTCCTTTTTCTTTGAAAACTTTTAGGATTCCTCCTGCTCCACATCCTACTTCAACGACAAACATATTCTTTTTCTGAATCAGCTGGTGTTCATCCAAGTAGTTGTAAAGACTTTCTCCTCTCTTTTGCTGATCAAGGAAAAATGTTTCTGTTGCAGTGTTATTTGCATCATATAACTTACGGTATTCAGCATTATAAAACTCATTATAGCTAGTCTGATCCATTCTGGGGCTAGTGTAGATCAAGCCACAATCAGAACAAAGGTTTGTTTCAAAATACAAACCATACCTGTCTTTTTTTCCAATTACTTCCTTGGTAGAACCACCACATACAGGACAACTGACTTCTTCAAAAGTATAAGTACCATCTGAAACTTTATTGGTGATTTGATCTTTCATTTTAATTTGTAGATCATTCAGTTTCAATGTTGAAATTTTATCGTTTTCTAATCTAGTGAGAAGCATATTTGTTGTTGTTTTAATCAGACTTTGGAAAGCGCCATTATCATACCAATAATTCTATTGGCCTTTTCCTCATCATCTCTTGTATTGTAGATCCAATTGACATAATCTTTCTTCTTTTCTTCTGAAAGCTTTTCAAAGTTATCCTGTACTGTTTTCGATTCCAACTCCAAACATGATTTTATTTCGTCAGGAATATCCACACTTGCTTCATCAAGATATAGTTGAATCAATACTTCATCTCCTTCCTCTTTTTTTATTTTTTTCCGTATTTGAGCTTTTACTGGTAAAAAAAGATTTCCATTCCCCATTGGCATCAATTTATAATTTGTCAACTCATAATCATCTATATAACCATTCACTCTCACCCAGCCAAAAGGATTGTTTTTATCCATTGGAATCGTTGGCAACTCAGCATAAGTCCAACCTCCTTTACCAGGAAATTTTTCTAGTTTATATTTTCCGTCGGCAATTAATTTCATTATAGTATGCTATTTAATAGTAGAAGTTAAAGCCATAAACTTGTATTTCTTCTTTATTGATATCCAAAGCCTCATTTCTAACAAAACCCATTCTCTCATACATCGTCCAAGCTAATTTCATTGGTTTTGTGGAATGAATAATTAATCGTTCCCGTTTCAAATCCTTGCCTTTTTTCAAACAATACTCTACTAACTTTTTGCCAATACCTTTCCCTTGATGCTGATGACTAACAGCTAGAAGTCTAAATCCGCATGCATTCATTACAGTTGTAGCCGTTCCTTCAGAACCGTAATCAGACATTTCTTTTACAAATACAACTGCTCCTGCTATCTGGTCATTTTCTAATGCAACATGAATAGAAACATGTTCCTTTTCCGTAAGGTCTCCGACGTTTGAAAGCATTTCATAGTATTCTGGCATTTCTTCCTTTTGTGGAAAATCTTTTAACGCAGCATAAACCTCTACCATCATTTTACCAATGGAGAGATACTCACTTTTCTTTGCTTCTCTAATAACAATTTTATTCATTATTGATCTGTCAATCTTTTGGTTGGGAGTGAAAGCAATTCTGATTCTGTTTTGAACTCTTGTCCTTCTACATAAATTCTACCTGATGTTTTTAATGCGAGGTCAACATAATCCTTTAAAACAATGGGTAATCCTTTTACGTTCAAATCTGCTTTATTAAGGATAATTTCAATAGGGTGTTTTATTTCAGAAATAAGAGAAAGATCACGGATAACGGAGTTATTATCTGCTACTAATATAAATGTATTACCATCCTTAAACTCATTTTGAGCATTAATTATAGCTTCAATATCATTTTCAGGAAGATCGCCTCCATCCCCGTTGTTTTTTACTTTTGTCATGAGGTTAAAAACAGGAATTACTCTACTATCTCTTATGGTATAAATACCACCTGTTTTACCGATACTTTTTTGTGATGTGATTTTTGTATCTCCATCATTGAAGAAAACAAAACCAATCACTTGATCTTGAGCTCTTTCCTTAATCAGCCAGGATAATAAATCAATGGTATAAGGATACATACTCCCTGTCCAGTCACTGATAATAACAGCTCGATTCCAATTGTCTCTATTTTTTTCAAAAACTTCCGAAGTAATATGGATTAATTCATCCTCTACCTTCAATTTTTTCTTGACAAGATGTTCGAATTTTTTATCAATATTTTTCTTTCTGATGACTTCCTGCTCGGGTAATAGCGGTTTTCTTGGGCGTGAACTATAATAAGCAACAATACCATGAAACATTGCTTCAAAGTCTGCTTTGGATTCACCTTTTGTTTGACGGATTATTCTCCATCGGATTATTGGATCATCTATTGACCCTTCAAACCAGTGTGTGAATTGTTCTATTCGATTGGTATTGAGCTCTGAGAAATCAAAATCTTTGGGATGATTGGTATAGACCAATTGTACAGAGTCGATTTGTAGACGGTCTATTTCTTGTGCTTCTGGCAATTCATTGATTTCAAATTGACCATAGTTCATTGGGAGGGTAAAGAAATGTTTTGTAGAGTCAAAATGCACTTGATCTACATCGCGGTATGATGCACGAAAATACAGTTGATGGGCAGACTGTGCCCACCCATCAACGGTAAAAAATAATATAAAAACTATTAGCCATTGGCTATTTCGTCTAATTCCATCCATCGCATCATCTTATCATCTGCTTCTTCCATCACTACGCCAAGTCTTTCAGAAATCTCTCTGATTTCATCAACATCAGTGACTGAACCATCTGATAATTTACTTTCTAAATTTTCCTTTTCCTCTTCAAGTACTTCTATTTCCTTTTCTAAGGCTTCGTATTCTTGTTTTTCTTTGAATGAAAGCTTTTTAGTGGTTGTTTTAGGACGTTCTTTCTTTTCTTGCTGTTGCTTTTTCTCTTTTTCTTCACGAGCAGCAATCTTCTTCAAACGCTCCTGTTCATCCATATAAGCTCTGTATTCAGAATACTTGCCATTGAAATCTTTGATCACACCATTGCCTTCAAAAACAAATAAATGATCAACCAATTTATCCATAAAGTACCTGTCGTGTGTTACAACAATAACACATCCTTGGAACTCTTCCAAAAAGTCTTCCAAAACACTTAAAGTAGGGATATCCAAGTCATTGGTAGGCTCGTCAAGTATTAAAAAGTTAGGATTTCGTAATAAAACGGTGCACAAGTACAATCTTTTACGCTCTCCACCACTCAATGTAGAAATATACGAATGCTGTTTTTCAGGTGTAAAAAGGAATCGGTTCAATAACTGTAAAGGTGTCAAAGTGGTACCGTCTGACATCGCATGATTTTCTGTGATATCACGAACTACATCAATTACTTTAATGTCCTCATCAAATGAAAGTCCTTTCTGAGTATAGTAACCGTAAACAATCGTCTCACCTTTGGTAATTGTACCAGAATCGATCGACTCACTTCCCGTCAACATATTCAAGAAAGTAGATTTACCTACCCCATTATTACCGACAATACCGACGCGCTCTTTACGCTTAAAGATATAAGAGAAATCATCTACAATTTTCTTATCACCAAATGCTTTATTAACACCTTCAAACTCGAGGATTTTCTTTCCTAAGCGAGACATATTCACGGCAATCTCTGCTTTCTCTTCTGTCTTTCCACTCTTAGCTGTTTTCTTCAAATCATGGAAAGCATCCATTCTGAATTTCTGCTTTGTCCCTCTCGCTTTTGGCATTCTTCTTACCCAATCGAGTTCTTTACGCATCAAGTTTTTTGCCTTATCTACTGTGGCAGCATGATTGGCTTCCCTCTCTGCTTTTTTCTCGATGTAGTAAGAATAATTTCCTTTATGATTGTAGATTACACCGTCTTCTAATTCTAAGATTTCATTACAAATACGGTCTAAGAAATATCTATCGTGAGTCACTAAAAGAATAGACAATTTAGCTCTTGTCAAATACTCTTCCAGCCATTCGATCATATCTAAATCAAGGTGGTTAGTAGGCTCATCCAAAATCAATAAACCAGGCTCTTCAATTAAGATTTTACTTAATGCCACCCTTTTTTGCTGACCACCCGAAAGTGATTTCATTGGAGCCGAAAGATCTTCAATTTTAAAAGCGGTAAGAATTTGCTTCACTCTTGCTTCTGCATCCCACGCTTTCAATTCCTCCATCTTCTGCGTAGCCTTATCCAATTGCTTTAAAGTAGCATCTGAATAATCTGCACCACTATCTGCTAACGCTTTTTCGTAATCACGCACCGCAGTGATAATTGGCGAATCACTTGAAAGCACATAATCCAAAACGGATTGATCTGGCTCAAATTGAGGTTCTTGTTCTAATAAACCAACGGTAATATCTTTATTGATAGCTATCGTCCCACTATCCAAGGATTCATTTCCAACAATGGCATTGAGCAAAGTGGATTTACCTCCACCATTTTTCGCTACTAACGCTACTTTTTGTCCTTTTTGAATCCCAAAGCTTATATTTTCATAAAGAGGTTTTTCTCCCCAATATTTAGTTGCACTATCAACTGATATTAAATTCATCTTTCTCTGCTAATTTTTTTCGCAAATTAGTAAAAAACACTTAATCTAACACTTCAATTATGTTTATGATTGTTTGCTTTCTTACAAAATCTCGAACTCTATCCTTCTATTCTCTTTTCTACCTGATTCTAAACTATTATCTGCAATAGGTTTTTTCTCTCCATAACCCACAGCTTTCAACCTGCTAGAATCAATTCCATGTTGAATTAAATAATTTGTAACAGCTTCAGCTCTTTTTTGAGAAAGGTTTAAGTTATACTCATTAGTACCAATATTATCCGTGTGACCTGAGATCTCTACACTTAAACTAGGATTCAAAATCAAGAAATCTTTTATCTTGTTTAATTCTACATCGCTTTTCTTTTGAAGTACATATTCGTTTGAATTAAAAAAGATATTGCTCAGTGTTATATTCGTACCTTGATCTACTCGCTGTAAAAATATATCTAGGGTTACCCCTTCAACTCCAGCATTATGCATATCAAAAGTCAAGCTTTGAAATAGGTAACCTGGTTTTGATACATACAATGCATATTCTTCATTTTGATTGAGGACAATTAGATATTTTCCCGTTTCTCCATCTGATAATACTTTTGATTCTGTTTTCTCATTATCCAAGAGTTTCAGTTCTAGTTGTGCCTTAATTGGGGTTTTTGTAATGGCATCATAAACCACACCTTTCAAATAAGTGCTCAATGATTGTGGTAGAATTTCTTCCGGCAAGTCAAATGAAACAATCTTACTTGTGCGTTTATTCCCCTCCACATGTTCCTTCGAAAAATATCCTTTTTTACCGTCAGCAGAAACCACTAAAGAAACTTGATCTGCATGATCGTTTATTGGATATCCTAAGTTCATAGGTTGAGTCCAACCTGCTCCGTCTTTTTCTGATTTGAACAAATCCAATCCGCCAAAACCTAAATGTCCTTCTGATGAAAAGTAAAGAGTATGACCGTTAGAATGAATATAGGGAGAGATATCATCATCATTTGTATTCACCTCTTCTCCTAAATTGACGGCAGGCATCCACTCATTGTTTGCATTCATGTGCGATACCCAAATATCTTTCTTTCCTTGTCCTCCTCTGCGATCAGATACAAAATAAAGTGTTCTTCCATCAGCTGAAAGTGAGGGTTGAGATTCCCAATCTCTAGAATTAATATTAGGACCTAAATTTTTGGGTTCAGACCATCTATCTCCTACTTTTTGAGTAATAAATAAATCACAACTACCATATCCCATCCTTTCTCTTGTTGATTCACAAGAGGTAAAAATCATAATAGTCCCATCAGCTGAAATAGAACACGTCCCTTCGTTGAATGGCGTATTGAGCTCCTCCACTTCTTGTGGTGAAGACCAATTATCATTAAAAAAGTTGGATTTAAAAATATTCTCATTCTCTCTTTCATTACGAGCTGTAAAATAAAGCTCTTTCCCATCTGCAGTAATGGCTGGAAAATATTGCTGGTCTTTTACATTGACCTGATCTCCAATATTTTCATAAGAATAAGGTAAAACTTTATGAATATTTTCGAGTGCGTAATTGGAAGAAGCCACTATTTTATTGGCCCTCCCAATTTCTCTGTATTGTCTTCTCGTTGGATTAAATGCCAGAAAAGAACTTGCATAACGAATTGCTTTGTCATAGTTGCCTAAAGACCACTCATATTCAGCCAAAGAAAGATGTGCCAGCATAAATTTTGAATTCTGACTACAACACTTCATCAACTCTCTATAAAGTTGCCTGGCTTTTTCGTAATCTTTATCCAAAATGTTTAAATAGGCTAATAAATAATAGCTATCGCCATTGGTATTATCCTCTGCAATAGACTTTTCCAAATATAATTTGGCATCAATAAAATTCCTTTCTGCTACCGCTTTTTCTCCTTTTTGAAAAAGTTTCACCGATTTGGATGACTGCCCAAAAACAGTGAAAGAAAATACGATCAGCAACTGAATAAGTACTAAGCTACGTTTCATTAAATCTAAGTAAATAACTTTTCTGCCATTTCGGCAACCGTTCCAACAGGAACTACTTTCATTTTATACTTCTTGAGGTCAAGGCCTTTTACATTGTATTTAGAAATATACATTTCTTTGAAACCTAATTTCTCAGCCTCAACTATTCTGTTTTCAATTCTTGACACTGCTCTTACTTCACCTCCTAGACCTACTTCTGCCGCTAAACAAGTCGTTGATTCAATAGATATATCTTCAAATGAAGAGATTAGGGAAGCTACTACGGCCAGATCAATGGCGGGATCTTCTACTCTTAATCCTCCTGCGACATTAAGAAAAACATCTGAAAAATTTAGTTTATATCCACTTCTTTTCTCTAAAACCGCCAGAAGCATATTCAACCTTTTTGAATCATAACCTGTAGGGCTTCTTTGAGGATTACCATATACAGATGGAGTAACGAGTGACTGGATTTCTACTAACAACGGTCTGTTACCTTCCATAACTGTACCAATTGCAACACCGCTCAGACCATCATCTCTTTGAGAGAGTAAAATTTCTGAAGGATTACTCACTTCTCTCAGGCCACTTGCAATCATCTCGTAGATGCCCAATTCAGAGGTAGAACCAAATCTATTTTTGATCGTTCTCAAGATTCTGTAGCTCATATGACGGTCTCCTTCAAACTGCAAAACTGTGTCCACCATATGTTCTAAGACTTTTGGCCCTGCCAAACTACCTTCTTTGGTAATGTGTCCAATCATCAATACAGGTGTCCCAGTGTCTTTGGCAAAACGAATCATCTCTGCGGCACATTCTTTCACTTGAGAAACACTTCCTGCTGCTGCCTCTAAAAGTGGAGATACTAATGTCTGTATCGAATCAATCACCATTACATCTGGCGTCATTTTCTCTACATGGGCGAATATTTTCGATGTATCTGTTTCAGTCAATACATAAGTTTCTTCTGACGAGAAAGGCAGACGTTCAGCGCGCTGTCTAATTTGCTGACCGCTTTCCTCTCCAGATACATATAGTACTTGTTTATCTTTTAATGACAAAGCTATTTGAAGCATTAAGGTTGATTTACCGATACCTGGCTCTCCTCCAATCATGACAGCTGAACCATGGACGATTCCACCTCCTAATACTCTGTTTAATTCTTCATCCTGAGTGACAATACGACCTTCTTTTTCGTATTTCACCTCATTTATTTTTATGGGTTTTGATGTTTCTTGCTTGGAATTGACATAACCTCCGCTTCTATCATTACTTGAAGTCATTTTCCAGCTTCCCTTCTTTGGCGTTTCGTCTTGGATTACTTCTTCAACAAATGAATTCCATTCGTTACAAGACGGGCATTTGCCTTGCCATTTTGGTGATTCAAATCCACAATGTTGACAGAAATAAGCCGTCTTTACTTTCTTTGCCATCTTCGCTCTACTTTAAAAATCGTTTTACTTTAAATCCATCCGAAGTTAAAAAGGAATTATTAGAATTATTCTATTCTCAATATTCTTTTTTTACAAAAAAAGAGAGCACTTTTGCGTAAATAGTAAATTATGGTCAAAAGAAAAGTCTATTTAAATTCTTTATTTTCTTTTGTCCTAGTGCTTAAATGAGGTAACTTCGATGAAGTTGACTTTTTTGATTTATATTTTTTGAAATAATCCTACAGACGAATGCTTGAATTGGTTACCTATTCTGAAAATAGCCCTTTACTTTTTACTCAAGTAATTTTTTGGGTGCTTTTTGGAGCAATCATTATCACCTATCAGTTTATATATAAAAATATTTCAGCGAGGAACTTCTTGTTGCTTTGTGCTAGTTTGTATTTTTATTATATGTCAAGCGGTTTCTATTTTGTCTTGCTCATCTTCTCCACCATTGTGGATTATTATATTGGAGAAGCCATCTTCAATTCAACCAATCCTTCCAAAAGAAAAAAGTTAGTCTTTTTAAGTGCTTTAATCAATCTCAGCTTATTGGCTTATTTTAAATACACCTTTTTCTTCACAGAAGGCATCAACGAGTTATTTCACTTAGAATTAGAACAAGAAAATTACCTTGCTGCATTCCTCAACACCGTTTTTGGAACAGCTATGGATACTTCTAATATATTCCTCCCTATTGGTATTTCTTTTTATACTTTCCAGACTATTAGTTATTCTGTAGATATTTATAGAGGTGATATCAAACCTGTGGATTCTATTTGGGACTTTGCTCTTTTTGTAAGCTTCTTTCCACAATTAGTAGCGGGACCAATCGTAAGAGCATCAGAATTTATTCCTCAAATCTACAATCCTTACAAGGTTCGAGAAAGTGAATTTGGGCATGCTTTATTTTTAATTGCAGGTGGTCTAATAAAGAAAATTCTAATCTCTGATTATATTTCCATCAATTTTGTAGACAGGATTTTTGAGTCTCCTTGGTCCTACTCAGGGTTTGAAAACTTAATGGCTGCCTATGGTTATGCCATCCAAATTTATTGTGATTTTAGTGGTTATACTGACATTGCCATTGGCGTGGCGGTATTATTAGGTTTCAGACTTCCACTAAACTTCAATTCTCCTTATAAAGCAACAGACATCACTGACTTTTGGAGAAGGTGGCACATTTCTCTTTCATCTTTCTTAAGAGATTACCTTTATATCCCATTAGGTGGAAATAGAAAAGGAAAAATCAGAACGTATATCAACCTTATCATCACCATGGTGTTAGGAGGCTTGTGGCACGGTGCTCATTTCCGTTTTATTTATTGGGGAATTCTTCATGGCGTTGGTCTTGCTGTTCACAAATTGTGGCGTGAAATCACAAAAAACAGAATTCCAAATACTTCACTCACAAAAGCTATTGGTGGTTTTGTCACTTTTCATTTCGTCTGTTATGCATGGATCTACTTCAGAGCTGAAGACATGCAACATGCTGAAAGTATGATCAACCAGATTTTGACCAATATTGACCTTTCCATTGCCTTGGAAGTGATTGTTGCTTACAAACAAGTATTCGGTGTTATGGTTTTAGGTTTCTTTATGCATTGGATGCCTCAAACTTGGAAAGATAAAATTGCTATTGAATTCATTGCGATGCCTGATTTTGCAAAAGCATCCTTCTTGTTTTTTATAGGTTTTATTTTGTTTCAAAGCAGATCTTCTGAAATTCAACCTTTTATCTATTTCCAGTTCTAATAGTATTTCAAAAGCTAATGTATAAGACCATAGAGAAAATTAAAACTGAAGTTTATGACGAATGCTCTTTCCAATTTTCAGACTTTGAAATTGAACATGAAAGTCAAGAGTACGAAGCTTGCCGTTTTAAATTAAATGGAATGAATATTTTAAGTCGGAAATCAAAAATAACACCTAAGAAGGTCGGACAGTTTGTCACCTTCTGGAAACGAAACCAAGAAAAAGTAACAGCACCTTTTAATGCCTCTGACCCCATTGATTTCTATGTGGTGAATGTTCAACAGGATGAAAAAACAGGACAATTTGTTTTTCCTAAGTCTGTTTTGATTAAGAAAGGAATCATGACTACCAACAAAAAAGAAGGAAAAAGAGGTTTCAGAGTCTATCCTTCATGGAATAATACCACAAATAAACAAGCTGAACGTACTCAAAAATGGCAATTAAACTATTTTTATGAGATAAATAATTCAATTAACTTGAAAAAAATAACAGACTTGTATGAGGCAAAATAACTGCCTCTTTTTTATAGATTAAAATCAAAAACAAACTAAAAAACAATTGAAACATGTTTATCATCAATTTAACTTACAAAACGGACTTAGAAAAAGTTGATCAATTCTTAGAAGAACATATTGAATATCTTGATGAGCAATATGAGCTAGAGAATTTCATTGCTTCGGGACGAAAAATACCTAGAACGGGAGGAGTTATCCTTTCCAATCTTGAGTCAAAAACTAAACTTGAAGAGATACTAAAAAAAGATCCTTTTCATAAAAATGAATTGGCAGATTATGATATTATTGAATTTGTTCCTAGTAAAACTTCTGAAGAATTGAAGTTTCTAATTCCATAATTTCACTCCATATGTTCTATTTTGAAGTGAATTCTTTGAAATTTAAACTTTTTGATTTGAAATTCTAAATCCCAAAAATACTTGAATGATGAACTTTGTACTGTACAAAAAAAACAGTTATGAAATCATTATTCATCCTTTTATTTTCTCTTCTAACCTTAGGCTCATATGCACAGTCTAAGGTTGCTCCAGCACAAACCGTTACTCAATTATTCATAGCCACTGATCAAAAAGATTGGCAACAAGTAGAAGACGTTTTCAATGAAAAAGTAGTATTGGATTATTCTTCTATGAATAACAACCCTGCAACAAGTCTTAGTCCACAGGCAATCACAACAGCTTGGAAAACTATTCTACCTGGGTTTGAACACACACATCATCAAGTTGGAAATTTCATTACTGAAATAAAAGGTAATCAAGCCACAGTATTCTGTTATGGCACTGCTAAGCATTATCTTCCTGATGACAATGGAAACGTTTGGACCGTTGTAGGTTCTTATGATTTTGAACTGATCAAATCGGGTAAAGGAAATTGGAAAATCTCTTCCATGAAATTCAACTATAAATATCAAGATGGCAACACTTCATTGCCTAGTAAGGCTATTCAAAAAGTAAAGTAAATATGATAAGATCTATAATCGCTTTCAGTTTAATTGTATTATTAACGAATTGTTCTATTTCACAAAAAGATACTTCATCAACAATTGGAAATCGTAATAAAGCTCAGGTAAAGGCTTTTTTCTCCGCACTAGAAAACGAAAACATTGATGGTTTGGTAAAATTATTCTCTGAAGATGCAAAACATATTAATCCGTATTCTTCTGGTTTATTTTTAGAAGGCGCCAACGGAAAAGAAGGAATTAGAAATTACTGGACACCTGTTTTTGGCAATTTTGATGGAATGAAATTTCCCATTGAAGAATTATACGCAATGGAAGACCCCTCTATTGTTTTCGTGAAATACAAAGGCGAAATCAAATTAAAAAATGATGCAGGGGTTTATCAAAATAATTACTATTCCACTTTCAAATTTGATGATCAAGGATTCATTACAGAATATGTTGAAATCTTTAATCCGATAGTGGCTGCCAGAGGTTTTGGAATGATAGATCAAATTAAATAAAATACTTCTCAAGTGTATATATAAACAGAGTTTGATTCAATTATCTAAAGATCGAACTTTATTCAAACAGAGTGGTAATTCATACTTAAAGATTGTGTATGAAAGTTTAAGAAGGCCTTTCAATTTTTGAAAGGTCTTTTTGAGGTCAATAGCATTACTAAACATGTTTGAACCAGCTTGATTTAAAATAAATAGCAGTAATCATGACCCCAACCATAATTGTCAAAACACCCTTAACTAACACAGTAAATTCAACGATTTCTAATGATAAAAACAAAACTCCCAATATCACTATCATTGTAAATAAAATCTCCAATTTATTAAACCCTTTTAAAGTTGATATTGGAAGAAAAAAACTAATAAAACCATACACTAAATAGCTAATAAAAGTAGCTATTGCAGCGCCCATGATTCCAAAAAATGGCAACAATAATAAGTTCGCTACTACATTAAAAACAGTAACTCCGATGGAAAGGTGTGATAAAAACTTTGTTTTTTCTTTAAATTCAAGTATTGAAGTACTCAATAGAAAGTAAGGCCGATAGTTCATTGTTATGATTATCACAATAGCAATTGGATACACGTCTTTGAGGCTTTCATTCTTGACCAACAAATCAAAAATCTCTCTAGTCCATATGCTGATACACATGGTTCCTAGAATGAATAAAATTGAAAGGCTTCGAATAATATGTTGTGCTTGCTGTAACTTATTATTTTTGAATAGATCAACGATAACGGGCACAACTGCCAATCTCACACCGTTACTTAATTGAAAAACTTTATCTCCTATGGAATAGGATAAATTGTATCTACCAATGGCATTTATAGGAACATTTGAAAATTCCATCAAAACACGATCAGAATAATCCAGAATATAGGCGGAAAAATGATGAGGCAATGTTGATGTTCCTAATTTTAATAATGGTTTCAGTTTTGAGTAAGGCCTTAACACAGGATAAAGTTTTTTCCTAAAAAAGAGTGAAATGAACGAAATCCCCATCAAAATACCACCCACTGCGTTTGCATAAAACCATCCCATATAGCCCATTTCCAAAAAGGCAATACAATAATAATTCATAGAAGCCACGACCAACCCAACCCCAACAGTTCTATAAAACAATGCTTTCGGTTTTATATTCAACTGATAATAAAGAGAACCAATAAAAGTAAGTGTTGAATTAAAAAAGATGGGCAATCCAGCTAAAGTAATGATGACAAGTTGATTATTTTGAGCTTCAGAAGGTATTACAAAATAAAGAACTATGCTCTGAATTATTACAAAAGGAAAGTTCCAGATTAATAAAATACCCAGTACTTTCCTCCAGATCCAAATATACTTTTGAGGGTGATTGTAATATGCATTCGTGATCACAATCGTCAATCCTAAAAATTGAAACAGCCCCAACCCTACCATAAAGGCATTGACCACGCCATAAAGTCCATAATCAAAAGCCGTCAAATGAGGAGTGATCAAAGGAAGTAAAAGCATATTGACTACCCCGACCAATTGGGGAGCAATTCCGTAAAGAAAAGAATTGGATAGTACTTTTTGAAGCATAGTTATACGTTGATACTTCGACAAAGTAAATAGGAATAATAATTGTATTCAAAGATTAAAAGCAATTTATATGAATCTAAGTGATAGGATTACTTAAAAATTCAAACTGCTTTATCATAATTTTCCTATTTATTCATATTTTTGTTTTTTAATTATTTAAAGAGAATGAATAAATCTACTTATATTACAAAAGAAGGAATGGAGTCTCTGCAAAATGAAGTGCAGGAGATTTGGGAAGAAAGAAAAGTGGTAACTCAAGCTGTAAGTGATGCAGCTGCTATGGGAGACCGCTCTGAAAACGCCGAGTATATTTATGGCAAGAAAAAACTTCGTGAAATAGACGGACGCTTGACTTACCTAAGAAGAAGAATTAATACATTAAAGGTTTTTGATCAAAAAGTGGATGATACTAGAGCCATGTTTAGTGCTTATGTGACATTCAAAGATCAAACAAACAGAGAGATGACGCTTCGTTTAGTAGGTCCAGATGAGGCCGATATTAAAAAACAAAGTATCAGTATTGCTTCTCCTATCGGCAAATCATTATTGAATCAATCAGTTGGTGACGCTGTTGAGGTAACAACACCGGCAGGAAAAAAAACATTTACAATTCTTAAGGTTAAGTATTAACCCCATATAAGTACAATGATGAACTTTATGACTAAAAGATTTTTTTTAAGTACAGTGATTACACTGTTAATCTCTCACTTTACATTTGCCCAAGATCTTTATGTATTACATGTTAGTGGTGATATCTTAAATACCACCAACAATGTAAATCTAAAAGTTGGTGACATGATTAGTCAGGATGCTTCTCTTTCTTTTGGCTCCAATAATGCCAAAGCAATTGTAATTGGAAAGAGTACTGGCAAGATGCTTTTAGATGGCAGTAAGAGTAAAAAAACTCCTACTGGAGAATTTATGAGTCTAGTGTCCGAAGTATTATTCCCTATTCAGTCCAACAAACAAATGAGTACTCGAAGTGTGCTTTTTGAAACAGTCGCTGATATTAGTGATTATTTCAACGGAGATGCTTATGTATTTATCACCGATTCTCTGATTTTGGATATCAACCAAGAGAAGTACCCTCTTAATGAGGAAAAGCAGATGGCTTTAAGGTTTACTTCTGGCGAAGAAATATTCAATAGATGGATTCCGAATTTTGGAGACAACAAGCTTCTGCTAGAAAAAGATAGCTTATTTGAAGGTGCCAGCTTAGATGAAATTGAAACTGTTGATGTTTACTATGTGGTAAAAGCAACTAGAAAAATTGATCATATTGGAAGTTTTGATCCTATTTTTGTGAATCAAGAACAGCTTAAAGAAGAACTGATTTCTTTAAAGTCTTTCTTGACTACAAATCAAACTTCAAAGGTGGAAGAAATTCAAGCTGAACTTTATCAATATGTGTTGGACATTTACGGTCAAACAGATTTTGAAATGTTTAATGAGTGGATCAAAAACGAAGGAATTATTTAAGCACATGTTTTTGAAAACTTTAATTTGGTTTCAAACATGTACAAATCAAAAATATATTCCCTACAAAAAGCAAGGCATTATTATTGTCTTGCTTTTTTTATGATTTCAGATTTTTAATAGTACAACATGACTTCCGAAAAAAAAGACAAACGTTTAATTTATAGAATGCAGCGGAATAAGTCTCTGATGTGGGGACTATCTTCCATTAATGCAATTATTATGATGGTGGGGCTATTGTTTTACATGACAATCGTTTATGTAATGCCTGATGAAATTCTTTTGATTGAATTGATGTCTGCCACAAGAAATGCATTATTCAAAGCAGAGGAAAAGCCTGCTAAAGACCGTTTCCTCTTTGTCAACTGTTCTTGGGAAAAAGACCTTACAGCTAAAGTAGACACCAATAATTTTGTAATTGGCAATGTAGATATCACCAACAGAAAGTCTATTACAAAATTCCTTTCACTTCTGAATCAAAACCCTGACAATCATGAATTCCTCTTGGTCGATATACGCTTCTATGACAAATCAGAAGATGACAGTCTGATGGAAGCGGAATTCCAAAAGGCAAAAAATACAATTGTATCCTATCATAAAGGAGCTAATAATGCCCCCAAATATCCCGTGGTTGATGTTCCTTTGGGGTTGTCTGATCTACAGGTTCAGGAACTAAATCATGAAGAAACCATTACATTGAAATATCATTTGATGCAAGGAGATTCTCTTAAAACAACTCCACTGTTAATTGCGGAGCAGATTTATGGAGACACTTTAGAAAGAGGATATTTCTTTAGTAAATTCAGAGGAAACTACATGCTCAATGGCTACATCTTGGATTATCCAATTCGACCTTATGACCTGTTTGTTGCCAACAATTATACTTACATTCAGATGCATGAATTACTAAGTATGCCTCCATTCCTAGTGGAAGATTTCACCAAAGATAGGATTATTGTATTAGGTGATTTTGAAGACCGAGATATTCATAAGACAATCTATGGTTTTATGCCTGGGCCACTAATTCTTACCAACGCTTTTATTACTTTAGAAAAAGGCTACAATAAAATCACTATTGGTTTCTTCATATTCTTGTTCATTTGCTTCACGTTTATATCTCATAAAGCATTGACATTTAAAGATCCAATTACTGTATTTATGCAGAAATTCTTTGAATCTGATCACTTTTTGGTGGAATTATTACAAGATTCTCTTTTCTACCTCATTTATTTTGCGGTAATGTCAGTGATCTCTTATACTTTATTCAACATTCACCTTACAATTCTGATTCTTTCTTTCTATATGTATGCCTTAGAGCAAGGTTTACTTTTCTATAAAGAATGGATTGAAGAAAAAGATGCTGAGGCAGAGAAAAAAGTTGACTCTGAAGAACTACAAGAAGATGAATAGTAAAGCAAACAGACAAAATGTATTTCAAAATACCTGATAACTTTTGTCTTAATGGTTTTAGTAATATAGATCATCCTATTTTATAAAAATAGTATTGTATTTTGGAGCATGTTTTGAGGAAGTACTCATTACATGCTCTTTTTTTGAGCTAAATCAAATAAACTCGATATTTAATAATATGCATACTGAATTCAAAAAAGTAGCAATGATTGCTCACGATGGCAAAAAAGCAGAGATGGTGGGCTTTTTCAAAGATCACATGGATGTTCTTGAAAATATGAATATTGTTGCAACAGGTACAACAGGTAGTCATTTAGTAAAAGCTGGACTTGAAGTAGATTGTAAACTTTCTGGACCAAAAGGTGGTGATGCTCAGATTGCCGCACTAGTTGCTGAAGGTGATGTGGATGCAGTATTCTTTTTTAGAGATCCGCTTGGAAAGCACCCACACGAACCAGATGTTCAGATGTTGATGAGAGTTTGTGACTTATATGATGTGCCATTGGCAACAAACCCTGCTTCAGGACACTTATTAATGGAAGGAATTAGAAAATTCTCAAAGTAGATTAACTTCTTTGTAAAAAAAAGAGAGTCACCATAAAATATATTATGGTGACTTTTTGTTAAACTAGTTGTGAGTTTGAAGAAGTAATTTCTTCAACGTGGTGATTTTCTACTGGTCGAGATACATCAAATCCGTTTTTCGATTTCCAGCATCATCAGTGTACCAATTTCTTCGGTTCACTCCAGCACTTTCAACAAACTCTCTAAAGTTTAAGTATGCATTTGTAATATCTATACTCTCTTTAGGTGGATGAAACTTATGAGCGATGTGCAATCCCCATGGGTGACCATCTGCTGTTTTATAATTTCCACTATCCTCACCTGATGTTCTTAACGATTGATCATATTTAGATGTTGGAGTACCATTCGCTAAGTGCAATTCATTTGCTCTGTTCTTATTGATAAAGATAAATGGATTGAAGTCTTCGACAGGGAATGAACTCATGTCTACAGGAGTAACAAATGTAGTTTCAATCACAAACTCATCACTCTTTCTGATATCTCCATTTCCTTTCACTAATCCAAAGTGATTGTCAAAAACAATCATGACCGGCACAGAAGGGTCAATACCTGTTTCCAATCCTTTTGCATCCAATGAAACTACATCATTGAGGATTTTTGCTCCTGTAATACTTGCAATTGAATCCGCATGAATAGGCAATTGGTAGGCAAAACCACAAGGAAGATCCGATCTTACAGATTTCACTAAGAAAGTAGAATATACTTTCACTACTTTATTCTGTCCATTAGCCACAAAATTATGTCTGTATTGCACCATAATATCATTGAAATCATAATCCCCTTTTTGTGGATATAAATCTTCAAAAGCAAAAGTTCCAAAACCATTTTCACCAGGAGTATAATTATCAAATGCCTTGTCTGGATCATCAGGATAATTATCAAATCCATCTACTACACCATCATTATCGGAGTCCTCTCCTTCAAAATCACTTTCTCTACATCTGAATGAAGTTAGATCATTCATTTTTCTACCCATTGTTGCTACTTCGATGTATGAACCATCTTTCACATCCATATAGATCAATTTACTATCACTATGATTGGTTGATGCATAGATATAATCGAAACGATCAATAGTAACACCTGTGAGATAGTGAGGAAAATTATCAGCACTAATTCTAGTAGCATCCAAGTTTGTACTATCCTCATTCACAGCTAAACGGAATAAACCTCCAGAACAAGCCTGATAAATTGTACCATCAGAAGCAAAGGTTAAATCCCCTCCACCATTTTGGTTATTTGCAATTCCTGATCCAGTTAATGTTTTCACAACACTTCCATCACTCGGATCAATCATAGCATAGTTATTACCATTACCAATATACAGTAATCCATCCCATTTATTAAAAGCCATACGTGGATAACCACTATCTAATGAACTAATACCTGTTGTTAATTTCTTGATTGTAGATGTTGTCTGTGCCTCTTTATCATAAGAATACAGCGTTCCTTTAACATCATAGTAGAATATATTATTCTCTTGATCATAAGCCATTGCATAACCTCCAGTATTGATGGTTCCGTAATCCGTTTGATCATAGGTATCACTCTCAATTGCTATACTGAAAAAAGCACCTTGGTGATTCATTGCATAAACGTAATCTTCACAGCCTGCCAATGCTCGTCTGTTCGATGCAGTCATTTCTTGTGCTAACTTATCAAAGTCAACTTCTACTTCATTGCTTGTAATACTTACTAACTTATACCATTCTTTACCTTTAAGTCTTTTGACTATATATAATTTCTCTACATAGGAAGGTAATGTCACTCTGTAAGTAGAAATACCTTCTTCATTTGAGATCGTGTTTCCAAGTTTTGTATAATTACCTTGGTCATCCATCATGTAGATTGAATACAATGCTTTACCTGTGAATGCAGACGAAGAAATTGCAATATTAAAAGATTGAGTTACATCATAGTTAAAATCAGCAGGCACCTCAATATCATTCACACTGCTGTTGGGTTGGGCGGTTGGATCATTATTTAAATCATCATTGATTTCCTCTTCCACTGTCTTTGTACAAGAAGAGATCAATCCGACAAGAGATAATATCAAACCTATTCTAATTAAGGATTGAATATTCATTGGGTTATAAAAATTAGGTTACAAAGTTTTACAAATGCACTACTATAACACTACTTGTGTTTAATTCATTCCAATTATGTAAGTTTGAATAACTTAAAAAAGAATAATGTAATTAAATCTTCAAAATTATTTTAATAATTAAGGTGCTTATTAAAATAATACAATAAAATGACAGAGAATATATTAACTTATGAAGTTTAATAGAATCAAAAGTAGGTATCAAATACACCGCCTTACATCAAACTGATCAAAACACTTTTTCATACAAAAACAAAAAAACCACTCCGATAAACAATCGAAGTGGTTTTCTTTTCAATCTAGGTTAAGATTATCTCTTTTTCCCGCCACCTAAACGGCTACGTAGAGATCCTTTCTTTTTACCTTTCATTTTATTGCTCATACCTGGGATTCCAGACATTTTATTTACTTTTTTCATCATCTTACGCATTTCTTCAAACTGCTTGATCAAGTTGTTCACTTGTTGCACTGAAGTACCAGAACCATTTGCCAAACGTTTCTTACGTGATTGGTTTAAGCTATCTGGGTTCATTCTTTCGTAAGGAGTCATTGACTGGATGATTGCTTCCACTGGCTTGAACGCGTCAGAATCAATTTCTTGATCTTTCACCATTTTGTTCAAACCTGGAACCATACCGATCAAATCTTTCAAATCACCCATCTTTTTGATGTGTTGGATTTGAGATAATAAGTCATTAAAATCGAATTGGTTCTTTCTTAATTTCTTATTTAATCTTCTTGCTTCTTCTTCATCGAAAGCTTGTTGAGCTCTTTCTACTAATGAAACAACGTCACCCATACCAAGGATACGCTGTGCCATACGATCTGGATAGAACTCATCTAAAGTATTTTCTAGTTTCTCACCTGTTGAGATGAACTTAATTGGCTTATCTACTACTCTTCTAATCGAAAGAGCAGCACCACCTCTTGTATCACCATCTAACTTTGTAAGAACAACACCATCAAAATCAAGACGATCATTGAAAGTTTTAGCAGTATTTACAGCATCTTGACCAGTCATCGAATCCACTACGAAAAGTGTCTCTGAAGGATTCAAAGCTTTTTTAACTGCTTCAATCTCCGCCATCATTTGCTCATCAACAGCCAAACGACCTGCTGTATCGACCACAACAATGCTTTTACCGTTTTCCTTTGCAAATTTTACAGCGTTCTGAGCAATCTCTACAGGGTTTTTGTTTTCACGCTCCGTGTAAACATCCACACCAATTTGCTCACCCAATGTTTCCAACTGATCAATGGCGGCAGGTCTGTAAACATCCGCTGCAACTAATAATACTTGTTGGCCTTGTTTTTTTAATCTTAATCCAAGCTTACCTGTAAAAGTAGTTTTACCAGAACCTTGTAGACCAGAGATCAAAACAGTTGCTGGGTTACCTTGAGGTGTAAAAGCGACCATTTCGCCACCCATCAACTCAGTTAATTTATCACTTACAATTTTAGTGAATAATTGACCTGGTTTTACGTCAATAAGAATGTTCTGTCCTAAAGCTTGCTCACGAATCTCATTCGTAATTTCTTTAGCTACTTTAAAGTTAACATCGGCTTCTAGTAAAGCACGACGAATCTCCTTTACAGTTGAAGCAACGTTAATTTCACTGATCGAACCTTCACCTTTTAGGTTTTTAATGGCACGATCAATCCTGTTACTAAGATTATCAAACATATATTATATGAATTCCTTGTATTAATACTATTTCTAATTAGTCTGCAAAAATAAAATTTTAACGGATCAATTACAATAAATAAACTCCTTCAATAGTGATTATTTTGAATTAAATAGTAACAACATCGCTCCAAACTTAGTAGCTTCCTTATTATTAGAGAATTACGAAAAACATCAGAAAAGTGACACAAAATCCATTTCAACTGCAAATCAGCAGTTTAGTGGAACGATAGATTTTTTGAGCTACATTAAATCAGTTACGTTTAAGGTTAGAATGAAAAATTTTCTTTAAAAAGTTGAAAAAATATTCGGCTTTGATATAAGAAAATACAATTAATCTGTGTTATAGTATTATAAGATTAAATTTATCATCTTAAGAAATTAGCTTTTGAATTTTGGACCCCAAAATAGTAGGTCAGTTTGTCAATCAAATTTCACTCGAAAGAAGGTCCAGAATCCACTAAATATCATATTCATAACTATAATGATATATACCAATAGATTATATCTGTATACTTTTGTAATTTTCTTTTCTTTAGCCTTTGATAACTCTTTTGCTCAAGATGTGGAATCATTGAAGAAGCAAGCCAAATTTAACAATGACCCTGAGGCTTGGTATCAGCTAGGACTTACCTATGAAGAAGGACAAATTGAGAAGAAAAATGTAAAAAAAGCAAGTCAGTATTATGAAAAGGCGGTTTTACAAAACCACCCCGCTGCCGCATTGCATTTAGCTAAAATCAAGGAAGCTAAAGGTGAAACTACTGAAGTCATTAAGCTATACAATATTGCTGCTAAAGGTAAAAATGCTGAAGCACATTACATTTTAGGCAAGTATTATCAAAAGGGTCAAATTGTTGGAAAAGATCAAGATAAAGCAATCTACCATTTATTAAGGTCATGGGATCAAAATTTCAAAGACTCAGATGAATTATTAAAAGATTTAGACTTAAATACTTACGCTAACAAAAACACAGATATTTTCTATCAGAAGTACTTAGGCGACAGTGGAAATGCTCAATCTGAATATGCTTTAGGTCTAGCTTATAAAAACGGTGATGAAGTACCCAAAGACTTGAATAAGAGCTTTGATTTACTTACTAAGGCCGCCGATAAGAATCATCCTGAAGCTCAATATGAATTGGCATTATTTTACAAAAATGGACTTGTAGGAAACAAAGATTCCAGAAAAGCAGTTTCCCTATTGCTTAAATCTGCCAACAATAATAATAGAGAGGCGATTCAGATGTTGTCTAAAATGGACATCAAAACTTTCGTTGATCCCAACAACCTTGAATATATTCAATACAAAGCAATTGCTGATAATGATGCGGAAGCACAATATGAATTATATTTGCTTTATGCCAACAAGAAAAATCCAACAAAAGAAGATGAATTGAAAAAAGTTGAGTTTTGCCAAAGAGCTGCGCTTCAAGATTATCAACCTGCCATGTTATCCTTAGCAGATTTATATTTCAATGGCACTCCTCCACTCCAAAAAAGTGCAACTTCAGCTTTCAAATGGAGAAGACAAGCCGCTTATGTGGGGTCTGACTCTGCTGAATATTTATTGGGCAACATGTATGCAATGGGTGAAGGCGTGGCACAGAGTGAAGCTTCTGCTATTAAATGGTATATGAAAGCCGCAAACCATGGTGTTTATTCTGCAAAAGTAGCTTTAAAGCAATATGACATTTCTAAATATTTAGATAAAAGTGACCTTGAGTATGCTACTTACTTGGCAAACCAAGGTAATCTTGAAGCTCAATTAATGTTAGGTAAATACTATTTCAAAAAAGAAAAGCTATCTGCTATTAATTGGCTCAGTAAAGCTGCAGGGCAAAATTCGGCTGAGGCTGAACTGTACTTAGGTGATATTTATAAAGATGGAAAATGTCAGACGGCTCAAGATCTAGGAAAAGCTGAGAACCATTATCAAAAAGCTATTGCGTTGGGTAATCAAGATGCCTACTTGAAAATGGCACAACTTTACGCTTATCAAAAAAATAACCAGGAAGTTAGTGCTTCGGCGAGCAAACCTGAAGCCATGAATTACGCCAGCCAATATATGACCAGATCTGTTGCAGTGGATAGTAAAGATACAGATACTAATCCTGAGGCCTATTTGATCATTGCTGACATCCAAATTCAAGAAAAAAATTATGTTGAGGCGATTAAGCAGTATGACCTTTACATCAAAAGTTTTGACGAAGCCAACGGCAATCATAAGGAGTTTATTGATGTTCTAAACAAACAAGCAAATGCTTACGCGTCGATAGATGAGGTCAATAGTGCTTTACTTCAGATTGACATTGCTTTGGCTAAATCTGACGATTTCAGTCAGCTGAAAGGATTCAAAGAAGAGTACTCAAATATCAAAGGAGAACTATTTTACACTCAAGCAGCTTTATTATTCCAAAAAGGAGATAAATACAAAGCTTGTAATGGTTTTCAGAAAGCGAAAGCTTTGGGAATTAAAATAGAATCAAAATATGAAGATCTTTGCATGAATTAAGAGTTACTATTCTTTTTATTTTATGTAAAAAAATAAGGGCATTCACAGTTAAATTGTGAATGCCCTTTTTAATATGACTTTTATCTTAAAAATTAAGATTCCATGCTTCTAATCACTTTCAATTGATCTTTCAATTTAGCAACCTCAACTTTCGCTTCATCAATCTTTACATTGTACTCTTCTAACAGTTTATTCGCTGTTTTAGAGTTAGCAAAGAAAGCTAAGTTATTTTGCCATAAAGCAATATCATCCTCTAAGTTTTTGATACGAGTTCTGATATTTTGTTCTTGGTTTCTCAAACGATTACCGCCACCTGGCAAGTGGTTGAATACGGAAGCCAATGCTTGTAATTTACCTTTTTCGTCTAAATCTTCAGAGTTACCTACATACTCCTCCACTACTGCGACAAATTTGTCTACAATAGTATCTTTTTCTTTACGAGGTACAAAACCGATAGCAAAGAATGCTTCTGCTTTTTCATCTAACAACTTTTGGTCGAAAGCAGCCTTATCAGCAACAAGTTTAGAAATCTCTAAACATACTTCTTCTTTCTTCTTCAAGTTTTCAATAAACTCTTTAGATTCTTCCTGACGTTTGTTACGCTTTCTTTCGAAGAATGCATCACAAGCTGCCTTGAATTCAGCATATACAGAATCTCTGAATTTTTCAGGAACTGGACCAATACCTTTCCACTCTTTTTGTAAAGCGATCAATGCATCAGCTGTAGCATTCCAATCCGAAGATTCTTTTAATTCTTCTGCTTTTTCAACTAAGGCTTTTTTCTTCTCTAAGTTTACTGCTCTTTGAGCTTCTAATACTTCAAAGAATTTGTTTTTGTTGGCAAAGAATTGCTTGAAGTTTGCCCAGAATTGCTTGTTGATACCATTTGCCACTTCTCTTGGAACTGGACCAATTGCCTCCCACTCTTTCTGCACTTCTAATAATTTCTTTGTCTCCTCGTTCCACTCTTTGATACGATCTGTATCGAAAGTTGAGAAAGGTTCTACTTTCAAGCATAATGCTTGCTTCAATTTCATGTTTTCTTCCAACACTTTCTTGAACTCTTCAGCATGCTTTCTCTTCAAGTCGTAGATCTTATCTGAAATCTCTTTGAATGCATTCCAGATATTATCTTTTTCCTCTTTTGGAACTGGACCAATGTTTCTGAACTCTTCGTGATACTGGTTTAATGAAACTACAGCTTCATTGATATTTTCAACATCAAGAAGTTTTTGTGCTCTTTCGATTAAACCTTTTTTCGCTTTTAAGTTCTTTTGTCTATCCAACTCTTTCAATTCAAATTCAATGCTCATTTGATCATAGAATCTGTCTAAAAGAGCTCCATAAGTTTTATAGATTTCTTCAGCATTTTGTTGAGGAACCGCACCAATCGTTTTCCATTGTGCTTGCAATTCCTTCACTTTGTTCATTACTCCTTTGTCATCAGTTGTTTCGATCAACTCTTTCACTTGAGCAATAATACTACGCTTTTTCTTTAAGTTATCATCACGCATTTTTTGCATTTGCTCAAAATGTTGACGACGACTTGTTCTAATTGTACCGAAAGCTTCGTAAAATGCTTTTGCGTCAGCATCTGCATATTCAAAACCTTCTACATCACCATTGCTAGCTTTGAATTCCTCACGAGCTTTAGCTTCTTCTTCCTTTCTTAGAGGTTCAAAAACTTCTTTGATTTGCTTCGCGATTTTCTCAGCTTTAACAACATCAGAATTACCTACTAGCTTTTGGATTTCTTTTAATAACTCTTCTTTTGAGTGACTAGAGAAATCTACATCTTCTTGTAATTCTTCTTCTACTGTTTGTGAAGACTCATCATCACCGAAATCCGCAACGTCATCGCCCATATCAGCAACATCGTCTAATTGTGGAGCAGTGTTTTCTACTGCATTTGAATCTTGGATTTCGTTTGCCTGAGTTTCGTCTTGTGGTGTACCCATCTTAAAAAGCGGTTAAAAGTGCATCAATATATACTACTGACCATCCCTAAAAATGATTAGGATGGACCATTGGCCAAAAAATTCCCTCA
Source organism: Flammeovirga sp. SJP92 (assembly GCF_001583495.1). Taxonomy (GTDB): domain Bacteria; phylum Bacteroidota; class Bacteroidia; order Cytophagales; family Flammeovirgaceae; genus Flammeovirga. The sequence continues at coordinate 160,000 of NZ_LQAQ01000111.1, read as the reverse complement.
AAAATGAGATGTATTTTTCTCGGACAAAATTAAACATTTTTGGTATTTATAATAATGATTCAACAATTTTGATCCTAATTTTACAGTTTTATTAATGGAATTAAGGAAGGTCTTCTCATTTTTCTTGAATTTTTGATGTTTATCTATCAATTTTGAAAATCTGAGGACAAACAAAATATGGAAAAAAGACAAATTCAATATCAGTTTCAAGAAGATCATTTAATCAATTCTTCGAAGAATTTTTTTGATGCATCCAAACTTAAAATGGAGGAAATGGTGATCAACCTAGGTCCTCATCACCCTTCTACGCACGGTGTATTACGTCTTGAAGTATTAACAGATGGAGAATATGTTGTTGACTTGGTTCCTCACTTAGGTTACCTGCACCGCTGTTTTGAGAAACATGCGGAAAACCTCAATTTCCAACAAATTATTCCTTACGTAGACCGTATGGACTACATGGCTGCCATTAATTCTGAGCACGCTTTTGCCATGGGAGTTGAAAAAATGATGGGAATAGATGAGAAAATTCCCAAGCGAGTTGAGTATATTAGAGTATTAGTTGCCGAATTGAACCGTTTAGCGTCTCATTTTATCGCTATTGGTACTTACGGTTTGGATATTGGTGCAACCACACCTTTCTTATGGATGATGAGAGATAGAGAACATATCCTTCGTCTATTAGAATGGGTTTCGGGTGCCCGAATGTTGTATAACTATATCTGGATTGGAGGCCTCTATTATGATTTACCTGTAGGTTTTGAAGAAAGATGTGCAGAGTTTATCGAATATTTTGAACCTAAACTTCAAGAGTTAAAAGAACTTATTATTGATAATAAAATATTCATTGAGAGAACAGCTAATGTAGGTGTACTGCCTTTGGATATTGCAATTAATTATGGCACATCAGGTCCAGTTTTAAGAGGATCAGGTTTAGCACATGATTTAAGAAAAGTGGATGCCTATTCTGTTTATCCTGAACTGGATTTTGACATTCCAGTCGGCGAAGGTAAAATGGGAACAGTTGGCGACTGCTGGGATAGAACTTACGTAAGAGTTCTTGAGTGTTGGGAGTCGTTAAAAATTATGAAACAGTGTGTTGCTCAATTGACCACTGACCATAAAAGAGATCGTACTTTTGATCCTCAAGCTTTAGTTCCGAAAAAGATCCGTCCAAAAGCGATGGATTTCTATAGTAGAGCTGAAAATCCAAAAGGTGAATTAGGATATTTCTTCAGAACAAATGGCAAATCTGATATACCTGAACGTTTAAAAGTAAGAGCATGTTCTTTTTGTAATTTATCAGTATTACCTGAAATATCAAAAGGAGTATTATTATCAGACCTGATCGCAATAATTGGCTCAATTGATGTAGTAATGGGTGAAGTTGACCGTTAATTCTGGTTATTTCTAGAGAAGAATGATATTAAAGTCCAATAAGTTTAAAAATATCAATGAATACATCAGTAATAATACAGACCTAAACATTTGTATTATTACTCATTGCTATCCGCCAGATTTTGGAGCAGCGCCTCATCAGTATGCTCATATGGCTGAGAGTTTTCGTGCTATTGGACACAACGTAACTGTTCTCACATCACATCCTTACTACCCTACCGGAAAACTTCAATTAAAAGATTTCTTCACCTTTAGAAATCAAACTAAAATTAACAATGTTGACGTTTTTAGACATTGGTTAATTCCTTCACAAAAAAACAATGCATTCTTACGTCTTCTGAGTATGACAACAATGCTGATTAGCATGCTATTCTCTATCAACTTACTCAAAAGTAGAAAGATTGATGTTGTAATTGTACAGACTCCCCCTATCACATTGCCTTTACTAGGAATTCTTCTCAAAAGAATTCAAGATGTTAAACTAGTCCTTAATGTGTCGGATCTTTGGCCACAAGCAATGGTAGACCTGGGAAGTATCAGAAAAGGATCATTCGCTTATAAGATACTTCACAAGCTAGAAAAGTTTTATTATAACAAAGCTGACTTTATTATTACTCAATCAGACGAAACGAAAGATTATATTGAAGACATCGGATACAAAGATGTATTTTTATATCGAATTGGTGCCGATATCAATACTTTTTATCCGAGGAAAAACCTTACCAAACATCATCAACTTAAAATAGTGTATACAGGTGTTTTGGGCGTGGCACACGGTATTTTAGACCTCATTAAAACTGTTCCTTTTGATGAACTGGATTGCGAAATGCATATTTATGGAGGAGGTATTGAAGAGGATAAGATTAGAAATTATATCCTTAACAACAATCTAAAGAATGTAGTTTTACATCCTAAGGTAAACTATAAGAAGGTTCCTGAAGTAGTAAAGAAATATGATGTTGCCCTTATTTCTCAAAAGAGATATGTGAAGGGAACGTTACCTGCTAAGCTTTATGAAAGTTTAAGTCTTGGTATGCCTGTATTATTCCACGGCCAAGGGGAAGGTGAAGAATTGGTTTTAAAACATGAATGCGGTCTTACTTCAAGACCTAATGATTTGGAGCAACTCATAAGAAATATAAAGTCTTTACAAAACTTAACTCATGAAGAATACCAACAACTTGCATCTAGATCGCGAAAAGCGGCTGTAAGTTATTATGACAGAGATGTACAGTTCTCAAAGTTCTACGAAGAATTGAAAACCGTAACTCGCCCCCTGATTTTAGCCTAATGGGCTTTAATTATCTACCAGATCAGTCACTTGCTTCAACCTTTCTTTTGCACCAGCAAGTACTAATGTATGATTTTCATGTAGTGTAATATCTCTAAAATCCTGAATAAAAACTTTTTCATCCTGCTCTTCTTTCTTATGAACAGAGTGAGAGTTTTCTTTAAGGCAAATTACAGATACATGATAGTTATCTCTAAATTTCAAAGTTCGAATACTTTTCCCTAAAAATACCTTAGGTACATCCAACTCAACAATATAAACTCCAGGAGCCACTTCGTCCATAGCCTTCACTTGGTTATTCATTAATTCCAAAGCAAACCTTTTCCCTTCTTGCTTCTCTGGAAAGATTACTCTTGAAATTCCCATTTTACCCAATACTTTTGCATGCATATCACGAGTTGCTCGGGCAAAAATTTCATGCACACCAATTTCTTTAAGTGCTTCAATGGCTAAAAGTTTTGTTTCAAAATTCTTTCCGTGAGAAAGAATTACTGTATCTGTTGGTTTAATATGTTTCTTAAGTGCTAATGGGTTTGTTGTATCCGTTTCATATAAATATTCAAACCCCATTTCCCTTAATCTCTTAAGCGTAATGAAACTGTCTTTTGACTCTCTTACTGATTCAAAATCATTATGAAGAATAATTAATAAATCTTCCTCACTATCTCTCAACGTCAGGGCAACTTCAATACCGAAGGCTCCCATTCCTATTAATACAAATCGTTTTTCTACTTTTTTCATTGTTAACCAACTAAAATTGATGTTTCTGGATAACGGTACTTGAAGTTATCATGATTTTCTCCTAATAATGAGACCAATGTAAATAAGCCAATTTTACCAGAGAACATAATCAATGCGATCAAGAGTTTCCCCATTATTGATAAGTCTGCTGTAATTCCTCTTGAAAGACCTGCAGTTCCCATTGCTGAAAAGAATTCAAAGAAGAGATCTTCCGTTTCCAATAACGGCTCTATAATTACGAGTAAAAACAGACCAAAAAATGACAATAAAATAGACATCATAAATACTATAACTGCTCTACGAATGGAGGACTCTTCTATGGTGTTCCAACCTATATGTACATGATTATGACCTGTTATTTGAGCTTTCAAGTATTTCAAAAGAATATAAGCTGTTGTCACTTTAATTCCTCCTGCCGTAGAGTTAGGAGCTCCGCCGATATACATCAGCATGATCATCATCATAATACTCCCCACAGATAGCTCTCCAATTTCAACCACTGAAAACCCCGCGGTACGACAAGTAATACTTGTAAAAAAAATCTGAAAAACCGAATCTGAAGCAGACTGACTATTCCATAAATCAAAATCCGTAATATATAATCCTAAAGCCCCAAAGAAAATCAAAAAGACCGTAACATTAATAGAGATTCTGGATTGCAGACAAAAGTTTCTCTTGAACTTCTCCTTTCTTTTAAATACTTGTCCATAAGTCTTAAAACCTATTCCTCCAACAACAATGAGCAACATTATAATGGTGCCCGAAAACCAATCTGTTGAAAATTCAGCACCTTGTAAACCATTGGGAAAATTAGAAAAACCTGCATTACAGAATGCTGAAATGGAATGAAAAATTGACACGAATATTCTATCAGGCGTAGAAAGCTCTAGATCGCTCCAAGCAATATAAAGTGCTGTTGCTCCAATCAATTCAATGGTAAAAGTGATGTAAAAAATCTTCTTCAAAATATCAGCCGATGAACTGATACTATCTGATTCCACCATATCTTGAATCACAAATTCTTCTCTTGTTTTTACGCCTTGTTGAATGGTCAAGGCTATAAAAGTAGTCAGGGTTACAATTCCCAATCCACCAATCTGAAATAGAAACATCAAGATGAACTGCCCTTTGAAAGTAAAAACTTCACTGATGTTAAAAGGCGCTAAACCCGTCACACACACGGCCGATGTTGAGGTAAACAAAGCATCTACCCAACCAATAGGCTTAATAGTAGCTTCAGGCAACATCAACAACCCTGTTCCCATTGCAATAATAAACAGAAGGGAACCTACAATCATAGAAGTACTGTTTGCTGTAAAAAAAAGCCAAGTAGACCTGTTGTTTGCTAAAGAATCTAGACTTGCCACAATCATGATCACTTGCACAACAACAATGTATGTTGACCACCCCCAATGCTCTCCATCCTCTTGGTAGCTATCCATAAAAAATGCTCTAACAACCAAAATGCCAAGGATAGAAATGATAAAAAGGAGATTAATTACATTCTCTTTGATGAAAATTTTCTTGTCCTTCAAAAAGAAAAGTTTCACAATAATAACAACTGCATAAGTAGTGGCAATCCACCTGTCATACCTTACTACTTCTACAAGTTCCCTTTTATTCAGATCAAAACCCTGCGTATAAATTAATGTTGATAATGCGGCTGTCCCTAATAATAATTCAATTTTAGGGTTATGCTTTTCTAACCAGTTCTGAAGGTTATTGATCCATACATTTCTTTGCTCAACAACAACTTTATAGACTGTCAAAATGAATTTCAACAACCTTATTTTCTGTTTATCAGGCATTTATTAGATCTTCTTAAAGAAATTTAACTGTCAATTCACTAAATATAATTGTCTTCATTAAACAGAGTTTAGAAAACAACGTATAATTTCAAGATTAACAAAAAAAATTCACAAATCCCTCATTATTATGACACAGTTAATTGTATCAGTAAAAGATGATAAAAATGCATCTATCATAAAAGAACTGTTGAAAGATTTATCTTTCATTGATAAGATACAAGAAATCAATTCAGTAGAAGAAGAACTTACTTCAGAAGAACAATTAGAAAATGTCAAAAAACACATTTTAGAACTTAAATCACAGCATAAAGATATGTCTGTAAAAGTGGATTGGAAGGGTTAATAATTCCTAATCAAACAATTCCGGAACGTGTGCTTCATTGCCTTTGACTAAATCTTCAAGACACTTTATCCACATTGGGTGATCATTCAGGCTTTCTACTAACTGCCAATGTTCTCCCCCATTTTCCTCAAAAATTTCTTTATATTCTTCTCCTACTTCCACAGTTGTCTCCAAACAATCTGCTACAAAGGCCGGTGAGAATGCTAGGACACTTTTCTTTCCTTTTTTAGTAAGATCTATGATTGTGTCTTCAGTGTAAGGCTGAATCCAAGGATCCTTACCTAATCTAGATTGGAAACAAACACTGTATTTATTGTCAGGAAGTCCTAATTCTTTGGCAATCAAATCTGCTGTTTCAAAACAAGCTGAACGGTAACAGAATGTATTTTTTGTATATCCTTTACGATTACATTTCCCACCTTCACCTCTTAATTTACAGCACGTTTTAATATCTGCTTTGATAATTTGACGTTCTGGAAGACCATGAAAACTAAAAATCACGTGGTCATAATCATGAGAACGCAGGTACTTGTTACCAATATCAGCAAAAGTCTTGATATACAACGGATGACGGTGATAATGTTGTACATAACTTACATCTGGAATCACCTGCCATTTCTGCGTTAATTCCATCACTTTTTGAGCAACAGAACCTGTGGTAGCTGAAGCATATTGAGGGAATAAAGGAACTACAACAATTTCTGAAATATCATTATTTCTAAGTTCATTGAGTGCACTTTCTATAGAAGGGTTCTGATATCTCATACCTAAAGCTACATGATAGCCTTCTCCTAATTTTTCTTGAAGGAGTTTCTTGCATTCAATACCATAGTATAATAAAGGAGAGCCATTTTCTGTCCAAACTTTTTTGTATTCAACAGCTGATTTTGGAGCTCTAAAAGGTGCAATAATTAAGTTGACTAATGGCCATCTTTTATAGAAAGGAATATCGATTACCCTTTCATCCATTAGAAATTCTCTTAAATACTTTCTTACGTCACCTGTACTATTGCTGTCAGGTGTTCCCAAATTAACTAGTAATACCCCTTTTTTCATTTGTAGTTATGTAAATCCCCTCCTATTATAGTTGGGTTAATGTCTATAAAAAAATGAATCTTTACTAAATCGAATAGTTTAGTAAAGATTCTTCTGTCGTTCATTTAACCTATATGTAGGATGAAAGTTTTAATTTTCACTGACTTTTTTGAATGCAACAATAAAATCTGCACCTTCACCATAAGTAGACTCGCAAGCAACAGTACCATTCATGTCTTCTACCATTTTCTTAACAATAGATAAACCAAGCCCTGTACTATGCTCACCCCCAGTTGGTCTAGCTGACAATTTCTGGAATCTTCCAAAAAGTTTTTTCTTATCGTTTTCATTCAAACCAGGACCTTCATCTTTAATATGAATTTCCAACTTCTCCTCTACTTCAAGGATGAATACTTTTATCTTTTTGTCTTTTGGACTAAATTTCACAGCATTGGAAATCAAATTCTGTAATATTTGTCCGAAATAAGTTTCATCAACATTAGCGTATAAATCCTCACCTGCCTCAACCTCCATAGTAATGTTTTTCTTTTGAGCTGTTAGCTCAAAACGTTCCACACCTTCTTTGACTAATTTTGAAAGATTCAGAGGTTGAATTGCTAAGTTTGATGTTTGAGATTCTAAAGCATTAAGATCTAAAATTTGTGTAATCAGCTCTTCTTGCTTTTTGATAGAATCTTGAATCATGGAGATATATTCTTTCTGTTCAGAACTGAAAGTTTCCATATCAAACTTCATCAATTCAATCAATCCATCAATCTGACTTAATGGACTTTTTAAATCATGAGCGACGATCCCAATCAGATGATTTTTTTCACCATCCAATTCAATCAACTCTTCATTTTGAACTTGTAAAGCTTTGGTTCGACTTTTCACTTTTTCTTCCAACTTCTCGTTAGCTTCTTGAAGTGAGTAAAATAACCTTCTGTTCTCCACTTTTAAATTATAGGCTTCTATTGCATTATCAATAGTCACCATTAATTCATCTCTATTCCAAGGTTTAGTGATATATCTATACACCTCACCTTTACTGATGGCATTAATAATATCTTGAACATCACTATAGCCCGTCAAAACAATACGCATAATATCAGGATACAACTCTCTGACTCTTTCAAATAGTTCTACGCCTGTCATTTTTGGCATACGCTGATCTGAAATGACTACACTTATATTTTGATGTTCTTCTTTTAGGATTTCTAAGGCTTCGTCCCCGCTGTTTGCAATCAACACTTTATATACCTTTCTGAATCCAGCTCTAAAAGAAACTAAATTTTGTTGTTCATCATCTACGTAGAGTACTGTGGGTTTACTCTTTTTCGTTTGAACACTATCCATATAAATAAATTCTATCTTTTTCGCTTAGGTGCCAAAATTACAAAGTAAATAGATGTAAATCGAATAAATTATATTTTTTTTACTTTAAACCTACTTTCGGCAATGACTTAGGGATATGAATCTTCAAATCATCGACCTCATACTTCCCTGGAATACACATTCTTTTTAGATCTTCAATTGTCCCATGAAACACATTAAGGTCAACATCTCCTTCAATTCCTCTTGAATTACCACTATCAGTATATTGCCACATACTCCATTTTTTTTTGTCATCTTTCAGAGCAGGCTTGAATACTTTACCATAGGCCGCTATCCAGATTGGGTATTTCTCAAATGCTTCCCTTTTATAAAAAACGTCATGGTAAAAAGAATAATTGGTGTAAATAATGGGTTTTATTCCATATTTCTTCTCCACAAGATTCAACCAAATACTTACATTTTCCCTAATCTTTTCGATTGCTACTCCGTCAAAAGTTTCAACATCCAAAACTGGGGGTAAATCTCCTTGCTCCAGCTTTACATGTTTAACAAACCAATCTGCCTGTGCATAAGGATCAACCTTGGGTCTGAAAAAATGATACGCAGACTTGATAATCTCTTCCTGATGTGCCGCCTTCCAGTTTTTTTCAAAATGATTATCCTTCAGGTGATTTCCTTCTGTAGCTTTCATAAACACAAAAGAAAAGCCATCCTTCACCACTTCTTTGAAGTCTACATCTTTTTGATAATGGGAAATATCAATCCCATGCACACTGTAGCCTACTCTTTTCCTAAAAGTTATATTAAAAAACACACATACTAGCAGTGCAACAACAGTACAAAAGAGAATTATAAGTTTTTTCACTGTAAGTACTCGTTCGAAATTACTTTAAATACTTCTAATTATTACTTTGCGATGACTATTTTCAAAATAAAATAGTACCTCATTGGAGACGTCTTTCAGTGCTGTACTCAAAATTAACAATCGAGTACTCAGACAAAACAAAACCCACTATCAGAAAAACTTTCCAATAGTGGGTCTTGATCGTATTATATTGATTATACGTTGAATCTGAAGTGCATTACATCACCATCTTCAACAGTATATTCTTTACCTTCTACTTGCAGTTTACCTGCTTCTTTACAAGCTAACTCTGATTTATGCTCAACATAATCAGCATAGTGAATTACCTCTGCACGGATAAAACCTTTCTCAAAGTCAGTATGGATTACACCTGCCGCTTGAGGTGCCTTCCATCCTTTACGGATAGTCCAAGCTCTTACCTCTTTTTCACCTGCTGTAAAGTATGTAATCAAGTCTAACAATGCATAAGAAGCTCTGATTAAACGATCTAAACCAGATTCAGTTAAACCATACTCCTCTAAGAACATTGCTTTTTCGTCTTCATCATCTAAACCAGCAATTTGCTCCTCAATCGCCGCACAAACTTTGATCAATTGAGCGTTTTCTTTATCAGCAATTGCTCTCATGTTGTTCACAAGTTCGTTATCCTCATGAATACCTTCCTCGTCAACGTTCGCTAAGTAGATTACTGGTTTTGCAGTTAAAAGCATCAAATCTGAAACTACTTCCCATTCTTCTTCAGACGCATCGATTGAACGAGCGTTTTCACCACTTTCTAAATGTGCTTGGAACTTCTCTAATGCAGCAACAATTTTCTTTGCTTCAGCATTACCTGTCTTTGCCATTTTAGTGTTCTTCTGTAATTTTTTCTCAACAGACTCCAAGTCTTTCAACTGAAGCTCCATGTCGATTACAGCTTTATCTTCCTCTGGGTCTACTTTACCAGCAACGTGAACAATATTTGGATCATCGAAGCATCTTACTACGTGGATAATAGCATCTACTTCACGGATATTGGCTAAGAACTTGTTTCCTAAACCTTCACCCTTACTAGCTCCCTTTACCAAACCTGCAATATCAACAAACTCAATTACAGTAGGTAATGTTTTTTGAGGGTTTACCAATTCCTCAAGAACTTTAATTCTTGGGTCCGGAACCACTACAACACCTACGTTAGGGTCGATTGTACAGAAAGGAAAGTTTGCTGATTCAGCATTTTCAGCGCTTGTTAAAGCATTAAATAACGTTGATTTTCCTACGTTTGGTAAACCAACAATACCACATTTTAATCCCATTGATATATATCTTATTTCAGAAGATTAATTCTTTGTCTATTTTTGCATGCCAAATAGCATGAATTCCGCGCAAAGATAATGTAAACTGTGGAATATTTAACTATAAGTCCCCGATCAAAATTATCTAATACTATTTATTATGATTAATTTGCGATTACTTCAACGAAAAACTTTTGGATAATGCCACTCATTTTACTTTTGAGAAGTGTTATTTTCAAAGTACAATCAAACCAATTCAAGTAAAGGCTGATTTTGCCGGAGGACTTAACTGACAGGTATATGCAAGTTTTAGACTTTATAAAATATAAATTTATAGCAGGTAATGCACACGGTTTGCATTCCCCTTTTGTATATGAACTCTATACACAGGTTATTGCACCGGAAAAGTGGTATTATATTTTTGATAAAATTGAAGCCACAAGAAAAGAATTACTTTCTAATAATGATAAGATAGAGGTTGAAGATCTAGGGGCAGGTTCTAAAGTCAATAAACAAAAAAAACGAAAAATCTCTAAGATTGCCTCTTCTTCTTTATGTTCTCCTCGTGAAGGTGCACTTCTCTTTGAGTTAATTGGAAAATATAAATACAAAAAGGTCTTAGAACTAGGAACATCGTTAGGCATTTCCACTTTGTATTTATCGAGTTATAGTAAAGATATTGAGACGATTACTCTTGAAGGAAGTTCAACTATTGCTTCTGTTGCAAAGGATAATTTCAAGAAGTTTGAGGGAGTTAACATTGAATTGATGGAAGGGAATATTGATGACAATCTACAATCTGCTCTTGATAAATTTATCAAAGTAGATGTCGTTTATTTTGATGCAAACCACAAGTACAAACCTACGATTAAGTACTTTGAACAGTGTCTTCCTCATATACATGAGAATTCTCTTTTCATCTTTGATGACATTTATTGGTCAAAAGGAATGAAGAAAGCATGGAATGAAATCTGTAAACACCCAAGTGTAGGTATTTCTGTAGACCTTTATGACCTGGGATTGATTTTTTTCAGGCAAAAACAACCAAAGCAATTTTTTACATTACAAAATAAACCAAATGAATAAAAAAGTTTTAGAAGAAGGCTCCGCTATTGAGATTCAATTTGAGAAAAGAGGAGGATTTGTCCCTGTTATTGTTCAAGAAGTTGAAAATATGGAAATCTTGATGCAAGGATGGGCCAATGAATTAGCATTACAAAAGACAATAGAATTAGGAAAAGCTACTTTCTGGAGTACTTCAAGAGACGAACTTTGGACCAAAGGGTTAACTTCTGGCGATTATCTGGAAATAGTAGAAATTTTGACTGACTGCGATCAGGATGTTCTTTTATACAAAGTAAAAATGATGGGCAAAGGTGCCTGCCATACTAAAAACAGTGAAGGAACAACACGTAAGTCTTGTTTTTACAGAAAAATTGAAGATGGTCAATTGACCAACCTTGATCAATAATATAAGGGAGAATTAATGTCCAAATACATTAATTCTCTTTTCTTGGACTTGAAAGTTTTCCATAAGACAATGGAATGAAGCAAGAGAAATTAATAGACATAGCTTGATCATTCCCATTGACATTACCTAATTCTGACACATTATCGAGATAATCCGTTAGAGGATTGACAAAGGTAGCACTCAACCCAAATCCAAAATTATTCTCAAAATAATAAGTCATTCCCACTCTCGTTGGAAGTGACATTGCGAAATTTGAATACTCTTCATTTTGGTTTCTTGTCTCAAAAATACCGTTGGGTTCATCTTTTAAATTTTCAATCAACTCATTGCCATCCTCATCCATTGGGTTGTAATAGAATACACCCAACCCTTGCGCAACATACAATCTAAAATGTCTACTGTTGACAATATTAAATTGCACTGATAGACTTGTGTTTAATGTATGTGATTGAAAAAAATTGTTCGGAAAAGGAGGTTCCAAAGGAGGAAGCGTATTAGGATCATTCAACTTTTGACCTTGCAAATACAAATAGCTTGCATCAAGCCTTAAGTTCAAACGTTTTTGTGCTCTCATTAACAGTCCAACATTAAGACCTCCATTTACTTTTGAAAAAGTTGGAGAAAGGTCACCACTATAGGAACCTAATGCTATACCAATTTCCAAAACAGATTTTGGTCTATTGGGTAATTTTTCCTGACTGTAAGAGTGAAAAGAGCATATAAAAAAAGCTAATAGTAATAGGTATTTCATAATCAATGTTTTCGTGCCCATTCTACAAATTTAAGAATCTTCTCATCGGAAAGAATTTTCTCTTTTGTATTAAAATTCCTTCCCAGTTCTTTTTCTGAGTACGTTTGATGTATAAAGTTATGGCATTTTCTACAAATATTAATGCCACTATAAATCATTTCTTCTTTTGTGAAGTTTTTCTTAAACCACTTATTTTTGTGTGTACTTTTAGGAATCAAATGATGGAAAGTCAATTCTGTCTTTTTTTCGCACATTTCACAAATTCCTATCGTATCAGGCTTCGGCATATTAAAATTAAGAATGTGTATGATAATAAGATGAATATAATGGTCAAATTTTTGATTGTAAATTTTAACGATTACTTTTTTAATATTATTGGAATAAGTCCATAATGAATATAGTTTTTTGTTTATTTTGTTGGAATAACTGTCTTTATTTAAACTTAAAATAGTTCAATTGTCAAATTAGTACGTATACAAGAATAAAAATGGTTTTGCAACCGACGCTCAGATTAAATTCATTAATGCACTTGATCGGAATGATACAATATTTTTTTCATATGAAACTAAAAATCACATTTTATCTAATTTTCTTAACTCTACCATTCATCAGCGCTGCTCAAGATTTAAAAAGTAAAGAAAATGTTATTGAACATCTAATGCTGAACCCAAGGGACACTTTATTATGGGAGTGTTACATTGGGAAATCATGGAATTCAATGAACATTTATGAAAAAGAGCAATGTGTAGAGCTTTCTGCAAGATATTCTGAAAACTTGAAGAAAAAATTAACAGAACAGAAAATTTCTTACGATAAAATAAAAACCAAATCTTTTGCTTCTGAAGTAGATTCTATAGAAGCTACCGCTGAAAAACTTTTAACCAATGATTTCTTAAAAGAAGAAAAAGAACTTGAAAATACCGCAAAGCTTGCAGCAGAAGCAAGTATTGCCGAGTTGAAATCACTTTCACAAAACACTAAAAAGAATCTTCCACTAATTGAAGACCTTTTGAAAAGTAAAACCAAAGAACTCAATATTGAATACCAAGGAATTCAGTCTGAAAACGGTGAAGAGGTTTTATCTTGGATAAAAATGTATGGACAAAAAATCTATACTGTCACTTATAAACAAATCATTGAGAACAATGAGCCAAAAAGAGAGTAACGAAAAATCTTCCTTCTTCCAAGATGTTTGGGAAGTGGTCAAATTAATACCAAAAGGACGAGTAACCTCTTACGGTGCAATTGGTGCTTATTTGGGAAGAAAAGGCAGTGCTAGAATGGTAGGCTGGGCCATGAATGCTTCTCACGGTGACGATGCTGTTCCTGCACATAGAGTTGTCAACAAACAAGGTTTGCTCACCGGAAAACATCATTTCGATGTCAAAAACCCAATGCAAGTACGTTTAGAAGAAGAAGGTGTGGTTGTAGTAGACAATAAAATTCAGAACATGGATAAGATCTATTGGGACCCTTCCATTGAACTTGAATTATAATTGCGACTTTAAAATAAAACGTTTAACCCCTAATCTACGATTGAACATAGATTAGGGATTTTTTTATTTGATCTCATCAACTTCAATAAAATCAGGGCCTCCATCAACAGGATAACCTTCTACTTTATGACCAATGATAGTGACTTTTTTATCTACATACTCATCCAAATTAACTGTATTACTTCTTAATGCGACACCAGATAAAGTATGTGTTCCATATTGATATGTCGTTATTCCTTGCTCTTCAATTACTCCAGTCAATTCAACACTGTTTGAGTTAACATCATTCTTGGCACATGAGAAGCCGATAAGACTCATTGATAATAGTAGAAAAAAAACTTTTAAAATATTCATGACAAAATTCTGATTATGAAAAATCATTAATCCGCCTAAATGGTATAGGCACCTACAGACCTAAATAGAAAACTGAATAATTAAGTTCAAAAAATTCAATCTAGAATTTCAATAGAGCGTACAACTAAAACAGGGATTTTATTCTTTATTGCATTAATGACAGCTGAGATCTGATATTCTTTTTCAGAAACAAATTCACTTGTTATTTCCTTACTTCTTTCTTCTGAAAACTCCACATATACCTTTTGAATAGGCCATGAAATATATTTTTGAAGCTCATATGGTGTTTCTACAAAACCTGAAACAATTGTTATAAACTCTCCATCCCACACTCCCGTAAACTCTGAATCTAAATCTCTACCACACTTTTGAATCAGTTTAGTTTTTACTCTCCCTGAATTGTATATTTTGATTTTTGCTGGACAGGGCAAATAGAAAATACTCCCATTCCACTTGTACAAATTACCCCGAAAAAGAGTAGCTTTTAAAACAATAAGAATCAGAAAAGCTAGAAATACCAGAGTCAATAATATAACATTTTTAGTATCACTGAAAAATATGGTTAAAATAAAATGTGTAATGGTGCCTGCAAATAATACAAAATAGCCCGCAATATCACCCAGCCCCATTCCAAAAGATATATGCTTATAGAATATACCCAGGAGACAGATGACAACTAATAATGTCAATACAATCAGGTTTGAAATTTCCCAGAACGGCATGTTGATTCAATTATTGGTTATAAATGTTTTCAATTATCTTATTTCTTCTCTCTTTGACTTAAATATTGATGAAAGTCCCACCCTATTCTCATTCTATTTTCAGCACTTGTACGTCCTGGATTCTCCTTCATAAATTCAGCATAATAATACTCTTCACATTCAAGTGATTTATTATAATATTCTAAAACACTGATTAAACTTGAAAGTGTATAACCAAACCTTTCCGTAGAAATAATACTTGACAATTGTTCATTGAATAAAGGGTAAGTTAAAAGGTAACCTTCTAAATCAAATGTTCTATTTTTACGGTCTCCATAACTGTACTCAAAAATGACAGTTGTATCCGTTTTTATAATGATACTTTGGCTCCCAATACACTCCACTTTCAATGAGAGAGCATCCCATTTGTTGCAGAAATTTATAGAATCAATTAAAATTGGATGACTGACAGTTATTTTCCTTGTGATTAATTCCTTATCCCATTGTTGATTTCCTTTTTCCAAATCAGTCCAATAATACTCTCTGGTTCTTTTGGTTAAGAACATCTTCTCTACTAGAGATTGAGAAATAATAAGACTTTCCTCTAATTTCAACCGTTCTTCTTTTTCACCTTTTATAGTGTAATCATAAGCTTCATAATTCCCTTTTTTATTTTTTTCAAAAACCAGTTCAGTCACTTTACTATATTTCGTACCATCTGGAGCATCTATTAATTGGAAAGTCAAAGAAGTTGGACTTTGTGCAAATAAAAAATCAGATATAGCCATCAATAGAAGGAGAGATAATAGCTTGTTCATTTCAAGTCAAAGTTTTGTGTTGTTTCTTTAAGTAATCCTTTCGTTCTTCTTTAAAAAACTGTATCAATTCTGTTTTTTCAACTCTTCAGCATAAATATTATCTTCTTTTGAAGAACTAACTTCTAAAGCTTCAATAATTATTCCTTTTAAAAATTCAATTTCGTAATACTCCGACAGAATTGGTTTTAATTGACTCATTTTTTGAAGTGCCATTGAAGAAATCACCCAACCTTTGTATTCATCTTCCCACTGTTCAACAAATTCTAATAGTTTATTCTGAAGATTGACATCTTGTTCAAAATTTGCTAAAATCTGTATTGCCATGACCTGTTCACTGATGTCCTTTGAATCTATAAACTTCCAACAAGATGACTTCACAGCTTTTGTATCATAGGCAACATATTTATCGATCAAAATATCCAATGGCAATCCGCTTGAAGAGGATGATAAAATTCGAAATAAGTCATCAGATGCAGAAGAGACTTTATTGGCCATTACAGCCATGGTACTCCAAGTCTTCAACAATGAAGACTCATCTGAATTAATTCTATCAATTAGCTCATCATTAAAATCAACATCTTGTATAATGCCAATCAGCCTGTATGCAAATACTCTTTTCGTTTCATTCGTAGAATTGAATAATTCGTGGATGGACTCTTTGTATTCATGACTATTTTTCAAAAAGTCAAAACGGCCCGCAATTTCATATTCAATTAGGAGATTATTTACCCGAAAAAAATCATCTTCATCAAACTCTTCGTTATACTTTACAAATCTGATTTCTTCAATAAGTTTCTTCGCTAATTCATCATTCGTTTCGTTTATTTTGTTAGCAGTAAAAGTGAATAAAAATAAGATAACAGTTAATAGTTTCATTTTAAATTGATCATTAAATTAGGTAAATCATTAATAGTCATTCTGATAATAGTCTTTTTTATTTTATACCGATTTTCTTCTCTATTGTAACTGGTACAGGATATAGCTTTTCGATTGGCAAGAAACGTTTCAATTCTTTATGCTTTCCTGCCTTACGCAGAAGATTCATTTTTTTCACCATAGGAGTCATATCAACAATTTCATCAATCCATTCTTGATTATACTCTTCAATTAAAAACCTACTTATCCCTACCTGAATTGTTCTTTCTGTTAACTTCCCTCCTTTTAAAGTTCTTTCAGGGTCCCATTGAATATGGACTTTTGCATCTTTAAATAGCTTTTCCCATTCATAACCGCTTTTGTAAGTATCTTTATCTGGGTCGGTCAACACACCCAATGACAATGCCTTTTCCCAGCATTCTCTCTTTATCTTAATACCTAAGATATATTCTTGATTAGACTTAGTTCCCCAATTACTCCTTTCCATCAGCCATAAAAAAGAAGGTTTAACCCAAGTCATTCTATTAAATGAAAAAGGAGATTCAAATTTTTGGTTTTTTATCGCAGGCAGTGCTATTGACTTATTATAGGCTTGATAAACTGTAATAGTTTTTTTGTCATAGACTGCTCTAATTTCTTGATATTTCATCTTCGTATAAGTTTTGTTAGTACTGCTTGCTTGTTTTCGATATTTATAAAAAAACCAATTGATATTTTATAAATAATAAAATAGGACACACAACTATTTAAAAATCATAGCTTAATTTAATGAAAGTGAGTGCATATTCAAAATATGTATTTCGTATTAATCTCCCTCAAAATAAATTTTTAATAAAAAAGGATCAAGGTTTCCTCTAAAAAGAAATACTTGATCCTTTATTCTAAAATTAGCAAGAAATCATAAGCATATTATAATTTCTAAACCTCTCCAGTAATCTTTACTAGATAGTAAGTAATAACTTTCCTTTTACTTTTCCAGTTTGCAACTTCTCATGAGCTTCTTTTACATTACTCAAAGGCATTGTTTCATAAACTGGATTAATTTTCCCTTCCTCTAGCCATTGGAATAACTCTTTCAATCCATTCTCTACCAGAGTATATTGATGGTTGAAAGTAGCATATAATTCAGAGAAAGAAATGGTTGGAGCCTTTCCGAAATGTTTTACACTTTCCTCCATCAAATTAAAATCACCTAACCCTGCCAAAAATCCAAATATTACAATATGGCCCAATGGAGCCAATAATTCCAAATCATCTTTCACTGAATTACCAACTACAGGGTTGAAAACATAATCAATGCTATTTTCACCAACTGCTTCCTTTACTTTCTCTTTCCAATTTTCATCAGAAGTATTAAAGGCATAGTTCACTCCCATACTCAAAGCATTCTCTACTTTTTCCTGCTTACGTTCTAATGCAACAATATTTAATTTTAATAATTTTGCAATTTGAACCAAAGCTGTTCCAACACCACCTGAGGCTGCATAAATCAAGGCTGTTTTTCCTTCTTCTACTTTTGCTACATTTTTCAACATATGGTAGGCTGTGAAGTAGTTAACTGGCAACACTGCAGATTTTATTAAATCCGCTTGATCATCTAATACCACTAATTTATCAGCATCTACCAAGGTATATTCTGCATAAACAGCAGAACCAATCACTCCCAAAAATGCTACCTTACTTCCTTTTTTAAATGCTGTACCATTCGCATCTTCGATAATTCCTGTTCCCTCCACACCTGGTATAAAAGGCAATTCAGGCATCATACCTGGAGGCATATTTCCTTCTCTGATTATTGTATCGATAAAATTGACTGGAGCTGCATATACTTTTACTAAAACCTGTCCTTCTTTTGGAACAGGACGATTTACCTCTTTTAACTCTAAAACTTCTGTTCCACCTGTTCTTGTGATTTGTATTGCTTTCATCATTGTATTTTTGATTGACAAAGAGAATTAATAAAGATTGCTTCTCTACAACTGATTACATGACAAAGATAGTTCATCTAACCAGCCCAGCGGTAATACAAAAAAAGGAAGAAGTGTCACTTTTTACTGATTTAATCGAAAAGACTTCGGAGTGGTCTGAGTATATTTCTTAAAAAAACGCCCGAAATAAGAAGGCTGGCTAAATTGAAGTACATGGCTTATTTCAGCAATATCCATATCTGTATAAAGCAACATATTTTTAGCCTCTAGTAATACACGATTTGAAATATGTTCTTTAGCATTTGAACCCGTATGAGCCTTTATTCGATCATTGAGGTAATTAGCAGTAAGGTTTAACTGTTCTGCATAAAAGGCAACAGATCTTTGCTCGATAAAATGATTTTCAACCAAATGTTTAAACCTTTCTACAAAAAGTTTTTCCGAGGATAAACCTTGAGAACGTGTCTGATACTTTTCAAAGATAGTTTTACTTTTTTCAAGAAGTGACAACAACAAGTACTTACACAGATCTTTATTTCTTTTCTCTTTTAGTATCATATTGAAAAGCAGTACAACTTCCTCTTTCTCTTCTTTGTTTAAATGCAACAGATTCTGTTGCAAGGTACTGAAAAAGGTGTACTGTGAAGAGAGGTTTGAAATGTGAGGCAATAAAATTTCAGGTTTAAAGAAAATCAGAAAACCTTTCATTGCCTCTCCTCTTACAAAGCTGAATATATGTTGAGGGGATTGAAAAAATAAAACATCATTTAGATTTGCATGCATATTTTGGTCAATATGCATTTCTCCTTCTTGCTGATTTTCTAAAAAGATGACAGAGAAAAAATCACGCCGATGAGCAGGAACCATTTTTGAGGTATCAGGGTAAGTATCTTCATGTGTGAGCACATCAAAACCCTCATGAATTGGAGTTCGCTTTAACCCTATAAAATGGTAAAGCTCTTTTATGGTAGAAATCTTCTTGATCATCGAACTGAAAATACTATTTTTCTTTTGATGATAGTATTTTCTTTAATCTATATTTCTCAAAATAGTTCTCATGTCCTATGTTATTGACTTCCTGTTGAGCTAAGAACTTTACAAAAGCGTTTGTTTTAATATTGTATTTCCAAAGGGTTGGATACACTTTTTCTGTTCTGTCATTATAAGACATTCCTAAAATTGAAACAGTCGATTTATCCTCCCAATATGCTTCTTCCGGAAAACAAGGTGTGCCACACATCATCAATTCAATCGCTGAAGAATCTTCCTCCGCCACTTTTACAAGATATACTTTTATATCAATTTCCCTTCCCATATACTCCAAGCTTCCGTCGTTGTTTTCTACAATCTCCAATCCATAACTATCCATATCAATATAATAAGTGGAGTCAGGTGAATACATAAATGTTTTTTCAAAAAGTTGTTTATCCTCTTCAAACAGACCATATCTCACCAAGTTTGGATTAGATGTTAATGGCGTACCTTCATTTGGAAAAATAGTTTCTGATATCTGATGAAAAGCTAACCATTTCGATTTTGAGGTTTTATTTAATGTAGAGCTTGAGCCTTGGTCTACTTCTGTTAGCACTTCAACTTTTTCATTAGTTGAAGTTTCCTTTTTCAGATCTCCACAAGCATAGATTAGGAAAGAAGCACTGAGTGTCAGAAGAATTTGTTTGTTCATTTTCAGATGAATGTTTTCGGCAAAAAAATTGAATAGAGATTTAGTCTAAAAATTAAGGACAAGCTGAACCAAATGTACATGGATAAAACCCGCCAAAACTAATTACTGTTATTAAAAAATCGAAGTTAACAATAAGTCCTAGTATTAAAAATTGAAGCCCTGCAGTATGTATGGTAAAAATACCTTCCTTTTTTATCTTAAAACCTGTAAGATAGCAAAAAGCATGTTTGGAATCATAAGATCTTCATCACAGATTCCAAACATGCTTCATTATTTTATTGGTGATAACTATTGCTGTCTACTGGTGCTTCATCACGATCATCCAATCCATAGTCTCTAATTATTTGACCAACTCGAATGCTATAATCAGAGAATATATGCTTTTTACCTGAAGCTTGTCCCTTTCGATGCAACATGTTATTTCTCCAGTGTTCAATAGCTTTTTCATCTTCCCAATATGAAAGCGAAAGCATCTTATTGGGGTTTTGAAGACTTTGAAATCTTTCAATAGAGATAAATCCTTCCATTCCTTCTAGCATAGGCTTAAGCTTTGATGCTATTTCTAAATACTCTTGCTTATTTTCTTCCTTTGGTAATACTTCAAAAATTACTGCTATCATTTCAACTTTTCGTTAAATATTAATTGGCTTCAAAAAAATCAAACAAAGATAGTAGCCAATAATTTCCAGAAAGTTGTTTTTGTTGTTTTTAACTTCATTACAAAAGTATCTCACACCCCTGTAATGCTTCTCTTACATCTTCGGGGATTATTGTAATTTTATTTCCTCTTAGGTCTAAGACCTTTAAAGATTTGAGGTGTTTTACATCGTAACAGAAGTTTTCATTCGTTAAATTGTTTTTACTTAAATCAAGTTTGTTCAAATTGGATAAGGCTTTGACAGACTTATCGTTTAACCTGAATTCAAACATACTCAACTTGCTTAATACCAATTCTTCTAAATTTAGAAATAACTCGAGATCATTGTTATTTAGGTAAAACTTCTTTGGGTTATTTGGTTTAAAAATAAAACTTCTCACCTTATGGAAATAGGGTAAATCTTTTGGAAAAGGAAGGTTTTTATGTTCAAGTTTTCTGATATCATGCCATCTGATTACGTCAGTTTCAAAAAGTCCTATACTACTGTACATCTCCTTTCGAAGGTCTGAACAAAGTGGTGCGATTGACAGAATTGAATCCAAACCAAAATTATATTTCTTGTAATGATATGTAAGCATTGTTGCTATCTGATGTTCTGTCAATACAAACTCAAATTTATTGATTATCTCTTTACAGCCCTTTCTAGCGGTGAAAATCTTATTAGACCTTAATTTGAATGAGAGAGCCTTTCTATAGTCATCTGGTGTATATTTCTCCAATAGAGGTAGAAGTTTTTTGTAAGCTAACTTTGAGTGCATTATGTAAAATACTTTCTCGAAAAGCACTTGAGGAATTCCTCCAGTATTCATCAGCTCTATAGCTAGATCTAAATTATTTGGGTCATCACTATCTAAAAAATTATTTAAATTTTCTATCATATCTTTATCCTCTTCCATTAAGAAAGAAGGCGAAGCAGTCTCTTTCAACTCGGTCAACTGTCTTTCGTCAATCATAATACATCTATTGATTAACTGCTCTGGAATTTTAATAACCTCTTTTGGAGTTTTGCCAACTACTAAATGTGTCACCTCCTCATCAAATTTTGTTTTCACCTGAAAAGGAAGAGTATTTATTTTTTCTTTTATAATAGTTTTATTTTCTGAGAATTTTCCCAAAAGAAAAAATTTAGACTGAGGGTCAATTGAAGTATTTTCAACCCTTCTATTATGAAGTTCTTGATTTGCCTCTTGATTTAAACGTCCATTAGATATACATAGCATTAATAGCAATTCATATTTCGTATATGTATCAATTGGGCTATTATTCAAAAGAAGGTGTATTAACCTTAACTTTTGAGCATCATTTAATGGTGAAGAAACTACACTACCAATTGGATATGTTTTCAGCCATTTCAATTTCCTTAGTTTGAATAAATCATTAAAGCCTATCTCTATTTCATCAAAGTTGATATTGAGTGATTTTAACGATTTTAATTGATGGATACCTGTTAGATCTTTAAGATCTGAGGACCTTATATCTAAAAATGAAATTTTTCTTAATTGTGAAAAGCTACCATCCAATTTCACGAAAGAATTACCTCTAATATTTAGATTTTCTAAAACATCATTTTCAATAAATGGTTCTTCTAATACAGTGAATGAATTATTACTGGCATTGAGTTCTGAAAAGCTTTGATTATTAACAAGGATTGAAGGAAATGAAATTAATTTGTTATTCTCTAAGTCAAGATACCTTAAATTTTTATTATTCTCTAAAATTGGCTTGGGCAAGATAGTAATATTAGTATTACATATTACTAAATAATCTAGATTATACTTCACCCCTTCCTCAAAACAATGTTCAAGATTTTGAATTGGAATGTTATCTATCTTAAGGCGTCTAATTCCCCTGGATTTGAAAATCTTATTCGGAAGCTCATTAACTGCACTATCTGAAATATAAAACTCCTCTAAATTTAGCAAACTTGCTTTAATAGGAAGTTTACAGGTAGTCAGCTTATTCAATGTCACTTTTTGAAGAGTCTCAGATAAAAATAAATCAGCTGGCAAACTTTCAACTTTACCATATATTTCAAATGTGAGTAAATTATTAAAACTAACTTTTGAATTAAATTTTGTTTGTTGGTTTGATGAAATAAATATTTCTTGACAATTAAACTTTTCCGTTTCCAGGAGAATAATATCAGCTTCTAAGTTTAGCTTATCTAGCTTTAGATTTTCATCATCAAAGTTGTTGAGTATTATTGTACTATTAGGGCAATTCAATGAGACATTTAACTCACTTAAACCTGTTAGTTGTAGTATACTATCATCAATCAAAAGATTTAATGGAAACTCATGGGCTGAATTAATGGTTAAACTACTTAATTCTTCTAGAGTGGATAGAATTTCACATATTTCATTAAATGACAAATTAAACTTATCCATATCAACTATGACATGTGACAAATATTGAGTGTAATGTTCATTATACTCGTTATACTCATCATAACTTTGGCCGAGTAATTCTATACAGTTGTTTGCTTCTTCAGTAGTGTTCTTCATTGTGTTTACACAAAAAAACATGTGCTTATTTTTTCTATAGATTGCTATCAGACAATAATACTACTAGAAAGTATAAGTATCAACACAATTAATAACGCCACTTATGATTATTTGCTTTCACAAATCTATTTTTACTTCAGCAATAAAAAAATACAATTCCTCTCACCATTAAATCTCATCGTAAGAGGAATGTAAAATGACTATTGTGTTTTCAAGGAACCTTCTTTCTTTGTACAGGGCTTCATTTCCTCAATATAAATTACTCCGTCAAGTATATTCATCCAATCTCTGACTTCTACCCTATGTCTAAGTCCTTTCATGCTGAAGTTTTTTTTCTTACCAGAATATGATCTAAAATCAAGGAAAGCTTGTTTGTAACCTAGAGCTTTAAAATCGTTTTCAATACTGCTTCTATGAGGCTCTTTTATATCATAATTATGAAGAGCATCTGTTTGATTTGTCCAGCCTGTACTTCCACTAAATGAAGTAAATCCTAAACTGTAAATTTGACTTCCAAGTACTTTATGTACCTCACCTCCAAGACTCACCACTTTCTTACTTGTATTTCTAGCAATATGAAAATTATGCGCCCACACTATGATTTTTTCATCCTTAAAACGCTTATTAGACAACCAAAGTAAGTTATCAGCCATGTACTTATCACGAATATTTAGTGTTTCTCTAATATTTGAAGCAGTTCTCATCTTTGAGTGACCGATCAAGCTATGTAATTCTTGCTTCCTAAAATCATTTTTAGGATAAGAAGTATAAAGTTGTTCGAGTTCTTTGAAATAGAAACTCAATTCTTCTTCCTCTAAATCATATGCTTTATTATCTTTCACTAACACATCAAACACTTTGAAGAATCGTTCAGCATTTGAAACTTTAAGGTTATTTTCCTTTAAAAAAGTTCTAAATTCATTTCTATAATTTTCATTAAAATAAAGCTGCATATCAAAGCCTGAAATATAAAGTGGATCTTTCGATTTCAATGTGTTCTCCAAATATGAAAATAGTGGATCACACTCACTACATTGAGTCCAAATTGGGAAGATACCCTTATGTGCATCTTCAAAATTTAGGGAGTCTCTTTCAAAAGCTCCTTGTAAATCATAAAAGTTACTTTCAAAAGCGATAACATCAAACCCACACTCTTCATGCAAGTATTTCACAAGCCTCGCCTTCATTAGAAAGGTAGGTGCATCACCATGATCTTGTTCCCCTAATAAAACAATCTTTGAATCACCTATTGCTGATTTGATTGCTTTCAAATCCGTATTGTCTTGATGATTGATATCCATCGATTTGATTTCACAAGCATCCGTCCGGATGTATTCTTTGATCTCTTTTTGAGCAAATAGTTTGCATGACAATAAAATAAAAGTCAGAATTAATAGTTTTTTCATTTTAAGAGTATTTACAGTTTTGTTTTTAAGCTGAAGAGAATAGACATTCCCTTCTCAATTATTCTGACAGCTTTTTAAAAAAAAAGGTTTGAATTTAAAATGTAATACTTAAACTATAAATAGATTTTGATGATGATGTTATTCAGAATCTATCATTGGTCAATTTTTATTAAAATCAATTCTGAAAATTACAGACCAATCTCCATGCTATTATTGAATAAGTTATAATTTTCAATTTTTCCAATGAAAGATCTTAAAATTTGCAAATCATTGAAAAATATAAAGGCTTCTTCCGCAGAATCATTTTTTATTTATAATTAAGCCATAAATTGTGCTGAAATTTCAATGAAGGAATAATTAACAATTATCTAAAATGAACAAAACATCAATTTTTACAGCCTTAATCATGGCATTGATTGTGTCTATTTCTTTTACAGGATGTAAAAGCCAAAAGAAAATTGCTGAGGAACAAGCTCAAGCAGAACTACTAGCCAAAACAAACAAAGCACAGGCTGACCTAAGAGCAATGGTTGGCAAAGAATATACTTCGTTGGATGAAGTGGCTGCCGATGAAGCTCGTCTTGAAGAAATTAAATCTTACAACTTAGAGGATGCTGAAGTAAAGGAATTAATTGGACAGGTGGAGAAAAATCTTCAAATGTCTCGTGAAGCTTTAGAAAAAAAGTTAGCGGAAGAGCAAAAAGCGAAAGAGGAAGCTCAAAAAACAGTAGTAGAAGAAGCGCAGAAAAGAGACATTTACTATTTATTGGATAATATTGCTGGATCTGGCTCTTCGCAAGAAGGTAATTTAATGATCACTGAAGCTTTATCAATGTTCTCTTCTCCAGATGTTCCTGTATTGATTGAAATTTATAATGATGGTGATATTGTCGATTATGACAAACCTACAACTGCTCAAAAGTATTTAGAATACCTTAAAGACGTTAAGCGTAATCCTGATCAAATCAAAGAATTTAAGAAGGATGCTAACGGCAAAATCACTGAATTAATTTTAAAGAAAAGATAATCCATGAAATCTCTTCAGTATCTTTTATTCTTCTTGTTTCTATTTTCTACCTCTAGCTACTCTTATGCACAGAGTGGCACAAAAGAAGTACTAGCCTTAAAACTCAATGAAATATTTGAGGAAATTTCAGATCGAAAAACACCACCAAAAGAAGTTGGACGTCTGATTGATTATGCTAGTGGTCTTTTTGCTCCGAAGGCAAAAGTTGAAGTGGATTATATGGGAACGAATTTGGAAGATAAGTTTTATAGCCCTCGAAAATATTTAATCAGGGTGAGTAAAATGCCTGATCATGGCATCATTATCAAAGCAAAAGATATTGAAGGCATTGACCGCAAAGGTCGGATTACAGGTTTAAAAATTATTGAAATCATATAATTATGAATACTATAAAAAAATTAAGTATCCTATTTTTCTGCTTGATTGGACTTCAAGCTTTTGCTCAAGATGCTCCAAAAGAAGAGCCTCCGATGCCTCCTGCTAGAAAGGTGGCCATTGACTCTTTAGCACTTGAGAAAGTACATGATTTGAGTAAGTATATCAGCAAAATTGGTGATAAAGAAACTTCATTTTCTGAAGCAAACAGAGTGATCGAAAGAGCTTTGGAACTTTTCGTGGAAGATGCTCAAATGGGTGTTTCGACTTTAGGTAAGAAACAAGTGAGATACTTCGGCATTCGTAAGTATTTAGAGCGTTTAAATAAATTGAACTATAAGTCTGTCAATATTGACTGGTTTGATATTCAATATATCTCAGATCTTGAAAAACAACCTGACGGCCGTTACGTTGGTGTGATTACAATCTACCAAAAGTTTACAGGTGTAACTGAAGACGGTTTGGTATACAAAGACATCACTAAAAAGGACATCACGGTTTATGTGGAGCGCAAAACTACACAAATTGGTGGTAGAGAAATTGGTTTCTGGGATGTACTATTAGGTGACATCAGAGTATCAGAAACGAAAAAAGGTTAATAAAAATTAGCATTCATAAAGCTTGGTTGGTATGATATTGTTAAGTATCAGTACAAAAGTAAACGAACAACTCTAGGTTGTACTTTTTCTTCTGTCCTAGTATTTAGACAATAACATAGCAATCAAGCTCTATTCATATACATGAGAAAGTTATTTACACTATTTTTTTTACTCGTTTGCTGTCAAATGAGTTTTTCCCAAACTATAGGGAATTATAAGGGGGATGAGTCCAAATTATATGCGGAAACAAAACAGTTTACGCAATTTATAAAACGATTCAACAACGAAGAAGACAAAAACGGACAACCCTACCCTACAGGCTCTTATAAGTTTAGAGAAAACACATACAGAAAAAATTATATGGAGATTTTATTTGATGGACAAAACACGGGTATTTCACGTCAGATGAAAGATGATTTCATTACTGATGTAACTGATTCTAAGTCCCCCAAATACATCGAAAAATATAATGGTGAGTATTTTGCAGAAGTAAATACTAGATTTTTATACAATGGACGAAATGTGAACGTTACTTTGTATATGGTCAAGGAACTAGATAGTTTGGGTTTTAAGTGGGCTATTTCTGATGTTTATTCTCAAAACTGGAATGAGCTATTTAGCGATAACGATCCAAAAAGAAACTTCCTTCACCCAATGAGTCACGAAATTGACTTTATGAATTTGCATAGAGCTTTTGGTGACAAAAAAGAAATTCAAGATTATGCTTCAAAAGGATATGAAGTAGATTATACTAGTATTCTTTTCTATTTAATAAAAACGGGCGACTTGAAATTTGTAACTGTTGAGAGTATCAAGTTTCACGTATTCCAAATTCACGGTTGGTATTTTACAGTTGAAAAATTTGAAAGAGATTCATACAACTCTGGATGGTTGATTTCTGGATTAATGCCACTGAAAGAAGAAGATATAGAAACCATGAGAAGGTACGTCCTTCACAAGAATTAATCTATATCTGAACTATTTAAATGTTGATTTTTAGTAAGTAAACCATAATTAAAGATGCGAAACGGGTATCTTATCTTTCTAATGCTCTTGCTCTTTGGTGTTTCTGTTCAAGTAAATGCTCAAGATGGTCAAGAAAATGAAATCCCTGCTGAGAAGCTCAATCAATACAAATCTGAGGCAAAAGACTTAGTAATGTATTTTGAGGGAATGCTCAATGATATTGCAGGTGAAGACTACACTAACCAAGAAAAAGGAATTATCATCAATGACACGTATCTGAAAGTATTTGCTTCAGATAAAACTCAAATTGAAGACGATTTAGATCCAAACCGTCAAGTGGTATCCAATAAGGATGCTCAAGCTTATTTGAAAGATGTAGACTTCTTCTTTAAGCAAGCTAATTTCGAGTTTATCATTGAAAATATCAGTCATAGTGTCACCAATGAAGGCGTTCTTTATTTCACTGTTACATTGACTAGAAAATTAGATGGTATCACTGTAAGTGGTGATACACTTGAAAATTCAATGGAACGCTTTGTTGAGATCAACCTTGACCCTGAAGAGCTTGATCTTAAAATTGCTTCAATTTACACTACCAAATTAAGTCAAAAAGAAGACATGGCACTTTGGTGGAATAAATTGGATGACACCTGGAGAGGAATTGTTGGTAATGGCATTACGCTTGAAAACAACATCCCTTTAAGAGAAGTTGTTTCTGTAATTGACACTGTAATGATCACTAAAAACGACAGTACTGTGGCTTTAGATGAAAGTATCTTCAAACATTTGGAAAACTTCCTTCAAAAAACGGAATTAGATGTTTCTCTCAATCCCGAAATTATTGACCTAGCTCCTTTAAGTAAGCTGAGAAGCCTTGAGGAATTAAATATTTCTGGAACTGGAGTGAATGACCTTTCTCCTATCAGAACATTGACAAACTTGAAGTCATTGAAATGTGAAATGACAGGTATCAATTCATTAGATCCACTGATTTATTGTACAAACATTGAGGTACTAATGATCAATGACACTCAGATTGAAGATTTGACAGTTGTTGAAAACTTTGAAAACCTTGAAGAATTATATTGCTTCAACACCAACATTGCAGATATTTCTGCGGTGGAAGACTTGGAGAAATTAAAAGTAGTTTGGGCTAATGATACACAAATAGCTTCTATTGATGCATTGAACGCTTGTAAGTCACTTCGTTCATTAGACATTTCTAACACTCCTGTCAATTCAATTGATGCCTTAATGGGATTAACAAAATTGGAACAATTGACCATTGACAAAACAAACGTTGGTGACCTGTCTTCATTAGCAACTACCAAAGCGTTGAAAACACTATCTGCTGACAAAACTCAAATCAGTAGTCTTTCGCCATTGAATGCCCTTGAAAATCTGGACAGAGTGTATTGTGATGAGACTGGCATTAATACTTCCATTGCTCAAGCTTTTATGCGCAAGCACCCTAACACTTTAGTGATTTATGGTTCTAACCAATTAAAAGAATGGTGGAATAGCATGTCAGAAGTATGGAAGAAAGTATTATTGACACACGCAGGTTTATCAGGCAACCCTGAAAAGGAGCAATTACAACAACTTGCTAATATCAAGGAAATCAACCTTGAAACAACCAATGGCATTCAAAACCTTGAGCCATTAAGTTTCTTGGTCAACTTAGAGAAATTAAACGCTTCAAATACTGGTATCACTTCTTTAGATCCATTAAAAAACTGCCCTAATTTATCAGTGCTTAATGTTTCTAATACGAATGTAAACTCTGTTGAAGTGTTAGCTGAATTGAAATTATTAAAACGTGTGACATTAGACAAAACGAAAGTTACGGACTTAGATCCCTTAGCGGACTTACCTAAACTTTCTCGATTAAAAATCAATGACACACCTGTAAGCTCAATTTCAGCTTTGAGAAAATTGACTTCATTGAAGACATTGGAAGCAGATCATACACAATGTAGTGATGCTACAGTAATCAACTTCTCAAAAGAAAGTACTGCTCAAATTATCTTCAGAACAGAGAAATTGACAACTTGGTGGTTTGGCTTAAATACTGAATGGCAAAAAGTTTTTGATCAACAAGCAAAGATCAAAGGTGATGTTCCAACAAAGTACGAGTTACATAAAATCAATATTATTGAAGAAATTGATTTAAGTAATCACAAAGCAATCAGAGATCTTTCTCCGTTGACGATGTTATATAAATTGAAAGCGTTGGATATCTCTTTCACGAGAATCACAGATCTTAACCCTATCAAAAATATCTCAACATTAGAGAAACTTTCTTGTGACAATACCCCGGTTTCAGATATTACTCCTATTGCCAGTTTAAAAGGTATCAAGGAACTCAATATTTCTAACACTATTGTTACTAAGTTTGATGCTTTAGGTGGTTTAAACCAGCTTCAGAAACTTAAAGTTTCAGGTATTGTGAAAGTAAAAAACATCTCTTACGTTTCTAACATGAAGGAATTAACCGCTTTTGAATGTTATAATACTAGCGTTAATAACTTAAAGCCATTGGTTGACCTTCCAAAACTTAAGAGTTTGAAATGTTACAAAACGAAATTGAATCAGAAAAAAGTAGATGCTTTCAAAAATAGCATGCCGAATGTAACGGTTGATTTCTACTAATAGATCTAAATTCAAAAGAAAACCCTCTATTTGACACTATAAAGAAACTATTTTCTATACGGTGTCAAATAGAGGGTTATTTTTTTATGACAATCAATCCTCTTCTTTTGGATAATAAAAACAGGATGAATGATGTTGACTAGTACCGTATGGGCATTTGGAATTGATTACATGAGCACAAGAGTTACATCTTACTGAATCTTCTGTCTCTTTGTTGCAATAACTCTCTGGATCGCAACTGAATATTGAAAATAAGCTCAATACGATTAGGTTTAAGTTTTTCATATCTAGTTAGTAAAAAATTGAAAGTTGGTAAATGAGTTTTACTTCACAAAAAATCTTATTCAAAGAATAAAGTTAAAACGATAAAGTATTCATCACCTAGTAACTTAAAAGTTCATTTTAAAGAATAATTTAACGGCAAGAGTGATAATTGAGTTGCCCACCATTTTGTAACTAACTGATAATCTAACGTGCAATAAATGTTAAAATCTTTAACTTCACTTGGTAATCAAAATTGAGGGCTTTTTCTTTACATTATGGAAGGAGAAATTCAAAAATTTCAGGCAAGTGAAATCAACACCCTGAAAGGATTGGCCGGTGCAAAAATCAATGATGTAATTTATCATGTTTGGAGCAATATTGCCAAAGACGACGAAGAATACCAATGTTTAGATTGGTTAGAACTTCGTTTTGAAGATAAAACAAGGTTGACTTTTACCGCTGGTGAAGAAAGTGATGGCATCAAAATCGTGATTTTTGACATCATAGAGGAAAGGAAAAAACTTTTGGAGCAGTTCCAGGGAAAAATTGATATCAAAAGCTTTAGAGTCATTAAAATGGACCTTTGGGCCGATGTACTTCATGAAACTATCACTGAAGTAAAACTTTCAAAAATTAAAGAAGACTTTTATTTGAATGATGAAATGATTCTTGTTTTTGAGAATGAAAACCAACTTAAAATAAGACTTTCAGAAGAAGACGGCTTGAAAGTAGAAGTCTTTGAAGATGAACCTCCAGTGATTAACTCATTAGATGATTATCCAGAACCTGAAGAAGATTTATAAAATGAAAGGTGACACAGAGGTCACCTTTTTTATATTCTAAATGCTAAACCAAAAGACAAGGCAAACATTCTTCGTGCAAAATACCAATCACCATTAATTTGTAATGCAAGGTTATCTGCAATTCCTCTTGAATATCCTCCACCAAGAGCAAAATCGGTCTGACTGACTAATACACCCTTCATACTAAAGTGAAAATCTGGAACGAAATAAATTCTATTGCCTAAAATTAATGAGTGACGTTCATTTAAAAACTCATAACCCGCAGTCAAAGACATATTGCTACTCATGAAATAATTCAATTCTGCATTACCATAAAAAGTAGTTTTTCCACTACTAAATGCGGGACCAATACTTCCTGATAATTCAATATTACCTTGATTAGAGTTTTGAGCTGATGTTTCGTTAATAAAAAATGTTAGCAGTAAAGCAATTCCAAATAAAATTCTCATATTCAATTATTCCTAGTTTTTAAAATTGAATCCAAAAGTAATGAAGCCAATTCTTAAAAAGAGCTAAGTTGAGATTTATTAAGTTCTTTTGTTTCAAATCATTGAAAAGCAACAAAGTGTTAAATATATAAACCTAACTATTTACTCATTAATAGAAATAGATTTAAAAATGAGATAATAATGTTTAAAATAAGAATATTTACTCTTATATTTAACAATACAATTAAATCAAACTTTTTTATCTAAGAATTTACACTATCATGAAGTGGCTGTCTAAAGCAAAAAAAGACAGAGTCGTTTTTATCAACAATAAAACGAATGATGTCACCTATTTGCCCCATACAAAAACAAGATCATTGAACAATCCAGAAGAGCAAGTTCAACTTCAAACTTATCTTTCATTGATTTATGAACATGGATATCCTGCTGAAAATGTAAGGGTTTGTGTACCAGTAAAAATGGGTTCAGCGACTAAAGAAGCAGATATAATTACCTACAATGATGTGGAAGGGTATCAACCGTATATGATTGTAGAGTGCAAGAAAAAAGGTGTCCCAGAAAGTGTTTTTCAAGGTGCCATTGATCAAGGTTTTTCCTATGCAAGTGCCACATTAGCCAAATATGTTTGGACCACTGATGGAGATAAAAATGCTTATCATGAAGTATTGAATGATAGAATAGGTGAACGAAAAAACAATAAACTTCCTTCTCCACCTCCTTTTCAAGGTAGCAGTAATATTGGTTTCAAATTGAAGACAATATTATTCCGTTTGCTTAATGCACCTCTAAGATTGTTAGGAGAACTTTTCAAGATGCCAAGTATCCAAAATGCCTTTATTTATATAGGCATTCTTCTGATGGTAATGACGCTTTTGACAAAAATTGCTTTAGAAAATATGCATAGTATCCTTAAAGTTTCAAATACATTATGGATGAAATACGGCATGGACTTCTCCTGGATTTATTACGTACTTGCTTTTAGTGCGTTAATGATTACCATTAGTGTAGGAGGTGCATTGAGCTTCATCCCAAATATGGGGCGTAATGCATTGAAAAAGAAACAAGTTATTTTACTCAGCATTTTCTTATTTATTCCTGTTTGGTTTGCAGGTTCTGAGTTTACAAAATCATGGTGGAACTGGCAACATTACACCAATATGAAACATGAAATGTGGATGTTTATGGGACCTCAATTGGCCATAGCTCCTATCCAATTAGTTCTGTTTGCAGTTATATTAGCCCTATCGAAAAAGAAACCAAAATACCAGCCACAAAGAAAAAGATTAGCGAGATAGTCCATATTTGTATTTTTATTATTAAATTAAAATTAGAGAAACCTACATTGATATAAATTAAAGTAGGTTTTCTTGCTTCTTTCTTTTTTTACCAATTAAAAAAATTCATGCGCTCACTAATACTATTCTTATTACTACTTCCTACAGTAGTTGGTGCTCAAGCAATTCAATTCAAAAACTTAAAGCTTGATGATGCTTTCCAAAAAGCAAAAAAAGAGAATAAGGATGTTTTCATCACTGTATATACTACTTATTGCGAATCTTGTAATATGATGCAGGAGGAAATATTCAACGAGAAAAAAGTAGGCAGTTATTACAATCAGAATTATGTTTCACTATTAATTGACGCGGATAGTAAGGAAGGAAAAAAGCTAGTCAATGAATATAAACTCCACGATTACCCCTCTTTTCTTTTCATAGATCAAAACAATCAACCTCTTCACTTATTTGTAGGAAATATGTCTGAGAATGACTTCATGAAAAGTACAAAAGAAGCGAAAGATCCCAATCAACAATTATATACATTGAAGAAGAAAGTCAATAAAAACTCTTCCATTCAAGAATTAAGTGAATACATTTATGTCACTTATAAAGCTTCAATGGATGATCCAGAACTTTTATCTGCCTTTCTCACAAACATTAAGCACGATCATATTGAATTAAAAACCATTTGGTTTGCACTACGAGAAGCTACAGTTCATAATGGCCTTCATTCTGAAGCCTTGACGTATGTTATAAAACATGCTAGAGAAATTGAAAAGCAATATGGTGTGAAAGAAATTATTCAGACAATAAATGGTGCCGCTAAAGTTTCTATGAAACCCTTCGTAGAGAAAAAAGACACAAAAGGCTGGCAAGAATTGATGGCCTATCTAGAAAAAGAATTAGGAAGACAAGGGCAAACATTGAACTGTGCCTATAATCCTACATATTATCTTAACATTAAAGATTTTAATACAGCTTACAACAAAATGGAACAAGGTGTTGAAATCTTGAAGGATAGAGATCAAGAAGTTAGAGCATACCTTTATAGAAACTGGGCCTGGAACATCTACAATTATTATGATGAAACTGAGAAAGTAAAAACGGGCTTGAAATGGATTAATGAAGCAATTGCAGTTCACCCTACTTGTATGAACCTTGAAACTAAAGCAGGTTTATTGTTCAAAGACAAGAATTATAAGGAAGCAAAAATAATTGCTCAACAAGCTGTTCAATTAGAAAAGAAAGAAAAAGTTCATGCAATGCTTGCGCACAACATACTTCAAGAGCTTGAAAGTATAGAGTAAACACGCATAAACAATTATTAATAAGAAATAAACGGCATCATTATTCATAATGATGCCGTTTTTGTATTTTGACTTTCGATGAAATAAAACTGATTTTAGCATCAATTAAACCTAATTGAAGGTCATGAAAAAAATTATTACTATTCTTTTGAGCACTCTAGCTTTATGGAGTTGCTCAGAGTCAAAATTCAATGGAGTTAATCCACAATATCATACTTTATTAGAGAAAGCATTAGAGAAAGCTGGAAACAATAAAACTGAAATTGAAAAAGCTATTAATGGCATTTCGAAAGAACAAAAAGATGGTATGGCTTATCTGATTGCTTACATGCCAGAAAGAGACCTTAAAAGTCTTTCTGCTTCCTACCTTATCAACAATGTTGAATTAGGGTATAAAGCAAAAGAAGAGTTTCCTTGGGCACAAAACCTTCCTGATTCTATCTTTTTTAATGATGTACTTCCTTATGCTTTGATGAATGAGAGAAGAGATGACTGGAGGCAAGACTTTTATAACCGTTTTGCTCCTATAGTCAAAGATTGCAAAACGATTGAAGAAGCCATCAAAATTGTAAATGACACAATCATTGATGTGGTAAAAGTGAAATATTCGACAGAAAGAGAAAAACCCGATCAATCTCCTTATGAGTCTATTGACCAAGGTCTAGCATCTTGTTCTGGTTTATCAGTACTTTTAGCGGATGCATTTAGAGCTGTAGGTATTCCAGCACGTTTAGCCGGAACACCTAATTGGACTTTAAAACAAGGAAACCACAACTGGAATGAAGTGTGGGTAAATGGTCGTTGGTATTTCACAGAGTATTACCCATCAGGGTTAGATCAAGGTTGGTTCCTAGCAGATGCAGGCGTAGCTGATGTCAATAAGCCTGAAAACTGGATTTATGCTTCTTCATGGAAACCTGCAGAACATGCTTTCCCATTAGTATGGGATTATGATATCAGATATGTTCACGCGTACAACGTTACTGATAGATATATTGGTCTTTGGAAGGCAGAAGAAGCAAAAAGAGCTTCTCTAGGAGATAAAATTACAGTCCGTGTCAAAATGTTCAAAAATAAGGAGTGCACATTAATCAGTGACAACAGAGTGGAAACACAAGTTACTCTTTCAAAAGATAATGAAGTCATTGAGAACGGTACTACAGCAGGACCAACAAAAGACATGAATGATATTCTTGAATTCTATCTTGATAAAGGTAAAAAATATACTCTAACCTATATCGACAGTAAAGGGAAGCCTGTTTCAAAAAATATTACTGCGGAAGATAAACCACTTGATATTACGTTGTATAAAACGATATAATGACCACAAAAAAATGCCACTTATTCACTACAAATAAGTGGCATTTTTTATCGTTGCATCATTCCTATTTTTCATTTAATCGGATAATTATGATTGTCAATTTTCCGATTAAGAAATAGAAAAAGCCATATAAAGTAGCATGTGATGACACCTTCAGGCCACCCGCTAACATTCCCATTGAAACACTCCCTACGGCTTCAATATGTACAAAAGCACTGTACAGCCCAATCAGTTGAAAGAAAACACCTAATACAAGAGAGAATGTTGCCAGCTCCCCTGCTACAGAAAGTGATTTTTCGGGGGTGAATTTTCTGGAATTGATATTGAAAATTCGAACAACAAGCAACGCTATCATTACTATACCTGAAATTGATATTGTCGTCATTGCTTCTATACCACCAATGTAGAAAAACTCTGCTATTGCATTCATAAGTCTAATGTTTAAAAAGTTAAAGAATACCCAAACTTACATCTCCCTATCATCCTAAATATAAAGTGTCGTTCAATAACCTTTTTTTATCGAAGGATAATCTAAAACTGTAGATTACTGAATTAGTCCATCGATTAATCTACGTACTCTGACTATTAATCTACAAAAAAGGAAATATTATCGACATTAAAATAATATCTCAGAAAAATTCCGAATATTTATAGTATGATACAGCTCAGAAATTTCATATCGCACCGGACTACTTTCGAAGTTATATATTGGGGATGTTCCTTTTTAATTATCTTTTTATTCTTAGGGCATTTTCATCAAGATTACTTTAATACATTTGTTTTTTGTCTGATTTGGTTTCCTTTTACTATAGGCTTCACCTTATACCTTAGTAATACTTTGGTAAAAAAATTTCTTCTGCAAAAAAAGAAATACTTTAAATTTGGACTCTATCTTTTCTATGCTATTCTTGTTAATACATACGTGCAAATGATATTGGTAATAGGCTGTTTGATTGTATTTGCTGACCTGCAATATGAAAAAATGAACCCTATTTTAAATGACTTTTCGATGTTGTGGTTTGTACAACTCTTCATCTCTGCCATGTATACTGCTCTAGTACAAATAAGGGAAGAACAGGAAAGAAAAGAGACCATCCATCAATTGGAAAAAGAAAAACTAGAGATTGGATATCAGTTAAAGGAACTGGAATTAAATACACTCAAGGAACAAATACATCCTCATTTTCTTTTCAATACTTTGAATAATATATATGGTTTAGCCATTGAAAAGAGTGATGATCTTCCTAAAGTTTTACTTCAATTAAGTGGTTTATTAGATTACCTAGTATACCAATCCAAAGAAGAAAAAGTAGCATTAGTCAAAGAAGTAAAATTACTTCAGGAATATATTGCATTAGAACAATTAAGATTAGATGACCGTTTTCAATTAAACATGCATTTTGAAGGTATAAATCCCGAGATTCAGATCACTCCTTTCCTCTTGTTTCCAATGGTTGAAAATGCATTTAAACATGGAATAAAAAAAACAAGTCAATCTGCCTATCTAAATATCATCACTGCGTTTCAAGAGAAGGAGTTTATTTTTGAAGTAGAAAATAGCAAACCTCAAAAAATTGAATATTTCCAATCTGGAGGAACAGGTTTAGAGAACCTAAGAAGGAGACTTAATTTATATTATCCAAACTGTCATCAATTCAATATTATTCAAACCGAAGCTTATTATAAAGCAGTCCTTACCATCCAATTATGAGTACAAAAGTTTTAATTATAGACGATGAACCTATTTCAAGAAGAATTACAAAAAACTTC
Source organism: Flammeovirga sp. SJP92 (assembly GCF_001583495.1). Classification (GTDB taxonomy): domain Bacteria; phylum Bacteroidota; class Bacteroidia; order Cytophagales; family Flammeovirgaceae; genus Flammeovirga. Next base: position 122,453 of record NZ_LQAQ01000111.1, on the reverse strand, counting down.
TTATCTCAGGTAGAAGGATATGAAGTTGTTGGAGAAGCGGCGGATGCACAAGTTGGTTTTACTGAGATTGTCCAAAAAGAAGTGGACCTCATCTTTTTGGATATTGAAATGCCTGAAATTTCCGGGCTTGATTTTTTAAGATCACTAGCCAAACCTCCTAAGGTTATTATTATAAGTGCTCATCGTGAGTACGCTATTGAGGGCTTTGATCTGAACGTTGTAGACTACCTCTTGAAACCTGTTTCCCTAGAACGTTTCAAGTCAGCCATAGAGAAGTTTGAAGCCTTGAATACCGCCAACACCATCGATCTTAAGAAAGTGTTAGGTGATTATTTATTTATAAGGGCAGACCGAAAACATCATAAAATCAACTTTTCAGAAATTCTTTATATCGAAAGTCAAGCGGATTATTTAATGATTTACAGTAACAATAATACGAAGTGGAAAACAAAAGAAACTCTATCTGCTATTGAAACTAAATTGCCCTCTACTTTTATCCGCATCCACCGATCTTTTATTGTCAATATGGAACATGTAAAAGCATTTAACAGAGAATTAGTAGAAATTGGAGGTGAAGAGCTTCCCGTCAGTAAAAGTTTCAGAGAGGTAGTTATTCAGTTTTTTGAAAGCTAAATTTGAACAAAATAAAAGGCAACAGTTGAAGTTAACTGTTGCCTTTTCAATGGATTTAGATTTAAAATTAAACCTTCACACCCATTACTGTAATATCATCACGCTGTTCAATCTCTCCAACAATATGTTGATCAAGAATCTCTTCTAGAGCTTCTTCTTGTTCAGCCATTGTCTTCGATGCATTTGAAGCAATAATATCTTTCAATTTCAGAGAACCGATCTTTTCTCTGTTTGCATTATTTTGATCCACATATCCATCTGTTGAAAGATAGATAATGTCATCTTTTTGCAATACAAGGTGATGATCTGTAAACTCTTTATTTTTTCTACTTGAGTAACCAATTGATTTGATATCACCTTGGATCACCTCAAGCTCTTTCTTCTTTTGAGTGTAAACGAAAATTGGACGCTTAGCACCAGAGAATTGAATATGAACTCCATCCTTCTCCTCTTTCATAGCGATTAATGCTACATCCATTCCGTCATCATTCATTGAATTCTCTTGCTGTAATGACTCTTTCACACCAACATTAAGCGCATTTAAGATCTCTACAGTATCAGTAATTCCTTTTACGTTGACAATATCATTCAACAATGCATTACCAATCATTGACATGAATGCTCCAGGAACACCGTGCCCTGTACAATCCACTACTGCAATAAATTTCATTACAGTTCCATTCACTTCCTTACGCTTGAACCAGTAGAAATCACCAGAAACGATGTCTTTCGAACGGTACAAGATAAAGTGTTCATTAAAGTTCTCTTTAAGCAATGACTCAGAAGGTAAGATTGCATTTTGGATAGTTTTAGCATAACGCATACTATCTGTGATACTCTTGTTCTTCTCAGACAATTCTTTGTAAGAAATATAATTGGCTACCGCAATTGAAGCATAAGACGCCAAAGCTTTCAAATTAGATATATTGATATCATTGTATTGATTTGGCTCTTTAGATTGCATTGTAATCACACCTAACACCTTCGTTTCCACAATTAGTGGCATATAGATAATAGATTGATTAATTTTTGTCGGTAAGCTTCTTCCTTGTGGAATATAAAGCGGACTTTCCTCATCAAAGTTGTTGATAATTAATTCCACTTCATTATTGAAACACCAAGATGCTAAGCTATAGGCATCAGAAATAGAAACGCTGTAGTAGTTTTCTAATCCAATATCTGACACTTGATTTCTAAATTCAAGGCGTTTGTCAAACTTATTGTAAATACCAATACCAAACGTATTTGCAGGCACCAACTCCATCACACTCTCTTGCAAATCAAGCATGTGCTTATCGAAATCTAGTGTTGCTGTAAATTTCTGTCCAATATCTTTTACAGAAAGCATTTCTTCGTGTGATTTTACAACTTCCTCATTGGCTTTTTCTAAACGGCCAGTAATTTCTTGTAAATCGTCACGTTGTTCTTTTAATTTCTGAGAGTTTTTATAGAAAACAAAGATCAAGATCAATGAAATAGCCGCTACAACAAAATATAGCATTCTTTCCGTCTCTACCTCTTCTTTCTCCTCCTCAATTTGAACAATTGTAGTTTCTTGATTAGAGATTTGATTACGCATTCTTTCTAACATCTGAGATGTTTTGTATTGTGCTTCCTCATATCTCAATTCGTTCTCAATCAATGAATTTGTCAATCGCTCTAAATAGCTCTCTAGCGATTTCTTATTCTTAGGATTGATATCTTTATCTAACTTTTCAGAAATCTTTTGAATCTCCTTTCTTAAGTTAGCTCCATTTTCTTGCAACAATTGCTTTTCAGCTTCAAGTGAGTTGAATACTGCTTGGAAGTTTTCTGAGTACTCCATATTGGTCTCTCCTTGTGAACCTCCAGATCCGTCAGAGATGTATACAAACATATAATTATCTTCATAATCATACTTTGTTTTAATGATAGAGTAATCATCGATTTCAAAGTTAGCTTCACTTAAAGAGTCGGCGTATACTTCAAACTCACCATTTTTATCGGTGATAAAGTTTTTCTCATCGATTCTCACATTTAAAGAATCAGCAGGAGAAATATCTTCATCATAGACAACCACAACTAGAATTGGATCAACATAGATATCATCCTCCTTTGGTTTTGATTTAACCACTGAAGGTGATGTAGTCTTTTTCTTTGCCACTTTTGCAGTAGCTGTTTTTCCATTTTCAGAAGGCAATGTAATTGTCACCTTGCTGAGCTGTGAATTATACTCTACATATTTCTGTTTGATTGGATCACCGTCTACCAAAAAGATTGTATTGCTCTGAACTTTATAATTTCTGTCAATGATCAGCTGGAAAGCACCTTTATTGTTGGTCTTTACCGCATTGAACTTCTGACCAGAGATTTTAACGTATTTTCCTGGAACTGGCTTACCATCTTTTAAAATTTCACCGTCAATATATACAGGTGCAAACGTTAAGAGTACTTTGATGACATTTGAGTTTTCAAAAGCCCAAGTCTGCATCTTGTATCCTCTTTTGATTACGTTTAAATTTCTAATTTTTGATGGATTTGCTGTAGTAAATGAAAATTTCCCGTCAACACTTGTAGTAGCCACCTGATTCCCATCAAGGTATACTAATGAATTGTATACTGGTTGCTGGTCCTCATCAATAACAATACCCTTCACTACCTTATCTTGAGCTATGAGACTGAAGGCTGTTGTTAATAATAAAAATAGAGTTAATATGTAACTTTTGCTTAATTGCTTCATCATTAGTAAGGATGAATGATAAAAAAATTTGACTTTATGCCAATTGTAATTATAACCAAATATAAACGAAAAGGAGTCAAAACCACAATAATTAATAAATATAATTTCAATCCAGCTGATATAATTTCATTAACTCACTGAATAGACTACATTTAGATAAATCATAAGTGTATTTTTTACCATCAAAATTCACTTCCCAATGTAACGCCTCTTCTTTTTCCATTCCCCTCAAAATAATATCAAATTGAGGATTTCCATCTATATATGCACCTTCAGAGATCATCTTTTTCAATTCCCATTCAAGGTATATTACCGGATCAATTGGTCCTTTATAATTTTCAACTTCTTGTGATAATGAAATTTTAAAAGAAAACAACCGTTCAGATGCACAGAAGTTGAAAACACCGCTTTTAGCATTAAAAGCAATTGAAGGAGATGAGAACGTTTGATTGATAAAATTGGTCGCCACTATTTCTGAAGGTGATCCTATTTTAACTTCTTTGTCATACAAAATCCATAGGTTATCAGCCACTTGCAGTGACATTTCGATTTCATGCGTACTTAGTAAAATTGCTTTTTGCTTTTTTCGGGCAATACTTTTTAAAAGCTGGAATATTTCAATTCTATTGATCAAATCTAAATGTGCTGAGGGCTCATCTAAAAAGATTACATCTGTGTTCTGTGCAATTGCTCTCGCAATCATCACTTTCTGTCTTTCACCATCTGACAATGTATTAATATAACGTTCTTTAAGATGATCTGCTCCAACATCTTTCAAAGCGTCTAAAGCAATTCTATGATCTTCTTCCTTTAGCTTTCCCCACCAATTGACATAGGGATACCTTCCCATTAATACGGTTTCAAAAACAGTTAATTTCCCTACGATTGAAGTATTAGAAAAAACAAAACTAATCAACAAAGAGCGTTGTGTGTTGCTCAATTCATTTAACACTTGACCATTGATTGTCACTTCACCTTCCAATGGAATAATTTCACCTGAAAGTGTCTTCAATAGTGTAGATTTCCCAACACCATTCACTCCAATCAAGACATTGAATTCTCCTCTTCTGAGATGAAGTTCACCGTACTTCCCCACTACTTTCGGAGCTACACCTTTATCCTGATAGCCAGTAATCAGATTTCTAGTTGATAAAACACTTTCATTCATTATTTTCTTCCTTTTAACATGGCTATAATCACTATTGGAGCACCGATAAGAGATGTAATGGAATTGATTGGAATAACCACTCCTGAATCACTCCAATGAGAAATCGTATCACAAATTAACATTCCCAATGCTCCAATAACTGCACTGAGAGGTAATAGTTTAAAATGATCTGAAGATTTAGCGACAACTCTTGCAATATGAGGCGCTGCTATACCCACAAAACCAATGGGACCACAAAAGCCGGTAACACCACCTGCTAATAAGCTTGCAGATAGGATACTTAAAATTCTATATCGTTGAACAGACAGTCCCATGCTCTTTGCATATTGTTCTCCCAAAAGCATAAGGTTCATAGATCTGCAAAGTGTTAAGGCAATAATAAAACCTACTACAACAAAGACGGTGAGTATGATAATTTGCTCATAAACAATACCTCCCAAACTCCCGAAAGTCCATAAGATATACTCCTGAAGCTGATCTGGATGACTGAAATACTGTGCAATTCCTACTAATGACGCAGTCAATGCCCCCAACATCATTCCTACAATCAGCAATGCAACATTATCATTGACTTTGTGTGCAACCAATAATACAATAAACATTACAATTGCCGCTCCGGCAGAAGAAGCAAAAACCGTGAGCCAAATACCAAAATTCTCTAAATAGGAAATAGAATTGATTCCTAGTCCAATTCCAGAAGACAAAGAAACCAAGGCAACCCCAAGTGATGCACCTGAATTAATACCTAAAACAGAAGGCCCTGCCATTGGATTTCTAAATAATGCTTGCATCAATAAACCACTTATGGATAATGCTATTCCTACCAACACCGCCACCAACGCTTTTGGCACTCTAATCAACCAAAGTATGGTTGCTGTACTATCCTCCTGCTCTCCACCAAAAAAGGTTTTCATAATATCTGATATTGAAATATTCGAAGAGCCTATGCTTATGTCGATGAAAAACAAGGGAATAATTGCTAGGCTTAACCCTATTAATTTAATATCAATATATTTTTTATTCATAAAATTCTGTAATCCTCAAATTGCGGTTTGCAATATGGCTACATAAAATGATTTTTGTATTAATTTTAGTCACTCTTTTAGTATGAATAAACTTTTTTTGATGTTTAAAAAAACTATTCTTTTTGATTTTGATGGTACAATTGCAGATACTCTCCCACTTGTAGAAAGTATCATTCAGAAGATTGGTCCTCGGTATAAATTAGACTTATCTGAAAATAGATTAAGTGTCTATAAAGACTTGCCTGCTAAAGAAATTCTGCATAAAATCAAACTCAAAAAATGGTTACTTCCTTTGTTTGTACTAGAGATGAAATATAGATTGTACTTAAAAAAGTCTGCTATTCCACTTTTTCCAGCTCTAAAAAACCAAATTTTACGTTTATACCAAGAAGGGTATGACATTCAGATTTTGAGTTCAAATGCTACCAAAACCATTCAAAAGATATTGGAAAAAGAAAAGTTAAACAAGGCTATTTCTACTATTCATTCTTCTTCAAAACTATTTGGAAAACATAAAAAACTAAGTGTTTTAAAACAGAAATATGGTGATCATTTACTTTATGTGGGTGATGAAGTTAGAGATGCAGAAGCTTGTAATATTGCTCAAATACCAATGATTGCTGTAGGTTGGGGGTATAACTCACCAAAAGCACTTCAAAAAGCACAAATTGCAGTTCTTGTGGAAGATCAAGAAAAACTCTTTCAGACAATCCATCACTATTTTTCTGAATTTCAACCGTAAATACAATTCAGTATTCATTCAGGTTTGTAACAAGTAGAAGAATATGTATTTTTACTCTACTTTTTACATTTTAGTAATCTAAATACAATGAGATCCTCTATAGCAGGCATTATTTCAGCTTTTACTTTTTTTTGTATCGTCGCTTTAGACTCAAAAATTAATAATATACCACCGTTGGGAAGGTTCCTTGATCCTTTTCAGGGTTTTTGGCAAAATGAGGTAAAGAATGAAAAACTTCCAGAGTTCATTAAATTACCCAAGATGATTTCTGATGGAGTTATTTATTATGACTCTTTACTAATACCTCATATCTACTCTGAAAATGAACATGATCTGTACTACTTACAAGGATATGTAACGGCAAGACATAGACTTTGGCAGATGGATTTTCAAGCAATGGCAGCTGCGGGAAGACTTTCTGAAGTATTTGGCAATATCACAGTCAAATATGACAGAGGCATGCGAAGACAAGGGTTGCAATATGGAGCCGAAAAATTTATCAAGAGTATCAAAAATGATAAAAAAATGATGTCTGTATTGAATGCTTACACTAACGGCGTCAATGCATATATTGAACAGTTATCCTATGCTGACTACCCAGTAGAATATAAATTTTTCAATTATAAACCTGAAAAGTGGACTCCTCTAAAAACTGCATTGATTTTCAAGTTCATTCAATACTCTCTATCCGGCCCGGATTATGATTTTGAGAATACAAACTCATTACAACATCTTGGCAAGAAGAACTTTGACCTTTTATTTCCAGAAATCTTACCTTTTCAAGAACCTATTGCCAATAATGACTCTATTTGGGACAATCTTGAAGTGATAGAAGTTCAAGCTCCTCAAAATATCAACCTGCTTTCTGGGCTAAGAAAACACGCTGTTGAAAAAGAGGACCCTGATAATGGCAGTAACAACTGGGCCGTGAGCGGTTCAAAAACTAAAAGTGGCAACCCCATTTTGTGTAATGACCCTCACCTTAGTTTAACAATGCCTTCAATTTGGTTTTCTAATCAGCTTACTCACCCTGAAGCTAACGTGATGGGTATGTCAATTCCAGGTATCCCTTGTATTGTTGTCGGTTTTAATGAAAACATTGCTTGGGGTGTAACAAGTGCAAGAAGAGATGATAGAGACTGGTACAAGATCTTATTTCAAGATAAATCAAGAACACATTATTTAATTGATAATTACTGGTCTAAAGCAGATTTAAGGATTGAGGAAATTAAAATTAGAGATAAAGAGCCTTTATTAGATACGGTTCGATACACACGCTGGGGACCTATTGTTTATGACCAGAGCTTTGGTAATTCAGATCAAAAAGAAGGTTATGCACTTCGTTGGACTGCTCATGATGCCTCTAGAGAATTAAGATCACTTTTTCTTATAAACAATGCGAAAGATTATAAAGAGTTTGATAAGGGGTTAAGTTATTTCTCTGGACCGGCATTAAACTTTGCTTTTATTTCCAAAGACAGTACTATCGCTATGAATATCCAAGGAAAGTTTCCCAACCGATGGAAAAACCAAGGAAAGTTTGTATTGGATGGTACTCGTTTAGACACCAAATGGCAAGGCTTTATTCCTAACGAACATAATATAAGAGTAATCAACCCTGAAATTGGTTATGTGAGTTCAGCAAACGAACATCCTGCCAATAACAACTACCCTTATTACCACTATGGGCAATATTTTGAATATTACAGAAACAGACGTATTCATCAACTATTAGATAGTGCTGAAGATTTGTCGATAGAGGAATTATCAAGTATGATGAATGATAATTACAGCTTATTTGCTGAAGAGAATTTGAGCTTCATGCTTGAGCACCTAAAAACTGCAGATTTAACAGAAAGTCAAAGAAGTGTATTTTCGAGCTTGCAAGGATGGGATTATTTCTATTCGCCAGAAAATAGTACATCTATTTATTTTGAGGAATGGGCTAAAGCTGTCAGTGAAATTATTTGGGATGAATTCCACAACCACCCTTCAAAAGAATATGCTATACCAACAAGAGCCAATACTTTTTACTTATTACAGCACAAACCTAACCTTATTTTTATTGATGAATTAGAAACTGCTAAGAAGGAAAGTATAGATGACGTCATTACTGAAGCATTTATGGCTGCCTGTCAAAAGGTAGAAGAATGGAATACTAAAAACCCAACTTTAGATCTGACTTGGGCCAATTATAAAAACACCATGGTACAGCACCTTGGCCGTTTGCCTGGTTTTAACGTAGAGCATCTTCAAAATGGAGGTTATAAAGGTATTGTCAATGCTACGAAAGAAAAGCACGGGCCTAGTTTTAGAATGCTAGTAGAGATGACACCTGATGGGCCGAGTGCCTATCAAGTCATTCCTGGAGGACAATCAGGCAATGCAGGCAGCCCCTATTATGACAATATGGTTCCTAAGTTTGAAAAAGGAGAATTATTTAAAGTAGACTTTTTCAAAAAAGAAGATTACCTCAAAACACCTCCAGAGCAATTACTTAAGTCTGAAAGAATAGAAAAAGAAAATGTATAACAATTATATAATTTATGGAGCAAGCATTGCCATCGGGAGCAGTTTATTACAATTGTTTTTCCCTTGGTGGATTGTTGTGTTTCCTTGTTTTGCCTTAGGTGTATTAAAGCAAAAGCAAAACTTTCTCCCTATTTTCCTTACGGGTTTTATCAGTATTGGCCTTCTTTGGGGTGTTTATGCTGCAATGATTCAGATTTACACAGGATCAGAATTAAGCCATAGAGTGGCTGAAATGTTCCAACTTCCTTCCAATGATTTTATTGGTATCATCAGTGCCTTGATTGGTGGATTTACAGGCGGGCTTTCTGCACTGTGTGGCGCATTGATTAATTGGGCTTCGAAAGACTTAAAGCCAGTGGAAAGATCTAGTTCTTCTTCTGAGTAAAAGAGCATCCTAATCGTAAAAAATCATTGATGAGAATGTGATGAAAAATTCTATCAAATATTTATCAAGAATAATGATCAAGTGATTATATTTGCGACTTGAAAAGTTTTTCACAATTTTCCTATAACAAAAATGGAGCTAAATCAACTAAGTGCGGTATCACCTATTGATGGCAGATACAGAAGTAAAACCTCATCTTTATCAGAATATTTCTCTGAATATGCGTTGATAAGATATAGAGTTTGGGTAGAAATTGAATACTTCATTGCTTTATGTGAGTCACCACTTCCACAACTAGAAGGTTTTGATAAATCTTTATACGCTCCAATCAGAAAAATCTATCAAGAATTCAGCTTAGAAGACGCTGAAAAAGTAAAGGAGTTTGAGAAAGTAACAAACCATGATGTAAAATCAGTTGAGTATTTCATCAAAGAGAAATTTGACGATTTAGGCATCAAAGAGCAAAAAGAATTTGTTCACTTCGGTTTAACTTCTCAAGATGTAAACAACACTGCAATTCCTCTTTCTTTAAAGAAAGCAAACGAGGATGTTGTAATCCCAATGATTGAAGAAGTAATCTCAATGATTGACGTATTGGCAAATGAGTGGGAAAAGCAACCTATTCTTGCATTAACTCACGGTCAGCCAGCTTCTCCTTCACGTTTGGGTAAAGAATTCAAAGTATTTAGCTACAGAGCTAAAAAGCAATTGGAAGCATTAAAGCAAATTCCTTATTCTGCTAAATTTGGTGGAGCAACAGGTAACTTCAATGCTCACCACGTAGCATACCCTACTATTGACTGGGTAGAATTTGGTAATGATTTTGTCAACGAGCAATTAGGTTTAGATCGTTCTCAATTCACTACACAAATTGAAAACTACGACAACCTTGCTGCTTTATTTGACGGTTTCAAAAGAATCAACACCATCTTAATTGATTTATCGAGAGATATTTGGCAGTACGTTTCAATGCGTTACTTCAAGCAAAAAATCAATAAGAACGAAGTAGGTTCTTCTGCAATGCCTCATAAAGTAAACCCAATCGACTTTGAAAACGCTGAAGGTAACTTAGGTATTGCTTCTGCTATTTTAGAACACTTGGCAGTGAAATTACCAATCTCAAGACTACAAAGAGACCTTACTGACTCAACTGTATTGAGAAACATTGGTGTACCTTTAGGACATATCCTTATTGCTTTACAGTCGCTTCAAAAAGGTTTGAACAAGTTAGAGTTAAATGCGGATCAACTTCAAGCAGATTTGGAAGACAACTGGGCAGTAGTTGCTGAAGCAATTCAAACAGTATTAAGAAGAGAAGGTATTCCTAACCCTTACGAAATGTTGAAAGACTTAACGCGTAAGAATGAAAAAATTACTGCGGAAAGTATTTCTGTTTTCATTAGCGGTTTAGATGTATCAGAAAATATCAAAGAAGAATTGAAGAAAATCACTCCTTATAACTACACAGGTATCTAGGAATTGTCAATTCTCTTACACTAAAAAGCCGACCTCTTTCATCAAGAGGTCGGCTTTTTTATTCGCTATATATTTTAATTAAGTACTAAGCAAAATTGATTCTTAAATATTTTTTGTAATTACAACTTAACTTCTAAATAATAAAGAAGAATCACCATAACTCAAGAAACGATAATCGTTATTCAAAGCTGCATCATATACTTTTCTCCAGTCTTCACCAATAAATGCTGCTATTAACAATACGAGCGTAGTACTTGGCAAGTGGAAATTCGTTACCAAAGCATCAATGACCCTGAATGTATACCCTGGCATAATAAAAATAGAAGTTTCACCACTCAATGTATCCACACCTTTATTTTCCATTAAATCCAAGACTGCTTGAAAAGCCTCCTTTCTTGATGGTAACTCTTGATTGGCTTTCTCATAAGGCTCTAATTTTTTAATATCAAAATCAGCTTCCATATTTTCCAATAAACGAACACCAAACCAATACGTACTTTCCAAAGTTCTCATGGAAGTTGTACCCACACAAGCTACTTTTTCGGCTTCGATTAACGCCTTTATATTTTCTTTTGTGACAATGATCTGCTCATTGTGCATGTCATGATCCGTTACCACATCAGATGAAATAGGTTTAAAAGTACCCGCACTTACATGCAATGTCACTTCTTCCTCTTTCACACCCTTATCTGCCAATTGCTTTAATACATCCTCTGTAAAATGTAACCCAGCAGTTGGGGCCGCTACAGCTCCTTCGTTTTTAGAATAAACCGTCTGATAAGTATCTTTATCTTCTTCAGTTGCTTCTCTTTTAATATAAGGAGGAAGAGGTGTATTTCCTGCCGCTGAAATAATATCAACAAACTTCAGTGCATCATTTTCCCATTCAAACTTCACATATCTTTTTGAACGATCTTCATGACTTACTGTCAATTTCTCAATTTTTCCGTCTACTTCTACGGCGGCTTCTAACTTTTGGTCTTTCCAACGTTTGAAGTTACCAATAGCACACTCCCAAACAGTACCGCTTCCCGCCAACATTGCGGCAGAAATGTCTTTTGTTGGAGCTACAGGGTTCAGCAAGAAAACTTCAATTTGAGCTCCTGTTTCCTTTTTAAAGTAAAGTCTTGCAGGTAAAACCTTTGTATTATTAAAAAACAAAGAGTAAGATTCATCAAACTCATTGACAATTTCTTTGAATATTTTATGCTCAATATTTCCACCTTTGTAAAGCATAAGTTTCGACTCATCTCTTGGGGAATGAGGATGCTTTGCAATTCTTTCAGTAGGCAATTCATACTGGTAATTTGCCAGGTCGATTTGAGGTAATTTAATATTTTGTTCCATGCTTTTTAATTTTTCAGTTGGCAAATTTCGTGAATTCAAAGACATGAACAAAAAAGAGTTTTAAAATAGTTGATAATTCATTGAAATTCATAAAATGTAGTTTACCTTATTGAAAGTTAAAAAGTACATTTCTTTACCTTGTATTCACATCCAATTCATCTCTTTCTAGAAGTGTAGTTTAAGCCTTAAATTATCTCTATAGGGCATTAGACAACAAGGACTCACTTTATTCATTTTGGAGAAAAAGGGTTGAAAAAAAGTTGACAACCCCTTCATTTTCTGTTGAAAGGACATTGATAAATTTGCTAAACAACAAATTGCTTAGTGAATAAATTGATGTCAGTAAAAATGAATCAACATACAAATTTAAGTGCTAAAAACTTCCTGTTTCTATTAGTACTTCTTCTTATAGTTAATGGTGTAGGACTTTTCCATCCCATTTTTAATATTGATTCAGCACTTTATGCTTGTATTTCCAAATACATCGTCAATTCAAACGATATCATACATCTTATAGTATATGATAAAGATTGGCTCGACAAGCCCCACTTCCCATTTTGGGTTTGTGCATTAAGTATGAAATTATTCGGCATTAATAGCTTCGCCTATAAATTACCATCTTTCCTTTTCTTCTGCCTAGGACTTTATTACACCTATCAAATCGCTGTTCGACAATACAATAAACAGGTAGCACAATGGAGTGTTTTACTGACTGGAACAGCATTACATATCATCCTCTCAAACAATGATGTAAGGGCTGAAGCTATCTTAATTGGTGTATTAATGGGCGCTGCATATTATACTTATTTACTTTTTGAAAAAGGAAGTCTTAAAAACATAGTTTTGGCATCCCTTTTTACTGCATTTGCTATCATGACCAAAGGTATTTTTATACTAATCATTATTTATTCCGCATTGATTGGCCATGCTCTTTTAAATCAAAAAGTGAAATGTTTAATAAAAAAAAGATGGGCTATTACTTTATTACTAACTTCAGTATTTATTGCTCCTGAACTTATTGCATTATACATACAATTTGACATGCACCCCGAGAAAATTATTTTTGATACTCAAAATGTATCAGGCATACAATTTTTCTTATGGGACAGTCAATTTGGTCGTTTTTTTAATTCAGGACCAATAAAGGGCAATGGAGATCCTTTTTTCTTTCTCCATACTTTGCTTTGGGCTTTTGCTCCTTGGGCGTTGATTGGATACTTCACCCTTTTCAAAGAAATTAAAGCTGGACTTGGTCAGCAGGAAAAAGAATATTACAATCTCTTCGGGTTTGTTGTTATATTTATTTTATTTTCTCTTTCCAGTTTTCAACTCCCCCATTATACCAATATCATTTTTCCGTTTCTCTCCATTATTACAGCAAGAGAAATTGTCAACAGTAGATCGTCCAAACTTTCTCAGCAAATAATACAATACAGTACCATCACGTATAGCCTGTTATTTGCCATCCTCTTATTATTGATCGAATTTGTTTATTTCGATCGCTTCTCTTCATTGGGTGGACTACTATTATCCATCATTGCAGCTGTCATTTTCTACCTCGTATATTTTAAAGATGGAATACAACGATACGCTCTTCAAGCTGTAATAACGACTTGCATTTTTGGTTTCTACATCCACCAAGTATTTTATAAAGATGTACTCACTTATCAAGGAAGTATAGAAGCTGCCGAGTACATCAACACTCACCATAAAGGGAGAAAAACAATTCTCCTAGCAAAAAGCTGGTTAATGGAATTTTACAATGAACAACCCACTTCCTACTTATACAACTGGGAACGTATCAAGCAACTCTCCCCACATGAACGTCCGTTGATCTACTGTTATGAAGATCAATTAGAAGAGATCGAAGAAATGAACATGGAATATACAATCTCCAAAACTTTTAAGGCTTTTCATATTACAATATTAAATGCAGAATTTCTACAGAAGAAAACTAGAAAGGATGCCTTACATACATTTTATCTTATAGATCTTCAAACACCAAAAAATTTATCACATCATGTATCAAAGTAAAAAGATTTACAATGTTTTGCTGATAACGGCTTTCAGTTTTTTTGTACCATTGTTGATTGCTGTGATCACAAGGGAAAATGAGACGGCATGGATGGTTCATTTTTTTAATGGAAACCGTACAACATTTTGGGATTATTTTTTTAAATACACCACAGACCTTGGTCATGGTATTTGTCTGATACCTGTTTTACTTTTGGTCTTTTATTATAAAAAAGAGTTTTGGCCTGTGGTTATTGTAGCTTCAGCTTTGCATGGAATTTTAGTACCACTGTTTAAAAAAGTTATTTTTGCTGGTTCCACTTTTTCAATGCGTCCGGCCGCCTTACATGGTGCTGAAAGTTTCAATCAAATACTTGACATTCCATTTCATTATCATCATAGTTTACCCTCAGGACATACAACCACAGCATTTGTGATTGGTGGAATTATTATGCTATTACTCCCGAACTGGAAAGGGATAACATTGGGTTTGCTTTATGGTATCGTTGTGGCAATTTCAAGAATGTATCTTGTACAGCACTTCTTTATTGATGTTGCTGCTGGAGGGATACTAGGTTTAAGTTCTGTGTTAGTGGCATGGATGCTGTGTCTACGTTTTGATTTGATACATTATATCCCTTGGAAAAAAAGACAAAATGCAGGAGACATTATTCAGACAATGTAATATTTAGGCAAACAAAATTAACTTATGCTAGTTTGATTAGGGACATAATTCTAACTACCTTTGCACCGTTTTAAGCGAAAACTGATCGTAAGTTTTCATTTTTGTCTAAATTTTGTGTCGAAATGAGTTTCTACAAATCTGTTGTCAGACCTTTCTTGTTTCAGGTAGACCCTGAGAAAATCCACCATTTTACAGTTAATTATTTAAAAACTGCCTTCTCACTACCTTTTGCCAAAAGCATTGCGAAAGGCATTTACAAGGTCAATGATTCAAGACTTGAGAGAGAAGTTTTCGGTATCAAATTCCCATCTCCTGTTGGTTTAGCTGCAGGTTTTGATAAAGATGCAAAACTGATTGATGAATTCGAATGCTTTGGCTTCGGGTTTATCGAGATTGGGACATTGACTCCTGTTGGACAACCAGGAAATGAAAAACCAAGAATTTTCAGACTTCCTCCAGATCAAGGCTTGATCAACAGAATGGGCTTCAACAACGAAGGGCTTCAACCTGCCGTTGACCGCTTAAAGAAAAGAAAATCAAAAGTAATTGTAGGTGGTAATATTGGTAAAAACAAAGTTACACCTAACGAAGAAGCCGTAGAGGATTACAAAAAAGGATTCCATGCACTTTTTGATCATGTAGATTATTTCACTGTCAACATCTCCTCGCCAAATACACCTAACTTAAGAGCTTTACAGGACAAAGAGCCTTTAAAAGAATTACTGGGAACGCTAAAAGCTTTGAATGCTGAGAAAAGTAATCCTAAACCAATTCTTCTGAAAATTGCACCAGATTTGACAAACGAGCAGTTGGACGATATCCTTGAAGTAGTACAAGAAACAAAAATTGATGGTGTAATTGCAACAAACACTACCATCAGCCGTGATGGTTTGAGTACTCCAAAAGAAAGAGTGGATGAAATTGGAATGGGTGGTTTGAGTGGTGTTCCTGTTAGAAACAGGTCTACTGAAGTAATCAAATATCTTTATGAAAAGTCAGGAAAAACACTGGATATCATTGGTGTAGGTGGTATTCACTCTGCAGAAGATGCTATTGAAAAATTAGAGGCTGGAGCCAAGTTAGTACAGGTTTACACGGGCTTTATTTACGAGGGTCCAGCTATCGTTAAGAACATAAATAAGGCAGTAATTAAAAAACTTCAATAAATTTTTACATTTTTCGAAACCTTATTCACAATCGTTCGTTAATACATGTAAAAGAAAGATTGTTGTAGTTAATGAAATTGTCGAGGAGAGAGCACCAAAATATTTTGGTGCTTTCTTTTTATATCTATTTTTTTCTGATTTATGCATCAAAAGCAAGTTTGTCTCACTTAGAAGATTCGCTTCGTTTATGATTATAATTTTATTTAGTCACGTGCAATTTGAAGCTTTGAGGATATAGAGGTTCTGAAATAAATTGACCTCCTACAACTTGAACTCTATTTATATCTGACCCAACCTGAGTACAAAGCAATACTTTCTGATTTGTAATTTTTTTTACATTCCCATTAGATGCATATAATATCCATTTATAATCAATTCCTGTTTTATCAAAGAAATCTGGAGCTTTGAAACCTTCAATATTACCACCTGTACCTTGAATAGGCTGAGGCTTTTTCTCAAATTTCACCACCTTGTAAGAATATGATAACGAATACCCTATACCTGACTTACTCAAAGTTTTGACTTGATTATCGAATGTCAAATTAATACTTATGTTTGATGTGGTATAGACAGATTTTTCAACACATAATCTACAGTCCCAATTATAATAATACCCTTCATCCCTACAATCCGGATTGGTATCACTGATCCATCTGACATTATTATTACCTTGGTATGTTGAATACTTTAATTGGAATAAAACACTACTTGTAATAAGTTGAAGCCTATCCCAATCAGGTTCATCTGGAATTGAGTAACTTAAACCTGTGCCATTTACACTCACATCGTAAGTTGGACAAGATAAAGCACTCCTATCATAATCTGTAGCTCCTTTTAAGTAAACCATAGTATAGCTACCCAAATATTTCAATTGTACACTACTTGTACCGCCTTCAGGATTCTCTATCAAAGGAGGTTCCTCAACTGCATTAGAATTGATTTGAGCAATAGATTGAAATGAAAGTATTCCAAAAATTAGAATAATTAAATTGGTTTTCATCAGTAAAATAAATTTATAGAAAATTGTTTTGTTAGCTTTTAAAACAAAGTCTGCTTGTTCTTTATTCTACAAATATAAAAAGTAATACTAATTTAACACAATCTTCTTATCCTCTGACCATTTTACTTTCTTCCTTTCAAACAATTCATTCAAGGATTTTGTAAAACCTTCAATATCTATTGGAAGCAGTGTACTTTCTAGTTCATGTAATGAAAAGCTGTCTTCTTTGAGCACCTCCAGAATATCATTTTCATATGATTTCACCTCTTTGCTCCACTGATTTGTCTTTTTCTTTTGTAGGCAGTTATCACAAATCCCACAGTTTTCTCCTTCATAATCCCCAAAGTACTCACGCAGTGCCACACTCCTACATTTGTCTCTATTCTCAATAAAATTGATCATAGATTTCGCTTTGGAATAGTCTTGATTTTTACGTTGTGAAAGCAATTTCTTATTAATGGGCAACTGATTATGTAAGTATCTTGGCAAAATGAAAGTAATTTGAGGAGTATCTCTTTTAGGCTGGTAGTTGATCACTTCTAATTTATGCAATTCATTAAGCATAGAAGTGACTCTATCCAACGGAATACCATTCTTGAAAGCAATATCTTTTTCTTCAATTTTCACAAAACTATTGAAGAGATCACCACCATACATACGCAACATTCCTTTCATCATTAATTCAAAATGAGGGTGACGTATTAAATATGCATAAAAATCTTCTGGAGTAGATTTGATCATGACCGTAGGATCATGAAATACACTTTCATTGAAAAGTAATACTTCTTGTTCTTCCAATCTTTTTAAAGCATAATAAGTTTCTGTTGGAGGCAGGTCATATTTTTTAATAAAGGGCTTTATGTAAAAATTAAAAGAGGTCATTTCTCCACTACCCACTGCCAAGCGGTAATGATTGCCTAAACATTGATATACTCTTCGTAAAAAGTCAATAGAAGGATGCCTTTGTTCTACCCATTCCAATAACTTTTTCCGCTGATTCCCACTCCCCAATAACACCGCATAAGCTTTTTCTCCATCACGGCCTCCTCTTCCCGCTTCTTGATAATAGGCTTCCAAACTTTCTGGAGCGCCAATATTGACCACTACTCTCACATCAGGTTTGTCAATCCCCATCCCAAAAGCATTAGTGGAAACTATGATTCTCACCTGACCTTTGATCCATGCAGACTGCTTCAATTCTCTA
The DNA here is from genome assembly GCF_001583495.1 of Flammeovirga sp. SJP92. Taxonomy (GTDB): domain Bacteria; phylum Bacteroidota; class Bacteroidia; order Cytophagales; family Flammeovirgaceae; genus Flammeovirga. Next base: position 104,358 of record NZ_LQAQ01000111.1, on the reverse strand, counting down.
GCCTCTGTTGGTAAACCAGCATGATAAAAATCCGCACTGATATACTGATTATTGAGCATCTCAGCAAACTGCATTGCTTGCTTTCTTGTTCTCACGTAAACAATTCCAGAACCTTGTACTTTATTTAAAATTTCTAATAGCTTACGGAAATGATCTTCTTGCTTAAATACTGAAAAAGAAAGGTTTGGACGATTAAAACTTCCTTTGAAAACGGTGTGTTTTTGAAAATTCAGATGCTCAATGATGTCTTCCTGTGTTTTAGCTGTAGCAGTAGCAGTCAATGCCATACATGGCACCTCTGGAATAATTTCACGAACTTCTTTAATTTTTAAATATTGAGGTCTGAAATCAAAACCCCACTGAGAAATACAATGTGCTTCATCTACTACCAAAAGCCCCACTGACATTCTTTTCAGTCGTTCCGTAAACATTGGAGTTTTCAAGCGTTCAGGAGAAACATAAAGAAATTTCACAGCGCCTTGCACTACATTTTCTAACAGAATATCGATTTCTCTTGTATTCAGACCTGAATAAAGTGCTTTAGCTGGAATACCTCTTCTGGTCAATTGTTCTACCTGATCCTTCATCAAAGCAATCAACGGTGTAATGACAATACATACTCCTTTCCTAGCAATACCTGGCACTTGAAAACAGATTGACTTTCCTCCTCCGGTAGGAAGTAAAGCCAAAGTATCTTTACCTTGATAGGCATTTTCAATGATATCACCTTGTAAGGGTCTAAATGCATCGTATCCCCAAAACTTCTTTAATATTTGTAAGAATCCCTCTCTCATTTCACTCAATTGACATATATTTTTCAGAAATCAAATATCAGAAATTTATTTTACGAATTTCTCTCTTATTTTTGCAAAAATTTAAAAGGCTGTCATTTGTTTGCCTTTCACTTTAATACAACATCAGCAATAACCATGGAAAATACAATTGCAAAAAAAGTTGCTTCACTTTTATTGGAAATTAATGCCATCAAAATCCGTCCAAACGCACCTTTCACGTGGGCATCGGGTTGGAAATCTCCAATTTACTGTGACAACAGATTGTCATTATCACATCCTCATGCAAGAACTTATATCAAGAATGCACTTTGTGCTAAGATCCAGGAACAATTTGAAGATGCCGAAGCAATTGTAGGTGTAGCTACAGCGGGTATTCCTCAAGGTGCTTTGATTGCTGATGCTTTAGGTCTTCCTTTCGCTTATGTAAGATCGAAACCAAAAGGCCACGGTATGACCAACATGATCGAGGGTGAATTAAAAGAAGGTGCTAAAGTAGTAGTGATCGAAGATTTGATTTCTACAGGCGGAAGTTCATTGAAAGCTTCTGAAGCATTAAAAGAAGCTGGTATTGAAGTTTTAGGTATGGCCGCTATTTTCACTTATGGTTTTGACTTATCTGTAGAAAATTTTGAAAATGCAGGTATCCCATTAGTAACTCTTTCTAACTACAACGCCATGTTAGAGCTAGCGTTAGAAAAAGATTATATCAAATCTGAAGATATTGAATCTCTTAAATCTTGGAGATCTGCTCCTTCTGAATGGGGAAAGTAATTTATAAAACAGATTATTAGGCATGATTTTATTATTAACTGCTTGATTTTTCTGTACACTGTAAGAAGCATGATTTAATGTTGTTTTTATGTAAAACCGCCTTAAATCATGCTTCTTTTTTAATAAAAATCCTGTTTTTTGTCCAAACTTGCTATACTTTGCCTAATTTAGGGAACAAATTCAGTGTGATTTCTGTTTTTTTCTTACAATGTATTATGATATTGCATTTGGTGTGATTTCTCCGGATGATGAGCAAATTACTCCAACTAGAATTGATGAGCTTTTAGCTGAGGGATATTTTCGACATGCCCGTAATATGGCATCATATGAAATGATGTATTTTGAAGACCAAATGAATGGAGTACTTCCACTTCGATGTGCCCTCACCCCCCAAATGTTTACCAAATCACAGCGGAAGAAAATCAATCAGACATTGAGGAAATTTAATGTAGAAATCACTCCTCTGAATATCACACCAAAGCACATACAACTTTACAAAGAGTATAGACTCAATCGTTTTGAGGAGGAAGATAAATCCTTGATCGAGTATTTCGGCGTCAATGCTGTTGATGAGTTGGATATACTTCCTTACAATACCTGGCAAATAAGTTTCTGGGAAAACGATCAATTGATTGCCGCTTCATTTTTTGATGTAGGCGACAAAGCCATTTCCAGTCTAATGGCAATTTATGATTATGACTATAAAAAAGATGGGTTAGGTTTTATTTCTATGCTGATAGAAATGAACTGGGCTCTAGAAAATAATCATGAGTACTATTACCCTGGTTACACTTTAGATCTTCCTTCATGTTTTGATTATAAACTACGATTACCAAACGTTGCATTTTACGATTGGGAAAGTAAGTGGCATGATTGGGGCAGTGTAGATCTTGAATCCACAAAACGTTTTAAAACTGTTCTTCATTTAGAAAGAATGGTTAAAGAAGTGAACCGCAATTGCCTTGTGAAAGGTCATACTACAGAAGAACAACAATTCTTTGGAAGTCTTTGGCACAATATGTTTGATTATACTCAAGCAGTGGAAGCACCTATTTATGGTTCTTTCCCTATTGGTCAATACCATCAAATTACCCTCATTTATCTTCCTGATGAAGGAACATTCCTTACAAAACCTCACTTATTTGATCTGAAAAAAGGAATTCCTAATGAAATCAAAACCAACTCACCAGAGGAGATTGCGGAATATATCAACGCGTATTTTGCCCATGTGCAAGTGGTTGAAACAAGAATCAATCAAGCCATTGGTGATTTAGAACACATGATTGACATCAGTCAGATAAAATTTGATGAGGTAGATGTAATGGGCAACGCCTCAAGGCATCCTAACTTCAAGTGGGTTTCTTGTAAAAAAGGAAATATGCAATGGATGATTATGCCTTTCTGGGATGAAGATCGTCAGCAGTATTTCTATCACCCACTGACCTTCAAGTTTATGCAAAATAGGTGGGTCTCTCCTTTCGGATTATGCACGCCAGAAATGGCATTATTGAAAATTAGTCATTACATTCGCCAAAATGAGGAATTTGATAATGATTTTCTCTCAGATAAACATAATCACGACAAAGACTAAATGAGCATACAAGATAATTTTAAATTTCTTGAACATGTTGCTGATACCGACAGAAAAGTACAATCTTTTGATAACTGGCAACAAATCAACTCACATACAATTATTACAATGGCTAGGAAGTTTCTGGTAGAGCATCAAATCTCTGTCCGAAAAATTCCTTTGAAAACTATTCATGCTTTTATTACTGACTCAGCCCTTGAATCTTTAAAAATTCAACAACAGCGGTGGGCCATCCTTTTCGCCAATGCTGTCACATTCAGCAATCCATGCCAACAACACCTTACACTTGTGAAAATCCTTCGCGATGCTTCACTTGAAGAAGTAGAGATTTTGCATTATCTCAAAAAACACTCATTTATTGAATATGAAACATCAAGAATCTGGGTACCTGTTTTGGGTATGGAACAATGGGCCATCAGAGAACTGGACTGCTCAGGAATTGATATAGAAATCATTCTTGAAAACTTGATGATGAAAAGGTTGATTGAAATTTCTCCCTCACAAGAAGAAATGAGAATCGCACCTTTGGGTATGCATTTTATAATGGAATGTGAAGTGCCTTATGGTGTCAAAAAATAGACATTTTCTTTATGTTATATCATCATATCCCCTTTTATAGTTTTCGTTTTTGATATTTACCCCCCTTTAAATTAACATTTGGACAAGATTTTCATTTCTCCCCATAGTAATTTTACTCCATAAATAATTACTAAAAAACTTAAGAAATGAAATTGATTAACACTATTACACTTCTATCATTATTACTATTGTTTACTGTTCCAAGCATTGCTCAAAATCAACAAAAAACTGTTATTGCCGAATGCAACCCTTTTTACAATTATAGTTTAAATAAAACCTACCTTAAAGGAGTCGATTACGAGCGGATTATTGAAGGAAATGACAATTTTAAAAATGGCAAACTGAGGATGTGCATTCCATTGGTTTCACAACTTTGGGTTCCCCTTACCTTAGATGATGCCCTTGCTCATGAGATTAGAATGGCCAAAAAAATGGGGATTAATACTTTCCGTTTCCCTTTCTTTATCTCTAATACTAATTCTTATACTGATTCGTTTATTGAAGTAGTACATAAGTACCTGGAGGTAGCTGAAAAGAGAAATATTGATTTCAAATTTTCTATTGAGATTATAATAAGAAGACCTGCAAAATTAAATCATTCAGCTTTTTTGGAGCAAGCGAAACATAAGCTTCGTAAAATCTATGACAACAAAATTGGAAACACTCGTTGGCTGAAAGATCAAAATGGAGATATTATGGTTTTTGTCAAAAGCCCTGAGCATATCCACCATGATTTCAATGCCAATTCTAAAATAAAAACAGGTAAAGAAGTTACTCCAAAATTAATGGAGATCAAAAACTACTATAAGTACTTATTTGAAGATGTCTATGGCACTTTTTCATTAGTCTACTTCAATAATTTTGTGAAAGATATGGAATTTGCTAAAAACGTATTACAGCATTTTTCTTCGATGTATTATCCTCCTTTCAAACAATTCAGAGTAAACGAAATGAATCGTATTGCTAATATTTGTAAGAAAAATAAGGCTCCGTTTATTCAGCCTGTTTACGCCAACTACCTGGACAGTAGATTAAAAAAGAAAAGTGATAAAAAATACATTGGCAAAAACAGCAGGAATAACTACGTACCAAAGGATCTTTTTGTGAATTCACTTCCTACAAATTTCACACAGGATTTTAGAAAAACATTAGATTTTGCAGTTCAAAGAGATGCTCAAATCATTGATATTACGTCTTGGAATAATTTTGATCATGGTACACACATCAGTCCTGAACTCCACACTGAGTTTGCTTTTGGTGAAATACTCCGCTATAAGTTAAAAGAATGGAAAAAAGAAAGTGATGATCTTCATGAACAGTGTATCGTCAGTCAATTCAAGCCATTAGATACAAACGGTATTACTGTCAATGAAAATGTCAATCCATTCAATAAAAAAGGTGTAAACCGTTCAAAAATTGAGATCATAACTTTACTCAATAAGAAAGCTTCACTTTATGTAGGTTCTCAATATATCAAAGAAGTTGAGGCTGGTTTAGATTATGTTTTAGTAGATAAAGATTCAATTAAAGGGAAGATAAATATTGTAAGAGATCATTCTAAGATTATTGAATACAGTATTCCTAATTTGCCAGTAGATCAATATCCTGACGCCCTTTATTACTCGTCCACTTCACTAAAATCACACCTCTGGAATTACTATTCTTATGATATGATCTATGAAGAAATCTACAAAAATAGAGCGCGTTACCTACTGAGTAATCAGCAATTAAAACTATGGTCTGAAGCTGCGGTCTCTTATGCTCTTGCAAAGCAGAAACTGCTGGAGACTTATCATTTCAACTACTCGAAATATGAAAAGTTGAAAGTAAAAGAAGAAAAAAAATATTATGCTTCCATAAAAAAGATTTTGTCTCCACTACACTATAAAATCTTTATTGAGATGGAAGATGACATCAAAAATGGGACGTTACTAGCGGAAGAAATCAGTTTTGATGAAGAATTAGGATTCGATAATTATAACCTCTTACAACCAGAATAATATTAAATATGAGGTACATTTTTTCAATAGCCCTTGGTTTTATAACTATGGGTTATTTTTGGGCTTAACTTTGAAAATCGCTGGGTGACTTCCCAAATTTCTTTTTAAAAGCATATGAAAACTTAGCAATAGATTTATAGCCGTATTTTCTTGATATTTCGGTAACTGTTAAGTTGTTGGCTGCAAGACTGATTTTAGCTTGTTCCAACCTGTAGTTTTGATGAAAACGATGGATGGAAGTTCCAAAAACATTATTAAAATCCCTTCTCAATTTGGAGACTGAAAAACCATATTGGTCTGCAATTTCTTCTAAAGATGGGGGCAGTTCATAAGTACTCAAAATATCATCTTTTATTTTAAATAAAGCTTCTAGATCATTTTGATGAAGAAATTTTTCCTTTGTGATTTTCCTACTTAATATTCTTTCATAAAAAACACCAATGATTTCACTTGCTCTTGCAATAATAAGAGAATTCTCAACAGGAACAGGTTTATTTAATTTTTTGAGGTCAAAAAGTTCTTTCAAGAGTAAATTGATTTCCAAGGGCATATGATCGTAAATCATCCATGTTTTTTCTGTATTAAAAACATCCCCAAAATAATCTGAAAACATTAAAAAACTACTTTCCATCACTTTGGTAGAAGTTCTCACTCCCAACCATTGGTGCACCTGTCCTTTTCTCATCAATACATCAAAAGTTAAAGCAGTATCAAAAATGGCCATCCCTTCAGACAATTCCACTTTAGTTTCATCCTTAAGGTGTCCTCTCATTAGATCACCTTGATAAGAGAAACGAAAGCATAAATGTCTATTAACTTCATTATTGCCATAAATTGTCAACTTATGGTCTTGATGAAAAGTTACAGTATTCAAGGTAATTTCTATTCCATCAGTCATCCTGAAATATCTAACCTCCAAATCCATCAAATCATGAGAAAGACGGTAATGCTGATCTTTAATTTCTCCACCATATTTTTCTTGTAATTGAAGAATTAAATCATGGATACTTCCTTCTTGTAACTCTATATGAGGAATGTTCATTTCTTAATGCTTAATGATGAAAACCTACTACCAAATTGGCAGTAGGTTTGACGTATGTGTACTAACGAATTTAATAAAAAAAGACTATTTCTTATCGAATTGCTTTTTCATTTCTTCCAAGTCAGTCATGAATTTTTTCATTCTGAAAGTCTCATAACCAAGGTTTGAAACATCAATCTGGAAGCCCATTTGGAATGGGTAACCTTCCATAGTACCTAAGAATTCTTTTACTTTTGCACCTGCAGGCACCATCACCCACATTTGATCTACCAACCAACGGAAATACATTTCTGATTCAAACTTAGCAGTTTCAAAAGGATCTGATCTTAAGTTAGACACTGTAGGCCATGTAGAACTTTGACGTACAGCAGTACGGAAGTTTCCTTCTGACTGTGTGAATGAGATTTTCAGATCATCAATTCTGATCGCATCAAACTTACCATTCTGAGCAAAGTAGTAGATCTCATGACGAGGGCCTTCCTCCTCTTTTCCTTGGAAATAAGGCATAAAATTGTAACCATCTAAATGTACTCTCCATTCTTTACCATTGGCTTCAAAACCTTTCTTAGCATCTGCAACTACATCATCATAACCTGCTGCTGCCGCTAAAGTTGGCAACCAGTCTTCATGAGACATGATTTCGTTGATTTCAGTTCCTGCCTCAATAACACCTGGCCATTTTACCACTTGTGGCACTCTCATACCACCTTCGTATGTAGTTCCTTTTTCTCCATGGAAAGGCGAACTACCACCGTCAGGCCATGTAAATTTCTCAGCACCATTGTCTGTAGAGTAAATGACGATCGTGTTATCATCAATCCCCAGCTCATCTAAAAGATCTAATAAAGTTCCCACTTGCAGATCGTGTTCAGCCATACCGTCTGGATAAAGACCTTTACCTGTTACTCCAACAGATTCGGGTTTCAAACGTGTATGCAAGTGCATTCTTGAAGAGTTGAACCAAACAAAGAAAGGCTCATCCTTTTCCACTGCATTTTCGATAAACTTCACGGAAGCGGCTAAAAACTCATCATCCACAGTCTCCATACGCTTTCTTGTCAATGGACCTGTATCTGAAATTCTACCGTCTGCATAAGAATGAATCACTCCTCTTGGGCCCCATTTCTTTCTAAACTCTGGATCCTTAGGGTAAGATTCTGTTTCTGGCTCCTCTTCAGCATTTAGGTGGTATAAGTTTCCAAAAAACTCATCGAAACCGTGATTAGTTGGAAGATGCTTATCCTGATCCCCCAAGTGGTTTTTACCAAACTGTCCCGTCGTGTATCCTTTTTCTTTTAAAACATCACCAATTGTGGGTGCCCAATCAGGAATACCATGATCTGTACCAGGCATACCGATCGTTAAAAGTCCTGTACGGAAAGGGTGCTGACCTAAAGCAAAAGCCGAACGGCCTGCTGTACATGATTGCTGTGCATATTGATCTGTAAAAATTGCACCTTCGCTAGCGATTCTATCAATGTTTGGTGTTCTGTATCCCATCATACCTCTGTTATAAGCAGAGATATTCCAGTAGCCAATATCATCACCCCAAATCACCAAGATGTTGGGCTGTTTCTTGTTTGATTTTTTCTTTTGAGCAAAACCTCCGAAAGAGATTAAAGTTGCTAAAATAAGTAAGGAAATCTTTTTCATCTATTCTACAATTTGTAAACAACTATTCCATCAGTTTTCCTGATAGTTGATTGTATAAACGGACCTAAAAACTTCTTGCTTTTACTTTCGTGTTCTTTGATTTTACCGAGGTGTTCTTTTGCATTTCATATTAACAATGCGTCAAACAATATTATCAGATTTGATATCAATGTTCGACAATTAGGTATACTTAATTGGTTATAAGTTTTAAGTTAAATTTCACTTAAAACAATTTTATCCCATTTTTATCGTCTTAAGGGAAATTTTAAGGTTTAGATTAAAATATTTTAAACAACTACTTTTATCCATTTCAAGGGTACGTCAATAGTACATCACTACAGAAAATAGCTTTTTTATCTCAATAGAAAGATGAAAAATTAAAGTGTAATACTTTCAATCATTATTCACTTTAAACAAACTAAGTAATGAAAAACCTAGTAATTATTATTCTTGTAGTAATGTCTTCAACTACTTTATTCGCCCAAGAAAAGCAAAAAGAAGTGGGTGCTGTTTTCAATGACTTCAACTCTTTTGGTATTACCTATAGAACTGGTAACTCTAATGGAATGTGGCGCTTTACGTCCTTAGCGGCATTCGGTTCTTCCAACGACATGAAAGCAGACAGTGTCTCAAGAGATGGCTCAAGTCTTTCTGTCAGCCTAGCAATTGGTAGAGAGTTTCGTAAATCGATCGGTAATCAATTGGAGTTTAGGTATGGTCTTGATGTAAGATATGCTTACAACTCTAATGAATTTAAGAGTCAAGGGTATTATTATGACTGGAATTATGATAATAACGGTCAACTCACCTCTCCAACTATTATTGAAAGTAGAAGCGAAAACATAGAAGTCACAAATAGTGTGGGCATTCAACTGGTTTTGGGTGTTAATTATGTCGTAAAAGAGAAACTAGTTTTTGGTTTGGAAATTAATCCTGCCTTTATGTTTACTTCTGGTGAAAAAACTGATAAAACATATTCTTCAGACAATGAAATACAGGAATACCTTAATGTAAATACATATAATGCTAACTATGAGCAGACGTATGATATCTCAAGATATGACTGGGGTTTCAATAGCGGAATTGGTCAAGTGAGTATTTTATACCGCTTCTAATAGCTTATGATATTAATGCACTGTAAACTGTGTTTACAGTGCATTAAATCACTTTATAATAACCAAAATTGATATAATATTCATAAAACCCATCTCCTATAATTCTATTTGTTGTTGAACCAAAAACTCCATTTGTCTTATCTAGTTTCACCCCTAGTTCAAATTTATGCAATAAGTTATATTCCCAATAATCCAATGTCAGCCTATTATCAATTGTGCTTGCTATCCAAAGATTTTGATCTTCATATCCAAAAGTAGCCTCGTATCTTCCAAAAGGAATTGATGGAGTAGCATCGGGAAGTGTTGCAAGAGGAAAATTTAATCTGAATTTTGATACTATGTAATTCTTATGATTGTGAAGCTTCCATCCAAAATAAACGGATGGTTCCAAAATCCAATTATCAAAACCACTGAGGTACTTACTTTTCCCTGTGGGTAAAATTGCTTTTAATGAAGACGCCACACCTTGAAAACCACCTTTTTGATAATTCTTGGAATAAAAGTTCCTTGTATAAGTCACACTGAAATCTCCCATTGTCATAAATGAGGAATTGTCTTGCCATGAATTGGAGAAATTATACTCCATGTTCAAGAAGCTTTGAGCACTGAGTTTTAAAGTTCCATTGGCTGTATGAGATAAAAGGTATTGATCAGAAGCAAACTTATAAAAATCCATATTGAAATCGATATAGGAGAAATTGTATAAGGTTGACCTTACAGCTGTCATACCTTTTTCCTGTTGTGCGAAAAGGGAATTGCAATAAAATAATAATAGGATCAAGAAAAAATAGCCATAACTATTACTTCTTGTTTTTGAAATCTGTGGTAAATAAATCATGAGATTTTGCTCACCAATAATAAAGCATCTCTTATTATCAATGATTTGAAAGGGTTAAGAATTCTATTTGGTTTTAGTAAGTAATCTTTTTCGTAATAACATTACTCATTACGAATGTGAGCTTTATTATTTTCTAAAGAAAGAGGTTTAACATTCTTAAAAAGTGGACAAAGGTTATTAGCACTTAATTAAGATAATAAGTGAAAACAAGTAAGATAGACCATTTATCAAACTTGTTTTCCTTATCAATGTCAAGGCTTTATTTCCTATTTAAAGTCAGAATATGTGATTTTTTAATCCATGAGAATGCAAAAAACTCAATTGCCACAAATTCTCCCCAAAAGACATAATTCTCAACTAATGATTTCTGTGTTACACTATAATAAATGAAACAGATCAATATAAAACCAACTGATACCCATATTACGATTGCGAAAAACTTATAGATTTGATTCTTTTTCTTGTTCCTTTCTTTATCATCTACTTTGGAGAATTTAAAATAAGACACACCGCCTACTAAACTCATAAAAGCTATTGCCGCAATGTTGTGTATCCAAAGTTTGATGTCATTACAACTATGACCAAATAATGCATAAACTGTAGCTGGATTAATCAATGGACTGATTGCTTTTGTGGGTACTAAGACCACAATTAGCCCCATAATTCCCGCAATTGATGTTAACCTATTATCGCTCACTTTTTCATTTTCTGTTTTTTCATAACCTTGGTAAGAAATTAACAAAATAGAAAAAGTTGAAACGGTGATAATAAAAAACACCGCAGACCTGGTATAATAATACTGACTGAAGGAATCTAGAAAGGTAAAATTAAAAAAACCATAAAGTAGGAAAGGCATCAACATACCTAGAATGCCTATTATAAATCTTTGGATATATAGGTCTTTTTTATACTTGTCACAGTAGGGACTCTCATTTTTATCTAGTAGCATTTTTGAATGTAAATTGATGAAAATATATTTAAATATAAACACCAAATACACAATAAAAAATGCATTACCAATTACATCACTACATTACACACCACTCACTTAAACTAGGCACACCTATTTTTCTGTAGTAATGACATTTCATTAAAACGTGAAGAAGTAAATTAATTTAAAACCTAGGATTAGAAAAAGTGAAAATAGTTCCTTCCCTTTTTAGTGATTTCCCAACGGTCCATATCATTCACTATTAAATGGTCTACATATCCGTCTTTTTTTAATGCTTCAAGACTACTGACCGCATCTTGCTCACAAAGGCTTGTATCTTCCATCAAACCCTCTACTTTTCTTCTTTTTTGAGGAAGTTTATTTTTCATCGCTTCTAATACAGCCAATTCATTTCCGTCAATTTCTATAAAATCTTCTTTCTTGAATTCGTTGGATTTTTCATCATAACCTTCCGTAACAATCTCTTCTACACCCTCCTCAATATTGCTAATTTTCTTCTTCAGTTGCTCCATCAATACTTTATCACCTATTGATGTAATAAATCTTCTTGCAAAAATACTTGCGATTAGACAAAGTCCTATCAGTTCTAAAAACTCTTCAGTTGTGGCAGTTTCCGGCTTGAAATTGAAAGAAGTGAACTTCAAAAACAAAGGAATCATCAAAGAAGCACCTACTCCCAAGAATAGGCACTGAAGCAAGGTTTGCTGTTTATCTTCTTGGCTTGGGAATTCGTGATAATAATTAATGATACCACCAATAATACCGACTATTATTAAAATAAGAATTGTGTAGAAAAGATCTGAACCAAAGAAAAACTGTTGAAGAGCGGGATTTTGAGTTTGCATATAATTATTGATTTTATTGTTGCTGTAGTTTCTTTTTTAAAAATAACAATTTGGTTTTGACTTTTTAAAATAAGGTCTGCGTATAATTTATTTTTTTATACAATTCCTCAATTTTCTTTTCTATTAAGGCACTCTTTGCATCAGTATCCCCCATTTCAAAAGCCTTTTTGAGAAAGGTTTCACTAGACTCAAAATCATTTTGTAAATGCTTTATATAACCCATAAGAGTATAAATTGAACGTATATTGGGGTCCAAACTAATTACACTGTTTAACTCGATTAAAGCACGATCATATTCCTGTTTTGCTGTATAATGAAACCCTTTTAATAAAAGTGGCTGTATAACAAAAATATTTTCAATTTTATTGATTATCTCAAGGAATCTTTTCTGATTTGTCTCTTGAACAAGATTTTCAATCCAAAACTCTTTATTAAACTGTTCTTCTCCTTTAAGGTTTTTCATTAGTTTAATCCATTTTAAGCTATTGATGGTTATTAAATCTTTATACAACTCCTCTGCTTTATTAAATTTATGATCATGAAATAAACAAAAAGACCTTATTAACATAGCCATAGGATAATTTGGATTTAGCTCAATACTTCTATTTATAATATTTAGGGCTTTACCGTATTTTTCTAATTTTAAAGAAGTTCTTGATAAATGATAAAGTGCTAAACTGTTATCATTTTGAAGGAATAAAGAGTGAAGAAAATCGCTTTCTGCTTTTATGTAGTTTTTATCAAGGTAATGTATTATTCCTCTGGCTAGAAAATATTTTACATTAGAGGCTTCAATTTGAAGGCATAATTCTATGTACTGAAGAGCTTTAGCTCTATTATTACTTTGCAAGTGAAATGAATATGCATTGTAATAGATTTCAAGCTTCTCTTTCTCAAACGGCAAATCGTATTTATGTATTAGACTTATAGATTCTTCAAGTAATTGACATGAATCTATAATATCTCCTTTTTTTAAATTGATAGCATTCAGGTACATTCCATGAAACTTCCAAAGGTAATACACTCTTTTTATAATTTGCACGGGGCTTTTCATGATTAAAAATCTCATTTTTTTGTAATACTATTTTAAAAATAGCAAAAAAGCTCCCAACAGCAAAAACACTGTTGAGAGCTCCATAAATAGTCCACAAAATATATATTACCACGTTTCGAAAACGATGTTTCTTGTTGCGAAAATCAGCGTGTCAGTGGCTTCATAAACAATACTATCTCTTTGGAATGAGTAGGATAAGTAGAGTTCTTTTTTGTCTGCTGACATGCTTGCTGATTTAGAATGGAAATTCTCTTCCTCTTCGGCTGTGATGAAAATTTCTTCTGCTTGTTGGTCAATTTCCATTTTGCCACTTAAATAACTGATACCGTTGGTTTCCACCATTTGACTTGTTTTTGTATTCAACGTCCACGATTGGTTTTTCTCCAATGTTGGTTTAGAATAGATTCTTGTCCAAGTTGAATCCGTATTGAGGTTGATTGCTTTTGTTGTTCCTTTATGATACCATGTACCATCGAGGTGAGCAATGTATTTGAAAGCAATAATCGTATAGTCTTTTTCAGCGTGTACTTGATCTAATGAAGTACTTGTTATTCGTACCGGCAATGCATAATTGGTGTAAGGCTCACTCATTGACGTTAATTTGTCCATATCGAAATTGACGGTGACATCACCTTGCATTTTTCCTTCTGGAATCACGATTTCTTCTGTATTACTTAAAGTGTAAACATCACTTGGCAATAGCTTAAAGCGAGTGTTCTGAAGTAGTTCTGAATCTACCTCAAACTTTGCCCACTCGTTTTGTTTATTTTCCCTTTTTCCTCCTAAAGCTACCCCTAGTTTGATGTATTCATACTCATCTACTATCAAAGTACGGACAGGGTTTTGGAAGGAAAAATATACAGTTGTTGTATCAAAATCATTTAAGTAATCTTCGTAAGTACAGCTTGAAAAAAGTACTACGGCTAAAATATAATTTACTATCTTTTTCATCATTCTATTATTTACCATCCATCATTTTGTTCTAAACCCAATACCATTTGATTAAAGGGTATAGGTCCATAGCACATATGCTCGCTGAAGTGTCTTTCCTCTACATTTGGATAATCGTATTGAAATTCACCTTCTTCATTTTTTACAATTCTTACTCCTTTTATTGTTGTACTCAATGGAGCATTCCATCTTCTCAAATCCCAGAAGCGATGTCCTTCAAAACAAAGTTCTACTCTTCTTTCTCTATGAATCAGTTCTCTGAAAGCGTCCTTTCCCATCGAAGCTATTTCTTCCACATATTGTGTATCTTTTATATTGGCTCTTCTTCTGATTTCAATGATAGCTTCTTTGGCACTCATTGTTACTCCTCCAAAAGAAACAGGGACATCCGGTCCTACCCACTCATTGGCACTTTCGGCAAGGTTAAGGAATATTTCACCAAATCTGAAAAGTGCATAGTAATGCAAACCAACGCTTGAATCTAAGTCTTCAGTTGTTGCATTAGTTGACATCCATTTCCTTAAATAATAGCCTGTTCTTGTAGCGTTAATATGCTGGGCTTGTGTATCAAAACCTCCTACAAAAGTTTCTATTGAACGGTTTTTAAAAGAGGCTCCATTATACATGATTGTCCCTTTATATCGGCTTGAAAGGTGATCATATGGATGTTGAGGATCGTAATTACTATTGGGGTGATCAATAGGATAACCATCATCTCCGAAAAATGCTTCTGCTAGATTTTGTGAAGGCGATGTCCTTCCTTCTCCATTGGATGAAGGTGGAAAGTTTTGTTTGAAGAAATTATTATTACGGTCAAATTTTCTCATAATGATTTCATTGTGACTATTGACGTTGTAATAATTATCCAGATTATTCCAGCTGATTTTTGGTAGAGAAGTACGGGTTTTAGAGAGTAATTCTAATGACGCTTTAGCCACTTCTGACCAATCTTTTACATTAAAAGCTGGGCTTGAAGCATATAAAAGAACTCTTGATTTCAATGCCATTGCCACTATAGAAGTAGCCCTGCCAATATGTGCTTGCCCTACCACATGATCATTACCATCATATTCTTCAGGAAGAAACTCAATGGCTTTATTACAGTCTTCAAGAATAAAATCAACTACCTCTTCATAGGTCGCTCTTTTGATGGAATTCCCTTTTTGGATATCACCTTCTAGGGGTGTTCTATAGACAGGCACACCCATCATTTCACCGCCAACAGGACCAGCATAAGACTGCAGGAGTTTCCAATAATACCATGCTCTTAAGAAATGAGCTTCACCATTCAAACGTGTTTTGATTTGATCATTCAATACATGATCAGAAAGATAATAATTGGCGTCCTGACCGTATTTGATCCATAAATTAATGTACTCGATCTGCTGGTACCAACTGTCCCAATGCCCTAGATTATTGTTGTCACTTCTCCAGCCTCCTGTACCATTTTGATAAAGTAGACTTCCGTAATCATTAGTGGTTGCATTATCTGTGGCACAATCCATCAAACTATGGTTTTCCCAACCAAAATTAGTGGGCATTGCCTCATAGGCATTGAGTAAAACGCCTTCTGCGTAGATAGGATTTGTCCATACATTTTCATCTGAAACAGAACCATCAAAATTGGTTTCCAAATAATTGTTGCAAGAACAGATCAACAAGCCTAATAGTATGTAATATATATTTTTCTTCATCTCCTTCTTGATTTAAATAGTCAAATGAACGCCAAGTACATATGATCTCAATAATGGGAAATTCGTATAGCCCGAATTGATATTGGATGGGTCTACATTCTTCAGATTTGACCATGTGAAAAGGTTGTTTCCTCTAGCGTAAATCTTGAAATTACTGACCACATTGTTGGTCCATTTTCTTACAGGTACACGATAAGTCAACTGTAAATTATCCAATCTTATATAATCACCATTTTCTACCCAGAAATCTGTAGTTTGGAAATTATTGTTGGCCTCCTTTGTGGTTAACCTTGGGTAACTTCCATTAGGGTTTGATTCCGACCAACGATCCCAAGCTACATCAGTGTATTTGCTTTCACCGTAATTCCAGTAGTAGGCATTATTTAAAAGTACTTCTCTGCCTATTACTCCTGAAAACTGAGCAAAGAGTTCAAAATGTTTGTAATTCAGCTTAATGTGGCTGTTTAATATAAAATCAGGGTAAGTATCACCAATAATTGTTTTGTCTGATTTATCGATCACACCATCACCATTTTGGTCTACAAACTTAATATCACCTGGCCTCAAAGTGCCGAAATTCTGCGATGGGTGATTTCTGATTTCATCATACGACTGAAATAAACCATTTGACGCATAACCATAAATAGCATTCACAGGCTTTCCAACTCTATTTTGATATTGCTCATTATAGTCCAAGAAGTTACCGTCCATCACTTTAGATTGTGTGTACATACCTCCCACTCCAATTCTATATCTAAAGCGGTTGATTTTATTTTTATAATCTAAAGAAAGTTCAACTCCTTCATTCTTCACCTGACCATAATTTTCATATCTGGCAAACACCTCACCGTTGATCATTTTATTTGAGATCTGTTCTGGAATATCGTATCTGAAATTATAGAAATAATGAGCGTAGAAACTGAGGTTATTTTTGATTCGGCCTTCGATTCCCACATTCAGTTCTTCCTGTTTTTCCCAAATCAAATGCTCACTTCCTGTATGCACAAGGTCCGTCGTTTTCAAGGTCGTGTTGTTGTTACTTCCTAAATACACATTGCCCGATTGTTTCCATACATTTTCATGTAATCTGTGATTGAGATAAGAACGATCCGTAGACATCATCCCGTAGTTGGCTTTAAGTTTGAGGTAATCAAAAATGCTATTGTACATAAATGCCTCTTCTGAAATTACCCATCCTAAACTCCCCACATAATTCAGCTGATGAGGTTGATTGTTCAGGCGGTTTGTACCATAATTACTTACAATGCCCTCTACGATATATTTCTTATTGAAAGTATAAGAAGCTAAAAATGAAGCGGTCATATTTTGTGGTTCTTGTACCGAAGATTTGATCTCTTGACGGTAAAAACTGTACATCCCTTGAAGATAAATATGATGTTTCTCTTTAAAAGTTTTGTCGTATTTCAATCTTCCGTACATCATGTAATTTCTCATCACATGATCTGAAGATTTACTTTGAGTACTTAATTCCGTTTTTCTACTTTTCTGTACTAATGAAGATAAAGTGTCTGACTGATAAACAGTGAAAAAGGAGTTGTAATTGGCTTTCTGACCGTAAGTGACGCTATTATAAGTATCAATTCCAACATTAATATCCGCTGATAAGCCTTCCGTGATACTCTTTAAGTTGAAATCAAGTCCCATGTTGGTCTGCCCCATAATTCTCTGTTCTTTCTCGAAACCTCTTTCCGTTACTTCTGCATAAATGTTTCTATTGATCAAACGGGAAACACCAAATCCTGCGGGATTAATATCACTTGTATTTTCAGGGATTTGCAAAGGATACTCATTTGGACGGTGCGTAGAAAGCATGTCGTAAAAATCACGACCTGTCAATGTACTGCTGTTGATGATTTCAGTTCTGGCAGAAATGTTTGCATTGAGGGTGATGACTTTATTCATTCTTGCTTTCAGGTTGGCTCTGATATTAAAGCGATCCAATCCATTTTGAGGACCTTCAGCTACCATTCCTTCTTGTCTTTGATACCCCAAATTCACTGCATATTTACTATTCCTGGTCGCTCCTGTTAGAGATACATAGGCTTTTTGATAAGTGGTTTGATCCTTTAGAAGAAGGTTTGAAAAGTCGTTATTGGGGTATCTCATCAAATCACTTCCCATTTTAAAACCTTCAAGATCTGCACTTGAATAAAAGGGAGAAAGGCCATCATTACTCCTTGCTTCATTGTAAAGTAAAGCCGAATTGTAACTGTCTAAATAATGATGTTTTGTGGTGGGCGTTTGTACCCCTTGTTCGTACCCTACATCAATCTTTCTTTTTACAGCTTCACCTTTTTTGGTTGTAATCCAAATCACTCCATTGATGGCAGAAGGACCTACCAATATCTTCGCTCTAAGGTCTTTTAAGTATTCAATCGACTCTATTTCTTCAATATTGATCTGATAAATACTTCTCTCAAAACCATCAATATAAACTGCTGGAGCATTGTCGCCTGTTGTACTTAATCCACGCATGGTCATATTAGAAATATCCCAACCTGGATTACTTGTCAATTGCTCCACCAATAAACTTGGGTCTGTACCAGTAATGGCTGTTCCCACATTTAAACCATAAGTATGACTCAAGTATTTATCATCTATTTTGGATGAAAACGAAGTAGATGTTTCTCTTTTCTGCACTTGAAAACCACCTTCCAACGCTACTTTTTCAAAAGGAACTTGTTGTGGTCTCAAAAAGAAACCCTTTTTCTTCTCCGATTTTTTCAACGTGTATTCCTGTGTTTTCATCCCCTCTGCTTCCACAGTCACTTTATCGCCATCAAGTCCTGTGATGACTACCTGACCATCACTGTCCGTATAAAAAACATCTTCAGAACCATCTAATAAAGGAACTGTCATGATAGCACCTTTTATAGGGTAATGTCTTTCATCTAAAACTCTACAACTTACTTCTACAAAATCTCTGTTCTGACCAAAACCCAGTGTAGAGAGCAGTAAGAAAACCATTAGCCCCACTGTTTTGCCACAAGATCTGTATGTATCAATTCTTTTTTTCATTGTTTTTCAGATTTACCAGCCAGGATTTTGTTTAAATTTCTCACTCATAAAAATCACATCTCTTGGCCATGGGTACCAATAGTGCTTTTCTTCAAAAACCCTTGTTGTTCCCACCACATCTATCACTTCGTAATGTTCAGCGCCCGTCTCATTATTGCGGGTTACTTTCATGCCTTTGATCTGTCTGTTTTCAGAAAGGTGAGCAATGTGCCATCTTCTCATATCCCACCATCTTTGGAATTCACCATTCAGCTCCACGCTTCTTTCATTCCAAATTCTCTTTCTGAAAGTAGTTTTATCTTGAGTGTACATGGTGTGAACAGGTGGCATCCCTACTCTTTCTCTTACTTTATTGATCGCATCAACAGCTGTTAAACTGCTTCCTTCTGCTGTCCCCATTGGACCATAAGCTTCATTGACAGCCTCGGCATAATCAAGGTAAGCTTGTGTAAGACGCATATAGTTCCAGTTCATAAAATAGCTACCGTCTTGTTGCCATGGGTTTGCTGTTTCAGGCCAGAACTTTCTCATATAATAACCTGTCACTAAATCGGGTCCTGCCCCAGTGATATCCACTCCATTTTTTTCTGAAACACCACCTTCATCATAAGAAAAATCTAAAATTCTTGGGTTTCCTTTGACATCAATACCGTGTTGCTGTCCATGGTGCAATACTGAATATTCTAATCTTGGATCTCTGTTTTTATAAGGATTTTGAGGATCATACTCAGGGTCATCATTGATATCCAATCCATTGATGGTCTCAAAGGAACGGACGAGGTTATGCGTGGCTAATGTATATCTATTATTACTCAATCCAAATGAACGAGGGATGTACAATTGCTTTAAAGTACTTCCATAACCAATAAATCCATTTTGGATATAAGGGAAAATACATTCGCTTGAAGCCACATTATTTCTGCTGTAAAAAATCTCTGCATATTCTTCAAATGTTTTTCCATCTACTAATGTAAAACCTGCTTTTTCTGCTTTAGCGATTGTATTGGCAATCTCGATAGCAGCAACTCTACATTTTTCTTCGTGGTATTGATTGCCATAGCCATTTGAAATGTTCATTGTTGGGCTTGCATCATATAATAAAGCCATGCCCTTTAGAAACTGAGCCATCGTTGCTGAAGCTCTACTATATGTAATTCCTGATCTACTATCTGGTAATAGATCAATTGCAGCTTCGCAGTCTTGAATTATTCTTTGTGTTGTCTCTTCATAAGAAAGGCGTTCAAAATCGAGATCTTCATCCACTTCGTATACCCTATCGATATAGTGCATACCGCCGTATCTTTTAATCAGTTCAAAATGATAGAAAGCTCTTAAAAAGTAGGCTTGCCCTTGAAGATCTTTTCTCTGGCCTTCTGTCAGCACCGTAGAAATTTCAGCTTCAATAATCACGCGGTTAGCTACTCTTAAAGCAGTCATGGCATTGTAAAAAGTAGAAGCTTCACCATAACCGTTTCCTTTGGCCCAACCTACTTCAAATGCACCTGCTGAGTTATCATAATTTCCTGTGTTAACATACTGAGCATAGTCTTGCCAAGCTGTATTACTAGGGCATTGGAACTGATCAGAAACAGTACTTATGGCCGTGTTTTGTTTGTATAAATGATAATTAAACAACCCTTTGTAACCATAATCCAAATAGGCTCTAAAGTTGGAAAAGTTAGAGAAAATATCCTCATCTGTCACAATTGACTCTTCTACCCCATCAAGGTAAGACTCACATGAGCTAAAAAATGAAGAGAGTACGATTAAAATATATAGTCTTATCTTCATCATTCTAGAATTTTACCGTTAAACCTGTATTATAACTTCTAATCAATGGATAAGAAGAAAGGGTGGCCGCTTCGGGATCAAATCTTTTATCCATTTCTGTAATGGTAAATAGGTTATTACCTCCTATGTAAACCATAATACTTCCAATACCCGTATTCTTTTTCAAGCTTTTACTTTTTATCAAATAGCTCAACTCTACCCTTTTCAAACGTAAATAATCAGCCTTCTGGAATTGGTAATCACTGTATTGCTGATTGTGCTGACGGGTGGTATTATTAGACCTTAAAATCGGCACATTTGTACTTCTGTTATAAGGAGACCAAGCATCTAGATTGTGTGGGTTAGCTTGTTCGTAATCAGCACTTGTAAACTCAAAAAGCAAGGCATCCGGCACTGATTTCTGCACTCCGCTTACACCTGTAAATAAGCTACTGAACTGTAATCCTTTCCATGTAAAACCTAACTGAAAAGAGTAAGTAAACATAGGATAGTCTTGATAAGCGGCTACAATTTTATCTAAATCATTGATCACCCCATCGCCATTGTAATCCACGTATTTTATATCGCCTGGAATTCGGTTTTCTTGTCCCCAAACTGAACCTGGAGAGTTGTAAACGTCATCCCAATCCTGATAGACCCCATCCGTTTTCAATGTGTAATCAGAACCGATTGGCTTTCCTGCATCTTTCAAATAATCTGGTGTTTTATGAGGATCATCTCTGAACACCACTCTATTTTGAGAGAAACTCGCAATGGCTCTCGCATTAATATTGAAATCTTTTCTAATGTTTTTATTCCAGCCTAATGTCGCTTCAAAACCTTGTGATTTTGTCTCACCAATATTTTCATAAGGGTTATCCAAACCAAACCAAGGTGGAATCGTTTTTCTTTCCAATAACATGCCCGAGCGGTGTTCATTGAAAAGGTCTAGTACTAATGAAAGGTTGGAGAACATTTGTAATTCTATACCGATATTGGCTTTAATGGCTCTCTCCCAAGTAGCATTAGGGTTTGCCGCTCTTCCTTCCTTATTGGTATAAGCTTTTGAAGGTGGACTCCCAAAATAGAAATTACCCCCGTTTTCATAGGTCTCTAAGTAAGTCCAGCGGTTGACTCCTTTATCATAACCTACTTCACCATAAGAGCCTCTGATTTTCAATAGATCTACAACATCATAAAGGCGAGTATCTTTAAAGAATTTTTCATTGGAAATAATCCAACCGCCTGCAAATGAAGGGAAGAAACCAAAACGTAAGCCTGGTGCAAATTTCTCTGAACCATTATAAGCTCCGTTCATTTCTATAAAATAGCGCTGATCATAATCGTATGTAGCTCTACCAATCCAGCTTTCTTCAAAAGAAGGCCAATTAACTCTAGAAATATTTTGCGCACGCATAAATAATCCCATCGCTGACACTGTATGTTTATCAAACTGACGGCTGTACCTTAATGCAGCTTCGTAATATAAATTCCTTTTGTAAGCACCCAACGATTCATTTCCTATTGTTACAGGTCCTATGATGTAATTATCTGAAGGAAAACGTAAAGTGTCTGTGGGTGTATAGAGATAAGAAGGAACATTGAATCCTGAATTTCTTCCTGATTTATTGGATATGGTCTGCTTATAATCAAAGGCCGTATTGTAGGAAAGTTTGCCTGTCAATGATAAACCTTTGGTGATAAAGTCAAGTCCTTGTGTTAACTGAATATCAGATGCTTGAACATTTCTTCTGTTCCTGTGCGCTCCACTATAATTTAATAGTAAATAAGGATTGGAACCTCCACCGTCATGGCCTAAGTTTCCGTCAGAATATTGAATAGGGAAAATATAAGTCGGTGCTTTGTAATAAATCAACTTAAAGAAATCTGACTTCGCCCAATCATCATCACTACTGCTTCCGTATCCAGCTTGATTTTTAAATGATAAGCTACCTGCCAGACCAATTTTGATCTTCGTGCTATTGGTTACTTTTACATTAAAATTCGTTCTGTAGTTGTAGCGCTCATAGCTGAAACCTGGGTTGTAATATTCACTGGGTTCTGTCTTAAAAATATCCCCATCATTGGCATAGCCTAAAGACACAAAATAGTTGATTCTCTTACTACCACCACTTACGTTGAAATTGTAATTGGAAGTGATACCATAATCTTTGACCAATTCATCATACCAGTTGACTTCAGGATATAAATCAGGATTCACATTGTTTCTCCAGTTATTAATATCCTCCTCTGAGTAATAGGCATTGGGATCAAAAATTCGATCATTTTTCAAGGCTTGGTTTTTCATTTCCATTACAGAAACTCTATCCGCCATTTCAAAATCAGAGATAGGCTGTTTGAAAGAAAAATTGGTTGAAAAAGTGAATTTTGGTTTGCCTTCTTCTCCTTGTTTTGTGGTAATTAAAATTACACCATTGGCACCTTTTGCACCAAAAACGGCTGTCGCTGAGGCATCTTTTAATACTGAAATGCTTTCAATTTCATTAGGATCAATATCTTCATAATCCCTTTCAATACCATCCACTAAAAATAAGGGAGAGTTGTCTACCCATGACGCTTTACCACGGATAAAAATATCGGCAGCACTTTCTCCAGGTTGGCCTGTAGTCTGAATGGCAGAAAGACCTGACACTAAACCAACTAATGAATTTGTCAAACTTACGGATCCTCTCGTTTTTAAAAGTTCATCACCCGCCGTTTGAACAATGGCGCCTACTACACTTTCTTTTTTCTGAGTATCATAACCGATCACAACCACCTCGTCCATTTGAGTTACATTGGGTTTGAGGGAAATAGAGATTTGTGATCCGGTTGAAATAGTTATTTCTTTTGATTGATAGCCCAAATATCTCACTACTAATACTTTTGTAGAAATGGGCATCATGATTTTAAATTTGCCATCAAAATCAGTGGTGGTACCAATATTGGTCCCTTCCACGATGACACTGGCACCGATTAAAGTTTCACCGGTGATATCATCTTTCACTACACCTTCAATTATTGCCTCTTCCTGTGCTAATGCGTTATAACCAAATATTCCATTGAGTAACAGTAAAGCGATAAGGTATTTTAGTAGTGTAAACAGACGAAATGTATTTCTTGTTAATAAAAATTCTTTCATTTCATTTAAAATTCTTAAGTCAGATATGGACATTAAGGAACAACAATGATGTCGGTTTGTTGATCAGTATGGGTTATAATCTTTATCAGATATTTACCGGAGGATAAGTTTTTGAGGTCGATTACTCTGTGCATTCTTGGTTCGGATGACGAAGCTAGTAACCGACCATCAAAATTGACAACTTGAAATGTATATTCTCCTATCAGATCAACAGTGTATTTCTTATCATCAAGTCTTATTAATCTTTTTTTTTTCTTCTTTTTGCCTTGCTTTAAAGAAGTAACTTGATCACGTTTGTTGGATTCCTCTACAAAGGATTGGAGTACCTTTTTATTGAATACTCTTGCTGAATCTGTGGCGGATGAAGTGAATTTGAAAAAGTGACTTCCTACATAAAGAATTTCTCCTTTACCCAGCGGTTGCAATCCCATGGCAATAGTACCATCAGGCCATTTTGCAAGCGGAGTTAAACCTTCTGTCTGAGTGATTGCGATTTTATCAAACTTAGGAATCACTGAATCATTAGTTTTTAATTCACCATAATCCTGTTCCATTTTCAACCTCGCTTTATTATTTCCTTTTTTCAGGTATTTAAAACCTAAGCCTAAATAACTGTCCAATCGAGTATTGCCTTTGTTTGTTACTTCTTTTTGGTTATTGAAATAATAGTTCCCAAATCTTCCAGCAATCAATACATTCAGCCCTTCATTTTTAATCTGTTTTTTCAATGCACCTGCCACTTTTTTGTTGGTCATTGGCATAGAAGGCACTAATAATGGAAGTGATTTATCATATTCACCATGAATCAACTGCTTTTCAGTAATTACATTCACAGGTAAATCGCTGTCCATATTGGTTAAATTGAATGCCGATACATACATATCAAAATTGAATTCTTCTGATAAGTACGCATAGATTTTATTCATTTGTGGCCAAAGAAAATTTACTTTAGCTTCTGGAATCGGTGTTTCCAAAATTGTTTTTTCTTCTCCTGTCACTTCATGCTTCAGATAGTCTTGAAGTTCATAAAATGCATCCTTCTTTTTTCTGTTTCTATCCAATATCCCGTAGTGCTCAATGCCGTATTCTTCACCACCTTTTTCAGCTTGCCCATTATAAGTAAAGTAAACAAAACCAGTACAGCCTAATTTAAAGGCCTCACCTAGCATTGCACTCAATTCTTCTTCTGTAGCATTACCACTTTTGGTACTGAACTCCCCTAACCAAACGGGCTTTGTGTTTTGGAACATTGAGCGGATAAAGTTGACCGAAGCACCTACTTTATAAGCATTTTTTCCATAAGGGTACACATTGATACCAATGATATCAGCATAAGCATAATTGATTTCAGGGTCCAATGCCACATTGGCTCCATATTTACCAGACCATTTCCACATCATATTTTGAATGTACAAATGCTCTTTGTCTATCTTTTTACACTCCGCTATTAAGCCACCAATAAACTCTGCCTTAGCGACACAGTTCCATAAATTCCAATCTCCAAATTGTTTTCTATGCTCATCTGGCATTTGATTCCAATCTGAATTCGGCACCTCTCTGTAAGGCTCCACTTTCCCAAAAGAACCGAAGTTGGTATGCCAAGCGGTATTCAATTGTTCAATGGATTCATATCTTCCTCTCAACCAATTTTTAAAGCCTTCTCTGCTGTGCTTATTGTAGTCCAGCCATTGCTCTTTATCCGCAAAATGTGGCTCTGTATACACAGAATAGGCAATGATCGATTGACGGTCTTTCAAGTGAGCCACCGTATTTCTTACATAGTTGTAATAATGCTTTTTAAAAGGCGCTGACGAAAATGATAAACGGTCGTATTGGTTTTTACCGTTCACATCTTTCACCAACAGTTCTTTGGAAGTATATTTTTGTTCAAACCAAACAGGCTTCCAAGCATGTGCCGATTGATTGAGCTGAAGTACAATAGACAGGTCATTTTCTTCAATCAGATCTAGTAATTGATCTAATTTTTCGAAGGTAAAAACACCCTCTTTGGCTTCAATATGATCCCAAGCTATATTCAGGCGAATACCATTTAAGCCCAGTTTCTTAATGTTCTTGATATCTTCTTCCCAATGTCCTTCATTCCAATGGTCCAAGCCCCAATATTGAATCCCTTTAAAGAGAACAGGCTCACCATTTCTTAATACCACAGGTTTCTCACCAATATGACCTACAGTAGTTGGTAAGACTTGCGCCAGTAATGAATTAGAAATCAGTAAGGTGATTAGTAATAAAAAAATCTTCATTTCATTAAAGTTAGATCTGTAGGGTTAGCCCGATTTTATCATCTGACTAACCCAACTTCTATTATTTTGTGTGCTTCTTTCCGCCTTTACCTTTTCCTTTCCCTCCTTTTTTCTTCTTCTTCATATTTGAAAAGTCGCCAGGTTTTTTCAGTTCATCTACAGTTGCTTTTAAGAAGTCGTACTGCTTTTTCTCTTTTTCAGATAACGCAGTCACGTCCAGTTTTTTCTTTTCCTTAGGGTCTTTCCTATAGTTAAAAAATTCACCTGTAGAATAGTATTTGTATTTTGTGTTAAATGCATACTGTTTTACTGGATAGGTCTTCTTTCCGAAATAACTATTGAAAACAAATTGACGCACTTCTTTTGGTTCTTTCCCTAACAGTTGATCATGGAAACTGATACCATGTAATTCTGTATCAGGCATTTTTGCTCCTGTCAAATCTAGAAGTGTAGGATAAAAATCAGTAAGATCAATCAAGTTTTCATTCACATGAGGCTTTACATAACCTGGGCAATTGGCTACGAAAGGAACGTGAGTACCATGGTAGATGGTCTTTCCTTTACCTCCTTTGATTTGTTGTCCCTGCCAGTTGGTCACTACTTTTGATGAAGTACCATTGTCTCCAATCAACATGATCACTGTATTTTCTCTCAGCTTATTTTTCTCTAAGTTCTTTACAATCTGACCAATCATTTTATCCATATATTCCACATTACTTTGGAAGTATTTCGGATCGTTTAGTGACAAGTCTTTCAATGTATCGTACTCTGCCATACCTGGTACGGGTTGGAAAGGATCGTGCGTTAACATCATTGTATAATACACGAAGAAGGGCTTTTTCTTATTTTTTTTCACGAAGTCATTCACAAAACCATTGATGACATCTGGTCCGTAAATATTATCATTCGGTACTGACTTGCCATTTTTTGTCAAAACCGCATTTTTGAATCTTGGTAAACCTTTTTGCTTGATATTCCAAAGGCAATACTCATCAAAACCAAAGTGATATGGATCTTGTAAAGCATCTTCTGTATCTCTTGTATAACTCAATTGCCACTTACCAGCAATCGCTGTTGCATAACCTTCCGCTTTGATGGCGTTGGCAAACGTTTTTACATGCTGTGGAAGGTAACCGAATTGCTCATAATTATGAGAATTGTATTTTCCTGACATGATTTTCACCCTTGTAGGAGTACAAATTGGTGTAGAGTGAGCATTCTCAAATTTAATCCCCGTCTCTGCCAATTTATCAATGTTAGGCGTCTTATAATCATCCGTACCGTAACAGCCCACTGCTTCTGCACCGATGTCATCAATCAGGATCAAGATGACATTTTTCTTATCTTGAGCATAGCTATTTAAACCTATAATTAAGAGGGCAATAGCGATGAATATTTTGCGTAAGTTCTTCATTGTCGTGTTATTTAGTCTCTTTCATTTCAGGTTGAAACTTGTTGCCTTTCAATTTCTTATTAAAAGACTTCATTCTGTTGATGTATTTATTGTACATCTCCTCCTTGCTTGATTTAATGTTTTTTGATTCAATCGGGTCATTTGCAAGGTCAAAAACAGAAGCTTCTAACTCTTTAGAAAATACTTTTAATTTACCAGACTCTGCATTTATTACTACCTTCTCTGGATGCGAACTTCTATACTTATGAGGCTTATGAACTTTGAAATTACCTTTTCTGTAGGCTTCCACATTTTTACCTTGGAAGTAGAAAAATTCATTTCTTGGTGATTTCACTCCTTCTTTCAGTGTTGGTAAGATATTTAAACCATCAATTTTATAATCGGGTAAATCAGCACCAATCATCGATGCAATTGTAGGGTAAATATCAATTTGTGAAACCATTTCATCCACTTGTTGTGATTTCACTGTTCCAGGCATGTAAAAAATTCCTGGGACTCTATGACCACCTTCAAAGGTAGTTCCTTTGCCTTCTCTAAAAATACCTGCGTTTCCTGCATGATCCCCTTGTTTTAAAGAAGGACCATTGTCAGATGATACAATGATAAGCGTGTTCTCTTCTAAACCTTGCTCTTTCACTGTTTTTAGAACTTGACTCACAGACCAGTCAATTTCCATAATTACATCACCGTATAAACCGTTTTTTGATTTTCCTTTGTGTTTGTCAGATACAGCTAATGGCGTATGCGGCATGTTGTGAGCCAAATATAAGAAAAATGGTTCATCTTTCTTAGCTTTTATGTACTCTACTGCTTTTTCAGTATAACGAGTGGTTAATTGAGCTGGATCTGGATTAACTTCAATCATTTTCTCATTGTCATAAAAATGCAATTCACCATTGATTTTTAAGTCATGAGAGTGTGGTAATCCATAAAATGTATCGAAACCGTGATTTAATGGAAGGTATTCATCATGATAACCTAAGTGCCATTTTCCGACAAGTGCAGTAGCATACCCATTGTCTTTTAATAATTCTGCTAAAGTTGTCAATTCATAATTCAAACCTTTTGGCGTATCCAAATATACTCTAGGCACACCGGCTCTTGGTGGGTACATTCCCGTCAGCAATGCTGCTCTGGAAGGTGAACAGATATTTGACCCTGCATAAAGATTGGTCATTTTAGTACCTTGCTCCGCCATTTTATCCATGGTCGGCGTTTCGTTTAATGAGCCATCGTAACAGCTCAAATCTGCATAACCCATGTCATCCATATAAATGATAATGACATTTGGTTTTTGTTTCTTCTGAGCTTGCATTGAGATATTGAATCCCAATAGCAAGCTGAATAATAAGGTGAAGTGCTTTAATTTCATTTCAATTATGATTGTTGTGTGCTGTTAATTACAATTTCTTTCAATCTGAAGTCATTCGCTGGATTAATATCATTGTTCACTCTGACTTTCACTTTATATTTTCCTTTTTTAAGGTGAAGTTTTCCCATCTTCATATCGCCCCAAGTGAATTCGTGTACCTCAGTACGCTCCTCTCTGTCAGGACTTTCAATCTGCTGTGTTTTGAAGGCTTGTTGAATTTCTTTTGTGATAATTTTGTCTCCAACTTCAATCATCAATTTAAACCCAACAAACGCTTCAGAACAGCTATATAACATATCAAAGCTATAGTCTCCATCTTCCACTACTTTGATATCCCATTGAATTACTCCTTTCTTATTTTTGAAGTTTTTCGCCCAGTCATTCGACCAGCCTTTTCCTTCGTATCTTACTTTATTTCTAGTCGTTCCGTCAACAGCGGCTAACACTGTCTTAGGCGCTTCTTTGTGACCTACTTCAATTTTCTCTGCTAATGGCTCTTTACCGCCATTTGTCATTTCCATAAACCAATTATGATAATCAGAAGTCATCTCTTTTACCACCTCAGGCTTCGATTTACTTAAGTCTTTCAACTGAGAAGGATCAATGTTCATATCATAAAGTGTTGTATCATTGTCTTTACTCATCACCAATCTGTACTGTTCATTTCTTACGGCTCCTGCAGGTGCTTCTTCAAAATGCCAAGGCTGATTGTGTGTGTAAATGATTCTTTCTTCCCAGTTTTTATCTTTTCCTTTCATCAAAGGCACTAAGCTTTTACCATGAATTTTTAAAGAGTCAGGAATAGTAATGCCACAAAGTTCAGCAAGCGTAGGGAAAATATCAATATGCGCTGTCAATTGTTCTACTTTTTCTTTCTTCATACCTGGAGCTTTGATAAAGAAAGGAACTCTTACGCCACCTTCATGAACTGTGGCTTTTTTACCTCTCATCTCCGCATTGTAACGCTCTCCATTAGGGCCGTTATCAGTAGTATAAATGAAGATTGTATTTTCATATAACCCTAAATCTTTCAGCTTTGCGATCAAACGACCTACGTTGTCATCGATATTTTCACACATACCGTAAACAGCCGCCGTTCTTTCATCCAACCCCATTTTCTCGTATTTACTGTAATACTCGTCTCCTACTTGGAATGGAGCGTGAGGTGCATTGTAAGGGATAAAACAGAAGAAGTTTTCGCCTTTATTTTTCTCAATAAATTGAATTGCTCTATCTGTCAATACATCTGTGATATACCCTTCCGTTTTTTCGTACTCTCCTTTTTCATTTTCTAATTCAGTGTCAAAGTAGTTGTTCCAGTGACCTGAACAGAAACCAAAAAATGTATCAAAACCTTGTCCTACTGGGTTGTGAGGATAAGTAGAACCGTTGTGCCACTTTCCAAATAAACCGGTTTGGTAGTTGTTACTTTTAAATAACTCTGCCAATGTCACTTCATCAGCATTCATCACCTCTTTGCGTCTTGTCACCCAGTTTACACCAGTAGCCAAATTGTATCTACCAGTCAGTAAACTAGCTCTTGTTGGTGCACAAACAGCATTCACTAAAAAGTGATCTAAAGTAACATTTTCTTTTGCAAACTGATCAATGTTAGGGGTAGATATATGAGGATTTCCTGTTACTCCCAAATCTCCATAACCCTGATCATCTGTCAGAATCATTACAACATTTGGTTTTTGCTGACCAAAGGCGGTCAAACCAAAGAGTAAAAAGATATATATAAGATTAAGAACTTTCATTTCAATAGATTTTTAGAAAAGAAAAGGTAGCCAAGTAGTCACACATGCTACCTTTTCTGCAGTTAAATGATTAAAGTTGACTAAGTACTTCAGCAGGTTGATCTTTCAAGACCTTGTTCAACGTCTGCACACTGAACTCTACTTTACCAGCACTTTGTACTGTTGGTTGCCACACTATTTTTTTAGTTTCTCCTGGGATAAGATCAAAGTAGTTGTCCGTCCAAGTTCCGTTTTCTACAGAAGAAATGATTTTCACACCTCTTAGTACTTTGTCAGTGGATAATTCAATCACATAAGTACCACCTTTCTGAGCTACTACTTTTTTCTCTAATTGATAGTCAGTTGCCAATGCTAGATCTTTATTTCTAGCCGCGAAGAATTCGTTTTTATCAATAGTTTTTCCTTTTTGAGTTAAAGTAGTCACAACAACTAATTCTTTTTTGGCAATTGCTAGTTCGGTCATTGGGAATTGATAATACACTTTAGAAGTATTTGGATCAATAGTCACATCCATCATTTCTGATTTTACCACTTGACCGTTCAAGTTCAACACATCTACTTTTAGTTTCGCTTTTTCAGCTTTCAACAAATCTGATACGATATATACATTAAATTGTTCTTCGTCTAATGATACTGAAGTGATCACATCCTTGTAAGCATCTCTTACTGCATAATGCGATGCTTTCCATTTACCTTCATAATCAATACTTGCCCATGAAGCTACTGGCCAGCAGTCATTTACCTGCCAGTACAATGATCCCATACAGTGAGGCATTTTTCTACGGTGCGTTTCAATCGCAAACTGTAAATCATAAGCCTGGTACAATTGTGAAGCGTAAACTACTTTCTCAAAATTGTTGCCATCTACAGCAAACTCTTTCGTCACATTTTTCATGATTCTCTTGTTACCATGCTTCGCTTTCTGATGGTTTCTCATGCCTGGTGACCAAAGTGAAAGATCCTCTTTTGTCACATATTTTTGCATTGTTTCTACCTCAGGGTAAGATTGATAACCGTACTCACTCATAAATCTTGGCACATGTGATTTGTAGTAATCCCATGATTTCGGTCCTTTCCAAACATCCCATAAGTGTCTGTCTCCTTTTGTCTCTAAGTGATCACCGTATTTTCTGAAGTAAGGAGAAGATGCCCAGTAATCTTTGTCGTCGTACTCATGTAAAGTATTTGGAATTTCTTCTGTAAATAATCTGAAGTAATCGTTGATAATTTTTGTAGAATCTGCTTCAGACCATTTCATCTGCTTTTGGATTCCCCATCCAAACCATGCCCACTCAATCTCGTTGTTACCGCACCACATACCTACTGAAGCGTGATTTCTCAAACGAATCACATTTTCTTTTACTTCTTCTTTTACGTTGGCTACAAAATTTTCATCGCCAGGATACAAGCTACAAGCAAACATAAAGTCTTGCCAAACGATCAAACCGTACTTATCGCAAAGGTCATAGAAAAGGTCTTTTTCGTAAGTACCACCACCCCAAACACGAATCATGTTCATGTTCGCATCAGCACAAGCTTTGATTGTTTCTTCCATTTTCTCGTCAGAAACTTCCGTCAAGAACATATCACCAGGAATGTAGTTTGTACCTTTCATGAATACGTCCACACCATTCAATCTGATCTTGAAAGATTCACCGATATCGTCTTTTTCAGTAATTAAGTTGATCGTTCTAATACCGATATTCTGTGTATTTTCATCCAATACTTTCTCACCTTCTCTTACCACTAATTTGATTGGGTAAAGGTTTTGCTCTCCTAAACCATTAGACCACCATAATTTTGGCTTCTTAATATTGAAGTTCAAAGTAGCTGATTTATCATTTGCAGAAACCTTTACCTCTTGTGATGCATATTTCTTACCTGACTTTGCATCCAACACATCAATCGTCACCTTCGCATTCTCCACTACATTTAAGTTTACTGTAGTCAAGATGTCCACATTTTTTTCTGATACATTCTTTTGTTGATAACGGATATTATCAACTGTCACTTTATTCCATGACTTCAAATAGATATTTCTATAGATACCCGAAGTCACCAAACGCGGACCCCAGTCCCATCCGTAGTGATAGCCTGCTTTACGTGTCATCACTGACAATTTTCTATCACCTGTATTACCAGTTTTTGAATCGTCATTGATAGCATACAAAGGATAACCTACTTCATCCCAAAGTGGCGTCGCCATTTTAATTGGGCTATGGAAATAAACTTTCAATTCGTTCTCTCCTTTTTTCAATCCTTTTGTGACATCGACCGTCCAGCTTCTAAACATGTTATCCGCTGTTAAGATTTTCTTACCGTTTAAGTATACATCAGCGTAAGTATCCAATCCCTCAAAAACCAATTCTTGTTTTTGCTTGTTTAAATCGTTTACCTTAAATGTCGTCTTGTAAACCCAATCTTTTTTATCTACCCACTGTACTTTCTTTTCGTTAGTACCAAAGTAAGGATCTTCAATTTTCTTATGATCCAATAAGTCAGTATGCACACATCCCGGAACGGTAGCAGACATCCATTCGTTTTTATCCGCTTGCTTAAATTCCCATCCCTTATTAATAATTAATTGGTCGACCTGGGCTAAAGAAACTGTCCCATAGCATAACGCCACGATGCTGAACAGTAAAAGTCTTTTGATTGAATTACACATAAACAGTTCTATTATTATTTCAAAAAATTTCATTTCAATAATGTCCCCCTTTCATTAGGCCGGCGTCTATATCGCCTTTGAACATGTTACAAATTTACGCTTAATAATTCCTTCTTAAGGGGTATATATATTGAAAACAGAAGGGTATATATCTTGCAAAATCGTTGTTTTTGATAGTGTGTGAGTAGTTTTTATAAATGGGGTTGTGGTTTTGAAGATTTGTAATCAGGCTAATATTTTAATTTGAAATGATGATTGGATAGAATGAATATTGCCTTATCCAATGAGGTAAATGTGATGAGTTTATATTAGAATACGGCTTGATGACTACCCACTGGTGCAAGTGTTAAGCCGTAGGCGTCACTTGTGTCTAAAAATCGGAAAAGTCTCCAGACTTCCGATTCAACATAAATAGTTTTGATGTATTGAAATATTTCTATAATACATTCTGATTTTAGTGAATAATCAGACCTATAATAAATTTTACTAAATAATTATGGGATAAAGCTCTATTACTTTTTTTGTCTATTAGAAGTCTGGAGACTTCTTCCAATGTTAGACACAAGTGACGCCTAAGGCTTAACACTTGCGCCAGTGGTGTTTTTATCGATACCTCCTCTTAAAATACCCAGTACCTCTGTTTTCATTTTGATTTGATTTCCCTTTAATAATGGTGCGAACTCGGGAGATTACGGTATATGCCATGATTAAGGCTAGAATGAAGAATATAAAAACCATAGTTTACTTATTGTTTGGATTTCGTTGAATATTGTTTGCTATACAAATATAAAATTTATTATGAAATACTACTGCTCATTTATGACCAGCTTACTTCATTGGTATTTTCTAGTTGTTATAGAGTCAAATTTTGAAATTTATATGCAAAGAAAAAGAACCCCCATATCTATGAAGGTTCTTTCCGATGTTTACTTACTAATAAATTACTACTGTAATAAATATTACTTTATTCTATTAAATTATTCTTCCATGATACACCACCAGTTTCGATGATATGTTTCTTCAATATTTTATCGAAGTTTTTCTTTTTCTTAGGAAGCTTATCTGCTGGAATTGGATTTTGCTCCTTTATGTCTTTTTTCATATCGTAGAAAACGAAAGGTTGGCAGGCTGAATTTTGCATGTATTTCCAGCCGTTTTTCTGAACGCTGTAGAATACTGTCCCGTCTACGCAATCGCTTCTGTTTCCTCTACGGACACCGATGTCTGTTCTGTCGGCTTTTTCAATTTCTCCTTTTAATAAGAATTTTGTTTGATCGATGCCTGATAATTCGCCTTCGTAATTGATCCCTGCCATGCTTGTCATGGTTGGGAAGAAGTCGGTTACAGACATATAGTGATCTGTTACTTGACCTTTTTTGATTTTATCACCCCAACGGATGATGAATGGCACTCTTAAACCACCTTCTAATAAATCTCCTTTTTGACCGCTTAATACACCATTATCTGCTCCGTGATTTTCTGCTCCTCCATTATCAGATACAAACATGATGACTGTGTTGTCCAGCTGTTTGTTATCTTCTAGTTTTTTAATGACTCTTGCAATTTGATCATCCATATGTTCTACTAAGGCTACATATTTTGCTCTTTTATCACTGATGCCTTTCTCTCTTGCTTTTACTTTTTCATAGTATTCTGCCGGAGGTTGAAGCGGTGAGTGAGGTGCAGTATACGTTAAGAAAAGGCAGAAAGGATCGTTCTTTTTCGTGTCTAAATAATCTAAAGTCCAGTCCGTGAAAAGGTCTGTACAGTGTCCTTCTGGCTCAATTTTCTCCTCATTTTTTCTCATCCAATTTTCATTATAACGAACATGCTCATAGTAATCCGTCATCCCTACTAGCCAGCCATGGAAAAACTCAAAACCTCTATTGTTTGGTAAGTTGGGAGCTTCATGACCAAGGTGCCACTTTCCGATTAAGGCAGTGCTGTAATCGTTTGCCTTCATCACGTCCATGATCGTTGTCGCTTTTGGATCAAAGAAGCCATAACTGTTGGCTGGATTTGCTCTTACTACACCTGGCACACCTACTAAATCAGGGTATTTACCAGTGTACATTGAAGCTCTTGATGGAGAGCAAACGGATGAGGTAGTATGGAAGTTGGTAAACAATGCTCCCTCATTTGCTATTTTGTCGATGGTTGGAGATTGGATGTCTTTTGCTCCATAGCAAGTTAAATCTCCATAACCCAAATCATCTGCTACGATGATTAAAAAATTGGGCTTATTCTGTGCAGTCACACTTAATGCACCGAATAATAGTAGTGCTAAAAATCTTAATCTTAAAACCATTATCTTTTCTTAATTTTAATATGCTTTAAACCATCAATAAGTAGTATATAAATACCGCTTGGGATGCCGTGAAGCGCAACCCTGTTTTTCGGTTGTGTTAGTTCTTTTTGTAAGATGACTTTCCCCATTAAGTCCACCACTTTGATGTTTGAGGCTTTGCTCAATTCTATGGTGATCTGATCCTCGAAAGGATTAGGGTATACTTTCACTTGAGCTTGATTGTCTTCAATATCAGTAACTGTACTTTTCTTAAAAGTGGCTGATATTGTTCTATGTTCCCATACATCTGTGAAAGTGAAATTGGTCATCGCTCCTACTGAATCTCCATCTACAAAAACCTGTTCTACTTCGTAACCTGGGTCAGGAATAATTTCGAATGTAAAATCCATTCCTTCTTCCACTTCTGCGAGTTGAGGTTCGATACTTCCGTTATCCCCTGCCAAAGCTGGAATCAAGAATATTTGAGGTTCATACACTTTGAAAACGGCTGTGAAATCATAGCTTTGTTTTACTTCTTCAAAAGTATAAGTCATTGCTCCTTCCAAAGTATCGTTATCAATGATCAAGTAATCTACATCATAACCTTCGTCAGGTGTGATGGTGAAAGTGATGTCATCATGATGGTAGACCATTGAAGTTTCTGGTGAAATCGTACCGTTTGCCGTTTGGGTAACATAAATAAAATGTTCTTCTGCCCCATAAATAGCTACGTATTCCGTATCACTTTCTCCTACTACTACTTTTATATTCTGACTATCACTATAATAAACGCCATTCAATTGCCATTCAATAAAGAAGTGCCCTCCATTCGGTAAAGCTGACAGTTTTACGGTTTCACCGATTGCATAACGTCCGCTTCCTTCTTGTGTACCCCATTTTGGTTTATTATTGGAAGCTATTACAGAACGTTTTTCTATTCCTGAGAAATAAGGACGAGGATGCATGTCATAATCATTTTCTATGGCAATTGTCCATTCATTTTCAAAATCCCAGCCTTCAAACGTATCAGAATTAGAGAACAGATCTGTAGTGATTACACCTTGGCTTCCTTGAATATGAGAACTATTTTGACCCGTGGTTTCTAAATCCCAATAAGAATTTGAAACTACAGTTCCTTCCGTATGTCCTGTCCCTATCAGACCTCCTGTTGAAGATGCACCAGTAACTTCTCCTACCGCATAACATCTATCAATGATTGATTCATTATAAATTGCTCCAACAAGACCGCCTACATTTCTTTCTCCTTCTACTACACTAGCATTCACAAAAGAGATTGATTTTTCCAGTTGACTCTTTTTATTGAGATCTCCTAAAAGACCTCCAATAAAACGCTCTCCGTGAACTTTTCCTGTGGCAGAAATCTTGGAAACCAATACACTATCCGTACGGCCTACTATGGCTCCGATAAACCTTTCTCCTGTAAAATCAACCTCCAACATTTGAACGTTTTCAACTGTTGCCCCAGAAGATGCAAAGCCAATCAAACCAATATTTCTTTCTTTTGGACGGTGAATTGTAAGGTTTTTGATTTTATAACCATTACCATTGAAATGACCTTTGAAATTGTTGGTTGAGTTGCCAATAGGTCTAAAACCTAATCCTGCATTCCAATCTTTTGTTTCTTCAGCCTCAATATTATTGATTAATTCAACATATGAGTTCCATCTTGTTTTATCATCAATTTCTGAAGAAGCACTTCCCTCAGCAAACCAACGCAACTCTTTTAGCGACGATATTAAATAAGGGTTTTCTTTTGAACCGTCACCTTGAGGTATTTCATAATCGAAAGCTTTAAAAAGCACCTCAATTTGTTTGTTCTCCTCTACTTTTTCTAAAGTGAAAGAAGAAAGGCTTCCTAATGATTGACCATTGATTTTAATATCTTCTACTTCATAACCAATGTTTGGTGTGATTGTAAATTCCTGTGTATCAAAGTAAGTCATGCTCACCGATTCTGGTGTGATCACTCCATGCGTTGAAGGAAGAACATCGACTTGATAAATTGAAGGAATAAATACGGCCTCTACAATAACATCTTCATCTACTTCAAAAGTATATTCTATGGCTTCGCTCACTATTTCATCGTTCACTTTCCAATGACCAAATGTTGTTCCAGTGTGAGGTACCGCCTTCAAAGTAACATCTGAACCAATATAATATGCTCCGTCTCCTATGATTTCTCCATAAATTGGATTTTCATTCAAGACAATCACACTCACCTGATTCAACCATTTAAAGAAAGGTCTTGAGGCTGTGCCATAGGCATCATTTTGTGTGATTTCATAGGTAGTTTCAAAATCCCAATTTTCAAAATTTTGAGCATCACTAAATGCTACTGTTGGTAAACCATAAACGTCTTCTGATCCTGCCGAAGTGGTCTGTCCTGTTGTCTCAATATCCCAATAGCTATCCGAAATAGTCACTAGGTTATTCTCGTTACTGAAATGACCAGTCCCTGCTAATCCTCCTACATTACTGCTACCGCTGATTTCACCAAATGCTATTGCGTGAGTTATGGATGATTTATTGTACATCGTTCCCGATAAACCTCCGATATTTTTCTCTCCTTCATAGACTGATACGTCTACGCCTGAGATTAAATGTGCTCCATAAGAATTGCTATTGAAGTCGCCGAAAAGTCCTCCTACTCCTCTTTCACCGTGTACTTTTCCTGATACAAGCAAGTGTGTCACTTTTGAACTATTATCAGCTTTTCCTATTACAGAACCTACATTTCTTAAACCTGTAACCTGTACATTTTCTAATTCCAGATGTCTAATTTCTGCCCCATTTGCATAACCAATAAACCCTGTATTACTTAATGTTGGTCTATTGATATATAGATTCTTAATCGTTTTATAATTCCCTTCAAAAGATCCTGTGAAATTCTTATCTGAATTACCAATCGGTAAGAAACCGAGACCTGCATTCCACTCTTGTGTAGCAGTGGCATCAAGATCATTCATCAATAAAACATGTGAAGACCACCTTGTTCCATCACCAATACCCGTTGTTGTATCACCTTGAGAGTACCATCTTAATTCCTCCAAAGATGTAATTTTATAAGGATTAGCTAATGTTCCTTCTCCTTGAGGAATTGTATAATTATAAGTTTTGAAAAGTACTTCTATCTCTATATCTGAAGTTGGCTGTTCAATTCTTACAGTTGGCACTCTACCAATTGAAATACCATTTAATAACACCTCATCTACCTCATAGCCTCTATTGGCCATAATTTCAAATTCTTCATCCATGGTCACATCCATCCAAACAGTATCCGATAAAACAGAACCATTAGGGGAGTAAATTGCTGTCACTTTGTAGAGAATGGGCTCAAAGACAGCGATAAAACTTTTATTATTATTTAAAGTCAATGTATACTCCTTGTTTTCACTTACCACTTCATCACCATTTTTCCAATGGATAAAGTTAGCTCCATCAACAGGTGAGGCTTTGAGTGTTACTTCTGAATTTCTTGGATAACTTCCAGCACCTTCCACTGTGCCTAATTCAGGCGTTGTATTATTGACATTGACGGTGTATTGTCCCATCCATTTGAAATAAGGTCTTGGAAGTTCATCATACTCAGCATTTTGAGTGATTTCCCATACATCATCACTAGCCCAATTTCCTAGGTTTTCAAGGTCACTAAACGAAGCAGAAGGTAATCCAAATGTGTCTTCCACACCTGCTGATGTCAATTGAGTTGTAGTTTCTGTGTCCCAGTAACTATCAGTAATGATGGAAAGGTTATTTTCATTTGAGAAGTGACCTGTCCCTACCAATCCTCCAACATTGCTTGACGCATTCACTTTACCAAAAGCATAAGCATTTGATATCGTTACTTTATTGTACATCGTACCAGCAAGACCTCCTGCATTTTTCTCTCCTTCATATACTGATACATCTACCGCTGAAATTAAATATGTACCATTTGACTGACTATTGATATCACCAAATAATCCACCAATTCCTCTTTCACCATAAACACTTCCTGAAGCGATAATGTTGTTCACCTCTGTCGATGCATCAGCTTTTCCAATAACAGCACCCACATTTCTTAAACCTATAAAGGCCACATTTCTAATTTCTATTTGACTGATTTGGGCACCAGACGAATACCCAAAAAGTCCTATATTACTTTGTGTAGGTCTGTTGATTGTAAGGTCAGTAATAAGGTTGCTATTACCATTGAAAACTCCTTTAAAGTTTTTAGCATCGTCACCGATAGGAGAAAAACCGAGTCCAGCATTCCACTCTTTTGTGGCTGAAGCATCAATGTTTTCTATTAACTCATAATGATATGACCATCTTGTGCCGTTGCCTATTCCCGTTGTAGTATCTCCTTGTGACAACCATCTTAGTTCCTCCAATGTGCTGATTCTATAGGGGTTTTCAGCAGAACCTTCTCCTTCAGGAATTGTATATTGATAAGGTGCATATGCGACTTCAATTTCCGTATCAGTAGCTACCTTTTCCAATTTGATAGTTGGTACTCGACCAATAGATTCTCCATTTAAGGTAACATCAATTACCTCATACCCTGTATTTGGAACGATGGTGAAATCTTTTGTATCAAAAATCGTCATTTCAACTTCTTCTTGAAGAACGGAACCTCGTGCTGAAGGGACTTCTTTTACGGTATAATAAATGGGTTCAAAAACAGCCTCTATGATTGTGTTTTCTTGTAATGTAAAAGTATATTCTTTGGCTTCACTTAAAATGACATCTCCACTTTTCCATCCTTTAAAATCAACACCCTCAACAGGATTCGCGGTTAATTTCACTTCAGAATTTTCAGGATATGCTCCCTCTCCTTCTACTGTCCCATACTCTGGAGTTGTATTGATGATTGCTACTGACAATAAACCGATGGCCTTGAAAAAGGGTCTTGTATTGACATCATAATCATCATATTGAGCCATTTTCCATTTGCTTTCAAAATCCCAGTTTTGAAAAGTTGAGATTTCACTAAAAAGAGACGTTGGTAGACCAAAATCTTCTGTAGATCCTGCAGAAACTGTTTGCGTTGTCGTTTCTTTATCCCAATAACTATTCGACACCGTCACCACATTATTATTATCTGGGTTGTTGTGCCCTGCTCCAACTAGACCTCCTGTATTACTATCGCCACTCACAGATCCATAAGCATAAGAAAAATCAAGGACTGCATTATTATACATCACACCGGCTATACCTCCCACATTTTTCTCCGTGGCAATGACGGATGTATTGACTCCAGAAATAATATAGGATGCTACGGATGCATCATTAAGATCTCCAAAAATACCTCCTACATGTCTTTCCCCTAAAACATTACCTTCGGCGATCACCGTATTGATTTGAGATGAGTTCACAGCTTTTCCAGCAAGAGAGGCTGTATATCTAGCTCCTGTGATCGCTACTTTTTTCAATTGAAGATTAGTAATTGTGGCTCCTGATAGATAACCAAAAAGGGCTACATAATTTTGTTTTTCTCTATGGATCGATAATCCGCTGATTTCCTTTAAGCTTCCTAAAAACGTTCCCGTAAAAGGTGCTGATTCTGTTCCTATTGGTAGGAATCCTTTATCATTATTCCAATTTACAGTAGAGGATGCATCGATGTCATTGACCAAAAGATAATAAGAAGCAAAACGGGCTTTATCGTCAATTGTGGTTGTAGTGTCACCTTGTGATAACCAACGCAATTCTTCAAGACTTGAGATTTTATAAGGATTGACTTCTGTGCCTTCTCCTTCTGGAATAGCATATTGATAAGGTTCAAAAGTCACTTCTATCTCTTTGTCCTCGTTGACCTCTGATAGTGTAAATTGCTCTACCATCCCAAGAGAAATACCATTTACTTTCACCTCTTTCAGTTCATAACCTTTATTAGGGCTAACAACTAAATCAATTACATCAAATTGTGTAGCGTAAATTGTATTGGCTACTGC
Organism: Flammeovirga sp. SJP92; assembly: GCF_001583495.1. Taxonomy (GTDB): domain Bacteria; phylum Bacteroidota; class Bacteroidia; order Cytophagales; family Flammeovirgaceae; genus Flammeovirga. The sequence goes on along the minus strand of NZ_LQAQ01000111.1, from coordinate 62,806 downwards.
TTCACCTTCAGTTGTGAAAACGCCTCCTCTGGCAGTGTATACTTCTGTGATTTTAAATTTCTGATCTTCAAAAACAGGTTGAATATATAGATCTTCAGTTAGCGTAACTGTAATTTCTTTTGCTGTAGAATAGACTTCATCTCCAATCAACCAATGTACAAATTCTACATTTTCTGCAGGCTCTACTTTTAAAGTCACTTCTTCACCTTGGGCGTAATACCCATCTCCTGTAATTGCCCCCAATGCAGTATCATAGTTGATCAATTTCACAACGTTCAGTCCCATCCAATTTAGGTAAGGTCGTTGATTGATGTTATCGTAAGTTGCATTTAGTTTTATATTCCAAGTTGATTCAAAATCCCAATCAAACTTTTCACTGGACGCAAAATCAACAGTTTTCAAACCAAATAATGCATCATCCACCAATGCATTTGATGCTTGTGAAGTTGTCTCTGTATCCCAATACACTTTGTTGAGCTTCACTAATTGATCTCCACTTGCATAATGACCAGCTCCTGTAATACCACCATTATTGCTTGTTCCAGTGACTTCACCTGTAGCATAGGTCTCTGAAATTGAAGATGAATTATAGATGACACCTGCTATTCCTCCTACATTTTTTTCATTGTTAGGAACAGTTGCAGATGCAAATGAAATGATGTGATGCACCTCTGAAGTGAAATTGATTTCACCCGATAATCCACCCACTCCTCGATTGCCATTTACAGTTCCAGAAACGATGATATCATGCACCGCAGAACTGTTCGTAATTTTACCTGCTAACACACCACAAAAACGATCTCCTGTAATAGTAGCATTTTCAATTTCTAAATGATGTACATTTCCATTATCTATAAAACCAAATAATCCTTGATACCTTACCGTTGGGTTATTGATAAAAAGGTTTGAAATTCGCTTTCCATTCCCATCAAAGTTACCGATAAAAGGCGTTAATTCAGTGGCTCCAATTGGTGTAAAACCTAATCCTTCATTCCAAGTTGACGTTGCAGATAGATCAATGTTATTGACCATGACATAGGAAGCTTTCATTCTATCCGAACTACTGCTTTCTCCATCTCCCTCACTGATCCATCTTAAATGTTCTGCATTTTCAATAAAATAAGGATATAACTCAGAACCATCTCCTTTATCAGGTTTGGTTTGACCTACAGCAACAGTAATGTTCAAACAGGTTAATATCAGATAAAATATATGTTTCATTTCATTCATTTATTAAAAAGTCAATACGATGTTCATTTCACTCATCATATCCTCAAAAGTACACCCTTCCTATTTTTGCTGAGGGGGTAAGATCTCTAAATAGGAAGGATAAATATTAAAAAATGGTTCTTTTAGAAGTTTAATTACTGTTTAACAACTTTAAAGTTACCTATTTTTTCAACTTGAAGAATATACAAGCCAGACTTTAACAAACTGAAATTGATTTCAAGTACTTTTGAGGTTGTTGTGGATTTGTAAACAAGGTTTCCAATGACATCATAAACAACAACAGCGGTATTAGCTGGAATCCCTTTCACTTGTAACTGATTTTCGACAGGGTTCGGTGCTAATTGAATCTTCACTTGATCTAAACCTCCTACCGAAGTAGGTAATTCATCCAGTTCAAATAACACTTCCAACGTCATATCCGCTTCCACTTCTATAAAAGTATAACTCTCAACACTTCCAACGCTTTCTCCATTTATCAATACTTCATCGATGCTATAACCTTCATCAGGAGTAAAAATAAATGTTTGGTTTTGTCCTGCTACCACTTGCATTGAAGAAGGGGAAACACTTCCGTTTGTTGTCTCTGTGACATTAATCCAATATACTCTATTAAATTCTGCTTCAATAGTGTGATCTGCTTTCAAATCAGTAAAAGTATAAGTGGACAAAGGACCAACTGAAACACCATCTACTAAAACATCTGACAGCATATAATTTTCATCCGCTGTGATTGTAAATGTCTGATCACTGCCTTCTTCCAAAGTAACTGTACCGGGATTAATTGACCCATTTTCTACATCTAACACTGTGATAGTATAGGTCGTTGGTGGAATTAAGCTAAACGTAGCGCCAATCGTATGATCTGAACTTAAGTCTTCAAATGAATAACTTTCAACTACACCTTGAGAAACGCCATCTACTATGACATCTGAAATTTCATAACCTGCATTTGCCTCTATCGTAAACGTTTGATCGCTTCCTTCTTCCAAAGTAACTGTACCAGGACTAATTACTCCATTTTCTACTTCTAATACTGTGATTGTATAAGTTATAGGTGGAATTAAACTAAACGTAGCGCCAATCGTGTGATCTGAACTTATGTTTTCAAATGAATAACTTTCAATTACACCTTGAGAAATGCCATCTACGGTGACATCTGAAATTTCATAACCTGCTTCGGCTACTATCGTAAACGTTTGATCGCTTCCTTCATCCAAAGTAATTGTACCAGGATTGATTGACCCATTTTCTACATCTGATACTGTGATGGTATAAGTTGCAGGTGGAATTAAGCTGAACGTGGCTCCAATCGTATGGTCTGAACTTAAGTTTTCAAATGAATAACTTTCAATTACACCTTGAGAAACGCCATCTACGGTAACATCTGAAATTTCATAACCTGCATTTGCCTCTATCGTAAATATTTGATCGCTTCCTTCTTCCAAAGTAACTGTACCAGGACTAATTACTCCATTTTCTACTTCTAATACAGTAATTGTATAGGTCGTTGGCGGAATTAAGCTGAACGTAGCTCCAATTGTATGGTCTGAACTTAAGTTTTCAAATGAATAACTTTCGATAACGCCTTGAAAAACGCCATCTACTGTGACATCTGAGATTTCATAACCTGCATTTGCCTCTATCGTAAACGTTTGATCACTTCCTTCTTCCAAAGTAACTGTACCGGGATTGATCGCTCCATTTTCTACTTCCAATACCGTGATAGTATAGGTCGTTGGTGGAATCAAGCTGAACGTAGCTCCAATCGTATGATCTGAACTTAAGGTTTCAAATGAATAACTTTCAATAACGCCTTGAGAAACGCCATCTACTGTGACATCTGAAATTTCATAACCTGCATCTGCCTCTATCGTAAACGTTTGAGCACTCCCTTCTTCCAAAGTAACTGTACCAGGATTGATTACGCCATTTTCGACATCTAACACCGTGATAGTATAGGTCGTTGGTGGAATTAAGCTAAACGTAGCTCTAATTGTATGATCTGAACCTAAGTTTTCAAATGAATAACTTGCAATAACTCCTTGAGAAACGCCATCTACCGTGACATCTGAGATTTCATAACCTGCATCTGCCTCTATCGTAAACGTTTGATCACTTCCTTCATCCAAAGTAATTGTACCGGGATTAATTACTCCATTTTCGACATCTAATACAGTGATTGTATAAGTTGTAGGTGGAATTAAGCTGAACGTAGCTCCAATTGTATGATCTGAACTTAAATTCTCAAAAGAATAACTTTCAATGACGCCTTGAGAAACGCCATCTACTGTGACATCTTTAATTTCATAACCTGCATTTGCCTCTATCGTAAACGTTTGATCGCTTCCTTCTTCCAGAGTAACTGTACCAGGATTGATTACGCCATTTTCTACATTTGATACTGTGATGGTATAAGTTGTAGGTGGAATTAAGCTAAACGTGGCGCCAATCGTATGGTCTGAACTTAAGTTTTCAAATGAATAACTTTCAATGACGCCTTGAGAAACGCCATCTACTGTGACATCTGAGATCTCATAACCTGCATTTGCCTCTATCGTAAATGTTTGATTGCTTCCTTCTTCCAAGGTAACTGTACCAGGATTGATTGTGCCATTTTCTGCATCTAACACTGTGATAGTATAAGTTGGAATCGCTTTAAAAATCGCTTCGATCGTATGAGATGCTCCTAATTCAAAACTTAAAGTTGTTGATGTACCTTTTTCGATATCATCTTCAAGCCATTTATCAAATACATACCCCTCTTTCGGAACAGCAGTTAACGTAATGGTTTGACCGATATACAAGTCACCTTCAGTCGTAACACTTCCAAAATCACTACTATTGGTTACAACAGAAAGGTTACTTGCAATATCAGTTTGAAGATAAGGTCTTAAGTTATTATCAATAACAGTAAGTTTTCCAATTCCCCATGTTCCTTCAAAATCAAAACCTGTAAAATTATTTTTATCTGAAAAATCAGCGGTGTTCAATCCCACAGTTTCGGCGCTATACCCATCGGTAGTCACATTTGAAGTTTCTTTATCCCAATACACATTTGTAATCGTAATCACTTTATTACTTGAGGGGTCAGTATGCCCCACTCCGATTACTCCTCCAATATTTTCTATACCTACAACTTTACCAATGCTTATTGTATTTTGTATGATAGATTTATTATACACTCTACCTGCAATACCCCCGAAGTTTTTATCATCAGTATAATCTCCTTTCATCACATTCACGGAAGAAAAAACATAATTCAGTGATGAACTATTATTGATATCACCGAAGACTCCTCCTGAATGTCTGTATGCAGTCACAGTACCACTCACCTTTACATTTTCAACAATCCCTTCCAGATCAATCTTTCCTCCTAATGCTCCAGTATATTGGGAACCTACAATTGATACATTTGTCAATGTTAAATTCTTAATCGTTCCGCTTTCTGTATAACCAAATAATCCAATATAATTTGCATTAGGTCGATTGATCACAAGATAATGGATTGCAAAACCATTCCCATCGTAAACTCCTTTAAAAGTCTTTTTATCAGAACTTGAGTTAAACCACCCAATAGGTCTAAAGCCTTCCCCTGAATTCCAGGTTAAAGTGGCACTTGCATCAATGTCATTTACTTGCTTAAAATAATACTTCCAGCGTGTACCATCGCCCTCTCCGCCATCACCTTCAGAAATCCATTTTAAATGTTCCAAAGTTGATACTATAAAAGGATTCTCTAAAGATCCATCTCCTTGATCGGGCTTGATTTGAGACCACGATAAAAAAGTATTGAAAAGGATAATAAGGTTAAAAAGTAAAAATTTCTTCATTTCATTTGAGTTTATAAGTTGGTTTCATTTCGTTAACAAATTTAGGGAGTTCAGGACCAGTTTGAGAGGTCATATCTTAAATTGAAGAGGTGGTATATCTTAAAAAGATGGCTCTAATTATCTCCTATACACTCTTTTTACAGAATTATGTACTTTGATGATGTACCATCCTTCAGGAAGTTTACTGAGTGATAACTGCGTCAATTTCTGGTCTATATCTATTCCAACTTGCGTTGAGTAATCTTTACCTACGTGATTGAAGATTTGAATTGGACGGTTATCTGTTCTGATTACTGTCACAATATCATCTGTAATTGTGGGATAGATTTTTATATTTTGAGTGGAATGATTTAAGTTCACTTCTAGATAGTAGTAAGTAGACTTTCCATCAAAATCAACTTGTTTTAATCGGTAAAATACTATTCCGTTTCTATAATTATCAAGAGCCTCTTCAAGCATATAATGCGTTCGAGTTTGCTTATTTCCGTTTCCATTGATTACCGCTACTTCCTCCCATTTTTTTCGATCATAAGAATAGTCTAAAACAAAAAAGTCATTATTAACTTCAGTAGCGGTAGTCCAATTTACAGAAATTACGTCATCCTCTACTTCTACAAAAAATGCAATCAGTTCTACAGGCAATTCTAACCCATCCATATCCAATAAGTAAGGTCTTTGATAAGGGTCTGCCTCAGAACCTCTGATTCCCCAATTCCCTGTAAAATTAAAATTATCCATGTCTTCAAATAATGAAGTGGCATAACCTTGCACACCCATCTGATTATTGGTGACTACATCATAAAGAGGCTCTCCTAGATTGCCCATATATTCATCACTGATATCAAAATAGGTATCGGAAATGTTATTTTGATTTCCATTATTTGCCGTTACTCCGCCAATTATTCCTCCTGACAATAGATTTCCAATGTTAGCCACTTTTGTCACTGCATAAGACTCAGTGATGGTAGCAGAAGTATAATTTCCTCCTACAACTCCCCCTATTAGAGTCGCATCCGTTTGCAATGTAAATTCAATAAAAGCATTGGACATATTGACACTGCTTGATGAATTATTATCACCAGTAATTCCCCCTATTCTTCTTTTTCCCTTTATTTTCCCTGATACCACCGCTTTTTCAATAGTACTTCCTTCATCATTTTTTCCGACAATTCCGCCAGCATATTGATCATCAACGATAATATCTAATCCTACAACTGTAATGGTACTCACCGTTGATGCTTTATTTTGCCCAACTATACCACCTGCATGAGAGACAGCGTTTATTGTTAGTCCATTTATCTCGACTTCCGATAAATCTGTCCCATTTGTAGTTTTACCAGCTACACCTCCAACTCTATTATTATCAGTATTTATTACAACATCATTCATTGTAATTCGGGTGATTTTCTTCCCCGTAGCACTATTAGAATTTAATCCTACAACCCCTCCAAGATTCTGAGCAGAGACACCTGTAGTATGTTCAATGGTCAATTCACTAACTACGATATCCTCTATGTTTCCTTTTTCATTATACCCTACAACACCACCTGTGTTATTTCCACCTCTAACATTAACACTATAATTCCCTGCCCCTTTTCTCAGTTCAATTTTCTTGATAGCATTTCCTTTTTCAATATATCCTGCAATGGCTCCCACATTATTTTGCCCTTCAATAAAAAAGTCTTCTAGGATTACTTTTTTAACTACAGCACCATTATTATTGAGGTAACCAAACATGCCCACATTATCCATCGCAGGCTGACTGATATACAAGTTCGAAATGACATGACCGGCATCAGAACCTCCATCAAAATTTCCTGTAAAGGCTACGGTACTATTTCCAATAGGAGAAAACGCTAATAAAGCATCGCCAGAACCTGAAGGAGTAGCATCTATAGCATTGGTCACAATAAAACTCTTATCCCACCATGAATCATTCTGCGAGATAAATAATAAATCATCATAGCTGTCGATTTCATATCGTGTACCACTACTTTCTAACTCAGGTTCTGTTTGAGCAAAAGAAAATTGAATCTGAAAAAATGATAGTAAGCAAAAAAGTAATTGTGATAAAGTCCATTTCATAACGCCTTTGTTTTTGTTTACTCAAAGGTGTCACAAATACAATTAATGAAAGGGGAACAAATATTAAAATTGATAGGGTGAAATATTGATCCCCTTCCATAAACGCCTATAAATCTGACTTTAAATCCACTTTTCTGTACTTTTTCATGTAGTCAGAAGGAGTAATATCAAATAGCTTTTTGAAGTTCGTTCTGAAATATTTGGCATCATTGAAGCCTACTAAGAATTGAATTTCTTTGATAGAATGATCTGAATTAGCAATCAATTCGGCCGCTTTTTCCAATCTGATTTTACGGATATAACCCGTGGCAGATTCGTTTTCGTACTTCTTCAATCTATTGTAAAGCGTGGCATAGGTCAAACCCATTTCTTTTGCGAAGGCTTTAGAATCAAAACCTTCATTCAACAAATTATCTTCAATCACCTTTTTGGCTTTCTTGATAAAAGTATCTTTTTCTGGATCTTCCTGCGTGACATTTTCATCTTTCTTAGAAGCATAAAACTGTTTGGTCAGTTTTCTTTCCTCAATCAAATTCATCACTTTGGCTAGTAAGAACTCCGTTTTGAAAGGCTTAATAATATAAGCATCTGCTCCACTCTCAATACCCTCCAAACGATCTTCATCTGCACTTTTGGCGGTCAATAAAATCACAGGTATATGGTTGAGATGCGGGTTTTTCTTGATTTCTTTACAGAGTTCAATACCATTCATTTCAGCCATCATAATATCAGAAATGACCACATCAGGCTTCATTTTTACCACTTGTTGATAACCTTCTTTTCCATTGTGTGCTAATGTAACGGAGAATAAATGCTCCAATTCTTTTTTCAAGTAATGAGCAATATCAAGATTATCCTCTACAATTAGAATCTTAGGACGGTGATCTTCTTTTGTTTTCACCTCAGCTTCATCACTAACCTCATTGATCACCTCTTCCACCACTTTTTCTTCGGGCTTCATAAAGTCATCACTCAATGGCAGTGTGACCACAAAACGGGTTCCTTCTCCTTCTTTACTCTCAAAAGTAATCGTACCATAATGTGCATCAATCAATCTTTTCACTAAAGATAAACCAAGCCCTGTGCCTCTATCCGTTTTATTTTGGGTTTGATAGAATTCCTCGAATATATGTTCTTGTTCTTCAGCCGGAATACCCTTTCCTGTATCTGTAATGGCAATTTGATAGTGATCGTCATTATTAGAAGAGAGTTCTACTAGAATATCCCCTCCCTCATTGGTGTTTTTAAAGGAGTTTGAAACTAGATTGTACACCACTTTTTCTATTATATCTTCATCCATCCAAGCCTCTTGAAAATCAATAAATGAATGGAAGGAATAATTGATATCATTGTCCTTGGCCAAGGTATTGAATGAGGAAGCGACCAAGCGTGTAAAGTTAACGATATCTGTATGTTTAAACTTCACTTTATGGTTACCTGTTTCGATTTTCCTAAAATCTAATAACTGATCGAACAATACTAAAAGACGATCAGAATTACGCTTCATGATATTGAGGTACTCTGTTACATTACTTTCCAGAGAAGTGTTTTTCAATAAGGTTTCCAAAGGACTTGAAATCAAAGTAAGAGGTGTTCTTAATTCATGAGAAATATTCACGAAGAAACGAATCTTCATTAAAGTGAGTTCTTCGTTCTTCTCTATTTTATAGCGTTCCAGCTCAAGACTTTGTTCCAACTTATGTTTATTGATCACCATTCTATTGATTTTATACACAATAGCCACAATAATCAAAAGGTATATTAAATAAGCCAATTTCGTTCTCCACCAAGGCGTTAAAACCGTAATTTTGATTTCTTGACCTGCTTCTTCCCAAACACCATCACTGTTGGCTGATTTCACTTTAAATACATAATTTCCGAAAGGTAGATTGGAATACACCACACTCCTTCTGTCAGTTGTCATCCATTTTTTATCAAAACCTTCCATCATATACTGATAGCTGTTTTTCTCTGGATTACCGAAGTGCATGGCATTAAAACCAATTTCAATATTATTCTGAAAATGCTGGAATATAATTTCTTGCGTTTCTTCCAAAGGTTTTTCAAGTAATATTTCACCATCTAACTCTTGTCCTTGTTCAATAGGCTGACCAAAAACATAAAGTGAATTAATAATGGTATGTGGAAGGTGTTTATTTTCTAATATTTTTCCCGCAAGAATATAGTTCAAAGCTTTATCGGAAGCAAAACAAAGGCTTCCATCCGATAATTGAGTAGCACAGTTCACTCTAAAATAACCTCCTTCAATACCATCATCTGTATTAAAAACATGAGTGATTTCATTTTCTGTATCAAATGCCGTCAGGTTTTTACCACCTACCCACAAATAATTACTCAATGAATCAAATACAAGGGATTGGATGGAATTAGAAGGCAATCCGTCTTTTGTTGTATAGGTTTTGATGTCTACTAATTGAAGTGATTTTGGATCAAAAGTTAGCTTAGAAAGTCCTTTCTCAATGGTTCCAACCCATAGTGTAGACCTTGAAGACCTGCAGATTTCCCAACAAAAAGCGGAGTTAACCTTTCCATCAATATTGATCACATTATACACTTTGTAAGTCAGTTTCTTTCCTTTTCTTTTGATTTTTGCCAATCCACTAGGTGTACTCGTCCATAAACATTTTTCGAAAGGATCGACATACATATAATTAATAGTATTGCTCATCAGAGGTAACTCCTCACTCTTTCTCCAGTATTGTTTTGATTTCAGTACATTCCCTTTTTTGTCGATGGAAAGCTTATTTAATCCTTTGCGGAAAGTGCCTACAAAAAGAGCATTATCATAAAAAGCTAAAGATGTAATTGTTTTGGATGTCAGATACTTATTATCAATTCTCTTAAAATACGCTCTCCCTGCCTTTTCTTCTTTTAGAGAAATAGAATGAAGGCCACCGCCCCAGCTACCAATCCATAAGTTACCGTAATCATCTTCACAAAGTGCTTCTACACCTCCGTAAGCATTTAAGTTGTAATTTGATTTTGAATCAGAGGAATATTCTACGGTAGTGTTATTGGCATATTTCACCAATTTACCGCTTTTCAAGCCAAACCAAGTCTGCCCTAATCGGTCTTCATAGACTACATTGACATTTTCTTTTTGTAACGCACTTAGGTGAACTGTTCGCAATGAAAGTGATTGAAGGTTAACATAACTGCTTCCTGATGAAGTACCTACCCAGAGAATATTTGATTTGTCAATTAAGAGTGAGTTGATATTATTACTCACCAAACTGTTCAATACATTTTTCTCACTCACAATGGAGGTCGTCTTATAATCCTCCAAGAGTGATACATGAAATAATCCGCTTTTGGTCCCCACCCAAAGCTGATTTTCCTTCAAACAAATCGAAGATATCGCTGTAATTGATTCATCTACTGGCAGTTTTTTTATTGTTGAAACCTGATTTTCATCGATTTCCAATGCATATATTGAATTATAAGTGGCCACAAAAACGGAAGTTCCTGTTAGAATAAGACCTCTAATAGAACCTTCTTCTAAAAACTCATGACCAATTACTTTAGTGAATTTTTTAGTATTAAGATTAAAGAAATAAAGACCACTTCCTCTAGTACCGATTAAAAAATCACCTGAAGGCAAAGGAAGAATTTCTGAGATAATCACCTTAGCATCCATTGGTTGAAAAAAAGCGACTTTCTTTTTCTTTATATCCAAAAGCCCTAAACCTTTTCGTAATTCGCCAACCCATATATTACCGTTCTTGTCCTCATTAATACTTGTAATATTAAAAGCTTGACCGGCAGTATATTGCTCAAAACCATAAGATTGTGAAATAAATTTATTCAAACCAGCATCTCTAGTCCCCACCCACAGGTCACCTGCTTTACTTTCATACATCGTGGAAATTCGATTACTGCTCAACCCCACTTTTTCTGAAAGACTACTGTAATAGTTCTTTACTGTAAAACCATCGTATTGATTAATACCATTGTTCGTCCCAAGCCATATATACCCATGTTTGTCCTGTAAAATGGAAGTGACATTAATATGCGACAGCCCTTTTTCAGGATTTAGGGTTCTAAAGTTCAATACCTCATTGGCCCAAATACTATTTGACACTATAAGGGCTAACAATAAAAAATGTATGAGTCGTCTAAAAGTAGATTTCATTTCTAAAAAATTGCAACAAAGCACCCTTCTCTAACATTGTAAAGAAAGTGACTTGTCTAGCTTAACTAAATACGATTTTGGAAGTACACAAATTTAGAAAGAAATAAAGAATATTCTGTCTTTAAAGTTCTTTAATTTCTTCAATTGTTAAACCTGTACTCTTAGCTATTGCTTCTAGAGGAAATCCATCATCCTTAAGCGTTTTTGCTATTTGCAAGGCCTTTCTATTCTCTACCTCAAATTCAGCATCTGCCTTAAGGGTAAATAATCTACTAGCTTCATCTCTTAAGTTTTTAAGATGTAGCTTATATTTTGCTTGTTCTTCTGAAGATAATTGGTCAACCCTTAAAAGTTCTTTTGCTTTTAGTAAACCTTTTGCTTTAAAGGTTTCTTTTATTTCATTATTCTTAAAATAATAAATCCACTCATCTAAACTATCTTGAGCAATATCGTTGAATTGGTTTACTTTGATAACATAAAACTCTGGAAATAAATCTGAAGGAGTACTTTTTCCAGACATCAAAATTTTCTGTTTAGCAGAGAGTGTTAATTGATCTTTTTTATGAATTCCTTCAAAATAAGTTCTTCCATGATAAACATAATCTTCACCCTGCCCTAGATCAAAATATACAATATTTACGGAATAAACTTTTTTCACTTGTTTATATGACTCTCCTAAAGCAATATACTCGGTTACTGCTTTTGAGGATCCATAAATCATCCTTTGAAAATAATCATACTCTAATTGATTTTGAATCTCAATAATGACTAATTCACCTTTCTCATTTTTCACTAAAATATCAACTCGGTTGTATTTATCAACCTCTATTTGTTGATTACTTTCACTTTCAAGAATACTTTCAATGCTTACATCCTCTTTCATTAATTCAGATAGAAAACCTTCTAATACCGAGTAATCAGCTTTATTACGTAGTAACCGCTTCATAGCCCAATCAAATCGAATTAAGTTTCTGTTTTCCATCTCTTATAAATTAATTTTAAACCAATTACATTTTTCTATAATCAACAACACAAAGCTAACACATCTAATAATTCGAACAAATACCTACCCTATTTCAATTCAAGAATGCAACAATTAATTTCATCCATTTGAATGAAAAAACACCAGCCTGAATCAAGCTAGTGTTTAAATCATGCTATACTATAATCCTATTACTTTTTGAATACTCTCTTCGTTACGCTTCTCGTCTTGATATAATACATACCTTGTTTTAAATTAGAGAAGTCAAACACCGAGATATATTCATTCTTACTAATAAGGTTGGCAGAAAGTGTAACCTCTTGACCAACGGAATTATAAATTCTCAATTGATCTCTTTCTAACGCCGAACCTTCTACACACACTTCGCTAGTCACTGGATTTGGGAAGACATTTACCTGCAACGCTAAAGTCCGTCCGACTGTAACTTTAGCCGTTTCACTGTATTCGTACTTTCCATCAAAATCCGTCTGTTTTAAATAGTAGTAGGATGTCCCTTCTAAAGGCGAATAATCTATCATTGAATATCTTAACGCTACAGAGGAGTTTCCAGCTCCATCTAAACGACCTAGTTCCTCCCATACTCTACCATCTCTTGAACGGTAAACTGTAAAATAATCGTTGTTGATTTCAGAAACTGTTTCCCATTCTAGATACACTTGTCCACTTGATGTCACTTCTGCTGTGAAATAGCTTAATACAATTGGTAAATCAACCAATTCCTGCACAGTTCCTAAAGTAAATCTAGCATTGTCTGTAATCTCACTAACGGCGGTAAATTGATAAATACCCTCACCCACTTTTACAGCTCCATCTATGCCAGTTTCATCGTCAAAACTTCCATCATTATTTGTGTCAACTAATAGTCTCAAGTCTGAAGGTTCGAGGGCTTCCATTTCTGATAAATCAAACTGAATATCAATCGACCCTACATCAATCGACCTTTTGATGATGTTGACTTCACTCACTCTCCACTCTCTTTCTAAACGAGCTGTCAAGTCAGAAGGCATATCCATATCATCTACCATTTCAAGGCTACCATTATTGTGTCCCCAAAACATAAACTCATTATTACCCAAATTAGAAGGATTAGATATTCTAACCACCCCCGTACCTTGTGCATCATCGTTTACATCAAGAAGTACTCTTCCAATACCCGCTACGTCATGATCAAAATCTCCATTTTCGGGGTTATCATGAGTATAAAGATCAAAAATTGAGGAAAGTTCAATCCCATATTTCGCTCCAAGGTAATTATGAATAAAATAGAGATTGAATACACTTACTTCCTCATAAACAATCACCTCCGCAATATCTCCATGAAAAGTATTGCTATGATGTCCGTGGCCAATTGTACCTATTGTAAAATTGGAAGAGTTTACACCACTTGAAAAAGAAGTGAATGTTGTTTCTATTCCAGCATCCTTAAAAACATAAGAAAGCGAGGAACTACTATTTTGAAAAGCAACTGAAGTGATTACAGGTGTATTTTCTGGGAAGATATCCCCAACACCTATTAATGTCCCAGCACCACTTCCAACTACATCACTATAATAACCACCATTATCCATAATGTAGCGTCCGCCATTCACTTTTTTATCACCCCATACACCACCAGAATTATTACTTGCAGGTATGTAAACAGCAATAATTGTGATGTTTGGATGAAGACCATTATTTATGGATAGATCTGTAGCTATTTGGTCATACTTATTTTTGCCAGATCTAATACCATCAAAAGTAATTGCATCATAGCCATTGATTGAAGAAGGATTGATTTTAATTCCTCCTGTAATAGTATTTTTTACCGAGTTACCCGATAAATCCTCAATCGAAATAATTTTATTTTCACTAATGATCCCTTCACTCGCATTTAACCAATATTTCAGGTTAGAAGAACCACCTGTGGAACCTACACCGCCCGGTCCCGTTTGGGCATAAGTCATTTGTAATGAACACACTACTGCTAATAAAAATCGTACAGCTTTCATCATAGTAAAACAATAAAAGTAACACGACATCAATATTTCAGAGGGCATTAAAACACAGTAATTGCTTTCGTTAGGACAGTTTATTATTTATCGAAATACAATATTTGATTTCAATTCTCTTTTGACTTCTATTAATGTCATAGATCAAATACTTTTTTTGTCATTTTTGGTTGATTCTGTTTACGTTTATTCGCTAAAACTTTTTACTTAAAAAAAAGAGAGGTCAACTTATTCAGTTACCTCTCTTCACACTGCCTTAATAAAAGCCTATTATACTTTTTTTTAGATATCTCCTAGTTGAGGTCTCACCACTAAGTCTTCCACTACAGCACTATCAGAAAGTTTGTAAGCCGACATCACTAGATCTGCAATATCTTCTGATTTCATAAAACGCTCTTCAGGTAAATCTACCCCTGCCCAGCTATTAGTGTAAGTAGCACCCGGCATCACAGAAGTGACTTTTACATTAAAAGGTTTCATTTCTTCTCTCAAGCATTTTGAAAAACCAAGCATCGCGTGTTTTGAGATAGAGTAAGAACCCCCATTGGCATACGCCATAAAAGAAGCTACTGAAGCAATGTTGAAAATATATCCTTTCTTATTATCGATCATCGTCTTGATCAATCCTCTTGTGATATAATAAGTAGAGTACATATTGGTTTGCATCATCATTTCAAAAGCCCCTTCATCTTCATCATGAATTGAACCCGGAACAAATACACCCGCATTATTGACCAATACTTCAATATCTTCCGCTTGTGCATTTACAAAATCAACGAAAGCTTTACATTCTTCTTTTTTGGAAACATCTGCTGAAAATGTTGCCACTTTAACATTGTGTGCATTTTCAACTGCCTCTTTCAAAGAGGAAAGATCTTCTTTGTTTCTAGCACATACTACTATATTTTTTCCTTCTTGAGCAAATTTCTCAATGATTGCTCTACCAATACCTTTAGTGCCTCCAGTGACAACGATCATAATGTTCTGATTTTAAGTACTATTCGTTTTGTATAAACTCTAACTTTTAACATAACAAGTCAAAACATGTCATGCGAAGTCTTCTATATTTCTTAATTTTGAATATCGAAACTAAATCAAAAAACTTATTTTACCTAATACAATGAGACGCCTAATTTTATTTTCTATACTAAGCTTGCTATGCACAGGTGTTTTTGCACAAAGTACATCTATTGCATCGTCTGAGTCTTATCAAAACTTCAGAACAAAAGCGAAAAATAGCATTTTTGACATGATGGAAAGATCTACTGACAGTACAGTTCATACGTTAGGAGATATTTCATGCGACATTTTTTCTAAAAACAATGGAATGAATGAATCAAAAATTAAAATCATCATTTCAGAAATGCAGCATCTTTTAGATACTGAATATGGGCACGATTTTAAAAATATTCAGTACCATGGAGCTCAGAAATCCACTTGTGATGGTATTGAGACTGTGGAAATTATTAAAAGTAATAGCTTCAAAATTGAGAACTTTGTGTCTTCTTACTTAAAGAGGTATTTCAAATAACATGACTTTCAACCATAAAAAAACGTTAAAAAGTCACCGTTAATATATGTTATTAGTTGATTAACATTACATAACTCTACCATATTTTTCTCCTTACTTTGTAGTGTAATTTAAAGTCATGGGAGAAGAAGTATATTTTAAAAGATGGACACGAAAAGGCTATGCCGTTTTTAACTCTTTGAAAAAAGAGATTAAGATCTGTA
Source organism: Flammeovirga sp. SJP92 (assembly GCF_001583495.1). Taxonomy (GTDB): domain Bacteria; phylum Bacteroidota; class Bacteroidia; order Cytophagales; family Flammeovirgaceae; genus Flammeovirga. The sequence goes on along the minus strand of NZ_LQAQ01000111.1, from coordinate 46,783 downwards.
TGCTCGATATTCAGCTCCACTTTCAATCTCCTCAGATCATCCTTGAGGGCCGTATTGCAAAGGTCCTATTTTCAAGTGATGAAGAAGAGCTAAACGATGATATTCCTTCGCTACAAATCGCTGATTTTAATTCAATTTTAGTTTATAATGAAGCTTTTGTGAACAAAACTCCCAATTTGGGACCTTTGAAATCACAGCTTTGTAATATTTTTATACAATGAAGCACTGATCATAGATCTAAGTATCTATTGGTCAGTGCTTTTTTTCGTTTTTAAGCATGAAAAAACACTCTACAACATTAATTGCATTCTTACTCCTAAACCTGATTGGTTCATTCGCTTTCGCACAAAAAAAAGTTGAACAGGATAGCTCGTCTATGTCATCTTACTATCTGGATGAGATTTCTGTAAACTCAGGTAGAGTACCTCAAGTATATTCTGAACAGGCTAGAATTATCACTTATATCAATGCAGAAGATTTACAAGAAATGCCTGCACAAAGTTTTGATCAAGTACTGGGTAATGTAGCCGGTGTGGATATGCGATCACGTGGACCTTTTGGGGTTCAAGGAGATGTTAATATTCGTGGCGGTTCTTTTGACCAATCATTAATCATGTTGAACGGCGTCAATATGAACAACCCTCAAACTGGACACCTCAATTTATTCGTTCCAGTGGATATGGAAGCGGCTTATGCGGTTGAAGTATTGGAAGGTCCTGCCTCTAGAGTATTTGGTGCCAATGCATTTACTGGAGCTATCAATATTCAAACAAAACCTCTTGATAAAAATAATATCTATTTACATGCATTAGCTGGTGAACATGGGCTTCAGAAATATACAGGAAGAGTTAACTTAACTTCAGGTAAAACACGTCACTTGATTACTGCATCACATAAAAAATCAGACGGCTACATTGATAATACTGACTTTAATGATGTAACCGCATTCTATCACGGTAGTTATGATGTAAAAGGTGGTACTTTTGATTTAACAGCTGGTCTTTCTGATAAAGGTTTTGGTGCGAACTCTTTCTACACTCCGGCTTACCCTAATCAGTATGAAAGAAATAAATTGTATCACGGTTCTTTAAGGTTCACTAATAACGGAACAATTAAAGTTAGCCCGACAATTTATTGGAATAGAACATACGATAGATTTGAACTGTTCAGAGAGAACCCAGCTTCTTGGTACACTCACCACAATTACCACCAAATGGATGCGGCAGGTGTGAATGTTAATACTATCATTCCTTCAAAACTTGGTGTTACTTCAATTGGTGTTGATGCTCGCTATGAAGGTATTTTAAGTAATGTGCTAGGAACTCCTCTTGACAATCCAATTGGAATTGATGGTGTAGAAAACACTCAATATACTCACGGAAAAGAAAGATATAATTATAGTCTTTTCTTAGAACACAATATTGTACTAGGGAAATTCACTGCATCAGCAGGCTTAATGTTCAATTACAACACTCAGTTAGCAGAATCGAGTGATGGTTTTGATATTTTTCCAGGTGCAGACCTTTCTTACCAAATTAGTGAAAGTTCTAGAATTTTTGGTACTATCAATACAGCAATGCGTATCCCTACTTACACTGACTTATATTATGATGGGCCAACAAACGTGGGTAACGACTCTTTAAAAGAAGAAAGAGCAACAACTATTGAATTGGGATACAAGATTGAGAAAAAAGGTTTTTCTGGTAGTGCTTCTGTTTTTAGAAGATATGGAAAAAATATCATTGACTGGGTAAGAACAAGTTCTGATGATCAATGGCAAGCACAAAACCTTACTTCATTGACCACTTCTGGTTTGACATTAAATGCAGGCCTGAATTTCAGACAAATTTTACATGAAGAAGCTTTCCTAAAAAATATCCGCTTCTCTTACATCTATTTGAATGTAGATAAGGAAGCTAGTGAGGATCTAATTTCAAACTATGTATTAGATCACCTAAATCACAAAGCCACTATGGGTATTTCACATCATTTATTCTTGAAGAATTTAAATGCTGATTGGCAATTGGTATATCAAGATAGAAATGGTACTTACACTGCATATAATCCTGAAGGTGCAGGTGTTGAAACGCCATATGATCCTTTCTTTACTGTTGATTTAAGGATCAGTTACACTTGGAAGAACCTATATTTCTATGGTGAAGGAAGCAACCTATTTGATGTACAATATAACGATATTGGAAATGTACCTCAGCCAGGAAGATGGTTGAGAGCTGGTGTAAGAATGAACTTGGATTTCTAATCCAATTACTTTTCACTTATTAGTGTGTATAGCCACAATGTCTAAGCAATTAGCGTTGTGGCTTTTTCATGCGTAATTTTGAGCATAAAAAAACGCCTCGGCAACACCAAAGCGTTTATTATTTTTCGCTCAAAATAATTAAAAGTTTTACCTTCTAATTAAAATTCTTTGTTACATAATAAATAAATTATTAATTGGTATTTCTTTTTTTTGCTATTTCTATAATTTAGAATATTGTTACGTAAAATTATAGACTCCATGAAGGGAAGTCAATACCCACAAATAGGTATTTTTACATAAATTTTACATTATAATCCTTGAATTTTCCAAGCTGAAGCCGAATGATCGTCAGAAACGGAGATCACTACGTCTTCTCCAACCCACGCCAAACGGTTTACTGATGTGCCATGTCCAGCATGTCTTGCTTTATCAACAACTTTCAACAGTCTCCAATCTTCGGTTCTCCAAATTTTAACGGATTTATCCTTACTACAAGTCGCAAAGTATTTACCATCTTTTCTAAATACAATATCATTGATAGTATACATGTGGGCTACAATGTCCTCTTGAGTTTCTATAAATCCATCTAAATTCCACACACGTAAGTGAGCATCTCTACTTCCACTCACCAAATACTGTTGATCTGGAGTAACTGTCAATGCAAAAACACTATTCAAATGCCCCACAAGTTCTCTTACTTCTGACAAGCTTTCCATCGTATAACCTTTAATGGTATGATCACTGCACCCTACCCATACATTTTTTCGCTTTGCATCAATAGCCACTGAACGGATGGATTTTTCTGAAACTTTGACTTTTTTAGTAATTGTCCATGTTGATAAATCTACAACGTAAAGCCATCCATCACCTGTTCCAATAAATAGCTCATTTTGGAATCTTTCTATACCAAAAACTGCCTGATCTGTTAGTTTTAAAGATTTAAGCTCTTTTCCTGAAGCAATATCCAGTAGATGAATACCATCTCCATTTTGACCTACCACCAATAAATTTTCCTCCACCAAGGGACACATTGAATAAACAGTATTGGGAACTTTAGCAATTAACTTTCCTTTATCAGGATCATCCAATTGCCATTCTACCACAAAACCATCTGCACCTGCAGTATAAAATTTCCCTTTATCATCAAAGTGTATTACACTATATAAACCATCTTTATGACCTCCAAACGTGGCCAATTTTTCTACTTCTAATATCTGTCTCATCTTGAAATTTAATTGTGATAACAAATATCTTACTTTTTTGTTTCATTTATTCAATCTGTCTGCCATATCTTTGCAAAATGGGAATTGTAAAATATGAACATCTAACAAAAAACATCTCCTTTTTGGTGTGGGCTATTGAGGAAAGCGAAGAAGCACTTTTACCTTTTCTTAAAAATACAGATTGTAATTTTGAGCATATAAAAAACCAGAAAGTAAGGTTAGAAAGTATCGCTGCAAGAGTAGCATTACATCACCTTTTGGAAGACAGTCCCGTTGAATTTAAGGGAATAAAAAAAGAAGATAGTGGTAAGCCGTCCTTAATTCATGATGAATATGGTATTTCTCTTTCCCATTCAAAAGGCTACGCGGCCGCTATTATTGATCGTTCTCAGAAAAATATTGGTATTGATATTGAAAATATTCAACCTAAAGTACTTCGATTACTACCAAGGTTTGGAAATGAGGAAGAGTTGCACTTTGCACAAAGCCAAGGCGAAGATCCTACAAACGCTACACAAATATGGACCATCAAAGAAGCTGTATATAAGGCTTTTGGAAAACTAAATATAGAGTTCAAGAGTCAGATACAAACCGTTTTTCAAAATTCACTCCCGTCAAAGGTTAAAATCAAAGAAGTAGAACAGGAATTTGTAGAATATCAACTTCACGTGGAAGAATATAAAACCCTCAAAATTGCGATTGCTTACCTGTGAGATTGAAGTTTTTCCTCCTTTAAATTTAAACGGTTAAACCATCTTCTTTCCAAACGCATCGCTTCTTTAGGATCATGGAAAATGTGGAATGGAATATCCAAGGCCAATAAATCTTTTTTGATCTTAAGCATTTCCACATCCTTTTTCCCTGAAGAGACATCTCGAATCATGATGCCAGAAATGTTATCAGGAAACTTTTCTGCTATAAACTTATAAGTATACGGATCCCTCTGTCCGCTGTCACCAATCAATAAAAATTTGCTTTTCGGAAACTTATCAATCAAGTAGGAAATACGGTCAATTTTATGCTGAGATTTCTGTAATCCAATGCCGATATTTTTTCTATTAGAGATAAAATCTTTCCAATTTTTATGGTATCTCAAATAAATTGGACCTTTAGGAAACTCCCTTGTCGACAAGAATAATTTAATGATCCAGAAAAGATTCATTTCACTATTGGAGACATAGAAAAAAGAGGCTCCTTGTGCTTTCATTTCATTGTAAAACTTACTCATTGCCTTCACTTCTTTTCTTTTGAAAGCATGCTTTACAATGGTCTGAGGAATACGTTTCAAAAATGAAGTAGCGTGTGTAATCAATACCGTATCATCGATATCAGAAATGACCATATATTTCCTGTGTTCGGAAATCCTTTTGATACCTCCTTTTGAAATACTTGGCAGTTTGATCTTCTGTGTTAAAGCTTTATCCAAATAAAATTTCAAAGAAGTGTTCAGTTCCTTATCTGTATAATTTTTCTTTAATGTAAACTCAGATCTGAAATACCCATTTTCATCTAAATCAATTTCAAAAATCTCCTCCTCTATTTTTGCATAAATATGAGCTTGAGTAATCGGATTTTGATTGTACAACTTCCATAAACGCGACACATGTCTTCTAAATCCTTCTGGTTTCTGAGAAAGATCCAACAAGCCTGTTTTAAAAATGAGCAATTGCCCTTCTAGTGAAAGTATATTTTTATGTTCAAAGCCAATTAATGGCAATAAAACCGTTGATTTACTCAAAATGAGATAAGATTTAATGAAAAATGATTAACACAACTTGAATCTAATCTATTTTTGGTAAATGTGCATGATTTAATTGGGGAATTTGAATGAAGAGTTGAGAGTTTTGGAGCTATAAAGTGATTTCATTGAGATGCCAATGCTCTCTAAAAGAAAATTAAAAACTCACCACAAACTGCCAAAAATCTCAACTCAAATAACGCGTTTTGAAGATCTTTTCAATCAAAGATTCACTACTAAACTGCTAGGATAATTTTCCTCTGTAAGTGGAGTACTTTGAGGTGACACATCGTCTTTTACAGTAATATTTTTTTCATTTTGAAACATATAGAACTGTAAAATAAAACTCAGTAAAACAGCCAATACAATCCCTGCCACAGCCTTATAAACAGGTATAGATTGATAAAAATAATTTATTGTCTTTCCTTTTTCAGCCACCAAAGAAGGTGTTTCTATAGTTATAGAAGCATCTACTTCTTTAAATTCATGTATCATAGCATAGTTTTCCTGATACTCCTCCTCCGTCATATTTTTCAATACTAATTCCTGCTCTTCAGAAGTAAGTTCCTCAAAGCTTTTCTGAGAGAACAAATCAAACAATCTATCTTCAAAATTTTCCATTGTATTCCGTTTTAAATTCTTTCATTTTAGACCTCATATTTTTCATCGCATAGAAAAGTCTGGACTTCACTGTCCCTTTACTGCATTGCATGGTTTCTGCAATTTCCTGAATACTCAAATTATCCAGATACTTCAAAACAAACGTTTCCCTATGCAAAGCACTCAGCGTACTCAATACCATTTGCATTTTTTGAAGTTGAAAAGTCCTACTTCCATCCTCTTTCCCCTCTTCCTGTACCACTGAAGGTTCATGATCTGAGAAGCGATCCAGCTTTCTTTTCTCATTCAGCCACTGATTTTTCCCTATCACATACAGCCAGACTTTGAAGCTCTTTTTAGCATTAAAAACATAAGACTTATGCAGTAATTTCACGAAAGTATGCTGTGCAATTTCCTTTCCCTGTTCCATACTGCCTGACATCCAGCCTATGTATTTTGAAAGCGATACAAAATACTTATGGTATAAAACTTCAAAAGCTTTCTGATTGCCCAACTCCAGAAATTGCATCATCAACTCTTCATCTGTTAAGTTTTCCATTTATAACATCTTATTTATACCATGCTTCAATCTCTGCCTGCCTTCCACTATTGACCGCTATCTGATGCATCAATTGATTGTACTTTTCAGCTTTTCGCTGATCCTCAACTGTTGCATAATGCTTTTTCAATTTGTTCAGACCTGGAATATAGGTAGCATTGAGGTACTTTTGAATAATAGCATCGTGAGGATGAAATTGGTAATTTGTCATCAGATAATCAAGGTTATATCTATTTTCAAAGTTATCAATGGCCAAAGACAGGTTATCCAATGCCTCTTCACTGTATTGAAATACAACTCCTGTCAGGTACATATTCTCTTTGATTCCCAATTTTTCAAAAAGTTGAATATCTGTTCCGCATCCAAAATAAATTTGATAAGTGCTCTTTGATTGCTCAATGATATAAGTAACAATTGCATTTTTGAAAGTTGCCATATCTGCAAAATCACTCAGTTTCTTAGAGTAATTTCTGATTCCTAAATGCTGACAAACCTTGTTTCGGTATTTTTCATGATAACCCAACAGCCACTCATTAACAATAAATGCATTCTCCCCCACTCCGTTAGCCAATTGTAATACATGTCTTGGCAAAGTATCCATATCACCATGAGAAAAGATGATGGATTGCCCTCTAGTAGAAACAAGCACATTATGATTCCATAAATAGGCCTGATTTGAATATAGGTTGCTTTCATAAATTCTCAGAGCCACCTCTTTCGCCTCACTCCAATCTTGGTCAATGATATACCTTGTCAATAACCCTTCATAAGTTTCTATTCTATCCGGATTGATCACATACGCCTTTTTCAGATAATCAAAAGCTTTTTCTCCATCATCAGTATTGACACTTTCCATCAAGAAATACTCGTACTTCTGACCGATATGCTTTTTTGATGCATTGATAATGGGCTGAAGTTTTACAAATATTGCCCCTCTATCGTTGTTCCAAGTTGACATATCATCTCTCTGGTAAAACGCTCGCATTGCTTTGTAATAATTATACCAGGCATTAGCATTTTGTGGTTCCTTTTGAGTTTTGCCTTTCCAAAGTTCTGACTGTTGCTGATAGTATTCCTTTGTCTTGGTTTCTTTCGCAATACCCAATATCTCTTGAGCATCTTGAGCAAAAGCTATAACAGTGGTAAAGGATAAAATGATTGTAAAAAGAGTTATTATTTTCTTGTTCATGTGTAAAAATTTAAGTGATTTTTGTTGTAGTACACATGAAAAAATGAAAGGTTCAAAGTTCATGACAAAAAAATAAAAAAACTGTGAAGTTGCCCCCACAGTTTTTAAAATTTCTATTCTGTCACTATCACCCAAGGAATATCCAAATACCCCTTCAAGTAATAAACGTTTACTGTATTTCCAGCCTCCATCTGATCATAAAAATCTTCTGAAACCGTAACAGTTTCAGGTTCTATCTGATCTCCCCAAGGCGTCAATTCAAATTTATAAGTTGTTGTTTTACCTGTATGCTTCATTTTTTGAATAATCTCAGCTCGATAAGCAACAGGCTCACTTTCATCATACACACAATTTGTGGTAATAATTACACCACCGCTGTACAACAATAAAATGGTAGAGATTCCAAAAAGTGCTCCAATACCTTTCGCTGTCTTCAAATCGAATTCTTTATGAGCAACGGCTACAGCACCTCCTATAAGAATTAATAACAACACTAGCAACGGTCCCCATAAATTACTGTAGTCATATATATTGAAATCAAATACGGCTCTTACAAGCAATCCAATAGAAGGTAAAACTATTGCAACCATAATGGAAGGGTAAGCACTTTCTTTATTTTCATTGAGCCTTATTAGACCTTTAAAAAACGGCAGCACTAAAATGGCCAGTATAGGTGTTATAATGGATAATATAATTGACAATTCATAAGGTGCAGTGATGAATAAAGTATATGCACCTACTCCTCCACCAAAAACGTTAAACCCTAAAGCCACATTTTTTGCAACACCAAGTTTTTCTTCCCTTTCTTCAACGGTTCTACCGTATTCATCATTCGACAAAATTTCTTGGGTTTCCTTCTCTTTATTGACTTCATTCAAGTCTTGAAAATTGGAGTACAGCCACTCAAAAATTTCTTGCTTGTTTTCGAAATATTGTCCAAAACGAATCCTTTTATAGGCCTTAGACTTTGTTTCTATATAAGTATATTTATCATCTGTCCTAAATCCGCTCACCTCAGACAGTGGCAAATCTCTATTGGTAAACAATGAACGCTTTCCTATTGATGTATTTGTAATAATTATTTTACTTTTAGCAGCATCAAAGATAGCTATGGTCATTAAAATGATCATCGGGATGGCGGCTATTCCAAAAAATAACACCATATCATCATCAGATTTGAGTAATCCATAGATTGGTAAAAATGTAAATAAAGCGATCATCAATGAGCCAGCCACATAGATAAACAGTGCCCAGCCTTTTGCTATTTTGTATTCTTTCATAAAATAAGAGTGCTTTAAGTTAAAAAGATTGAGGATGCAAAAGTATAAAAAAAATCCTACCAAAGTTAAAAAATAATGGTAGGATATTGTTTATTTCCAAACCGAATGAATAATACATGCCGGCTTATTTTCTTTCATTACTGCAGAGATTATTTTAGTATCCTCTTCTTCTAAGACCTCATGTACAATTTTCACCTTCTCACCCAAAATCACTTCCGCTACATAATTAATTTCCACAGCTTTCAGTGTCTTTTTCTGAGTGATTTCAACAGGCAAACTATCTAACATCCATTCAAAATAACGGATATTGTTTACATGATTTACAGGATCGAGATCACTATAGGAAGCTTCCCTTTCTGATGAAAAATCTACTTTCTCTACTCCTTTCAGTCTTTTGGGAGGACCGACTGTTGTGAGGTCTTCTCTAGCATGGACGCAATCTTCAAATTCATTGATAGATGTTGGACGTCTTTTCTTTAAGTCCAAACCAAACCAATTAGAAGAGCCGTGAATCATCAATTTTCCTTCTTCATCAAGAATCTTGAAATTCCTTTGAGAAGAAAATTTCTGAACATCATATACCCAAGTTTCTATACTCAGCTGATCGGTCCACTTAGGCCAATGAAAAACTTCATATTTATAAGTTCCTAGCACCCAAGCTTTACCCACTTTCATCAACTCTCTCAAACCAAATTTCTTAGCATTGGAATGATTGCCTGCCGCTTCTTGAAAAAGTTCTGAGATAGCAGTGGGTTTTAATGTATAATTAGGGCCGATTTGGTATGATTTCACCACCTGTTCTTCATACCAAATTCCCTCTATTTCTTTATTCATCTTTATCAATTATCTCCACAGAGAAAGTAGCACTAAACGTTTCCTCTTTAGGAAGTTTCTGGTTTGCGTACTTCTCTTTGAAGTTGTGGTTTTCATCTCTTAAATCAGCCACACCGTACCAAGGCTCAATACAAACAAAATCAGCTCTTTTACCAACTGGTGTCCAAATTCCCAATAAAGGCCAGTCTTTGAAAGCAACTCTTAGTTTTCTTGAATCATCATGACGGCAAACAATATCTAAAGACTCTGATTTGAAGTGATCAAAAATAATGGCATCATCTTTAAACGTATCAAATTTCAGATCTAATGTTTGAGCACCATTTAAGGCATCTTCTTGAATTGCTCCACTTCTCAAGCCATTATCCAATAATAAACGCTGGAATTTTTCCTGTTCTGAAAACTCAATAGTATAGTCTTCAAAAGATGTATTTTTGATAAAATCAGTATTAAAACCAGGGTGTGCACCCACTGAGAAATAAATTTCCTCCGTATCTAAATTATCAACTTGATAAGTAATTGAAAGCTTATTGCGCTTGATTTCATAGATTGTTCTAAACGCAAATTTATAAGGGAACTTTGTCATCGTATCGTGATCAAAACGCAGCTCAAAAATACAGCGTAATTCGTCTTGAGTGATCAGCTTATGTTCCATATCTCTCGCAAAACCATGCTGAGGAAGTTTGTATTTTACATCATCTACTTCATAAAAACCATCTTCCACTTGCCCAACAATCGGGAACAATACAGGTGCGTGCCTGCCCCATACTTCCTTATCTCCCTGCCATAAATATTCGTGTTGATGTTGTTTATGGTAAACTGAATGTAATTCTGCTCCGTTCTTTGATATTTTTACTTGTAGAATAGCATTTTCTAAAGTGACGATTTTGCTCATATGTATTTCTATTTTTGGTGGGTATATTTTTATTAAAAGTTCAAGCATTTTGTGCTATGCTGAAGCAAAATAATAAAAATTATAGGAAGAAAAAGTGATCAACGAAGATTTTATAATGGTTAATTTATGGATGTAATTTTTGACTATTCATAATCAATATTTTAGACAAATACACTCCTTAATAATAACCTTTTGATTTCATCTACTATTAATCGACATCACTTGATAGATCCATTAGGCAATCATCCCTTTTTCTTATGATCAATGCCTTCCATCGCCATTAATTCCAGCCCATAGTTACGAATGTGCTCAATGATAGGAATAGCCGTCATTCCTTTCTCTGTGATTGAATATTCAACTTTTGGAGGCACCACCGGATAGACTTTACGATCAACAAAACCTTCCGCTTCCAACTGCCTCAACTGGGTTGTCAGCATTTTATCGGTGATGTGTGGAATATCCTTTTTCAGTTCTCCAAACCGGAACACTCTTTCTTTCAGCCTCCAAAGGATTGGCATCTTCCAAGTCCCCCCGATTCTATCCATTGCAAACTCCACGGGGTTATAATACACTTTATTGTTATAAATGAAATCAGGCATAATAGTAGTTTTTATCCATACTTTCCAAAAAGTAAGTACCTCTCTATTGAGTAAGTATATTGCCTAAGGTAAGTATAAAAAATAACTTTGTATCATTCATTATTCACTTAAACTCTACACAAAATGAAAACTCTTGCTTTTCTCTTTATAATCCTGTTTTTCATCACACTAAACCCAGTATTTTCACAATCACCTATCAACCCTAAACACCATCACAAAATGAATTCAAAAGTAAAAGAAAGTAATCATTATGTTCACGCTCATGGCATGCCTTTCAAAGGAAAAATATTAATGGTAGCCAGCAGTCCTACGGTATCAAAACAAACAGGTTGGCCCATAGGCTTTTGGGCTGCAGAACTCACTCACCCTTTGTATGTTTTTCAAGAAGCAGGCTATGAAGTTGAATTAGTTTCTACCGAAGGTGGAAAAATTGAGATGGACAGTTATTCCAATCCCACAGATGCCAGTGGTTATGCTGCTCATGATGTGATTTCACTCGGATACCTGCAAACAGACTGGTTTAATGAAATGTTGGAAACGACAAAAAAACTGAAAGATGTAGATGCCCATGCTTATGATGCCATTTTCCTTGTGGGTGGTCAAGGGCCAATGTATACGTTTAAAGGAAATAAAGACTTGGAAAAACTTTTTGCTGCTTTTTATGAAGCTGGGAAACCAAGCACCGCCGTTTGTCATTCCGCAACGTTATTGCTCGAAGCTAAAAAATCTGACGGACAACTGATTGTAGATGGTAAAACCTGGACGGGTTTTGCAAATGCTGAAGAGGAATATGCCGATAATGCTGTTGGCCAGAAAATTCAGCCTTATTGGATTGAAGAAGAAGCTCGAAAACTTCCCAATACTACATTCAAAGTAGCTGCTCCTTTCAGTTCTTTCGCAATTGAAGATGGGAACCTCATTACAGGACAACAACAAAACTCAGGTGCTGCTGCCGCGAAATTGGTAGTGGAACAGCTTTCTAACTAACATTTCTCAAAATAATTTATTCATTATTATGAAAGTTTTATTTTTCATCCTATTCAGTCTATTTGGTTCTTCTTTATTGGCTCAAAGCTTTGAAGTGATGGCTGGCAGTCAACGAGTTTTCATAGATGCTCAGTATCTGAAATTCTTTGAAAACAATCAGAAGTTTTCTCTCTTCTCCAGGGCAAGAGCAACTGCTTAATATGATGAAAATAAAACTGACCTTTTTACAGGTGCTTATTTGAATTACACTACAAACTCTGGTTTTGGAGGAACGGTACTTGGTCGGATTTCCTCCAATAATGCAGGAGTTGATGCTGGTGTTCATTATTTCAAAGCTTCTAAGAAATTTGTCATTTACGCTTTGCCCTCCATCAACATCAATAATGAATTACTCTACAGCTGGTTTTCCATTCTCCGTTTTACACCTGACCTCAACAAACAATGGAAATTGTACTCTAGTTTAGAGCTTTTTTCAGCTTTTTCTGACATAGGGCATTTAAGTAGTGTACAAAGAGTTCGAATTGGTTTAGACAAGAAGGGTAATCAATTTGGATTGGCCGTCAACCTCCATGAAAGTAGATATAGCGCTTCAATAGACATAAATCCAGGTCTATTTTTCAGAAAACAATTTCAGTAAACTAATTAAAAGTTCACTTTCCGCGTGGGTGTTTTTATTATTAATCAAGAGATAAATCACTTCAGATTTAGTTCATTATTTTGGCTTTTCAAACAATAAAAATTAATAAAGACAACCTCAAAAAAAATTCTCTCGTTTTATAGTATAAAATTATTAAACAATTAACCCTTCAGAAAGATGACCATTAGTTTACTACAGTACATTTCTGATGTGAAAAATGAAATCCGATTTTGGGAAAACGAAATTAATTTCTACCTCAATGAGATAAAGTTATTACACATTAGATTAGACAGTTTATTAGAAAGGGAAATTAGTGATTACCAAGAAAATAAACTTCAAAACTTTAAAACATTAAATGCAAACCTTAATAAAATCGCACAAGAGATTCTAAACGAGGTCGAAGAATTTGATAATTCATTAATTGGGAAGGATAACAACAAGGAAATGAATGAGGAAACTTTTGAAAAGTACCATTATTTCAAAGAAAAACTAGACAACCTTGCCAATGATTATATGGAATTCAAAGATGAGTTCTTAAGGTTTACTATTTCAACCTTTGCATAGGTTTTTACGATTAAAGATATTATTTCATTCTGCTATTAGATAAGGGAATGAAAAAAAGGGCTTCTGAAATTATTTCATCAGAAGCCCTTTCATTTTTTTAAGCAGACAAATTACTTTTTCAACATCATGATTGTATTGAAAATTTCCTCTTTCGGCTCTGCTTTTTTGAAAGCTTTATTTTTGTGTTCCAAATTAACTTCATTCATTCTTGCACTTGCAATTACTGGAAGGTCGTAAGTACCGTGTTCAATTTTATAAAGTGCTTGGTACAACATTGGCTCATTCACGTCACCCCAATCATACATCACATTATCTTCTACCAATTGATCAACTGGAAGACCATCGAAATAGTTACCTTCTCCATTGGCATTAAGAATACGAAGAGAAATAATAGAATAGACATAAGCATTATTGCTTTCATTGACAAAAGCATAACTACCTACTGGCTTTCCATATGTATTCTGCCCTAATAATTGCACATCCATGTAAGGCTTCAAACTATTGATCACCAACTCCGAAGAAGACGCTGTTCCTCCTTCGCCAAAAATAAAAATTCTCTCTAAGTTGAGATTAGAAGGCATCAATTCAACATTCTGGCTTTCATCATATTCTGCAGACTGTAAAGGATTGTGTTGATATTTGAAAAGTTCTTTTCCACTTGCTGAGGATGGAAGAACGTAACCTGCAATCTGACTAGCAATATTCACTCTACCACCGCCATTGTATCTTAAATCAAGTACTAATTCTGTAACACCTTCACTTTTGAACTCTGCAAATGCATTGGCTAAAGCTTCCTCTGCTGTTTCAATAAATGATTTGAACACCAAGTGTCCTACCTTTTTACCGTCTGGCAATTCGATCACTTCTGAAAGTAAAACAGGCTGAATGATAAGCTCTTCTTTTGCTATTGTAATTGTTGTATCTCTTTGAGCACTCACTTCAACCTTTTCTCCATCAACATACTTTGTGATAGAAGGAATTGTAATCTCAAAAGTATTTTCAACTCCTTTTAAGTTTTTTCCTAATGAGCTATTGATCTGATCAGAATTGGCATCACTCACTTGTAAGCCATTGATACTTTTAATACGTGTACCTCTCCTTAAACCTGCCTCATACGCTTTTGATCCAGGGTAAGAAAAACGGATGTATAAATCTTGTTCAGAGATATAGTTCATATAAATACCATGTGCACCTTCGTCTCCAGAAGTTACTTGTCCAGAACCATAATAAGCATCATAATCCGCTTTGCTTTGAATTAAACTCCACTTGTCCTGCTCATTTCTCAAGGCCAATAGCATCTCGTCTTGCGTGGAATAGTCATCAATATCAATTGAAGGAAGTTCGTCGTTCCATAAATACCAAGCACTCATAAGCCCCTGTAAATAGACCTTATCCTGAACAGGATTAGTACCTACAGGATCAGACGTTTTCTCGCACCCGAAGAGAGCAATAATAATTGATAGCAGGATTGTTTTTTTCATTAAATTGGTCAACATATCTGTTAATGTTTGTGTGTTTATACAAAAAATAGATGTTTTCTAACTTTTCTATTAATTTTTATAACATAGAAGTAATAAAGTTGTTACCTTAGCACCGAGAAGATATTATTCTCTTTTAATTGATAACGGTTATGGGTGTAAAGTTACACTAATTAACCTAATTTTTGATAAAATTTTAACATAATTACGACCTAGATGGCAAAAGACTCGCACAGAACAAACCACCAAATCAGAGTCAAAGAAGTACGATTAGTGGGTGACAATGTAGAAAATGGAGTATACTCAAGAGACGAGGCATTCCGTAAAGCAGAAAGCTTAGGATTAGACTTAGTAGAGATTTCTCCGAACGCTAAACCCCCAGTTTGTAAAATCATAGATTACTCGAAGTTCAAATACGAACAAAAGAAGCGTGAAAAAGAATTAAAAGCTAAAGCTTCCAAAACGGTCGTAAAAGAAATTCGTTTTGGTCCTAACACTGACAAACACGATTTAGACTTCAAAACAAAGCACGCCATCAAATTCCTTGGTGAAGGGAATAAGGTGAAAGCTTATGTTCACTTCCATGGCCGTACTATTATCTATAAAGATAGAGGAAAGCAATTATTGAAAGACTTTGCAGAGAACATCAAAGAACATGGTAAAGTAGAAGGCGGAATGCGTGTAGAAGGTAGAAGAATGATCATGTTCATCTCTCCAAATGTCCCAAAAAAGTAAATATAAGTTATTGAAGTATTGAACTTACAATAATTATTTATACATTTGCATGCTTGAATTTATTCAGGCATGCATTTTTTGTGTTTTTTCATAAAAAATGCAACTGAGATACCGAGGCGATTGGCTGCCGTAGGTAATCAGTAAATTAAATAAATGTTTCACCTTTAGGGTTCAGGCTCTAAATAACTGAAAGGTAAAATGCCAAAGGTTAAAACAAAATCTGGAGCGAAAAAACGTTTCAAGTTGTCAGGTACTGGCAAGATCAGAAGAAAGCACGCTTACAAGTCTCACATCTTAACGAAAAAGACTACTAAGCAAAAGCGTAACCTAACTTTAATGGGTGAGGTAGACAAGGCTGATACAGTAAACGTGAAGAAAATGCTTTGGTTATAATACCAAGCAGTCACATTTATCAAATCAACCAAATTGTATTACAAAACTTATTAAAATTAGAAAAAAATGCCTAGATCGGTCAACCACGTCGCGTCTCGCGCTAGAAGAAAGAACATCTTAAAATTCTCAAAAGGATATTATGGTGCTCGTAAAAACGTTTGGACAGTAGCTAAAAATGCCGTTGAAAAAGGATGGAGCTACGCTTACGTTGGTCGTAAACAAAAGAAAAGAAACTTCCGTGCTTTATGGATCGCTCGTATCAACGCTGCGACTCGTATGTACGGTGATATGTCTTACTCTGTATTCATGGGTAAAGTGAACAAGTCAGGTGTTGAATTGAACCGTAAAGTTCTTGCAGACCTTGCTATGAACCACCCTGAAGCATTCAAAGCAGTAATCGAGAAAGTAAAATAATTTACTTCTTGTAAGACTAAAGAAGACCTATAGCCGTCAGTGTTATAGGTCTTTTTTTATATATTGTAATTAAGTTTTTGAGGTGAGCTTGTAAGTTACTCACTTTCAACAAACAATTGAATCAATGGTTCATACTTGAAAGTTTAAATTGAACTACTAATGCCCTGTAGAAGCGTAGACTGCTACGCTAAATAATGGAAGATGAGTATAGATGAATTTTACTGTAAAAGTAATAATACAAAACAACATCTTTTATTCTCGCACAAAAACACGTAGCAGGCTACGTGGCTACAGAGACATTCATCAAGCGATGAGTAATAGACAAGTGATAAACTTTTGATTCATTTATAAAATATTTTTTCAACAATCAAGATTATTAAACTTCAGAAATGTAAAATGTATACCATGCCCTACTTTTCTGAATCTTTATAAAATTACCTACAAAATAATATGTTATCGATAAGTAATGTTTCCTTCTATTTCGGAAGTCGTACAATGTATAAAAATGCCTCATTGACTGTTTACCCAAAAAACAGAATAGGTATAGTTGGGCATAATGGTGCGGGTAAAACAACGCTTCTGAAACTTATTAATGGTGATTTCACTCCTGACGAGGGACAAATCTCAATGCCTAAGGAGTGTACAATTGGTTTCCTCAATCAAGATCTATTATCTTATCAAACAGAAGAGTCTATTCTTCATGTGGCCATGGAAGCTTTTGGTCCTGTTTTGAAAATTCAGGAGCAAATTGATGAAATTCTTCATGAAATGGAAACTGATTATAAAGAGGAATTAGTTGAAAAATTAGCAGGCCTCCAAGAGAAATTTGAATCGATGGAGGGCTATACTATAAAATCTAAAGCGGAGACAATTCTTGCCGGTTTAGGTTTTAAAGATGAGGAAATGGAACAACCTCTTTACAGTTTCTCTGGTGGATGGAGAATGAGAGTAATGTTAGGTAAATTACTATTGATGAAGCCTGATGTTCTAATGCTTGATGAGCCTACCAACCACCTTGACCTCCCTTCTATTCAGTGGATTGAGAACTATCTATCTACGTATGAAGGTGCTGTATTGATCGTTTCCCATGATAGAGAATTCTTGGATAGAGCCATCAATCAAACGGTGGAAGTTTCCTCGGGCAGATTGACTTCTTATCCAGGCAACTATTCTTACTATCTTGAAGCAAAGAAAGAAAGAGCTGAACTTCAGAAGAATGCTTATGAAAATCAGCAACAAAAAATAAAAGAAACGGAACGCTTTATTGAGCGATTCAGATCCAAAGCTACGAAAGCCAAGCAAGTACAGTCCAGAGTGAAAATGCTGGATAAAATGGACATGATTGAGGATGTTAGAGATGACAATCCGGAAATCAATATGGATTTCAAGTTCACTCAGCAACCGGGTAAAGTCATTAGCGAAATCAAAGACTTTGATAAAGCCTATGGTAATAAAGTCATTTTCAAAGGCGCTGACTTGACACTGATGAGAGGTGATAAAATCGCATTAATTGGTGCCAATGGTAAAGGTAAATCCACTTTATTACGTTTGATCAGTGGTCGTGAAGGTGCTGACAAAGGAGAAAGAAAAGGCGGTCATAACGTTATTACTGCTTTCTACGCTCAGCATCAATTGGAAGACCTGAATGTAGAAAATGAAATCCTTGATGAATTAAAACAAGCCGGTTCTGAGAAAACAGAACAAGAATTGAGAAGTGTTCTAGGCTGTTTCTTATTCGGTGGAGATGAAATTTTCAAAAGAATTAAAGTCCTTTCCGGTGGAGAGAAATCAAGAGTGGCATTAGCAAAAACGTTGATTTCTGAAGCCAACTTCTTAATGCTTGACGAACCGACCAACCACTTGGATATTCCTTCTGTAAATATCCTTATCCAAGCTTTACAACAATATTTGGGTACCTATTTGGTCGTATCCCATGATAGACACTTTATCTCTAGAGTAGCCAATAAGATCTGGTACATCGAAAATGGCAAATTGAAAGAATACCCAGGTACTTATGCGGAATGGGTAGACTGGAAAAAGAAAATGGAGGAAGAGAATGCTTTACTAGCTCAATTGGATGAGGAAGATCAGCCAAAAGAGAAAAAAAACAAGAAGAAAAAGATGTCTAATAATGAGCTGAAGGAATGGCAGAAACGTTATAAGAAAGCCAAGCAGGAAATGGAAAAGGCGGAAGAAAAAGTGATGGAGCTTGAAGAAAAGAAAGAAGAAATAGAATCTTCTTTAGCAGATCCTGAAGTTTTCGGAAATCCTGATAAATTAGCAGAAGTGAATGCTACTTATGCTCAAGTGAAGGAGGATTTAGAAGAAGTAACGGAGACTTGGGAAGAGTGGATCATGGAAGTGGACGAATTAGAAGAAATCAAGCCAGACTAATACCCAATGAATCCTTACGATGTAGGTTATTATGAGACCGAAGACGGTCATTCTATATATTATGAACAAATTGGGCATCCTATGGGGATGCCTGTTTTGTATTTGCATGGAGGCCCAGGTGCTGGGCTAGATACTGACTATCATTTACTACTCCCCTCTTTACAGAATATTAGACTTATCGGCATAGATCAAAGAGGTGCAGGGAAAAGCAAACCCTTAGGAAGTCTTAAAAACAATAGTATTGAATTTTTAGTCAAAGACCTTGAACAAATCAGACAACATCTGCATATTTCTTCATGGTATATTTTTGGCGGAAGCTGGGGCTCAACTTTAGCGTTAGCCTATTCCTATTTTCATCCTCAGCAAGTCAGAGGACTGAACTTATGGGGGATTTTCTTTTGCAATCAACAAGAGATCAATTGGCTGTATAAAGACACGGCTCCCGTTATGTATTCCGATATCTTTTCTAAGCTGTTTGACACCTCTCCTATAAATACACCACAGTCCTTATTTTTAGATTATCAAAAGAAACTTCAGAAACCTGAATTGGTTGAGCAGTATTCAACAAAATGGTTATTATGGGAAGCATTCACTTCGGAACATCCTGATCCCGTTTTTGAAGATTTCAATCAGTGGCAAGCCTCCCCTCAAGCCATTGCTTGTGCGAAAATTGAAAACCATTATTTCCTCAATGTCCCTTTATTAATCAATGGACAAGAAGTAGAACACCTCTTCGAAAATATAGTATTTGACTTTCCGATTTATATTACACACGGCAGAAATGACCTAGTTACACCTGCTGCATCTGCTTTAAAGCTTAAGAGTTTATTCCCACATTCTGAAATCAACATTATCAAGAATAGTGGTCATTCATTAGAACATAAAGATTTAAAAGAAAGTATTCTGCATTTTGGAAAAGCTCTTTTAGAGTAAAAACTTTAGCCTCAAAAATTGTATTCCACATCAGCTACCACTATACTTTTTAGTATATCTACCCCTGCAAAAACACATCAAACTGATTAAAAAGTTGATTCCTCAATAAGTCGGCATCACCAGAAAGTGGAATTTCATTTAAGAAATGGTGGAATGCCAAAACTACAGAACGATTTAAAACTAGCGTTTTTTCTAAGTTTTGATCCACGACTGATACATTAAACCTACTCTCATAAAGTTCTATAAGGAGTTGATGAGCAATATCATCTGGTAATTTATTTTTATAAGCCTCTGCTAGTCGAATCAAAATACTCTGCAAAAAGCGAAATTCCATTGTTGTCAGTTTTAATCTATATTTCTTCATCTTCTACTAAGAGGTATGCATAATAATTTTGCACCAAATTTACATCAACCAAAGGTAAAAATCCAGATTGAACTTTTTGATGTTTTATAGCCAATGGGTACTTTACTTCCATTTCTTCTTGAAAAGTCTTGAAGTCTTTAACCTCGTGTTTGGTAATGATCCGCCACTCGGCTTTTTTACTTGAAGGCACCACTTTTTCTAAACGCAACGTGATATGTCCCATCGTGTAACGAGGATTAATCTCTATACATGGATGAATGACTCTTTCTCCATTACTGTCTCGAAACACCAATGCGTCAATACCAAAGTAGCCTTCTAATGTTTTTTCATCTTTTACTTTATTTTTGATGAGATCTACAGATTTCAAAATACTTTCCCATTCTTGACTGGAAAAACGTTTTTTAAATCGATTTAATTCAGAACCAAAATATTGCCCCGTTAGGCCTGCTAGAAAAGATGTTCCTCCTAAAAATTCAACCTTATTATTGTACTTTTTGAATAGAAGAGAAAAGTCAAACTCCTTTATTAATAGAGGCTCCACCAAAAGGCTACCTTGCTGATTAATAGCACTTTCTATCCATGTCTGTACACTTGGTGTAATTTCATTTCTTTTGAGTACTAATATCCCTCTACCTGAGGAACTATAAGGGAGTTTCATTATTACACCATACGGATTTGATGTAAACGTTTTTTCAATCTGCTTCTGAGCATCCCCAAATGAGGAACAAAAACTTCCTAACGAAGCCTTACACAATAAGTTAAATAATTTACTATCAATTATATAACTCAAAACATTGTAACCAAATTGCCGATGAAAAATTGGTTTAAGATGTTTATCCCATTGATAAAATGGAGCATAGGTTGGGTCCAAAAAATGTAAATCTGATATAATACTAGGTGATTTCCCCCATGTTTTGACTCCTTTAAAGGTAATTTTCTGCTCTTTTATACTTTTAGGTGTTACAAAATTTATATTTATCCCCACAACACTTTGCATTCTTGAATACCATTCTTTATTTACCTTATTATTCACCATCAAAATACTGTCATTATTGTTGGCTAACCACATCATTAGAACAGAAAGGTCATTTTGTACTTTCTTAATCATTTTAGGTGGGGTATAATGTTGCTGTTCCTTGAGTATAGATAACTCACAATGAGGATTAAACAGCCATAAATCACCTTTCATTAGCATTTTTTTAAGGTTTGGGAAATAAATAGCTTAACAAGATGGTTTGTTAATTCTTAGGTTCAAAGTTAAAATAATCAAATTAAATATTGGTATTATTAAATCAAATCCTCATCTTGTAAGTTAATTAATAAGCCAATTTTTACTGTTTAGACTACATTAAACTCAAACATAATTGATATGCTTAAGTTTTGCTTCGCATGCATAGGGATGCTATATGCGATTACTTCACTTGCAGGCATAAATGAACGCAAACTCACTTTAGAGGAATCAAAACCTTATGTGAATGCTGCTTCAAACGCCTACTACTACATTGATCCTACAAATGAAATGGACTTTGCTCAGATTTCGAGCCCAACTTTTTCAAAATTTACGGCATGGAACAACAGTTCTTATGTAAGCTTTGAATATGGTCAATCTACCTATTGGGTAAGAGTGGACATTGAGAACGAGAAAAAGACCATGAAACCGGATTGGCTTGTTGAAGTAAACTATGCCCCACTCGATTATGTTGACTATTATGTTGTAAAAGATGGAAAATTGATTGATCACGTTGCAACAGGAGATCATGTAAGTTTCAACCATCGCCCTATACAACATCACAATTATGTTTTCCCTCTTCAAGTGGAGGGAGAAGGCATCACAAGCATGTATTTTAAAGTGAGAACAGATGGTTCCGTAAAAATTCCAATGCGACTGTACAGACCTTGGAAATTTGCTGAAATCAATTCTAAATATGAAGTAGGCTTCGGATTATTTTTTGGAATATTAGTCATGATGGCTGTATTAGGTTTAATCACCTATCTCCCTACAAAAGACATCAGTTACTTGATTTTCCCTATTCCAATCGTCGCTAAAATATTATTTACTTTTTCTTTATCAGGACACACCTTCCAATTTTTATTTCCAAACAACATCTATTTGGCCAATAAAATCACACCTTTATCAATAGGTATTTGGATGGTGGGTATTGCGTGTTTCAACCTGTATTTTTTAAGATTAAAAAGACTGTCACCTACAGCACATAAACTTAACTATGGGGGGCTAGGGATTGGCGTAATTGCCGTATTAGGAGCTTTATTTTTACCTTACTATACCGCCATCCAAATTGTTACAGGAACGTCAATTCCTTTTACTATGTTGGCGTTGGGCGTTGGTATTACATCCTATGTGAGAGGCAATAGGTTTGCTGGCTACTATATTGCATCATTCAGTATTTATCTTACTGCTCTTTTACTGTTTGTAGGGCGAATGAAAGGTGTGGTCCCTGACAACCTTCTTACTTCAAGAATTCTTGAATATGGAGACGTAATCATGGTGACACTTCTATTTACAGCATTGAGCAAGAAATACGCAATCTACAGAGAAGAGAAAAATGTTGCCATCAAACAAATGCTCCAAATCGAAGCCGATGCAAAAGCTACTTTAGAACTGAAAGTAAAAGAAAGAACTTTAGAGCTTCAAAATGCTACCGCTGAACTGGAGGAGCAAAAAGAGGAACTTGAATCACAAGCCACTCAGCTCGCTTCTAAAAATGAGGAAATCATGGCACAAACGGAGAAACTTCAGTTGCTCAATAATGCCATGAATGACAAGAACGATGAACTAGAGCAACAAAATGAAGAAATTGCGGCTCAAAGGGATATGGTGGAACTAAAGAATATTCAAATCGAAAAAACCACCAAAAACTTAAGAGATAGTATTAATTACGCCAAACGTATCCAAAGTGCTATTCTTCCAGCCGAAGAGACTTTAAGCAAGGTGTGGGAAGAATACTTCTTGATGTATAGACCAAAAGATGTAGTGTCAGGTGATTTTTACTGGACTTACGAAAACAAGAAAGAAAATAAATCCATTTTGATTGTAGCAGATTGTACAGGGCATGGTGTACCTGGAGCCATGATGTCTATGATTGGTGATGGATTTTTGCAACAAATTGTCAAGCTAAGAGGTATCACATCCCCTGCTAGAATATTATTGGAGATGAATGCCAGCTTACATAATATGCTTCAACTGGACGAAAGTACAAGTATTAGAGATAGTATGGATATGGGTGTATTGGTTTGGGATAAAACCAATCAGAAAGTACATTTTGCAGGTGCTCATACTCCATTGGTTTTTGTACAGAATAATACTATTTATCACCTCAAAGGAGAACGTCTGAGCTTGGGTTCTTTCAATAAAAAAATAAACATTAAAGAAAATATTATTTCATTGAACTCTGCAACTTCATTTTATCTCTTCTCTGATGGCTATCAAGATCAGTTTGGAGGTGAAAACGACCGCAAGATTTCAAGCAAAAGACTGAGAGAATTGATATTGATGGTTTCGTCAAAACCTATGCTCCAACAGAAGGTTGCATTAGAAAACTTCTATGAATCTTGGATAAATGCAAATAATAATTCTATTGGAAGACAGATTGACGATATATTACTAATGGGAGTTAAAATAAAACCATAAAATATTGTATAAATTTCTTAAACTTCACCCTTTTACACCTGTTACTTTTTAACATTTGCAAAAGGGTGATTTTTATCGCTGTAATTGTATGAGATAGTTAGGATATTGGATCAACGAAAAATTTTATATCATTTACTACGCATTTATAGTGAAAATTCTCATACTTAACTCTGGTAGTTCTTCTATCAAGTTCCAACTCATTGAAATGCCTTCTGAAAAGGTTATTGGAAAAGGTTTGATAGAAAAAATTGGTTTACCAGACGCTTCAATTACAGTCAAGAATAGCGAGGGACATAAAGAACTAATCCGATTAACAATACCTGACCACTCTAAAGGCATCGAATTTTTATTAAGTATCATCACAGATGAAAAGCTTAATATTCTTTCTTCACTGGACGAATTATCAGCCGTTGGACATAGAATTGTACACGGTGGTTCTACCTTCTCCAAAAGTGTTTTAATCAATGATGATGTGATGCACGGAATTACGTCTTGTATTGATTTGGCCCCATTGCACAACCCTGCCAACATTAAAGGTGTTGAGGCAATTGAAAAAGCTATTGGCAATATTCCACAAGTTGCAGTATTTGATACAGCATTCCACCACACTATTCCAGAACAAAGAGCAGTATATGCCTTACCGATCAGCTTCTTCAAGAAGTATGGTTTGAGAAAGTATGGTTTCCATGGTACATCACATCAATATGTTTCTGACCGTGCAAAAGAATTATACGGTGAGGACAGAACAAGCAAGATGATTACTTGTCATTTGGGTAATGGTAGTTCTTTGGCTGCTATTGAGGATGGCAAATCAATTGAAACATCAATGGGCTTCTCTCCTACTGACGGCTTGATGATGGGTACAAGATGTGGCTCTATTGATCCAGGAGTTATTCCATTTATTGCAGATCACGAAGATTTAGATATCCAAGGTATTTCCAATCTGATCAATAAAGAATCTGGTTTATATGGTGTGTCTGGTGTTTCTTCTGACTACAGAGATGTATCTATTGCTGCAAGCAAAGGAAACGAAGATGCTGATTTAGCATTAAGAATGTTCCATTACGATGTAAAGAAATACATTGGTACTTATATGGCAACATTAGGTGGGCTTGAAACGATCATCTTCACAGGTGGTATTGGTGAAAACGCCATCAACGCAAGAAAAGAAATCCTTAAAGGTTTGGAAGGTCTAGGTATCAAATTAGACTCTAGTAAAAATGAAGCAACCATGGGTGAAGAAGCTGTGATTTCAGCGGATGACTCAAAAGTAAGAGTTGCAGTAATTCCTACCAACGAAGAAGTGATGATTGCAAGAGACACTTATAACTTGACTAAATAGTTGATTGTCTTTTGATAAATGAATAGAATAGGCTTTATGCTTCAAGAAGAAGTATAAAGCCTATTTTTATGCATTATAATAGGACCGTTATTCTATTCACCTTAAATATGCCTTTTCAAAACATCATCATATTACAATAATACCTTTGTTTTCTTGGCCACCCATTCCATTGAAAACGGATGAATCAGTAATGATAGGAAGACGATAAAACTAACGATGTAAAATATTAATTCTGCATTTTGTAAATCTTCTAGTAAAGGAATCAAAGCAAAAACAATAGGTGTTGCTCCTTTCAATCCACTCCAAGAAATAAATATTTGTTTTTTAAAGGGTTGTCTCATTGGAAGGTATGATGTAAAAACGCCCAATGGTCTTGCAATTAAGAACAAAAATAAGGCTGGAAGAATTGCCAATGGAATAATCTCAAGTAATTCAACTGGATTAATTTGAAGTCCTAATAATAAGAACATTATCGATTGTGCCAACCAAGAGATGCTATTAAAAAAATGAAGTGTATTGTCTTTGTAATGATAATCCACAGTATTCAACATCACTCCAAGAATATAAGCTCCAATCAAGGCATTTCCACCCAGAAAATCATTGACTTTTAGAAACACTATTAGTGCACATAAAAGAAATATAGGAATAAGCCCTTCTTCCACAAAATGAATTTTCTCTAGTATATATTTGATGATCAGATATAAAAAGAAAGATAAACCACACCCTACAAATACCTGTTGTACAAAAAAAGTCAAATAATCTAAGTAAACGACCTCTACACCTGCTGACTTTATAATACTTACAAAAATCAATGTCAATATTAAAGCCATAGGGTCATTTGTAGCTGATTCAAACTCCAATACTTTATCAGAGTTGTATTTCATTTTCATATTTTTAGACTCCAACACACCAAATACTGCAGCGGCATCTGTAGAAGAAACAATTGCTCCCAAAAGCAATCCTTCAATAATAGAAAGTGGTGTTACTAGGCTTACAAAAAAGCCCAGAGAAAAAGTGGTGACAAATACCCCAATATTGGATAATAACAATCCCTCAGCAAAGACTCGTTTAATGTCTTTTATATTGGTATGTAAACCACCCACAAATATAATGACCACTAAAGCCAACTGACTGATCAAGTCTGTTTGTGTTGGATTATGAAAAGCAAAAGATGAAGCAGAGTCATTGCCCAAAAACAGGCCTACCCCAATAAATATCAAGGCGGCGGGAATGCCATAATATTTACTGGGGTTGTAGAGCAATATTCCTACTGCTATGAAAAAAGCAATTAATAAAATGATTTCATTACTTAGCATATAGTTTATTTTAGTTTATGTTGTAAGTGAAAAAATAAGGTGTTAGCCTTACTTTATCATTGACTTGTGTTTAAAGATGAGATTACTTTTGAAGGAGAGGTGATAGCAAAACCATTGTTACCGACATGACCAATACTTACTGCCTCAATGATTGGTAAATCTTTCAACTCACTTTGGGCACCGTAATTTACTATAAAATTAGCTCCCGATCCTCCTTCCTGATCACTGTATTCTACAACAAATTCTCTAGTTTCTAAAGGCCTCAATTTATTGGTGTCCATCACAAACTTTGACAGCAGTTCGCCATAGCTGTCATAATAGTCTACTTTATCTACATAAATAGACTCTGTAAGGCTTGTGTTTCTTATGCTCAGTACCACTGTACAATAGGCATTGGTTTTTGCACTTCTATAGTAAAGATTGGAATAAGCCGAAACATATCTTGTTTCTTGAAAGTCCAACGAAGGAATATAATCATCGGTTAACGAAATCCGATTCAGTTCCTTGTCAATGTTTTGATCTCCGGGGCCATTTCCTTTACAGGAAAATAAAATGATACTACAAAGAATTATAATGATCATAGCTCTGAAATTGAGTCTTTTGAATAAATTTACCATAACAAATGAGGTTACTTTTTTAAAGCTAAGTAGAAAAAGAAAATTACTAATGAAATAGCTCCTGTGATTAATATTATTCTATACATAATGTTCTATTTATTTTGTTTTCATTGATACAAATATCTCAAAACAAACACCCTTGTATATTGTGTTATCACTACAGTTTTCAAAAGTAGAGATTCACTTATTCAACTTACGTGAATCACG
Organism: Flammeovirga sp. SJP92; assembly: GCF_001583495.1. GTDB lineage: Bacteria > Bacteroidota > Bacteroidia > Cytophagales > Flammeovirgaceae > Flammeovirga. The sequence goes on along the minus strand of NZ_LQAQ01000111.1, from coordinate 19,579 downwards.
TAACAGGTAGAAATTGAACATTAAAAAAGTCCGATTCAACACGAATCGGACCTTTAAATCTCAACTAACTAAAACTTTACAATTCTTGATGTTATGTCTAACTACTTTACGTATTCAATAATGTAAAATTCGGTATTAATTGATGTATATTTTTAGGTGAAAAACCAAGATTTTGTTATTGGTGTTTCACGTAGAATTAGATATTCTTGTAAAGAGGTTTGATTCTTTTTCTTACAATTTTTTTCACTACACCTCTTTTAGGGTTTAAATCCATATTTGCTAAAGTATTAGCATTTTCAGTTTGTTTGATAATTTCATCATTTTCAGGATTAATAAACCTTGCATTACCAAAAAAGTCAAGTGCGTTTGTCAAATTGAAGAACAGAATAAAATCGGCATCTTTTTTATCCTTTACAATACCCCAGTAACCCCACTTTTTTAATTCGTTAGTAGCATGAATAATAGCATTTGCATCATTTGCATCGACGAAAACCTTATTCTTTCTCTTCGTCAACTTATAAAAAAGCTCATTCAAGTCACCTACATTTAATTTTGAATAGTTTTCTATCATACCATTTTTATAAGTAATGTTTTCTACCTCACTTATAGAAACAGTGTAAACTGGGCCTTCCAAATTTTCCGACTTTTTGTATTTGATATGGCTTTCTGTTATTTCAATGACCTTACAAGATTGTTGTTCACTATTTGTGAATTTGATAATATCCTGACCAAAAGATATATGCTGAACCAGTAAAAAAACAATAGTTAAAATAAGATTTCTCATAAAATTGATTCAATTGTAAATATGTACTTAAAAGTAAAAGAATAAATTATATATTACAATTAAAACCTTCTTCCATATAACAGTAATAAATACTTCTACTCTAGCTTCTTCATATTTTTACAAATCAGAAAACAAATTTCTCTCTATTGCATACAATACTAAGCCTGCCACATTTTTACAGCCTGTTTTTTCAATAAGATTTCTCTTATGTGCCTCAATTGTACGAGTAGTCACAAAAAGCTCTTCAGCCATTTCTTTGTTTGTCTTTTCTTTACAAATCAAATGCAGCACCTCCAATTCTCTTTCAGTAAGTGCGATGTCAGTAATGGTTCTTTTTTTCATTTTTGGTTTAGAGGAAAGTCCCTGCATAATGACCTGTGTGACACTGCTAGAATAATAATTCCCCCCAGCATATACTGTTTTGATCGCATTGATCAGCTCTTCTTGAGTACAGTCTTTTAAAATATATCCTTTTGCACCTGCCGAAAGCATTTGCTTTATATTTTGATGTTCATTGAGCATGGTTAACGCCAATACAGAGACCTCAGGATAGTCTTTTGTTAACTGAGTAGTGAAGTCAATCCCATCCATAACAGGCATCATAATATCTGTCACTACAAGATCTATCTCATGCGATTTCATCAATTCAAGCCCTTCTTTGCCGTTCATTGCCTCTCCAACAACTGTAATTTCCTCTTCTTCTAAAAAAGTCTTTAATCCATTTCTGATCATGTGATGATCATCTACTAAAATCACTTTTATCATATTATTTACTTCAATGGTAATTCAACTAAAATCTGTGTTCCTCTACCCTTCTGACTATTAATCTCAAAGTAAGCTCCAAGAGATTCAGCTCGTGTCCTCATGCTATTAATGCCAAATGTCTTATGCGTTGCAACTCGTTCAAACCCCACGCCATTATCATCAATTGTCAGCAGAAGAACATCAGAATGCTTTAACAATTGAATGGTACATTTTTCTGCATCTGCGTACTTTATGACATTATTAATAGCTTCTTGAGTAATCCGATAAAGCGTCATTTCAATAGATAACTTCAATCGGATTTCATTTAGGTTTTGATCAAATATAAAAGCTGTTTTGGTAGAAGGCTGTATAGCCGTTAATAAAGCATTTATCGCTTCTACTATTCCATTTTCATCTACCACTTTTGGCATAAGATTATACGCCAATGTTCTGCTCTCTTCGATTGCATTTTTCAAATATTTATAACCTAACTGGAAACGCTCATTTTCTGTTTCATTTTGAAATGACAATGAGGACCTCAACTTCTCAAAGCTCATCAGTGATGTGGTCATGGTCTGTTGTAAGCCATCATGAATTTCTCTAGCAATTCTGCTCCTCTCTTTGTCCTCTGTCTCTAATACAGCATTTACAATTTTCTCCTCTTGTTTCATACGTTCCGTAATGTCAGACATAGTGCCCACAATACGGATTGGCGTCTGATCGGCGTCAAATTCTACAGCTTTACCTTTGGTATGAATCCACTTATAATCGTCATCCTTAGTTCTCACTCTGTAAATGCTATCATGGATTCCTTCTTCCTGAATTTCCTTTTTCTGACTGATCAATGCCTTACTTTGCTCTTCTAATGGAATAATGGTTTGCCAGAATTGATTTTGATTCTCCCCTTCATCATTATGATCAAAACCCAGCATAGAGTAGCACCTTTCACTGAAAAGTATTTTATCCACCCCTTTGAAAATTTCCCATATGCCTTCATTCGAAACATCCAATGCATATTGTAATTGTTGTTCCTTTTCCAATAAAGCTGTTGCCGCTTCTTTTTTACCGGTGATGTCTGTAAATGTACCTACAATTCTTGTGGAAACTCCAATTTCATTTCTTGAAGAAGCACCGGTGATATGATACCATTTGATTTCTTTTTGTTTGGTATTGAAACGGGCCTCATAATCTAAAGGCATTCCTTGATGTATATGTGCATTGAAATGCTGATCAAAAGATGATTGGTCTTCAGGATGAATTATACTCCGAATAAAATCAATTGTCGGAATAATTTCCCCCTCATCGTATCCTAAAACCTGGTAATGAATGGGAGACCAATAGCATACACCTGATTGAACATCTAAATCCCAAATTCCTGAATTGTTGGCTTTTGTTGAAAGATTGAAACGCTCATCACTTTTCCTTAACTCAACAGCTGTTGCCTCTTTTAATTGTATTTCTTTTTGAAGACTACTATTGGTTTCTTTAAGGTTTTTGAAATAGGTATTTCTCTCATAAAAATTAGACAACAGAGACGCAATTGTTTCAATCAAATGCTTTACTTCATTACTGATTTCATTGTTGTCATTATAAAACACTTCAATCTTGCCCAACACTTCACCCCTAATAATAATCGGAACTTCCTGTTTTATATCTGTCTCCTTAAAATTAATGGATATATAAGTGTTGGTTTTAAAAGTGATTCTAGCAAAAGAATCATCAGCATGTTTCAAGCCGTAAGGGATAATAAAAACAGTGGATTCTAAAACGTGCTCTATACTTTTATCTGTATTTTCAAGCAACTGAGAGACTCTATACAGGCATGCCTGTTCATTACTTCTCGCTTCCAGTTCATTTGCAAGTTCTTCTTTTTGATTAAGCCTTTTGATAATCATTGAATAGGTAATAAATGAAATCAGAATGGCTACGATAATAAATAAAAGCGTAAGCAGAAGTAGAAATTCTCCTTTATCTCTGTATTTTTCTACCGTTGATTTTGTTCTAGTTTCAATTAGACTTTCAAATTTAATCAGCGGTTCAGCAATTTCTTTCTTCAGCAACAAATACTCTTTACCATGCAATATTTCCAAAGCAAGAGGCGTATTGGCTTCCCCTTTCACTGTATAATGATTGAGACTATCTTGAAAGATTCCTTTTGATGCATTAAACGCCATTGTCTCTTTTTCGATCAATTGATTGGAATTGTCTAGCGCTTCTTTTAAAAGACTAAACTCTTCTTCAGAAAACCCCATGTGATACATACTATCAAGGATAGATCTGGTCCAGCCACTTCCTTGTGGAATATTCCCCTCACGCATTGCTACTACCTCCCAATACCTTTCCTCCCAGATACTATCTTGCGTTACTACATAGTTTTTACAGTATTCAGTCAGCAGGTCATCACTCTGTTTCAAAGCATCTCCTAATCGATAAGAATTATATCTATTTACCTGACTATCAAAGAGAATTTGTTGATTTTCAAATAACAACATCAACGTAAAAAGTATACCAAAAATTAGAACCACACTCATTGTAAACAACACCATGAAAGTTCCTTTTTTGCTGTCTTTTAATAGGTTTATCATTTATAATTAATCAAATGAAATTTCTTAATCTGTACATTATTAAAGGTAATCAAAGAAAATGAGAGAATGGTGAGTGATTTTCGAAAATAGACTTTATTGGTGTTTCACGTAAACAAAAAAGGGCTAATCTTCAATTGAAAATTAACCCTGATGAAAAATCGATATTATATCTTTTATACTTTGATGACTATATTTTTTCTATATAGAATTAAAATTGGAATACTGATGAATGCTACATAGAGGACCGCAAACAATAAACTACTTGCTTCTAACGGAATTGAATCAATTGTAATCATTGCAAATAAATGTGCCTTGATGGTAGTGTCTCCTATAGAAATCACTCCTATTAAGCTCGCTATCATTTGTGCAAGAACATAAGCCGCCATTGGATTCAAACCAAACGCCTTTGGTAGTAATACCTGATTCCTCCCTAGTTTTTTCACATCAAACAAATAAAAGGATAAACCTAATGCGATCGCTCCCAAACCTCCGGTATACAATACATATGAAGAAGTCCATAAACTCTTATTAATAGGGAAAATGATACTCCAAACTTGACCTATTACAACACTTACTACACCTAGTAGAAATAGCTTTTTCACAACTTCATTTCCTTTATTCTGCTTTACAATTTCTCCAGAGAATAAGCCTAGAATTGCTGTTCCGATTGCAGGAAATGTTGAAAATAAGCCCTCAGGATCCCATGTTTTTGTACCAGACCACATATGCCCTTTAAAAAACAATTGATCAATGTAGGCTGAAAGTACTGCGTTTGGATCGTCAATATTAGGTGTTCCTATCTCAGGAATTGGCACAAATACCATAGCTAACCAATACACCACCAAAATGCTTACGAAAGTAGCAATGATTGTTTTTCTATCAGCATATAAATACAAGGCTGAAGTAATCATAAAGACCACTCCTATTCTTTGCAGAACGCCTGGAATCCTCATTTCAGAAAAATTAAAAAGTGGAAAGAGCCCCAAGAACAGTCCAATACCAATCAGTTTTGCACCTCTCCATAACGCCTTTCGCATAGCGATAGGTCTTTTCAATGGATCTCCTTTTACTTTAGCCATTGAGAAACTAATGGAAACTCCAACTATAAAAAGAAAGAAGGGAAAAACTAAATCAGTAGGTGTACATCCATGCCAATGAGCATGTTGAAAAGGAGCATAAATTGCTAACCAAGACCCCGGATTATTCACTAAAATCATAAGAATAACCGTTAAGCCTCGGAAAATATCAAGTGATAGTATGCGTTCAGATTTGTTCATTGCTTGTCGTTTCATTATTGAATAATAAATGTACTTTAAGCACTTATTATAGTCAATAATTTTAGACCACTGGAGCAGTTTTGCATACTAACTACCTATTTTCCTTTACGAACTTAGTTCATTGTCCCTTTTTGGAGGGATAAAATGCGTAGACCTAAAATGGTAATCAGAGCATTTACTAATAAGATTTCAAAACCAAATTGATAACCAAAAAACAGCTCTTTTGAATAGGTATTAATGACATAAGAAAGTACAGGTGAAAGTAAACATAAATAGACCACATACTTGTCTTTTACTTTCTTTTTAGAATAAATGCCATAAACAAATAACCCTAACAAAGGACCATAGGTATATCCTGCCGCCTTAAATACAGAAGAAACCACAGTATCATCATTCAATATTCTAAAACCTACAATAACCAAGAACAAGATCATAGAGAAACCAAAATGAACCAATTTTCTTCTTCTATTATTTTGTTGAGGGTTTTCATCCATAGATAAAAAGTCAATACAAAAGGCCGTTGTTAATGCCGTCAATGCAGAATCTGCACTCGAAAAAGCAGCCGCAATTATTCCCAATAAAAAAACGATTGCAGTGAATAAACCAAAGTGATTCAAAGCCAAAAGCGGGTAAAGTTCATCAGACCTTTCAGGCACCTGAATACCATTATAGGAAGTATACTCATACAACAGCACTCCAAGAATCAAGAAAACTACTGTCGCAATAAAAAAGGCCAACGCAAACCACAACACATTTTTCTGAGCCTCACCCACTGTTTTACATGTCAGGTTCTTCTGCATAATATTTTGATCCAAGCCATTCATGGAGATTGTAATAAAAATCCCCGCAAAAAACTGTTTCCAGAAGAAGTTACCGGCTTTCCAATCCCAAACAAAAATTGATGACATTTGACTCTCCCAAACAGTAGAAATCATGCTTCCCATATTTATATCCAATGAAGATGAAATGGTATAAATAGTCCAAATAGCGGCTAAGATCAAGAAAGTGGTCTGCAAAGTATCTGTCCAGACAATAGTCTTAATTCCACCTTTAAATGTATACAACCAAATCAATATTATTGTGATCAGCACTGAAACTGCAAATGGGATATTGAATGCATCAAAAAAAGCGATTTGAAGCACCATGGCCGCCAAGTATAATCGAAAGGCCGCTCCGATAGTTTGTGACACCAAAAAGAAAAAGGAACCCGTTTTATAACTTACAATACCAAATCTGGTTTTCAGGTATTGATAAATTGAAATCAACTTTTTATTGTAAAATAAAGGAATTAATAAATACGCTATCAAAGCATATCCTACCATATTTCCCATCATGAACTGTAAATAACTCCAACCTGATTTGGCTACCATTCCAGGTACAGAAATAAAAGTAACTCCTGATAATGTAGCCCCTACCATCCCGTAAGCTACTAAATACCATTTTGAATTTCGGTTGGCTGTAAAAAAAGAATTGGATTGGTTCTCCCCTTTCTCTGAAGTCAGAAAAGAGATCAACATTAAAAAAGAGAAATAGAGAAAAATAACAATAAATACCGTTGTTGCAGACATAGTTTAAAAAATCATGATTTACTGAAAAATGAATATAAATTTAATCCTTATCTTGTACAACAATTTCAATCTAATTTCTAAGCTTAACTTTCTATCAACACATTATGAAAAATTATTATTTATCATTGCTATTGCTTTTAATAAGCACTTCTATTTATGCTCAAGTAGCTGAAAATAAGAATCTTTTAGATTATGCTTCATCTACTGTAAAAGATGTTTCTCTCTTACATGAAGAAAATTTTGATGGAACCCCTTTTTACAATGAAGGATGGAACTTAGGTACGGTCACCACAACTGACAACACCGATTTCAATAATGTACTCCTCCGCTTCAATACCAACAATGATCAACTTTGGCACATGAAAAATGCTGAACATATGATTGTAGTGGATAAACAGAAGGTTCTTTTTTTTGAATGGAAAGTAGATAACGTAGTCACTCAATTTGAAAGATGTTCCATTAATGGAGAACAACTTTATCTTGAAGTAATCTATTTAGATGAGAATTTTCAAATCTATAAGAAGAGAGATAAAATTTTGATTAAAAAGGGAAAAAATGACAATGGTAATTCCCAAAAGGATCAATACATTTGGAGTGAATTTAAACTTTACCAAAGAAAAGAAGGACAACTTGTTGGTATATCAAGCAAGGAAAAACAGTTCTTCTTAATATTTGGGAAGCTAAAGGGTAAAATTCATAAGTTTGCGAAATCAAATAAATTAAAAATCAACAAGAAAGAAGATTTAGAGGAGATTTTCGCCCATTACTATACATTAGTTCACTAATCTACATAAAATGATAACAGAAGAACTTTTCCAATTCCTCAAAGATTTGGAAGAAAATAATAATAGAGAGTGGTTTAATGAAAACAAACCCACTTACCAAAAGCATCATAAAACGGTAAAAGAATTATTTCAGTCAGTTCAGGATGAATTATCTCAAACTGATCAGATTGATGGTCATAAGATTTATAGAATTTATAGAGATGTACGTTTTTCTAAGGACAAATCTCCTTATAAAAAGCATTTCAGTGGTTATTTTGCAAGAGTAAAACCTCTATTAAGAGGAGGCTATTATCTGCATATTGAGCCCGGTAATAAATCTATAGTGGGAGGTGGTTTTTATGGTCCTAATACAGATGATCTAAAGCGAATAAGAGAAGAACTTTCTTATGATGCTACAGAATTAAGAAATATCATAGATGCTCCTTCGTTCAAAGAAACTTTCGGTGAAATGTATGGAGAAGAATTAAAGTCTGCACCAAGAGGCTTTGATAAAAATGATCCTGCTATTGATTTAATCCGTAAAAAGCAATTTATCTTTTTCAGAACTTTAACTGATGAAGAAGTAATGGCTCCTGATTATATGGAAAAAGTAATGAACGCATTTATAGAAATCAGACCATTCTTTGACTTTATGAGTAATGTCCTTACGACTGATTCTAACGGCGAGCCCCTTTATAAATAACTAGCAGAGTGATGAGTAAATCAGTATTATTACGAAATTGAACTCATCACTCTTTCTTTTTTACCCAAACTTGTAGACTTTACTCGGTTGAATACCAAACTTCTCTTTAAACATTCTTCCAAAATGGGTAACGCTTATAAAACCTAATCCATAAGTACAATCAGATACATTATGTTTCCCCTCCTGCAACCATGTGTAAGCCAATTGCAACTTATAATCATTGGCATACTGTAGCACAGTTACCCCAAAGGTTTCTTTAAATAATTTCCTCAATTTACTATACCCAAAACCTGCTACTTTTTCCAAATCATGAGGTTCACTTTTAGACTCATAATTCTGCTCTAAGTATTTTTTAACTCTAAATGTTTTATCAATATCATTAGAAGAATAATACTTAGGGAAGCATTTATTTTCTACTCTTTCTACCAAAAAACTCACAAAGTCATAAATCAGCAAATAGAGGTCTGAATATTTTTTGAAAACATCACAGGCTTCTTTGTTTTCCAAAAAACTACTAAGCTTAGCTACAGTATCCTGTTCATTTTTTTTAAACATTAAAAAACCATCTCTAACTTCCTCAAAAGTATTTCTTAAAGTTTGATTCTCATGAATGTACCTCAGCATATGGATGGATGGAAATGTGATAACGGTCAGTGCAAGTTCCTTATCCTCATCAAAGTAAAGGTATTCCTCCTCTTGACAATTTGAAAAATAACTCCATTGCTCTTCACTATGCTGATAATCATTGGGGTTGTTACGTTGAGGTAAAAAACGAAAGGAAGATTGAATGTACACAAAAGAGAAAAAGCCCTCTCTGTTAGATTCTTTGACAAACTTGACGTGACTTTGAAGCCTTCCTTTTATAGAGATAATATTAAAAGAATCGATGTTTTTTAATACAACTTGAAAATTGGTCTCCGAAAGAGACTCGGGTATAATAAGGTTTTGAGATGCTATATCTTCATAAAATGAAGTCTTCAGCCTAATTTCTTCCATATTCAATGATCGTACATTAAAACGGTGAAATTACAACAGAAAACAGGAAACAAAAAAAGTAGCAGAACTTTTTACATTCTGCTACTTACCCCTGTTTTACTGTAAAGAGATTGTTGTATACACACTCAAAACAGAACGTTTTGACTGATGATTGTTTTGATTTAGACTGATAATTATAGATAGTAACATTATATTTCGTATAGGAAGTATAAGAGAAGGGTAAGGCATTTTCACCTTTAACTTTTCTTAGAACTCCTCCACCAAACGATGTTCTTCTAAGTCGATCATTGCATTTAGAGCCCTCAAATTAGCCATGTGTGATGCTTCCGTTTGGTTTTCTTTAAACGTGTGTTGCATCTCTTTCACTGCTCTTTGAAGCTTGTCTAAATTGTCCTTTCTTTCGAGGATCCTCTGATTCAAAAGCTGATAATAAGCCTTGTTGACCACTGGATCAAAAACGTCATTTTCATGCTTTACTTTTTCTACAGGTTTCTGATTGTCTGAAAAAAATAATTTAATAGTCTTGATAATACTCATATTACTGTAGGTTTGCTCCCTAAAAAGTTCAAAAATTTAATAAGTAGATTTACTTTCGATGAATTTTGTTATACCTAATCATGAGAAATATATTGTTATAACACAACTTTTTATTACAATAACACAGTGTAATAGTGTATATTTTAACAAATTAGCCTAAAAATTATTTACAATACCGTAACATTAACATTTATTTAAACTACAACTAACTACCTTACACACTGAGTATAAAAATATAATTTCTTAGTATTATCCTATTTTAGAGTGTAAATAACATTTCAAAACTCTTTCGTTAACATTTAGTTAACATTAAAATTTGATTTTTTCGCATTGTTACATTTTGTCATCAAAAACACTCCAATAACGGCTATCTTCTATTCCAATATGAATTATGTTAAATTTAACATTTGAATCTCGTACCGTTCATTTATATTGAATTCACCTACAACTAATATTAATGAAAAACACAAAAGCCACCTCATTTCGATCAATGAGATGGCTTTGGAAATTTATTTTCAGGGAGGAAAAGCTACCATTTCATACCTTCCCTCTTAAATGCCTTAAAAGTATTTTTGCTGATTTCCTTATTACTCTTCACTTCATAAATACAAGCTTGTGAGTTTGGTTGAAGGAAATTATCAAATGTAAAATAAAACTCTTCTCTAGAATTAATTTCCCAATGCTTCAGTTTATATTCTTCTGCAAGATACTTTGCTGAGGTTCTTTGTTCTGTCTCAAAATACTCTCCTAACTCAGGTTGCCTTGCAGGTCCGTCAATCATTCTGAAAATAACACCACCATGATTATTGAGTAAAACCACTTTTAGATTTGATGGCAAGTAATTATTCCAGAAAGCATTTCTGTCATAAAAGAAAGCTAAGTCTCCTGTCAACAAGAAATGAAGTTCATCAGGATTCGCAATAGCATGACCAATAGCAGTACTTGTGCTTCCATCTATTCCGCTTGTTCCTCTATTGGCAAAAACTTTTACATCCTCTCTTTCTACACCAATAAAATTAGCATACCTCACTGACATACTGTTAGCAAGATGAAGTGTTGAATTTTCAGGAAGTGAATTAATCAAATGATTTACCACCTCTAACTCTGAAAAAGAAAGTAATTCAAAGAAGTCTGTTTTCTGTGCTTTTACTCTATCATTGTATTCTTTCCAAGAAGATAGGTATTCACCATACTCTTCTTCTTCAAAATTGATAGAACCTAACTGATCAAAAAACAATACGTCTGAGGAACGAATCACTTTTGTCAATGCCATAAATGGATCAGGTACATCTCCAGCTTCCTGTATATGCCAATGTTCCACTGGTTTGTTATTTCTCAAAAACAGTTTGAGATTTTTTGAAATAACAGATTTACCAAAAGTGATTAATATATCGGGTTGTAATTCAGTATTCTTATTAGGAGTAAGGAATACATCTTGGTGCACTGTAGCATTATCTAATTGGCCATAATTTGAGATGACATCTGAAGCCACAGGAAATGGTAAGCTCGAAAGGCTCTCTCCTACTTCTTCATCAAACTGTCCTTGTCCTGCTACAATCAGTATTTTTTTATGCTCTTGTAATAAAGGAATCAATTCTTCTTCCCAAATTTCTTCTTCCACATAAGGTTCAGAACTTATTTCTTTCCTTACTCTTATTGAAGTTGAATCAAAAGCAAACTGTTCTTCCGCATCAGGATAAAAAGGTTCTCTTAACGGCCAATTAATATGAACAGGGCCTTGGGGATAAGACAACGCCTCATTCATTGCCTCATTTCCTATTCGTTCCTTATACCATTTAGCATCAGGATGTGAGAGGTCATCAGGCATTTGGAAACTCTTCTTGATATGATTTCCAAAGATATTATTCTGACGAATCGTCTGTCCGTCCCACTGATCAATCCATTCTGTTGGGCGATCAGCAGTAATTACAATAACAGGAATTCTCTGATAATAAGCTTCTGTAATGGCTGGGGTATAATTAAGCGCTGCGGTTCCTGAAGTACATGCAATGACTACAGGCCTTTCAGTTTGCTGGGCGATTCCCATTGCCACAAAAGCGGCAGAACGCTCATCACTTACAGATAGTGTATTGATCTCAGGATGTCTCGCAAAAGCAAGTGCCAATGGTGCTACTCTTGAACCCGGTGAAAGCACCACATCTTTCACACCCATTTTTGACAATTGGGCCACAAACTGCCCTACTTCATGCAATAATTCTGACTTATTATGCCCCATTTTTCTTATTTCTTTCTCTCCACTACATAAGTAATCAGCTCATGCAAAGCTTGACGGTATTCAGAATCAGGCAATTCATCAAGAATAGCTCTACCTTCCTTGATGTATTCATGCATGGTTTTTTCTGCATATTCTAAACCGCCCGACTGTCTTACAAACTCAATGATCTCACGGACCACTTTTTGGTTTGTATTTTGAGTTTTTATTTTAAAAATGATCTCTCTCTTTTTCAACCATCCTGCATTATTCAATGCATAGATTAAAGGAAGGGTCATTTTCTTTTCTTTAATATCTATACCAAGAGGTTTTCCAATTTCGTCGGTTCCGTAATCAAACAAATCATCTTTGATCTGGAAAGCAATACCTATTTTTTCACCCATCAGTCTCATCCTGTCCACAATCTCTTGCGTTGCTCCAGCTGATGAAGCACCCACAGCAGTACAAGCAGCAATCAAAGTAGCTGTTTTTTGTCTGATGATTTCAAAATAAACATCCTCCGTAATGTCCAGTCGTCTTGCCTTTTCAATCTGCATCAATTCTCCCTCGCTCATCTCCCTCACGGCAGTTGATACATATTTCAGCAATTCGAAATCCTCATTCTCAACGGATAATAACAATCCCTTTGACAATAAGTAATCACCAACAAGTACGGCGGTTTTATTCTTCCATAAAGCTTTTATAGAGAAAAAGCCTCTTCTATAATCTGCATCATCCACCACATCATCATGTACTAAAGTGGCTGTATGCAACAGTTCAATAAGTGCGGCTCCTCTATAAGTCTGATCAATAATTTGTCCAGTAGCTCCAGCAGTTAAAAACACCATAATGGGTCTCATCTGCTTTCCTTTACTTTTCACAATGTAGCTCATGATACGATCTAAGAGTGCTACATCGCTTTTCATAAAATAGCGGAACTTCTTTTCGAATTCAATCATTTGGTCCTTTACAGGACGTTGAAAATCCCCTAATACCTTCGGCATATATTATTTATTCTTCGTAACTGGAACGTAAGCGATCTTTTTTGTCTCAAAGAAATCCTCTTCGTAGAGATCTTTCATATCAAACAACTTGTATTTCTTTTTGTTTAATTTTGAGAACTCCTCAGTAAGATCTCCTCCTTTTAAACAAATAATACCATTATTCAATTCATGCCCTTGCTGGAAAGCTACTTTTGATCTTACCCATCTCAAAAGAACATCAATTCTTGTTACAGCTCTAGAAACGACGAAATCATATTCTCCATCTACTTTTTCAGCTCTCATTTGCTCCGCCTTCACATTTGTCAAACCAATTGTCTTCGCAATTTCGTTCACCACGTTGATTTTCTTGGCAATGGAGTCCACAAGGTGAAATTTCACATTGGGGAAAAATATGGCTAATGGAATTCCTGGAAAACCACCTCCTGTTCCAACATCCAAGATCTCAGTTCCTGGCTTGAACTCAATGATCTTTGCAATACTCAAAGAATGCAATACGTGACGTTCGTATAAGTTATCTATATCTTTTCTAGAAATAACATTTACCTTCTCGTTCCACTCTGCATAAAGGTCTCTTAATTGAGCAAATTGATTTTTTTGTACTGAAGTTAAATCAGGAAAATATTTCTCAATAATATCTATTTGTGCCATAAAATTTTGTTCACTTTTCTGAAGGTCCAAATTTAAGGATATTTCAAAGGTATCTTAAATTTATTGTAGAGATTATTCCATAATAATTCTCAAATCGATGTTTTTTGGGCATTTCCTACTAAAATATACAAGTGGTATTATTCTAATTTCACACATTAAGCAGTTAAATCTTCTTTATTATAATGCCATTTTCTTGTAAAAATACTATATGTAAGCAATTCAGCTCTTGATTCACTTTTTTAAAGAAAAACAAGAATAACACTCATTTTCGAAGTAAAACAAGGTCATAGAAAAAATCAAAAGGTTAAGTTTTCATTAAAAAATGAATTTGTATTTGAAATTCTATTACATGCTTTATGATTCCATAATTGAACAAAAAGAAGAAAACTAATGTAATAGAAGCAAACAATCTGAAAAACTGTTTTACAATAAACCTAATAATATTATGACCAGCTTTACCACAGATATCAATAGTAGAAATAACACCCTCACCATACGCATGAGAGGCTTTTTTCAACCAGATGCTTTTAATGAGCACCTTGAAAGTACACTGAAAGATATACAAAGTGGGAAGCCATCTGTTGTATTGCTGGATGCAAGATTTGTAAAAAGTGGATGGATGTCTTCTAACCCATGGTTGGTTAGTTGGTTTATCCCAAAGATATTATTATTGAAGGTCCAACATTTTGGTGTCATAATTGAGGATGACTGTGATCCTTTTACACGTTTTTCAGTGATTAATTTAGAACACTTGCTGGAAAATGAAACCAGTTTTAAAATAAAACTTTTTGAATCTCCAGAAGCTGCCGCTATCTGGGGTAGAGATAATATTAAAGCAGCATAATTATATAAAATATTTGGGTGGTTTATCACAGTTAATCTGTGAGAGGGGTCTCTTGGTCAGAGACCTCATTTTTTTGTTTCTACTTTTTTGATCTATCTAGTCACAACCTAACTCCCTTTTTCTTAATCTCAGATCCAATTTTAATGATTCTTCATAGCTTAAAGACTCAAATCCTTCATAAAAACACCCAACGGGAGCGCAATTCAATGATGATCCATCTTCAGAAAGAAGAAATAAAAAGTCTTCATCATCATAATATGCAACCCAATGTAAACTATTCAACAAGTAGAGCAACTCTATTTTTTGACAATTATTCTCTAAACTTAAATATTCTTCTTTGATTTCTATTTTAAACTTTTCCTCGATCATCAATATTTGTTCAATATCAATTCTACCTTTAATGGAATCATATTTTGCAGTAATAGTATTATACTCTACACTCAAATCTATGATACGATCGACTTTCTCAATGGGTAAATATTTTAAGTCCTTCAAAAGAAAAATTGAATCTTGAATTGCCATTGAGTAAACGGTATCCGAAAAACTAAGGAAAATAATCAAAATCAATAGTAGCTTTTTCATAATAGCATAGACTAAGATGTTATAGTTGTTTTGGCCAAGTTATTCTACTCTGAACACTTATTCTAGATTGTTAAGAGTAAATTGAGAATATTAATAATCTAATCAAGAAATTAATTTTGAATAAAAACCTTATTGTTTAATACTATTTTTCTCTTACCAACAAACTCTGCCTCTTCACTTTCAAAGTTTTGATACTCATAATCGCAAAAACCAATTTGAGGCATTTTAATAACAAAGGAGTTATAGCTATCTGTATTTATACTATCAGAAAAAATGGGGTAAGATGGAAGTTTATGATCAGGCAAGGTAGAGACCTCAAATAAATCCACCCCTGTTTTGTTTATATACCTACTTTTCAAAACTGCTAACCTATCTTTTTTTATGGTCAAAATTCTTTTTT
Source organism: Flammeovirga sp. SJP92 (assembly GCF_001583495.1). Taxonomy (GTDB): domain Bacteria; phylum Bacteroidota; class Bacteroidia; order Cytophagales; family Flammeovirgaceae; genus Flammeovirga. The sequence goes on along the minus strand of NZ_LQAQ01000111.1, from coordinate 3,931 downwards.
TGTTGATCATTACTTCAAATGCTAATGCAAATGATTCATTAGGCTTCTCAATGTAAAAATATAAACTATCTCGACTTGAAGACCTATTCTTTTCAAGGGAAAATTTAGGATCTGGTTTTGGTATACTATTTAAAACTAAGTTATGATGATCATTCAACCTCCAAACTCCTTTTGAAATCGTATCACATTCTTCAATCGGATGTGCAAGCATTGAGCCATTATTCAATAAGAAAAATGATCCATTTTCATATAAAACCAGTTTTTCATAACTCGAAAAATATTCTGCAGGAAATGTATTAGAGATATTTCTATTATCAACTAAAGTTCGACAACAAATACAAGTTATGCTTAGTATGAAGAATATTAAAAGCTTCTTTTTTATTATTCCATTACGACTTTGGTTTGCTTCCACGATTGAATGTTTGTTAGTGTATCTCAAATCTAAGATTTCTTGAAATATCATCATAATTATCAATCAATACTTATACTTCTTCTGCCACATCAACTGCAACCTATTCATCATTTCCTTTTCCCTACTATTTACCTTTGGTTTATAAAGCGTTTTTCCTTCCAAACCTTCTGGCATGTACTCTTGAGGAATAAAACCTTGAGGATCATCATGAGGGTAAATGTATGCATCTGCGTAACCCAATTCTTTCATTAATTTGGTAGATGCATTTCTTAAATGTAATGGAACTGGTAAATCTCCTGTCGTTTTTACAACTTTTTGAGCATCTTTGATAGCTGTATAAGCCGCATTACTTTTGGGTGAACAAGCCAAATAAGTTGTTGCTTGAGACAAAACGATTCGTCCTTCAGGCATTCCAATATTTTGAATAGCTTGCATACAGTTATTAGCAATCAACAAAGCGTTGGGATTGGCGTTGCCGATATCTTCAGAAGCTGAAATAATCAATCTTCTTGCAATAAATTTAGGATCTTCTCCCCCTTCAATCATTCTTGCCAACCAATAGACTGCAGCATTCGGGTCAGAACCTCTGATCGATTTGATAAAAGCAGAGATGATATCATAATGTGATTCTCCTTTTTTATCATAACGTGCCGCACGTTGTTGTGCAACCATGGCGACTAATTCATCTGTAATGATAATTTCACCTTCCTCTTCTTTTGCGGCATCCACTGAAAGTTCAAGGAGGTTTAATAGCCTTCTTGCGTCTCCACCAGAGTATCTTAGGAGATTGTAAGTTTCTTTTAGCTGTATGGTTTTCTTTTTAAGATAAGGATCCTCTTTGATAGCTCTATTCACCAATTCTAATAAATCTTTCTTATCCAAAGATTCTAATACGTAGACTTGACTTCTAGAGATCAAGGCTGAATTCACTTCAAAAGAAGGATTTTCGGTAGTTGCACCCACCAAAACAATAATACCTTTCTCGACAGCATTCAACAAAGCATCTTGCTGTGATTTACTGAAGCGGTGAATCTCATCAATAAATAAAATAGTGCCATAGGCATAAGTAGCTTCCTTGATGACTTCTCTTACTTCCTTAACTCCTGCACTTACCGCACTCAACGTCTTAAAAGGTCTACCTGTTGCCTCAGCTAATAGTCTTGCTAAAGTTGTTTTGCCTACACCTGGAGGGCCCCAAAGAATCATTGAGGGAATGGTCTTGCTTTCCACCATTCTTCTAAAAACACCGTCATCTCCTAAAAGGTGACGCTGTCCTACCACATCAAAAACTGATTTTGGTCTCATTCTCTCCGACAAAGGTACGGCTCCCATCATAACCTTATTGCGTTTATTTTAAACACTAAATTGCTCAATATTATAGCAAATATACATAAGTAGTAGGACAAAAGAAAAGAGATATTTTGAATGAAGCGTTAAGAATGATGAATGAAAAAGTAAATATTTAGTATTTCTCCATCTTTTGCAGGAAGTTATACTTCTTTTATACTTGATATGTTTCAATGACCTATAAGTACTACATCCATTAATATATGGATAAGTCAAATATTATGATCAAGAGTTGATAAATGAGATATCTTCCAAAAAGCCCATAATTTCAATTATGGGTCTACAAAACATGTATATTCATTTATCCTGCTTCTTAAATGAACCTTATTTCATCTCAAAAATTTCAAGGCAAAAAAAAAGAGGTCAAGCACTGCCTGACCTCTCTTAATTTTATGCAACTAAAACTTACCCTTTAGAAGAGTAGTTTGGAGCTTCTCTTGTAATTGTGATATCGTGTGGATGTGATTCTTTCACACCTGCACCTGTAATCTTCACAAATTTAGCATCTTTCAACTGATCGATAGATCCAGCACCACAGTAACCCATACCTGCTTTTAATCCACCTACCAATTGATAAAGAACTTCCTCAACACGTCCTTTGTAAGGTACACGTCCAGCAATTCCTTCTGGTACTAATTTTTTGATGTCATCTTCTGCATCTTGGAAGTAACGGTCTTTAGAACCTTGGTTCATTGCTTCTACAGAACCCATACCTCTATATGATTTGAACTTACGTCCTTCGAAGATAATCATATCACCAGGAGCCTCGTCAGTACCTGCTAATAATGAACCAATCATTACTACGTCAGCACCACCAGCAATTGCCTTTACTAAGTCACCTGAGAAACGAATACCACCATCAGCGATGAAAGGAATACCTCTCTCTCTTAATACTGAAGCTGCTTCGAATACTGCTGATAACTGAGGTACACCAACACCTGCGATTACACGTGTAGTACAGATTGAACCTGGTCCAACACCTACTTTGATACCATCAGCACCTGCATCTGCCAACATTTCTGCTGCTTCTGCTGTAGCAATGTTACCTACGATAACATCTAAATCTGGAAATTCCTTCTTGATTCTCTTTAAGGCATCAATTACACCTTTTGAGTGACCGTGTGCAGTATCTAAACCTACTACATCAACACCTGCTGCTTTTAATTCAGCAACTCTCTCCATAAGGTCTGCAGTAACACCAATTGCAGCACCTACTCTTAAACGACCGTACTGATCTTTACAAGCGTTTGGTCTGTTCTTATTCTTAAGAATATCTCTATACGTAACCAAACCAACTAACTTGTTTGATTTACTTACGATTGGAAGTTTTTCGATTTTATGCTCTTGAAGAATCTCTTGAGCCTCGTCTAATGTGATACCATCTGCTGCTGTGATAAGGTTTTCCTTTGTCATCACATCCTTAACAGCGATGCCTAAGTCCTTCTGGAAACGAAGGTCTCTGTTTGTTAAAATACCGATTAGAAGTCCTTCTTCGTCAACTACTGGAATACCTCCGATTTTGTATTCTCTCATTAACTCGTTTGCTTCAAATAATGTTTTGTTCGCAGTTAAGGTAACTGGGTCCAAAATCATTCCTGATTGCGAACGCTTGACTTTTCGTACTTGGGAAGCTTGTTGTTGAATGGTCATGTTTTTGTGGATGAAGCCTAAACCTCCTTCCAATGCCATTGCGATAGCTAACTCAGCTTCTGTTACAGTATCCATTGCAGCTGATACTAAAGGAATATTCAACGCAATGTTTTTTGTTAACATTGTTTTTGTAGTTGTCTCTCTAGGTAGGATTTCAGAGAAACCAGGTCTTAATAGCACGTCATCGTATGTGAGTGCTTCATACAAAACTTTACTTGGATCGATAGCCATTTGAAGCAAATAATTTAACTGTGATTATTTGCGGTGCAAAGTTAGAACTATATATGACTATTCAACAATATTGGTGTTATTTTTTTTGTAAAAAATTATTAACCAGATATTTAGGCATAAAAAAAGGACACACGTATTACGTATGTCCTTTTTTTGACTGTGGGGCGTACTGGATTCGAACCAGTGACCCCCTGCTTGTAAGGCAGGTGCTCTAAACCAACTGAGCTAACACCCCAGTTTTACTATCTGTAAAATCTGGTGGGACGTATTGGAGTTGAACCCCCCCTGCTT
>NZ_LQAQ01000110.1 GCF_001583495.1 Flammeovirga sp. SJP92 | reverse complement strand
ATTGTGGGGCGTACTGGATTCGAACCAGTGACCCCCTGCTTGTAAGGCAGGTGCTCTAAACCAACTGAGCTAACACCCCAGTTTTTACTATTTGTAAAATCTGGTGGGACGTATTGGATTCGAACCAATGACCCCCTGCTTGTAAGGCAGGTGCTCTAAACCAACTGAGCTAACATCCCATTTGTACATCATGTCAATAATGGTGGGGCGTACTGGATTCGAACCAGTAACGCTTGTAAGG
>NZ_LQAQ01000109.1 GCF_001583495.1 Flammeovirga sp. SJP92 | reverse complement strand
ATTGTGGGGCGTACTGGATTCGAACCAGTGACCCCCTGCTTGTAAGGCAGGTGCTCTAAACCAACTGAGCTAACACCCCAGTTTTTACTATCTGTAAAATCTGGTGGGACGTATTGGATTCGAACCAATGACCCCCTGCTTGTAAGGCAGGTGCTCTAAACCAACTGAGCTAACATCCCATTGTACATCATGTCAAATTGTGGGGCGTACTGGATTCGAACCAGTGACCCCCTGCTTGTAAGGCAGGTGCTCTAAACCAACTGAGCTAACACCCCAATTTTACTATCTAGTAAAAATTGGTGGGACGTATTGGATTCGAACCAATGACCCCCTGCTTGTAAGGCAGGTGCTCTAAACCAACTGAGCTAACATCCCGAAATTTTATGTATTACAGACACCGTTTGTGTCATTGCGAGTGCAAAGGTAAGACTCGTTTTTGGATATACAAACAATCTATTGTAAAAAAAAATCAACAAATTATTTGAAGGTTGAATTTCAAGCGTATAGAAATAGATATTTTTTCAATAAAATATTTCTACACGCTTAAAATTTCTATTTATTCAGCTTCTTCAAAACCTTTGAAGCAATTGTATCACCAATTGCCAAAGATGATGTCGCCGCAGGTGAAGGTGCATTTAGTACGTTAATCATACGATCTTCTTCCACAAATAAGAAGTCATCGATCAATCCACCGTTCTTATCACATGCTTGTGCTCTTACTCCTGAACCACCAGATTTCAAGTCTGACTCTTTCAAATCAGGCAATAAACGCTGCAATGCCTTCGTAAAAGCCCCCTTAGAATAAGATCTATAAACCTCTCCTAATCCAGTTGGCCAGTACTTAGAAGCTACTTTAATAAATCCTTTCCATGTCAAAGATTCAAAAAGTTCACTTACATTAACATCTGTCTTTTTATATCCTTCTCTTCTATATGCTAAAACAGCATTAGGCCCAGCTTCTACTCCACCGTTAATCATTCTTGTGAAGTGAACACCCAAGAATGGGAATGCAGGATCAGGAACAGGATAGATTAGGTTTTTCACGAGATAGTGCTTATTCGGCTTAATCTCATAATATTCCCCTCTGAAAGGAATAATACGAACGTCAAGCTGTTTTAAAGCCAATTGAGCAACACGATCACTATAAAGACCTGCACAGTTCACTACTAAATGTGATCTGTAAACATCTCTATTGGTCATCACTTCAACGCCGATACTTCCTAAACGGATATCTTCTACTTTGTTTCTGAATTTTACTTCACCACCAAATCGCTCTTCAAACACTTCTTTGTATTTCTGAGTCACTTCAGTGTAATCAATAATACCTGTTTGAGGAACGTAAAGGCCTGCAATACCATTACAGTAGGGCTCGTATTCTTTAATTTCAGAAGCAGATAAACGTTTTAGGTCTTTCAGTCCGTTTGCTACACCTCTTTCGTATAACGTATTTAAGTTGTCTAGTTCTTTTTGGTCTGTCGCTACAACAACTTTACCACACAAATCATACTTAACGCCTTCTTCATCACAGAACTTAATCAACTGATTGTAGCCATCAATACAGTTTAATGCTTTATGGCTACCCGGTTTATAATAAAGTCCTGAGTGAATCACTCCACTATTATGACCTGTTTGATGCTGTGCAACATCACCCTCTTTCTCCAATACTAAAACCTTTAACTCTGGAGACTGTTGTTTGATTTTCAAAGCTGATGCCATCCCGACAATACCGGCACCAACAATGATTACATCATACACCATTGTTAGATTTATTATAAATGTTATTATAAGACAATGAGTTGCAATTAAAAATCACAACTCATTGTCAATTTATTTTTTCGCAGTACTAAACTGCTGTTTCTTTCTTGAATAACGCTAAGAAATCAGACACTGACATTGTTCCAACATCACCTTCTCCTTTCTTACGTACTGAAACTGCATTTCCGTCCATTTCTTTTTCACCTACAATCAACATGTAAGGTGTTTTCTGAACTTCTGCATCACGGATCTTTCTACCAATTTTCTCCGCTCTTGCATCTACAGTACCTGTAAATCCAGCTTCTTCTAATTCACTCATTACGTCGTAAGCATAATCGTTGTATTTGTCAGATACTGGCAAGATTGTAAATTGCTCAGGTGCTAACCACAATGGGAAGTTACCGCCTGTGTGCTCAATCAAGATGGCAATGAAACGTTCCATTGAACCGAATGGCGCTCTGTGAATCATTACCGGACGTTTTAATGAGTTATCAGAATCTTTGTATTCCAACTCAAAACGCTGTGGTAATTGGTAATCCACTTGAATAGTACCTAACTGCCAAGATCTACCTAAAGCATCACGTACCATAAAGTCTAATTTAGGACCGTAGAATGCCGCTTCACCGTATTCTACAACTGTCTTCAGACCTTTTTCAGCTGCAACTTCTTCGATATCTTTTTCAGCTCTATCCCAATCAGATTCTTTACCGATATACTTCGCTCTATCTTCTTTATCTCTTAATGAAATTTGAGCTAAATAATCATCAAAACCTAATGATTTGAATACATATAAAACAAGGTCGATTACTTTACCGAACTCTTCTTTTACTTGATCAGGACGACAGAACAAGTGAGCGTCATCTTGCGTAAAACCACGCACCCTTGTCAAACCATGTAATTCACCTGACTGCTCATATCTATATACAGTACCAAATTCAGCTAAACGAACTGGTAAATCTCTATAAGATCTTGGGCGAGAACGGTAAATTTCACAGTGGTGAGGACAGTTCATTGGCTTCAATAAATACTCTTCACCTTCGTGTGGAGTATGAATTGGTTGGAATGAATCTTCACCATATTTTGCATAGTGACCAGAAGTAACGTAAAGGTCTTTAGAACCAATATGAGGTGTTACTACTTGTTGGTAACCTGCTTTCTGCTGTGCTTTTCTTAAGAAATTCTCCAATCTCTCTCTTAAAGTAGTACCTTTTGGCAACCATAATGGTAAACCTTGACCTACTCTTTGAGAGAAAGTAAATAAGTCTAATTCTTGACCTACTTTTCTATGATCTCTTTTCTTCGCTTCCTCTAATCTCTCTAAGTATTCTGTTAATTCCTTTGCTTTTGGGAATGTAATACCGTAGATACGAGTCAACATTTTATTTTTCTCGTCACCTCTCCAATAAGCACCTGCTACAGACATCAATTTAATTGCTTTGATAAAGCCTGTATGAGGAATGTGTGGTCCACGACATAAATCTGTGAATGCACCTTGCTTATAGAAAGTGATCTGACCATCCTCTAAACCTTCTAAAAGGTCTAATTTATAAGGATCTTCTTTTTCTTCGAAGTATTTAACTGCATCCGCTTTAGAAATATCCTCACGTGCGTAGACATTCTTTTGCTTTGCTAGTTCTTTCATCTTCTTCTCAACGTTGGCCAATTCCTCAGATGAGAATTCGTGATCACCGAAATCCACATCATAGTAGAAACCATTTTCGATAGAAGGTCCAATGCCTAGTTTTACACCAGGGTATAAAGCTTCTAAAGCTTCGGCCATTAAGTGAGCTGAAGAGTGCCAGAAAGTTGACTTTCCGTCCGTGTCATTCCACGTTAATAATTTTACATTTGAGTCTGCGGTCAATGGTCTGGTGGCATCCCAAACTTCTCCATTTACTTCTGCTGCAAGTACGTTTCTTGCCAATCCTTCACTGATGCTTTTCGCTACATCCAATGAAGACGCTCCGCTTTCGAACTCTCTTACCGAATTATCCGGTAATGTAATTTTAATCATTGTGGTATATAAATTTTAATTTTTAAATCCCCCCATTTGTGCCCCTACAACTGACCACAAGTTTTGCTGTGAGAATTTGAGGTTGCAAGCTACAATAATTCGCCTTAAAAATAAATTTGAGAGACATTATATTTCTCTAAATATTCATAACTATTTCGTAATAATGGAAGAGCCTTAGCAAAACACACATCGTTTGCATTTCACTACAAGGTGTTTATTTTGTTAATTGATTAATAGAGTCTAATTCAATTTCAAAAGGTAAAACGAAACCTAATTCTTTCATGATTTCAGGGTGATGAATGAAAAAATAAACAGTATTGTCTTGATTTTTTATAAATTCGCATACAATTTGAATATTTAAACTTATTAAAAGTCTTTCCAACTTTTTTCATAACAAACAACAAATGCAACAGTTAAACGACGTACTTAGTCTAATTGATAGTTATATAGGAGGCTCATTTTGGTTTGTAGCTCTTCTACTTTTAACTGGTCTATTTTTTACAATTTATCTCAGATTTCCTCAAATTCGCTTTTTTTCTCATGCTATAGATGTTGTAAAAGGAAAATTTGATGAACAAGATGATGAGGGTGACACTTCACACTTTCAAGCTTTAGCCACAGCTTTATCAGGTACAGTGGGTACTGGTAATATTGCAGGTGTAGCATTAGCAATTCACTTAGGTGGTCCTGCTGCTTTATTCTGGATGATCGTAACGGCCTTCTTTGGTATGACGACAAAATTTGTCGAAGTTACTTTATCACACAAATACAGAGAAAAAACTGCTGATGGTACAATGGCCGGCGGACCGATGTACTTCATGAAAAATAAATTGAATATGAAATGGATGGCAGTGCTTTTTGCCATTGCTACTGTTTTATCTTCTTTTGGAACGGGTAACCTTCCACAAGTCAACTCTATCGCTTCTTCAATCTATGCTACTTTTGGAGTAGAACAATATGTTACCGGTGCTATTTTAGCGGTACTTTTAGCATTTGTAATTCTTGGTGGTATTTCTAGAATCGCAAAAGTGACTGAAAAGCTAGTTCCAATGATGGCAGTAATTTACTTCATTGGTTGTTTAGCTGTTATCTTATTCAATTTCGAGAACATCCCAAGCTCAATCGGAAAAATTGTCAGCGATATCTTCTCAGGAACTTCTGCTACAGGTGGTTTCTTAGGAGCTACTTTTGCTTATGCTTTCAACAGAGGTGTTAACAGAGGACTTTTCTCTAATGAGGCAGGTCAAGGTTCTGCACCAATTGCCCACGCTTCAGCAAAAACAAAAGAACCTGTATCTGAAGGTATGGTTGCTATTTTAGAGCCATTTATTGATACAATTATCATCTGTTCACTTACAGGATTAGCGTTATTATCCTCTAATGTTTGGAGAGAGAAAATCGAAAATACATTCCAACAAACAGACCTTCAAGTCTTAAGTTCTAGATATGATGACCGCAAATCTAATCCTAATAATGACCGTGAGAAACTGTCTTACCACATCAGTGGCAAAGAAACATTACCAACGTTCTCGGGTGAATTAAATGTGGTTGAAGGTGTAGTTAAAAGTACAGTAACTTTAATTCATGCTCGTTCTGTTGCTGAAGATGTAAAGGTTTTCTTGGAAGGAGAAAGATATACTGGACCATTGAACGTAAAAGACGGCGTGGTACAATGGAAATCCAACTTGGTTATAAAAGGTAAATCATTGATTCACTCAGCCCCCCTTACAAGTTTAGCTTTTACGAGGAGTTATTTTGGAGAATACGGCAAATATATTGTTTCAATTGGTTTATTACTTTTTGCCTTCTCAACAGCGATTTCTTGGTCATATTATGGAGATAGAGCAATGACCTTCCTTTTAGGTTCAAAATCTGTAATTTACTACAGAGCAGTTTATGTTGCTTCTTTCTTTGTAGGTTCTTTTGCTGACACAACCATTATTTGGACCTTATCGGGCATTACAATCGCACTGATGACAATTCCTAACCTTGTTGGTATATTGATCCTAAGAAAAGACATGAAGGACAGCCTGAATACTTATTGGGAACATATGGAGAAGAAATTCAATATCAAACAATAGTTTGCTCTATTATTTGATGAAGAAAGGTTTTGTTACATCAGTGAGCAAAACCTTTTTTTTAATTGAAAAAAATGAACTTTTATGATTCAGACACTATCATAAACAGAAACGCCCAATATAGTTTTTATATTGAGCGTTTCAACTTTATGAGTAACATAAAGTACGTAAACAGGGTTTTTCACCTATTTACGATTTCAACCAGCTATGAAGACCAAAGGTTAGAAACAGTATTTCTACTTTTGGTATATCAAATATATAATATTTTTTAATAGTATTCACATAACAAATGTTAAGTAAACGGATAAATCATACGATTAATATGAATTATCTAAATGTTACAATTGTTACTCCAGCACCTCCTCTATCAGGATGATCATCAGAAACATTCTTAATTCCACGGAAAGATTTTAGGTGATTTCGGACTACTTCTCTTAATGCTCCGGTTCCTTTTCCATGTAAGATACGGACAGAACTTTCACCGAGCATCAATGCTGTATCCATAAAATCATCTAATTCATACATCACCTCTTCTGCTCTTTTTCCTCTGAGGTCAAGCTGAGAATTGAAATCAATTCTTCTTTGCGTGAGATTAGATGCGGCGCTTTGTGAAGACACTTTATCTCTGACTTCCTTTCTGAATTCCTTCTTACTGATTCTCTCCAAACGATTTAATTTCACATTTGTACGAAGTGAACCAATAATAATTTCAGCTTCTTTGGCGGTCAAAGCGGCAACTTCGCCAATTGAACCCTGTCCTTTAATTCGGACTGCATCTCCAATTGTAATTGTACCACCGATCACTTCATAACTAGGCTCTTCTTCTTTCTTTTTAGTAATTTTTTTAGAAGGCTGATTACTATTTTTGAAGTTTTCAATGTTCTTACGAAGCTGTTTCGTCTTCTCTTTTTCAGCGTTGGTCTCTCTGATCTCTTTGATCGTCAACTCAATCTTACGGTTGGCCGTATCCAATACCTTTTGGGCATCTTTACGGGCCTTATCCATAATATTCTGCTTCTTATTCTGAAGCTCGATTGATTTCGTCTCAAATTTCTCAGTAGCTGACTTCAACTTCTGTTCTAAGCGACTGACTTCTTTATTTTTCTTGGCAAACTCCTTCTTCTCTTCTTCAAGATTACGAAGCAATTCTTCCATGTTGATCTTCTTTCTACCTGCTTTATGGCGTGCAATGTTGACCACTTTCTTCGGTAAACCAATTTTCTGAGCAATCTCTAATGCAAAAGAACTACCTGGCTGACCTTGCTCCAATTTATAGAGAGGACTTAGGTTTTCTACATCGTAACGCATGGCTCCATTCTGTAAACCATCCTGCTTTTCTGCATAAAACTTAAGGTTAGCATAGTGAGTAGTGATTACACCCCACATCTTTTGGTGATTCATTTGCTCCAAGATAGACTCAGCGATTACACCACCTAATTCTGGTTCAGTACCCGATCCAAATTCATCAATTAGCACTAACGACTTCGGATTACCTCTTTTCAACATGGCTTTCATGTTTGTCAAGTGAGAAGAATAAGTAGAAAGGTCATTTTCTAATGATTGATCATCACCGTAATCCATCATGATATCATCGAAAATACCCATCTTTGAACCTTCCATCATCGGCACCAACATACCGCACTGGAACATGTATTGCACCAACGCCACAGTCTGCATGGCAATTGATTTACCACCGGCGTTTGGTCCAGAAATCAGTAATATTCTACCTCTTTCTTCGTCCAATTCAATCTTCTGTCTCACTACACTGTCCTTTTTACCTTGTTCAGTGAAAGACCAAAGCAAAATAGGGTGAGCCACATGATACCAAGCGACTAAAGGTTCATCCACAATTTCCGGTTGAATTGACTCTTGCAACATCGCAAAATTTGCCTTTGCATTAATAAAATCAATAACACCAAGATAGTTATTCCCTTTTCTAAGCCCTGGAACTTGAGGTCGGATTTTATGAGTGATTTCTGTCAGAATACGGATCACCTCTTGACGCTCTCTTAACTCTAAATCTTTGATGGAGTTATTCAGCTGTAATAATTCTTGAGGTTCAATGTATACCGTCTGTCCTGTAGAGGAAGCATCATGCACGAAACCTGTTACATGACGTTTATGTTCAGCAGGCACTGGCACCACAATTCTACCTTCACGAAGCGTAGGGATAGCATCTTCTTTGGCATACCCTTTTTTCTTCATCTGCTGAATCACAGAAGCCGTTCTTGAACGAAGACTTGACAACTCACGGTGTAAAGCCTGTCTGATTTTCACCAACTCAGGAGAAGCGTTATCTCTTACTTTTCCTTTGTCATCTAAAATCATATCAATCTCATGAAGGATCATGGTATCAAATTCCACACCTTCACTGATCTTAACTAATTCAGGATATAATGCAGGGTCAACACTATTGAAAAAAGTCAAACACTCTTTCAACGTTGTTAATGCTGTTTTTAAATCAAAAAGTTCTTCTTCCAGCAAAAAGGCATTGACAATCTCCACTTTATCAAGGAAAAGACCTACATCAATAAAACCTGAATGAGGAAACGACTCCCCTGCCTCATATATATTTACACACTCGTTAACTTGAGCGATTCTTTGTCTAACAAACCTAGCATCTGAAGTGAAACGCATTTTATCTACAAAACTACGTCCTACTTCCCCGTTACATTTATCCTTTAAAAGTTCTCTTAGCTTATAAAAACCAAGTTTTTCTTCTAAATTTTTAGGATATAACATATTTCAATTTTCTTTTTATAAAAATGTATTCTACAAAGATGTAGAATGTATTTTGATTCTGAAAAAAATTAATAAGTACTAAGCCGAAAATAAATGATAATTAATTCGTAATTATTTTTTGTGAATACAACGCGAAAAAACGCATAAATAGTGGTTCTATTTAAAGTTTTTGGAAGGCAGTAATCAGAAAAAATAATATGAATTAGTGTTATTTATTTTTGTCTTAGTACTTAACCAAAAAAAGCATGTTTGAATCCTCTTCTGATTACTCCAAACATGCTTATTGAGTTCTGAACGAACCCTATGTATTATCTTAAGTTCTCTTTCATCAATTGAACTTCTTTTTCCAACTTCTCATACCATTCTTTTCCATATTTTGAAATGAAAGGCCCTTTCAAAAATTGGTAGACCGGTACTTTTAATTCCTTACCTAATACACAAGCATCAGAGCAGATTTCCCATCTGTCATAATTCACCGCATCGTAAGCATCATACTTGGTGATTCTTGCAGGGTATAAGTAACAAGAAATTGGTTTTCTATAAGAGATCTTTTTATCTAAATAAGCTTTCTCAATAGCACAGTGCAGGTACTTTTTCTCATCATAGATGGCATAAGCACACTCTCTGTTGCCGATTGTTGGAGTGGAATAATCACCTTCAAAATCTTTGATGTATTTTCCTTGTCGTTCTACTTCTGCAATTCCTTCAGGAGACATATAAGGTTTTACTTTCTCATAAACCTCTTCCATTTTCTCCAATTCATCCTCATTCAATGGTGCACCAAGATCACCTTCTACACAGCAGGCTCCTTTACATTTGTCTAAGTTGCAAACAAACTCCTCAGACATCATATCATCACTTAAAACGACTTTATCAACTACAATCACTTTTTTAAAAGATTGGTTATTATTCTTTTCACAAAACTTGAAACTGAATTCTAAAACAATTGTTTCAAGTTTATTTCAATATGCAAAAGTCGAATATTCTGAATTAAAATGCTCATTATTGGTCGTTAACTTTTGAAAATCGCATAAAAAAAGGGATTGCATTGCTACAATCCCTCCTAAAATATGATTTAATGTTACTTATACAGAAACGTTGTTGTCTCTTAAAGCATCATTTAATGAAGTCTTTCTATCAGTACTTTCTTTTCTTTGACCGATGATGATCGCACAACCTACTGAGAATTCACCTGCTGGGAACTTCTTAGTGTAGCTACCTGGGATCACTACTGATCTTGGAGGAACATAACCTTTGTATTCTACTGGCTCATCTCCAGTAACGTCGATGATTTTAGAAGAAGCTGTAAGTGTTACGTTTGCACCTAATACTGCTTCTTTACCAATGTGAACACCCTCTACTAAGATACAACGAGAACCAATAAAAGCACCATCTTCGATGATCACTGGAGCAGCTTGAACTGGCTCAAGTACACCACCTACACCAACACCACCTGAAAGGTGAACGTCTTTACCGATTTGTGCACAGCTACCTACAGTTGCCCAAGTATCTACCATTGTACCTGAATCAACATAAGCACCAATGTTCACGTAAGAAGGCATCATGATTACACCTTTGTTTACGAATGAACCGTAACGAGCAATAGCGTGAGGTACTACACGAACACCTTTTTCTGCATAATCACTCTTTAAAGGAATTTTGTCATGGAATTCGAAAGGACCAACTTTGATAGTTTCCATTTCAGCAAGAGGGAAGAACATAATCACAGCTTTCTTTACCCACTCGTTTACTTGCCAACCATCAGCCACTGGCTCAGCACATCTTAAAGTACCTTTATCTAATTCCTCAACTGTAGCTTTTACAGCATCAATATATTCTTGTTGTTGCAATAACGCACGGTCTTCCCATGCTTGCTCGATTAATTGTTGTCTAGTCATTTTGTTTCTCTCCTCTTTAGTTTGAGATATTTAAATCGTACAGCCTTAAGAAAGGCCACGCAAAAGTACGAAATTCTAAGATGATTTTTAATAATGTCATAGAATTTAAACAATAATATCACACTCAGTTATAATCATAACAAATAATCATTAAAAAAAACGGAATGCGTTAACACTCCGTTTTTATGAAACAAATTCTGATGATTACAACCAGAATTAAGCTATTGTACAAATGCTTATTTCGTTACATTTTGTTCATTTTCGAATTTATCCCAGTCTTCCTCAAACTTCTCCACAACAGAATCAGAAAACTGATAATGGTGCATCATTTGTGAGCCTGATTCCAAAATAGCTTCGACTTCCTCCACCCACTCATCTTCAACCACCGCAACAATTGCTGATGTTCCTGGATGAATAGATTCTTTGATATCTTTTAGTAGATCTGTTGGGACGTTAAGTGCTTCACTATTCAGCCATCCAGCAATAGCTCCACCTCCTACTCCTGCAGCAAGAGAACCAGCTATAACTTGTGATGCAAATACTGCCGCGCCGTACATCGCTCCTACAGGGCCTACCAGCATACCGATCAAACCACCAACTACAGCTCCCCAGAAAGCATCACGACCTTCAGTGTCATGAAGCACCGTTTTTCCTTCTTTACTTTTGGTGATTACAGTGTAAGCTTTTAGGTCGAGCTCATCATTTTTTTCTTTTGAAGATAGAATTTTGAATTCTTCGTCTGCTTTGTGCTCTTCATTATAGATTGCTACAATTAATTTCTTGGAAGTTTTCATTTTTAAGTTTGGTTAATTCTGTTAAAAAAATGTATCAACAATTTTAGATAAATATCACTATTTTTTAACGACAATCATCACCAAAAATAATCCAAGCCACCTAGAAAATACTTAACATTTGACTATCAACCATTTAAAAATTATTTTACTATGAAAGTATCTTATTAAAAACTAAATCATATTCAAGGGGGATATAATCTTCTTCCTCTTTTTTCACATAAAAAAACGGAATGCTTTTTACATCCCGTTCTTACTAGAGTATTTATCAATTCATATATTAATTTGTTGGGTTATTAACTTTTTCAAATTCTTTCCAGTCTTCTTCAAATCTCTCCACCACTGTATCTGTAAATTGGTAGTGATGCATCATTTCCGCACCTGGTTCTAAAACTGCTTCTACTTCATCTACCCAATCTTCATCTACTACGGCAACAATTGCGGAAGTACCAGGATGTATAGATTTCTTTATATCCTTTAGCAAATCTGTTGGAATTTTCAATGCGTCACTGTTTAACCATCCTGCAATGGCTCCCACTCCTACGCCCGCAGCTACAGATCCGGCAAATACTTCTGCTGCAAACAAAGCGGCTCCATAGATTGCTCCAACTGGGCCGATCAGCATCCCGATCAATCCTCCAATTACTGCTCCCCAAAAAGCATCACGACCTTCTGTATCATGAAGTACTGTTTTACCTTCTTTGCTCTTAGTCACAACTGTGTAAGCTTTCAGATCCAGCTCATCTTTCTTTTCTTTATTAGAAAGAATTTTAAACTCCTCATTCGCTTTTTGCTCATCATTATAGACGGCAACAATTAGTTTTTTAAAAGTTTTCATTTTTCAGTACAAGTTTGGTAAAATATATTCAATTGAGATATTGTATTATCTACACTTACAATTTCACATATTTAATGTACTTTTTTGATGACGAGCATCACTTAATCGACTTCTTTTATCATTGTTACTTCCTGATTATCAATCACTCTATCAGCTACACCCCATATTGTTTGCAAGACAGATTTTTGGAGTTCAACAATCATACTTTCGTTATATGGAGCAGGAAGAATCACATTATTATCCTTAGGATACGAAGGTAAAACGGGTACACTTTCGTTTTGTAATTGATCAATTGATGTGATCAAATAAGTATACTCTTCCAGTGAATTTGTTCTTTCATCAATAAATTCTGTCTGTTGCGCAGGTATTAATGCTATCATCGTCCTAATATCTTCTACTTCAGGAAGTTTACCTTTCACAGAAGAATAAACTGCATAATATTTTGGTAAATCACCATCTTTCGCCTCAGCAGGGGTTTCCCATTCTAGCTTTATGCCATCTTCCAAAGCCATGATTTTAGGAGAAGATGGAGCGTTCGGTTTTGTTCCGTCGATCCAAGGCATCAGTGGAGGCAAAGCAGGATATTCATAAAATTGCATCAAACTATCCGCTATTCCTCCTTGGTTATTCAGTAAGGATGTGGAATTATAATACACACTTCCCAAAACAGTATCTAGATCTCTACAATGTTGTATTTGAATAGGAAGTTCATTATTATCTCTCCATCCTCTTTCTAAACTCACTTGGACTCTGTAAGTAGCATGTCCTATGTAAAGATGTTTTCCAAAAGTATTTTGAGACCACCATGTTACCAATGGTTTAAATGGAATCTTACGATGCTGAGAACTTTGATACACTTGAGGAGCAACATAATCAATCCAACCATTTTGCAACCATAATCTCACATCTGCATAAAGATGGTCATATGAAGTATAGCCTGATTTAGTAGGGGAACCATCCATATCCATTCTATCATTACGCCATACACCATAAGGGCTGATACCGAATTTTAAACCAGGTCTTTTATGAATTAAGAGCTCATGTACTTCTTCAATAAAAGTATTGATATTACTTCTTCTCCAATCACGAATATTTTCCCCTGCTACTTTATATTTTCTATAAGTCATACGATCTCCTCTTATCTCTCCATGATCTGGATAAGGATAGAAGTAATCATCAAAATGAAGTGCGTCGATATCGTAATTGGAAATCAATTCATCTATCACTTGAATAATATAATTTCTTGCCTCTGGTATTCCTGGATTTATGATGGCAAGCTTGTGGTATTTTAAAATCCATTCAGGATGCGTTTTTGCAATATGATCCTCGGTCACTTTCACATAATCTGTATTTGTCACTGCTCTAAAGGGATTCACCCAAGCATGAAACTCCATACCTCTCTTATGTGTTTCTTCTATCATAAAAGCCAATGGATCATAAAAGGGAGTTGGTGGTTTACCTTGTTCACCTGAAACACATTTCGCCCATGGTTCTAAATTACTTGGATAAATTACATCGGCACTTGCTCTCACTTGAACAATCACTGTATTGATTCCTCTTGTTTTATGAAAGTTCAGCAGACGAATAAATTCCTCTTTCTGTTGCGAGGCATTATCGTGTACATCATAAGGCCAGTCAATTGCATTTAAAGTCGCCACCCAAACACCTCTAAATTCTCTCTTAGGATAATGTTCCTGACCAAATAGTTGAAAAGTGAGTAAAACAGTAGTAATAAAAAACAATATACACCTCATTATCAAATATTTAATTAAATATTCATGAAAGCACTTTGATTAAAAAAACTCTCTATATCTGTACTAAAACAACTTTAAATTTACGACCTTATTTTGACATTATTGTAGTTTTAGAAGGTTAATCCGATAATATTTTTGGGATTATCTTTAAATTATGAAATGCAATACCTTTTTAATTAGGGAAAATTGGAATCACTTAATACATTTGTGACTCACAAAGTCAACATTATGCGTCATTTTTTTAAAAAATCCTATACCTTTTTTATTAGTCTAATAATAGGTTCAGTTTTTATGAGTTGTGATTTTTTTGGTCTTGAGCAGGAATTAGACCACCTCACTATCCAAGGTTTACAACTTACTTCATTGAACTCATATTATTTTCTAACCCCTCCTAATGAGAGAGTTGAACGCCTTCCTTATGCTTATTCTAATACGAGGGACAGTGTTTTTCAGAAATTACAAATAGAACTGACCAAAACTAGAAAAGTAAGCTTTAATAGAATTACGCTGAGTGTAACTGCTCCTTCAGATTCCAGTTTAGTGATTATTGATTCAATTGATGTTTATCTAGGGAACACATTAGATCAGAAAACAAGAGTAGGTTATCTTCATGACCTCCCTGCCAACATCACCGATAAATCCCTTGATCTGATTTTGAGTGTGAATAGTGACAGTGCTGGATTGATCATGCAAGCAGACACTGCTTATTTCATTACTGATGTCTACCTAAGGTCTGCGGTCAGAAGCGATTCAATGACATTCCAAACCCTAGGGGAATTCAACATTTACGGTCAATAAACTTTCATAGCTCAATTTTGGGCTATTTTTTTATATAAAGGACAGCATGTTTGTCCATTGAAACTATAGGACAAAGCTACCCTCACCTTTACCAATTCAATAAATTAAATTCAATGAAAAAACTTTATTTTTTTATACCCTTCTTTTTCCTTTGTGCTTTCATTGCAACAGCACAAGATAATCAAAGTGTTTTGACCTTTGATGAAATCATGAGTGGAGAAGACTATATTGGCAAGTCTCCTTCAAAGCCTTTTTGGGCAAAAGATTCTAAAACAATCTACTTCTACTGGAACAAAGATAACAAAGCCTATGCTTCTTTGTATAAAGTAGACATCAAATCAAAAAAATATACTTTGGTGACACCTGAGGAAGAAAAACAACTTCCCTCTGCCCGTGGCAACTGGAATAAAGATCAGTCTAAAAAAGTATATATAAAAGATAATAACCTGTATGTGTATGACTTTAAAAAAGGAGTACAAAAACAGATTACAAATACGCTTGAGAGAAAATCGAATGTAAAGTTTCAAGATGATCACTCAAAAATTTCTTTCAAACAAGGTAATAACATTTTCATATGGGATGAATCTACGGGAATCACGCATCAGGTTACAAA